>NZ_JACFRQ010000010.1:0-3367 GCF_016100865.1 Snodgrassella sp. W8132
TGAGCTGGCAATTGGCGGTACTTACGATATTACAAACAAAGTAAAAGCTTATGGTGAAATCGGCCATACATGGTCTAATGGTGGTGATGCACATACTAAAGCGCCGGTAAATGGTTCTGTTGGATTAAAGATTAACTGGTAAATATTATTAGTAAAAATTTATTTATCATTAATTACATTCAATTCCAGGATATATGTTTGTTTCAATTAATTAAAATTATTATATATTATTGTTTTGTCATTATTTATAAACCAATCTAATTTTTATTTCATTTAAAATTGTAGGAGATAAGCAGGATGAACAAAATATATAAACTAATCTGGAATTTAAGATTACAGACTTATACAGTTGCATCAGAACTAGTACACAGTTGCGGTAAACAAAAACTGATTAAACTGACTGCTTGTTTCAGTATGTTGGCAGTCATCAATCTCGCTCATGCGCGGTGTCCGGTATTATCAACAGCAAATATAACCTGTACACAAAACAATCCCGCAAAAATCGCTACGGCGTTGACTGGTGATTCTATTCAGAATACGAACAATCGAATCCATATTTACAATAATGGAAATAGTTCAATAAATATCAATGTTACTAATGATATAAATATTGACCCATCCACAGCTACAACCGATATTACTCCAGCTATTCTGGCGGAAAATGAAGAAACTGCTACTGATATCAATATCAATACTCAAAATATCAACAGTGCAGTTGATGCCATATCTGTTTCGAATAAGGGTAGCGGTTATACTGTAATTAACACAGGTGATATCACTTCAGATAACCTGCCTGTCTATATTGATGTTGGCAAAAATGCAAAGGATATTACTGTTGCTACTAATAATTTAAAAAGTCCTGTCGGAGGTATTGTCATAGCCAATCATGGTATTGGCTCAAGTTCTGTTTATGTTAACGGTAATATTAATACTCAAAACAATGCGATCTCTGTTAATAATGATGTCTCGAGTAAAAACGTATTAATTAATGCTAATAATATCAATAGTGTTTCAGAGAGCATTCTTGTTAATAATCAAGGAACTGGATCAACCACTATTACAACAGGAAATATTAATTCAAGTAACAGTCAGGCACTTGTAGTTAAAAGTGGAAAAAATACACAAGATATCTATAGTTACAATGGTAATGTTGCAGGTCTTACCGGTGGTATTGATATTAATAATGGCGGTACCGGTTCAGTCACGGTCAATACAGGCAATGTAAAAAGTGACTTGGGATCGGGTATCCGTGTTTATAACGACCTTGGTTCAAAAGATATAAATATTTATGCTCACGATATTGAAGCATCTAATTTCGCTACCCAAGCTTTCGGTATTACAGCAAATAACTATGGTACCGGTTCAACTACTATTGTGGTTAACGGTTCAATAAAAACTGGTGAAAGAGGTACTGGTATCTGGGCAGTAAATGGTCGAAAAACTAAAGATTTAACAATTATTGCTGGTGATATCAATAGTAATACTCTTGGGGGAATTTTTGCGGTTAATGCCGGTGCGGGTTCAACCACCGTAATTGCCAAAGACATTACTGCCGATAGCGGTCTAGTAGTAGCAAATGGAGTTATTGCCAAAGATTTAATGCTTCAAGCTAATAATGTCACGGGTGGTGTTGAAGTTGCAAATGAAGGTATAGATGGTTCAACTACTGTTAATGTAAATAATATTTATAACGAAAAAGGTACTGCTCTTAGTGCTATCAGCAGCAACAAAGCAAAAGATTTAATTATTCATGTTAATGATGCTATCGGATCTTTTAACACTATAGATATTTTAAATTCTGGTACCGGATCAACTTTCCTGACCACTACAGGAAATGTTATTACGACTAAAATAGATAATGTGGAAGATGCCCAACATACTACCTATAATGGAATTGAAATTCGTCATTCTAAACCTGCTTATGAACTCAATATTACTCAGCTAGCCGGTAATATTACAGGGATAAATAATGGCATTTATACTGATAATCAAGGAAGTGGTGAGACTAATATACATATTGCCGGTAAAGTAAGCGGAGGAGTAGGCGCCGGTATTAAAAATACTGATGCAAGCGGTATAAATACTAATATTACATTGGAAAACGGAGCTGAAATTACCGCAAATTCTGGTATAGCAATTATGAATAATGATTCTAATGCCAATATTATAGTCAATAAGGGGGCTAAAATTTCCGGACAAGTGCTACTGAATAATGGTAGCGATACTTTCACTATTAATCAGGCTGATACGTCTGCCTTAACTCTACTCGACGGAGGAAAAAAAGACGCAGACGGATTAAACCCTGATGGACAGAAGGATATCGACACCCTCAATATTAACAGTCTGCTTACTGGTTCTTCTGCCAGTAATGGTGATATGAATAATACTGCATTACGTAACTGGACTATTATTAATGTTGGTCAGCAAGGAAATTCACCGTTATTCGGTAATTTAGCATTAACCGGAGATTTGGAAACCAAGCAATTAAATATTAATACGGGAAGCATACTAAATTTTGCAATACCTAAAAGCACTTCCCTGCAGACAGATACTGTGGATTTAACCCATCAGATAAATATTACTGCGGACGTAAATAATGCAGGCACAATCAGTTTTAATAACAACTATAGTGGAGATATTCTGACAATCAATGGCAACTACAACGGTAGCCCGGGTAGTCAGTTACTAATGGATATTGATTCTCATGAAAACACTGCCGATAAATTGTTGATTACGGGAGATGCTACTGGCAGAAGTACCATTAAAATAACGGACATTAATGGACTGGGAGCAGATACAACCGGCACCAACGGAATTGCTCTCATTACTGTTAAAGGAAAGAGTAATGATGCCATTTTTAGTCTGTTTAATGGCCATATTGATGCAGGTGCTTATGCATATGAATTGGTAAAAAATAATGATGACAGCAGCTGGTATCTGCGCTCAGATAAACAAACATTCTCCAGCGCCGCAAATCTTTTAAAGTCATATGATATACCTGAAGAAATTACAACCAGATCCAGACCACTATACCGTAAAGAAGTACCATTATTTGCCGCAGTTGCCTCTCAGTTACGACAGGCCGACAGCCTGATGCTCGCTAATATGCATCAGCGTATCGGTTCCACTCCTCTGCCCGATGAACGTATGAGCTGGGGCAGAGTGATTGCCAGCCGTTCTGATATTCAGCAAAATGGGCCGGCCAATGCCCGTACTACCGGTAATTATGCCGGTTTACAACTGGGCAGTGATATCTGGAGCAACAATGGCTGGCGTGCCGGTGGATATGTCGGCTATCTGCACGGCAATCTCGATGTCGACGGCTTTACCAGCGGTATTGATACCAGAGCAGGTAAAAACACAACCA
>NZ_JACFRQ010000011.1:0-1231 GCF_016100865.1 Snodgrassella sp. W8132
AATTGTATATTACTTACGGTACAGTCGAGGAAGGCAGAAATACGCCAATGCATTACAAATTGTTTGCGAAAAGCCAGAAACTATGCACACCGCGCCCGTCAATCAAATCCATGGCGGATTACCGGCGCAATAAAGCCAAACTGGATGCAATCAAACAGGAGCGGGCAAATATTAAGCAGGTGATTCTGCCGGAGTACATTAAAGAATTGGAGCAGCAGGGCAAGCTGCCGGTTACTGGTAAATAGACTGGCGGTTTTTGCTGCTTAGTGCGCTGGTTGATTTGGCAACAGTGACAGCCATCGCCGGCGCTGCAACCGACACTTTCACCACAACGGAATTAATCCCGCATAGCCATAAAACTAAATAAAAACCAGAATATCGCAATATTATGCTGTAAAAAATTAATATATACATAAATAATGTCTTAGTTCGGAAAATTAATTATATTCAGCATATTAATGTAAATAATATTCTGCGCCGGTAGTGGTAATTGTGTAAAATATTGATATAGGTAGTAAAAGCCGGAAGCGATACCATCAACCAAAACCGGCATAAAGCCGGCAAATCAGACACGGCTGCTAATACAAAGTTAACACCGAATTTTGCATAAAAATACCGTATCAATTTAAGAATAGTGAGAATCAAATGTCTGGAAGAAAAATATTTACCGCAAGCCGTCTTATCCGGCTGAGCTTACTACTGCTGTCGGTAACCGCGGTTACCTCCTGTGGCGGAGGTTTCGAACCATTTGTCGGCGTTACTTCCGGTAAAAACAAAGCTTATGCTGCGCCGGTCGAGGCACTTGAGTATAACTATGAAAATATGTCTGGCGGTTCAATCAATGGCGGCTGTATTCCCAAAACACCGGGCGTAGATGATTATGAGGTAGGTAAAACGCGCTACGGAGGTGGTTCTACGTGTGGAGCCGCCTATCTGCCGGCGAAATGGAAACCGGGCATGATGGCGCGTATCAACTGGCGGGTTTTGCCATATCCTGGCTGGAATGCCAGAGTATTAAATCTACCTGGATTAAATTTTGACGAAAAAGAACGGGCTGCTATTCAGCAATACAGTGAAAACTATTCAGCAGTAATACCATTACCACCACCGCCACCGTCTGCCGGTGATGATTTTGGCAAAGTAAGGAATATCACAGTGCATTTTCTGGCTTGTAATCAATTGTATATTACTTACGGTACAGTCGAGGAAGGCAGAAATACGCCAATGCATT
>NZ_JACFRQ010000017.1:0-247 GCF_016100865.1 Snodgrassella sp. W8132
GTAAAGATGCCTATCTGAATACGGAAAGTATTAAAAATAATAATAAAGGGATAATAAGCAGTGAAAATCTGCATCTTAAGGCATCGGTAAGTTTAAACAACAGTACAAATGGTGTGATTCAGTCGGGCAAAGAGGCTGTAATTCAAGCATCAACACTGGATAATAGCAATAATGGCAGCATAGATGCAGACAGTATTGATCTGACAGCAGACAGTGTAAACAATGCTGCCGGAGCTATCCGGACAAA
>NZ_JACFRQ010000012.1:0-1132 GCF_016100865.1 Snodgrassella sp. W8132
ATCTATTTGACAATAATTTACCAATATATATGAATAAGCAGAAATCTAACAGAAAAAAGTATATTATAAATAAGTTACTTTATATCCTGCTTATGGCTTTTATTTTATTCCTTCCTTTGACATGTACCTCGAAACTTGCTAAACATTATTTATATGATTTAAATTATCAAAACATATTAATGAAATTCGACTGGGAATTTGATAGGTGTATTTTACAATCTGGAAAAAAATGGGAACCATCTGGAAAACCGGATTCTAAGTGTTCATGCAAGAAAATAATTTTTAAATACATCAATACTGAGCATAGTCAGTTTGACAAAGTTACTAATGATGGATATTTATATTTCGAATCTGAGCTAGTGGGTAAAATTGTGCTAATAAATAAACCTAGCTTCTTCAATGAAGAATCGTGGCGACTCGGTACAGGAGGTGGAAATTTGGCAATTATTGATTTAAAAACAAGGGACATTTGTTACTATTATTAAGTAGCCGATAGGTATAGCGATAAACGCAGCATCCATAGCCTGAGAAGATATTTTCTACCTATATAGTGGCAATCTGTCTACATGGCAGATTATGCTCAGATATCCATAAATTTACCTGATACTGAAAACGGCACTTTCTGATCGCACAGACAAATTTAATGACGGTATATGTATTTATCAGGCTAATTTAATCTGTTTTATTAAAAACAAATTGCCCTATACTATATCTTAGATTGGTGGCTATTTAAGCTTACAGCCTGCTGGTAAATATTATCTCTTTATCGGATTTGGCAGAATTTTTCTATATCCGCTTCGGCCACAGCGTAATACCATATTATCCCGATAGATCAGTTCCTGTTCTGCCATATAGCCCAATAATTCTTCTATATATGCAGAAACACCATCTTTTTCATTTTATATTACATAAAACAATTCAATACTATGCATTATTCCGGATCTAATATTAATTCATAATTTCAGCATCCGCCGGTTTTCTTTTAAAGAAGATATTTACTGCTTAGTATGAATTTATTTTAAATAATTTATTTACAGCCCTAATTATATAAGCGCCGGTTTAGTTGATCAGGCACAACATTTCATTAATTTTAATGACAATTGTGGCAAACTCATTTTTGTTAATGATATAT
>NZ_JACFRQ010000013.1:0-851 GCF_016100865.1 Snodgrassella sp. W8132
GATATTGCTGTTTGCTGTACTGATATTACCATTGATATTGGTCAGATCACCGGCACGGCTTACAACAGTAGACAGTGAGCTGAAGCTGGTAGCAGAAGAGGTGGATAACTGATAGAGCTGACTGGCATTAACCGCATCAGTTGAGCCGTCTTCCAGCTGACCGGCAGCCACATTGGTAATTTTCTGCGCCTGACTGGTGCCATGGCTGGCATCGTAAAAGCCGCCGTTACCATTGACATTCTTTTTCCATTGCAGCGCATCAGACTGTAAAGCAGCAATATTGCTGTTTGCTGTACTGATATTACCATTGATATTGGTTAGATCACCGGCACGGCTTACAACAGTAGACAGTGAGCTGAAGCTGGTAGAAGAAGAGGTGGATAACTGATAGAGCTGACCGGCATTAACTGCATCAGTAGAACCGTTTTCTAGCTGACCGGCAGCCACATTAGTAATCTTCTGCGCCTGATTAGTACCATGGCTGGCATCATAAGCACCAGAGCCATTGGTATTGTTTTTCCATTGCAGCGCATCAGACTGTAAAGCAGAAACATTGCTGCTTACCGTATTCAGTTTACCAGTGGTGTTTAGAGCAGCTGTAGATAAAGAAGTGATACCGGAAGCAGAAGAGGTGGATACCTGATAAAGCTGGCTGGCATTAACTGCATCTGTAGAACCGTCTTCCACCAGACCGGCAGCCACATTAGTAATCTTCTGCGCCTGAGTGGTACCATGGCTGGCATCATAGGCACCAGTACCATCGGTGTTCTTTTTCCATTGCAGCGCATCAGACTGTAAAGCAGCGATATTGCTGTTTGCTGTACTGATATTACCATTGATATTGGTCAGAT
>NZ_JACFRQ010000014.1:0-748 GCF_016100865.1 Snodgrassella sp. W8132
GCCCAGGAGAAGACTCGAACTTCCACACCATTGCTGGCACATGGACCTGAACCATGCGCGTCTACCAATTCCGCCACCTGGGCTTATTCACCAACACCGTTGTGCTTGTGAAGTTGTGCATTATATATTTTTGGCTAAGATTGTCAACAGTATTACTAGTACATCAGACTATATCTATTGATTATCAAAGAAAAGTATTTTCCAGCAAAGAAAATTGGACTTAATTGTGTAATCACTTTTTTACTAAATTGCTTTTATTTGAGTTTATTTCTTAGCAAATTTAGCTTATTTAGGTTTCTTAATTAAGTATGAGATGTAAAGGTATTTATTTTTTACACTTTAATAAATAAAATCGATTATGAATACGTTTATTCAACCCAACATGTTCGAGGAACCCTCCTCTTCTCTTAAGTTGGAATTAATGTAATTATTTATATTTGTATACTTCGTTATAGCTTTAGCCCTCGCTATATAGTCCGTTATAATAATTTTCATTAATTTAAAACAATTGTGCCGATGTGAAGGTATATCTTTAAGATACAGATATTCAAAATTTATAAGGTTTATAAGCTTTTGTGAAAGTCTACAGTGAAAACTATTCTGAGTTGCTTTTGGAAAGAAATTTTGAAGATTGAAGTCTATTACTAGATAAAGAAAATAATTTGGTGCCCAGGAGAAGACTCGAACTTCCACACCATTGCTGGCACATGGACCTGAACCATGCGCGTCTACCAATTCCGCCACCTGG
>NZ_JACFRQ010000015.1:0-528 GCF_016100865.1 Snodgrassella sp. W8132
CCTTCACTCTGGATGATTTACGTAAAGAAGGTATGGTGCTTTATGGCACTACCGGCAATGATACCATCACCTTAAAAAATGGCCGAGCTATTATCTATGGTGGCAATGGTAACGATACCATTACTACCGGTGATAGTAATGATGTGCTCAACGGCGGTGACGGTAATGACTCTCTTTACGCTTATGGCGGCGACGATTTACTCGACGGGGGTGCCGGTAATGATTATCTGGTAGGTGGTGAGGGAAATGATACTTACGTATTTGCCAAAGGTCATGGACAGGACAGAATTTATGATATCAAAGGTACTGATACCATCCAGTTTACCGATGTTAATTCTGACGAAGTCAAATTCCGCAAAGATAAAGATGACTTAATTATCTATAGTTATAACGAAGGAGATTCTATCCGCATCACCGACTTCTTCTATAGTGACACTTACGCTATCGAGAATTTTGTCTTTAAAGATAAATCCTTCACTCTGGATGATTTACGAACTAAAGGTATGGTGCTTTATGGCACTACCGGCA
>NZ_JACFRQ010000001.1:0-11272 GCF_016100865.1 Snodgrassella sp. W8132
GAAGGAGACTAACCAATGACGAAATAGGTTTGATAAAAAATAGATATTCTGTAATGATGCAAAAGCAGGGTTCTAAAGCAAAAGCTGGAAAGGGGACTGGTGTTGCAAATACTGAAAAACTAACTGGCGGTGCGGCTAGAGCAGAACAATATTCAAGTAATTGGGCTACAGCAAGTCTTGATAAGGCTATTAATGAGTTTGCAGGCTCAAATCCAATAATAACTACAACTGAAAAAGGAAAAAGAATTTATACTAATCCAACAACAGGTATACAGGTGGTTGAGGATTTGTCTGGAAACTACTTCCGAATTTATAACCCTAATATTTCGGGAAAAAGAGCTTATTTGGATTTGAATGGTAATATTCCTAACAACAAATTATTAGAGAATGGAAAACAAGCTGGCCGAAGTCAAGGTGAATATAATGAGGCAACTCATTTTAATATAAAAAGGAATAAATAGTATGAAAAATATATCCGTTCCAGTAAATAAAAGTGCAATGGAACGCCTAGATTTAGATAATTGTGTGGATGGTGATTTGATTGAATTAATTCTTGATGAAGATAATTATAAAAATCTCTTAGAGAGTAATGTTATTAATCAACTTAATAATGAATTAGATATAAATATTGATGATTATGAAGATGAAAAGATAATCGATCTTGATAAGCTTATTAAGGCTAAAAGTATTATTCAAAATTCAATAGTATCAAATAATAGCGAAGCGTTGATTCAATTATTAACTCAAGTTGATAATGCAATAAAATATAAAACAGGTCTATTTTTTTATTTTTAAATTTAGAGGTAATAGTAAAGTCCTCATCTGAATCCTGTTAGGATCTTACTTTGATGTCTATACTTTTATCTCAAGTTTGATAACTAACAGCATTCAACAAGCGAATAAAAAAAGTAATTTTTGATGAGCATGTAGTAAATGAGAAAGGCTTGGGGAATGCTGGAAAGGGAACGAGTGCAAATTTTCTTGCCGGTGAATTAACGGGAATAACGCAAAAGCAACTAGATAAGAAGTTTAAGCATGCGGCTGATTTTGGAATAACAACAACAAAGAAAAACCCGGAAACTCTCGGTCAATATGAAACTGCAATCAAAAATCATATGGGAGACTCGGCAACCAAACCCCAAGGTACTTATGGCTTTGTAAAAGACTCAAAAGTATTTTTTAACTCAAGTACTAATAATGCAGTTGTTCTTGATAGCTCTGGTAATTTTGTTACAGGATTTAAGCTTACGCCAGGAACCGCACAGTATGATAATTATATGAAAAATGGAGTATTACGATGAGCCTTATAGCATTAGAATTTGCTAAATCGTTTGTTAATGGAAGAATAACAGCTCAAGTTTTTGCTGAGGCTTACATTGAGCTCTATCGAATAGAGCGAGATAACGGTTTACTTCTCAAAGATGAAGACAGTGTTAGCGAATGTTTATCAACTATTTTTTGTCTAGCCGATCTTTATAATCCAGATTTTGATAAAGAAGAATATGAATTAAATGATAAACAACTTATTGAGCAAATTGAGCAAGAGTTGAAAAAACTAAATTAAAAAGCTCCCCCGCCTTAACCAGCGGGGAGCTTTTATTGCTTTTTAGACCTGCATCGCAAGTTCAATAATTAACTTATCCTGCTCTACTTTAATGATGACCGATTGACCGGCATAAAAGCCTATCTGCTCCAGCCAGCGCCCCTTGATGGTCAGTTGCGGTCTGGGGTTGCTGAACCCGCCGTTAGGCGTGTAACCTACGGTATAAAAGCGCTCAGTGGGGTGCGGTGCAGGTTCTTTGCATGTGGTTGATTTTAGCTTAGACTGTGCCTTAGCCATAATTAACTCCTGTGAAGTTGGTTTTGGTTAGCAGTGGTAGCAGGTTGCCGCCTATTATTGCTGCTTACTTATTGTTTTATTATTCTTATTTAGTCAGTAATTTAGTCTGATTCTTGGTTAAAAGACATCTAAAAATCTCTTAATCACGGTTTGTTTTCTTCTGGTAGCTTCTCAATCTTTTGAAACAGGTTTAAAAACTCATGGTCTTTTAATCTTGACTTGGTAGCTTGGTCTTGTGCGTCTTCCAGTATCTAATGCTAGAAAGGGGACGAAGCTTGAAATAGATCCAAAAAAAATTTGATTATCTTTATGGCAAAGTAAATAGCGGAGATCATAATACTGCTCGTTCAACTCAATTATCCCAAATGATGAAACGGCTTGGGCTACAGACTAATGAATCCGGTACAGCTATTTTAATTGAACACTTTAATAAAACAGTAAATACAAGAGGTAATGTTATTAATAATTACAAAAAAAATTCTCAGTGTTTTGAAGTTAGAGAATCTTTCTTAATGGGTCCATCAGGTAAAGGCGCTGTAATACAAACGTCATTTAAAATTATGCCAGATGGTTCGCGTAGATTTGTAACAACAATTCCAAAAGAAGGAAAAAAATAAATGTTTATTCAATCTTTTCCAGATGAAATAGATTTGTTAGCTTTTTTTGAGGGAGAACCTATTTTTCAGAATACAGAGGATTTACACTTTGCATACAAATATACTGATCAAAATGAAATGTCTATACTTTTTTCGTTTAGTGCAACTGGAGGTTGGATACAAACAATTATAGAGTTTAAACAGAAAAAAATAGCGCACAATCTAATGGAAGGTGTGGAATACTTTAAGATAGAAAAAGATGTTGATGGTGAGTACCTAACGACTGAAGTTGTACTAGAGGATACAAGAACAAAGGTTGAAATAAGATTACAACCTTTTATTTCTACTGAATTTTCAACATTAATAAGATGATTAATTGATCTGTCTTTGATTTAATCATAGGGTTGATATTATCAAGGACAGATCTATATTACTTTATTTTAGATAGGCTTCTCAATCCTGATAATCAATAACTACTGTTGCGCATCTATGATGAATGGCTGAGCGGTGGTAAAGCAGGAAAGGGAATGAATGGTAATGCTTTGGAATTGAATTCTTGGCAAAACTACCCCAAAAGACTATTGACGGTAAGCAATATGCGTCGATTGGAAACAGATTATATTCACAACATGCAGTTGATAGGATGCAACTACCAGAGTTAGGGTTCCCTGCCGGTACAGTTGGAGCTGGTCGTAACATTTCTCCTAATATTGTAGAGCACACTATACAAACTGGAACAAAAACCAGTTCAATGGTTAATGGTGTAAAAAGGACTGTATATTGGAGTGGTGATGTAGGTGTTGTTACTGAAAGGAATAGTAAAATTGTAGTGACCATTCTCAGAAGGAGTGAAAAGTGATGAATTGGATATATCCAGATGTTATTAATAATCTTAAAAAAAAATGTGATTCTTATTTAAATAAAAAAATTAGTTTGGATGAAATACAATCTAGTATTTATGAAGCTGAGCATCAGATACTAGCATTAGAAGAAAAATGGTTAAGAGAATTGCTATTTGATGCAGAAAATCAAATTGAATTAAATCGTTATACGATAGATAGTGAAAAGCTAGAACAATCTGTTGAACCTATTATCAAAAATATAATGACTAAAATATCATAATAAGAATAATTCCTACCTAACTATTAGAGATTCTAATTATTATCTTTTAAACTTATATAGCAAGTTGAATAAATAATTTACCTACTCTATTGTTATGATTATGAGCATACTCCAGAGTCTGTAAAATTAACAAGCCAAGAACAGTTAAGAAGTTTTCAGTCAGCTGTAAATAACGCTACTAAAAATAATATTCCTTATAATGATAGAGTTACTGTCAATGGGTGGCAATTGGAGTTTAAACCACCTAGATCAGTGGTGAGTTACCAACAATTACCCATATACGATATATGAGAGCGTACTAATGGATATCTTAATTAATAATCCAATAAAATTTCTATAGACACAATTGAAATAGATGAGCATTTGCCTTCATTAAAATTGTACATTTCGATTGATATTGAAAAAAGTGGTTTCGAGCTAAAAATGTGTCAGTAGCTTGGTTTGAATGTAATGTTTTTGATTCTTTCATTAAAGACCTATAATTATTTAAATTCGCAGTATTTAAGGATATGAATGATAATTTCAAACTAGAAATAGACATTAAAAAGAATAAGATGTGTTGGATTTCGCTTAAAAAAGACATTAATGAAAATATATCTAAATCTGAAGGCTTTGAAAGAATCGATTTAAACGATAGGGATAATATATTAAATGTTTTTATAGCGTATCCAAAATGGTGGTGATCAATAATCTCCGCCTAATTAGTGAGGATGATTTTTATAGCTGGAAAGGGGACGAGTAGAGCGGGGCAAACTGAAAATGCTGCTTCTGAGTTACCCGCTTTACCACCAAGTAAACAAAGTCCCTTATTAAAAATGTACTTGAGCCACATGAATATCGACAAGCATTAGATAGTGAAATATAAAGGTGGTACTTTTAAAGGAGCAGAAAAAGCAAACAATCCTGGTATTGATGGTTGGTTTGATGGGGTTCCTGTTCAATTGAAAGTTGTTGATGGCAATAGCCTTAACGCTATTAGAAGAAATATAGTGAAAGGCTAAAATAATATGAAAGATCATGGATATAAAGGATACCTATATATAAATGCTTCTAAAACAGGAGTTAGTATGAACGAAATGATTAATCATTTTAAACCGGGCCAACCTGTATCCAATATCATAAAAGAAGTTACTGTAAATAATATTTATATTAAAACTCAGGACAGTTGGTTAAATGTAATTGGCGGCTCAATATCAAAAGGCGGAAGTAAATAATGGCTAATGAAATCATGTTTCCAATTAAGGAAACTCCCTATTTCGATAAATTAGTTAAAGGCGTTATCAGTAATCTTAAAGAGCTATTAATTGATACAAGAATGATTTCAATTGGGGTTTTAAATAATAGTGATTTAGATTTATCACATGGTTTTATAATTATTCAGGATCATAGTAACGATAATGTATGCTGGGGTAATTTTTGTTACTTTGAACCAGAAGTTAGAGATGAGTCGGAAGCTGATTTACCAATTATGTCAGGAGTAATCTATCGTGGAGAGAAAAACCGAAGATTTTCAGTATTGGTTACTTACATACTAGCTAAGATTCTTGAAGCCAGAGTAATTTATGATGATGCTTATCTAGTACAGCGAAAAGAAGTCTATCCTGTAGAGGAATTAAAGCCTTTTGTTAAACAATATATTAAAGAGCTCTATCCGGTAGATGAGTAATGAAGCTTCCCGCCTAAGTAGCGGGGAGCTTTTATTATTTTCCAGATATGCATAGCAAGTCAGATAATCGGTCGGTCTTGCTGGAAAAGGAATGACCGTAATAAATCCTGATGAAATCAGATTTTCACAGAATAAGGTTTCTTATAACAAAACAGAACGAGGGACTACTATCATATGGAACCTGTGCTGCAATGCAGAAAAAAACATGATGAAGAGCTAAGAGCAAAAGGTAAAAGAGTCATGTAAGTGTTGCTAGCCTGATAATATCAGCCCCATATTTATATCTTAATATGACAATATTATAATAGTACAGATAAAAATAATTATAGAAACGGTATTTTCTATTAATTGGTATTTTTAGTGAAAGCATGTATTATAAAAAATAGATCATATTGAAGTGAAATTATAACTAAGAAAAAATACTCACCTGATAAATTTTATGAAATTGGCACCATTGACTAAGCTATAAATTAATCATTTAAGATTAATATTATGATTAACTATATTAATTAAAACATGAGAAAATTTGAGAATTTCTAACTGAAAAGTGAAAGATTATCTAATGTATTTATTTGAGTATCTAATTTATATTTATTTTAAAATTGATTAAATATATTTAATTTAAGGAAATTAAACCAAATTTACAACAAAAAAAGTTAATTAAATTAAATTTATATTTAATATATTTTAAAACAATAACTTAATTCTAATTTTTGAATATCTGACCTGAAGCCCGAAGAAGAAAAATATAATAGCTTGATATATTTATATATAATAATTTTTAGTTTAAAATATTGAAATATTTATATAAAATTAATTCATATAAATATTATTTCAGTAAAAACCTGAATTAAATTTTCATAATAAAATAATTTTATTATAAACAAATCAGATAAATAATTTGTTTGGTTAATTTATGTATTATATTATTAATTAAAATAAGAATTTGTAGGTAATGTTATGAACATCAGTAAATACCTATTTTTTTTAAGTCTAATTAACGGGGTAATATATCAGACGTATGCTGCACCATCGTCAGGTCCGGCTAATCCGGCAGATATTGAACAGCAGCAGATTATTCGCGAACAGCAAAGGCTGAAACAGTTTCAGGAAAAAATGCAGCCTGAAGTCAATGTGCGATTACAGCCTCCGCAAATTGAAGGTACGGTTAACGGTTTACCTCAGGATGAAAAACCATGTTTTGCCATCAGAAGCATCAAATTAAATGGTGATCAGGCACAACAGTTTCAGTTTGCATTAAATAAAGCTATTAATCAGAGTAAGTTCAAACCGGGATTGTGTCTGGGCAGCAATGGCATCAATTATATTATGACACTGGCGCAGAATGCAGTAATAGACAGGGGATATACTACTACGCGCATTCTGGCCAGCCCGCAGGATTTAAGTAGCGGTGAGCTGGTATTGACAGTTATTCCGGGACGAATTCATGAAATTCGTTATAACCTTGATAATGCTGATCAGACACATGTAAACCGTATCCGCCGTATTCAGAATGAATTTCCGGCTAGATCTGGTGACATATTGAATCTGCGGGATTTAGAACAAGGACTGGAAAACCTGAAACGCGTACCGACAGTAGAAGCGGATATTCAGATAGTGCCGGCTGAAGCACCGAACGAAAGTGATGTGGTTGTTTCATGGTCGCAGCGTAAAGTACCGGTACGGATTAGTTTTAATGCAGATGACTCAGGCAGTCATGCTACCGGACGTTATCAGGGCGGTGTAACTTTATCTGTTGATAATCCGTTAGGTTTAAGTGATCTGTTTTATGTGAACTATAATCATGATCTGGGTAGTAAAGACAGTACAGTAGATATTGATGGTAATCGTACCGGCAGCGGTACACATGGCTATTCCCTCCATTATTCAGTGCCGGTAGGAAACTGGCTGATAGCCTTTAACCAGAATTATTACCGCTATCATCAGGCTATAGCCGGTTATGACCAGAATTATGATTATAACGGCAGCAGTGAAAATACAGATTTGGGGATAACCCGAATGATATATCGTAACAGCCACCGTAAAATTGATGTAAGTGCCAGAATATGGCGGCGTAAATCTCATAACTATATAGACGATGCTGAAATCGAAGTACAGAGAAGGCATACGGCAGGCTGGGCTATAGGGCTGAATCATCAGGAATATTTAGGAAATGCCATACTAAATCTGGGTGCAGGTTATAAACGTGGAACCGGTGCAGACCACAGTTTACGGGCAGCAGAAGAAGAATTCGGAGAAGGCACCTCGAGGATGGAGATAATCACACTGGATGCTTCACTGATGAAGCCGTTCAGGGTAGGAAAATATAACTTTAGCTATGACACCTCGTTTCACGGGCAGTGGAATAAAACCCCGTTAATTACTCAGGATCAAGTATCAATAGGCGGGCGCTACACTGTGCGGGGATTTGACGGAGAGCTCACTCTGATGGGAGAGCAGGGCTGGTACTGGAATAACAATCTGAACTGGCAGTATTTACCGGGTCATCAGGTATATGCGGGGATTGACGTAGGGCATATAACGGGAAGAACAAGTGAAATGCAGTTAGGAAAGACGCTGGCGGGTACGGTACTGGGTTTTAAAGGTCAAATAAAGGCTGGCGGGAACTGGTATTACGACGTATTTATGGGAAAGCCGATTTATAAACCGCAGCATTTTCGTACAGACAAAACTACATTCGGATTTAATCTGAATTATTCACTTTAGAGCTGTAATACAAATTTATTCAAAATATAGCGTTAATTATGAAATAAAGAGGATTGCATGATGAATAATAGAGTTACCTGAAAAATTACGAATAATCGATCAATTAATAATTATTGTTTTGTCATTATTAGAATTTTATTCTGCTGATATACGTCTGATTTTAATCTGAATAAATTTATTTAATATTTGGCTTTTTCTGAATAAATATTAAGACAATATTCCAGTTGGTTTTGAGAAATTTTAATTAAATATACTCTTCAAAGGGCAGGAAAATGAATAAGAATCTTTTTAAGGTAATTTTCAATAAAAAACGCGGGCAAATGATGGCTGTTGCGGAAAATACTATTCGTGAAGGAAAAAGTACTGCAGACAGTACTGCCGGTAGTACCGCAATAATGAATAGCACAATCAAGATTGCAGGTTTGCCTGTTCTGGCTTGGTCTATTCTGCTGGGTTTCGGTTTATGCACTCTGGTTATTGATTCCAGCCGAGCAGGTTCGATTCATGCTGATACTTCTGCACCGAAAAATCAGCAGCCGACCATTTTGCAAACAGCGAATGGAACACCGCAAATTAATATTCGAACACCTACTAAAGGCGGAGTTTCAATTAATCAGTTCCGGCAGATGGATGTAGATAACAAAGGCGCTATTTTAAATAATAGCCGAAAAAATACGGAAACCAGACTTGCTGGCTGGATACAGGCCAATCCGTGGCTGAGTAAAGGTGAAGCCAGAGTTATTGTTAATCAGATTAATAGTACCAATCCAAGCCAGCTGAATGGCTATATAGAAGTTGCCGGTCGGCGTGCAGAAGTAATTATAGCCAATCCGGCGGGGATAAATGTGAATGGCAGCGGATTTATTAATGCAGCGGGAGTAACGCTGACTACAGGTAAACCGCTAATCAAGAATGGTAATTTAGATGGGTTTGAAGTCCGACAGGGTAATATCAGTATCGGTGGAGACGGTCTGGATACTGGAAGCAGTGAATATACACGCATTCTATCGCAGGCCGCACAGATTAATGCGGGTATCTGGGCAAATAATCTGAATATTACAGCAGGAAGCAATAATACAGATGCACAGGGAAATATAACTGAGTCTGTACTGACCTCTGCAGAGAATAAACCTTTAGTAGCTATCGATGCAGGCAAACTGGGTGGTATGTATGCCGGTAAGATTGTACTGGTTAGTACTGATAAAGGCGTTGGTGTTAATAATGCGGGGCAGATTTATGCCGGTAATGGTAATTTAAGCATAGATGCTAATGGTTACCTGAGCAATAGCGGCAGTATTGTCGTTTCTGATCAGAAATCTTCTGGTGCTGATATTGCCAGTGTTTCCCTCAATGCTGACAGAGTAACGAATAGTGGAACAGTTTCAAGTCAGGGAAAAATGCTGGTTCATAGTGAGCAGTTAGAAAACAGTGGTTTACTGACTACTGCGGATGAAATCAATATCCGACAGCAAAAACTGCATAATCAGGGAGAAATTAATGCCGGCCGGATAGATATTATTGCAGATAATATTCATAATCAGAACGGGAAAATTATTCAGACCGGTACTCAAGGTTTAGCGCTGGATATGAATAAGCTGGATAATCGTAATAATGGCCTGATTGGTTATGCACCAGAGAAAGATAAGCCAGCTCCGTCTGTACCGGAACATAAACCAGAACCGGCAGAACCTGTTACTCCTCCTACTACAGCCGCCGGTAGCGGACAAACAGTCTCTGCTGTTAATACGCATAAAACACAATTTGAAACCGGACAAATTATCGGTAATCAGGAAATAATTAATGATAATGGTCAGATTATTGCCAATGGTGGTATTGATTTAACCTCGAAGACTGGTCTGAATAATCATGGCAGTCTGAATCTGAATAAATTAACGGTAAGTGGTGAAATATTTGATAATTATCAAGGTAAGCTCAGTGCTCGGCAGGCATTAATTAATACCAATAGCATTGATAATCATCAGGGTGAAATTACTACAACAGAATTATTATCGGCAAAAAGTGGCAAACTGGATAACAGAAAAGGCAAATTACAGTCGGTAAAGAATATTGATATAGATAGTGCCCAGCTGGATAACAGTGATAATGGTTTGATTGCGGCTCAGGAACAGCTAAGTATACAGAGTGGAAATATAAATAACAGTCTGGACGGAAAAATTCAGTCCGGTGCATCTCTTAAACTGAATACGAATAACCTGAATAACCGGCAGGGCAGTATTGATAGTAATAGTCTGATATTAAAAGCCGATATTGTTGATAACAGTAAGGGAGCGATTCGTACCAATCAGCAGCTTAATGCACAGATTGGCAGTAGTCTGAATAATCAGGGCGGAGAATTCGGCAGTGGCGAAGATATATTACTCAACAGTGAAGGCGAAAGCCGTCTGAGTGTTGATAACAGTGACGGCGGAAAAATCATAGCGAATAAAAATGCCTATCTGAATACAGAAAGTATTAAAAATAATAATAAAGGAATAATAAGCAGTGAGAATTTGAATCTGAAAGCAGCACGCGCAGAGAATACGGCAGGGGGTGTTATTCAGGCAGGTAAACAGTTAAAGGCGCAAATTGACGAAAAGCTGAATAATATGGGAGGAAATATTGCAAGTAATGAAGAATTACTGCTAAATGCTGATGGGCCCAGCAATCTGGTATTGAATAACAGCGCAAATGGCAAGATTCAGGCTGGTAAAGGAGCAGTAATTCATGCATCGACACTGGATAATAGTAATGATGGAAGCATAGATGCAGGCAGTATTGATCTGACAGCAAACAGTGTAAACAATGCTGCCGGAGCTATCCGGACAAACCAGAGATTAAAGGCACAAATTGGCAGCAGCCTGAATAATCAGGGCGGAGAATTCGGCAGTGGCGGAGATGTGTTGCTCAACAGTGAAGGTGAAAGCCATCTGGCTGTTGATAACAGTGACGGCGGAAAAATCATAGCCGGTAAAGATGCCTATCTGAATACGGAAAGTATTAAAAATAATAATAAAGGGATAATAAGCAGTGAAAATCTGCATCTTAAGGCATCAGTAAGTATAAACAACAGTGGAAATGGTGTGATTCAGTCGAGCAAAGAGGCAGTAATTCAAGCATCGACACTGGATAACAGCAATAATGGCAGCATAGATGCAGACAGTATTGATCTGACAGCAAACAGTGTAAACAATGCTGCCGGAGCTATCCGGACAAACCAGAGATTAAAGGCACAAATTGGCAGCAGCCTGAATAATCAGGGCGGAGAATTCGGCAGTGGCGGAGATGTGTTGCTCAACAGTGAAGGTGAAAGCCATCTGGCTG
>NZ_JACFRQ010000001.1:11368-484960 GCF_016100865.1 Snodgrassella sp. W8132
AATAGCAATAATGGCAGCATAGATGCAGACAGTATTGATCTGACAGCAGACAGTGTAAACAATGCTGCCGGAGCTATCCGGACAAATCAGCAGTTAAAGGCACAGATTGGCAGCAGCCTGAATAATCAGGGCGGAGAATTTGGCAGTGGCGGAGATGTGTTGCTCAACAGTGAAGGCGAAAGCCATTTGGCTGTTGATAACAGTAACGGCGGAAAAATCATAGCCGGTAAAGATGCCTATCTAAATACGGAAAGTATTAAAAATAATAATAAAGGAATAATAAGCAGTGAGAAGAATCTGAATCTGAAAGCAGCCCGCGTTGAGAATAAATCAGAAGGTATCATTCAGGCAGGTAAACAGTTAAAGGCGCAGATTGACGAAAAGTTGGATAACACAGGCGGAAATATTGTAAGTAATGAAGAATTACTGCTAAATGCTGATGGACCAGGCAATCTGGTATTAAATAACAGCGCAAACGGTCAGATTCAGGCTGGTAAAGGTGCAGTAATTCAAGCATCGACACTGGATAACAGCAATAATGGCAGTATAGATGCAGACAGTATTGATCTCACAGCAGACAGTATCGATAACACTGCTGGTAACATCCGCGCCAATAAGCAGCTAAATGCACAAATCAATCAGAAACTGCTTAATCAGTATGGACAAATCAGTAGCGCAGATAATGTAAATATTCATGATCAGCTGCATAATACTTTGGAAATTGATAATACCAAAAACGGTAAAATTCTTGCCGGAAATGATTTAAATTTACAGGCAAAAAAACTGGATTATGCCAGTACTGACGATGCCGGTATAGCTGCCGGTCATGATGCATCTATAGATTTAACAGATGATTTTAATATTAACGGGAATATAAGTGCTAATGCTGGTCTGAAATTGCATAGTAATGGCAAAATAATTAATAATCATAATGTTATCGGTAATAGTGTTATTATTGATGCCAGCCGGATAGATAATCAGGCAGCCGGTACTATTCAGAGTAATAAGCATACAGAATTAAATGTGCAGGACAGTGTAATTAACCGAGGTCTGATAAACAGTAATGGTCTGACTCTGATTCAAGCTGGAAACCTTGTAGATAACGTTGGTACCGGACGCATTTACGGAGACCATGTGGCGATAGGTACCGGCAGTCTGTTAAATCGAGAAGAAATAACGGGTAATGAGACTAAGGCAGCAATTATTGCTGCACGCCAGCAGCTGGATATAGGTGCCAGAGATATAGTTAATAAGGAGCAGGGCTATTTACTCAGTGAAGGTGATCTTGCTATTGGCGGAAAGCTGGACAAACAATATCATGCTTCCGGAATGGCTGATAGTCTGATAAACAGCAGTGCGCGTATTGAGGCAAAAGGAAATGGAAATATTGCCGTAAATGAATTACGTAATCTGAATAATCATTTCACTCTTGAAGAATATCTGGCAAATCCTGAGCAGCATATTCAACAGTATTTATTCCCCGGCCAGACAGAGAAATGGACAGAGGGAGTGGACGGGCATTTTAATGAACGAAAGATTAAAAAACAACATTCTGAATTTTATTTTAATGATGGCCGTCCTATGGCCAGAGCGGAAAAAACCGGTATCACGTGGTGGGATTTCAATCGCAAAACTTATAAACAACGTGTCAGTGAAAGCAGTCCGGGTGAAATTATTATTGGCGGTAACTTAAATATAAGCGGCAATTATTGGGAAAATAATAACAGCCGGATTCTGGTAGGCGGTAGTCTGACTGGTGCAGATTCGTTACAGCTGGATAATATTGAAAGTAAAGGTCAGCAGCGTGTTGTTGATACTGGTACAGTAGGCGGATATAAAAAAGGTAAAAGTGGCTGGGTGTTCCAGCATGATATCTATAAAAGAGAAGAAAGAGGTAAGATAAATGAGACCACAACCACGACTATTGATCTTGAACAACCTGTCAGCATTATCCAGCAACACACGGAAGTTGATTTTAAGGACAATACCATTATTGGAGTAAATAATAATACCAGTAACATAGAGAATGCAGGAAGTGTACATACGGGTAGTACATCTATTGGCAGTTCCAATAGTAAGCATACAGATACAGACAATGTTACAAGCAATAATTCAGTTAAAGATAATGTCAATGCTGATAATACAGACAATCACAACATGTCAGCCAATAATCAGCCTGTAGGTGATAATAAAACTGATAGTGCAAATGTACCCAATGTTAAAACACTTACCAGCCTGAATAATAAATTACCTAATAATAGTTTGTATCATATTGATCCGGATAATAAAGGTTATTTGGTTGAAACCGATCCAGCATTTACCAATAAAAATAAATGGCTTAGTAGCAATTATTTGTTAGAAGCGCTAGGTCAGAATCCGGAAAAAATACAGAAGCGCTTAGGGGACGGTTATTACGAACAAAGACTGATTAATGAACAAATAGATCGGTTAACCGGTTATCGCCGCCTTGCAGGATATGACAGTGATGAAGATGAATATAAGGCATTAATGGATGCCGGCATAAGTATGGCAAAAACTATGGGACTGGTACCGGGAGTTGCTCTGAGTGCCGATCAGATAGCGCGCCTGACCAGTGATATTGTCTGGATGGTAAGTCAGACTGTAACCATGCCTGATGGAAGTCAGCAAACCGTACTGGTTCCGCAGGTATATCTGATGGTACGCGACGGAGATCTGAATACAGCCGGTGCATTAATCAGTGCTGATAATATCAGTCTGCATACTAATAAGGATATTAATAATCAGGGAACAGTGGCCGGTCGCAGAATTGTAGATTTGGGTGCACATAATCTTAGTAACAGTGGTCTGATTAGCGGGCAAAATGTGCTGCTTAATGCAACTGATAATATTGATATTAATGGCGGTACCGTTCAGGCACAGAATGTGCTTGGCATGCAGGCACAACGTATAAATGTTAACACTACCACGGCAACGCACGGTGATGAGCGCAATGGCGGTACCGTGATTGATCGTGTGGCAGGACTATATGTAACAGGCAGTAAAGATGGAATTCTGGCGGTTAATAGTGTAGATGATCTGAATTTTCATGGTGCTAATATTGTTAATACGGCAACCAACGGACGGACTCAGCTGGCCAGCAGTAACGGAAGTGTTAATCTGGGTACAGTTCAGACAGCAAGCCACTCCGGATATGGTGAACTCAGTGACAGAAACCATCTGGCGCTGGATCATAAAAATGAAAGCGGTACTCAGATTGTTGCTGATGGTAATGTTTCATTAAATGGCAACAAAGTTAATATCCGGCAGAGTGATATTAACAGTATTAATGGTGATATTAATATTTATGGTAAGGAAGGAGTTAACATTACCGAGGGCAGGGCAAAAACGGATCTGGATGAAGCTCATTACAATAAAACAAAAGGAATTTTGTCCACTAAAAAAAGCATAGATAAATATCAGAAACATAATGATGAAGCAGTAGGCAGTACTATTACTGGTAGTAATGTCAGTATCGGCAGTGAACAGGATATTAGTATCCGCGGCAGCAATGTTATTGCAGATAATCAGACAGTATTACATGCCGGTCGTGATATTAAAATCGAGGCGGCAGAAAATCAGTATCAGGAACAGGAATATCATGCCAGAAAAAAATCCGGTCTGATGAAGAGCGGAGGTTCTGGTATCTTTATCGGCAGTCAGAAACAAACCGATGACATTGCCGGAAATTCCCTTATCCATAGCGGCAGCAATGTTGGTAGTCTGAAAGGTGATACCACAATTATTGCCGGTAATCATTATACGCAAAGCGGCAGTACTGTTGCTTCCACTGAAGGTAATGTGGCTGTTGTGGCTAAACAAATTAATGTGCTGGCAGCTCAGGATCAGTACAGCACTGATTATGTGCACACTATGAAGCAAAGTGGTGTTACAGTAAGTGTAAATAGTTCTAAGGGTGGTTCTGTCAAAAAAGCCAAAGATGCAATTGGGCGTATAAATAAAAGTAAATATGATCGTGTTAATGCCTTAGCTGTCTTTAATGCTGGAATGGACACATATAAAGCGGCCAGTGATATTATCAGTAATCCCAAAAAGCCTAAGGATGTTAATGTCGGCATAACATTCGGTCAGCAGAAGTCCCGTTTGGAGAATCACACAGAAGATAAGGTGGCCTCAGCCAGCCGGATTAATGCCGGAGGAACAGTCAATCTGCTGGCAACCGGAGCAGGCAAAGATTCCAATATCAATATCATCGGATCAGATGTAGCAGGCAACAAAGGCACCCATTTACAGGCAGATAATCAAATTAATCTGCGCGCAGCCGAACAAAGCCACAATGAGAGCAGCAGCAATAAATCCAGTGGCTGGAATGCCGGAGTGTCTGCCAGTTTGGGCTCCAGTGGTACATCTCTGGGTATTACTGGCGGGGTCAATCTGGGTAAAGGTGGTGGCGAAGGACAAGGGACAAGCAATCGTAATAGTCATGTCGGCAGCAACAGTAGCAATACCAGCCTTAGCAGTGGCGGCGCCACCAATATCATAGGTGCGCAAGTAATCGGTAAAGGCGTGAGCATAGATGCAGCTGAGCTGAACATAGCCAGCCTTCAGGACAAAGCGGAATATCAGAGTAAACAGCAGAATGTCAGCGGACAAATAAATGTAGACTCAAACTTCATTCCAACCGGTTCAGCCGGCTATAGTGATAACAAAATCAAGGCAGATTATGCCAGTGTAACCGAACAGAGCGGCATCATAGCTGGAAATAATGGCTATCAGATTAAAGTTAAAGGCAATACAGATCTGAAAGGGGCGATCATCACCTCTGCCAGTGCCGCAGAAGCAGAAGGTAAAAACAGCTTGATTACCGGCAGTCTTACCAGCAGTGACATCAAAAATTACAGCGATTACAGTGGTAGCAGTAACGGTATTGATGTCAGTGGCAGTTTGAATCTGAATTCCCCTAAGAAGCTTACCGGCAGCTACTCATCCGGAGAGGGGCATGACAGTGGTCACGACAGCAGTACTACACATAGTGGTATTAATACCAAAAATATCGTCATTACTGATGAAGCAGCTCAGCAGCAGAATTCCGATAAAACCTCAGCAGAGGCCATAGCCGCTATTCACACTGACACCAGCAGCGAAGATTATGCCGATAAGGCCGGTTATCTGGCTAACAACTTTGATAAGGAAAAAGTACTTAATGAATTAAATATTCAGGTAGAAGTTAATAAAGAATTCCGTCAGAACAGCCATAAGTTAATTAACTCTTATATCGATTCTCAACAGGCAGAGCTGAGGGAAAAAATCAAAAAAGAAACATCAGAAGAAAAGAAAACTGCACTGTATGAAGAAATTTATAAATTGCAATATCAGCGGCGCTTACTGGATACAGTAGTCGATATACTGACCATTAATCCAGAGAAAGCTATTACACAAAATACATTAAAGTCGGCAGCCGATAAAATACGTAAAGAAAATCTGACCAATGCCTTAAAATCGCCCAAAACAGTAGTTGACAAGAAAACCGGAGAAATAAAGAATAATGTTTCCTATGATAATGTGTTTTTTGATGGAGTTGATTTCGGCGGAGTACTGAACTCAAAATTGTTAAAGGTATTATACCAATTAGGAATATATTAGGAATATAACAATGAAACTTAAAAGATTTGTTATGTTTCCGGAGCTATCAGAAGATAGATGCTATTGGCCATACCAATGTACAACAACAGGAATCTGATGTGATCTGTGGTGTAAGAGATTTAAGGAGCGATAATCTGGATTTAAAAATTCTGTATCGTGATATGACAGAAAATCGAGTTACACCACGTCAGCATGGTTTATAATTTGCTGATATATAAAAAATTCTGAAAAATTGTACAAATAAGGAAAGGCTATCCGGATTTTGTAATTAAAAAACATTTCCGATAAACTAACTGAGCATGATTATTGAAAGGATATCAATGAACAGATGCGAGGCTGAGAAAAAAGACAGTAATGATGCCTCGCATAACCATAATGAATTTAAGAATACTGAAGGATTCAAAAAAGTATGCTAGAAATTTAGCAAAAAGATAATGCGTGCAATTTGTTACAGAAAACCCTCGGTACAGGAGTAGCAGTTCCGGTCTGTAATTGTAGTAAAGTGATCCGTATCTGGGATTTACACAAAACTATATATGGCAATACAGTAGTAGCTTCTAATCCAGATATTTACCGTGACTAAGAAACGTCTTTAGAAATGTAGCAGAATAAAATCTGTAATCAGCCTACGGTAATTTGTATGTTGCTGTTAATAATTCTGCTTTAGAAGTTATATCTGTCTGGATAACGCAAAAAATAATCAGAACCATGCAGATACTGATTCATGAAATCAATGGCAAACGCTATTTTGCATTTGAAGAAAAGCAACTTAGGCAGAAATGAATCGCTATAATCTGTTTACTTATATTTGTCGGTATCAGTATATGTCTGAGCGATTGCCGTGTAATAAACTTGCAGAATAGTGAATATGCAGAGAGAGAGCAGTAATAAAAAAATTTAAATGATGAACAACATATTTGTTCTGAGTATAAAAAAACGCGGAATACCTACATATGCAACTTACTCTGTAATGCAACAGCAACAATTGAAATTTGAGTTCAAAACAAAAAGTAAAAATTAATAATGTAAGTATTGATAGTCTGATATATCAGTCCTGAATTTAATTTAATTATTTATTCAGAAAATAGTTGAAATTTATAATTCATGGTAGTTTTACAGGATAATATTTTGATCATTATTAAAAATAGCTAAGAATAAAAGTTAAATGACTGAGGAAATTAAAAGAAACTCTATTAAAATAATAACTGTTTTGCGTAAATAAAATAAGAATATTGACATTAAAGCTAATAATATTCTTATATCATAAAAATAAGCTAAGATGATATAATTTAACCTATATGAATATTTTGATAAATTTTAAAAATAAATAAGCTTATTCGGCAATTTGTTTCAATAATTTATTCAATCGTCCTGTGGCATTTTTATAAGGGGAGGAGGTATTAAACTGAATCATGCGTCCGCGTGTGTATTTTTCATGCCAGGGCGAGCCATACAGCTCTTCATTACTAAAGCTATCAATAAGTGAAATCAGATTCTTTTTGTTGGTCTCCAGAAGAGAGAGTAGCTGTTTGAAATCGGTGATGTCCTGATAATCACGATAGAATTTTTGTGCCAGTAATCCCAGTTGATTCCATTTATATCCTGCTTCCGGAAAAGCAATTTTCTGCCCTGACTGTTCCTGTTTATGCCATGACAGTACCAGTTCTCCCCAGCCAATTAAATAAGACACAAGCTGTGCAGCGCTCATCATTGTACCTTTAGCATGGCCTTCCATCAGAAGCAGATAGGCTTTCTGTTCAGGTACAGCAGCCAGCTTTTTGGTCAGTAGTATATAGTTTTTGTTAATTGCTTCAATTAGTTCCTGTTTAGATTCTGGTATTGCCATTTGGTTCTCCCTACCTTCAGACATTAACTATATGAACTATGCGGTACAGCATAACATATTTTGTGGCAGATAAATGGAAGCGCTATGGTGATTCGGAAAATAAAACTACGGCAAAAGGCAGCTTATTTAGACAATCATTCTTATGTTCACTGTTATTTTTATTAAACTTTTTATTTATTTATGTATCTATTGGTTAAATAAATATTAAAAATATTTTGATTTAATTTTTGCTTGTTTATTGTCAATAAATTCGATTGTATTAGATGTTTTAATCCTGCATTTGTGCAGGTATTGATACCTGCTGATTGATGTTTTTATTTATGGGGTTGGTGAAAACAGATGAGTAGGAAAATACCTGAACTGGTGTGCCCGGCAGGTAATTTACCGGCGCTGAAAATGGCAGTAGACCATGGAGCGGATACGGTTTATATGGGGCTGAAGGATGCAACTAATGCACGTAATTTTGCCGGTCTGAATTTTGACTATAAGTCAGCCGCTGAGGGAATTGCTTATGCACATCGGTACGGACGTAAGGTGCTGATGGCAATTAATACTTATGCACAGGCCGGCGATGTACTGAAATGGCAGCAGGCTGTGGATACAGCGGCCGAGCTGGGCGTGGATGCGGTTATTCTGGCTGATCTGGGGATGCTGGCTTACGCGCGAAAAACACATCCTCAGCTGGCATTGCATATGTCGGTACAGGGGTCGGCTACGAATTATGAGGCGATTAATCTGGCTCAGGAGTTGTTCGGTATCAGACGAGTGGTATTGCCGCGGGTGCTGACTTTACCTCAGGTGGAACAGGTAATTAAACATACTTCTGTGGAAATTGAGGTGTTCGGGTTTGGCAGTTTGTGTGTGATGGTAGAGGGACGCTGTCTGCTTTCAAGTTATGTGACGGGAGAGTCGCCTAATACTTTCGGTGTGTGTTCACCGGCAAAATATGTTCGCTGGGAGCAGCATAACAACGGGATGGATGCGCGGCTGAATAATATTCTGATTGACCGGTATGGTGTGGATGAGCCGGCCGGTTATCCGACTTTATGCAAAGGGCGGTTTCAGGTAAATCAGGAAACATATTATGCGCTGGAAGAACCAACCAGTCTGAATGTTATAGAAATTTTGCCGCAATTGCTGGAAATCGGTGTGGCGGCGATTAAGGTGGAAGGCAGGCAGCGCAGTCCGGCCTATACAGCTCAGGTCACTAAGGTATTACGGCAGGCTCTGGATATGGCAATACAAAGTCCGGAACAGTTCAGTGTTAATCCGTTGTGGCAGCAGGCACTGGCCAAAGTCTCAGAAGGCCAGCAGGTAACGCTGGGTGCTTATAACCGGCCGTGGAAATGATAAGGGAATGTAGATGATGCAACAGGGTAAACTGGCTTTATCGTTAGGGCCGATTCTGTTTTTCTGGCATAAGCAGCAGATTGTGGATTTTTACCGGCAGATGGCTGAGCAGCCACTAAAAACGGTTTATATGGGTGAGACGGTATGTTCCCGCCGGCAGGAGCTGAAAGTAGCCGACTGGATTGATTTGGCTCATGATGTTGCTACCAGCGGGCATGAGGTGATTTTATCATCACAGGTGCTGCTGGAGAGTGAATCTGATTTAAAGCGGCTGCGTAAACTGACAGAACAAGCTGATTTTCAGGTAGAGGCTAATGATCTTGCTGCGGTGAGGCTGCTGCATGCAAAGGGAATTCCTTTTGTTGCGGGGCAGGCACTAAATATTTATAACGAGCAGACGCTGACATTGATGCAGTCGCTGGGGGCTTATCGCTGGATTGCTCCGGTTGAGCTGGGCGCAGACCGGCTGGCCAAGATGATTGCAGCAGTGCCGGATATGACCTGTGAGGTATTTGGCTGGGGAAAATTGCCATTGGCTTATTCTTCACGCTGTTTTACCGCACGGCATTACAATCTGAAAAAAGACAGTTGTGAATTTAAATGTCTGGAACATGCTGATGGTCTGCTGCTGAATACACGCGAAAAACAGGCTTTTCTGACTATTAACGGGATTCAGACAATGTCTGCCGGCTATCATTCTTTACTCGCCAGTTATCAGCAGCTGATGGCTATTGGTGTGAAGTATTTAAGAATTTCTCCGCAAAAAGAGTATATGGCGGAAGTGATTGAATTGCATCAGCAGGTTCTGGACGGAGCAAAAAAGGCAACTTCTGCTTTATCTGAGCTTAAAATGCATGCAGGTGATGTACTGGTGGATGGTTACTGGCATGGTAAAGCCGGAATTAATCAATGCGAAGGGATGATACATGCAGGTGCCTGATAAAGTAATGCCGGTATTTTTGAAAAAGATAATTTCAGTACTGCCGGCAAAACCACCGGCATGGGTATTGGTTAATACCTTAAATCAGTTACTCAGAAGAGAGATATTACTAGCTGATATGTCTTTGCTGGCCGGACGTCATTTCCGGATTGTGATATCAGATTTGGGGCTGGATTTATGTTTCAGTGCCAGTAACGAGCGTTTTATGGCTGCTGGTACCGCTGATGTGGTGGATTTGTGTCTGAGTGCCAATACCGCCGATTTTATGAAGATGCTGTTGCGGCAGGAAGATCCGGATACGCTGTTTTTCAATCGCCGGCTGAAAATCGAGGGTGATACAGAACTGGGCTTGGTGGTAAAAAATCTGCTCGACAGTATTGACTGGTCGACTGTTCCTGTTATGAAGTCACTGGTAGGGCAGTAGCTACAGGCGGTGATTCAGGAACTGTTACAGCAGCCGGTATCTGGTTATGATACCGGCTTTTTAAACAGGCTGTTATTAATCTAAAGGACGGCGGCAGGCAATCATGTAATTGACATCCAGACTGTCGGTAAGGTGATAGCGTCTGGTTAACGGGTTGTAGGTAAAGCCACTGCTACCCAGCCATTCCAGACCAGCCTGACGACACAGGCGTGCCAGTTCTGCCGGCGTGATGAATTTGCGGTGATCATGGGTGCCGTGCGGCATCAGTTGCAAGATGTATTCTGCTGCAATGATGGCTTGCATATATGATTTGATATTGCGGTTGATAGTGGAAAAACAAACTACGCCGCCAGGTTGGACTAATTGTGCGCAAGCATGCACTACACTGCCCGGATCGGGTACATGTTCCAGCATCTCCATACAGATAACTGCTCCGAAGCCGGCCGGCATTTCTGCGGCTAAATCTTCTACACTGACCATACGGTAGCTTACGTTGCCGACATGTTCCTGCATAGCGTGTAACTGGGCGATTTTCAGGGATTTTTTGGCTAAATCGATACCAGTAACGCTACTGGCACCGGCTTTTGCCATGGCTTCACTCAGAATTCCGCCGCCACAGCCTACATCCAGTACATCTTTACCGGCCAGCCGGGCATAACTATCAATAAAACTGAGCCGCAAGGGATTAATGTCATGCAGAGGTTTAAACTCGCTCTCTTTATCCCACCACTTATGTGCCAGCTGGCTGAATTTGTCGATTTCGCCGGCATCAACGTTGGCGGGTGCGGCCGGCAGACTGGTTTGTTGCTCTACTGGAGTATTCATAATTGTTATTCCTTTGTTGCAGTGGATTTAACCCACAAGGCGATGATGTTGTTTTTTTCACGCGGACGGGCACCAGACCAGATTTCATGCCATTCAGGCGGCGGAGTGGTTTTGGAGTCTCTGCTGATTAGACGATAGTTACAGTGCGGATTATCCGGCAGCAGAGGAATCCAGCTATATTGCTGCCATGCAATACGCATGCTAAAGCTATTCTGGTTAACGCTGATGCAGTCATGCATATTAATAAAAGCCTGTTGTTGTTCTTCGCTCAGACTGTTTTGCATTTGCTGGACAACCGGCCGGGCGGATTTGGCTGCATCCAGCCATGGTAAGAACAGAGTAAGCAGCAGTGACCATACCAGTAATACGCCGGCAGCCCAGTTGGTGACTGCCTGTCTGCCGCGGATATGCTGGCGGGTAATGGCCCATAGCCATAATGGAGTCAGTACGCAGGCAACAATTACCGGAAAGTAGTTTACATCGTAGCGGTAGTACGGGCTGAAATAAACTGCCCGTTCGGCCAGTTTGGCCGGCCAGCCGTAATTCATGGCAATAAAGCCCAGCCAGAGAAATACAGCCAGAAAGCCGAAAGCCATAATGCCGAACCAGTTGAGAAATGCTATGGCGTTGCGACGCAGGGCATCCAGCTGTGCTGCTCCTAATACAGCCAGCGGTGGCAGGAGAAATACTAATAAATCCTGATATTGCTGTGGCAGCAGAGCAAATACAAGCAGAGACAGGCTCAGCCAGATAATACCGAGAATACCCCAGCGCAGATTGTTCAGTTTGCAGCGTGTGGCTGTCCAGATGGCTAATGGCCATGCAGGAAAAGCAAACCAGATTAGATTTTTCAGGTAATACCCAAGTGAGAAATGTGCCTCAAAATGGCGGAAACCGCCGAATGGTGCGAGGGCATGGTATTGCCACCACAAATTGAATATATTGGCAGCGGTCTGATGTAAGGCCAGTGGCCAGATCAGCATCAGCGGTAAAGCACAGAGCAGGGAGATGAGTAATACCAGATGGTAGCGCCGGCTTTGCCATTTCGAATGCAGCAGCAGACTGAATGCAATCAGAATCAGCAATAGCGGCCAGAGTAAACTGCCGGTTAAAGACAGAACGGCCAGACCGCCGCCGAGCATCATGCTGGCCATCATAATACGCCGTTCCGCCAGCGCAAAACCATACCAGCACATGGATGCACCAAGACAGAGAATCATGCTGTCGTTAATAAAGTGTGCCGGTATCAGCAGGCCGGTACATCCTAATAAAATCAGTACCGCAATCCGGCCGTAGCCTCGCCCGAGAAATTCTCGCGCAGAACCGCCAATACAGGAAAACGTGAGTACTATGAGGATAACATTGGTAAGACGGGTGGCTTCATAGACATCCATCTGTTTCGGGCTGAATAAATGCTGACATAAGGCAGCAAGCCATGTATATAAGGGAGAAGCTTCCCAGTTTATGTCACCAAAAATAGTCGGAACTGCCCAGTTTGAAGTTTGCCACTGACTGACGGTAGTAAACAGATAGGGTTCACCCGGTGTCCATAAATCATGATGCAGTACACCCGGCCACAGCCACACAAATACCAGTAACAGCAGCAGCCATGAACGTTTTTTGTTCATGTGAGGTGAACTGCCGGATTTTGCGGGGGTATAGGTAAGCATGAGATTCTGACTGCAATAAATGATAAATCAACGGGCTTAATGTTAGCTGAAAATGAAGCAGGCAGCCAGTTGTGGCTGCCTGTAGTCTGTATGATTAATGTAAATACCGGTTTTAATCGATATGTTTGCTGAGATTCACTTTGTCGAGAGGTACTTTACGAGTATGGTAGCGCAACTTGTGATACAGATAGAATGCTGCGAATACCGGCAGCCCCATATAGGTAATGGCAAAGCGCTGCCATTTAAAATCACCATGCAATAGTAACTGGCTGTCCTGTCCGATTATCACCAGAATACACAGTAAAAGCGCCAAAATGGGGCCGAACGGAAACCATTTGGCACGATAAACCAGAGAATTCACATCATTACCCTGCCGCACAAAAGCACGCCGGAAACGATAGTGGCTGATGGCAATACCCAGCCAGGCAATAAAACCGGTAAGACCGGATGCCGCAACAATGTATTCGTATGCACCTTCATCGACACTTTCCAGCAGGAAAATAGCCAGTACGACAATTGCTGTTGCCAGCAGTGCCAGTACAGGTACACCGCGACGATTTACTTCAGCAAAAGTGCGGTGAGCCATGCCGTCTTTACCCATTGCGTACAACATACGGGTAGATGCATAAAGACCGGAATTGCCGGCAGAAAGAATAGAAGTCAGAATCACAGTGTTCATTATGGCTGCGGCAAAAGCCAGACCGGCACGCTCAAATACCAGTGTAAAGGGTGATTTTGCAACCTGATCCACATCTGCACCAAGCAGAGCATCGCTGTTATAAGGAATAAGCAGACCAATTACCAGCATAGCCAGAATATAAAAAATCAGAATGCGCCAGAAAACCTGTTTGATTGCTTTGGGAATACTTTCCTGCGGATTTTCTGACTCACCGGCAGTAATACCGATAAGTTCTGTTCCCTGAAATGAGAAACCGGCAATCAGAAATACACCGAGTACGGTAAAAAATCCGCCCGACCAGCCATATCCGAGAATCGGTGCATCGCCGATAGTGAAATTACTTAAGCCTATATACTGGCCGCCAAGAATACCGAAAATAGTCAGTACACCCACGCCCAGAAACACAATTACCGTAACTACTTTAATCAGAGCAAACCAGTATTCTGATTCGCCGTAGGCTCGTACAGATAAAATATTCAGCAGAAACACGAGAGCAAAAAACAGTAGGCTCCAGCTCCATGCCGGCATAAAGCGCAATGGTTCCCAGTAGGTAATGACCAATGAAGCTATGGAAATATCGGCTGCAACGGTAATCACCCAGTTAAACCAGTAGTTCCAGCCCAGTGCAAATCCCAGTGACGGATCCACAAAACGGGCGGCATAGGTAGAGAAGGAACCGGAGGTAGGCAGATAAGTTGCCATTTCCCCGAGCGAGGTCATCAGGAAATACACCATAACCCCGATAGCCATATAGGCGAGCAGTGCTCCTCCCGGCCCGGCATCGTGAATGGCACTGCCGCTGGCCATGAATAATCCCGTACCAATACTGCCGCCAATGGCAATCATTGATAGATGGCGGGTTTTCAGATGGCGTTTAACTTGATTGGAAGAGGAGTTGGCGTCTGTCATTCTGGTATTGAGTAAATAATCTCTGGTATACATGAATGTATGGCAGTATCCGGCATACATTCATTACTCTGATACCGGCATAATGATGCAACGGCACCATCTGAAACAATGTCCAGTGTGCTATACCAAAGTGGATTGCAGATTAATGTATAAACAGCATTTGCCGGAGTTATTATCCTTTTTGCATATACTGTTTTGCTGTAAAAACGTTCATTATAACAAATGTATTGTTGACTGGCAGGATTATTCAGCGATTGCGTTGAGCAGGGCAGTATTTACCACTATTTAACATGATGAGATTTTCCGGCCAGCGCAATGCGGCCAGATGCATCCGGCTGTCTGCCGGTAAGATGGCATTTTTGCGCTCACGCCAGCGGGCACCTATGGAAAAATCCACACAGAATACCTGTTGCTGCTTACCCAGCCAGTGAGTTGGCGGTTCCGGAAACAGATCTTTGCGATGTTCGGCTACTCCTGCTGTGCCATACCAGCTGCGCCAGTAATGCCCGATAATTACCGCCACCGGATCAGTATATTGCTGCCACCACGGCTTTCTTACCGTAAATCGCCAGCGGCCGTTTATATAAAATGGCTGCTGAGTTAAAGCCTGAATACCGCTGGTCAGTGCACGTATAGGATTATGGCAGCTACGTAATAAATCATAATGAGCAACACCGGGCTGAAATGGCATGGTGTAGTTTTCATCTTCCAGTTCTGTTTTTAGCTGCTGTGTTTCCTGTATATAAGATTCGTACCATTCAGTCTGACGAAAATCATCAAAAAAACGGTTCTCCCAGTAGTGATACTGTTTACTCAGAGATTTTTCGCCACAATGAATCAGTTTATCAATGCTGTCCGGCAGCCATGCGGCATGAACAATGCGTAAATCGTCGCGTTGCAGAATCAATGGCCATTGTGCCATGGTTTCCTGTAGTTGCCTGCGCTTGTCTTTCGGATAATGCTGCCATGGTGCAAAACGTGTTTCGTCCTGCGGACGGTTGTCAAAATACCAGCCCGAACCGTCTTTAGGATCATCAATCAATAAATTCAGTTCATGATTGCCAATAATGGTAAATGCATTTTCAGCTGCGACTGCTTGAATTACCCAGTCGAGTACAGCCGGGCTATCTGGTCCGCGATCACATAAATCGCCGACAAATACCAGCTTTCTGCCATGTTTATGCCGTCCGTTCTCATCATAACCGAGAAAGTGCAATAATTGCTGTAAAGCTTCCCACTCGCCATGTACATCACCAATAACATCCAGTGCAGTACTGGCAGGAAGAGGACGTATAAATGAACATGAATCAGAATACATATATGTGGCCTGTCAAACAGACCTTACAGCTGTCTGTAGGGATATTTCTTTGTTATAAAACAAAATTTAATGCACCAAAGTTATTAAACATAGCACAAAAATTTTACGTATGCCAAATTTACTGCAATTAATCTCTCATTTTGTGTGATTATTACCAGTATGAATAAAAATATGAATAAAATATTTAATTTCATATGGTTGCTTTTTAGAAACAGGCGGAGGATAATTTTTATGTTATATGGGTATAGATTGCTTTTGCCAAACTGTCTGATTTGGGCTAAAATCTGCCACTCTTAATATTTATCAGCATCCATAGCTCAGTTGGAAGAGTGTCGGTTTCCGAAGCCGGAGGTCACAGGTTCGATCCCTGTTGGGTGCACCAGAATTTTTTTAAGGGCTTTTAGTTTTACTAAAAGCCCTTAAATTTTATATGTATCAATTATTTTTGTTGATAAAGATATTTGATTTTAAATAACCTGTTACATTCTTTAATCATCAAATCATAATTGTTGCTATCATAATGTATTCATAATTATCTCTTATTTTGTTGCAAAGACTTTGAGTAATACATTCTGAACTATTTGCCTTGCCGAAAAAATTTATTAATTATTTAATTTAATATCAATAAAAGTTCAAACTGTTTTGGATAAAAAAATTCTGATGGTATTTGATTTGTATAAATAGAGAGATTTTTCATGCTAGTGTCAAAAAAAGCCCAAGGGCATTTGATTGCGTTGTTTACGATATTTATCTGGGGAACAACCTATATTTCCACCAAGGTTTTACTGACAGAATACAAACCTATAGAAATTCTATTTTTCCGATTTATGCTGGGTTACTTTACTCTGTGGATTTTTGCTCCTCATTTTTTGAACTGGCAGGGCATCAGGAAAGAGCTTTTGTTTATGGCTGCCGGTTTTTGTGGAGTCACCTGCTATTTTTTGTGTGAGAATATTGCATTAACTTATACAACAGCTTCTAATGTGGGTGTAATCGCCAGTCTGGCACCAGTATTTACCGCCATTTTAGCGATGTTCTTTTTAAAAGCAGAAACACCTTCTCTGCGTTTTTATATTGGCTGTCTGCTGGCAGTTTTTGGTGTGGTCTTAATTAGTTTTAATGGTAAGTTTGTTCTCTCTCTGAATCCGCTCGGTGATTTTCTGGCAGTTGTAGCCTGTCTGTTCTGGGCTGGTTATTCGATTTTAACTAAAAAAAGCAGCAGTTTTGATTGCAATATTATTTTACTGACCAGACGCTTCTTTTTTTATGGCTTGATTCTGATGTTGCCTGCATTGTATTTATTTAATTTTGAATGGGGACTGGTACGTTTTTACAAGCCGGTTAATATGCTTAATATCCTGTTTCTAGGAGTAGGTGCTTCTGCAATCTGCTTTGTTTCATGGAATTATGCGGTTAAGTTAGTCGGGGCTGTTAAAATCAGTATTTATATTTATTTAGTTCCTATTATTACAATAATCAGTGCGGTACTTATTTTGAAAGAACCATTTAACTTAATTGCTGCTGTGGGTACATTGCTGACACTAAGTGGTGTGGTATTGTCACAGGGTAAGAGGAGTAAAAAACAGTAATTACTATGTATTCTGATGATGATTAGAATTTTACTGTGCCAAAAAAAGCTCCGTGAATTAAGGAGCTTTTCAATTTAAATTGTCAATGCTGATAATTAATAGGTTGGTACACTTGCATCTACATCATGTGACCATGCATTGATACCGCCGTTGAGGTTATAGAGATTTTCAAAGCCGGCTTCCTGCAGATATAAAGCTACCTGCATGCTGCGCATACCAAGGTGGCAATATAAGACAATGGGTTTATCATCCGGTAATTCATTCTGGCGTAACGGAATCATATTCATCGGAATATGTATAGAGCCGGGTATGGCTGCATACTGAACTTCATTATCTTCCCGAACGTCGAGTAAGACAAAATCCTGATTTTGCTGTTGCCATTGCTGTAATTGAACAGCGTTCAATGTTTGGATACTCATATTATAAACTGATGTATGTAATGTCATTTATGGTTTAAATTATAGAAACTGATTTATTTCTCAGATTCTATTCGTACGTATTCAACCATAAAATTGGATAAGTTATCTACCTTAATATATTCTCTTACTATAGTAAGAGTAATTTAAGCTTTTAGATTATTACGATTTTATTGCTTAATCAAAAATCTTCCGTTTGTTTTTTGTCTTAAACTGAGTCAGCATTCATAATTTAAAGCTCTTGCTAAAATGGTGATAAAAATCTTCATTTGAAAGTTTCTGACAAACCATCTTGAAACTCCATCATAGTTTTATCTCTTTTCAGTTTATTCTGTCTGACTTTTTAATATGTCCTATTTCTAATAAGAAATTCACTGTCTCAGTATGTGGTTTTAGAGGAAAGTAATGCCTATACCGCGCTAATTACGACAATGTTTTGTTAAATGGCATATATATAATCACTATACTTTGTTCTAGTGATGGTTGATAGTAATCAGACGATAACTGAAAGAAAATAAAACCTAAGTAGGTTTTGGTTTGATACATGAAATGTAATATTGACTAGTACTTCATTTAGCAGGAAAAAGTCTGGCGGTCAGGATGGTAAAAGAAATGTGTTCTCATAATTATCATTTGAGATACACACTATGCTTTGGAAAAGAGACTTACACCTGTATCCCGACAGTGTAATTAAAATAGAATCAACAAATTGATTGCCTTAAATGCAGGTTTGTGCTGCTTTTTTGTCGTTTACTCTTGCAGATTATTGCTGGTGGTATTAAGGCAATCACAAAGATTATTTGGGCTGCCACTTGCCATCTTTACCTTTATGGTAAGTTTTTTCTACTGCCGCCCACGCAACTTTATATGCAATGGTTTCGGCATCGCTGTTATCACGGCGTTTTTTCGGATCCTGATATTCCTGAATTGCGTGATTAAAAGCTTCTTTGAAAATATCCTGTGCATGTTCAGGTAATGCCTGTTTTACTGCTGCCGGTAAGTCAGCTCGGGTTTGATAAGGCATGATTCTGCTCCTGAAGATAAAATTATTTTAAATATTACCAGAGCAATGAAATAAGTATTCGAAATTTCGGAATATCTTTTTTATTTTACAGTTTTTAAAACAATGTGTTGCTGTTTTTCAATAATATCGGCTTATGGTTGCCGGGATTGCTGTTCAAAGTAGTATCAGGCAAAAAGATAAAAAATAAATTTATCTGTTAAATACTGATATTAATTAAAGTTTGCGGATGATTATTGAAAACTTGTCAGGTGTATATTGTCTTAAAAAAAGAATTTTACTGATAGCAGCACAATTTTCAAAATGATAAATTGTGCTGCTTATTTTGAATTAAAGTTTGTTCAGAATTTAAACTGACTTGGTGCAGGTATTTCTAAGCTATGAAGAGCCGGTGCTACAGTTTCAAATAATACAGTTTCTCTAAGCTGATTATTCTGGCGTTCAAATAAAATAGCACGCATTACCGGTGCTTCACCGATAATAGCAACCATGCGCCCATCCTCTGCCAGCTGATCCAGTAATAAATCAGGTAGTTTGGGTAATGAACCGCCAACATAAATGGCACTGAACGGTGCGCCGGGGAGTTTATCCGCCAAGCCATCACAGGTTTTATAGCTGATATTGGTATAGTCCATATCGCTAAGTATTAACTGGGCACGCTGTTGTTGTTCAGCATCAATATCAACACTGATTACTTTACCGGCCATTTTTGCCAGTATGGCTGTAGCATAGCCGGAACCTGTGCCGATTTCTACTACGGTATCGGTCAGATTAAGTTTCAGTGCCTGAATCATTCTGGCTACGACTTTGGGTTCAAGCATTTTGCCACCGTTAGCCAGCCCGAGTGCCTGATCTGTGTAGGCTACTTCCTGCTGCTGAGGCAGGACAAAACGTTCACGCGGAATGTCGGACAGGACATCCAGTAAATCAAAATCTAATACGTCCCAAGGACGGATTTGCTGCTCAACCATGTTATAGCGGGCGGTATTGAAATCCATGTCTGCTCCGAAATGCTGATACCCGCCGGGCGGGTGGAATAGTAAGTGGTTTAGAAAGCAATATGCTCTGTTATTAGGCTATTGTATACGAATATAGTTTAAGTGAATTATAAAACTATTTACGGTGCGGCAGTAGGGTATTGGTTAATCAATTCTGCTGTTCAGATTACAGGTAGTCAGACAGAATCATATCTCATGCTTTTTATGGTATGGAAAAAATCATACGGCTATTTATTCAATACGATATAAGATGATTGTTTTTAATTTGTTTTTATCTGTTTTTTGGGGGCAGATAAGTAGATTTCCTTATGGCTGTTTTCTATTATTTTCTTTCTAATGGTCACAAAACTAATTAATAATTTTGATAAGGTTTTTCATAATATAAAATCAAAATTGCGCCGTTGAAACCCCACCCGCGCACTAAAAGTATAGGAATTTGTGCAAAATTGCAAATCCTATAAAACAAGCCATAGTAAAAGGGTTTGAGCTGTTTTTGATCTTGCGTTTTCGTGCAGTATAGCTGTGCATTAAAAAAAATTTGAAATTTACAAACTACAGCCATATATATAAAGATGGTAAGCAATTTCGCTTATCATAAATACAGTGGAGATTTTTATGAAAAAAGATAAGCCTGTTCCGTATGGTAGTAATGTCGCTGCTGGTAGTTATATGTGTGCTGATTGTAATTACATTCTTTCGGCTCAAAGTATAGAATCATTACCGCCATGCCCACAAATTAATGCTAAAGATAATGAAATCATACATACTATAAAAGGATGGTATATTTTATCTGGACAAGGGGATGCAGAAAACCATCCTTATCCAAATAAAAAATAAGTTTTATTAATATTAGATTTAAAAGGTAAATCTTTGTTTTTGTTTACCTTTTTTGATTTATCAATAACATACTCTTTTATCGGCACCAATAAATCACGAATCCAAAATAGTGTTACATCCTTATCTCTTTCTGTTAGATGCTCTGATTCAGTTACAACTCGCACAAGTAACTTTGCTCGTTCAACTCTTTTTGCATTCTCTAATTCCTTCATAGATAAATCACCTCAAAATTAATATTTAGCTTAATTTATCAAAAATAATTAGAAGATATAAAGAATAAATCTGGTCAACAGTATTATTTTGATGAAGTTAAGACAATATTTACCTTGGGTTAAATGTGTATAGTTGCAGTTAAACATGTGCTTAATTCTGAGTAATGACAAGGCACAAATGGTAATTTTCCGTTACAATGCCGCCATTTTAAAGCTGAAGCTAATTTATGGCATGAATAATAGCTTTCTGTCATAGCCATACGCTCAGGTTTGGCATGTTATTTGTCTTAAGGGAAAATATATGTGGCAGCAAAAGTGGGTAATAGGCAATTGGAAAATGAACGGCAGTAATGCAGCTAACCGCACGCTGCTGCAAGGATTGTTTCAACCTGTAAACGCGGCTGCGGCACAGGTATATTGTGGTATCGCCGCCCCGAATGTTTATCTTGCCGGTATCAGAGAATTTGCTGCCAATACAGCACTGGCTGTAGGCGCGGAAGATGTCAGCAGGTTTGCTGTAAATGGAGCTTTTACCGGTGAAGTAAGTGCACAGATGCTGGCTGATGTCGGAGCACAGTTTGTGCTGGTCGGGCATTCGGAGCGCAGACAGTATTTTCAGGAAGATAATACTATTCTGCTGGAAAAGATGCAGAACAGTATTGCAGCAGGATTACTGCCTATTTTGTGTGTCGGCGAAACACTTGCCGAACGGGAAGCCGGACAGGAAGAGCAGGTAGTAGCTGCACAGTTGTCTTTGCTGGCAGAGGCAGATCTGAGTGAAGTAGCGGTGGCATATGAGCCGGTATGGGCTATAGGGACGGGGAAAGTTCCGGTTACAGAACAGATTGCCGCCATGCATGAGTTAATTTACCGGCAAATCTTGTCTTTATGTGGTAAAGATGTTAAAATCCGCGTCCTTTATGGCGGTAGTGTCAATGCGGGCAACGCGGCTGAAATTCTGGCTGTGTCACATGTTGACGGTGCTTTGGTTGGCGGTGCCTCATTGCAGGCTGACAGTTTTGCCGCTATTATTCAGGCTGCATATGCGCCTGCTTGATAAAAGTTGATATCATGGAAGCATTTAAAACCCTTATTTTAATCGTGAATATTTTCGCGGCGCTGAGTGTTATTGTGCTGGTGCTGATGCAGCAGGGCAAAGGTGCTGATGCGGGCGCGGCATTTGGTTCCGGTAGTGCTCAGGGTGTTTTTGGTGCAGCCGGCAATGCAAATTTCCTCAGTCGCAGCACAGCAATTGCTGCTACTGTATTCTTTGTTACCTGTTTAGCTTTAGGCTATATTTCCACACACCGGCACAGCGGGCTGGATTTTAGTAATGTGAAACCGAAGCAACAGGTAGTAGTACCGGCAGCCACACCTGCCAGTGCGCCAGCCGTACCGGCAAAACCGGCACAAAAACCGCTGATACCGGAATAAACAGTTTTTACAGTTAATTGCCGACATGGTGAAATTGGTAGACACGCCATCTTGAGGGGGTGGTGACCTCAGGTCGTACGAGTTCGAGTCTCGTTGTCGGCACCATATAAAAATTAACAATTTATATTTTGTACATCGTATATACGAATGTGTGTTGCTAGTAAAAAGCATAATGAAATTATATTGTTGATTTTATTTAAATAATAGGGCAGCCTGTCTGGGCTGCCCTATTTGTTTATATTTATATCTGTATACCGTCTGATTCGTCCGGCCAGATAAACAGTCTGCTATATCAGAAGTGTTATATGGATTAAAAGATATAAATTATTGGAAAAATGAAGATGACAGATGCTGATCCTTTTGTGCATTTTGAAGACCTGGATAGTGAACTGACTCAGACTTTTATTCAGCAGGCAGATGCAGCTGCTCAAGCTGAGTTTGCATCGAGTGATGAATATACAGCGGTGCGTGATGATATTGTGACAATGTTGCAGGATGAGCAGCAAATTCCTTTTTGTCAGGAACACCGTGCACGTATGTATCATTTTTATCAGTCAGCGGAATTTCCGAAGGGTGTGTACAGGGTATGTTCTGCGGCCAGTTATCGTGCAGGCTTGCCTGAATGGGAAATTTTGTTTTCTGTAGCTGATTTTGATTCTCTGCTTAATGATGATGTGTACTTACAGGGAGTGGCTCATTATGTGCAGGCACCGGAACATGTATTAATCAGTCTGAGTGCAGGCGGATCTGATGCTGCGTATACAATTGAATTTAATCTGGCTGAGCGTAAAGTTGTCGAAGACGGTTTTCATTTTCCGCTCAGTAAAAGCATTATTAGCTGGCGTGATACTGAAAGCGTATGGGTATGTCCGGCCTGGGATGAGCGGCAGTTAACGCAGGCGGGTTATCCCAGACAAGTGTGGCTGATGCGCCGCGGACAATCTTTTGCAGAAGCACTACCGATACTGGAAATGGCCGCAGAAGGCATGATGGTTAATGCCTGGCGTTATCTGGATAGCCAGGGCGCACCGATTGATTTACTTGAAGCAGCAGAAGGGTTTTATCACAAACAGTATTATCAGGTGCTGGCTGATTTTAGTGTTAAGCCGCTGGGATTGCCGGATGATTGTGAATTGATGGGTTATCTGTACGGGCAATTGCTGGTGCAGTTACGCAGTAACTGGCAGCGGGCAAATAAATCCTATCCGGCAGGCAGTCTGGTGGCAGTGAAGTTGCACAAAGGTGAGCTTGGTGCGGCTGAGCTGATTTTTTTACCAACTGAAACTCAGGCTATTGAAAATATTGAAACTACACGACGGTTTGTGCTGGTGTCCATACTGGATAATGTGCATAGCCGTTTGCTGGCGTGGCATTTTGCAGATAGCCGCTGGCAGGAAATTACTTTGCCGAATTTGCCGGAAGGTGCACTGGAAATTACTGATCAGCCGTGGGGCGGTGATGTGGTGTATCTGGCTATCAGCAGTTTTCTTGAGCCTCTGACTTTATATACGCTGGATATACATCTGGGTGAGTTGTGTGTTATGCGCCGCCAGCCACGGCAATTTAATCCGCAAGGAATGCAGGTGCGGCAATTTAATGCAGTTGCAGCTGATGGCACATTTATTCCTTATTTTCATGTTGGTAAACAAATCGGTGAGGATACGCCAACGATTGTTTATGTGTATGGTGGTTTCGCTATGCCGCAACTGCCGTATTATCTGGGCAGTATTGGCAGGCACTGGCTGGCCAGAGGCTATGCTTTTGTGCTGGCAAATGTCCGTGGCGGAGGTGAATTCGGACCATTATGGCATCAGGCTGCTCAAGGGATTAATAAACATATCAGTGTTGGTGATTTGCTGGCTGTGCTGCATGATTTATATAAACATCATCGAGCTGTGGCAGCACATACAGCGATACAGGGCGGCAGTAATGGTGGTCTGGTAGTGGCATCTGCTTTCTGCCGTGAGCCGCAGAGTATGGGGGCAATGGTGTGCGAAGTGCCACTGACAGATATGTTGCGTTACCCTTATCTTTCAGCAGGTTCTTCGTGGATTGATGAATACGGAAATCCTGAGAATTCTCTGGAAAGACCAGCATTAAAGCTGCTTTCTCCTTATTATAATTTGGGTGATTTGCAACACTATCCGCCGGCATTGATTACTACTAACCGGCACGATGATCGTGTGCATCCGGCACATGCACTGAAATTCTATGCACGTCTGCGGCAGCTGAAGCAGCGGGTATGGCTGGCAGCACCTGATACTGGCGGGCATGCCGGTGGCGGAACACAGGAAAATACAGCAGCGGAGCTGGCTCTGATTATGAATTTTTTATATAAAACTATTGTTAATAATGATTCAATATAAATCATATTGCTTGTCGCAAAAAATCAGGCTGTGCTAATATGGCTGCCGCTTGCTGTTAAATTTGCACTTGGGTGATAAGTAAAAGTGCGGTGAAAATCACTGAAAACCACGGAAAAGACGGCAAAAAACAATTTAAATGGAAAACTCTATTTTTATTAGGTACAATAATATCAACAACTAAAAAAGTTGATTTATTCAATTAACCCTGTCCGCACTTACTGCCGGGCAAAGAAAAGAAAGATCAGTCAATGGATAATAATATCGAACAACGTGTGAAAAAGATTGTTGCAGAACAATTAGGCGTGAGTGAAGCTGAAGTAAAAAATGAATCTTCTTTCCAGGAAGATCTGGGTGCTGACTCACTGGACACCGTTGAATTGGTAATGGCTCTGGAAGAAGCTTTTGGTTGCGAAATTCCGGACGAAGAAGCTGAAAAAATTACTACCGTACAACAAGCTATCGACTTTGTTGGCGCTCACTTGAATTAATTCCGTGTAGTGTTGGTCAAATTCAAATTCCTCTGTCGAAATAAGGCGCACTTTTCGTCTGATTCGGTAGAGGTTTTTTTCTTACGAGCAAAATTATGAGTAAAAAAAGAGTAGTCATTACCGGCCTGGGTCAGGTATCTCCTGTGGGTAATGATGTAACCACAGCATGGCAAAATCTACTTGCAGGTAAAAGCGGCATTGGCACTATTACCCATTTTGATGCTTCGTCTTTAGTTTGCCAGATTGCCGGTGAAGTTAAGAATTTTGATGTAACTCAGTACATCAGCGCAAAAGAAGCACGCAGAATGGATTCGTTTATTCATTTTGGTGTAGCTGCTGCGATGCAGGCAATTGCAGATGCCGGACTGGATGACATACCGGGGCTGGATAAAACCCGGGTAGGGGTGAATATCGGTGCCGGTATCGGTGGATTACCTGCGATTGAAGCAACGGCACGGACTGTTGTGGAACATGGGGCACGTAAAATTAATCCGTTTTTCATTCCCAGTTCTCTGATTAATCTGATTTCCGGTCATGTTACTATTCTTAAAGGCTATCAGGGACCGAGCTATGGCATGGTTTCAGCCTGTACCACCGGTGCGCACAGTATTGGTGATTCAGCACGTCTGATTAAGTATGGTGATGCAGATATTATGATAGCCGGCGGGGCAGAGGCGGCTATTTGTGAGCTGGGTGTAGGTGGTTTTGCTGCAATGAAAGCATTATCAACCCGCAATGATGATCCGGCTACAGCATCCAGACCATGGGACAAACAGCGTGACGGCTTTGTGATGGGTGAAGGTGCCGGGGTAATGGTGCTGGAAGAGTATGAGCATGCACGTAAACGCGGTGCCAGAATCTATGCTGAACTGGTGGGTTTTGGTATGAGTTCAGATGCATATCATATTACTGCGCCCAATACTGAGGGGCCGGCACTGGGTGTGACACGTGCTCTGAAAGACGGTGGTTTAAACCCTGAAGATATTGATTATGTGAATGCTCACGGTACATCGACCCCGCTGGGTGATGTAAATGAAACCAATGCATTAAAACTGGCTTTGGGTGAGCATGCTAAAAAACTGGTTGTGAATTCAACTAAATCCATGACCGGCCATCTGCTGGGCGGTGCCGGCGGTGTGGAAGCGGTATATACAGTAATGGCTATTCATACCCAAAAATCTCCGCCAACAATCAATATCTTTGAACAGGATATTGAAGCGGGATGTGATCTGGATTATTGCGCCAATGAGGCGCGTGATTTGCCGATTCGTGCAGCTATTTCCAATTCGTTTGGTTTTGGTGGTACGAATGGTTCACTGGCGTTTAAACGCTTTGAGGATTAATCATTTTTAAATGTATTTTATGAGCACAGGTTGTCTGACAACAGGCAGCCTGTGTTTTTCTATTCATGCAGCTATGATTGAATTGAGCAGATTAATGCCCGAAGCGTTCTTTGTACACTGGTGCATGATGTGAATCAGCTGTATTCTGCTAATTGGGTACGGTATTTCAGGCAGCCTGAGTCTGAGTTTTTGGATACAATATGTTCCGTTAAAGCTGTTTGTGCCGGTAATGAATGAAATGCTGTATTTGTAAGTTGCCTGGCTTCTGAAAGTATTGAGAAATAGGGCAGTTATCTGCTGATAGTTTGTTAAAGGGAATATTTGACATGAATATTGGTGTGCTGGGAGCCGGAGCGTGGGGAACGGCTCTTGCCATTCACTTTTCTCTGCATGCACACAAGGTCTGGTTATGGACACACAATATCCGGCATGTGCGGCAATTACAGCAGGAGCGGGTAAACAAACGGTATTTGCCTGATTTTGTTCTGCCAGAAAATCTTTCTGCTGTTGATGCATTTGCTCCGGCAGATTTAATCATTATTGCCACACCGGTATCTGCTTTGCGGGAAAGTGCCCGGAAGCTGGTTGAGGCCGGTATGGGTAAAGTACCTGTTATTGCAGCCTGTAAAGGATTTGAACAGCAAACCGGCTTGTTACCGCAACAGGTACTGGCAGAGGTTATGCCCGGGAATAACTGCATCGGTGTGCTGTCCGGACCAAGTTTTGCACAGGAACTGGCCCAGCAGTTACCTTGTGCTGTTACGCTGGCATCGGAAAATTTTGCCTGGATTCAGTCTCTGGCGGCTGCACTGAATAATACTGTTTTGCGTTTATATGCGAATGCTGATGTGATCGGGGCGGCAGTAGGCGGGGCGGTAAAAAATGTCATGGCTATTGCAACGGGGATTGCAGATGGTCTGCACTACGGGATTAATGCCAGAGTGGCATTAATGACACGGGGTATGGCAGAAATATCGCGCCTGAATCATGCTCTGGGTGGTCAGGCAGCAACGTTAATGGGTTTGTCCGGTATGGGGGATTTAATTCTTACCTGTACGGGATCGCTGTCGCGTAATCGCCGGGTAGGTTTATTGCTGGCAGAGGGTAAATCACTGCCTGAAGCATTAACTGAACTTGGACATGTCGCCGAAGGTGTATATACTGTAGAAGAGGTTTGCAGGCAGGCGGATTCACTGGGGGTAGATATGCCGATTGCTAATATCCTGAAGCAACTGTTTCATGGCCGTACTGAAGTACAGGCAATGGCAGAAATTCTGATGGAAAGAGCGCCTAAAGCGGAATAATAATTATTTGTTATAACGAAAAAAACCGGATTAGCAGTACTGAGAAATCAGGTAATTCATGCTGCATTAATTAAGGACGGAAGCGGGTAGGGAATGGAAAATCAATTAGAACAACTGGAAGATAGTGTTAAGCGGCTGGTAATACAATTCAATTCTCTTTTGGCAGAAAAACATCAGCTGACTCAGCAGCTGGCAACTGCAAAAGAACAGTTACACAAACAAAATGAAGATTTTCAGTTAGAACGTGAACGGATACGTAGTCAGCATGAGAAGGAAAAATTTCATTTACAGGAAAGCATGCAAACTACTATTGACGGGCTGATTGCTGAAAAGAACCGCACTACTTCGGTAGTGAAAGCATCCAGTGATGAGCTGCTGCGGCTGCTGCAACGGCTACCTCAAATGCAGGAGGATTTAAATGGATGAAATTCAACAGGTTCGTGTGGAAATTCTTGGTCGTCCTTTTAATATAGGCACGCCCAGAAGTGAACACGAAACGTTGATGCAGGCAGTAAAAATGCTGAATGAAAAAATTACTGCTATTCAGAGTTCCGGAAGAATTGTTGAAACAGATAAAATTGTAATTATGGCTGCGCTCAATCTGGCTCACGATCTGCTCAAACTGACCGTGCACGGAAATTTGGCAATTGGCGATTATGAGCGTAAAATGCAGGATATGATACAGTTGTGTGAAAGTACACTCACACTTGTGGTAAAATAAAGTTTTCTTCCCCTGCGGTGTTCGTAAGGACATATATTCCTTTGAACCAATAATTCGCTTTTTTGGCGGTTGGGTAATGGTGGGCGTGAGCATTCCCTGTGAATGAACCCGAAGCCATTCGATACTGCCAGCCTTGTCCTCAAGGTTCAAGCGGATGGCGTCCAAACCGGCACCTGCGGGGGAAACTTTCATAAACAGGCTGTCTGATGATTCAGGCAGCCTGTTTTCATTAGCCGATTTGCCGTATGTATCGGTTAGCTGCGTAGCACTTGCTGAATTTCCAAGTTCTGGCGGCTCAGTTAAATGACAAAGGTTTTATGGGTAGTTTGGTGGCCGGATATATTTCTTTCAACTGTAGAAGTATGAATTAATGCTTTTTGGTCTGTATATTTATATTACTACCCGCTTTACTGCTGCTGAATAATCAACTAGCCAGTTTTTAACCCAGATTATTGCTGTTCACTTGAACAAATCAGGTAAAATTAACGCTGTAATAATGTGCTTGTGCACTGGCCGACACACTGGATGCTGTTATTTGTAATTTTCAGTATATTGCTTAGAAAGCTGAAAGTTCAGCCGGCCGGTTTTCTCTCTTTTTATTTCGGATAAACCAGATAATAATTGTTCTGGTATGAAAAGTACTATGTCCAAAAATTTTTCCTATGTTCCATTGCGTCTGCATACCGAATTTTCTATTGAAGACGGTATTGTACGGATAAAAGAGGCAGTTAAACGCGCCAGTACTTTGGGAATACCTGCATTAGGAATCAGCGACCTGATGAATGTATTTGGCATGGTGAAATTTTATAAGGCATGCCGTAATGCGGGAATCAAGCCGATTATGGCGGTAGATGTGCGTCTGGAGAATCCGGAACAGCCGGACAAGCCTTTTCGCCTGATGCTTGTGGTCAAAAATCATGCAGGTTATTTACGTCTGAATGAGTTACTGACAAATGCTTATGTGGGTGAAGACCGCAATCCGCATCAGGCAATAGTACGTCAGCAGTGGCTGGCAGAAGGAGACAATACTGGCTTAATCTGTTTATCCGGAGCACAGTATGGTGAAATTGGTCAGGCTTTACTGTCACAGAAACCTGAGCAGGCTGCACAAGCTTTAATTAAATACCGGCAATGGTTTGGTGATGGTTTTTATCTCGAAGTGCAGCGTTTACCTGAGCGGCCGGAATGGGAGGCAGTGGTAGCCGGTAGTGTGGCGCTGGCGGCTGAGCATCAGATAGCCGTGGTGGCAACCCATCCGGTACAGTTTATGGATACTGATGATTTTCAGGCACATGAAGCACGGGTTTGTATTGCCAGCGGATATGTACTGGCTGATAAACGTCGTCCGCATGATTTTGTACCCAGTCAGTATTTTGTTACGCCTGAAGAGATGGCGGCACGTTTTACCGACATACCTGAAGCTTTATCTAATACGGTGGCTATAGCTCAACGCTGTAATCTGACGCTGACACTGGGGAAAAACTATTTGCCGCTTTTTCCGACACCGGAAGGGATGACGCTGGACGATCTGCTGGTTCAGCTGAGTAATGAAGGATTACGTGAGCGCATGGCATTTCTGTATCCGGATGAAGCTGAACGGGCACAGAAAATGCCGGAATATCAGCAGAGACTGGATTATGAGCTGGGAATTATTATTCAGATGCAGTTTCCCGGTTATTTTCTGATTGTGCAGGACTTTATTAACTGGGCTAAGCAAAATGGCTGTCCGGTAGGTCCAGGACGTGGTTCCGGTGCCGGTTCGCTAGTGGCGTATTCATTGAAAATTACTGATTTGGATCCGTTGCGTTATAACCTGCTGTTCGAACGTTTTCTGAACCCGGAACGGGTATCAATGCCGGACTTCGATATTGACTTTTGTCAGGAAAACCGTGGTCGGGTTATTCAGTATGTACGCCATAAATATGGTGTGCCTGCGGTCAGTCAGATTGTTACTTTCGGTACGATGTCGTCGAAATCTGTGGTACGCGATGTCGGGCGTGTGCTGGATTTACCGTTTGGTTTGTGTGACCGTTTGTCCAAACTGATACCGGTTGAAGCAAATAAACCACTCAGTCTGACAAAAGCAATGGAAGCAGAACCGCAAATCCGGCAACTATTGCAGGAAGAAGAAGCTGAAGAGCTAATGACGCTGGCACTGAAACTGGAAGATCTGACGCGCGGTCTGGGTATGCACGCAGGCGGGGTGCTGATGGCTCCGGGAAAAATTGCCGATTTTTGCCCGATTTATCAGGCAAGCGGTGATGATGCGTCTCCGGTTTCGATGTTTGATAAGGATGATGTTGAGCAGATTGGTTTGGTGAAATTCGACTTTCTCGGACTGCGCAACTTAACCATCATCGAAATGACGCAAAAATTTATTCTGGAAACCACTGGTCAGAAGGTTGATGTTAATCATATTCCGCTGGACGATGCAGAGACGTATGCCAGTATTTTTGCCAGAGGTAATACAACAGCAGTATTCCAGTTTGAGTCGGTGGGTATGAAAAAGATGCTGGTGACAGCACGTCCGACCAAATTTGAAGAAATTATTGCGTTTGTGGCTCTGTATCGTCCGGGGCCGATGGATCTGATTCCGGATTTTATCCGGCGTATGCATGGTGAGGAAAAAGTAGAGTATCTGCATCCCAATCTTGAACCGGTATTAAATTCTACTTACGGGGTGATGGTTTATCAGGAACAGGTAATGCAGGCGGCACAGGTTTGCGGCGGCTATACACTGGGTGGTGCCGATTTGCTGCGTCGTGCCATGGGTAAGAAAAAAGTTGAGGAAATGGTGAAGCATCGTGCCATTTTTGAAGCTGGTGCTGCTGAAAAAGGCATAGATAAGCAAACGGCCAATGAAATTTTCAATTATATGGAAAAGTTTGCCGGCTATGGTTTCAATAAATCACATGCTGCGGCTTATGCTCTGGTGTCTTATCAGACTGCATGGCTCAAATGCCATTATCTGGCTGAGTATCTGGCCGGTACGATGTCCAGTGAATTGACTAACACGGATCAGCTGAAAATTTTTGTTGATGATGGTATTGAAAACGGGATTACTTTCCTGCCACCGAGTATTAATGAATCCTTTTACCGGTTTACTCCGAATAATAAAAAGCAGATTCGTTATGCACTTGGAGCAATTAAGGGAACTGGCGAAGGTGCTGTAGAGGCCATTGTTCGTGCGCGCGAAACAGGTGGCGCATTTACAGATTTATTCGATTTTTGTCAGCGAGTAGATCGCCAGCATCTGAATCGCCGTACGATTGAGGCTTTGGTGCGCGCCGGTGCCTTTGATGAATTGAATCCGAATCGGGCTCAGTTGCTGGCCAATATCGGTCTGGCGATGGAGAATGCTGAGCAGGTGGCTGCCAATGCGAATCAGGGTGGGCTGTTCGATATGGTTGAAGATGCTATAGAGCCTTTACAAATGGAAAAGGTGGCACCATGGTCACTGGCGGTAAAGCTGGCCGAAGAGAAGCAGGCAATGGGTTTTTATTTTTCCGGACATCCGTTTGAACCATATGCTGATAAAGTACGTGCACTGGTTAGCAGCAAACTGGCAACACTGAAACCGTCTAATAATAAACAGAAAGTAGCCGGTTTTGTTACCGGTGTCCGCTATATTATGGGAAAACGCGGCAAATTTGCTGTGGTGCAGCTTGAGGATGGTACCGCTAAACAGGAAGTTGTAGTAGCGGGGCAGGCGCTGGAAGAATACGGAGCCTGCCTGAAAGCTGATCAGGTATTGATTATGGAATGTAAGGTTGCTGTTGATGAATACAATGGCGGAGACGGATTACGTATCACTGCTGATGATGCATTCACGCTGGCACAAGCCAGCGCCCGCTATGCACGCAGTCTGCATTTACACATTACTGCAGATACTCCTGTCGGACAACTGGTCAGATTACTGGAGCCATATCGTGAACAGCAGGCCCATGTACCGCTGAAATTTTGCTGCCGGCATCAGCAGGCATATGGTGAATTGCGTGCGGATAGAAACTGGCTTATCAAGCCTGAGGCTACCTTATTTGATGAACTGTATACCTTGCTAGGCGATGAGGCGGTACAGGTGAGTTTCTGAGTGTAAACCGAAAAATTGAGCGTATTTATGTACGATAAGTACTCTCTTGTCTGAGTGTATGATAAAGATAATGATTTTAAATTTTATGTGTTATTGGTAAATGTTTAAGAACATCGGCGAAGCGCGGCCAGGTGTTCGGCCTGTATTCAGTATCTGTAAAATTTGAAATTATCGGTTTTTGCTTAAAATCATATTATTTTATTGCTGTGAATTAAGTGTGTTTATTATTAACACGCTGTATATCATAATTTTTACCGGAGTTTGGAATAACTGAATTTCAATCAGTCCGAGATTGCGGTTTATACTGAACTATGAAGCTGATTTTGTCTGCATCTGTTCTGAATGCATTACCACCCTTACCTCAGACAGATGCTGATTGGGCTGTCTATTTTTTATACTGTGCTAATGATACATTTTATTGCGGGATAACTAATCGGCCGTTAAAGCGCTGGCAGGCGCATTATGCGGGTAAGGGGGCAAGATATACACGCATGTATCCGCCACTTGAGATGCGTCTGATTTGCCGGAACATTACTAAAGCCGCTGCAGCACGATGTGAATATCGGCTGAAGCGGCTTAAATCTTCAGACAAGGCAGTTTTATGGCAATTGCTGGAAAATTATCTTCCTTAAAACTGAGTTTATATATCAGTTAAACTGCTAGTCCGATGTTACATCAGAGAATCAAAACCCTCATCGGATGAGGCAGGAATGGTAGTAATTGGAACCTTCTTTACTGATGTGGGTTGTTTTTTTGCAGGTGTGGTGGTTGGATGTAACGGAGTAATATTTTGTTGCTTAGGTGTTTCGTCCGTGTCCTCATCTACTTCAATACTACTGCCTTCCGGTGTGATTTCCTGTTTAGAATTGATATTGTCTGGATTAACGTTTTTGAATTCTACAGTTTCACCTTTACCGCTTGTCCACTGTAGTGAGCTCAGATTGCCGCTAACTTTGGTTTTGCCCGTACTGCAGGTAAGACAAATCAAAGTATTGGCCGGTTTGCCCAGAGCATTGTTTAAACGTTGCTGGTCAACCCGAAGCTGATGCTGTTCTGCCCATGAACTGATACTCTGGTTTAAGAGCTTTCTGTTCAGGTTTCGTTTATTATAAGGATCGCGATAAACGGCAATCCAGATATCATTTTGTTCATCTGTGTTAACTGATACCTGCTGGTAAATGACGGCAGCATCAGCACCGCTTTGTACTGTTGCGGCAAAATCCAGTGCATTCGGGCTGCGTAAACGCACACAGCCATGACTGCGTACACCAGGTACGCTGCTGGGTACATTGGTACCATGAATGCCAAGCCCCAGCCGCGGTTCACCGAGACGGACAAATACGGGACCAAGCGGGTTATTCGGGCCGGGTGGTACAGATTTTTGTACGGCTTTACCGCTTGCCGCCATTTCTTTTTGAATACTGCGCGGGACACTCCATGTAGGATTAGATACTTTGGCACCAATTTTGTATTCACCCAGCGGTGTTTGTGTGCTGGCTTTACCTACAGTTATCGGATAAGTTTTAATTAATTTTCCGTCCTGAAACAGAAATAACCGCAGTTGCGGAACATTCAGGATAACTTGCTGTCCCTGACTGGGTACTGCGTAGTCAGGCATGGGAATGGCAGCATATACACCAGTGGAGATAAGGGTAGTGGCCACTGCATAAAGTATTGGTTTTAACATTATTCTTAAAATCCAGTATGGCAATATGGATATAATCATAACGTAATTTGTCTGTAATGTGAGAAATTAAATACAATTAAATTTATTTAATTTCATTTCTGGCTTGAGGTTATAGCTTGGAACAACGATTTACAGCACAAATTACAGACTGGAGTCAGGAAGGGCGCGGCGTTGCCCGGGTAGACGGTAAGGCGGTATTTATTGATGAGGCATTACCAGGTGAATTAGTAGAATGGCAGCCGGTGCGGATAAAAAAATCCTATACTGAAGGTAGGATTAGCCGAATACTGATGCCGGCTAATGCTCGTGTACAACCGCCTTGTGAATATTATGCTCATTGTGGCGGTTGTAACAGCCAGCATATCGAGTTTACTGCTCAGGTGGCACTAAAACAGCGTGCATGGCTAAGTCAGATGCGGCGTCTGGGTAAGGTTTTGCCTGATGAACTGATGCAGCCTGTTTATGGCTTAGCATGGCATTATCGCCAACGAGTGCGATTACGTGCAGTCTATGATAAAGGCCAATTAAAGCTGGGTTTTCAGGCCAGACAAAGCCATGCAATTGTAGATATTGATTATTGTCTGGTATTACCTGAGGTAATGTCGAAAGCTTTAAAACCAATTAAGCTGTTTTTACAAAACTGGTCTGCAAATACGGTTAAGGGCATTATGCTGCATCAGGGTAATGATGCTATCGCACTCACTATACAGGCTGATGAGTTAAATCAGGCCAAGCGTATGCAGATTGATGGTTTGCTGCAACAGTTACAGCAGCAAAGCGGTTATGTGTGGCAGTGCTGGTTACAAAAAGGTAATAAAACCACTTTAATATCTTCATCTGCGACTTCGGTTCTTGCTTATCGTCTGCCTGAATATCAAATTGAGATTCCATATCAACCTGAAGATTTTACTCAGGTTAATCATGTGACTAATGCGCTTATGGTACAGCGGGCAATGCAATGGTTGCAGCCATGTGCCGGCGAGCGAATTATTGACTGGTTTTGTGGTTTAGGGAATTTTAGTTTACCGATTGCACGGATGCAGGCAGAGGTGCTGGGTATTGAGGGTGTTGCTGACATGTGTCAGCGTGCTGCGCGTAATGCCAGGCATAATGGTTTGGCCAAACTTGTACGTTTTCAGCAGGCTGATCTTTTTGCTATGAGTGCGCAGCGTCTGCGTGAGCTGGGTTATGCGCATAAATGGTTGCTTGATCCGCCACGTGCAGGTGCTCAGGCATTGATACAGTCTTTAAATGAAATTGAAGAGAGGCTGTTACCACGCCGGATAGTTTATATTTCCTGTGATCCGGCTACTCTGGCACGAGACGCAGGTTTACTCGTTAAGCGCGGTTACCGTTATCGCGCCGGCGGTATTATGAATCTGTTTGCGCAAACAGCACATGTGGAGTCGATCGCTGTATTTGACTGGTAAAACAATAATAATGAAACAGGTAAAATTATCTGTTTAGTTAAAAGTAGATGAATATCCTGTAATTATTTCATGATAAGAAATAATATTTTTACTCTTTGAGATGTTGTTATCTGGTTATTCACGTTAATATTGTTGCTGTCAGACTAATGTTTAGAGGTGTTTCTTCATGAATAAATTGGCCAGTATTTTGATGGCAGCGTTGCTGGGAATAACCGTGCCGGCTGTAGCTGCAAATTATAAAATCGATCCTTTGCATGCCAATGCCCGTTTTACACTTGATCACTTTGCAACCTCCAGTAATGTGGGTGGTTTTTATAATCTTAATGGTGAACTTCAATATGATGCAGGTGCGAAAACTGGTTCTGTAGATATAACTATCCCGCTTAGTACTCTGGATACTGGCCGCAGTGAGTTCACGAAACACCTGCAAAGCGAAGCTTTTTTTAATGCGGCAAAGTATCCGAATCTGCGTTTTTCTTCACAGGACTGGATTTTTGATAAACAAGGCAAGGTCAGAGCATTACGCGGCCAGCTGACTATGGTTGGACGAACTCATCCCGTGACATTACGGGCAACTAAATTTAATTGTTATAATAGCCCTATGACTCAGTCGCAGGTATGCGGCGGTGATTTTGAGGCTATTATTGATCGCTCACAATGGGGGATCGATGAATATCTGACGGCCATACCAGCCAGCCGGTATGTTAAAATTAATATTCAGATTGAAGCAGCCAGACAGTAAACTAACTGGGTAATTTACACGGATTATCTGTTTTAATAGCAGATAATCCGTTTGTGCTTTGCACAATACTCAGTTTTTTAGCCGCACAGGTATTTAATATACCGGATTTGTAATATTTAACCGAGTGCATTTTGATTAAAAGGTTGCTTCTTTTGAAAATAATATTAGATCACAGAATAGATTTTAAGCTAGAAACAGGTGTAAAGCTGAAATGTTGATTCAAAGATTTGATATTGGTACTCTGTTAATATTATGATTAGGGTTATGGTGTGAATAATCAGATATTCGTTCTTAATGTAAAAGGTGGAAATCGTTATGTGGTGTATCAAAAAATTTAATGAACTTTCATCACACGATTTTTTTCATATTGCTCGCTTGCGTATCGATACTTTCATAGTAGAACAACAACGTATTTATCCTGAGCTGGATGATTGGGATTTGCAGGCTAAACATGTTTATTATCAGCGGGACGGGCAGATACTGGCATATGCACGAATGTTTCTGGCAGGTGTTCACTTTACCTTTGGTCGGTTTGTGATACATCCAACGGTACGCGGTACCGGATTGGGTGATCAGCTGGTTAAGCTCATTCTGCATTACGCAAAAAATCATTATGCTGAATATCCGGTTAAAATTGAGGCTGACCGGCGAGTACTTAAATTTTATCAGCGGCATGATTTTCAGATACAGGGAACGCCCTATATTTCTAATGGAATCCCTTACGTACAAATGCTGTATCAGCCAAAAAAAGCGACGGGCTGAACAGGGTCGGTTATCAGAACTTGTTTATCGTAGTGATTAATATTCTGGCAATAGAAAAAACCGGTACGATTGTACCGGTTTTATTTTTCAGCAAAACTTATTGATCATTCAGACTAATACCATTTTTTTGTAAAAGCTGATTAATTTGTTCCTGTACCTTTTGCTGTTTGGCCTGTTCACGCAATTGCTCTTTAATCTGATTAAATGCAGGTGCGTTAGGAGCCTGACGCATACCGGCTACTTTCAGCAGAAAAAAATGACCATCAATGTTGATGACATTAGGTGATATCTGACCATTTTTCAGCTGAGAAGCTAACTGAGCAAATTCAGGCGGCAACTGTTGCGGGTTCATCCAGTTGCTGGCAGGAGCTTCCGGATTAACCTGTTTATACAGGGTTTCGTAAGCCAAACCTTTTTTCAGTTTAGTTAAGCCTTCTTCAGCCGCTTCTTTGCTTGGAAAAACAATTGGCAGTAAATTGATTTCCTGACTCACTTGTTCATATTGCCGGCGCAAATCACTGTCGTTAATTTCAGTTTTGGCAGCCAGATAATCCACATACTGGGCAGCATAAAATTGTGCCTGTACATTTTGCCATGCAGCCTGAGTATCAGGTTGTTTATCAAGCCCGGCCTTAATAGCTTCAGCTTTTAATATTTCAGCTGATTGCAGGCGCAAGGTGATTTCTTTCTGAATTTCTGCCTTATCCGGTGCCGGAGCATCTGGCTGAGTCTGCATCTGACGCTCAATCTGTTTCAGCATAACGTTAATACGCTGGCTGTCAATTTTGGGCGCATCAGCAAAAGCGAGCCCGGCTGCCATGATACTCAGCCCAGCCAGCCAAGGAATGCTTTTTTTCATGTTGAGTATTCCTTATTTTATCTTCTGATTAATCAATCAAACCAGAGTTAAATTATTATTTGATTGTTGCATTTTTATAAAGCTGATCAATTGCCTGTGCTATTAAAGCGCTTTGCAGACGGCGTGACAGAACAGGGGTCATTTCTTTCTGACTCGGCAGTTTAACATTGCGCTTATCGTTTACATAGAATATAGCATATATATTGCTGTTACCCTGTACCGGTGTGGCAGTGTACTGACCTTTTTTCAGGTCTTTAATTGCGTTATAGACCGAAGTGGCACTTTCCTGTAAATCTTTAATGGCAACGTAACCTTTAGGAATGCCTCCGTTTTCGCGACCGGCAGGATCAATAGTGTATTCTTTAGCTACAGTGCTAAAGTTTTTATTCGCTTTTAACTGAGCAATGGCTTTATTTGCAGTATCTGCATCACGGGTAATGATTTCACCTAATTGTACTTCCTGTGTGCCGCTGTAATATTTGACCATGTCGTTGTATGCGTTACTTACATCCTGAGGTTTTACCGGATTGTTTTTTGCCACGTTGGCCAGATAGGCTTGAGTCAGCAGATTGTCTTTAAAGAAAGACCATTCTTCTTTGAAACCCGGTTTTTTATCATCGCCCAGACGTTTGGCTTCAGCTTCAGCCTGACTTAAAGCTTTCAAGTATTCAGGATCTTTATCCAGATTCTGGTTTTTTGCAGCCTGAATCAGCAAAATTCGGGTAATCAGGCGGTTGGTAATATTTTTACGCAATTCAGGGGAATCCTGAATCTGATTCTGGCTTTCCTGTACCAGTATGGCTACCTGGTTATCGACTTCTTTGCTGTCAATTTTGGTTCCGTTAACAGTGACTACTGTCTGGGCAGCAGCAATACCGGTTAATCCAAACATAATGGCAGCAGCAATAAATTGTTTTTTCATGGTTCACTCTCTTTTAGTTTAAGTAGATAAAGTAAATTATTATCTGGTTAAATATTCAATGTTTGTGCATGCCCTGATGCTTAAAGCATGAATGGTATTTGTTCTGAATAAATCTTCAAGTAATTGATGGATCTTACGCTGTCGGGCTAAACGTGATAAACCGATAAAAGCATCGCTGACAATCAGCAGGCTGTAATGTCCGCCACCACCGTGACCTTTATGTCCTGCATGTAAATGACTGTCATCGGTCAGTTCCAGTTGCTGCGGAGCCAGTATTTGCAGACGTGTTTGAATAATAGTCTGAATATCAGTCATTTGGCAGAATTTTTTTAAAAGGGCGGATGAGAATTTCTTCAAATACTCCGGCATCAACGTAAGGATCCTGTTCGGCCCATGCTTGCGCTTCGTCCAGAGATTCAAATTCGGCAACAATCAGACTGCCGGAAAAATGGCTGTCATCGTCCGGGAGGGGATTGGGGCCTGCCAGAACCAAACGGTTTTGTGCCTTTAGTTCTTCTAAACGCGCCAAATGTTTTGGCCGTGCTTGCATACGCGCTTCGTGACTGTTATCGGCATCAGTGGCCATTAGCATAAACAGCATTACAACTCATCCTTTTTAGTATACTGACTAATATATACTGTTTGTCCAACAAGAAATAAAAATAATATTGTGGTACTGCCAAAGAGTTTGAAATTAACCCATTGTGGTTCGGTAAAGGTGTAAGCCACCCAGAGATTAAGTGTACCCAGTGCCAGCAGGAATATAACCCAGATATAGGTTAGTTTACGCCATGCAGGTTCAGGCATACTGATTTCTTTTCCAATGGTACTTTTCAGAACATTTTTGCCGCACAGGTGTGAAATCAGCAGACCTGCCGACATAACCCAGAACAGGACGGTCGGCTTACACTTAATGAAGTACGCATTTTTTGAAATTATAGTCGCTCCGCCCAGTATGACGACCAGTGACAGACTTACCCACTGCATCGTTTGCAGGCGCCGGTATTTAAACAGGCACCACACAGCCTGAATAATACCTGCTGCGACGGCTACTTCGGTGGCAAGGATAATATTTTTAGTTAAGGCATAGGTAGCAAAGAAAAGAATAACTACCAAAAATTCAAATGCAGCTTTCATTATCAGGACTGAATATCTTTATTTTCCGGTTACGTATTTTCCGGTTACGGGTTAAATTAAAGGTGACAGATAGATGCCATGATACCCTGAGTTTTTACACTTGGCACGTGTTAAAGCAAGGTATTAAACAAAATTTAACAGTTGTTGTATCAGTTGTTGTATATTGGTTTCAGGCCTTCCTGAGTGTGGTTCGTATGAAAATGTCCACAGATAAATACAGTTAGAAAGCAAATCAGGTACAGGTAACTTGGCATTAAAGTGTCGCAAAAGCTATTATAGCGTGAGATAATATAAAAACAGGTTTAGTGAAAGTTAAACGCCAATTGCATTTATTTAAGTATACTTGTAGAAATTTTCATATGAATAGGCACACGCTTGACGGCATTGGTGCATTACCGGTGAGGGTACGGGATTGAAAAACGCAAATAATTTAAAGATCATCGCACTGTCTTTATGTATGTTGGCCAGTGCACCTGCATGGGCAGGTCTGGGTAGCTTACAGGTTAATTCGGCGCTGGGAGAGCCGTTCTCAGGTAGTATTGTGGTAACTGGTGATGAAGCCAAAGCAGCATTGCACGGGCGACCTGCTGTTTCCGGAGCTCCGTTACAGGTGCGTGTAACAGCACAAGGACAAAATGCCGTAATTCATTTGCGCTCCAGTAAACCTGTGCATGATCCGATGCTGACTTTCAGTCTTGCTGCCGGTAGTCAGGGGCGGCAGTATACTGCGTTGCTGGATCCACCTGAACGCCATCATTCGGCTGGAAAAAATAAAGCAACCGGCAAACATCCTAAATCTGTACATTCTGCACCAGTGCGTTCTGCAAGAGAAAAATCTGCAGCACGAGCTACTGTCGCACTGCAAAACGGCCTTGCTTCCGAAAATGCGGTAGTGAAATATAATGTCGATAATAATGAAACCTTGATGGATGTTGCTCGTAAGGTACGGCCGCAGGGACTGAGTTTAGAGCAGACCATGCACGCTATACAGGTTGCTAACCCGAATGCTTTTCGTAACGGTAATCCTGATTTGATGTATCGCAATATTAGTCTGAATATTCCTTCTACTTCACAGCTGAAAAAATTATCCAAAGTACCACTTAAAACAGCTGTAAAACCGGAAGTGACACAAAATACAACACCGGCGGTAACAAAAGAAAAAGACAATCCCAAAGTAGCCGCTAATACCAGAGATACGGCTGCGTCGGAAGCTCAAACTAAAGAAAACACTGTTAAAGCAGAAACATCAGCAGCGTCTTCAGTTCCTGCTCAGGCTTCAGCCACTATTCAGGCTTCAGAAGTTGCACAGGCTTCAGAAGTTGCACAGGCTTCAGCTCCGGCTGCAAGTGCGGCATCTGTGGTGAAGGCAGTACCTGTACAGCCTAAAGTTAATACACAACCTGTTCAGCCTGCAGAAGAACCGGCTGAAGAATCCATGCTGCCTTCATGGTGGCCATATGCTCTGGCCGGTTTGGCCGGTGTTCTGTTGATTGCTGCCTTACTCTGGCAACGAAGCAGAAAACGCAACAGCATAGAATACAGTACTGAGTATGATGAAGATTATTCTTCTGATGATGAAGATGATGATGTGGTATTTGAGACTGAACCTTCTGTAGTCAGTCAGTCTACATCTGTACCAGCTACTACAGCTAAAACAGCTGCGGCTGCTACAGCAGTAACGACTACAGCCAATGCTGCTGCAGATGACGACGATTGGTCGTGGCTGAATGATGCCGCTGCATCGGATAAACCGGCTCAGGCAGATAATAAATCTGCTCCTGCTAAGGAAGTACATTCAGAGCCTGTATCACAGGTACCTGATAAAAAAGTAACAGAAGCCAAGCAGGAAGAAGACGATACTGACTGGCTGAATTTCAATTTCACTGATAATACACCTGCAACTAGCGCAGATACGGCTGCACCGTCATCTGCTGAGCTGGATAGTAATGACGATTTATCATGGCTGGATCAGATTGATGCAACTGAACAGCCCGAAGTTCTGACTTCGCATGAACAACCGGCTGTTACAGAACCTCAGCAAGAGGTGGCAGACAATACGGATTTTGAATGGGTAGTTGCGGAAGAGCAACACCCGGATGAATCTCAGGCTGAAGCACATCAGGATTTTGTGTTACAGGATAACGCATCATCAGACAGTAATGATTTACAACCGTCAGATATATCCTTTAGCTCTGATTTGGATGCGGTTCAGCCCGAACAACAGTCTAAACCGGCAGCAGCAGAAGATGACTCATTAAATTCTCTGGCTGATTTGCAGTGGGATGAAGACTTTAAATTTGATGATGAATCTAAACAGGATACTTCTGCCCTTGAAGAAGTGCATTCCTCTATTGAGCAGACTTTGGCTCCGCATGATCAGCATGCATTTGCAGCAGAAGATGATGCCATTTCCACAGATATTGATTGGGATTCACTAGGAGTAAGTGATGATTCCGACAATCAACCCATTGTTGTTCCTGAGGCCGACACGGAAGAGATTGATATTCCGTCCATGGACTTTGCGCTTGAAGACGATAACTCTAAACCGGCACCAGCTGTTAATGCAACTACTGCACCAACAAGGCCGACCTCTTCATTTGCTACCGGTGATGGTGGGCAGGACTGGCTGGAACAATCAGCCAAACCTGAGCAGGTTGATAAACCTCTGACTCCTGAACAGCAGGCTATTCCATTACAAGCAAAGCTGGAACTGGCAAAAATGTATCTGGAAATGGATGATGCAGTTACTGCTCGTCAAACGTTGCGTGAATTGGTTGATGAAGCTAATGGCGCGATACTGGCAGAGGCACAAAATCTGTTACAGCAATTAGGTGGCTAATTCGCCTTATTTTGGTTGAATTGTCAGTTGCTTTAATTTCTGTATCTGAAACACTAAAATGGCCGAATTCTGTTTATGGAATTCGGCTATTTTATTTGCTGTAAATTTGCCGTATTTTTTAATATATTACGCATATAAATTTCAGTTATTAATTGATTTTATTGCGGTTTATAAGTTTGCATTTGAGGTGTATCAGCTTATGAAACAAGCTGAATAGAATTGTTAAGAAATAGGGTAGTGGTGCGTAATGGCGCGCAGAAGCGGGTTTTGTCGTCAGATAAAATCATTCTGAACTAATATATATTCTGATTTGACTGGACTATTAATGATGTAAGCGATTTATTACCAGGCAATTTTTTATTGCTGCTTTGCTATGAGTAATTATATAGGTTTCAAATATGAAGGCAGTTAACGGCTATGCGATAATAATGGATGTGGTTGATGTGATTTATTTGGATTAGAAACAGGCATGGTTGCTAACAGAGAAGAAAATCAGGTGATTACGCATGAAGGTGGTTTGCCTGTACAGCGCTGGGCATTAACTTTGGCTTATGATGGGCGTGCCTTTCATGGTTGGCAAAAGCAGCCGGATGGTTTGTATACTATTCAGTCGGTTCTGGAAGATGCTTTGAGTTCCATTGCTGCTGAACAAATCAATGTTGTGGTAGCAGGACGTACCGATGCCGGTGTTCATGCAACGGGGCAGGTGGTACATTTTGATACGTGTGCGCTGCGAAGTGCCGAAGCATGGTTGCGCGGAACGAATACAGCGATGGATAAAAATATTCGTATTATCAAAGCACAACCGGTGGCTGCTGAATTTCACGCCCGTTTTGACGCATTCGGGCGGCGTTATCGTTATATGCTTGAATCCAGCCGGGTACGTATGCCGCAGCTGCGTGGCCGTGTCGGCTGGACTCACTATCCGTTGAATATGGCGCTAATGCGTGAAGCTGCGGCAATGCTGGTGGGAGAACATGATTTTTCCAGCTTCCGCTCCAGTGACTGTCAGGCTAAATCACCAGTAAAAACCTTATATAAATTAGACCTTGTCGGCAGCCCGGAATTAATGGCGATCGATTTTTATGGTAGTGCGTTTTTACACAATATGGTACGTAATATTGTTGGTGCTTTGGTGTATGTGGGTGCAGGTAAACTGAGTGTGGCCGGTTTTGCTCAGTTGCTGGCAGCCAGAAGCCGGCGGCTGGCACCGCCAACATTTATGCCGGACGGATTATATCTAACCGGTATTGATTATCCGCAGCAATGGGGTGTGGAAACAGCTGTTTTACCGGTATGGCTGTGGCCATATCTGGATTAATGCCAATATTGCGGGCAAGTTTGAAAAGGGGCTGAGGATGAAAATTCGAAGCAAGATTTGCGGGATGACCCGCGCTGAAGATGCAATGCTCGCTGCCCGGCTTGGGGCAGATGCAATCGGACTGATATTTTTTTCTGGCAGTAAACGCTGTGTCTCTATTGAGCAGGCGCAGGCAATTACTCAGTGTATACCTCCGTTTGTAACAGTAGTCGGGTTGTTTGTTAATGCTGCTACAACTGATGTACAGGAAGTGCTGAGGTATGTGCCTCTGGATGTACTGCAATTTCACGGGGATGAAAATGCTGAATTCTGCCGTCAGTTTCAACGTCCGTATATTAAGGCAATAAGAGTACGTGATACAGCTGATATTGAAGCTGCAGCAGCTACATATACAGATGCCCGTGCTTTGCTGTTTGATGCAGCTGTTGCCGGGCAGTATGGCGGTACAGGTCAGACTTTTGACTGGCAGATACTGCCTGAAAGGCTGGATATTCCATGGATACTTTCTGGTGGTCTGAATCCGGAAAATATTGCTTCGGCAATCAGACAAAGCAAAGCTATGGCTATTGATGTATCCAGTGGTGTGGAAGCATCGCCCGGAATTAAAGATGAGCAAAAAATGCGGGCTCTGATGGTGACTGTTAATCAGTTTTCTGAATAAGTAATAATCTGATTTTATACTAAAAAATAAGAATTTTTATGTGGCATTTATTATTCTAGCATAGAAACTGAAAGCAATATCTGCAAGCCTGAATTTTATTCAGTTTATTACTGAGCAATAAAAATATATTTATAAGGAAAGTGCGGTTCTGGTTTTGAAGATGAAAAGCCGGAGAGTGAAATCATCCTGTTTGAATATTATTTTTGTACTCAAACCAATATGGCTGAAATGATTGAGCTTGTGGATATTCTGGTGCTCAAACTGGCTATTTTACGTTTTACTGACAGATTATCATAACAGACCCGATAAAAATAATAATAATCAATATGAATGATTTGTTTTTTTCGGTTTAAAACAGAAGTATAAAAGCAAATTTTGCATAGTGATTCTATTTTCCCGGATTTTTATTGGAAGTAATGTCATTGATGCTGGCGCTAGATTATCTGACAGCCAGTATTGGTTTATTAAGATTAGGTTTTTTAAATGATGACAGATATAACAATAAATATGTAATCAAAATTCATGTTGTTATTTTAAGCAGCTCTTATTTATGAAATTAATAACCTGCATTTTTTATTGGTTTTCGTTTTTAATATTGTATTGTCTGATACAAAGCATTTATGCTGTTCTGCCGCGGTATGCTGATATCTTTCTGGATAGCAGGGTTTATATTGGTGATATCGGGATTTTTTATTAACACAGAAGCAGAACTCTTTTATTTATTCCGGATTAAGTATGGATAACGGGATAATGGATTTAAAAGGTGATAATATGACCGGATAGTTTTACTTTGCGGGTAAATTGTCGCTCAATGGAAAAAAATATGGAAAATTATCACTATCCTGACGAACAGGGCTTTTTTGGTGAGCACGGTGGGCTGTTTGTATCGGAAACACTGATTGCAGCTTTGACTGAATTAAAACAGGTTTATTATGCAGCGAAAGCTGATCCGGCATTCTGGGCACAGTATCATGAGGATTTAAAATATTATGTAGGCCGTCCCAGTCCGGTTTACTATGCACGGCGCTTATCTGACTATCTGGGCGGAGCGCAGATTTATCTGAAACGGGAAGATTTAAATCATACCGGTGCACATAAAATTAACAATACGATCGGTCAGGCTTTACTTGCACAGCGAATGGGTAAAAAGCGCGTTATCGCTGAAACCGGTGCTGGTCAGCATGGTGTGGCCTCTGCTACGGTAGCTGCGCGTTTTGGTCTGGAATGTACGGTATTTATGGGTACTGAGGATATCCGCCGTCAGGCACCGAATGTGTACCGGATGAAGCTGCTTGGTGCTCAGGTGGTTGGGGTGGATTCCGGCTCATGTACGCTGAAAGATGCCATGAATGAAGCATTGCGTGAGTGGGTGGCACGGGTGGATGATACCTATTATATTATTGGTACCTCAGCCGGTCCGATGCCTTATCCGGAAATGGTGCGAGATTTTCAGTGTGTTATCGGAAATGAAGCAATACAGCAGATGCAGGAAGCTATCGGTCGCCAGCCGGATGTAGCAGTAGCCTGTGTCGGCGGCGGTTCGAATGCGATTGGTCTGTTTTATCCTTATATTAATGTGACTGAAACTCGTCTGGTAGGGGTTGAGGCAGGTGGTCTGGGCTTATCCGGTTCTCAGCATGCCGCGCCTATCAGCTCGCACAGCCCGATGGGGGTATTGCACGGATTCCGGGGTTATCTGATGCAGGACGAAAACGGACAGGTGATGAATACTCATTCTGTTTCCGCCGGTCTGGATTATCCCGGTGTAGGTCCGGAGCATGGTCTGCTGCATGATATTGGCCGGGTAGAGTACGAAGCCATGGGTGATGAAGCTGCGATGGAAGCATTTCATTTGCTGTGCCATAAGGAAGGTATTATTCCTGCACTTGAATCCAGCCATGCGCTGGCATGGGCAGTAGCCAATGCACCGAAAATGAGTCCGGATGAAGTCATTCTGGTGAATCTGTCCGGCCGGGGGGACAAAGATATTAATACAGTTGCCCGGCTGGACGGAATTAGTCTGTAGTAAATATTTGTTGTATGTATGAATAAGAGTATTAAACTGTCTTCCGGTCAGATTTTTATGATGGCTCTGGCCATCGGTCTGGCCGTAGCCAGTAATTATTTTGTCTTTCCGCTGATAGAAGTAACTGCACGCTATTTTGGTATGAATGTTGCCAGTAGCGGCATGCTTATTACGCTGACGCAGCTTGCTTATGCGCTGGGGCTGATTTTTCTGGTACCGCTGGGTGATTTGCTTGATAACAAAAAGCTGATTGTATCGCTGTATGTTGTTGTAGGTATCAGTGCGCTGCTGATAGCATTTGCTCCTGATTTATGGCTGTTTATTGCCGGTCTGGTGATGGTCGGCGCCTTTTGTACCGTGGCTCAGGTGCTGATGCCGCTGGCCGCCAGTCTGTCAGAACCTGAACAGCGCGGGCGGGTAATCGGTACGCTGATGAGCGGGCTGTTACTGGGTATTCTGTTGTCACGTACTTTTTCCGGTATGGTTGCCCATTGGTGGGGCTGGCGTACGGTATATATGCTCGGTGCGGCAATGCTGCTGTTAATGGCACTGATTTTGCAATGCAAACTGCCTCATGTCCAGCGTGAACACAGTACTCTGGGTTACTGGAAAACGCTGGTATCGGTTTGGTCGTTATTATGGCGTACACCGTTATTGCGGCAGCGTGGTGTGCTCGGGGCGCTGGATTTCTGTTTGTTTTCAGTGTTGTGGACACCATTGACGTTATTGCTCAGCCATGCACCTTATCATTTCAGTTTGAGTACAATTGGTTTATTTGGTTTATTTGGTGCGCTGGGGATTTTTGGTTCCAATGTAGGTGGCTGGGCTGCGGATAAAGGCCACACTTATGCGATGACAATAGTTTGTGCCTTACTGTTTTTGCTTAGCTGGTCACTATTGTATGCCGGAGGGGTGCATTTATGGGCATTGATCGGCGGGGTAATTTTGCTGGATTTTGCGATTCAGGCATTGCATATCAGTAACCAGTCGCTGATTTATCGTTCTGATCCGGCGCTCAAAGGTCGGATTACTTCCGGTTATATGAGTATGTATTTTATCGGTGGTGTACTCGGCTCACTTGCTTCTGCTATGGCTTATGCACATTATGGCTGGAACGGAGTTTCGTTGCTGGGCGGAGGAGTGGCAACGCTGATTTTGCTGTGTGCACTATTCTTTAAATGTGAACGTATATCTTAAATCTGTGCTGCTGAACTGATCTGGCTGCCGGCCGGCGACGGATTAGTTTCTGTGGTTGGTAATAATTATTATTGTGAATAGGATTATTTATGTCTAATCATGCTGTGATGACAGTGATTGGTAAAGACCGTATTGGTATAGTTGCTGAGGTAGCCACGCTGCTGGCAGAGCATCAGGTTAGTATTGTGAATATCAGTCAGCAGTTAATGGATGATTATTTCACTATGATTATTCTGCTGGATGCGGAAAAATGTACTTTACCGCGCTTAGAGTTCAGTAAATTTCTGGATAGTGAAGGCGAAAAACGGGGATTGCACATCCGTGTGCAGGATGAAGCATTGTTTAATGCCATGCACCGGATTTAGGAGTTATTTATGTCTTTTTCTATTCAGAATAATGAAATTCTGGAAACTGTACGAATGGTATCCGACCAGCATTTCGATGTGCGTACGATAACTATTGGCATTGATTTGCATGATTGTATTGATACAGATATCAAGCGCCTGAATGAAAAAATTTATGCCAAGATTACCCGTGTCGGTAAAAATCTGGTACAGACGGCAACTGAGCTGTCGGCTAAATATGGTGTACCAATTGTGAATCAGCGCGTTGCTGTAACACCTATTGCTCAGATTGGTGCTGCCACCGGTGCTGATTCTTATGTATCGATAGCACAGACACTGGATAAAGCGGCAAAAGCCATTGGTATTTCGTTTATCGGCGGTTTTTCTGCATTAGTACACAAAGGAATGAGTGCTGCCGATGAGATATTAATCCGATCAATTCCTGAGGCAATGGCCTGCACAGATGTCGTATGCAGCTCAGTAAATATCGGTTCTACCCGTGCCGGCATTAATATGGATGCTGTACGGCTGATGGGCGAAACCATCAGCCAGACTGCGGCAATCACGCCGGAAGGTTTTGGCTGTGCCAAGCTGGTGGTTTTTTGTAATGCGGTAGAAGATAACCCGTTTATGGCTGGTGCCTTTCATGGTGCGGGAGAAGCAGACTGCGTCATTAATGTCGGTGTATCCGGACCGGGCGTAGTATGTGCTGCGTTGCAGAATACACAAGGGCTGTCCCTGACCGAAGTTGCCGAGCTGGTGAAAAAAACCGCATTCAAGATTACCCGTGTGGGTGAACTGATCGGCCATGAAGCCAGTAAAATGCTGGGTATTCCGTTCGGTATTCTGGATTTGTCTCTGGCACCTACTCCGGCAGTGGGGGACAGTGTTGCCCGGATTCTGGAAGCGATGGGGCTGAGTGTCTGCGGAACGCATGGCACGACTGCGGCACTGGCATTACTGAATGATGCAGTGAAAAAGGGCGGTATGATGGCTTCCAGCGCAGTAGGCGGACTAAGCGGTGCGTTTATTCCGGTATCTGAAGATGAAGGTATGATAGCAGCGGTAGAAGCCGGTGTGCTGACGTTGGATAAACTGGAAGCTATGACGGCGGTGTGTTCGGTCGGGCTGGATATGATTGCTGTACCGGGCGACACTCCGGCCAGTACGTTGGCGGGAATTATTGCGGATGAAGCTGCTATCGGCCTGATTAATAGCAAAACTACAGCCGTGCGGGTGATTCCGGTTACCGGTAAGGATGTCGGTGATTACGTAGAGTTTGGCGGTTTACTCGGCCGAGCTCCGGTTATGCCGGTGAAATCCGGTTCCTGTGAGGTATTTATTAATCGTGGCGGACGGGTACCGGCACCGGTGCAGTCAATGAAAAATTAAGGAATGTGCTGTACCGCATGGTATGATGCAGGCTATGATAATCAGCACTGGCAGTGTTGCAGGCAGATAAAATCTGGCTGTCCGCAGGGAGCGGCAGAATGATGGCTGGCTGAATCAATATACTGCTAAAGTGTTCGGAAATGAGTTGAGAACATAATGAGTAGAATTCAACATACGTTTGAGCAGCTGCATGGACGGACTGCTCTGGTATCGTATATCACTTGTGGTAATCCAGATCTGGCTACAACAGTACAGCTGATGAAAACGCTGGTAGCCAATGGTACAGATATTATTGAACTGGGTGTGCCTTTCTCTGATCCGATGGCCGACGGGCCGGTGATTCAGTCAGCTGCCGAGCGTGCTTTACGCCAGAATGTGTCTCTGAATGATATATTTCATGTGGTCAGACAGTTCCGGCAGGAAAATCAGACGACACCAGTGGTGCTCATGGGTTATCTGAATCCGGTTTATCATATGGGTTATGAACGTTTTGCCAGCGCTGCCGCACAGGCTGGTGCGGATGGTGTGCTGACAGTAGACTGTCCGGCCGAAACGATTGATGATTTGCATGAGCAGCTCAGGAAATACGGGCTGGACTGCATTTTTCTGATTGCCCCTACTACCACTGATGAGCGGATTAAACTGATTGGCAGTAAGGCCAGTGGTTTTGTTTACTATGTATCACTTAAGGGAGTGACCGGTTCATCACAGTTGGATACGGCCGAAGTTTCGCGTAAAATTGATCATTTACGCCAGTTTATACAGGTGCCTATCGGTGTGGGTTTTGGTATTCGCGATGCCGACAGTGCCCGCCGTATCGGAGCAGTAGCGGATGCCGTAATCGTTGGCAGCCGCTTTGTGCAGACAATAGCCGAGCATACTGGCCATGAGGCCGAAGCTCTGGCTCCTGTTGTCGCTGAGCTCAGACAGGCTCTGGAATAATCTGTGTAACATCCTAATTCTGTATGGCGGCCTGTTCCGGCTGCCGGCAATAACCGGGAATAAAAGAATGAGTTGGTTAGATAAAATCCTGCCGCCTAAGATTAAAAAAGATGCAGCGGTTAAATCCGCAGGTATCCCTGAGGGATTGTGGCAGAAATGTCCGTCCTGTGCGGCAACTTTATATGCCACGGATTTGAAAAAGAATATGGAAGTGTGCCCGAAGTGCGGATATCATAATCCGGTGTCAGCACGGGAACGTATCAGTATGATGCTGGATGAAACCAAACAGTATGAAATTGGTAAAGACATCAAACCAGTTGATATTCTCAAATTCCGTGACAGCAAGAAATATACTGACCGCTTAAGTGCTGCCCGTAAGCTGACGCAGGAAGATGATGCGCTGCTGGTGGTACGCGGAACCATGAATGGTGTACCTGTGGTTGTGGCCGCTTTTGAATTCAACTTTATCGGCGGTTCAATGGGTTCTGTTGTGGGTGAGCGCTTTGTTCGCGGTGTACGTGAGGCGGTAAAACATAACTGCACCTTTATCTGTGTGGCCGCTTCCGGTGGTGCACGCATGCAGGAAGGTCTCAATTCATTAATGCAAATGGCTAAAACCTGTGCTTCATTACATTTGCTTGCTGATAAATCACTGCCTTTCATATCAGTATTAACCAATCCGACTATGGGCGGTGTGTCTGCCAGCTTTGCGTTTATCGGTGATGTTGTTCTGGCTGAGCCGAATGCTCTGGTTGGATTTGCCGGTCCGCGGGTGATTGAACAAACTGTACGTGAAACTTTACCGGAAGGCTTCCAGCGTTCGGAGTTTTTACTGGATAAAGGGGCAATCGATCAGATTGTTGACCGGCGTGAATTAAAAGATCGAATTGTTCGACTGATTGGTTTGTTACGCTCAGAAGCCAGTGCGGATGCCGCCTGACACAGTTTGTGTATCTGTATAATAGAATAATGGTTATAGCAATGCCCTGATATGTTTTTCAGGGCGTTTTTATTGATAGAGACTAAAAGAATACATCAGTTAATTTTGAGCTATGCCTGTAACTGTGCCAGTAATACCGGTACATGGCTGTGGGCAATATCTTTGGCCGCCGTAAGCAGCCATAGTTGCTGATGCTGCTCATGCAGTTGCTTCAGTGTACGCAATGCTTCCTGTTGTTGCAGGCTGAGTTCCTGCTGATACAGCCGGCAAAATTCCTGGTAATGATTTTCAGGATTCTGGTGCAGCCATTTTCTGAGCTGGCCGGACGGGGCAACAGCTTTAATCCACTCAACTCCGCTTAGTCTGATTTTGCTGATACCGCGTGGCCACAGACGGTCTATTAATACTGCCGGCTGCTGATGCTGATAGGTATATACACGTTGAATATTATACATGTCGATTGAGCTTAACTCTATAAATTATCAATCATAATTTTTAATATCTGTATCGGCAAGCATGGCAGTGTACCAGTAGCAGAATGGGCAGGCTGATGTGGTAAAAAACTAATAATCAATATCGGCCAGTGTCATGGTTCCAATGTAATAATCCGTATTGTGTATCGTAACAGAAAATTAAAAAGCAGCCGGTGCGGCTGCTTTTTTCTATAAATAATGCTATTTCTGATTTTTATTCAGTTCCTGATCTAACTCATTTTTAAGCATTAGCCCTGAAATGGTTTTGCCATTCGGGAAAACCAAGGTAGGTGTGCCATCAAAGCCATATTTATTACCCAGTTTTATGACGTCAGCTACCGGATTATCACAATTGGCAACAGCAGCAGGTTCTTTGCCCTTGCGCATCCACTGAGTCCATGCGGTTGTACGCTCGTTCTGACACCATATCTGCACAGCCTTTTTCTGTGCATTTGGATGTAAATCAGGTACCGGCATCAGGAAAGTATAGACAGTGATATTGTCTATCTGGGCAATTTCTTCTTCGAGTTTTTTACAGAATGGGCAGTCAGGATCGGAGAATACAGCCATTACTCGCTGACCATTACCGTGGACCTCTTTAATTGCTTTTTCTAATGGCAATTCTTTAAAGTCTATTTTGGACATATCGCTGACTCGCTGTTCGGTAAGATTTTTCCGGTGTTCCAGATCAATCAGATTACCAATCATAACATAGGCAGCATTTTCATCAGTATAAATAATCTGATTGCCGGTAATGACTACTTCATAAATACCTTGTAACGGTGTGGTATATACACCCTGTATATTTAATTCGGAACCTTTGAGCATTTTGCTCATTTTACTGGCCAGATTGGCATTTATTTTTTTACTGATTTCCGCATCAGCCGGGCGACCCGCGTCAGTTACATTATTGGCTGCTGATACAGATGCAGTTGTACTACCTGAGGCCGACTTTGCCGCGGAATCAATATTATGTACAGGTGTACCGTCGCATGAAGCAATTAGCGGTATGGCCAGTAGGGGTGCAAGCCATTGCCATAGATAAGATTTTTTCATATTGAAATTCTTTTTCTGTCTGTTAATGTATGCCCTGACTGAGAAAGGCATAAAAAAAGTATCCAAGTGGGAAGTTTTGCTATTTTATCGCTAAACAGGATAAATCCGGCAGAACGCCAGACTAGCTGAAAACAACGAAATCTATAGTCTGTTTTATCTGCTTTTATGCCAGGCCTGTCCGGCTACGCGTTAGTATAAAGCAATCATGTTATAAGTGTAATGTTGTTTTGTAGTTAAACGGCTGGCGCAGCCAGTAGCTTCATGCCACAATACTTATCCGATAATTAATGTGAATTCTTGCTATGACTCCGATTTTGGCTTTCGACATAGAAACTGTGCCGGATGTAGCCGGCATTCGTGTTCTGAATCATTTGCCGGCAGAGGTCAGTGATGCTGATGTAGTGGAATTTGCCTTGCAGCAGCGACGAGCCAAAACTGGTAACGATTTTATGCAGCTGCATTTGCAGCAGGTAGTGGCTATTTCCTGTTGTATGCGCTGGGGTACGGATAAAATTCATGTGGGCAGCATCGGAACACCGGAAGACAGCGAAGAAACTTTAATTGCGCGTTTTTTTGAGCTGATTGAAACTCATACACCTCAGCTGGTGAGCTGGAACGGCGGCGGCTTTGATTTACCAGTATTACATTATCGTGCTTTGATTTATGGCATCAGTGCGGCACGCTACTGGGATATGGGCGAGGGTGATTTTGGCGACAGCCGAGATTTTAAGTGGAATAACTATATCAGCCGCTATCATGCACGCCATTGTGACTTAATGGATTTACTGGCTTTATATCAGTCCCGTGCCTGTGTACCTCTGGATGATATGGCCAAACTATGCGGTTTTCCGGGAAAACTGGGTATGGACGGTAGTAAAGTCTGGGCAGCTTATCAGCAGGGCGAGCTGGCACAGATCAGGCACTATTGCGAAACCGATGCAGCCAATACTTATTTAATGTATCTGCGCTTTAATCTGTTACGCGGTTTTCTGGATGCAGACGAATATGAGCAGGAAATCCGTTGTCTTAAAGGTTATCTGAGTACGCAACAGGCAGTACACTGGCAGGAGTTTCTGAGTGCATGGGGCAGATCGGTCTGATTATCAAAACAAATAAGCTGAAAACTGAAATGATGATTTGTATGAGATGTTTTCTGAGATGAATATGCGCAGGCTGGTGCTGGTCGGCGTGGGGCTGATTGGTGGCTCTCTGGCACTGGATTTAAAACGTGCCGGACTGGTTGCTGAAGTAGCCGGCATTGATATCGATGCCGATAATCTGACCCGAGCACTGGAACGGCGGGTAGTTGATTATACCTATACGCAGATTAATGCAGAGAGTGTGGCAGAAGCCGATATGGTGCTGATAGCCACTCCGGTGAATACGTTACCGGCAATTTGCCGTCAGCTAGTTCCTTATTTATCTGAACATTGTATTGTTACTGATGTGGGCAGTACCAAGCAGCTGGCATTAAAAGCCTTTGCTGCTGAATTACCGCATCATTATCCGCGCTGTGTGGCCGCTCACCCGATTGCCGGTTCAGACCGGCATGGTGCACTGGCGGCGCAGTTTGGTTTATTTGCCGGAAAAAAATGTATTGTTTGCGCTCATGAACAGCAGGATGAAGCTGCATTACACACAGTTGTTGCTATGTGGCAGGCTGTGCAAGCGCAGATTTATCATCTGGATGCGGCACGACATGATGCAATTTTTGCCGCTGTCAGTCATTTACCGCATATGCTGGCTTATGCATATGTACACCAGTTGGCCGAAGCAGCAAATGCCGATGAATTGTTGCAATTTGCCGGCAGCGGTTTTCGGGATTTCACCCGCATTGCAGCCAGTAATCCGCAGATTTGGACAGATATCTGTCTGGCTAATCGTCAGGTACTGGCTGGTTTACTCCAGCAGCAACAGCATGAACTGGCATATTTACAGGACTGTCTGCAACAAGGAGATGCACAAAAATTGACTGCTTTTTTTGCAAAAGCACAGAAAATACGCGAAGACTGGCATAATTAGTGTTCATGAGCCGAAGTCAGCGGTAATGTTGTCTGACGATGGTTTGGTTTGGGCTAAGTTATGGTTAGATAAAGTGTTTTTTTATGCTGTTTGCGGGAAAAGATATGTGCAGTTAATGAATTTTGCGGTATTTTTAATTAAAATAACTATATTTTGTCGAATTAATACAAAATATGACTTGCTATGCATGCGTAGTTGAGGCATAATTCGCTTCGTTAAATCAGCTCCTAGTTGGTTTAACAGTTTCTCCTCTATTTCTCCTTTGTAGACTTGGCGCACACTTAATCGTGTGCGCATTTTTTTATCTTTTTTTCTTTATGTTAATGGAATTTTAAAGCAGATGGTGTGTATTAATATTTTTTTGATGGCTGGAGTAAATATAGCCTGATGTTTAGTTGCTTTCAGCTTCGGTGACAGAATTGTTCATTACGGCCTGAGTAAGTGAATTTACCAGACAGATATGAATACTGATAATCAAAGGTATTGGGTGCTGTCATGCAAATAGAATTAATGCCAGGATAAACTCTTTTGACCAGTTTAGTCATTAAATGACCGGTTTGATTGTTTCTGAGGATACTTTGATATGGACGCTAATATTTCTGGTGAAAGTAATCTGCAAATTTTGCTGCAATCTGCTTCTCCGCAGCATAATCCGGGCAAATATGTATTTTGTACTGTACAGCAGCCTGCACCAGCATTGCTGACCGCTGCTGTGGCGATTATGCAGGAAAACGAGGGTACTACGCTGGTTTTACCGCAGGCAGTTGCTGATGAGTATCAGCTGAATTATGAATATATTGCTGGCTGGATTACATTAATGGTGCATTCTTCGCTGGCAGCTGTCGGGCTGACAGCTGCTTTTGCGCATGCACTGGCACAACAGAATATCAGTTGTAACGTTATAGCCGGTTATTATCATGATCATATTTTTGTAGCTGATGATGATGTGCAGCAGGCTTTGGTTATTCTGAATAATCTGGGTCAGGCATCATAGTCAGCTTATGCAATAGATAAAACGATGAATGATGATGTTCAATAACAGCGTTGGTGGTTTTGTTAAGCGGAGAAAGAAAATAATTTTGATTGTTTCTATGCTTTGGTAAAACCAAGTACAGGTATTCAGGGTCTTATCAGTACGTAACCAAGCTGCGTAGCTGTAACACTGACTTGCATTCGTTCTTTTAACGTAGGGAGTGTTTTTAAAGTTTGGGCAGCAATCGTATCGACCCATTGATGCCATTCGGCATTAATTTTAGGATGATCATTCCAAAGGGGGGCGCCAGAGACTAAAGGTTGTAATGCCTGACTCACTGTTGATGGATTTGGAAAATGTTGCATAGCCACTTCTGCCGTGTTCGCAAGTGTTGTTTGTACAAAAGTTAGCATAAACATTAAAGCCGTCAACTTGAATTTTATTTGTGATCCTTTTTATCTATATGAGATTGATTAAGCAAGATTGCCTGTTGCTTTTTTATATAAACTAAAACACAAGGCGGTAATGATGGCACCCATAATACAAATAATCGTAGCCGTGATAAAAATGCCACTAAACCCTAATTGGTCAAAGGTCATTCCACCAACACCAGCCGCTAAACCAATGGAAAATTGAATCGCGGCAACCGATAATCCACCAACCAGTTCAGCTTTATCAGCAAGCGTTCGAGTGATCCACGTTGACCAACCAACAGGGATAAATCCAAACACAAATCCCCAAGCAATCACTAATGTAGTATCCATAGTCACATTATCAGAACTTAAAAACCTATATTTAATAAATAAGAGCATGGCTATAGCGGCTAAAACTAAATGAATGGCGATCATCACAGGTCTAAAAAATCGGCCAAGTAGTAAACCCGCAACAAAGGTTCCGATGCAATTAGCGATACCAAACACCAATAAAATAAGGGTTAACGGACCGGCTTGTAGTGCTAAATTGTGCTCTAAAAACGGTCGCAGATAAGTAAAAAAGAGGTGATAACCTCCATAACTAAAAATTGTCCCGATAATGCCAAGAAAACACCAACTTTGCTTAAATAGGGCAAACATATTTTTAAAATTACTGCTTTCACGCGGCGGTAAAGATGGTAGGGTAAGCCATTGCCAAACTAGCGCGATAAAACTTAATGCCGCAGCAATAAAAAACACATTACGCCAACCGACTAAATGACCTAAATAACTGGCAAGAGGCAGTGAAATAATCGTTGCAACCGACACTCCGGCATAGACAATACTTAATGCTCGAGGAATATCTTTACTCGGCGCTAATTGTAATACTACAGCAGATGCCATTGACCAAAATCCGCCAACACAAATCCCTAATAGCGCTCGACCAATCAGCATAATGAAATAATTAGGTGCAACAGCAATGAACAAATTGGATAATACTAATAAAATAGAAAAAGTGAGTAATACTACCCGACGATTAATATTTTGGGCCATGGGTGCGAGAACCAAACTGGTGACTACCGCAAAAATCCCCACCATTGTGACGCTTTGGCCTGCTTGACCTTCAGTAATATTGAAATCTTGTGCGATAGGTGTTAATAAGCTAACGGGAATAAATTCCGCGGTAATCAAACTTGTTACCCCAATAAATAGCGAGAATATTGCTCCCCAATACGCCGTAGTTGGGGAATTTAATGTGTTATCTGACATGGTTAATCCCATTATTATATTAAAGACGAATGAATTGAATGGGTCATAGTCTAAATAGCAGCTAAAGATATGTAAATTACTTATATTTTATGGTTATTTATGCCTTAAAAGCATGGGTATAAGCTGTATTTAATGTCATTAATATCAATAAAAAGAAGTCATAAGAATAAGCTCAGCAAAATAGGAGAATCATTTTGCTCACTTCTATATTCAGAGGGATTTATTGAGAAAAAGCCTGTTTCATTCGCTGTAAACCGATTTCAGCTGCTTTTGAAAAAATTTGATAACGTTTCCAAACTATGTGAATATCAACCGTTAATTGTGGCTCTAAAGGTTTAAAACAAAGATGACTATTACCAGTCGTGTTAATCAGCTTATCAATACTTAATGCATAACCCATGTTTTTTTCAACCATAAGTGAGGCATTGTAAAGTAGGTTATATGAGCCAATCACATTGAGTTTATCTAAATCACGTTTTAACCAGCGCGTAATTCGGATATCGACTTCTTTCTGTTTAGAGATAATAAGTGGCAAGTTCCATAAATCGCTAGGTCTAATCACATCTTGATGCGCAAGTGGACTATCTTTACGCATTAACACCCCCCAAGTATCTTTTTCGGGCAATAGTAACGACTCATATTTGCTGATATTTTCCACACCAATTAATAATCCAAAATCGAGTAAGCCTTTATCGATACGTTCTGTTACTTCATCAGCATCACCACTATAAATATGCACATGAATTTGCGGATAGTCATGTTGTAATGCCTTAACAACCTCAGCAATTAATCCCATGGCATGGGTTTCACCACAGCCAATGTAGATATCGCCACTGATTTTCTCAGCTGAGGTTTGAAACTCTAATTCAGTTTTTTGCACTAATTCCAAAATTTCTTCAGCACGTTTGCGTAAACGCATACCTTCATCGGTTAAGGTAATTTTACGACTACCTCGAATAAATAAGGTTTTACCCAACTCTTGCTCTAATTCAGCCAGTTGACGAGATAATGTTGGCTGAGTCAGATGTAAATACTCAGCAGCCGCAGTGATACTTTCCTCTCTAGCAAGAGCTAGAAAATAACGTAATACTTTAATATCCAAAATGACCTCACATACAACTATTTTTTATGCTTAAAAAGTATAACAATAATTAAGTTATAGGAAAGAGGCATGTTGTTTTTATGTACAGTTCGAATGTAGAGTTATGTATAGTTAAAATGCAGACCATACATATAATTTTACCGGTCAGTAAAAAATAACCATGCTAAGTGTTAATGCTACTATAGTTATCTTTCTGTATTTAAAAACAGGGGTTTTTGCCAAATAAACAGAACAGGGCAGACAATTTATTGTCTGCCCTGTGGTTCAGGATAAGTACTTAATGGTGATGCGGAAAGTCTGCCGGTAATTCGCTGGCCGGACAGTTAATAATGTTTTCATCATTTTCGCCGCAATCTTCAATAAAAGTAATGGTGGCAAATTCGTCAATAACTTCTGTCGGATAAACCGGGCCCGCTTCACGATAGGCTTCCATTTGTGCAATATGCTCGTTCTGGAAACAAACAGTATGTTCGGGATTATTCATTACCCAGCGCGGGAAGAAGATGGTGCCGTGAAATAATTTGTCTTCCAGATTGATAATCAGACTGACATCTGTACCGGTAGGTTCTGTCCATGAAATTTTATATACACCGGCTGCTACGCGTACCAGATAAACTTTCTGATCTTTTACCCAGCGGTTACCCACCAGACCGCTATGAATACGATAATCGATGGTAGTGGCATTTTTAACATAAACTTCGTAGTTCCAGCCATTGTCGTAGGTATAAACCAGATGTTTACCAAGAATGTTACTTAAATCGGCAGTATCAAATGCAGGCATTTTTTTCACCTTTTGAATTGAAGTTAATCTGAATAAAAACAAATAAAGTGTAAACCTGTATTTATCTGATGAATAACGCTAATATTGGTTTAAACCGTTTCAAAATTTCGATTGATTAAGTAATGAAAACAACGCTGGAGCAATGGCAGTTATTGCAGGCCGTAGTCAGTTACGGCAGTTTTGCCCGTGCCGCTGAAGCTTTTAATCGCAGCCAGTCTTCGCTAAGTTATCAGCTGACGCTGATGCAGGAGCGTCTGGGGGTAACGCTATTAACTATAGTCGGCCGTCGTGCAGAACTGACGGCATCCGGACAGCAGTTGCTGGCACAGGCATTACCACTGTTGCAGGGATTTGAAGCACTGGAAAATCGTTCCCGGGCTCTGAAACGCGGTGAGCGGGCAAGATTAGACTTGGTAGTAGACAGTATTTTTCCTAAAGATCGCCTATTTTCAGCATTGCGCTGTTTTCAGCAGACTTATCCGTCTACTCAGATACATCTCACAGAGGTATTGCGCAGTGAAAGTTGTGCTGTTTTACAACAGCGGCAGGCGGATGTTTATATTATCACCCCAAGTGCCGAGATGATGAGGCAGGGTAAGTTATTGCTGGAGGTGAATTTTGTAGTAGTTGTGCGGCATTCGCACCCTTTACTGGATTTACCGGCACCATTGAGTCAGGATGTTCTGATGCGTTATCCGCTGATTGAAATTGTTAGTCGTGAACAACAGCAACTGCCTTACAGGCAGATTACTGCATCTGAAAACTGGACGTTCACCACGATTGAAACAGCTATTGAGGCAGTCAGTCAGGGGGTGGGTTATGGCTGGCTGCCGGAAGAACGGATTAAAAATCAACTGGTCTGCGGAGAATTAAAATTATTGCCATTGCGCCAGGGTATGCGCCGTGCAACGCCGGTTTATTTATTTCTCAATCAGGACGAAGAACAGCTGGATGATGAAACTGCATTACTGGTAAAGTATATTCAGGATGCTGAATAAGTATACAGCTGCGCTGTAATGGTACCGGACATAATACACCTGGATATTTATTCCAGATGCAACATCTGCTCTTCCTTTACTTCTTCCATAACCACATAACTGCGGCTTTCAGCCGCCGCGGGCAATTGCAACAGAATATTACCCAGCATGTTGCGGTAAGCGTGCATATTCGGCAGGCGAACTTTTATCAGGTAGTCGTATTCACCGGAAATCAGATGACATTCGAGCACATGCGGAATAGTCAGAACTTCACGCCGGAAGTCTTCAAAAATATTGCCGGATTTAGAGCGCAGTTTGATTTCAACAAATACCAGCAGGCTCTGATTCAGGGCGCGAGGATTGAGGCGGGCGTGATAGCCGGTAATAATGTTTTCCCGCTCGAGCCGCCGTACTCGTTCGGTAACTGGTGTGGTGGAAAGGCCAACCTTATCGGCCAGCTCGGTCATGGTCATCCGAGCATTTTTCTGAAGCAGGGACAAGATTTTCATGTCCACTTTATCTATATGGTGCATGGTTTTTGATAGTTTGAATGTGAGTATTTATTAAAATACTCCATTTTTTTGTATAAATAAAGTGAAATTCACTATCAGGCTTTGTTTACACTAGGGAAAGTAACTGAATTAAGATATTTGTGAACTTTGTGGTTAAACCAATAGGTTATTCCGGTTAAGTACCAGAGAGAGGATATTATGAAAGTGCTGATTATGGGAGCCGGTATTGTGGGAGTAAGTACAGCATGGTATCTGGCTAAAGCAGGACATGAAGTCACTGTGCTGGAGCGCGCTGATCAGGCAGCAATGGAAACCAGTTTTGCCAATGCCGGTCAATTATCATATGGTTATACCACCCCGTGGGCAGCACCCAATATTCCGGCCAAAGCATGGAAATGGCTGTTTAAAGAACATTCCCCTTTGCTGTTTCGTCCTGATGGCAGTCTGTTTCAGCTGCAATGGCTCTGGCAGATGTACCGTAATTGTAATGCCCGAAGCTATGCTACTAATAAAGAACGCATGGTGCGGATTTCTGAGTACAGCCGTGCGATGTTACAGCAATTGCAGGCAGAAGAAAATATTCAGTTTGAAGGCCGCAGCAAAGGTACCTTACAGATTTTCCGTACAGAAAAAGAGGTTATCGATTCCCGTTCCGATGTGGCTGTTTTACAGGAATTCGGTGTGCCTTTACAGGAGCTCAGCAGTGTTGCCGAATGTGTCCATTATGAGCCCGCGCTGGCACATATGACCGGAAAGCTGGCCGGCGCCCTGTATTTACCACAGGACGGCACGGGTGACTGCCATTTATTTACTACTGAGCTGGCCAGAAAATGTGAAGATCTCGGTGTAAAATTCCTCTACAGACATGCTATTACTGAAATACAGCAGGATAAATGCAGTATTAAGGGTGTTATGGCCAATGGTCAGTACTTTACTGCCGACCATTATGTTTGTGCTCTAGGCTGTTTTAGTCGCAGTATGCTGAGCGGGCTGGGTATTAATTTGCCGGTATATCCGGTTAAAGGTTACTCACTCACTATTCCGATTACCGATGAAGCAAAAGCACCGGTTTCTACTGTGATTGATGAAACTTATAAAGTGGCAGTAACGCGTTTTGATAAACGTATTCGTGCCGGTGGTATGGCTGAGTTGTCTGGTTATCGTATTCATCTGAACCCCAAACGTAAAGCAACACTGGATTTGGTGGTGAATGATTTATTTCCGGATAGCTGCCGGACTTCGGAAGCTTTTTTCTGGAGCGGTCTGCGCCCGATGACACCGGACAGTACGCCGATCATTGGCGCCAGCCGTTTTGTGAATCTGTCTATCAATACCGGACACGGTACGCTGGGCTGGACAATGGGGCTGGGTTCGGGAAAAATTCTGGCTGATTTGATTAGTGGTGTTAAACCGGAAATTGAAACCAGTGATTTATCGCTGGCTCGTTATGTTTAAGCAAGTTCAGAACAGTTCGGGTAAATTTTGCTCTTATCGGCGCTTATTTTGTCCCGTTTGTCAGGGCAGACAGAAACGGTAAAATTTTTATCATAATATTAATATATTATTAATTTATCTGATACGGCAGGCAGTTATGGTGATATATGAAATTCAGATAGAGATAATGATAAAATTTTATTACTGAAAGCTGTTGCTGCATGGCGGCTTTGCTTAAATAATGAAATTTGATAATCAGGATAACAGGGGAGCAATGATGCGTCCGTTAGTTGCGCAGATTCGTTTGAATCACTTGCGTGATAATTTTCTGGCTTTAAAGCAGATGCATGGCGGTGGCAAAATGCTGGCCGTGGTTAAGGCCAATGCTTATGGACATGGCGCTGTGCGCTGCGCGCAGGCACTGGCTGATATAGCTGATGGTTTTGCGGTGGCCTGTATCAGTGAGGCAGTGCAGTTGCGTGAAGCAGGTATACAATTACCGATCATCATGCTGGAAGGGGTTTTTGCTGCTGAAGAATATGCGCTGGCAGACCGTTACCAGTTGTGGCCTGTAGTGGGTAATTTATGGCAGCTGGAAAGCTTACTGGATTATGACTGGCAGAAACCGGTAACAGTCTGGCTGAAAATGGATTCCGGTATGCACCGAACCGGCTTTTTCCCTCATGATTATGCACCTGCCTTTCAGGCTCTGATTCAAAGCAGTAAGGTAGCTGATGTGGTGAAAATGACCCATTTTGCCTGTGCAGATGAGCCGATGAAAACCATGACGGCTGAACAGATTCGTACTTTTGAGCTGACCTGTGCCAATTTGCCCGGTGAGGTAAGTCTGGCTAATTCGGCTGGCATAATGGCCTATCCGCAAACACAGTGCGGCTGGGGACGGGCGGGGCTGGCACTTTATGGTATTTCGCCGATGGGTGGTGCTGATAGCCGTTTCAAGCCGGTAATGCGGCTGGTAAGTAAAGTATTCGGAGAACGGGTTTTGCAGATGGGAGAACCGATTGGTTATGGTGCCAGTTATGTCACTACCCGTTCAACCCGTGTCGGGCTGGTGGCCTGCGGCTATGCTGACGGCTATCCGCGCCGTGCGGCAACAGGCACGCCGGTGGCAATTGACGGGGTACGCAGTTGTGTTCTCGGTCGGGTTTCCATGGATATGATGACAGTTCAGTTGGATGACCACCGGCAGTCACTCGGCAGTGAAGTGGAATTATGGGGTGATGTTGTTAATGTAAATGAAGTAGCCGCCGCTGCCGGAACCATTTCCTATGAGCTGCTGTGTAATGTTAAACGTGCTGAAATGGTGTATGAATAAATGGTATGGATTGTCAATTATTGGGTAAATGTTTGGCAAGACAGAAAAATTGGTTTATAAAGATGTAATATGTTCTCAGGCAGCCTTTCAAGCTGCCTGAAGTTATTTTTTTTGAGTTTATGATAATGGAAATAGAAACACTGAAACTGGCCAAAGATTTGATAGCACAGCCATCCGTCACGCCGGATGATCATGGTTGTCAGCCGCTGCTGATGAGCCGTCTGACAGCACTGGGATTCAGTATTGAAACCTTCAGATTCGGGGAAACGGATAATTTTTATGCCGTTTACGGCCGGCAGGGGCCGCTGGTTTGTTTCGCCGGACATACTGATGTGGTACCAACCGGCGATGAAAGTCGCTGGACTTCGCCTCCGTTTACACCTGCAGAGCGTGATGGATACCTGTATGGGCGTGGTGCTGCCGATATGAAAAGCAGTATTGCAGCTTTTGTGACCGCTTGCGAACGCTTGCTGGCTCAGCAACCTGAATTGCCGTTGCGTCTGGCTTTGCTGATTACTTCTGATGAAGAGGGTGACGGAAACGATGGTACCAAACGTGTGGTTGAAGTTTTAAAAGAGCGGGGAGAGCATATTGATTACTGCATTGTGGGTGAGCCTACGGCAGTTGATACACTGGGGGATATGATAAAAAACGGACGACGTGGTTCTTTGTCGGGTACGCTGCAGGTGCACGGACGCCAGGGACACATCGCTTATCCTCATCTGGCTGCCAATCCGGTACATCTGGCTGCTGCGGCACTGGCTGAGCTAACTGCCACGCACTGGGATGACGGAAATGCTTATTTTCCGCCTACCGGATTTCAGATTTCCAATATTCACGCCGGTACAGGCGCTACTAATGTGATTCCCGGAGAGCTTACCGTACAGTTTAATTTCCGGTTCTCAACGGAATCGACAGCGGAAAGTCTGCGCCGGCAGGTACATGCCATTCTGGATAAACATAATTTAAACTATGATTTGCAGTGGGCTTTGTCCGGAGAACCGTTCCTGACCGCTGCAGGACGTCTGACTACGGTGGCACAGGCTGCCATTGAGCGTGTTTGTGGTGTGAATGCTCAATTATCTACCACAGGCGGTACGTCAGACGGTCGCTTTATTAAGGCTATCGCCAGCGAATTAATAGAACTGGGTCCGGTTAATGCCACGATTCATCAGATAGATGAGTGTGTAGATATTGCCGCAATAGCTCAGTTATCGGCTATTTATGAGAATATGCTGCAACAGCTGGCACAGGCTGATTTTACTCATGCTGCATAAGGAGAAACTAATGGGGATGCTGAAACAGAAACATTTTTTAAAACTGCTGGATTATACGCCGGCAGAAATTCAGACGCTGCTTGATCTGGCTGCCAGCCTGAAAGCTGAAAAGAAAAATGCAGCGGAGCAGCCGCGTCTGACTGGTAAAAATATTGCTCTGATATTTGAAAAAACATCTACCCGTACCCGTTGTGCTTTTGAAGTGGCTGCGCATGATCAGGGTGCACATGTGACTTATCTGGACAGCAGTGGCAGCCAGATAGGGCATAAAGAAAGTATCCGTGATACTGCACGGGTTCTGGGGCGCATGTATGACGCGATTGAGTATCGTGGTTACGGACAGGAAATTGTTGAGCAGCTGGCTGAATATGCCGGTGTTCCGGTGATTAATGGTCTGACCAATGAATACCATCCGACGCAAATGCTTGCCGATTTGCTTACTATGAAGGAAAACAGCAAAAAGCCTTTGAATCAGATTGCTTATGCTTATGTGGGTGATGCCCGTTACAACATGGGTAATTCTTTGCTGGTTGCCGGTGCCAAAATGGGTATGGATGTACGTATTGGTGCACCGCGGGCTTTCTGGCCGAATGACGCTCTGGTAGAACAGTGCCGTTCAATTGCAAAGCAGACCGGTGCACGGATTACATTAACTGAAGATGCAGCCGCAGCTGTTGATCAGGCTGATTTTATTCATACCGATGTCTGGGTATCAATGGGAGAAGCGAAAGAAACCTGGAAAGAACGGATTGAGCAGCTCAGACCTTACCGCGTTGATGCGCGTCTGATGGCTGCCAGTAATAATCCTGAAGTGAAATTCATGCATTGTCTGCCGGCAATTCATAACCGCGATACTCAGGTAGGACAGTGGCTTTTTAATGAGTTTTCTCTGGATGGCGCCGAAGTAAGTGAAGAAGTATTTGAAAGTGTTGCTTCTATTGTTTTTGAACAGGCTGAAAACCGGATGCATACCATTAAAGCAGTATTGGTAGCGTTATTAACTACCTGACCGGGGCAGGCCTGTAGTAAATGGAAAGAATGGTTATGAAAACATCCCCCAATCAGTTACCTATTAATCCGCATTATCTGGCATTATTGTTGTCAGTGATGGTGGCTATTATGCCGTTTTCCACAGATATTTATTTATCTTCTGTACCGGAAATGGCGACTTCTTTACACGCACCGATTGATCAGATTGAACGCAGTCTGGCCAGTTTCATGTTTGGTGTTGCGCTCGGACAATTGCTTGGGGGGGCAATATCCGATATTAAAGGGCGCAAAATCATTGCTATGATTGGTCTGAGTGTCTATCTGGTGTCAGCTATTGCCATTGTTTTTATTCACTCAGCCGGAGAATTGCTGTTCTGGCGCTGGATTCAGGCACTGGGCGGCGGTATGGCCACTGTTACAGTTGGTGCAACTGTACGTGATTTTTTTCATGGCAATGAAGCCGCGAAAATGTTTGCCACCATTGGTATTATTACTCTGGCTGCACCACTGGCTGCGCCTATGCTGGGTACAGCACTGGCTGCTCTTGGCGGCTGGCGGGTTATCTTTATATTTCTGCTGCTATATGCTCTGGCCGTACTGATTTGTGTATGGCGGTTTATGCCACAGGTTAAAATGGATATTCAGCCATTGGATAGCAAAGTTTTTCGCAAGATAAAAGAAAATTTTTCAGTGGTTTTTCATGAACGCGAAGCGTTGGGATTTATGTTTTTTCAAACTGCTGCTTTTGCAGCCATGTTTGTATTTCTGACTGAATCTTCCTTTTTGTACATGAATATATATGGTCTTAGCCCGCATCAGTATTCATGGGCCTTTGGTGCCAATGTGATTACTATGATGCTGTTTAACCGGGTAACAGCCTATCGTCTGCGTACTACGCCGGCTCGCAACATTTTGCTTGGCGGTGTGCTGTTGCAGTTAAGCTGTAATTTATTATTAACCATTGTGGTATGGAGTATGGATCGTCCGCCTTTCTTCCTGTTACTGTTGCTGATTATGTTTTCAATTGGTTCACAGGGTTTGATTGGCTCCAATACTCAGGCGTGTTTCATGAGCTATTTTCGTAAAATTGGCGGCAGTGCCAATGCTGTACTGGGAACAATGCAGTTTCTGATTGCCGCTACTGTAGGCTGGCTGACTACATTGCTGCATAATGGTTCGACACATGTTATGCCGACAATGATGCTGATTTCCACCAGTTGTGGTGCCGTATTATTATGGGCTTTATCACATACCGCATGGCAAAAAAAACATAAATAATAACGGGCAGCCCGCAGTAGGCTGCCTTTTTCTTGTTTTTCCGAATAAACTATTAATAACACTACTAATTATGTCTGATAACGATAAACTCAAACCGCACCGCGATGCTATAGACCGGATTGACAGTGAAATTCTGCGCTTATTAAACCAGCGAGCCACTCATGCCCAGGCCATTGGTACATTAAAGGGGGAAGGCATAGTGTACCGTCCTGAACGTGAAGCAGTCGTTTTACGCCGGATTCAGGAACAGAATCCGGGACCGCTGTCCGGTCAGGCAGTTGCCCGTTTACAGCGGGCGATTATGAGTGAATGTCTGGCACTGGAACGACCGTTAACTGTGGCTTATCTCGGACCTAAGGGTACATTTACCGAACAGGCTGCTATTAAACATTTCGGTCAGGCTGCACAGACACATCCGTGTACTTCAATTGATGAATGTTTCCGTCTGGTCGAAGCGCAGCAGGCCGATTATGTGGTGACACCTGTCGAAAACTCTACTGAGGGGTCGGTGGGGCGCAGTCTCGATCTGTTGTTAACCACACCTTTAAAAGCCTGTGGTGAAGTCAATCTGCGCATTCATCATCAGCTACTGCATGCTGTAGCATCGCAACAGGATATCACTAAGGTTTATGCACATGCTCAGGCACTGTCTCAGTGCCGGAACTGGCTGGATAAAAACCTGCCGGAGCAGGTAGCCCGGATAGCTGTTGCCAGTAATGCAGAAGCAGCACGACTGGCTGCCGCAGACAGTAGTGCTGCAGCCATTGCCTCACTGATGGCTGCCGATTACTATCAGCTACAGATACTGGCTCAGAATATCGAAGACGAGCCAAATAATACTACCCGTTTTCTGGTATTAGGACGGAATATCACGACCAGCAGCGGTAAAGATAAAACATCACTGGTTGTGGCTGCGCCCAATAAAGCCGGTGCCATGCATGATTTACTTCAGCCTTTTGCAGATCATCAGGTATCTATGACAAAACTAGAAAGTCGCCCCAGCCGCGGTGGTTTGTGGGAATATGTATTTTTTATTGATATTGAAGGTCATCAGCAGAATGAGGATGTGGCAGCTGCATTGGCTGTCTTGCAACAGCGTTCAGCTTTTCTGAAAATAATTGGTTCTTATCCGCAGGCTGTGATTTAAATGCAAAATTAATATTTATCTGAAGCAGATACCATTGACTGCTGGCATGGAGATAAAACAAATATGAAAAATATTGTTGTATATTGTGGTTCTAATCTGGGGCAGAACAAAGCTTATTTCGACGCAGCTCAGCAGCTGGGACAGGAAATGGCTCAGCAGGGATACCGTCTGGTTTATGGTGGTGGCAATATTGGTCTGATGGGTACGATTGCTACTGCTGTACTGGAACATGGTGGTGAAGTTATTGGTGTTATTCCGAGTTTTCTGAAAAATCTGGAAGGTGCTCATCCGGGGTTAACCGAATTGTATGAAACCACCAATATGACCGAGCGCAAAAATAAAATGATTGAATTGGCTAACGGCTTTATTGCCATGCCCGGCGGACTGGGAACTTATGAAGAACTGTTTGAAGTTCTCTCACAAGCTCAGCTGAAACTGCATCCTCATCCGATAGGAATTCTGAATGTAGCCGGTTTCTTTGATCCCTTAATTCAAATGCTGCAAAATACAGTCACTGCCGGTTTTATGCCGCCGGAAAACATGGATTTACTTTGTCAGTCCGCCAAACCAGCGGAGCTGCTGGAACAAATGCGCCTCTGGCAGCCGCGTGATGCAGTTAAATGGGTTACTCCGCAATGGGCGCAGCAAACCAGAGAAACTTTATGCTGACCTTAGCTGTACTTAATCACCTTATCCAGCAGAATGTGGAACTTAAAGTGCGCTGGCAGCAATACCGGCAACGGGTTGTAGCGCTGGTGTTGCCTATGCTGACTCTTAAAGGGCGCATTGATGATCAAGGATTCTGGAAGGAAGATTCTGCCGAAGCTGAAACCACCATTATTATCGCTTCGACAGCTCTGACTAAAATGCTCAGTGGTGTACAGCCGGGAGTGGGTGACGTACAAATTACTGGTGACCGTACTTTTGGTATGGCGATTTTGCCGCTTATACAGGCATTGCAGTATGACTGGCGTGACGATCTGGCCAGACTGCTTGGTGATGCTGTGGGCGGAAAGGTGGCGCTGGAACTGGAGAGTCTCTATCAGCAAGGCTGCGCTATTGGTCAGAATATTGCAGCACAGGTCGCAGATTATGCACAGGAAAGTGATGCGATTGTGGTCGGGCAGAAGCAATTACAACGTTTTTCTGCTCAGGTCGAGACATTACGTGATGATACAGCCCGACTGGCCGCCCGAATTTCCCGCTTGCAGCAGAAAACTGACTAATATTCCGGCACGTGAGTGGTTTATGAGCCGTTACTGTAGCAGAGAAACGGCTCTGGTATAATTTCAACGATTTTTACTAGATTCTAACGATACATCAATCATGACAAAACAACGCAAAATACTGGTTACTTCAGCCTTGCCCTATGCAAACGGTAATATTCATCTGGGACATATGGTTGAACATATTCAGACTGATATCTGGGTGCGTTTCCAGAAAGCACGCGGACATGAATGCTATTATGTCTGTGCAGACGATACGCATGGTACGCCGGTCATGCTGGCGGCACAGAAACAGGGAATAACACCGGAAGAAATGATTACTCAGGTACGTCAGAATCATCTGGCCGATTTTACCGGCTTTGGTATCGGCTATGATAATTATTACAGTACGCACTCACCTGAAAATGAAGCTTTATCACGCAGCATTTATCTGGCGTTAAAAGCCAATGGAAAAATTGAAAGCCGTACTATTGAGCAATTATTTGATCCGGAAAAAAATCTGTTTCTGCCTGATCGTTTTGTTAAAGGTGAATGCCCGAAATGTCATGCACAGGATCAGTATGGTGATAATTGTGAAGTTTGCGGCACTACTTATAGTCCTACCGAACTGATTAAGCCATATTCTGCTATTTCCGGCGCTACTCCTGTACTGAAAGAATCCGAGCATTTCTTCTTTAAACTCGGAGAATGTGCGGATTACCTGAAACAGTGGACTGCCGGCAGTACCCGGCTGAAAAATGGTCGTGAGCAGCCGCATTTACAGGCAGAAGCCCTGAATAAAATGAATGAATGGTTGCAGAATGATAGCCTGAGTGACTGGGATATCAGTCGTGATGCGCCTTATTTCGGCTTTGAAATTCCGGATGCTCCCGGTAAATATTTTTATGTGTGGCTGGATGCACCTATCGGCTACATGGCATCATTTAAAAACCTGTGTGAACGTCTGGGCATTGATTTTGATCAGTGGTTCTGTGCAGATACTGATACTGAAATGTATCATTTCATCGGTAAGGATATTTTATATTTTCATGCATTATTCTGGCCGGCTACTTTGCAATACGCCAATCTGAGGGCACCCACAGGCATATTCGCGCACGGTTTTCTCACGGTAGACGGACAGAAAATGTCCAAATCACGCGGTACTTTTATCACAGCCCGTTCCTATCTTGAGCAACGACTGAATCCCGAATGGCTGCGTTATTATTTCGCAGCCAAACTCAATAGCAGAATTGAAGATCTGGATTTAAATCTGAATGATTTTATCGCCCGGGTTAACAGTGATTTAGTTGGTAAATACATAAATATCGCTGCGCGTGCTGCCGGATTCATCAGCAAACGCTTTCAGGGAACACTGGCTGATGTTAGCAACAGCGAGCTGTTACCACAGCTACAGGCGCAAAGTGAAAATATTGCTGCCAGCTTTGAAGCACGTGAGTATGCGCGTGCCTTACGTGAAATCATGGCATTAGCTGATGTGGTCAATGAGTATGTCGATGCCAACAAACCATGGGAGCTGGCGCGACAGGAAGGACAGGAGACACGTTTACAGCAAGTATGCAGTGAACTGATTAATGCTTTCCGTATTCTGACCGTATATATGTCACCAGTATTGCCTAAGCTTGCTACAGAAGCAGCCGCTTTTCTGAATGTGGCGCCATTAAGCTGGGCTGATAGTACAACCTTATTACCTGCCGGTCATCACATCAATGCATATCAGCATCTGATGCACCGGGTGGAACAGAAACAGATTGATGACCTGATTGCCGCGAATCAGCAGAATATTCAGACAGTTGAGACTGCTGCTGAAACAAAGTATGAGCCTGTGGCAGATACGGCTTCATTTGATGACTTTATGAAAATCGATATGCGTGTTGCCAAAGTGTTGACATGCGAAAAAGTCGAAGGCAGTAGCAAACTGCTCAAATTTCAGCTTGATCTTGGTTTTGAGCAGCGCACAATATTCTCTGGTATTGCCGCCAGCTATCCTGAACCAGAAAAACTGGCCGGAAGAATGGTCATTGTGGTAGCCAATTTTGCGCCGCGTAAAATGGCAAAATTTGGCATGTCTGAAGGGATGATTACTTCAGCTGCCGGTAATGGCAAACTATTTTTACTGGATGTGGATAGTGGGGCTGAACCGGGTATGAAAGTCGGCTGATTATCTTGCTGAAAAACCAGACCAGCTAATATTGCTGGTCTGGTTTTTTATTTATGAATCAAAAAAGTGATGAGATGGTTAATCTCATCACTTGTTATAAGGAAATCAGATTTCTGTAAGCAGAATTTGAAGCTGTATGAAGTGCTTATTTCAGTACTTCATGTAAACGCTCTTCATCAAGGCTTTTTTCCCAGCGCGCAACCACAATAGTGGCACAGGCATTACCTACCAGATTAGTCAGAGCACGACACTCAGACATGAATCGGTCAATACCCAGAATCAGCGCCATTCCTTCCACCGGCACAGAAGGTACTACCGATAAGGTTGCAGCCAGAGTGATAAATCCTGCTCCTGTTACACCTGCGGCACCTTTTGAACTTAGCATGGCAACCAGTAACAGCAATATTTGCTGTTCCAGTGTCAGATCAATATTACATGCTTGTGCAATAAATAATGCCGCCATGGTCATGTAAATATTGGTACCGTCCAGATTAAACGAATAACCGGTGGGTACTACCAATCCGACAATTGATTTCTTGCAGCCGGCTTTTTCCATTTTCTGCATCAGTGTGGGCAGGGCGGCTTCAGATGAGCTTGTACCCAGTACCAGTAACAGTTCTTCCTTAATGTATTTGACCAGCCTGATAATCGAAAAACCGTTATAACGGGCTACAGCACCCAGAACAATCAGAATAAACAGAACGGAAGAAATATAAAAAGTCAGAATCAGATAGAGCAGATTACCAATAGAACTAATACCGTATTTACCTATGGTAAAAGCCATGGCGCCAAATGCACCTATCGGGGCTGCACGCATCAGAATAGATACCATTTTGAAAACGGGCGCCGATAAATCCTGAAAAATATTAATCAGCGGGCGGGCTTTTTCACCAATCAGTGCCAGTGAAATACCGAACAGAATAGCAATAAACAGAGTTTGCAGAATATTGCCATTAGTTAGCGGGCTCATGGCAGTAGTCGGAATAATATCCATCAGAAAGCCGGTCAGGCTGGATTCATGGGACTTCTGCACATATTCGTGTACCTTAGCACTTTGCAGTGAGCTCGGGTCAATATTCAGACCATGTCCCGGCTGGGCAATATTGGCCACGACCAGCCCGATAGCCAGTGCCAGAGTAGAGAAAGTAAGAAAGTAAACCATAGCCTTGCCGGCGACCCGCCCCATGGTTTTCATATTGGTCATCTCGGCGATGCCGGTTACCACTGTAAGAAAAATAACTGGGGAGATGATCATTTTCACTAATTTGATGAAAGCGTCGCCTAAAGGTTTCATGCTTTCGCCAACAGTAGGGAAAAAGTTGCCAAGTAAGATGCCAATAATAATGGCAATAATTACCTGTACATATAGGATCTGATACCAGCGCTGTTTTTTCGGTGGCGGATTCATTTCCTCAATTTCGAGTGGTAACATGTTTACCTTTCAATGGGTTGTGTTTAAAGGCTACAGTTTTTTAACGTTATTATGTAGTAGGATGTAACATAATTGGCTGATTATAAAGCCTACATAACTTAACAGAAAAGCATTATTAATTACTAAATAAGAACCATGAGACAAAAGGATGTATGATAAGAAAATTTTTTATAGAAAAATAGATGGTTGTATTAGGAATTGACGATAATTTTCTATCGTGTTTTTGAAGTAAAAAATAATTTATATTATTTAATCTAAGATAATTTCATTCAAAATAAATTTATTTTAGTTATAAAAAAACCGTCTACTTGAAATAAGCAGACGGTTTTTAAAATATGGTCGGAGTGAAAGGATTCGAACCTTCGACCCCCTCGTCCCGAACGAGGTGCGCTACCGGGCTGCGCTACACTCCGAAAGAAGTTGTGCATTATAGGCAGCGGCGAGGACATTGACAAGAGTGAAGCGCAAATTAATTTCAAAAAACATCAGTTACAATTATCCGGCATAAATCACAAACAGACATGGTCTTTTTTTCAGCGGTGGCAATGCCGGCATTTTTCGCCATGCTGCAATATTCTGGCTGATAATAGTCTGGGTCGGCATAGTTAAATCTGCGGCAATACACAAACGGGTTTCAGGATGTAAAGTCGCAATAGCGTCAGCCAGTAAAGCATCATTACGGTAAGGCGTTTCAATAAAAAGCTGGGTTTCATTTTCCTGTCGTGAGCGCTTTTCCAGAGTATGCAAACATTCAATACGTGCGTTTTTTTCAGCAGGCAGATAACCTTTGAAAGCAAAACACTGTCCGTTGGCTCCAGAAGCCATCAGAGCCAGCATGATACTGGACGGTCCCACGAGTGGCATGACAGTGAACCCGGCCTGATGTGCCAGTGCCACCAGCTGGGCTCCCGGGTCTGCGACAGCCGGACAGCCGGCTTCACTAAGTAATCCCATGTTGCGACCGGCTTGCAAAGGTTGCAATAACTTAGCAATATCCTGCTCAGGAGTGTGTTCATTCAAAGTGCGCAGATTCAGCTCACGAATCGGTGTTTGCACACCAAAGGCTTTTAAATGAGCCCGTGCTGTTTTTTCTGCTTCAACAACAAAGTCGGTCAGGTTAACAATGCATTTTTGTTCATGCGCAAGCAGACAGGGTGTATCTGCATTTCCCAGTGGTGTCGGGATAAGATAGAGTATAGAACTGCTCATAAAATATTCATTCCTTCTGCCAGCAAAAAATCCACCAGACGAAAAACCGGTAAACCAATCAGTGCATTCGGATCGGTGCTTTCGATGCGTTTAATTAGTAAAGCGCCCAATCCTTCACTTTTTGCCGCGCCGGCACAATGTACAGCATCCGGTTCACGACTCAGATAATGCTTAATCTGCGCATCAGTCAGCGAGCGCATCATGACGCGTGTTTCATCAATATGCTGATGCAGGCGGTTTTCAGCAGCGTTCAGTACCGTAAGTGCACTGTAAAATATCACTTGCTGACCACTCAGATAGTGTAACATCTGTTGTGCTTTTGTTACGGTTAATGGTTTGCCCAGTTGCTGCCCGCGACATAGCGCAACCTGATCGCAACCGATAATCAGAGCATCCGGATAAAGACTGGCTAGAGAGTATGCTTTGCCGCTGGCCAGACGCAACGCTGTTTGTGGTGCGGTTTCAGCAGAGAGTGGCGTTTCATCAAAATCAGGTTTAACTGCTTCAAAAGGGATGTTTAACTGCTGAAGTTGTTGCTGGCGAAAACGGGAGCTGGAAGCCAGAATCAACTTTTTCTCTCTTGGCATAAGTGCGAACTCATTGACATTATAAAGTTTAAATTATATCATCCGCCGTTTATGTTAGACCCTATTTTGATTGATACGGCCACGTTCACACGTGAACAGCAGCAACGCAGCGGTCAATTGCAGCTTCAGGCACTTGACCGGCGGGTTTGGTCGCATGAACTTTTAGCGCAACGCGAAGGCATTATCCAGTATCAGGTTTGTGGTGGTATTGACCGCTGGCAGCGTCCTTTTCTCGACATCAGTGTGGAAGGTCAGCTGGAACTGGTGTGTCAGCGCTGTTTACAGGCTGTTTCCTGGGCGCTGAATGACCAGTCGCATGTGGTGCTGTTTACCAGCGAACAGTTGCTGGACGAGGCCATGGCCGCTGATGAAACACTTGAAGGCGCGGTATGGAGTGCAGAATATAATCTTGCTGCACTGCTCGAAGACCAGATTTTAATGGCCATTCCGGTTGCACCGCGACATGAAGACTGTGATCACACTCTGGCAACCCAAACCAATCAAGACTCAGGTAATCCTTTTGCCAGACTGGCAGGACTGAAAAGCGGCCACTAACGAATTAACTTACATTACCCAGGAGCTTTAACATGGCAGTTCAACAAAACAAAAAATCACCTTCAAAACGTGGTATGCACCGTTCACACGATGGTCTGACCGCTGTACAGGTTTCTACTGATACCACTACCGGTGAAGTACATTTGCGTCACCACATCTCTCCAAACGGTATGTACCGCGGACGTAAAGTAGTCAAAGCCAAAGGTGAATAATTCACACCTTTGATTATTCAATACGTATGAAAGCCAGACATTGCATCTGCAATCACTGGCTTTTTTGTATCCAATATTAGCAGGGTAATTATCCTGCTAAAATAAACTGCTTCCACTTTCCCGGCAGCCTCAATGGCCTGCTTTACACTGACTCGGGTTTCCCATGAAAAAAATCTGGTATAACTACGAAGACATACATCGTGCCATTAAACAGCTGGCAGAAAAAATTCAGAAATCAGAGCATTCATTTGATGCAATGATCGCTATCGGTGGTGGTGGATTTATTCCGGCACGTATATTGCGTAGTTTTTTGAATATTCCTGTATATACTGTTACTTTGTCTTATTATGACGTTAACGACTGCCCGACTGACCAGCCGCAGAAAATACAGTGGACCAATGGTTTTGACGAAAAATTAAAAAACAAAAAACTACTGATTGTTGATGAAGTGGATGACAGCCGGGCTACGCTCGAATACTGTATTCGCGAATTACAGCATGAAGGATTCCAGCATCTTGGGGTAGCAGTACTGCATGAAAAGCGCAAACCCAAAAAAGGGGTATTGCCGGCAGATTTACCTTTTTATAGTGCAATACAGGTTGATGACTGGTGGATTAACTATCCTTGGGATGCGCTTGATATTGATGAGCACTATGAGCATGTTGCAGCCCAAGCTACATCAGAGGCATGATCTATGACCCTGAAAACCATTGCTGTAGATGCCATGGGCGGCGATTTCGGTCTGGATATAACCATTCCGGGGGCGCTGACATTTTTACAGCAGCAAACTGACGCTGCACTGATTCTGGTTGGTGATGAAGCCAAAATCAGAAATGCATTAAATAAAGCTAATGCTTCCATGGAGCGGATTACCATTTGTCCGGCCAGTGAAGTGGTAGGCATGGATGAAGAACCGACTTCTGCGCTCAAGAATAAAAAAGATTCTTCGATGCGTGTGGCCATCAACCAGATTAAAGATGGCCAGGCACAGGCAGCTGTATCAGCCGGCAATACCGGTGCACTGATGGCAACTGCCCGCTTTGTATTGAAAACTATTGACGGTGTTGATCGTCCGGCAATTGCTAAATTCCTGCCCGGCCGCAATAATCATATGACACTGGTGCTGGATCTGGGTGCCAACGTCGATTGCAGCAGCACCCAGCTTTTGCAGTTTGCTATTGTTGGTAGCCAGCAGGTGGCGGCACTGTTTCCTGAAAATACGCAGCCAAGAGTAGGTTTACTCAATGTCGGTACTGAAGACATCAAGGGTAACGCAGCTGCTAAAGAAACTCATCAGCTTTTACGACGCAGTGATCTGAATTTTGTCGGCAATGTTGAAGGTAATTCTATTTTTACAGCTGAAGTTGATGTGCTGGTAGTTGATGGTTTTACCGGTAATGCAATGCTCAAAAGTATTGAAGGAGCGGTGAAATTTGCCGGTTCAGTTGTTAAAGAAGAGTTTACCCGCAGCTGGTTTAATAAACTGGCCGCATTAATTGCATTACCAACATTAAAAGGGTTTAAGCGGCGTCTTGATCCGCGGCGTTTTAATGGCGCCATTTTTCTGGGATTACGTGGTGTCGTAATTAAAAGCCATGGCGGTACGGATGCTACAGGTTTCTGTTTTGCCCTGCAGGAAGCTTATAAAGCCATTAAGGCAGATTCAATCACTAAAATCCAGGCCGGTGTTGCACGTCAGCTGGCTGTTATGGAAGAATAAATCACCTTGTTGCAAAGGCAGACAAGTCAAATGACTTTGTTTAAAATATGCCCTTTGCCGTAAATTAAAGACAATGCCATGCTGAATGCCCATATTCTGGGTACAGGCAGTTACCTGCCTGCACGCCGCCTGACTAATGATGACCTGAGCAAATTTGTTGATACCTCGGATGAGTGGATTGCAACGCGTACCGGTATCAAAGCGCGTCATATTGCTGCAGAAAATGAACAGACCAGTGATATGGCTGTTTCTGCAGCACAGATTGCGCTGGCCGATGCAGGCATTGATGCCAATGAAATTGATCTCATTATTGTGGCTACCTCAACTGCGGATATGACATTTCCTGCTACTGCCTGCATTGTGCAGAATAAGCTGGGTATTTCCGGCTGTCCGGCATTTGATGTTCAGGCAGTCTGTGCCGGTTTTATGTATGCAATGGCTACTGCCAATGCTTATATTAAAAGTGGCATGGCCAGTAAGGCACTGGTTATCGGCGCGGAAACGTTCAGTCGTCTGCTTGACTGGAATGACCGGCGTACCTGTGTGTTGTTTGGTGATGGTGCTGGTGCAGTTATTCTTGGTGCTTCCGAACAGGAAGGCGGTATCATCCATACCAAATTACAGGCTGATGGTAATTACAGTCATATTCTGCAAACACCGGGAAAAATTGCAGCAGGCAAAATTGAAGGTTCACCCTATCTGTATATGGACGGGCAGGCTGTCTATAAATTTGCAGTAAAAGCGCTGGCCAATATTGCAAAAGAAGTCATTGATCAATCCGGTTTACAGCCGTCTAATATAGACTGGATTATTCCGCATCAGGCCAATCTGCGCATTATCGAATCTACTGCACGTCATCTTGGTGTATCAATGAATAAAGTTATTGTTACCCTTGCTGAGCAGGGCAATACTTCTGCTGCCTCTATTCCGCTGGCACTGGATGAAGGAATTAAATCCGGTCGGATTAAGCGCGGCCAGACCTTGTTGCTTGAAGGTATCGGAGGTGGCTTTGCCTGGGGTGCGGTTACCTTAAAATATTAATATTGTTCCTATCAGGATCGGATTATGCTATCTCAATCTGCGTTAGCCAATATGTATCCGGTTGTTATGTCGCCCAGTCATGACGGGCGGTATTTTGGTAATTATGTACAGTCATTGCTGGCTTTAGTTGCTGCGCATACCAGTGCAGGTTTTCCGATACAGGTATTTATGCATCAGGGTGAAAGTCTGATTACCCGTGCACGGAATAACTGTGTCGCAGAATTTCTGTCGCATCCGGAATGGACGCACTTATGCTGGATTGATACTGATATCGGTTTTTCACCGGAAGCTTTTCAGCGTCTGCTGCTGGCAGATCGCGATATTGTTGCAGGTGTTTATCCGCTCAAGCGTGAGTCATGGCCGGAAGAAGGTATTCCTGAGCATATGACCCGGCAGCAGTTTAATGCCGCTTATACTCGCTATACCATCAATATCAGTAAGGCAGATACTAATCATGAGGTGCATGTACAGGTAGATGATGAAGGCTTTATTGAGCTGCCAGAGGCACCGACCGGATTTATGGTTATCAAGCGGGAAGTATTTATCCGGCTGATGGAAGCTTATCCTGAGTTGCAATATCAGCCTGATTCTATCGGTGTTACTGATAGGGGATATCACTATCGCTTTTACGATTGTCTTGTTGATCCGGTGACGAAGCGTTATTTATCTGAAGATTTTAGTTTTTGCCGCTTATGGAATCAGTTAGGCGGTAAGATTTATGTTGATGCACGCTCTAACCTGACCCATATGGGTAACAAAATCTATCAGGGGCCTTTTGCCCAGTCACTGGAAGCTAATCTTGCTTACGCAATAGGTGCCCCGGCAGGTGCCAAAATGTTTCTGCACCACGAACAGCCATTACAGACCAATCAGCCTCCGGCACAATAATTGTCCGGACATTAGTTTTATTCAATTCAAGGAAGATCATGAGTATTGCTTTTTTCTTTCCCGGACAGGGGTCACAAAGTCTCAATATGATGTCCGGCTTTAATGATATGCCAGTTGTTAAAGAAACATTTGAACAGGCATCAGAAGCACTTAATCAGGATTTATGGACATTGATGAACGGGGAAGACAGCGCAGCCCTGAACGAAACCGTTAATACTCAGCCCCTGATGCTGACTGCCGGTATTGCCACATGGCGTGTATATCAGCAATTGCATGGTCAATTACCTGTGATGCTGGCCGGACACAGTTTAGGAGAATACACTGCGCTGGTCGCTGCCGGTAGCCTGGCATTTCATGATGCTGTGAAACTGGTTCGTCTGCGTGCACAATTAATGCAGGAGGCTGTACCGGCCGGAGAGGGTGCCATGGCCGCAATACTGGGACTGGATGATGATATCGTGCGTCAGGTATGTTTACAGGCACAAAATGAATTATCCGGTACAGTGGCCGAAGCCGTAAATTACAACTCACCCGGTCAGGTAGTGATTGCCGGGACTGCTGTTGCCATTAATCGTGCCTGTGAGCTGGCTAAAGCGGCCGGTGCCAAGCGTGCACTGCCGTTACCTGTATCCGTGCCTTCACACTGCTGTCTGATGAAACCAGCTGCAACCAAACTGGCTGCGGCCATGGAGCAAATTAATATTTCAAAACCACAAATTCCGGTATTACATAATGTTGATGTTGCGGTGCATTCAGAACCGGAAACAATTAAACAGGCTCTGGTACAGCAGTTATATTCACCTGTGCGCTGGACTGAAACAGTAAGCAAACTGGTAGCTGACGGAATAACAGAATTTGCTGAATGCGGTCCGGGTAAAGTGCTGGCCGGACTGGCTAAACGGATTGATAAGAGCGCCAGTTGCGTTGCATTAACCAGTGTGCAAAGCATAGAAAGTTTTATTGCTGCACATGTTGATAGCTAAAGGAATAAGTTATGAATCAGGATTTAACAGGTAAAATTGCGCTGGTAACTGGTGCTACCCGTGGAATTGGCGCCGCTATTGCCCGTTTTCTGGCAGAAAAAGGTGCTAAAGTAATTGGTACAGCCACTTCTGCTGCAGGTGTGACTAGCATCAATGAAGCACTGGCTGATTTTGGCGGAGAAGGTCGGGAATTACGTATCGCTGAAGAAAACAGTATTGAAAATCTGATTGCCGACATTGAAAGTAATATCGGTAATATTGCCATTCTGGTTAATAATGCCGGTATTACCCGTGATAATTTGCTGATGCGCATGAAAGAATCAGAATGGGATGAAATCATGCAAATTAATCTGAAATCTGCTTTCCGTGCCAGCAAAGCAGTCACCCGCAGTATGATGAAAGCACGCTGGGGCCGGATTATCAATATAACTTCTGTAGTCGGTTTTATCGGTAATGCCGGTCAGGCTAATTATGCTGCTGCCAAGGCCGGGTTAGTCGGATTCAGTAAATCAATGGCGCGTGAAGTGGGCTCGCGCGGGATTACCGTAAATTGTGTAGCTCCTGGTTTTATCGAAACCGATATGACAAAAGTTTTACCGCAAGAGCAGCGTGATTTTTTTGCTGGGCAAACGGCATTGAATCATTTTGGAACTGTAGAAGATGTGGCCGCCGCAGTTTTGTTTCTGGCCAGTGAAGAAGCTCGTTACATTACCGGACAAACGCTGCATGTGAACGGCGGAATGCTGATGCCCTAATATTAGTTAAAGTATTTACAAAGCCATTTTTATCATCTGATAAAAATGGCTTTGTTTTGTATCAGGGATAAATACTATTAAATTGAAAAATCTTCTTCGTAAGAAGAATACAGGGCAGATTCAATCCGCGACCGTGTTAACCCAGGAGCGAATAAGGCCAGAAACTCATAGCCAAAACCACGCAGATAAACATCCTGTCTGAGTATTATCTGGATAAAGGAAGGTTCAAACAGATGTTCTGCACTAATCTGCTGTAAACCTTCATCTTGTTTACTGTCAAAAGCCATGGTGGCTAGCAATCCGATACCCAGCCCCTGAGCAACATAAGTTTTAATGACATCCGTATCGGCTGAAGCCAGTTTAACTCTGGGTAACTGATAGCCTTCCTGAGTAAAAGCACGGGCGATTTTAGATTGTTCAGCGAAAGCAATATCATAAGTGATGAGCGGATAAGCTGTTATGTCTTCGAGCCGTAATGGCCGTTTTAAATCAAGCAGAGGATGATTATTAGGAACTACGATACTGCGATTCCAGGCTTTACAGCTCAATTTGCGTAATTCAGGATGCTCACTTTCCATTTCCATACCAATGGCAAAATCTACTTCTCCCTCCAGCACCATATGACTAATGGCTTTAGGGCTGGCTGTATGGATGCTCAGCTGTACCTGCGGATAACATTCAACAAACGCTGAGATAATTTTTGGCAGAGCATATCGGGCCAATGTATGTGTGGTGGCAATGGTCAGGGATCCAATATTCTGGTCGGCAAATTCTGTACCAATACTTTTAATATTCTGTACTTCACGTAAAATCCGCTCGGCAGTTTCCAGAACAATTTTGCCCGGAGCTGTCACTGCAACCATGCGTTTTCCATGACGAACAAATAATCGTACGCCTAGTTCTTCTTCCAGCATGCGTATTTGCTTGGAAATACCAGGCTGAGAAGTAAACAGTACTTCCGCTGCTTCTGAAACATTCAGATTCTGACGATAAACTTCAACTGCATAACGTAACTGTTGCAGCTTCATAGTATTTCAGCCCCTTTTAGGTTTGGAGTTTTTAACTGTCGCTCAAATACAACAAAAAAGCTTCTTTATCTGCATCATAACTCAATTTACCCATTCTGACATGGAACACTTACACTCTAAGCTTAACATTTTTACACGTTAATCCACCTGTAGCAGACCCTTAAGATAATAGAAGCTTGCTTGTTGTTTTCATGCAACTTAATTAGGGTAAACGCGTGAATTTAGTTGTAAATAAGTGACACAAAGCTATTTTTTAGGCATGATGCACAGTTAGGAAGCGGGTCGTCTAGCAGCTTCGCCTTGGTAGTTTGCATATTGACAGTTTATGCTGCGGTTTTTTATAGTATAGACTTGATTTACCAAGCTACCCGCCCGGTTTGAGCGGCCTGTAAATGGTATTTGTGTATTGATCAGACGAATTTCAGGCTGAATCAGCACATAACAAATTTTTTGATGAGGGAATAACATGACCAAACAGCTAAAATTGAGCGCATTGATCGTTGCTATGGCTGCTTCAACTGCCGCTTTTGCCAATGGTGTTGTACCGGGTGCCGACTGGACCGGTGAACCTGCTGGTGCTTACAATGGCTATACTACCAGTTCTGCTCCTGAAAAAGGAACTGGCGAAATTATCGTCACCCGCGAAAATGGTGCCGATGGTACACCTGAATGTGTGAAAAACCGTTTCAACAACGATCAAGAACCAACTCTGGGTAACAATTGTGGTCACCCAATTGCACAGGCTGCTCCAGAAGCACCTAAATTTGTTGATGAAACAGTATCTTTGTCTGCTAACTTCCTGTTTGGCTTTGATAAATTTACCCTGCGTCCTGAAGCGATCGATACTCTGGATCAGTTGGCTACCCGTCTGGCAGACAGCAGCGTACAGGTTGTACGTGTTGAAGGTCATACCGACTTTAAAGGTTCAGATGCTTATAATCAGACTTTGTCTGATCGTCGTGCTAATACTGTTGCTCAGTATCTGGTTTCTAAAGGCGTTCCTGCTGGGAAAATTTCAGCAGTCGGCTTGGGTAAATCTGAAGCCCGCATGACTGAAACTTGTCAGCGTGAAGTTGCTAAATTAGGTAAGAAAGTTTCAGCTGCTAAGAAACGTACTGCTTTAATCGAATGTATTGCACCTGATCGCCGTGTAGATGTGAAAATCCGCACTCAGGTAGCTAAAAAAGTTAGATAATTTTTTCTAATTTTATATTGATGAAAACCCTGCTTAAAGCAGGGTTTTTTTATGCCAATAAAAATTTTAAAGAAATCAGAATATCTGTATTATCCTTTGTATAGAAAATTGATAGTTTTATTTGACAATAATAGGTTGGATGAGCTGGTATCAATTTAAAATCATCAGAATTGTATTACTTTAAAATATTCTCATATAAGTGAATAATTATTAATAAAGTGTTAATATGCATGTTGGTAAAAATAAAATATGATTGATATGAATTATTTGTTCATTATTCCTATTAGTAACGGTTTTTTGAATATGCAAATAATATATAAATAAAAATGGCATATTCATTTATAACTAAGTAAACATTAAATCTATTTAATGATAAGTATTCAGTAAAATATAAAATCATTTCATCTATGAAATTTTTTAAATTCCTGTTTTTAATTTTATGCTGTAATTTACTTTTTGCCTGTACCGCACAGTTTCAGCGAGTTCCTAATGTTTCGGGTGAAAAAAAACATGTATCAGTAAAATTTCAGCGACAAAATACTGCGCCACAGACAGGAGTAGTATTGGTTCAGCCGATGGATTTACAAAGCGGTGATATTTTATTTTCTGCCGACTCAAGTCTCAATTCCCGTGTTTTGCGCTTGTTTGGTAATACTTCGGTTAGCCATGCATTTCTGTATTTGGGAGATGGAGAAATAGCAGAAGCCGTGGGTGGTGGTGTGCATATTATGTCTCTGGCTGAAAGCGTTGATGAAAGTCCGTTACTGGCCGTTTATCGCCATCCGCAGCTGAATGATTTACAGGCTGAAAAAATCCGTGAATTTGCCAGAGCAGAGGCTGGCGGGAAATATAATTATATGGGGATTATCAAGCAGACACCTTATACAGTTACCCGTAAAGTGTGTGAATTGCCAGTTATTCCGCGAGCTTTTCGCCATTTGTGCCTGAATACTATGGCTGTAGTACAGGTAACGCCTTTTTCTTCAGACCGTTACTTTTGTTCGCAACTGGTTGTCGCTGCCTATAATTATGCAGGATTGCCTTTAACCAAAACGCCGGCTGAATGGGTTGCTCCCGGGGATTTATTGCATATGCGTGCCGGTGATATCCCTTCAGTTGTACCAGTATATCCATTACAGTATATTGGTCATTTACGCTGTAAAACCTCTTTATGGCAGCGCAATTGTTCCCTGGCAGATATTTAATATTGATAAACTCCAGATATCTGCCTGATGGAGGATATAATCAAATTATTTATCAAATAAGTGAAGTAATTAAACGTATTTGATTTAATGAATAATAAATATGTATTTTTTGCTTTCAATAGATTAAATTTATTATAAAAATTAATAGTATTCGTTTTAAATGAGTTATATCTGAATCCTGAGTAGTTGTGTTGAGAGAATCAAATACAGAATTGAAAAGGAATAATTTCAGCCAAATCTCCGGGCGCATATAAAAAGTGTAGTACACGTCTGCCATTAGTCTGAATAGCTTTTGACGAAGAATGCACAATAAGTGGTCGCATGATAACAGCTCCTCCTTTAGACAGGGTGCATTCTTGCTCGCCTTTTTGGTCTCGAAGCTGTGGTAGCGTTGATTCATTGATTCTTCCATACTGATGAGTACCGGCAACTACTTTAAGCGGACCATGCTCGTGCTGGCAATCATCTATGTGTAGCCTCACAGCTACCAGTTGCTGCATATATTGTGCCGGTGGTTGTACAAATAACATATTTTGTTTATGTGACCAGCCGGTAAACTGAGTATCAGAAAACTGATGTCTGACTGCTATGCTTAAATCCTGATGTAAAGGTACCAGCCAGTTTTTATCGGCTGATTTTTTGAATAATGTGCATTGGATTGCCACCGGGTTTATTGGGAGCAAGGAAGTAAGCTGAGTATTATTTTTCAAATTGTTAGCAAGTATCTGACACCATGGTTGTGTCAGAAGCTCACGACTGCCGGCAGTAGTTAAATTAATCTGTTCTAATTGTTGTTCTATATCTGTTAGTTGCTGAGGAGTAATTAAATCATTAATAACAGCATAACCATTCTGTTCAAAACAATCATATATCTTCATTATATTTTCCGTTTGTATCTGTTTATCTGAATTAATATTAATATCTTCTAATTTTATTAGGATTAGGTAGATCCTATTTATAGGATAATATATTGATATTTTCCATTATTTATTTAAAATGATTTATTTGTAATATTTATCTATACTATAGTTTTTCAAGGTAAGCAGAATATATACTCCTTACATTAGTCAATTTTTTTTCTTAATAAAATTAAATTGATTAATTTCTGTATCTCATAAAATAGCCCTAGACACTATATCAAGTTTTTATGCTGTCATGTCAAAGATTGGTAGTGCTAAGCCTGTCAAAATATGTGTTTATGTCTTCATATGGCTACAAAACTTGAATTTATCTGTATTTTTTGCTCGTTTGTGAATTGAATTCAGTTAAGTATATGATTTATAGATGTTATAAACTATCATTCATCATTAAGATATTGTATAAATGAAAATTTATTTATAACCTGATGTATATCATAAAAATTATGATAAAAGAAAAATATGACCAATTTTTAACTTATACTCAGGCACTTATTTGGTATGGTTTTAATCAATTAAGGGGAAGCTTTATGTTTTTTAAAAAATTCTGGAGAAAAAAATCAAATTCTGATATTCAATCAGTACAAGATAAACCAATCGCTCAAGATAAGATATCTCTCGCTATTCAAACATTCTGGACACAGGTAAAAGCATCTGAGCAGACATTTAATACGCTAGAGCCAATCTCTATCATGGAAAATCTCAATAATCTTTTAATAGATAATCAATTAAATGTTATTGCTGAGCTTACACGAGGAGATAAAAAAAATCATAAAATAATTTTTACGGCTGGAGGCCGAATTGAGCAGTTTGAGCTGGTTATACGAATCGTTAAAAATGCACCGGATCTGAATTTTTTTGAAATAGAAGCATTTAGGACGCGGATTGAAAATCTGGATGCATTCTCTATAACGCATCATGATCATTCTCTTTCATTGAGCCCGGCTGATTTATTGATTTATCATCATAAAGAATATCGCAAAATCTCTTTGGAAATTGCGTTTGGTAAAACTATTCCTGAAGAGAAGAAGCAAATCGCCCAGTCTACTGCATTTATCTTGCTTGATCATGCATTAGGAGAATATGATTTTTCTATTAAAATCGGGTGTGTCAACTTTTTAGAAATTCCCAAAGAGGCAACCGCAGTACCTCTTATTGAATTTGTAACGGTGTTTGATCAGTTATGGCAAGATAAATTAAAGCATACAGGTATTTTTCCTCTTTCTGATAAAGAGGATAGATGGAATGTATTTGAAATCATTGATCAAAATGATCCTGATAATAAAAGACTTGTGCAAAGAAATGAGACAGCTGATGTATTGGTAGGTGATTTCAATTATTGCTATGCTCTAACTATAACAGCCGATGTGGATAGTAAGGAAAATTTATCTCTGGTTTATGAACTAGAAGATACTATTAATCCAGCTCTACGATTTAATAAACAGGGCATTCATTGTCAAAATACATTTTATCAGGGCGTAAGAACCATGTTATGGCATGTGCAGGATAAACAATCAGCTATCGCATTGGCACAACGTCTGGCAGACCAGTATAAAACCCTTTCAGTTAAAATTGAGTGCGAATTTGATCCGGGCTGGTCACAATATTTAAGTTGGGTAGAAAAATAAAGATATCAATAGTTTTATTTTTCTATTAGTTATCTTTGAAAAATTCTATATTTCTTCTCATTCCAATAAAAGGATAAATTAACAAATATTCTTTCTTATAACAATATAAAAAGCCTGATGGGTTGGTTGAAGCTGTTTCGCGACAAGTAGGAATTAGCGGAACAAGCTATAGTAAAAAAGAAATTAACAGTAAGGAACACAGATCGCGGTATCTCAGAGAGGGAGATAATATTGAAGAAGCATGGATTTTACTACCTGCTAATCATTTAGCATATACTGATTCTGGTACAGCCGGGGCTATTATAGATACGGTTTGTTCTTTGATAAATAATTAAATCGTATTATTTATTGTTGCAATTTATTATGTGAGTAAATAAAAAACCGGATAATAAATTAGTATTATCCGGTTCTAGAAATGATAGATTTTTATAAGATATCTTTTTTATCAGTTAACTGAGGTAGCAGTGCATCCTGACTTACTGATAATAGCCCGCTCTGAGTATATATACCCAATTTGTTGCGGGTATCGATAATATCCAGATTACGCATGGTAAGCTGGCCGATACGGTCAGCAGGGGAAAAGGCAGCATTATCTACTTTTTCCATGCTTAACCGCTCCGGCTGATAAGTAAGATTGGATGATTCGGTATTGAGAATAGAGTAATCATTACCGCGGCGTAATTCCAGCGTAACTTCACCGGTAATAGCTTTGGCTACCCAGCGTTGCGCAGTTTCACGCAGCATAAGCGCCTGTGAATCAAACCAGCGTCCCTGATACAGCAGTCTGCCCAGACGCAGACCATTAATACGGTACTGTTCAATCGTATCCTCGTTATGGATGCCGGTAAGCAGGCGTTCATAGGCAATATGCAGCAATGCCATTGCCGGTGCTTCATAAATACCGCGTGATTTAGCCTCAATAATACGATTTTCAATCTGATCTGTCATGCCAAGACCATGCCGGCCGCCAATACGGTTGGCTTCCAGAATCAGCTCTACCGGATCATGGTATTCAACACCATTTAAAGCTACCGGTACACCTTCTGCAAACCGCACACTTACTTCTTCAGCCGGAATGTTTACCTGTTCATTCCAGAAAGCCACGCCCATAATCGGCTGTACGATTTTCATGCTGCTATTGAGCATTTCCAGATCTTTAGCTTCATGGGTAGCACCGAGCATATTGGAGTCGGTTGAGTAGGCTTTTTCAACAGACATTTTATAGTCAAAACCCTGAGCAATCAGAAATTCAGACATTTCATGCCGCCCGCCCAGCTCATCAATAAATTGTTGATCCAGCCATGGCTTGTAGATGCGTAAAGCTGGATTAGTTAACAGCCCATAGCGATAGAAGCGTTCAATATCATTGCCTTTATAGGTGGAGCCATCACCCCATATATGTACATCATCTTCTTTCATTGCGGCTACCAGCATTGTGCCGGTAACAGCCCTTCCCAGCGGAGTAGTATTAAAATAAGGCATACCACCCGTATGTACATGGAATGCTCCGCTTTGTATTGCAGCAATACCTTCATGCGCCAGCTGTGTGCGACAATCAATCAGACGGGCTTTTTGAGCTCCGTATTCGAGTGCTTTTTGCGGAATAGCATCATAATCATCTTCATCAGGCTGTCCCAGATTAGCTGTATAGGCATAAGGTAAAGCGCCCTTCAGTTTCATCCAGAGTAATGCTGTAGAGGTATCCAGTCCGCCGGAAAAAGCAATGCCGACTTTTTCGCCAACGGGCAGGTGTTGCAGAATAGTGCTGTGGTTACTCATATTAACTCCCTTGAGTTATGTATTTGCAAAATATGAAAATTTATTGCCATACCAGTAGTGCATGGTTGCGTTTACCACGCCGCAAAATAGTATAGTGTCCGAAACGTTTGTCATCGCTGCTGAATACGTAATCAGCACTGTCAATTTTTTGCCCGTTAACCATGACTGCTCCCTGACTGATAAAGCCGCGTGCTTCATTATTGGATTTGGCCAGTGACGCAGTAGTTAAGGCCTGCACGATATTGATGGATTCAGTAACCGGAAATGCAGGTAAGCCATCCAGAGATAATTGCTGAAAATCGCTTTCAGTAAGTGCACTCTGATCTTCGGCAAACAGGCTGGCAGAAATACGCTGTGCTGCAGCCAGAGCTTCTTCACCATGAATCAGGCGGGTCATTTCCTCTGCCAGAATGCGCTGTGCCTGTGGCTTACTGCCACTGGCCTGATCGCTGGCTTCAATGGCCTCTATCTCTGTCACACTGAGGAAAGTAAAATATTTGAGGAATTTATATACATCCGCATCAGCAACTTTTAACCAGAACTGATAGAACTGGTAAGGAGAGGTTTTTTCTGCACTCAGCCAGACTGCACCACCTTCGGTTTTACCAAATTTAGTTCCGTCCGCTTTAGTCACCAGTGGCAGTGTCAAACCATAAACGGTAGCCTGATGCAGCCGGCGGGAGAGGTCAATCCCTCCGGTGATATTACCCCACTGATCCGAACCGCCGATTTGCAATACGGCTCCGTGGCGGCGATACAGTTCAGCAAAATCGTAACCCTGAAGCAGAGCATAGGCAAATTCGGTAAATGAAATACCTACATCATCACGGCTTAGACGCTGTTTTACTGACTCTTTGTTCAGCATGGCATTTACAGAAAAATGTTTGCCGATATCGCGCAGAAAATCCAGACAATTCATGCTGCCGAACCAGTCAAAATTATTTGCCATAATGGCGGCATTGTCACCACTGAAGCTAAGGAAAGGTTGTAGCTGCGCGCGTATTTTGGCTACCCAGTCCTGTACGGTTTCTAAAGTGTTGAGTGAACGTTCCTGTGCCTTGAAGCTCGGGTCACCAATCATACCGGTAGCACCTCCTACCAGCGCAATTGGTGTATGTCCGGCCAGTTGAAAGCGGCGTAAAACCAGAATAGGTAACAGGTGACCGATATGCAGACTGTCGGCTGTCGGGTCAAAACCGCAGTACAGAGTAATTTTCTTTTCGTTTAATAACGTATCAAGGGCCTGTGCATCAGTGGTTTGAGCTATCAGGCCTCGTTGCTGTAAGTCGTGAACAACGCTGGTCATGGTTGGATTTTGTTCTTTCAAATTAAATAAATTGGCTAAAATAAAGTTTGTCTGGCTCAGACTGCACATAAAAACAAAATAGCAAATATCATATTTTTGCTGGTTTTGGCTGATTAGTCTGTTTTACCGCCTAATAATGATGCATTATTTTACACGATTTGTTTATTGCTGCATTTGTGGTTGTAATAAATTGATAATTCATTAATTTGGTAGTAGCCGGAAATACTTTATCAGTTTCTGTTTATAAATAGGTACGGTGATATTTATTATAGGTAAATCATATGGATAACCAATAATCAATGCTGATATTTATTGTTTGCCGGCAAATAGTTTAGATAACCGAACCGAGAGGATTCGATATGTCAGGCTAAAAAATAAATTTATTATTAACCGGAATGCATAAACCAGCCACATTCCGAGCAGAAGTGTAGCTGGTTTATTGAGATTAATGGTTATACGTTAAACAGGAAATGAATCACATCGCCATCATTTACAATGTATTCCTTGCCTTCAGCACGCATTTTACCGGCTTCTTTAGCTTTGACTTCACCTCCGCAGGCAATGAAATCTTCGTAAGCAATAACCTGAGCACGGATAAAACCACGTTCAAAATCGGTATGAATAACACCGGCAGCCTGAGGGGCAGTATCGCCTTTATGGATGGTCCATGCTCTGACTTCCTGAACGCCGGCAGTAAAATAGGTTTGCAAACCGAGTAAGTCGTAGCCGGCGCGAATCAGTCGATTCAGACCCGGTTCTTTTAAACCCATTTCTTGCAGAAATTCGGCTTTATCAGCCTCATCCAGATCGGCAATTTCGCTTTCCATTGCTGCACATAGTGCAACAACAGGTGCATTTTCCTGTGCCGCCAGTTGTTGTAGGCGTTCCAGATGCGGGTTGTTATCAAAGCCGTCTTCAGCTACGTTGGCTACGTACATTGCCGGTTTTACAGTAAGCAGACATAAAGGTTTAATCAGTGTTAGCTCATCCTGATCGAGTCCCGCTGAACGTACGGGTTTACCTTCAAGCAAATGTTGTTGTAAGCGTTCCAGAATAGCCACCAGTTTTTGTGCTTCTTTATCACCGGATTTGGCTTTCTTGCTTTCGCGTATGATAGTTTTTTCTACACTGGCCAAATCTGCAAGTGCCAGCTCGGTACCAATGACTTCAATATCCGAAATCGGATCTACCTTTCCGGAAACATGCACAATGTTATCATCATCAAAGCAGCGCACAACGTTTACAATGGCATCAGTTTCACGGATATTGGCGAGAAACTGATTACCCAGACCTTCGCCTTTACTGGCTCCGGCTACCAGCCCGGCAATATCGACAAATTCAACGATGGCCGGCTGGGTTCGTTTGGGATTAACGATTTTAGCCAGCTCTTCCATGCGATCATCCGGCACTTCAACAATACCGACATTAGGCTCAATAGTACAGAAAGGATAATTGGCAGCTTCAATACCAGACTGGGTAAGGGCGTTAAACAGGGTAGATTTACCTACATTGGGTAAACCCACAATGCCACATTTCAAACTCATGATATTCCTTGAAAACAGGCGATATTTAAAAATGGCTGAATTGTATCATAAAGCATGCAGAAACCTGTGCCAAACCGGTAAAACACTGTGTTATTCTCCTTTAAATACGCATTTATCGCTCTTTAAACGGCAGATAAATATCATATGGATTGAAGTTATATAAAATGATTTATAAAAACAATAAAATAAAAAATTTTTCTTTTTGAGTGCTTGCATAAGCAGAAAAATATCGTATAATTGCGTCTCTCTTGAAATGAGATACGGCGAATTAGCTCAGTCGGTTAGAGCAGAGGAATCATAATCCTTGTGTCCGGGGTTCGAATCCCTGATTCGCCACCAAATAAATCGCAAGCTCTAGTTGAGTTTGCGTTTTTTATTATCTATGTAATTTTATGCGTATAGCATATAATTTGATTGTCCTGACAGTTTTCTGCGCAAATATTTTCCGGATTTATTAGTCAACTGTAAAATACAGGCAGTTGTTTATTTAGCTGCCTGTCATCTTAAATATGGATTTATATTGAATTTTTCGGTTAATATTAACTATTGCAGGCTTTGGTTATCCGGATTAAATTCTTTGATCCATTTCCTGAGCAGGACTTTCATGATTATCTGTTTTACTGATAACGCGCGCAGGTACACCTACTACTGTTGAATATTCCGGAACATCATTAACTACGACACTGCCGGCACCTACTTTGGCGCAGGTATGTACACGAATATTGCCTAGTACAGAGGCATTGGCTCCGATCATGACACCGTCACTGATTTTCGGATGCCTGTCACCGCTCTGTTTACCGGACCCACCCAGAGTAACACCGTGTAACAGTGAAATATTATTACCCAGCACCGCTGTTTCGCCAATAACTACACCCGTACCGTGGTCAATCATAATTCCATAGCCCATTGAAGCAGCAGGATGGATATCAACTCCTAAAACTTCTGAAGCACGATTTTGTAAAAAATAGGCTAGAGTATGGCGATTCTGTTGCCAGAGCCAGTGGTTAATGCGATGGGTCTGTATGGCGTGAAAACCTTTGTAATACAATAATGGTAAACTATAGGTTTCACAGGCAGGATCACGTTCATAATAGGCAACAATATCTGCCAGAGCTGCATGAATAATAGAAGTATCCTGATGTAAGGCCTCCAGATAAATCTCGAATAATGCCCGCGCATCCATTACAGCACTGGACATTTTGGTAGATAGGTGGAAGGCCAGCATGCGGGCAAAATTTTTATGACGCAATACGCTCAAGTGCAGAAAGCTGGCCAGTATAGGTTCATTGCTGGCTGCTATTTCAGTTTCATGACGAATGGTTTGCCACAGGTTTTCAGCCTGAGCAGCATCAGGTAAATTCATATGTTTAATTTCTCGTTTGCAGGATTAAATTTATTGAATCACAATATCATATTGTTCCTGAGTGTAAGTGGTTTCTACTGCCAGAGCAATCGGCTTGCCAATAAAATCACTTAGCATTTTCAAAGCATCGGCTTCTTCATCCAGAAACAAATCTATGACGCTGGGAGAGGCCAGTATACGCAATTGCTTAAGATCAGGACGACGTGATTCGCACACTATTTCACGCAAAATTTCATAGCACATAGTTTGTGCTGTTTTGATGCGACCGCGCCCCTGACAGACAGGGCAGGGTTCACACAGTATCTGGGTCAGATTTTCCCGGGTACGTTTGCGTGTTAGCTCTACCAGACCTAAACTGGTAAAACCGTTAAGTGTAACGCGGGTACGGTCGTAGGCCAGCGCTTGTGCCAGCTCGGTCAGAATTTCCTGCTGGTGTGTTTCGTTGGTCATATCGATAAAATCAATAATGATAATCCCCCCCAGATTGCGTAAACGCAGTTCACGTGCAATCACATGGCAGGCTTCCAGATTGGTTTTAAAGATAGTTTCTTCAAAATTGCGTGCACCGACAAAACCACCGGTATTTACATCAATAGTGGTCATAGCTTCTGTCGGCTCAATAATAATATAGCCGCCAAAATCCAGATTCACCCGTGGTTGCAGAGAGCGGTTAATTTTGGCTTCGATATTGTATTTTTCAAATAACGGACAATCATCCTGAAATAATTGCAATTTATCCAGCGCACCCTGAGAGTAATTTGTGGCAAATTCGTGCATGCGTTGATAATGGCTGGTTGAATCCACAATAATGTGATTGATATTGTCACTGTACATATCACGCAATACACGTAAACTCAGAGGTAAATCCTGATACAGTAATGTTTCAGGCGGGCAGGTTTTGGATAGTTGCTGAATATGCTGCCATCGCTTGGTCAGATAATTGATATCAGCCTGTAATTCTGCATCAGTCGCATTTTCGGCACTGGTACGGATAATATAGCCATGGGCAGCATCCTTTGGTAACAGATTTTCCAGCCGTTCACGTAACTGGTTGCGTTCCTCTTCGTCTTCAATACGCTGTGAGATGCCGATATGCTCATCCTGAGGCAGATATACGAGAAAACGGCCTGCCAGTGATATCTGCGTAGACAGACGTGCGCCTTTAGTATTAATCGGGTCTTTGATGACCTGTACAACAATTGATTGTCCTTCATGCAGCGTGTGTTCAATACGCTGAATCTGTTCTGGTTGCTGACGCTGCTCGAGTACATCAACAATATGCAGAAAAGCGGCACGTTCCAGTCCGATATCAATAAAGGCGCTTTGCATCCCGGGTAATACACGACGCACCACACCCAGATAAATATTGCCTACCAGACCATGGCCGCAATTACGTTCAATATGAATTTCACACAACGTATTTTCTTCCATTACGGCTACTCTGGTTTCTTGCGGAGTAATATTTACCAGTACCGTTTCAGCTGGCCGCTGAATATCCTTCGGCAGCGATATGTCGCTGTTATGCATGATGGAGCTTTCAATTTAATCAAATCACTTTGTGCAGTCTCCATCTGTACAGATAAAAACTGTACAAAGTAATCTGGTCTGTTTGTATAGTGCGATTGACATCATAGCGCAGCCAAGAGTTTCCTGCCAAACGCAGTTGCATACAGTTGTCTGGCAAAGTAGTCTGCAAATAAATATAAAACTTAAATTTGTAGTATTTACTGTAATAGCGGATACATTATTTTAACTGTGAGCAGCTCTTGATACATTCGGCAACTAACCGGGGACCTCGAAAAATCAGACCTGAATACAACTGGATGGCGGAGGCACCAAGACGGATTTTTTCTGTGGCATCCGCACCGGTTGTAATCCCCCCTACACCGATAAGTGGAATTTGCGAATTAATGTGTGCAGATAACTGATTCAGAACGTAATTGCTCTGTGTCTGTACGGGATGACCAGACAACCCGCCAGTTTCCTGAGTAAATTTATGCGTACCCAAAGGAGTTTTGTCTATAGTAGTATTGGTGGCAATAATTCCGTCTATTTGAGTATTCAATGCAACCTCTGCAATGGCTTCAATTTGCTCTTCATCCAGATCAGGAGCAATTTTGATGGCAATAGGCACATAGCGGCTTTGCTGAGTAGCCAGCTGGGCCTGACGGTTTTTGAGGTGGTTTAATAATCTGTCCAGCTCTCCGGCACTTTGCAGGCTGCGTAAATCACGTGTGTTGGGTGAAGAAATATTAACAGTGACATAACTGGCATGCGGGTAGGCTTTTTCCAGACAAATCAGATAATCATCCACTGCTTTTTCAATCGGTGTGGCAGCATTTTTGCCAATATTAATCCCCAATATGCCGCGATACCTGCTATTTGCAATATTATTGATTAAAGTATCAATACCATAATTGTTAAAGCCCATACGATTAATAATTGCCTGTTGCTTTGGTAATCTGAATAACCGCGGCTTAGGATTGCCTGCCTGAGGTAGAGGTGTCACAGTGCCTACTTCTATAAAACCAAATCCCAGCATAGCAAGTGCATCAATATATTCACCATTTTTATCTAGACCGGCAGCCAGTCCTACAGGATTGGGGAGCGTTAGTCCCATCAGAGTTGTAGTATTGTTGTCAGGAAAAATACTATTGGTATTTTTCTGCATGATTGAGAAGCTTGGTTTGCATCCCAGTAAAAAACCACAATGATAACGATGTAACCATTGCAGCGATTTTAATGTCAGGTAATGGGCTTTTTCAGGATCCAGTCTGAATAGCAATGGTTTAATAATAGGATACATGATATTGATGATTGAAAAAGGAAGAAATATTATAACCAACAACACTATCAATTCGGGTGGAAAATAATCAAATTCGGTATGCGTAGGTGAATAAATTATTTAATTGCTGCTGATAAATATTTTATGTTTTATAACAATAACCTCTTCATCTGATGATATATAACAATATACCCGTTTATGGTTCTGTAATTTAGAGCAGAAAGCATAAACGGGCATAATAATCAGAATATCTGTTCATTATTGCGGTTATAGCCGGATATCACCATGGTTTGTCAGCCATACCCTGAAAATTCTGCTGTAATGTGCTGCCTATGCTTCGTCCGAAGCGTTTCCAGCTGGTTTCAGCAGTGTAATCTACCAGTTCCGGAGCTTCAATAACATCGCGGGCAACTGTGTAAATATTGCCAAAATCATCTACTAGTCCGACTGCTTTAGCTTCTTCACCGGTATAAGCACGACCGCTGAATATGTCCGGATTATCAGCAACTTTTAACCGGTCACCACGCCCCTGCTGCACCGCCTGAATGAATTGCTTATGAATACTGCTTAGCATTTGTTGCCAGATTTCCGCCTGTTCCGGGGTTTCCGGCACAAATGGATCGCCCATATCTTTATTGTTGCCGGCTATTTTTACCCGGCGTTTAATTCCAAGTTTGTCAATCAGACCTGTAAAATCAAAACTGCTGCCAATAACACCGATACTGCCGACAAGGCTGGACGGATCTGCATAAATTTTATCTGCAGCACTGGCAATATAATAACAACCGGAGGCGCACATATCCTCAGTTACAACATATAAAGGTATCTTCGGATGTTTTGCTTTCAGATGTCGGATTTCTTCATAGGCAATACTGGAAATGACCGGTGAACCGCCCGGGCTGTTGGCACGAATGATAATGCCTTTAACATTTTTATTCTTATAGGCTGTTTTAAGGCTTTTACGTAATAATTCTGCCTGATTATTCTCGCTGCTGATCACACCACTCAGATCAATGACCGCTGTGTGCGGGCTATTGGGTATTGAACTTCCCATCGCTGCTGTAATGATAAAAATAATAATGCACAGCCAGAGTAATCGCCAGACCCAGCGCCAAATTCGATTGCGCCGTTGTTCGCGGTATACTTCAAGTAACAGCTTCTCCAGCATATTGCGTTCCCAGCTGCTATTTTTTTCAGGATTGCCATTTGTCGACCCTGATCCATTAATTTTGATTGTCATTTGCTTTATTCTCTGCTGTTAGTCTGTGTCAGTCTATTCTGCTTCTGTCAGCTCTGTTGATTGTGTAAAGTGGTTTATATCTGAAATTAAACCGGAATCTAATTATATCTGAATTAATATTTGTCTATGTTCTTATTGTTTAAGAATTCGGGTCAAGCTTTATCTGTATGAGTGTCTAAATTATAATAGCGCAGCTATTAGCCGGAGCAAGTTAAATCAGACGATAGTTAGTAAGCTGAAACAATAGAATAAAGGAAGTTGTTGTACTACATCCGGTACTGTATTTTATAGATAAATTTAAACATTGTATCGAAACTGAAGCTGAGTCTGTTGGTACTGATATCTGTATATTCGAAGGATGAAATCGATTAGTCCGTTTAATGTGCTTAGTCTGTATTCAGCATCATTCATGTTTGTCATTTTGTAATTAAAACTTGGAAAATCATGTCCAGATTCTTTTTTAACGACCGTAAACAACTGGTTAATGAGGCGATTGAGGGTTTAATTATTTCCGCACCTGAAGGTAACCTTGTCAGGCTGGATACGGACCCGGCAATTCGGGTAGTGATGCGTAATGACTGGGAGAAAAGCAAAGTAGCAGTTATTTCCGGCGGTGGTTCCGGTCATGAGCCCGCACATGCCGGTTTTGTTGGCAAAGGTATGTTAACTGCAGCAGTGTGCGGAGATTTATTTGCTTCGCCCAGCGTCGATGCGGTATTTAGCGCAATTATGGCAGTAACGGGAGAACAGGGTTGTTTGTTAATCGTCAAAAATTATACCGGAGACCGGCTGAATTTCGGACTGGCGGCGGAAAAGGCTAAAAGTCATGGGATAAATGTGGAGATGGTTATTGTTGCAGATGATATTTCTCTGCCGGAAAACAGACAACCCCGCGGTATTGCCGGTACAGTACTGGTGCATAAGATAGCAGGTTATGCGGCAGAGGAAGGTAAATCCTTATCTCAGGTACGCGAGATAGCACAGCAAACCTGTGACAATCTGTATAGCTTAGGTGTAGCCATGCAAACCTGTAATTTACCGGACTATACAGAAGAAAGACGAATTAAAGCTGGACAGGTTGAACTTGGTCTGGGTATTCATGGCGAACCGGGTGCTTCAGTAGAGGATACACACAATAGCAAAATACTGATCGATACACTGGTTCAGGCATTATCAAAGTCAGCCGGGGCAGGCCGTTTTGCTGTTTTAATTAATAATCTGGGCGGTGTGTCTGCGCTAGAAATGGCCGTACTGACACGTGAGTTAGCGCATTCAGCTATTAGTAAACAGACAGATTTACTGATTGGTCCTGCATCACTGGTAACTTCCTTGGATATGAAAGGTTTTTCACTTTCCTTGCTTAAGCTGAACGATTACTTTAGTAAGGCACTTAATGCGCCCGTAGAAACACAGGGATGGCAGAAACCCGTAGTTTTACAGCCACTAAAAACCGTAGTATGTGAAACTGAATATAAACAGTCAGTTTATATTCCATCCGAAAATGCCCGGATAGCAGAATATATTACTGTCATTACTGATACTTTGATCCGGCTGGAAAATCAGCTTAATGCTCTGGATGCAAAAGTAGGTGATGGCGATACTGGAAGTACATTTGCTCATGCTGCTCATGCTATAGCCTCGCAGCTGGCACAAAAACACCTACCGTTAAATGATTTGCCTCAACTGTTGCTGTGCATTGGCGAACGACTGTCTGTTGTTATGGGTGGTTCAAGCGGGGTATTAATGTCTATCTTTTTCACCGCAGCCGGTCAGAAACTACAGACAGGCGGTACGCTGGTAGATGCATTATTAAACGGGCTGGCACAAATGAAACATTATGGTGGTGCAGATATAGGTGACCGAACTCTGATTGATGCATTACAACCGGCGTTAGATGCATGGCAGAACTGGAATTTTTCTGCCGCCATACAGGCAGCCAGAGAGGGAGCAGAAAAAACTGCTGGTATACATAAAGCCGGAGCAGGGCGTTCATCTTACGTTAATCAGCAAAATCTCGCCGGAGTGCCTGATCCGGGGGCAGTGGCAGTGGCTGAGGTGTTTACTGCACTGGGTAAGTTACAGATTAAGCTGTAAAATGAAGGTTAAAGTGTTTAGATATTACTCATAAATTAATTTTGATTCTGAATAATAAACGGGTAATATCTATGACATATTTTATGTTAAATTAAGCTGGTAATTTTTTGTTTTAAAATAATATTATTTTAAATAATATATTTATACTATTTTGATAGGATTGAATTAGATGAAAGCAGTGATTCCTGTAGCAGGGTTGGGTACACGTATGTTGCCGGCCACAAAAGCTATTCCAAAAGAAATGCTGACTGTGGCCGATAAACCATTAATTCAATATATCGTTCAGGAATGTGCTGCTGCAGGAATTAATGAAATTGTTCTGGTTAACCATGCATTTAAAGCAGCAATTGAAAACCACTTTGATACAGCATTTGAGTTGGAAACACAGTTGCAGAACAAAGGTAAAATGACTTTATTGGATGAAATCCGAAATGTATTACCTCGTGGAATGCAAATAATACAAGTCCGTCAAAGTGAAGCCAAAGGTTTGGGTCATGCAATGCTGTGTGCACGTTCAGTTATTGGTGATGAACCATTTGCTGTTTTACTGCCAGATGTGCTGATAGATGAAAAAGCCTGTAATCTGGCTACAGATAATTTGGCTGCAATGCTAAAACAGTTCTGGACTACACAGCGCAGTCAGATTATGGTTGAACGTGTACCGATGAGTGAAGTTAATAAATACGGTATTGTTGATTGTAATGGTCAGCAGGCTGATTCTGGAAACAGCATCAGGATGAGTGCTATTGTCGAAAAACCTTCAACAGAACAGGCTCCGTCTGATCTGGCTGTGGTTGGCCGTTATGTACTTTCAGCCGGTATCTGGTCTAAGCTGGAAAAAACACTGCCCGGTGCAGGAGGCGAGATTCAGCTTACCGATGCCATCGCCGCCCTGATGCAGCAGGAAGCTGTAGATGCTTTTGTGATTCAGGGTTATTCACATGATTGCGGTAACAAACTTGGCTATATGAAAACTTTCATTGAATATAGTCTGCGTCACAATCAATGCGGTACCGCACTCAGACAATGGCTGCAGCAGCAAGCATTTTGATGCAGGCAGATACACAGATAGATATAAGCATCGATTATATTTTGCCGGATGTTTTTGGCAAATGATTCAGGAATAGTTGCAGATCATCCGGTAAAGGAGCGGTAAGCTGTAAAATATCGCCACTAACCGGATGAGTCAGCGTTAATTCAGAAGCATGTAAAAACATTCTTTTCAGCCCGGTTTTTTGCAGGCGCTTATTTATCTGATAATCACCATAACGCTCATCTCCGGCAATAGGGCATAACTGTGATTGCATATGGACACGTATCTGGTGGGTGCGGCCTGTTTTAAGTGTCGCTTCCATTAGTGTTAATGCTCTGATGCCCATATGATGTAATTGCTCGCCTGCATAACGTTGCAGTATCCGGAACTGCGTATGTGCCCGTTGTCCCTCCTGGGTATTGCCGGCGATACGTACCATTTTTTCCCCTTGTGCACCGGTATATTTCAGCAGTGGAAGTTTAACTTGCCGTATATTTTCCGGCCAGTTGCCAATGGCCAGAGCCAGATACACTTTATGCGGATGATTCTGGCGGATTGATTCATGCAGTTTGACCAAAGCACTGCGTTTTTTGGCTATCATCAGCAAGCCGCTGGTATCTTTATCCAGCCGGTGAACCAGCTCCAGATAACGGGACTCAGGGCGGGCGCGGCGCAGCTGCTCAATGACGCCAAAACTGATACCACTGCCGCCATGTACAGCAATACCGGCTGGTTTGTTAATCACAAGTAATACATCATCTTCATACACAACCGTAAATTCCTGAGCCGGAATAGCCAGAGTTGTTGCGGATGCGTGTCTGGCTGCAATGCGAATAGGAGGTAAACGGATCTCATCATTGACCTGAATCCGGTCTGTTCCTTTACAGCGTTTTTTGTTCAGCCGGACTTCTCCGCTACGAATAATGCGCTGAATATGACTTTTCGGTACTCCTTTTAATTCCCGTATTAAATAATTATCCAGTCTCTGACCGGCACTTTCTGCACAGACAGATAAAAACTGCACTGAATCTTTGCTTAAAACCGTCATATTGCTTATAATCCGTAAGCTTTTATAAATAAATAAAAGTCATCAGTGGTCATGGCCAAATATCGTGTTGGCAGACTGAACTGAACTAAAAATGGCCGCATTTTGCCCGAAGCTGAAAAAGTGCCTGAAAGCGCAATTTGGCTGTAAATAATGAAATGTTAACGTATTTACCGGAAAAACGCACTGTTGCAGGCGTATTTCCCCGTGTTGCTGACCAGCCGTCAGCAGCAAGGGTTAGTGATTAAGTTTGACTCCATCAGGTGGCAAGCCACGGCTTCAGACGTGATCAGGCAGGACAAAACCTGAAAACGCAGCCGCTAATGTGCCCGAGCACCTGACAGAATAACAGAAGAATGGCTACCCCAGTTAAGTGTCCAATCCATACTGATCGGATACCGGACACACCCTGTTTAGCAGGAATTATGATGCTGAATGGCGGATATGATCTTTACACCTTCTTTATGATGAAAGCCTGTTTAGTTTGCCGCGAATGACTTAATCGGGCAAGGCTATGGGTGTCAAATACTAATTACAACGCCTCGTCAGTGCACACAACGAGGTTTTCATGAAACGAATGTTATTCAATGCTACACAGGCTGAAGAGCTGCGTGTGGCTATTGTGGATGGACAAAGTCTGCTTGACCTTGACATCGAAACGCTGGGGAAAGAACAGCGTAAAGGCAATATCTATAAAGGTGTCATCACCCGTATCGAACCTTCTCTGGAAGCATGTTTTGTAGACTATGGCACAGACCGTCATGGTTTCTTACCATTTAAAGAAATCTCACGCAGCTATTTTCAGAATTATGAAGGTGGTCGTGTCCGGATTCAGGATGTACTTTCAGAAGGTATAGAAGTCATTGTACAAGTGGAAAAAGATGAGCGCGGTAATAAAGGCGCAGCTCTGACCACTTTTATCAGTCTGGCCGGACGCTATCTGGTATTGATGCCGAACAATCCGCGTGGCGGCGGTGTTTCCCGTCGTATTGAAGGAGAAGACCGGCAGGAGCTCAAGCAGGCAATGAGTGAGCTTGATACACCGCGCGGAATGAGCCTGATTGCACGTACAGCCGGTATTGGACGCAGTACCGAAGAATTACAGTGGGATCTTAATTATCTGATTCAGTTGTGGCGGGCAATTGAGCAGGCGGCACAGCAGCATAGTGAGCCTTACCTGCTGTTTATGGAAAGTTCCTTACTTATTCGTGCCATTCGCGATTATTTCCAGCCGGATATCGGGGAAATTCTGATTGACTCTCAGGAAGTGTATGATCAAATTCGTGAGTTTATGTCTTATGTGATGCCAGCCTATATTAACCGGTTGCGGCATTATACCGACCATATTCCGCTGTTTTCCCGTTTTCAGATAGAGCAGCAGATTGAGTCTGCGTTTTCGCGTGAAGTTGCTTTGCCATCCGGTGGTGCTATAGTTATCGACCACACCGAAGCATTGGTATCCATAGATGTTAACTCTGCCAGAGCAACCCGTGGTGCGGATATTGAAGATACTGCTTTCAAAACCAATATGGAGGCTGCTGAAGAGGTTGCACGGCAGATGCGTGTGCGTGACCTGGGCGGACTGGTAGTTATTGACTTCATTGATATGGAGAACAGTAAAAATCAGCGTGATGTAGAAATTACCCTGCGTGAAGCGCTGAAAAAAGACCGTGCCCGGGTACAAATGGCTAAATTGTCCCGCTTTGGTTTAATGGAATTATCCAGACAACGCCTGAAACCATCATTGGGAGAAAGCAGTCATACCATTTGTCCGCGCTGTGCCGGCACTGGCTTTATCCGCAGTATTGAATCAACTGCATTACATATCCTGCGCATCATTCAGGAAGAGTCAATGAAGGATAACACTGCCGAAGTACGGGTACAGGTACCGGTAGATGTGGCTACTTTTCTGCTGAATGAAAAACGTGCTGAACTGTTTGGTCTGGAAGAACGCCTTGATGTATGTGTATTGCTGATTCCGAATATTCATCTGGAAAATCCGCATTACAGCGTGACCCGTGTACGTACTGATAATGTCGAAGAAAATACCGTTCCCAGCTACCATCAGGTACAGGAACCGGAAAATACAGGCGAACTGCCTTTTTCTATTGGTCAGAATAAACCGGTTAAGCCAGAGGCGGCTGTTAAAGGAATTCATCATACTCAACCTGCTCCGCTTATTGAGAAGACCGCTGCAGGTAAAACTGAATCAGCAGGTATGTGGAAAAAACTGACTGGCTGGCTGGGTAATCTGCTGGGTGGAAAAGCGGTTGAATCTGCTGCATCAGATCGTACGGTAGCAGAAAAAACTGTCAAAACCACGCATCAGAAAAAAAATCAGAAATCCCAGACACAAGAACGCCGTCAGGCACGTGCCGGCCGGCTGGCTAAAAATACTGATTCAGCCTCCAAAGGTAATAGTACCAATGACAATAAAGTATCAACTGATCCGGCAATAACTAACCGGTCAGCCAATGAGAATCGTAACCGGCGTGAAGAAAAGCGTGCTGACAGATATGCAACTGCACAGGCAGATACAGTAGCTGATTCAGTTCAGGAACAAAATACTTTTAAACAGGAGCAGAATACCTCGCGCAGACGTCGTCAGCGGACATCAGGCAAAAATGAAATGCCTGTGCAACAGGTTAATATAATTAATCCGGTTGACGAAACTCAGACCGGAGATCCTCTGATTATTACTCTGACAGATACTGGATCGAAAAATGAACGGCATAAAGCACGGCATGATAAAAACAGCCGTCGACAGAATGGTAAGAAAAAACGCAACTACATTGTTTCTGCCAGAAAAATAAGTCGAAATATTGATATTGCTGCTATTACTGCGCAAATACAGTTAACTGCTGAGCATGTACTCAATCCTGAAAAAGATATTCATCGTATTAGTATTTATTCAGCGCAACCGAATACGTTGAGTGAAACTCATGATGTAATCGTGCAAAATGCAGTAGCACAGGCAAAGCTGGCTATTACACATGTGCTGGCGCAGTTAGAAACTGAGCAGCAATTATCTGCCGTTGATAAAGCAGATATTGTTGGTACTGAAACTATTATTCAGACTCAGGAGGCGATTACAACTGAGCCTGAAATAATGATTACCAGCACAGATGCAGATAACAGTTTGTGCCGTATTGCTGAACAAGGCGGGCTGATACTGGTTGAGACCAGTGCGGATAAGACAGTTTTAACCGGTAAAGATGCAGAGCCGGTTCTGGAGCAGCCTAAATTGCGGCGTAAAGATATTATGCTTAGCAAGGCAGATGCTGCTGCTGTGACACCGGCGGCCTTGGAGCAGGTTGAAACCAGAGCATAGACAGATGTGCGCGCTTTTGGTAGCTAAATGATTAGTATTTCGTTTGTATGAATACCATCAGCGCTTCTGAGAAAATATCATGCTGAATTAAGAATGATATTTATAAATTACTTATTAATTTATATAATACTGGTAACCAATTAAGCAGTTATTGGAACGTATTTTGCACAGGTGACAATAAGTTACCTCTGATACAATAGCTGCTCAGACTGATTATTTAATTCAGTTATTGTGTTGAAAAAGTGCAACACTTTTAAAAACTGAAAATATTTTATTTTAATGGATTATTTTATATATAATTCATTGAATATAATTGAAAATATTGTTATTTACCTATTATTTGCCGCAGCAGGATTGGTCAAAAGTGTTGTGTGTTTGCAAATGAATTTGTTTTTTTGCAACTAAAGCATTATATTGACAGCCATGAAATCGCTAATGCGGCGATTAATGCAAAACTTTAAAAGCTCTTCATTAGGTTTTTGAAGTTTGTTTTTTCGACATAGAAAAGGAATACAGCAATGAAAAAAACCCTGATTGCTTTGGCTTTGACCACTTTGCCGGTTGCCGCTATGGCTGAGGTTGTTTTGTATGGCCAAATGAAAGCAGGCTATGAAGTTTCTTCTACTAAAACCAGTGGTGAAACCCGCGGTCCTTACCAGAATGGTATTGGTGACTACGGTTCACGTATCGGTTTCAAAGGTTCTGAAGACCTGGGTAACGGTCTGAAAGCTATTTGGCAGGTTGAATCCCGCATTCATTTGGGTAATAGCAATGGCGGATCTGATGGTTGGGCTAACCGTGACTCTTTCTTAGGTCTGGCAACTAAATACGGTACTGTTCGCGCCGGTCGTATCAGCAACCAGATCAATGCTAATATGGACATTGTTGATGCATGGGAATACAACAATGAAGCATTGGGTCTGGGTAAATTCACCCGTACTGATGCCCGTTATGTAGGTATTGCATACGATTCTCCGGAATGGGCTGGCTTCAGCTTCAACTTATTGTACTCTCCGCGTGATAATGTAAACGGTGGTGATCGTCCTGCTGAGTACGAAGCTGGTATCGGTACTGGTGAGAAATACAGCCTTGGTTTGAACTACCAAAACTCTGGCTGGTATGCTAAATACGGTTTTGACTACCTGAAAAATTCTGCTGTTAAAGTAGATGATGATCTGACAACAGATCTGAAAGATGGTCAGGTACACCGTGTTGAAGGTGGTTATGATGCCAATAATTGGTTTGTAGGTGTTGGATATCAGTACACTAAAAACACTACTTCATACTACAGAGGTTTAAAAGAAGCAAGTGTTGGTAGCATTGGTGACCACAATTTAACTTGGGACAACCAGGGACAGGAAGCAGCTCTGACTGTTGGTTATCACTTTGGTAATATTTTCCCGAAAATTTCCTATGCTCATGGCTGGAATGTAAAAATTAACGGTGACAAACAGAAAAACACCAAATACGATCAGGTTGTGTTAGGTGCTGATTATGACTTCTCTAAACGTACTACTGCTAACGTACAGGCAGGCTGGTTGCGTGAAGGTAACGGCGAAGATCTTGGTAAAGACAAAACTACCGCTGTCGGTGTTGGTCTGAAACACACATTCTAATTAGTATTTAACTCTTACTGATTAGTATTTGAGTCTAATCCCTGATTGAAGAACAGTTAAGTTTGTTCTTCAGTCAGGGATTAATTTTTTAACAATATAAATAAAATGCTATCCCAAATTATTTAACAGCTGGTTCTTCTACATTTCATTCTCGGTATTCCTTTCAGAATTTCAATACGAATACATCGAAACCTAATGATTAATGTTATATCCGAATAAATCATTTCTAGACAAATATGTATGGAAATACTCTGATAAATTATTGATACAGAAACAACTAAATAGAAATTATTATTTTTATAAAAAATATAAATATTGATATTACTGAATTATTACATAGTAATGAGCATATACCGGTATAAATTATCATTTGAATTCAAGAATTATTTGTAAAGAAGTTCAGAAATTAATAAGAATTCAAAAAAACAAACCATTTAAGAATATTGATATTTATCTTAATAGTACTGGTTTAACTGAATACCATAAAAAAATGGTTTATAAGTATTGTGGTTCCGGTCAAGGATATTTATAAATTAATTCTCCGGTTGTTGTAAATGACTTTTCTGTACAATTCTTTTCTGAAATATAAAAAATGTATTTTTAATATTTATTAAAGTCAATTAGTGTTTTTTTTAGTTACTATTATTATAGTATCTAAGAATATTATCAGCATTTAAATACATTTCTAATATTTATTTTACCTATTCTTTAATGAGGAAAATTACCTGAATCAATAATTAGAATCAGTGGTTTGCTTTTTTATTACCCGACCAGTATATTCCGCACACTCGTCGTAATGGCGATTGATGTAAAACTTCAAAAGCTCTTCATTTGGTTTTTGAAGTTTGTATTTTTGACGTTGAGACTAGGAATACAGTAATGAATAAAAACCTGATTGCTTTGGCTTTGACCACTTTGCCGGTTGTTGCTATGGCAGATGTTGTTTTATACGGCCAAATGAAAGCAGGCTATGAAGTATCTTCTACTAAAACCAGTGGTGACAGCCGTGGTCCGTACCAGAATGGTATAGCTGATTATGGTTCACGCATCGGTTTCAAGGGTTCTGAAGATTTAGGTAATGGTCTGAAAGCTATCTGGCAGGTTGAGTCTGCTATCCATCTGGGTAATAGTAATGGTAAAGCTGATGGCTGGGCTAATCGTGATTCTTTCATTGGTTTTCAGTCTGAATTCGGTACTGTTCGTGCCGGTCGCATTAGTAATCAGATGAAGGCCAATATGGATACAGTAGATCCATGGGAATACAACAATGAAGTGCTGGGTTTAGGTAAATTTACCCGTACCGGTCAGCGTTATGTAGGTATTGCTTACGATTCTCCGGAATGGGCTGGTTTCAAATTTAATGCATTATACTCTCCGCGTGATAATGTAAATGGCGGTGATCGGAACAGTGAGTATGATTATGGTATGGGTGCCGGCGATAAATACAGTATCGGTCTGAATTATCGCAATGCCGGATATTTTGCAAAATATGGTTTCGATTATCTGAAAAATTCAGCAGCTATAATGACTGAATCCGGTAACACTAAATTAAAAGACGGTCAGGTACATCGCGTTGAAGGCGGCTATGATGCTAATAATCTGTTTGTAGGTGTAGGTTACCAATATACCAAAAATACCAGTTCTTATTTCAATGGTTTAAAAGGTGCTTCTATTCCTGTGGGCGTAAATGAGCAGGGTAACTTAATCACCATGAATGTTGGTGATCATAATGTAACCTGGGATAATCAGGGACAGGAAGCTGCTCTGACTGTTGGTTACCACTTTGGTAATATTTTTCCGAAATTCACTTATGCCCATGGCTGGGACATTAAGTTGGATGGCGATAAAATGAAAAATACCAAATACGATCAGATCGTATTAGGTGCTGATTATGATTTCTCTAAACATACTACTGCTAATGTACAGGCTGGCTGGTTGCGTGAGGGTAACGGCTACAATGAACTGAACGAAAGCAGAGGTAAAAATAAAACTACTGCATTTGGTGTTGGTCTGAAACATACTTTCTAATCAGGCTTTGTTAGCTGATTTTAGAATAAACCCCGCAGCAGCGGGGTTTATTTTTTATATCCGGTAAATCTAACCAGTTAATTATTGAAATAAAATACATTTGTACTTTGTATCTGCAATCAGATTTGCATAATTATTTAATTACTGATTTTACTTAAAAGCCGTTTTTGTTTCTGTTTTATTTATTACGATGCCGTTTGATATACCAGTATATCAGCAAAGCAAATACAGCTACTATCAGAATAACAACAAAGAGCAGTTTCGTGTATTGTTGAAACTCTGCAAACAGCCATTGCGCTGATTGTCCGAACAGATAACCAAAACTAACGATAATGGTTGCCCAGAGTAAAGCGCCCAATGCATTAAATAACAGAAACCGATGGAATGTTACTTTACTCATACCGATGGCAATCGGGCCGGCAATACGCAAACCATACATGAAGCGTACTCCGATAATAATGACAGAGCTGTGTTTACACAGCAAACGATCGGTTTTGGCTACCATCGGATCCAGTTTAGGGAAATGCTGCAATAGGTGTTTACCGTAATAACGGCCGAGCAAAAAACATATCTGGTCACCCAGCATCCCGCCACCTGCCGCGCACAGGATTGAAGGTAAAAATAACAAATAGCCTTTGTGTACGAAAAAGCCGGCCAGGGTCAATATGGTTTCACCTTCAAGAATGCTGCCGATAAATATAGCCAGATAGCCATAGTGATTCAGTAATTGCTCAACATTCATCTGTTTAATAAAGTTAGAAAGAAATCATTTGTTAAACATAATGTTGTTTGAACCGTTCTGGCAATCTGTTTTGCCAGAACCAGACAAAATTTACACGCCATATTGCCGACGGTAATCAGCTACCGGCTGGCGATAATCAGCCAGTGTTGAATCATTTTCTAATAACAGCAGTAAATCTTCCAATGTGGCAATGGCCGTTACCGGTATTTGATACTGTTGTTCGACTTCCTGAACGGCGGATTGATTTCCCTGACCTTTTTCCATGCGGTCAAGTGCAATGGCTACACCTGCGGTAACCGCGCCTTCACGCTGGATGATGGCAACCGATTCACGTACGGAAGTACCGGCTGAAATAACATCATCTATAATCAGTACACGACCTTTAAGCGGTGCACCAACCAGTACGCCACCTTCGCCATGGTCTTTTGCTTCTTTACGGTTATAGGCATATGGTACATTACGCCCTTCTTCCGCCAGCATCATGGCTGTTGCTGCGGCCAGAATAATGCCTTTATAGGCCGGTCCGAACAGCATATCAAATTCAATACCGCTGGCAAGAATCGAGCGTGCATAAAAACGTGCCAATTGCAGAATACTATAGCCATCGTTAAACAGTCCGGCATTGAAAAAATAAGGTGATTGTCTGCCGGCTTTGGTTGTGAACTGGCCAAATTTTAAAACATGCTGTTGCAGAGCGAAGTGCAGAAAATCCTGACGGAAATCAGACATAATGATCCTTAATGGTAAAATGGCAGATTAAAAATTTTAAGATGTAAATTTTATCATTAATCGAAAGGACATGCCGATGCGTATTATTTCAGCCAATGTAAACGGAATACGTTCAGCTACCAGTAAGGGTTTTATTGATTATCTGGCGCAGGCACAGGCTGATATTGTATGTGTTCAGGAATTAAAAGCCCAGGAAGCGGATATGACTGAGCAGATGAAGCATCCGCTGGGTATGTATGGTGCGTGGCATACCGCAGTGAAACGCGGCTATAGTGGTGTGGCAATTTACAGTAAACAGCAGCCTGATGATGTGCAAATCGGCTTAGGATGGGAAGATTTTGATCATGAAGGCCGCTATGTACGTGCTGATTTTGGCAAGCTCAGTGTTATCTCTGTGTATTTGCCGTCTGGAAGCAGTTCGGAAGAGCGACAGCAGGCTAAATTCTGTTTTCTGGATAAATTTTTACCGGTTCTGCGCGAATTACAAGCCTTACAGCGCGATATCGTAATCTGTGGCGACTGGAATATAGCGCACCAGAATATTGATTTAAAAAACTGGCGCGGCAATCTGAAAAATTCCGGTTTTTTGCCGGAAGAGCGTGAATGGCTGAGCCAGATTATCAATGAGCTTGGCTGGGTGGATATCTGGCGTACGCTGTATCCTGAGATTCCCGGTTATACCTGGTGGAGCAATCGCGGGCAGGCTTATGCCAAAGATGTAGGCTGGCGTATTGATTATCAGATGGCTACGCCAGCACTGGCTGCCTGTGCACAAACTGCTACGATCTATAAAGAAGAAAAATTTTCTGATCATGCGCCTTTGATTGTTGATTATGACTATCAAATAATGTGCACAAAGTAATGCAATTGGTTTTCGGCTGTCATATATAACAATCTGATCAGCAGGTAGCCTGCGTAACCAGTAATATATTTAATCCGGCTGCCAGTGAATAGGCAGAAGCGGGTAGGGCTGCATGCTTTATCCGTTTATGATAAATTTTATTTCCCATCGCTACATTAATTGCATCCGTATAAAGCGTTCAGTAAACGCCTGTATATTGATTGTCTGATGGCAGACTGATATTTGCCGTGGTAATAAATATGGGAATATCAGGAACCGGTATTCATGGAACTGAGTTAATGTGATTTAATTAATGGTCTCTACAATCTCGTATTCCTGCATTTTATATAATAATGTTCTTTTGCTGACGCCTAGAGAGCGGGCAGTATTTTCCCGGTGTCCGTTATTCAGTCTCAATTCATTAATGATTAATTCCTTCTCATAAATTTTGACTTTTTCTTTCAAGGTGGCACCCAGCTGTTCATCTTCACTAAAATCAGGATGAAAATCTGGTGTTTTTTTATGAGCAATAATTTGTGCGGGCAAATCTTGCGGATAGATAAATAGTCCGTTAGACATGACTACTGCATGTTCGATGGCATTAGACAGTTCACGTACATTGCCCGGCCATGGGTATTGATTAAGTACTTCTACCGCACTAATCGAAAAATCCAGTAACTCCTTATTATTTTCATGGCAAAACTGATTGGCAAAATAGCGCGCCAGTAGCATGACATCATTTTTCCGGTCACGTAAGGGTGGTAAGCTTAATTCCATTACGTTCAGTCTGTAGAATAAATCTTCGCGGAATTCACCAGTGCTGATCATATCCTGAAGGCTACGATTGGTAGCGGCAATCAGCCTGAAATCAGTTTTAATTAATCTGCTGCCACCGATTGGTTCGAATTCTCTTTCCTGGATTACCCGCAGAAGCTTAACCTGAAGATTGGTTGACATTTCAGCTACTTCATCCAGAAAAAGTGTCCCCTGGTGTGCCCGCTCAAATAAACCAATCTGGCGTTGATAAGCACCAGTAAATGATCCTTTTTCATGCCCGAATAAAGTACTTTCCAGTAAGGTTTCCGGTAATGCACCACAGTTTACTTTGATAAACGGGCCGGTTGAGCGGGTACTGTAATAATGAATGGTTTTGGCGACTAATTCTTTACCCGTACCGCTTTCACCAGTAATTAATACGGTGGTTTTGGTTTGTGAAATTTTGGCAATATTGCGGCACAGTTCCATCATATTCGGGCTGTTAGTCAGAATATGACCCTTATTATCCGAGCTGAATAATTCTATTTTTGGCGATAAATCCATTCCCTCTTTTTTAGCTTTGCTCAACTCCAGAGTACGTTTTATCAGTGCTTTGAGTTCATTCAGGTCAAAGGGTTTGACAATATAGTCAATTGCACCGAGTTTTAATGCTTCTACCGCCGTATCCACACCGGCATAGGCGGTCATAAGGATGATGGATATATCCGTATTGTTCTGTTTAATTATTTTCAGTGCTTCCAGCCCGCTCATCTGAGGCAGGCGATTATCCATTAAAATTAAATCAACCGGCTGCTGTTCTAAGGTTTCAATAGCGTCTTCTGCATTATCAACAGCAATAACCTGATAATGTTCCTGCGATAAAAAAATAGATAACAGTTTGCGCAGATTTAATTCATCTTCGACAATTAAGATTTTTTCTGACATAAATTCCGGATTATTGTGTATCAGTTAACGGGAAGTGCTACTTCAACCGTAACACCATTGCTGTGCTCATTATTTTTAATGCTAATTTGCCCTTTATGTGAGGAAACTATTTTCTCTACCATGGCCAGACCCAGTCCGGTACCAGAAATTTTAGTGGTAAAAAATGGTGTAAAGATTTTATCCATTATTTCGCTTTTAATGCCTTCACCATCATCCTTTATCCGGATTAACTGATACTTTTGGTTAGCAGACAATAATGTAGAGATTTCAATGTTGCCCTGATCACTGACTGCCTGAATGGCATTGATTAATAAATTCAGTATTGCCTGTTTGATTAATTCTTTATCCAGATACAATGGCGGTAACTGGCTGGCTAATGAAAGAGTCAGGACGATGTTATTTGAGCGGTGAGATGAATTAACCAGTACCAGCACTTCATTAATCAGGTCGTTTAATTGCACCGAAACATAATAATTTTTTGAGGGTACTGAGAAATCAAGTAGCTGCTGAATTACCTGATTAATCGAATCCACTTCTTTCAGAATAATCTCAAGATATTCATTTTGCTCAGCACGGGGTAAATCATTTTGCAGATATTGCACGAAACCGCGTACTGCAGCCAGCGGATTGCGGATTTCATGGGCAATGCCTGCCATCAGCTCGCCCAGTGCCACCAGACGTTCGGTTTGCTGGATTAACTTTTCTACTTCTTCCCGTTCGGTGATATCTTTAAAAATAACGACGGCACCAATAATATTGCCCTGATAATCTTTCAGATGGCTGGTGCTGGCTGAGATTCGGATAATTTGCCGGGCAACCGGGAAATCTACTTCCACACCGACATGATCGATACCATTATATAAAGTATCCAGTAAAGGACTTTGAAAATTTTTATCATCAACTATGGTTGAATATGGCCGGCCAAGGACTTGTTCCAGCTGATAGCCGGTGATTTTTTCTGCAGCCGGATTTAACATGGTAATAAAGCCATTATTATCCACAGTAATAACTGCATCCAGTGTGTTTTCCAGAATCAGCTCGTTGATGGTTTTGGTTTTTCTGAGCTTTTCGGCCAGACTGTTAATTCCGCTGACAATTTCATTCAGCTCACCGCGTATAACTGGCAGACGACTGTCCAGCGAGAAGGGGAGTTTTTCCAGCCCTTGTTTGATTATATTGATATCAGTATTCAGTTTTCTGGATAAAACAGAAGCAATACAAATACAGCTCAGCATACAGATCAGGCTGATAATAATGACATTTTTATCAAATACAAACGCCTGTTTTTCAATGTCATCCAAAGTTTCATTAGCCCAGATATAGCCAATTATCTGATTATTGCGCACAATGGGAATCATGGCATTCATGATATTGCCGCGGACTTGCTGTCCGGTTTCAATCATATGCCGGCCGTTGGCCATGACTTCACGCCCTTTATGCTCAGCCGGAATAGATTTACCAACATTCACACCATAGGCTGACTGCGGGGCATACAACACAATGGCATCTAATTGTTTATGATAATAACCGGCTGCAATATTCGGCATGTTTTTCAGCAGCGGTTCAATTTTAGGAGAGAGATACTGATTAAGCTGGGTAATTTGTTGTGTTCGGGGCAGGCTTTTATCCACCTGCTGGTAAGCATCACCTAAAAGCAAATCCAGAGTTTTGGTAATGGCATAAAGTTTATGGCTTTTTTCCTGTCTGAGAAGTTCGCGCCCTTCTTTATCAATTAGAACGGCACAGACAAAAATTGAAAAACAGGATAGGAAAGTCACCAGTAAAAAGATACGGGCACTGATTCGTTCCGGATATAGGCGCTGAAGGAAGCTAGTGTTCATAAGTGCTCAAATATCCATAATTATCAATAAAATATTTTTAATATCCGGCTGGTACACAGCCAAAATATTTATCTGAATTAATTTTAAATTATCAGATGAATTATGCAAATTAACAAGTCAGGCGATATCGGATAAACTCATTACCACCTGACTGTTTAACCTAATCATAGGTCTGTTAACCAGACATTACTCTTAGTTTGACCGGATTATCATTAACAGCGTTCCAGAATAACAGCCGTACCTTGTCCGCCGCCAATGCATAATGTTGCCAGTCCCAGCTGTTTATCACAATGAAGCATGGAATAAAGCAGGGTAACCAGAATACGTGCACCGCTGGCGCCAATAGGATGACCCAGGGCAATGGCACCACCATGAATATTGGTTTTGTCCATATCAAAATTCAGCTCGCGTCCGACACCGAGGAATTGAGCAGCAAAAGCTTCATTTGCTTCGATTAAATCGATATCAGACAGCTGCAGTGCTGCTTTTTGTAAAGCCAGCCGGGTTGCCGGTACCGGACCCATTCCCATTATGCTCGGATCAACGCCGCCAGAAGCATAGCTGCGAATATATGCCAGTGGTTTTAAGCCTAATTCTTTTGCTTTGGTTTCAGACATCAGCACAAGAGCAGCGGCACCGTCATTAATACCGGAAGAATTACCCGCAGTCACTGTACCGTCTTTTTTAAACGCCGGTCTGAGTTTTGCCAGACCTTCCGCCGTGCTGTCTGCTTTGGGATATTCATCCTGTTTAAAGATAATATCGCCCTTGCGTGAGCTGATGGTGACTGGAACAATTTCTGCTTCAAAGTCACCATTGTTATTAGCTTCCGTAGCCAGCTTTTGAGAACGCAGTGCCAGTTCGTCCTGTTCCTCACGGCTGATAGAATATTGTTCAGCAATATTTTCTGCGGTAATTCCCATATGGTAATGATTGGTAGCACAGGTTAATCCGTCATTCACCATGGTATCGTACAGTTCGGCATTACCCATTTTCAGCCCCCAGCGGGCTTTACTGCCAAGCAGATAGGGTGCCTGAGACATATTTTCCATACCGCCGGCGACAACAATATCATTGTCACCGGTTAAAATACTTTGTGTGGCCAGTACAATTGATTTAAGTCCGCTGCCGCATACTTTATTTACAGTAAAAGCCGGTACGCTGCTGGGAATACCTGCATTCAGTGCAGCCTGCCGGGCAGGATTCTGTCCCAGTCCGGCCTGAAGCACATTACCCATAATCACTTCATTTACCGCACCGGCATCCAGTGCAGCACGTTTTAAAGCTTCGTCAATAACAACTTTCCCCAAATTAATGGCACTGACAGAGGCAAGTGAACCATTAAAACTGCCGATGGCGGTGCGTGCAGCACTGACGATTACGGTTTTTGTCATAATAAACTCCCTTTTTTAACTAGAAAAAGTACAGGCCAATCAGGAATATCGGCGTAGTGAATATCAGCGCTGTCATACAATATCCCATAATGTCACGCACCCCGAGACCGGCAATAGCCAGTGCAGGTAATGCCCAGAATGGTTGCAGCATATTCATCCATTGTTCGCCGTAGGCAATTGCCATCGTAGATTTACCTAAATCAGCACCCAGAGCCTGTGCGGCAGGAATCACGAATGGGCCTTGAATAACCCAGTGGCCGCCACCTGACGGTACGGCAAAATTAATAATGCCGGAACTGAAGAATGTCCAGATAGGGAAGGTATCCTTACTGGCAATATTGATGAAAAATTCAGTGATAAGACCACCCAGACCGGAATGTTCCATCATCAGCTGAATACCCGCATAAAACGGAAACTGAATAATAATACCGGCTGTGCTTCTGGCTGCATTGGAGACAGCACGCATGTACGCCATAGGTGTACGGTGTAACAAAACACCGGCAGTCAGGAAGATCAGGTTAACGGTATTAATAGTGATATTAAAACCATTATGATAGAAGTAAATCAGCAGATAACTGATACCGAGAGCACCTACCAGCAAAGAAAGCAGCTTACTTTCTTCCATTTTTTCAGCTATGGTAGCTGTTTTCCGGTCAAGCTTACGCTGAAAATCGGGTTCCGGTGCCAGCAGCTCCGGATTAACCACATTCACCTTACCGTCAGTTCTGACCATAAACCGCACCAGAAGAGGTAAACAGATAATCAGCATAGAAGTAATAAAAATATTACTGGCTGAAAACATCGTCTGAGAAATCGGCACAATACCCTGCGGATTAGCGTCACTAATCATAAAGTGCGCAACAGGATTCCCCGGAGTTGCCGCCATTAAAGGCATTGACCCGGACAAACCGCCACCCCATGTCATAAAAGCAATATAAGCACAGGCGATCAGTAAGCCATAATCCACATTCTTAACCTGTCTGGCCACTTCCTTTGCCAGCATGGCACCTACAACCAGACCAAACCCCCAGTTTAAAATACAGGCAATGCAGCCGACAAAAGTAACCAGCATGGCTGCCTGTGTAGGAGTTTTGGCCAGAGAGGCAATAGATACCAGAACAGATTTCACCGGAGGGGAGCTGGCTAAGGCATGGCCGGTAACCACAATCAGGGCCATCTGCATACCAAAGGCCAGCAAATTCCAGAAGCCGTCCCCCCACATTTTTATCAGACCCAGAGGCTGTGAATCAGTTAATCCCCAGGCCATGAAAAAAATGATAAAAGTAAGCAGTAAAGCAAATATCAGCGGGTCAGGCAGATATTTACTGACCAGATTAGTCGTATGTCTGGATAAACGTGAAATCATAAAACTTATGCCCCTGTAGCAATGGACATCGTTTTCAGATTATCCGCAACAATAAACTCTGCCGTGGTGTGCGCTTTTACAGTATCAACATCCACACCCTCAGCGGTTTCAATCAGATACATTTGACCGTTTATAAATTCAAATACAGCCAGTTCAGTAATAACCATGCTGACTTTACCTTTCGCAGTAAGCGGTAAAGTGCATTCCGGCAATATTTTCGGTTCACCGGTTTTAGTACAGTGTTCCATGGCAATAATTACCTTTTTCGCACCTGTAACCAGATCCATAGCACCGCCCATACCCGGCACCATTTTGCCCGGTACCATCCAGTTAGCCAGATTGGCATGCTGGTCAACTTCCAGTCCGCCAAGCACACAGGCATCGACATGACCGCCGCGAATCAGCATAAAAGAAAATGCACTGTCAAACATCGCCGCACCGGGAACAATGCCGCAAGGCTGACCGCCTGCATTAACAATATTCGGTTCATCAACTGTTTTAGGCCCCAGCCCCAGAAAGCCATTTTCTGATTGCAGCGTAATATTGATACCTTCAGGCAAATAATTCACCACCTGAGTTGGTAAACCAATCCCCAGATTAACAACATCCCCGTTACGTAATTCCTGAGCAACACGGCGAGCAATTAATTCTTTTTTATCCATTGTCTTTATTCCTTAATCGTTAGTGCTAACCATAAAATCAACTAATGCTGCCGGTGTCATCACCGCATCAGGATGTATCTGGCCGACTTCTACCAGTTCATCAGCCTGAGCAATCACCGTGTCAGCAGCGGTAGCAATCAGCGGATTAAAATTACGTGCAGCATACTGATAGACCAGATTACCGTTGTAATCAGCCTTATGCGCATGAATGATGGCTAAATCAGCACGGATTGGCAGCTCAAGTAAATACTCACGATTATTAACAGATAAAACTTTCTTGCCTTCAGCAACAATCGTACCCACTCCGGTAGGTGTTAAAACTCCGCCCAGTCCGGCACCGCCGCAGCGAATCCGTTCAGCCAGCGTACCCTGCGGTACCAGCTCAACTTCCATCTCACCGGCAATCATTCTTCTGCCTGTTTCACGATTGGTGCCAATATGGGAAGTAATCACTTTTCTGACCTGATTATTATTAATCAGCGGTCCGACACCAGTGTCTACAAAAGCTGTATCATTTCCGATAAGTGTTATATCCTTAATACCCGATTCCAGAATTGCATTAACAATCTTTGACGGCGTACCACACCCCATAAAACCGCCAAACATAATCGTCATACCGTCTTTAAGAAAATCCCGGATTTTATCGGTAGTGATTAATTTTGTTTGCATCAACGGCTCCTTGTTACACGTTAAAAATTCATCTATGCTTAAAAGCAAGCCACTTTGCTATTGCAATTTGTATACCAGATTGGAATAAGGAAAATAAAATAATAAAATATTGATTTATATATAGAAATTTTATATGACAAAAGATTTTTAAATAAACTTGGCGCAGAAAATTGCACTTGCGTGCAAAAAAAATTGCACGATTAAAGATTTATTATTTATTTGACATTAATGATAAGTAAGAAATTACATTGATTTTAGTTACACCAGCAGACAAGAAAATAAAGTATCAGAATAATCTAGGAAAATAATTAATATTATGATTTATTGGATAAATAATTCTATATTGATAAAAATACTTCAGTTTATTTTTATCATAAATTCTTCAGGAAAATTCCGATAAAGTAATTTGTATAAGGAAAAAACTATATAGTATCTGCTTGGCGTGAATAGACCATAATATATTTTATCAATCTTCTGGTCTGAACTAATAAGCGCAGAACCTGAATACGTTCATTAGAGTATAAAAGCAAATAGAATTTAAGCTATACAACCATATCTGCAATTAAATATATAGAACTACCAATGATTTGTATTTATTAAGCCGTTTTTGAGGCTTAAAATGGCTAAAAAGGCTTGACGAGTTTAATATCGACCCCTATAATGCGCTCTTCCTTTCCCTGATAGCTCAGTCGGTAGAGCGACGGACTGTTAATCCGCAGGTCCCAGGTTCGAGCCCTGGTCGGGGAGCCAAAGGGTCGTTAGCTCAGTCGGTAGAGCAGCGGACTTTTAATCCGTTGGTCGAGCGTTCGAATCGCTCACGACCCACCAGATTTCTTTATCAGGCTGTTTTAACTGATAAATATAATGATAAAACCGTACCAATAATTATTTGGTACGGTTTTTTACATTAGAAAATGTAATATATATTTTAAAAATCTAGGTGAGTGTTTGAAGGTGAAAGCTTTAATTTTAAAATGTTATGATATTTATTTTTATAATAGAGCTTAAATTTTAATAATTGCTAATTAAAAATTTTGATTATTTTTCCACTCTTTTAATTTTTTTTGGATATAATCATTTGGTAACTTTTCCTGTTCTAATCGGTTAGCATTGTATTTATTGGATTGTAAAACAATAAATAAATCTTTTTCTGATGAGTCTAAGTTTACAGGAATATCAGAATAAGATTCTGATTCAGTTACCATATTGTTTTTATATAATTTTAATGTTTCTTCATCCATCATAAGTGTTTGAATATGAGGACATAAGGTTTTTGATAGACTTAATATTTTTAATCCCCAGCTATCAATATCTCCCCAGTACGCTACTCTTTTATTTTTTAACCATTGTGCACTAAGCCAATTCACATTATTACCGCAACCAATAACAGCAATCGTATCAGGTAATTCTGGTAGAGATAAACCAGATTGAATATTTTCTACTACTAAAATGTTGTTGGCGGGTAATTCATAATGGGTTAGGGTATGCTGATCCATTTGTAAGATAGGCAAGCCAGCTAAAGATTCTTGTGTTTTTTTGCATAATGGCTTAACTATTAACCAGCCTTTGGGATTGTCTAAACATCCTAGCCATTTCAATAAATTACCAGCTTGTGTAATTGCATTGTTATAGAGAACATCAAGTAAAGCACTCACCAGGATTTTATTATTTTCTAAAAACTTGGTATCAATACCTTTCAAAGGTAAGGAACGCAAATATAAGCCTTTCCCCATATTTGGAGTAAGTTGCTGTAATAAACTAGTAATGTTAATTGATTCCTGAGGAGTTAATTGTTCAACTATTGATAAATGTTGAATTAAAATTGGATAAAAGCGTTGGTCGTATGTCGTTAATGGTTCAATTATCTTGCTTAGCTTTTCAATTTTTTTTTCAATATCAGGTCCTAGAAATTCAAATAGTTCTTTCAGATTATTAAGAATTAAAGTTACAGGAATGCGTTGTAAACCTAAAGTATTGTATTTTTTATCTTGCCACTTTATCCAATGCTGTTGTGGAAAATCTTTCCATTGATTAATAAAATTTTTAAAATACATCATATTATCAAGTATCTGGTCACCAGTTGGTGTTCCTAGAGATATTTCAATTGGAAACTTTCGTTTATGCATTAAACGCTCTTTGAGATTCTTTTGTTTATCCCATTCTAGCTTTTTAATATGGCTGTAAACCTCATCGGGTAGTTTGCCCCAATTTTCATTTAATTTTGTCATAAGCAGTTTATTATTATGTACATCACTCTAATCAATATTGTTATAATCATATTGAGATTATTTAATAACATTTATGCGTATTTAGAGAATAGAAAAGAAACTTTCTTAATGCATATTTAGATTACACTATAATACATAATATCAAATCCATAATTATTGCGTTGAAGTGATCTCAATACCAAGAGATTTGGCTTGTTTCATAATTTCAGAGTTTTTAATTAATTCACGTTGGGCGTCTATTTCTTCCCATGTTACTTCACTTAAGCTACTTTCATGTGTTTGTTGGTTTCGCTCAGCAATAAGCAGGGAACGAGCTGTTTCACGTGCTAGATTAAGGTTTTTATATGGTGTAATTAAATTAACGTGTATATGCAATGCTTTAAATACGCGCAGCACCCTCCGACTAACTGACTCAGCTGTATTAGAAAATGCTTCGTCTAAAAATACTGTGCAATATACGGGTTTATCATATCCATCTGGTGTAAGTGCGTAGGCGAGACTAGCAGCAACTATAGTGCCTGCAAATGATTCTTTTTCACCGCCTGATTTACCACTAGAAGATTCAAGCACATCTATGACAGCTCCAGTTTGATTATCTAGCTCTTCAGCAAAAAAAGACATCTGATAACGAGGGTCAAGTAGACGTAGGCTTTCTAATGTATGTGCTGCGAGATTGCTGGCTTTATCCAGTTGTGAGACTATCTCTTTTAATATATTAAATCGTCGTTCGTGGTCATCACTAGTAAATAAGCTTAGAGCATTTTTAAGTAATTTTGAAAATTCTATTACATTTGTATATTGTTCAATTTTGGTATTTAATTTTAGGTAAGTGTTTTTTCTAAATTCAGTACGTTTTAATACTGTATTAATTACCTGAATACGTTCTCTAATTTCATCTTTTTCAGCCTCTAATTGTTGCTGAATTCTTGCTAATGATTCAGTTGCATGTTTATTTAAACGTTCTTTAAAGCGTTCTTGTAACTGAGGCAATCCTTCTTGCTCCAGTTTGAATAGGTGATTGATATAATCTTCAATATAAGAAATGTCTGGAATCCAATCATTAGCAATAATAGGCCATTGTTGTTGGAAAGAAGACATGATTTTAACTATCTCTTTTCCTATATTTTCTTTTTTTTGATTTGTTTTTTTCAGGGATTCGTCAATTTGTTTGTAATAAAAATCTTGTTGCTCTATTACTAATGGCAAAGTATCATCTTTGTATTGTCCAATACGATGATTTAACATTAATCTTATATCGTGTTCAATTCCTTGATCTGAATCTTTTTGTGCCTGCTGAAGCAATACGTTTAAATTGTCTTTTTGAGTATTGTGACTACCTTGTTCTTTGTATAACTTTTTAATTTCATCTTGTAAATTTTCATAAGCGTTTTTGGCCTCTTTCCACCGTGATTCAGCTTGTTCTAAGTCGTCACCATTTTGTAACTCTGTCAGTTTTTTTTGGATGCTATCAACTTCAGCTATACACCGCGGTAAATTGATACTTTCCCAGCTATATTTTTGTAAATTTTTCCATAGTTCTATTTCCTGTTCAATAGTTTGCAAATCATTACGCTTTTTCTGAGTAAGCGTATTTTGTTTTGCAATATCTTCTGTTAAAGAAGACAACTCCTGTTCTAATATTGCTAATCGGGCTTTATTAGAAAATCCAAGTTGCCAAGATTTTTTATCATTGATTTTATTTTGGTCTTTTTTTTCAAAACGACCTTTTTCCAGATGAACTAAACCAGCCTGTGTTATGGAAAAAGGGGTTTTATCTAACTGTTCAGTAGAATCTACACAAGTTAAATCGAAACGCTCCAAATGTTTCTTTAACCAGTCACGATAAGGATGATCACGCCAAATCAACTTGTGTAAATAGCCTTCAGGTTTAAATTCGATTTGTGACTTTAATTTTTGAAATGATTCTGGTACAACTTGTACTCTAACATGTAGGCCTGTATGACGAGTATTTAACCAGCGTGTTACCTGTGAGAAAACATTATAAGGGACTATCATTGTGGTTCTGAGTCCACCTAATGCTCTTTCTATTGCTCCTTGCCAGATATTTTCGCTTTCTTTGACATTAATTAATTCACCAATAAAGCGACATTGTTCAATTGTTAAATTTAAATCTGTGATCATTTCGTCGCGTAGTTGCTGAAATCTGAATGCAATATTAGAATCAGGTCTTAACTTTATTTGGTTAATTTGTTCTTCGGTCTGATGATATTCACTCATTAAGTTGTTTAATTGGGCACGGATTTGAGCAAAATTAACTAATGCATTTTCTTTATTCTGATTCAGATTTTGTAGTTTGTCTGTTGCCTTTTTTTGATTATTTTCAAAATTTATTTGAATCAGTTCTGAATTTAGACCTAATGTTTTGGTTTCCCGTTGATATATTGATGCTTGTTGGTTTATGCGGTTATAGTCTTCTTTGGCTTTTACAAGCTCTCTTTTTAAAGACTCAATACTATCGCCGCCAGCTTTTAGATAAGCGGCATGATATGATTCAATCTGTTGATTTATATTTAGTTTATTTTGTTCTTGTTCGTTAATTTGTTGCTGTAAAAAATCAATTTTTTGTTGTAATTCTTGAAGCTTATTTGTATACAATTTACTTTTTAGTTCACCAAAATAAGGAATTAATCCATTTTTTTCTTGTTCAAGTTTATTCAATATTTGTATATATTTAATAAAAGCTTGATTGTGTTCAGGTAATTGACCCAAATGTATATATTGTTTTTTGACATCAGTTAGCTCGTTATGAGTAGCTTCTAAGGCCGAAAATTCTTTTACAACATTACGAGCTTCTTCTTTAATTTGGCTTGATTCCAGTACTAATTCACGAATAAGGGCTGTTAAATCATCGATTTTTTTCAAACCCAAAGCTCGGGATAATAGGGCTGGAGCATTTTTATTATCAATATGTAGCAGTTTACGATACATTGCTTGATAGTCATCAAAAATGTTATTTGAATAAACAATGGTTGCATCATTACTTAAATACTGCTTAAGAGTACGTCGCTCACCATCTTTAAAATTTTCTAGTAATTCTTTAAGTTGAAGATTACGATTAGCAATAACATAGTGACGATAAATATCTGCAGAAGATGTTGCTGTTGGAGTAGCCCAAAATAATACTGCTAGTGTAATGTAATTACCATTGTCAGCCTTGTAACAGGCTCGTAGACCAGTAATAACTGATTGGTCTCGCTTGCTTTTTACTTTTGTTTTGCTGCCGTCATGTGCTGAACCGAAATTACCGCGCATATAGGAAAGTAATGTTCTATCTTTACTATCTCCTTGAGCTGCAGCAACGTTGAAACTAGCACGTCCAGCAGGCAGCAGTAATGCCATTAATCCATCAATAAATGTGGTTTTACCTGAACCATTATCTCCAGTAACCAATGTACCGATAGGATCAATTTTGGCCGTATGCAAACCATGAAATGATCCCCAGTTATATACAGAAAGTTCATTTAAGCGAATTTGACCATCGTTAAATGGCTCATTATCAATTATGGATTTATTCATTTGATTCTTCTTTCACTGTATCTGCTTTATCTGATTGCACTTTTTCACTTAGTTTTTTATATTCTAAAAGCATGTTTTCCAAAAAGTTAGCATTCACAACATAACGGATGATAGGTGTAATTTCATAACGGTCATCACTGCCACGTACGTTAGCAAGGATATGACGTTCTTTCATGCGGTTTAATGCCGCATTAAGGCTTTTCCTTTCGATGGTTGAATGATTTGTTATGGGTGCAAAAGGTTTTAAAAGTTCTTCAATATGCTCAAAACTAATAATTATTTTACTTTCACCGACTGTTTCTCGGTCCTGAAAGTATTTACGTAAAACAAGTAATATCAATGTGTCGTGAACTGTCAGTTGTCGCCTATGAATTAATGGTGATATTTCATCATTTTCTTCTAATGTCTCACTCATCTGTGCTACGTAAGCTACTCCTGTAGTTGGATCTAATATTAATTTTAGATATATATTGGCTAAGTAAGAATCAATTTGAACATGGTAATGACTGATAATAGAAAAAAGATTATATTTTTGTGAAGCTAAAATAACACCATTTTTGAGCAGGGCTACTAAAGCATGTTTGGCTTCTTTGGGAAGTAAGCTGGACTCTGGTTGTGGATTATTATCAGATTGTAATAATGGTGATTGTGTTGTTTCAATTTCTACTTGGTTTTGAATAGACTCATCAATTGTTGGAGTAATTGGATCATTAGTAACCATTTTTGCACAAAATTGATCAAAAAATTCACCACCTGATGTTGATTTATTATTTTTTTCTTCGTTCATAAAGAAAGCTCTTCCAAATTGTCGGGAAAAAGTGAGGCACTGAGTAAATATTTAGGTAGGGTAGCTTTGATTTGAATACCCTGCTTATCTTGAATAATAATAGACTCTTTTTCATTTAAGTCAGTTGCTTGAATATGTTGTGCAATTCTTAAATAGGCTACTAATTCTTCTAGTCCAAAATTAATTGGTTTTTTTTCAACTAGGCCGGCTATAGTTAATGGTCCAAAGGTACACAGATTATGATAGATTGAATCAGCCACTTCTTTAATTTGGATGGTATCTAATAAAGTTAATACTGTTTCACTCGGGACTACTGAATTTGTATGCTCAGTGATGTCAGTTATTTGTATAGCAGCGATTGGTTCTTTTAAGCATATTGAATCGGGAGAATTAATTTCTATATTACCAGTAGGTAAAATTAAGTGGGTAGCTTGTTTAAGGTTAATATTATTTTTGCTGAAATTAACTGCTAATTGTTCAAGTTGTGTTATGAGTCGATCAACAGTTCTTTTTTCCTGTGCTGCACCACTTTTTATGTAAGTTTTCAAATTTTCTTCTGTTCGACGACGAATTTGAAATATATGTTCACTTTCTTGAGTGAGCTCCTGTAATAGGCGTTTGAGAAATTTTCGTTGTCGCGGTTGTAAATAGTTGTCTGAAATTTGATTAAGAATAATATCTAGTTGTTCTTTGAATTCGGTTGAGCGGTTTGAATCACAAAGCAGCTGAAAAAAACTTTCAAATGCGCTACCCGCATCGCTTTGAGCAAGTAAAGCTTCTTGATCCATAGTTGCTTGCAATACTTCTCCGCGATTATTATCTTTCTCTATCATTTTGATGCGAATTTCTTGATCCAGACGGCGAATCTCATCTTCAACATAGCGAAAATCATTGGTTAATACTGAAGCAAGTTGGTAGATTTCTCTCAATCTTTCCCTTCGTTGTTGGTCAGATAATGTATTGATACCTCTAGTTTGTATGATTGTAATCTCTTTTTCCAGCTCAGCTTTACGTTGATTAAGTAAGGCAATTCTTTCTTCAGGATTTTCGTTTAATGCGATAACCAGTTCTCTAACAGCCTCTTGTACAATACGTAGATGTGAAGCACTGGTGTTTATGTTACGCTCATCAAAGCTTTGACAAAAACGTAATGCAATTTCGCATGTATCTGTTTTGGTCAATTTATTGTCCATCTCACGTAACCAGCCATCTTTGACCCATTGATTAATATAAATAGCTGCTGGTGTATCGGCATACCAGTGGTTTTTTTCCAACTCTGCATCTAATAAAATGCGAGCCTGACTATAGGATATTTCGTTTTGTCCAGACGAAAATACTTGCTCAATAAAAGCTAAAATGAGAGGCGCTGTAGTTGCTCTAAGTAATTTCCAGACCTTGTTTTCTTCATAAAGTCGCCTATATTTTGCTAGTGAATGTGAAAAGTTCATTACCTAGTTTTTCTACTCTAATGGAAATCTAAATATTAACTTTATTTTAAGTATAAAGCATATATTTAGAATATCTAAAACTGATTATTTAGGTGATTATCTACTTTTTTACAACGAATTCAGGAATGATTGTTAAAGTAAATATAATTTTTAATAAAGAATTTATTTTATATATTAATTTTTATTTTAATTACTAATTTAAGCATTAAATTATATTATGGGCTTATTTACCAATTATTGATTTGTTATTTATTATATCGATATTGTTATGATTTTAATTTTTACGGATAATTAGAGTTGTTATTACTATATATCATTATAGAATTCTTCTCTGAATGGTTCTATGTAAAGAGTTTTGCTCAAGTGGTTTTATTTATGTAGTAGATTTCTGATATTTTACTGTGATGAGTAGAAAGTTTCACCTGTATTAATTAATCATTTATTTTTGTATATTTTGTGATTTCAGTACAGAATAAACGAAAGTAGGGTGGTTATAGCTAAAAGCTATATTTTTAAATAGGTATGTAGTTTTTACTGGGAAAATAATCAGTCAAAATTGAAAATGAGTTGTTTAATTGCCCTGTTATATTGTTTGTAAATAATCAGATTATGGTAGCTCCTAAAGTATTCTGAAAGTGCTTTAATGCCCATGAATGTCCTACCGGGTCAAAGCTGGCAACAGCATGCTGATGAACGACAATTTGATAATTAAGGTTATATGCATCAACTGCTGTATGTAATACGCAGATATCAGTACATACGCCGGTTAAATGTATTTCGGTAATATTTCTTTCACGCAGGCGTAAATCCAGGTCTGTTCCGCTGAATGCAGAGTAGTGGCGTTTGTTCATCCAGTAAACTTGCGGATTGGTTTGATTGGCTGTGTAGAGCTGTTTCAATGAACCGAAGAGATTTTGGCCGTTGGTACCTATGATATTATGCGGTGGAAATAATTTATTTTCTGGATGGTATTTATCATCAGGCTCGTGCGCATCAATAGCAAATACGACAAAATCTTTCTGCTCAATAAACGTTTTAGTCAAATTTACCATTTCATTTTCTATGGCTTGTCCAGCCTGACCGGTTGTCAATGCTCCGTCTGTGGCAATAAAGTCGTTGGTATAGTCGATTGAAATAAGTGCTTTCATATGTCATTCATCAAATTGTTGTTGTCTGAGCTCTGTGAATTATAAATCATAAGTTAAACTGATTTTATTTTATTGTGTCTATTGGTGTTTGTATAATTTTATTTTTTATTCAAGGTTGAATTCGCGAGTTCGAATCTCGTGTCCGCTCCAATGTTTAATCTATAGACATCCTGAATTGTCTTAAATAACATAAAAAAACAAATGATTATATGTTTATATAATCGATATAAAATAATTGAAAACTATCTAAAAATACTTAATTGAAGTACAAATTTAAAGTAAATCATTTTTTTAATAAGTACATCTTGTACTTATCTGTATATACAAACTGATACGTAGTTTTGTTTATACTTGCCTAGGCATTTTGATGTTTTCTATTGCATTTACGTTTAGTTCATCCTCTCTCCAAATCTAACTCAGAATTAAATCTGAGTTAGATTTGGAGATGTATTAATAGAGAGTGATTCTTCGTTTCAAAACACTGTCAGTTAAACTTTAAAAAATTCACAAAAAAATTTCAGTGTCTATGTCTATTAAGATAGACGGTCTTTCAATAATTTGCCTAAACGCCTTATCTTGTAAGGCTTTTCATGATTTGAGATATGCTGTGGTTCAGGATATGATTCAATACTACATCAAATAAAGTTATACTGAAAAAGAAGTATAGCTCTTACTTATATGGCTTTGGTGCCTGAGAATGGCAGGAGAAGATATATAAAAGCTATTGTAGTTTAATATAAAATGTGATTATTTTTAATAGGTTAAATCAATATCTTAGCATAAAAAATAGTAATAAAAACTATTGAAGTAAGAGATTAACAATTAACTCTTTAGTTAATTGATTTTTTTCTTCTAGAATGAAAGATAAATAATATATTAATTGGTATATAGATGATTACAGGCGACCATAAGAGTCAAATTGATAGTATTTGGGATACGTTTTGGAGTGCAGGGTTAACTAGCTCTATTGCTGTATTGGAACAAATGACTTATCTATTTTTCATAAAAATGCTGGATGACAGCCAGCTCAAAAGAGAAGCAAATGCTCAGGCACTAGGTGGCACGATTAAAGCCCCTATTTTTAAAGATGGTGAATCCTGGCAAAACCCAGAGACAGAACAAACGCTTCCCTATGAAGATTTACGTTGGCACAAATTCAAAAATTTTAATGCCACAAATATGTTTAATATCGTTCGCAATGATGTATTTGTGTTTATCAAAACTCTAGGTACAGGTAAAGATAGCGCTTTTAGTCGCTATATGGCTAATGCCATTTTTATGATCCCTAACGAACGGACTTTATCCAAAATTGTAGATGGTATCGATAACCTCGACATGAATGATAAAGATACTATGGGCGATGTCTATGAATATATTTTAGGGAAAATGGCAGCTAGTGGTACTAATGGCCAATTTCGGACTCCTCGTCATATTATTCGTATGATGGTACAGCTAATGAAGCCCACTATTGAGGATAATATTTGTGATCCTGCTATGGGTTCAGCAGGCTTCATTGTTGAGTCAGCTGCGTATATTAGCGAGCATTATAAAAAAGAGTTAGCCAGAAAAGAAAATGCTGAGCATTATATAAACACTATGTTCTATGGTTTTGATACTGATCAGACCATGTTACGTATTGGCGCCATGAATATGATGCTGCATGGGGTAGATAATCCAAATATTAATTACCAAGATTCCCTTTCCGAAGATAATCAAGATAAAAATCTTTATTCACTGGTATTAGCTAATCCACCCTTTAAAGGTAGCCTTGATTATGAAGTGGTAGATAATAGCTTATTAACTATTGCTAAAACTAAAAAAACTGAGCTACTTTTTTTAAGTCTATTTATTCGTATTTTAAAATCAGGCGGGCGTTGTGCTTCTATTGTGCCAGATGGTGTGCTATTTGGTGGTAGTAAAGCGCATTTAGCCATTCGTAAAGAGTTAGTAGATAACCAGCAACTTGAAGCTATTATCTCTATGCCATCAGGCGTATTTAAACCCTATTCAGGTGTTTCTACAGCCATCCTAATTTTTACGAAAACCGATTCAGGTGGTACCGATAAGGTTTGGTTCTATGATATGCGCGCCGATGGCTATAGTTTAGATGATAAACGTAGTCAAATTGAAGCTAATGATATTCCTGATATTGTTGCTCGTTATAATAATCTAGAAAATGAAGCTAACCGTACCCGTAAAGAGCAATCTTTTTTTGTACCTAAAGATGAAATAGTGGCTAATGGATATGATTTAACGGTTAATAAATATAAAAAAGTTGAACGAGAAAAAGTAGAATATGAAAAACCTGAAATAGTATTAGCTCGTATTAAAATGCTACAAAATGAAATAGATCAAGCCATTACTAACTATGAAAGGTTAACTAAAGAATGAATGAAGATTTTTCATATCAAAAAATAGAGGAGCTAGTAGATATTGGTCTTGGATTTACACATACTCCATCTTATACAACATCAGGCATTCCTTTTTTATCAGTCAAGAATATTACAAATGGAGAAATATCTTTTAATTCTACAAAATTTATTAGTAAAGAGGAGTTTGAAAAAGCCCCAAATGGAGCTAAACCTCAAAAAGGGGATGTACTATTCGGACGAGTGGGAACTATAGGATATCCTCATGTTATAGAAACAGATATTTCGTTTTGTACATTTGTAAGTTTAGGATATATGAGAATAAAGGACAGCAATATCCTTTGTAATTATTATTTAAAGTATTGGATGAAGTCAGATTTATTTTATTCACAAGTTCTAAGTAATATTCAAGGAATTGCAATAAAAAATTTGAATACTGGATGGTTAAAAAATTTTATTATTCCTACTCCTCCTCTTCCTATCCAAGAACAAATAGTAAAAGAACTAGATACACTAAGCGATATTATTACCAAAAAGAAAGAACAGCTTGCAGAACTGGATAAACTTGTTCAAGCTACTTTTTATGATATGTTTGGTGATCCTTTAAAAAATGAAAAATATTGGGAAACTGAAAAATTAGAGAATATTTGTTCATCTATTGTAAGAGGCCCTTTTGGAAGTACTTTAAAAAAGGATTTTTTTGTACAAAAATCCGAATTTACATATAAAGTATATGAACAAAAGCATGCAATACAAAAGGATGCTTTTATTGGACAATATTATATAGATGAACTCTTATATAAAAGCCTTAAGAGATTTACTGTACTGCCTAAAGATATTATTATGAGTTGTTCAGGAACTATTGGAGAATTTTTTGAAATTCCTGCAAATGCGGAAAGAGGAATTATTAATCAAGCATTATTAAAGTTTACTCTTTTAGAAAATAAGATTATAAGCATTTTTTTTCTTTTTCTAATGAAGCAATTAATAATAAATGTTGAAAAGAAAGGGAGTGGAATTCAAAATATAGGATCTGTTAAGTTTATAAAAGATATAACTTTAGGGCTTCCTCCTATATCACTTCAAAACCAATTTGCCGAAAAAATAAAAGCTATAGAGCAAAAAAAATCATTGATTAATCAATCAATTACTGATGTGCAACTTTTATTTGACTATACGATGGATAAATATTTTAATTAACTACATTCGTTAGGTAGGTGCCCTAATTATGAAACGTAACTTTGATTTTCTGAGTACATTATCTGATTTTGCAGAGTTATATAACTACTGTCATGAAGCTGAAGTAAATCAAAAAAGCGACCCAAAGCAATCAGCGCTTAATGCAAGGTTTGCCTTAGAATATACTGTTAAAATCATCTATATCCTACATAATTGGGTAATCCCTAAACGTAGTAGCCTATTTGAATTAGTGGATAATGAAGATTTTCGTCGTTTTATTAATGATAATGAGTTAATGGTTGCTTTGCATTATATTCGCCGAGCGGGTAATAATGCTGCCCATTTAGAAAAGGTTACGGCGAAAGAGTCATTATTTTCTTTATTAAATCTGCATAGTTTTGTCAGCGCTGTATTAGTAAAACTCGGTGAAGTTACTGATGTGGCGACTTTTGATAAAACACTCCTTACAGAAAATAAAGGCAGTATTAGTAAAGCATCGGCAACCTTTGTAGAACCCAAAAAAAAGGTTATTCATAAATACCGTGAACAAATACAAGAATACGGTACGCTTAATGCTAAGAATCCCCAATATTTTACCGAAGCGGAAACACGCAGTTTCTATATTGACCAACAATTGCGTGAAGCGGGTTGGGAAGTTTTAGCAAAGAAAAATATTATAACGCCTAGTAAAGCCTGTATTGAAATTTTTGTAGAAGGTATGCCAAGTAATTCAGGCGAAGGCCATGTAGATTATGTGTTATTTGGTCGTAATGGTGTTCCTTTAGCCTTAATTGAAGCCAAAAAGACCAGTAAGAGCGTGTCTGTAGGTAAGCATCAAGCTACGCTTTATGCAGATTGTTTAGAAAAAAGATATGGTGAGCGCCCTGTTATTTATTGTAGCAATGGTTATGAAACCCATCTGATAGACGGTTTAGGTTATCCCTCAAGATTAGTGTTTGGTTTTCACACTATTGATGAGTTAGAACTACTTATTCAGCGTAAAAAACGTAAGGATATAACTGATCTGACAATCAAAAATGAAATTACCAATAGAGCTTACCAAAAACAGGCGATTACTGTGGTATGTGAGCATTTTAATAAAAAGCATCGCCGCGCTTTATTAGTTATGGCTACCGGGACAGGCAAAACGCGGGTAGCTATTTCGCTGATTGAGTTGCTATATCGTAATAACTGGATTAAAAATGTGCTTTTCTTAGCTGACCGTACTGCACTTGTTAAACAAGCACATAAAAACTTTACTAAGCTTTTGCCCTCTGTAACTACTTGCATTTTATCTGACCATACTAATAAAAAACGCGACCTTAATGCACGTATTATGTTTTCTACCTACCATACGATGATTAAGCATATAGATAGTGATGCTAAAGCGTTATCTATTGGGCGATTTGATTTAATAATTGTTGATGAGGCACATCGTTCTATTTTTGGACGCTTTGGTGCTATCTTTGATTATTTTGATTCGTTATTGTTAGGTTTAACCGCTACCCCCAGGGAAGATATAGATCGCAGTACCTATCAAGTGTTTGAGGCTGAGCAAGGCATTCCCAATTTTAGTTATGAATTAGAAGAGGCCATTGCTGATAAATATCTTGTTCCTTATAAGGGCTTTAAAAGGCATTCTCAGCATTTGCGACAAGGTATAAAGTATGATGACTTAAGCCAAGACGAAAAAGATCAGCTAGAAAAAGTATGGGAATACGAAACTACTATTCACGATATAGAAGATGAAGACTATAAACGTGATATTGCTAATAGAGAAATGTTTAACTATATCTTTAATGACAATACTATTGATAAAGTATTGCAAGATTTAATGAGTAATGGCTTAAAGGTACAAAGCGGTGAGCGTATTGGTAAAACCATAATCTTTGCCTACAACCACAAACATGCCAAACAAATCGTTGAACGCTTTGAAAAATTGTACCCGCAATACGGTGCTGAGTTTTGTGTATTAATTGATTATTCGGTTAATTATGCACAGAACCTGATTGAACGTTTCGAAGTGAGAGATAAAGACCCACAGATAGCTATATCTGTGGATATGCTGGATACAGGTGTTGATATTCCTGATTTATTGAATTTAGTCTTTTTTAAAGAAGTAAAATCCAAGATTAAATTTATGCAGATGATTGGCCGCGGCACTCGGCTATCCCCTGATATCTTCGGCACAGGTGCAGATAAAGAAGAGTTTTATATCTTTGATTATTGCCAAAACTTTGAGTTTTTTAGCCTTAATCCACAGGGTGCTGATGCAAAAGCCACGCAATCGCTGACAGATAGAATTTTTTGCTTAAAATCCGAAATTGCTTTTGAGTTGCAATCCACTAAATATCAAGAGGATGAATATGCAAGGCAATTGCATGATGCATTAAAAACGGAATTGAAAGGGCAGATTGAAACACTTAATCCAAATCATATTAATGTAAGAAAAAACCGTTTATATGTTGATAAGTTTAGGTTAGCTGATAGCTGGCAGTATCTTTCTCTGTTAGACCTCAATGAGTTAAAAACCTATATTGCTCCTATATTAAGCCCTACCCAAGAAGATGAAAGTGCCAAGAAATTTGATTTATTACTATTTAATATTCAATTGAGTTTATTGAATAAGTCTAAAAAGGCAAGTAAAAGCCAAAAGAGTGTCATCGATTTAGTACAGGCACTCTATGAGAAAGGTACTATTAAAGAGATAAAAGAGAAAATCGCAATTATTAAAGAGGTATTAACGGATAGTTTCTGGCAAACACTAGAACTGGATAAACTTGAACATGTGCGTGTTGAGTTGCGTGATTTAATAAAGCATTTAAAGGACGATGCTAATGGTCAAACATTTAATGTAGATATTGAAGACTTTATTGAATATATAGGTGAAACAGAAAGCTTATTTTCTGTGAAAACTTACAAACAACGTGTTATCGATTATTTAATTGAAAACTCCTGGAATCCCGTTATTCAAAAAATACGTAATCTTGAGCCTATTACTCGTGCTGATACTGTTGAACTTGAAAAAGTATTATGGAACGAACTTGGAACAAGAGAGGAATATAATAAATTTACTTTTAATACTCTAGCGGGCGGTAATGTAGCTGCCTTTATACGTTCTATTGTTGGTTTGGATAAACAAGCCGCTGAAAAACGTTTTAGTCAGTTTTTATCCGATAATCAGCTTAATTCACAACAGCAAGAGTATTTAAAAACCATTATAAATTATGTGAATGAAAATGGTGATATCACTACTGATATATTGATCAATGAGTCACCTTTTGACAGCTATGACTGGCAGGAAGTGTTTGGCGATAATGTAGCCTTTATTTCAAAATATGTTAATACCTTACACTCAGCTATTGTTGCGAGTTAGTATAAGATACAAATAGAACTACCTAAAAATAAACTTTGTAATAGTGAATTAGTTTTTTCCGTCTCGATATAATGTATCTTTCATTCTGACAAAAATAACGAGGTATCGAATATGACATTGTTAACTGATTTAACCACCTATAAATCCTAACCTGCACTGAAAACCTATTCTCTAAAAACGATCTTGGTTATGGATAGTCTGTGCAAGGTATTCAGATAGTTAATATTTCTGTAAATTTGGTTGTAATACAGTTGCTTAAATTAGTTCTGGTCATGAGCCAGTCGCCGGATTGCAGTTCGCTGCCAAGCCGGATGCTGCTGCGGCCGTAGCGGCTGATGATGTTGTCCCATGCTCTCATTAGTTCAGGGCGGTGATTGTGCTGGCTGTGACAGAGTAAATCTAACTGTCGGAATGTGTGCTCTGGTTCGATGCCACTCAGTTCAATTCCACATTTTTTATATTCGTAGCCGGAACGGTAGATGCTGTTTAACAGGTGCCGGGCAATGTGGTTGAGGGTGAGTGTGTCGTTACTGGCCTGAGGCAGTTTGGTAATCCGGTAGCCGTTGTATTGTGGCAGGTCGTGGCGAAAGCAGTTGGTGTAGATAAATACACCAATGATATGTGCCTGACTGTTTTGTTCGCGCAGTTTGGCTGCTCCGGCGGTAATGTGATGGCTGATGGCCGCCTGTAAACCGTCAAGATTGGTAACTATGTTGCCGAAGCTGCGGCTACGGACGATATTCTGGCGACCGGCTTCTTCTGTGATGAGTTCGCTACAGGGAATTCCCTGCATTTCCCGCTGGGTACGTTCGAGTACAACACCAAATTGTTTTCTTAAGGTTGGGGTATGGGCATTGATGAAATCCAGAGCGGTGTGAATGCCTTGGGCGGCGAGTTTGTGGCCGGTTCTGCGGCCGATCCCCCAGATTTCGGTAACCGGCTCGCTGGCAAGGGCTCGTTGTCTGATATTCTGATTCCAGTCTGTCCAGACAACAACGCCATTGAAGTGATGGCGGTGGCGTTTGGCCAGATGGTTACAAAATTTAGCTAGTGTACGGGTAGGGGCAATGCCGACACATGTCGGTATACCTACCCACTGCTGGATACGGGAGCGGATATTGTGGCCGAGCTGATGCAGGTTGTTCAGACCGTGCAGGCTGGCAAAGCATTCGTCGATTGAGTAGATTTCAATGGCCGGTACCAGTGAGGCGATGGTGCTCATCATGCGTCGCGACAGGTCGGCATACAGCTCGTAGTTGGACGAGAAGACGATTAGTTTGCCTTGCCGCACGAGGTGCTGAATCTGAAAGTAAGGTACGCCCATTCTGATGCCCATGTCTTTGGCTTCATTGGAGCGGGAAATGACGCAGCCATCGTTATTGCTCAGTACGATAACGGGTTGCTGCCTGATTTCGGGGCGATAGGCTCTTTCACAGGAGCAATAGAAGTTATTGCCGTCAATCAGGGCAAACATGGGCAGGATTCAGGGCTTGCAGCAGATGTTTATGCTGACGGATGATTTGATAGATATCGCGATCAAGCTGTCCTTGCGGCTGATTGAGCAAGGTTTGCAGTTCGTCGGTATTGCCGGCACTGCCCAGATAAATCCAGTGGTGAAAGATGTGGTATTTGTGCTGTTCTTTTATATAGGCGTAACCACTAAACGGCCATGCAGCCAGTTTAATTTTCTGTAAGGCCAGTGCAAGTTTGAGGTTATGTATGTCGGCGGTAATTTTGTTGATGCAGGCACCACTGCACTGATGCAGCTGATAGCGGAAGCAGGGGCGGTTATTGCTACCTTTTTCGATCCCCAGAGTTTGCAGACACAGATCGGTGTTGCTGATGATGTTTTTAATGCTTTTCTGTGCATCGCTTTTGCTGTGAAACAGGCCGTAATAGTGCTGTTCGCGGTTAAGCTGAACGTGGCGCATGGGTACAATGCTCAGGGTATTGTATCCGTTAGTATTGGTATTCAGCCGGAAGCTGAACAGGTCTTTCTGACGGCGTAGGCGGCGGTTGAGAATGGGCTGACGCTGCTTAATCTGAGCTGATTCGGTGAGCAAGGCGTCCAGTTCGCCGCTACAGGGGATAATGTCGATTTTTCTGGCTTGCTGTGACAGGCTCATTTCTTTGCTGTTGTGTACATCTTGACTGAAATGGCTCATCAGGCGGGTTTTAACTTGCTTGCTTTTGCCAATATACAGAGGAATGTCGTTGTCACCATAAATAAGGTACACGCCGTAATCGTCGCTGATGTTATCCAGAACATCGCTGTGCAGGTGAGCGGGCAGGCTGGGGCGCTGCATGATGGTTTTACAGGCCTGATGCAGGATGTCTGCGGGAAAGTTGTGTCTGAGCTGCTGCCAGAAGTCGTAGATAGCCCGGGCATCGGCAAAGGCTCGATGACGGTTTTGCATGTCGATGTTATGGCGGGCAATAATTTTGTCCAGTCCGTGATGTTTGTGTTCGGGATAAAGCAGACGCGACAGTTTAACGGTGCACAGTTGCTGCGGGTTGAATGTTCTGCCCAGACGTTTGAAAGCCGCTTTGATGAAGCCGTAATCAAAACGTACATTGTGCGCTATAAAGATTCGCTCTTTGAAGATGGCTGCCAGCCGGTCGGCAATTTCATTATCGAAATAAGGTGCTTTTTCTACCATTTTATTGCTGATACCGGTAAGAGACTGAATAAAAAGCGGAATGCTGGTATCGGGATTAAGCAGAGTATGAAAAGCTTGTGGCTGCTGCTGTCCGGCTTCTGTGTAAATAACTGCGATTTCGGTAATACGGTCGCTGGTGGTGCGTCCGCCGGTAGTTTCGATATCGACAAAGGCAAGTTGCTGATCTGAAAACATGGTTTCTGGGTTAGCGGATATGTTTGATAACGTAGGTTACGACGCCGACGATGGCAAGGGTGTCGCCTTCTTTTAAGCTGAAATTGGGATAAGACTGGCTGCTGTTTTCGGAGTGTAGTTCGATGCGGCTGTTATCCAGTTTGTGCAGTCGTTTGATGGTAAATTCATTACCTAAATCGGCCATGACGATATCACGGTGTTTGGGTGTGAGGGAGCGGTCGATGATAAGCAAATCGTTGCGGCTGATGCCGGCATCCTGCATAGAATCACCACCGCAGCGTACGGCAATGGTGGCAGCCTGATTTTTTATCAGATACTGGTTGAAATCCAGATAATCGCTGATATAGGGTTCTGCCGGGCTGGGAAAGCCGGCGGGAATGGTTTCGGTAGCTAAGGGAATGTTGAGCCGCGTGAGGTTGTCGGCTATTTTCCAGCAGTCAGCAGGCAAATGCTGTGCCGGTCGCAGCGGGGTAACAGCCAGCTGATTCATCAGGTGTTCTACTGCCGGTATCAGGCTGACGGGAATGCGTTTGACTATTTTGGGTCCGGCAATTCTGGCTTTGCGTCCGGCGCCGGCTCTTACGCCGCCATGCTGATTGTGTTTTGCTGCTGTATCAACCACAATTGTGCTCATCTTGATTAAGTTATTTAATCAAGAATGGTAGATTTTTGATTTTTCTGCGTCAATTATGCCTGCTGCGGATGGCTGGTAATGGTTTGTTTTTTATCTGTTATGCTGTCCGATATTACCCATACTAATCAAAGCTAACTTATTTTATAGTTTTGAATTGGTTTGTATTGATGCTATCGAATGCAGATAAGCCGGGATGGCAGACAATAAGTTTACTGATGTTGTGCAGGCAGGGAGGCAGGACGGGCCGGGTGGCTGTTTGAGCCTGAAGCGTTACTGGCTGAGTTTATTTCATCCGCAATCCGGTCCAGGGTAGTGGTGGTTTCCAGATGGGTACTTTGGATATCCGAAGCGGTGATAGCTGCGGCTTCACTGACGCTGTGTGTGCTCTCATTATGTGAACAGGCTGTCAGGCAGATAAGTGTAAGAGTGAATAGTGGAAGAGAAATTTTCATGATAGTTGTACGGATGCTGATTTAATTCTGCTTATTATGATCGGGTAAGTGGTGTACAGCCACATTGGGTGAGCAGCTGAGTAGTTTCGTATACAGGCAAACCCATGATGCCGGTGAAGCTGCCGCTGATATGCTCGACCAGCATTCCGCCCAGCCCTTGAATACCGTAAGCCCCGGCTTTATCCAATGGCTCACCGGTGGCAATATAAGCGGCAATCTGTTCATCATTTAAGGCGGCAAAACTGACTGTACTGGTTTGCAGGGTCTGAAAGGTTTGATTTTGCCAATAGATGCAGACTGCTGTATGGACATGATGTTGTTGTCCTGACAGCAGTTTAAGCATACGAGTTGCATCGTTGATATTTTCCGGTTTACCGAGAATCAGGTTATTCAGGCTGACGGTGGTATCGGCGCTGATAAGGGGAAACTCTGGTGGCTGTTGTTTGCTTTGCTGCCAGGCATTGAGTGCTGCACGGTTTTTCATGCTTGCCATGCGCCGGACATAATCTGTGGCGTTTTCATTCGGATAGGGGGTTTCATCGATCTCTGCATTTAGCCGCAATACATGGTAGCCAAGATTAATGAGGATTTCATGCCGGCGCGGGCTGCCTGATGCAAGATAGACGGTTAGCGGATTCATTGATACAGGATGATTATGTATGGTTGAAATTGACTATGGTTATTTTAGTATTGCTTTAAGTTAGCATGTTGCTTGTTAACGATATAATAAAAGATTATGCCGGATATTTGTTAGCTGCAAGTCATATCCGGCAGCAGATTAGGTTTACTATTATCGGTTTAATGGTTTACGTCGACAATAAATCGTCCTCGGATTTTACCACTAATGATATCTTCTGCAATGTCGCGACACTGATTCAGCGATATGGTATGCGCGATATTTTCTAATTGCTGAATGTCCAGATGTCTGGCAAGAAAATCCCAAGCTGCAATACGTTTTGCCCGTGATGCCATGACGCTATCAATACCTGCCAGAGTGATACCTCGCAAAATAAATGGTGCAACTGTGGCCGGAAAATCCATACCCTGCGCCAGTCCACAGGCGGTAACAATGCCACCATACCGGATTTGTGCGCAGATATTAGCCAGGCTATGAGAACCAAGCACGTCAATGGCTGCCGACCATTGTTCCTTTTGTAATGGTTTGCCTGTATCAGACAAGGTTTTGCTGTCGATAATATGCTGCACACCTAGTTGCTGCAGATAATCTGTATCGTTGATTTTGCTGGTAGCTGCGGTAATGGTATAGCCCAGTCGGGTGAGTAACATAATCGCCACTGATCCGACACCGCCGGTGGCTCCGGTAACCAGAATATTACCCTGTTTTGGGGTAATGCCATGCTCGATTATACGTTGTACACACAAGGCTGCTGTATATCCGGCGGTTCCGATAATCATGGACTGTCGGGCAGTTATGCCTGCGGGTAGGGGGATAAGCCAGTCTGCATTGAGAAAAGCACGCTGGCTCATGCAGCCCCAGTGGGTTTCTCCACAGCCCCAGCCATTTAAAATCACTTTATCTCCGGCTTTGAAATGCTTACTGCTGGTGCTAATAACGGTTCCGACACCATCTATACCGGGAATCATCGGCCATTGCCGTACCACAGGTCCGCTGTTGGTAATAGCCAGAGCATCTTTATAATTCAAACTTGAATACTGCACCTCAATCAGGGTATCACCTGATTGTTGCATCAGGGTGTCTTCACTAATATTGTGGATGTTGCAGAAAAATTCAGTCTGATTTTTTTCTAAGAGTATGGCTTTGGATAGCATGATGATATTCCTGTTGCAGTTAACTAGACGAATGGTCTGTTTTTATTATAGACCGGTTGTCTAGTTGTAAGTAATTATTGCCGAATCTATCCGAGTATATAAGGGATTTTGATTAAATTTCAGTTAAGTAGAGTGTTATTAATTATGGCTGGCAACAGATATTGGAAGCTGACTAATGGTTTTTTATCAGATTAAAAAACTGTTCGGTAAAGATATCCAGCGGCGTTGCATTTTTGAGTAATTTGGCACGGCTGACTGCACCTTCCCAGCCAAGCCAGAAGAAGTAAGCCAGTTTTGTGCAGTCTGTTTGTGAACTGATTTCTTGCTGCTGTTGCGCCAGCTGCAAACAACCGGCTATTTTTTCCTGCCAGTTGTGCAGGATGTTATTGAGTAAAGCAGGATAATTTTGTGGCAGAAGAGATTCATCCTGCATTAGTTCACCCACCAGACAACCTCTGTTGAAATGATATTTGGCCATGCTGGTTTTGGCATCTGTGCAGAATGTATTAATTCTGGCCAGTGCGGAAGAGATATTCTGGTTTAATAAATGTTGTTCCAGTTTTTCAGTAAAAAAGTGGTCGTAGTATTGGAGTATAGCTGTGCCAAACTCTTCTTTACTCTTGAAATAGTAATAAAAAGAACCTTTGGGTACGCCTACCTGTTTCAGTATGCTTTCAATATTGGCACTGATGTAGCCGTGTGTGGTCATGGCTGCTACGCCGCTGCGGATAAGGGCGATTCTGGTGTTATTACCTTTGCGGGATAATGAAAGTGTACTGAATAATTCTGTCATTGTTATAAGATTTTTGCGGGCTGGTTGGGACAAATGGCTGTGGCAGGGGTCAGTTTGGTTTTCCCTGTTTTCTGACGGCAGTGCGACATAGCCAGTCCAGACAGCTGATGGGCAGGAATTTTTTCAGATACCAGAAGAGGTGTGCCGGTACGGTAACCGGGTAACGTGCTTTAGGTTTGCTGGCATTGAGTGCACGGGCGCAGACCTGGGCGCATTGTTCGGCAGTCAGTGTAAATGGTGCGACAGAACCGGCTGCCTGCAGGCGGTTGAGCTGTGCCTGATAGGCGGCACGATGCACGCTGTTTTTAACATCTATATATTGTTTGAATTTAATCAGTGCATTGGGACGAAAGCGACTGGTGATTGGTCCGGGCTCAAGCAGGCTGATATAAATACCACTGGCATGAGTTTCATGACGCAATGTATCACATAGTCCTTCCAGTGCAAATTTACTGCTGGTATAAGCACTGCGCCATGGCATGGCTGCATAGCCCAGTATGCTGGAATTTACCAGAATACGACCATGCTGCTGACGCCGGAAAATTTTCATTGCTGCGTTGATGCATTGCCATGTGCCGAATACGTTGGTATTAAACTGTTCCTGTAAGGCTGCCCGGCAAAGATCTTCGGCTGCGCCTGTCTGACCGTAACCGGCATTGCAAAATAAAGCATCAAGGTGGCCGAATTCGGCTATTACGGTTTCGATAGCTGCCTGTATCTGTTCATCATTGGTAATATCCAGTTGCAGACTGTGAAAACCTTCTGAACGTAAGCGCTCAACATCTTCTGCCCGACGGCAGCTTGTATAAACGCGCCAGTTGTTTTGTCGCAGAAGCTGAGCGGTTGCATACCCGATACCACTGGAACAGCCTGTGATCAGAATAGTTTTCATCATATTTATGTCGGTTGGAATTTATTTACCGGATGTAGTTTAACATGCCGGAAAATGGATATATCCGGGTTGTTTGACAGTTATGCTGTTAGCAGCAGGCGGGAAAATATCATTTTCCTGTCTGTGCGGAATATGCAGCTTCTGCCGGTAATCAAATTATTTTATTGCGTTATCAGCGTGCTTCATTTAATCGTTAATTAAAAGATTACTGTTCTTTTTCAGCTGCTTCATCATAAGCGTCGACAATTTTCTGTACTAACGGATGGCGTACTACGTCTTCGCTGGTGAATACGTGAAAATAAATCCCCTCAATGTTGCTGAGTTTTTCACGCGCATCTTTCAGACCGCTTTTGATATTTTTAGGTAAGTCGATTTGGCTGATGTCACCGGTAATCACTGCTTTGGCTCCGAAGCCGATACGGGTCAGGAACATTTTCATTTGTTCCGGTGTGGTATTCTGGGCTTCGTCCAGAATAATATAAGCCCCGTTAAGTGTGCGTCCGCGCATATAGGCTAAAGGTGCGATTTCAATCAGCCCTTTTTCCAGTAGTTTGGTCACACGGTCAAAGCCCATCAGGTCATAAAGGGCGTCATACAGGGGACGCAGATACGGATCGACTTTTTGTGCCAGATCGCCCGGCAGAAATCCGAGTTTTTCCCCGGCCTCTACAGCTGGACGAACCAGTACGATACGTTCTACCTGATGTTTTTCAATGGCATCTACTGCGGCGGCGACAGCAAGATAGGTTTTACCGGTACCGGCAGGTCCCAGACCAAATACGACATCATGTTTTAATAATGCCTGTATATAACCGTTCTGACGCGGGGTGCGCCCGCTGATGTTGCCGCGGCGGGTGCGCAGTGTCCAGACTTTGGGTTCATGGTAGTCTGAATTTTCCTGGGTGGTGGTTTTGGCTTCTACCGCAGCTAAATGGATGTCACTATCGCTGATATCGCGCTCACGCGCTATGCTGGCCAGATTCTCCAATGCTTTCACTCCTTGACTGATATGTTCTCCGCTTAAGGTAAAATGGTCAAAACGACGGGTAATTTCAAGATCCAGAGCTTTGCCCAGGCTGATAATGTGCTGGTCTAATACGCCGCACAGGCGTTGCAGAGAAATATTGTCTATCTGATGTAACTGATAATGGCTGGTTTGACTCATAATTACAATAAATAAAAAGATAAATATTGATTTTAATATGTAGTCAGGCTGATCGAAAGCAAGAGAGGATGATTTGATAATATTTTATCTGATAAAAGTGTTTTTTGTGTTTGCTTAAAGAAAACACCGGCTGACCTTGCCGGCAGAAATGAGTTGATATAGATTGTAGGTGTGGTGGAGAAATGCTGCAGGCAATTTATACTACTGCATATATAAATAATTCTGAAATGGAACATTGCATGCGAACTGCGACAATTACGCGTAATACCAGTGAAACAAAAATACAAATAAGTATTAATCTTGATGGCACCGGTGTAGGAAATTTTGATACCGGAGTGCCTTTTCTGGAGCATATGCTTGATCAGATTGCCCGTCATGGGTTGATTGATCTGGATATCCGTTGTCGCGGAGATCTGCATATTGATGATCATCATACTGTTGAAGATATTGGCATTGCGCTGGGACAGGCGTTAAAACAGGCACTGGGTGATAAATGCGGTATTACGCGTTATGGTCATAGTTATGTGCCGCTGGACGAGTCTTTGAGCAGGGTGGTGCTGGATTTATCCGGTCGCCCCGGTCTGGTCTATAACGTAGAGTTTACCCGGGCGTTAATCGGCCGGTTTGATGTGGATTTGTTCAGTGAATTTTTTCATGGTTTAGTGAATCATGCCATGATGACTTTGCACATTGATAATTTGCGTGGTTTGAATGCTCATCATCAGGCAGAAACGATTTTTAAAGCCTTCGGTCGTGCTTTGCGAATGGCTGTTACTCAGGATGAGCGAATGGCAGGGGTGATGCCGTCGACGAAAGGTACGCTGACTGCATAATGGTTTTGTATAGATTCTAATCCGCTGGTGTGTATACATTGGCGGATAAATTTATTTATGTCGGTCTGTACGAGTAATTATGAAACCATCTGCAATAATTTATTTTGCAAATCACAATTACTGATGGCTGTCTTATATACGTTATATTGTATTTGAAGTGATTGATTACAGTTTCTATCGGCTTGTACAACAAATTGCTGATGAATATGCCGGTTATTTATATCTTTAGGATTATTTTTTTACGGTTAGCTGTCATTGAATTTAACGGATAAAAATAAATGAAATCAGTCACCGGATAATAAAATTCTGATGGATAATATGGAAATAATCAGCATAATTGCTGATAAATATGTGTTTTTTTAGCAAGATTATGGCTACGTATCATAATCTGCCAGTTTCAGATTTTCAGCTATCCGGTGTTCATGTATGATAACAAGCTGTTTCTTTGCAGGCAGCCCGTTAGTGATAACCGGACTCCGGATAAACTTTTGCTGCAGGTATGTTCAGTTGATTTTATAAAGATATGAAGATGAAAGTAGCCATTGTCAATTATGGTATGGGAAATCTGCATTCAGTGCTGAAATCTGTACAGGCAGCAAACCAGTTACAGCAGATGCAGGCGGAAGTTATTCTGACAGCCGAACCGGATGAGGTATATCAGGCTGATAAAATTATTTTTCCCGGTCAGGGGGCTATGCCGGATTGTATGGCTGCTTTGCAGCGGAGCGGATTGGCTGATGCACTGGAAGACGGATTGCGGCGCAAACCGTTTTTTGGTATCTGTGTTGGCGCGCAATTGCTGTTTGAATGTAGCGAAGAGGGTAATACGGCCGGATTAGGCTGGTTTCAGGGTACGGTACCGCATTTTCAGGCTGCATTAAGTACTGATGGCAGACCACTGAAAATACCGCATATGGGCTGGAATCGTGTACATCAGATGCAAGAGCATCCTTTATTTGCCGGTGTGGCTCAGTATGAATGGTTTTATTTTGTTCATAGTTATTATCTGCGACCAGAGGATCCGTCAATTATTCTGGGTACGGCTGATTATGCCGGTAATTTTGCCTGTATAGCAGGCAGAGATAATGTTTTTGCTACGCAGTTTCATACTGAAAAAAGCCATGCGGCCGGTTTGCAGCTGCTGGGTAATTTTTTGCGGTGGGATGGTACGTTTTAATTGAAGTAAAGGTACCGGTGTTTAACTCGTCAGTATATTTGAATTTAATATGTTATTGATTCCAGCAATTGATTTAAAAGGCGGACAGTGTGTACGTCTTCAACAGGGGCTGATGGAAAAAGCCACTGTATTTTCTGATGAGCCTGCACAGATGGCTGTGCACTGGTGTCAGCAGGGTGCGCGTCGTTTGCATTTAGTTGATCTGGATGGTGCTTTTGCTGGAAAACCAGAAAATATGACCGCCATCAAAGCGATACTTGAACAGGTAGCGGATAATGTGCCTGTGCAGCTCGGCGGTGGCATTCGTGATTTGCATACAATTGAACAATATCTGCGGCTGGGACTGAGTTTTGTCATTATTGGTACAGCAGCTGTGAATAATCCCGAATTTGTGCGTCAGGCATGTGCAGCTTTCCCCGGACAAATTATTGTCGGGCTGGATGCTAAAGATGGCATGGTTGCCATTGATGGCTGGGCAAAAGTGACAGATATCCATGTTACTGAGCTAGCCAGACAGTTTGCGGATGATGGTGTTAACAGTATTATTTACACTGATATTGGTCGTGACGGAATGATGAGTGGTGTGAATATTGATGCCACAGTCAAGCTGGCACAGGCAGCTTCTGTGCCGGTTATTGCATCCGGCGGGGTGAGCAGTATGAACGATGTGGAAGCTTTATGTGCCGTAGCCGAGCAGGGTGTTACCGGAGCTATTGTAGGACGCGCGATTTATGAAGGTTCACTTGATCTGGCCGCAGCACAGCGGATGGCTGATCAGTATAAGTAATAAATTTTGCTGACAGTGCTTGTATCAGAATATTTTCTGATAATCTGATTTTGTATAAATTAATAATAATCATATAGGACTCGATTAATACCGATAGCCAATATGATTTTTGGACTGTAACTGTACAGGTAATCAGGGAGGACGTTTATGGTTAGCATCTTAGGTGCGGTAGTAATAGTTTTATGGCTATTGTTTACAATGAACCGCCCGAGACAGACTTTTTTTCAGGCCAGTATATTTACGATGGCGATGATGGTATTCAGCAGCATCATAGAACATGCATGGCCGGAAGTTAACAATGTCTGGTTAGTAGGATGGATAGCACAATGGGTATTTGTATTCATTGTCATATGGCTCTTTGATATTATTGCTGTAAGTACTACCAGTGCCGTGATTTATACATTAGTTGTGGGTATTGTTTACTATTTTTATCAGAATCATATTTTTGCTCTGGTTGCGCAGTGGCTAGGTAAATGATTGCTGCTCAGTAGCAGAGAAAGATGGCATTATTATGGCTTTAGCCAAACGTATTATTCCCTGTCTGGATGTTGATAACGGGCGAGTAGTTAAGGGAATTAATTTTGTTTCTTTGCGTGATGCCGGTAGTCCGGTTGAGGTAGCACAGCGTTATAATGATGAAGGTGCTGACGAGCTGACTTTTCTGGATATTACTGCCAGTTCGGATAATCGTGATACGATTTTACATGTTATTGAAGCGGTAGCCAGCCGAGTGTTTATTCCGCTGACAGTAGGGGGCGGCGTACGCAGTGTTGAAGACGTGCGCCGCTTACTTAATGCCGGTGCTGATAAGGTATCAATTAATACCGCAGCAGTGACCAATCCTGAACTGGTTAGTGAAGCCAGTGCATTTTTCGGTAATCAGGCAATTGTTGTGGCCGTAGATGCTAAAGCAGTCAATGCCGAGAATACCTGCTGGGAGGTTTTTACTCATGGCGGACGCCGACACACCGGACTCGATGCAGTAGCCTGGGCACAGGATATGGCCTTACGCGGAGCTGGTGAAATTTTGCTGACCAGTATGGACCGTGATGGTACCCGGGCAGGGTTTAATTTACCGTTAACCCGGGCTGTAAGTGATGCTGTGTCGGTTCCTGTTGTTGCATCAGGAGGTGTGGGCAATATTGAACATTTGATAGAAGGTGTTCAGGAAGGTCATGCTGATGCTGTACTGGCTGCCAGTATTTTTCACTTTGGTGAAGTACGTATTCAGGATGCCAAGATAGCCATGAAACAGGCCGGTATTGAGATGCGTATCTAATCTGGCTGCCGATAATGGTTGTATGTTTACCTGAAAATAAGGACAATTGCAGTGTTTGATACGCTTCTGGATGCGATAAAGTGGGATGATAAAGGTCTGGTTTGCGCGGTGGTGCAGGACAGGCATACTCAGCGCGTTCTTATGGTGGCATGGATGAATGCCGAAGCTTTGCGTCAGACAGTAAGTACTGGTCTGGCTCATTATTACAGCCGGTCACGCCAGCAGCAATGGATGAAAGGTGAACAGTCCGGGCATACGCAAAAGGTATATGAAATGCGGCTGGATTGCGACGGTGATGCACTGGTGCTGCTGGTTGAGCAGTCCGGAGGTATTGCCTGTCATACCGGACATGCCAGCTGTTTTTATCGTGTTTATCATGATGGTGACTGGCAGAGCACTGACCCGGTTATCAAAAATGAAAATGAAATATATACATGTCCTGCCAAAGGACACACACATACTGATTAAAGAGGAAGCAGGATGACACAAGTGCCGGAAAAAGCAGATTTTTCCAGAGTATTAACTGAACTGGCTGATGTGCTGGACAGCAGACGTGAGGCTTCACCGCAAACTTCTTATGTTTCTCAGTTATTGCATGCCGGTGAAGATAAAATCCTGAAAAAAGTTATTGAGGAAGCCGGTGAAGTATTAATGGCATCCAAAGACGGAGATAAACAGCATTTAGTTAAAGAAGTTGCTGATGTCTGGTTTCATACGATGGTGTTATTAACTTATCATCAGATTCGGGTTGAAGATGTATTGCAGGAATTGCAGCAGCGGCAAAATGTGTCTGGTCTGACTGAAAAAGCCAGTCGCCAGCCACAGTAATTACAATGGAATTTTAAATATGCGCAGCTGTGAGTAAACAGCAGGCGCATGTTTTTTTAGGCAGTTGAAGTAAAGGATAACATCATGGGCAGTTTTTCAATTTGGCATTGGGCTTTGGTATTACTGATTGTTGTACTGGTTTTTGGCACCAAAAAATTACGTAATCTTGGTAAAGATCTGGGCGGAGCTGTACACGATTTTAAGCAGGGACTGAACGAAAGTGACCGGGAAAGCACAAAAAATGATGATGTAATCGAACATAATAAAGACGACAGCAAAGTGTAGAAAGCATTTATGTTTGGTTTGGGGTTTGGTGAAATTTTACTGATTGCTGCTGTGGCTCTGGTTGTACTCGGACCGGAGCGACTACCCAAGGTAGCACGCAGTGCCGGTCTCTGGGTCGGGCGCATTCAGAATTTCATTAATAATGTTAAAACCGAACTAAGCCAGCAGGCCGGTGTGGCAGAATTCAGGCAGGCGCGTGACAGTATTGAAGCCGCAGCCCGTTCTTTTGAGCATGATATCAATGCCAATGTGCATAGTATCCGCGGTGAAGTAGATGCACTTAAACGTCAGCTCTCTAAAGAGGAACAGCAGGCTGAAACAGACAGTACACCTGAGTTCTCTGGGTCGTCACAAGATTATCATTTGCCGGTAAGGGAAGCACCGTTGCTGCATCGGGTATCGTTACGCCGGCAGGCTTTGCAACGCCGGCGGGATATGCGACCGCGGCACAGCATTACTCCTAAACTGCGGGTACGCCGACATTGATGGATAACCGATTGTGAAGCAGGTTGAAGAAAATACTGAATTGACGCTGATTGATCATTTGCTGGAATTGCGTCGCCGCTTGATGTGGATTCTGGGAATTCTGCTGCTGTGCTTTGCAGTTTTGGTGCCCTTTGCGCAAAAAATTTATACTTTTGTAGCTGAACCATTAATGGCGAATCTTCCGGCAGGTCAGCATATGATTGCCACAGAAGTGATTGCCCCGTTTTTTGTTCCGTTAAAAGTAACACTAATGGCAGCATTTCTTTTGACACTTCCACATACACTGTATCAAATCTGGGCTTTTGTGGCACCGGGTTTGTACAGACATGAGAAACGTCTGATACTGCCATTACTGATTGCCAGTGTTTTATTATTTGCTTTAGGTATGGCATTTGCCTACTATCTGGTTTTTCCGGTTATTTTCCGTTTTCTTACCGGTGTTATTCCTGTCGGTGTCAGTATGGCAACTGATATAGATAAATATTTGTCTTTTATTCTAGGTATGTTTGTAGCATTCGGAGTAACATTTGAAGTGCCTGTACTGGTGATTCTGTTAAACAGAATCGGAGTAGTGTCTGTTCAGCAATTGAAAAAAGCCCGTGCCTATGTGGTGGTAGGTGCTTTTGTTGTAGCTGCCGTAGTGACTCCACCGGATGTGCTGTCGCAAACATTACTTGCTATACCGCTGATTCTTCTTTATGAAGTAGGAATTCTGGTGTGTCGCTGTTGGGGTAGTAGTAACAAAAAGACTGCTTTAACAGTCCACTCGGGAAGAGAATAGTTTTGTCACTTTTGCTTTTTTACTGAAATAACAGGCTGCCTGAGAATTTTCAGGCAGCCTGTTTAATAAATAATATAAGCCGGCTAATGATGTTATTCGTTGGAGAGTTGTATGAATCAGTCACAAATTGATTCGTGTCCGAGTATTTGCCGTCTGTCCACACTGATATGGTGGCTGGGGATGCTGACTTTATGCATTGTGCCATTTATGTCGAGTTGGCGGGTAGGTACGCTGTCAAGCTTTTATCTGGAAGCCGGGACGTTATTTTTTGCTCTTTGTCTGACTGGATTAACGGTACTGACACGCAAAACTCAGTTTTCATTTCCTCCTGCCTGTATCAGTCTGCTATTGCTCGCTTTTTTGCTGATGCTACAGGCAAGAGTTATGCATCTTACTTATATCAGCCAGTCTGATCTGACTGCTCTGGTATTTGTAGTAATGGCTTTGCTCGCATGGGCTGCACGGGCATGGGTGATTCGCATAGGCCAGACTCAGGCTGTCACTATTCTGGCGATGGCTCTTGTACTGGGTGTACTACTACAGTCAATCGTGTGTGTAATGCAGTTTGCTGATATTGCAGACCGGATACCGGGAATATTGCGCGGTCCGGGTAATCATTACATCTATGGTCAGCTGGCACAGCGCAATCATCTCGGGCATTATCTGATGTGGGGCGTGCTGGCACTGTGCTTTTTATGGGAACAACGACGTCTGCCTAACTGGCTGGTATGGGTTTTATTAATCTGGTTTACCGGCATTATGGGACTGATCGGTTCACGGACGATTGTTGTCTATGTGCTGGTAATAGGACTGTCACTATTTTTCTGGCGCTGGCGTGCCGGCTCTGCAGCGAATCGCCTGTTGCTGATGCTGGGTATTGCCATAGGTCTGGTATTGCTGTTTCAGCTGATATTAAGCCCATTATTTGACATGTTGCTGCATATCAATTTTCAATCCGGAACAGCACGGCTGGAACAGGGTGGATTTGCCCGGTCAGGCAGACAAATGGAGTGGCATAAGGCTTGGCTGATATTTCAAAGCGCTCCGTGGTTTGGTTATGGCTGGGGCAGTTATTCATATCAGGGCTTTGCTATTGCAGATGTTTATCCGAATGGTTTTCGTCAGTATGAAAATACTGTGCTGTTTACTCATTGTCATAATCTGGTACTACAATTACTGGCTGAAACAGGCATAGTCGGATTGCTAATTGTCAGTGCTTGCTTTTTATGGGTTATCTGGCCTCATTTACGTAAGGGATTTAATCCGGCATCAATTGTGCTGATCAGTATGATTCTGGTGTCTTTATGCCACAGCATGCTGGAATATCCGCTGTGGTACAGCTATTTTCTTGCTGTGTTTGTTTTGTTTGTGGCACTAACGCCTGTATCACAGGAGGACTTGAAACGGTCTTGCCGTCCGGCGTCCGGCCGCGTAAATCAGTTCTGCGCCATAGTGGTATTGATTTCGATGGTTCTGCTTCTGTGGCAAATGATGAACTATCAGCGTTTTTTAAAAGTGCGTGCTGAACGTAATCTGCCCCAGGCTGAACAAGTAAGCCGTATGCATGATTTGCGTAATCAAATATACTTTCTTCGTTATTATGTAGACATGGCAATTATCGAAAAGTTGAATGTTACTGATTCTTTTTTACCTTTATGGGGTAAACAGGCTGCATTACTTGCCGGACGGTATCGCCCGTATAGCAACACTTTCATGCGCGGATTTTACTTAGAGCAAGCACATCAGAATAATGAGGCTAAAGAGTGGTTCAGCCATGTAAGTCATTATTATCCTGTACTTGTTCCTGGTTTTATAAGCAGATTTAAACAGCAGCCTCAGGCCGTGGCAGTAATACCACAATTGCAACAAGATTGCCTGAAATATCAGCAGCAAAGCATGCAGAAAGTGAATTGTTTATAGAGTTCAGACAAATATTTAACATAGTGCTTTTTAATGAAAAAATGAGAAAAAGCCTTGTTATTGTAAAGATAATCTCAACCTACATGTTAAGATACAAAGTGTAAATATAGTAAATTCGTCTGTAGTCAATACAGACAACGCACTTCCATTTAGGAGGATGATATGAATCGCGTATTATTAATTGATGATGATAATTTGTTGACTGAACTGCTCACTGAATATCTGACAGCAGAAGGTCTGGAAGTCAGCCGCGTTGCTGATGGTGAAGCCGGTGTTAAAGAAATTTTAACCGGTCAGTATGATGTAGTGGTTCTGGATTCCATGATGCCGAAAATGAACGGTCTAGATGTATTGAAAACGGTACGGGTTCAAAGCAAGATTCCGATTATTATGCTAACCGCCAAAGGCGATGATATTGATCGCATTATCGGTTTGGAAATGGGTGCGGATGACTATGTGCCGAAACCTTGTCAGCCGCGTGAATTGCTGGCTCGTATCAATGCTATCCTCCGCCGTACACATCAAAGTCATGACAATGACCAGAATGGCATTCCGAACAGTATTGCAGCCAGTGGTGTAGTACTTTATCCGGCTAAACGTCAGGTTACTATTGAAGAAGAACCACTGGAGCTGACCAGTACCGAATTCAATCTGCTGGAAGTGCTGATGCGTCATGCCGGACAGGTAGTTAGCAAAGAAACACTGTCTCTGGAAGCACTAGACCGGAAGCTGGCTAAATTTGATCGCAGTATCGACGTTCATATATCCAGTATTCGTCATAAGCTGGGCAATGCCAGTCTGATTCAGACTGTGCGTGGTCTGGGCTACCTGTTTGTAAAAAACTGAACCAGTGGATACAGGCTGTTAATAAACAGCCTGTTCTGATTTATGAAACTGTTCCCCCGTATCTTTGCTACTTTTTGTGCTGTAATTGTTTGTGCCATTTTTGTGGCCAGTTCTTCATTCTGGCTGGTACAAAACACTTTAGCCGAAACACGGTTTAAACAACAGCGCAATTTTGAAGAAAATCTGCTGAGCAGCACCATGAATGCGTTTCAGGCACGTGGTGATGCCGGTATACGCGAACAACTGGTTGAGTGGGGGAATAGTCCGGGTGGTGAAAACCTGTATGTTATTACCGGTGACAATAAAAATGACATACTAGGGCGCCCTATTGATCCTGAGGATATTGATAAAGCACATGAGTTCGCTTTGTCACATCCGCACTCAAAACTCGTACAGATTGCCTATAATTCACTGGGTGAAGAATATCTCTTCATGATTCGCGGCTGGAACCATGAACGCACTCCACGTCCGCCGAGCCCGTTTTTTATTCCTGGTTTACCCATTGCACCAGTCTGGCACGAATTTATCATTCTCAGCTTTATTATTATAGTAGGTTTATTAACAGCCTATATACTGGCTAATAACATTACTCAGCCAATCCGCGTATTGTGGCGCGGGATGGATCGTCTGGCTCACGGGAATTTGCAGACCCGTGTTTCTCATCAGCTATCAGAACGTCGTGATGAACTGTATTCTCTGGCTGTGCAGTTTGACAATATGGCAGATAAACTGCAGAAGCTTGTGGAAAAAGAGCGTCACCTGTTGCACCATGTATCACATGAAATGCGCTCTCCGCTGGCACGCATGCAAGCGATTATTGGTTTGATTCACGTACAACCACAAAAACAGGAACAACACTTGCAGCGTTTGGAAAGTGAACTGGGGCGTATGGATTTACTGGTAGGTGAACTGCTTACCTTGTCACGGCTGGAAACTTCTGATTTGCCTATTACGCTGGAACCTTTGTCTTTGGTGCCACTAATCAAGCAAATCGTGGAAGACAATCAGTCCATAGCTATGCAGCATCAGCAGACTTTATCATGGCAGTGTGATATTCCTGATACTGCTATGGTAAAAGCCAATGAAAGCTATTTATATCGGGCTTTTGATAATGTTGTGCGTAATGCCATTAATTACAGCCCTGATGGCAGTGAAATTAAAGTTTATCTGCATGAGGGTGGTAAACAGCAATGGCAGGTTGATATCAGTGACAATGGACCCGGTGTGGCAGAAAATCAGTTACCGCATATTTTTACTGCTTTTTATCGTGCAGACAGCAGTGCTAATAAACCGGGTACAGGTTTAGGCTTGGCGTTAACTAAACATATCATTGATCGTCACCATGGCAAAATTTATGCAGATAATCAACAACCCAAGGGTTTAAGTATGCATTTTTTACTGCCTAAATTTACGCCGGGCAGAAACAGGAACCGCCAGAAAAATAAAAATCAGTTGCCTGTAGCCAACGGATAAAGTTATTTATACTTATCCGGCTGGCAGGTTCTCTCCGAAGAATACGTTGTAGTTGTATGTAAACTGCTACTATTTAAATTTCAATATCGATATGGTTTTAGCCTGGCAGATGCATAGTGCAACAGATAACTATTAATCTGTGGTTCTCTGGTCTGGTTTTTCCGCGTCTGTTATCAGATTAGTTTGCCGGGTAAACCAGTCAGTGGCAATTTGACTGACCTCATCTATACCTTGCTTTTTCAGACTGGAGAACAGTTGTACCGTAACTTGCTGGCGGGCAATGTAAGGTTGTAGCGCTTTTTTAACACTGGCCAAGGTTTTAATCTGATCATTTTTTGATAATTTATCTGCCTTGGAGAGCAGAATATGAACAGGGCGCTGGGTTACCGCAAAAAAATCAAGCATCTGTTTGTCCAGCTCTTTAAGAGGATGGCGGGCATCCATAATCAGAATCAGCCCGATCAGTTGCTTTCGTGTCTGCAGGTAATCGCCCAGCAGTGTCACCCAATGTCTGCGAATTGCCTCAGGTACCTGAGCGTAACCATAACCGGGTAAATCCACCATAAACCCGCCATTAGTCAGTTCAAAAAAATTAATGTGCTGGGTACGGCCTGGAGTTTTGGATACATAGGCCAGACGAGTATGGTTAGTCAGTGTATTGATTGCGCTTGATTTACCTGCATTGCTGCGGCCGACAAAAGCAATTTCTGCACTGGTTGCGGGCAGGTCTTTCAGATGATTAACGGTAGTATAAAAGCAGGCGTGACGAAACAGATTCATGGATACATAAAAAAAATAGTAAGGTAGTAGCATACCATGTTTTTAAGCTTAATCCGGATTTAGCTACTGATGTTAACGCTGATTTTAACTTAGGGGCACTTGATTTTTTGTTTTATACTGCTAAACTGCAATTAAGATTATTTTAAGGAAACTTTCAGATGGAAGACGGGGTCTCGGGCAGTTGTATTGTTGCATGTAGACGTGTTTTTCTCTGATTTCAGGCAGCCTTGCTCATGTAGCAGGCTGCCTGTTTGTATTTAACGCATAGGAAAAGAAAATGGATTTTAGCTGGTTAGGAGAACCGGCCACATGGGTAGGGCTGATTACCCTGATAATTCTCGAAATCGTTCTGGGTATCGATAATCTTGTATTTGTAGCTATACTGGCGAATAAAGCCAGTCCGAAAAAGCGCGACCATGCCCGTATAGCTGGTTTGTCTCTGGCAGTGCTGATCCGCATTCTGATGCTGGCACTGATGTCTTTTATCATTACCCTGACCAAGCCATTTGTACATATCAGCGGTTTTGCCATTTCAGTTAAAGATCTGATTATGTTTGGCGGCGGGCTCTTCCTGCTCTATAAGGCAACAACTGAGTTGCATGAACGGCTGGAAGGGCATACTGCTATGGCGTCAATTACCAATGTCTCCGTTTATGCCAGTTTCTGGAGTGTGGTATTACAAATTGTCGTGCTTGACGCGGTATTTTCACTTGATTCAGTCATTACCGCTGTCGCCATGGTGCAACACATTACAGTGGCAATGCTGGCCGTAATTATTGCTATGGCAATGATGATTTGGGCAAGCGGACCATTAACAGAGTTTGTAAATCGCCATCCTACAGTAGTGATGCTGTGTCTGGGCTTTTTACTCATGATAGGGTTCAGCCTGATTGCTGAAGGTTTACACTTTGAAATACCTAAGGGTTATCTGTATGCCGCTATTGCTTTCTCTATTCTGATCGAGATATTTAATCAGATTTCTACCCGGAATACCCGTCGTAACGATATGATTGGTCGCTCTTGGCGTTACCGTACCGCTGACAGCGTGCTGGGTATGATGGGACTGCGTGAAAAAGAGCTGGCTAAAAATGGTACGCAAACTGATGATGACGAACATTTTGAAGAAAATGAAAAATCCATGATTCGCAGCGTGCTTACTCTGGCCGAACGTCCGATAATGGGTGTCATGACACCGCGCAGTGATATTGAACGTCTGGATTTATCTCAGCCACGTGAGCAGCAGTGCCAACAATTACAAAGCACACCATTTTCACGACTGGTAGTAGTAGGAAAAGCCGGAATTGATGAGCCACTGGGATTTGTAAATAAAAAAGATTTACTTAACCAGTTATTAAGCGGAGAGCAATTAAATATTCAGGCTGCATTACGGCAACCACTGGTCTTACCGGACAGCAGCACCGTACTAGATGCTATGGAGTTGTTTCGTTCGCGAAGTGCTGATATTGCGCTGGTAGTTGATGAATTTGGCGCTGTACTCGGACTGGTCAGCATGAAAGATTTAATGGAAACCATTGCCGGTGATTTTCCGGAAGAGTATGAACGTGCCGATGCACCCAGTATCCAGCAAAATGCCGATCATAGCGTTACTGTAGACGGCAGTCTTGAGTATGCCATTCTGGCTCAGCACCTGCATTTGCCTACTTTACCGGAAGACGCTGAGTACCATACTGTAGCCGGATTAATTATGGAAGAAATGCAGGATATTCCGGATGTCGGAGATACCATCGATTATGCCGGTTACCGTTTTGAAGTATTGAACAAAGACGGGCACCGTCTGGAACGGGTACGTATCAGTAAAATTGAACAGCCGGAATCTGAATAATCCGGTTGATAGCCATAAAAAAGCCCGCTGATAACAGCAGGCTTTTTTCGTTAACTAATTTGATTATTGAATCTGGCTACCGATAACGCCACCCAGCGCAGCACCGCCTAAAGTAGCACCGGTATCTTTACCTAACAGATTACCAGCCACACCTCCTACTACTACACCGGCAGCAGTATTACGCTGAGCTGGGGTCATATCAGCACAGGCAGAGAGAGAAGCAGCTACTGCAGCTATTAAAGCCAGTGTTTTTAGACTTGATTTCATGTTAATACCTCTTTCTATTCAGAATAAAGAATTGCGTGTTAATTAATATTTATACGTTACCTATAAACTATTTAACTACAAATAAAATATTATTTCAAAGTTAATTATATACCTTTAGCAAAGCAGTTTAGTAAAAAACTGCAATCAAAATCACAAATGCATTTTACAGATGTATTCAAAATATCTGCCGATTATTCAAGTTCAGTAGCAGTATCCGTGTCAGTACATATTTCGGGTGTCTGGTGTGAAGGCTGCCTTTTTTCTTTATATTTAATCACAGCCCTGTCCAGTTTATCCATCAGACAATCGATAGCAGCATACATATCATTTTCCAGACATTCAATATGGATATCTTTACCGGAAAGATGCAAATCAATTTCAGCTTTTTTCTGTACTTTAAATACAGAGAAAGTGACAGTTGCGCTGATGACCTGATCGGCATGACGGATAATGCGCTCCAGTTTATTCAGTGTGTAGTCTTTCAGAGCTGCGGTAACATCAAGATTCTGTCCAATAAATTTAAGATTCATAGCCTGATCCTTTTTAAAGGGTTTAGGAAAAAACAGGATAAATTTTATGAAAGTTAACTGAAAATTAATGATTACTGTACTGTACTTTACGTTGGTGCGCCGGAGGAATTTTCAAGTCCTCACGATATTTTGCAACTGTGCGCCGGGCTAGATTAATACCCTGCTTAGCCAGCTGATTTACCAAATGTGTATCAGAATAGGGATGTTGCGGGTCTTCTCCGTTAATTATACTTTGCAGAAGTGATTTAATTGCTGTCTGACTGTTACCTGTTCCATCATCCGTTGCTGCAACAGACTGATTGAAAAAATAGCGTAGAGGAAAAACACCTTGTGAACAGGTCAGGTATTTCTGATTGATTGCCCGTGAAACAGTACTCTCTGCCAGTTCGAGAGCCTGAGCTGTTTCTTTAATAGTTAAAGGAGCCAGCGCCAGAGAACCAAAATTGAAAAAATCCTGCTGTTGCTGCAAAATCCATTCGCCCAGACGTTGCAGAGTGGTTTTACGCATCTGCAAGCTGTGAAGACACGTTTGTGCTTCCTGCCATTTGTTTTTACACATAGTATCCATCTCTGTGCTTTTTTGCTCTATCCACTCTTCGACACTGGGTTCTATTCTCAGCTGAGGAAAAGTATCATGCAGAAGGCGTATCTGCCAATTACCACTTTTATTGATATAAACTTCCATATCAGGGCGTATAGACAGAATACCATTACGATCAGGTAATCCGTAACAGGGATAAGGATTCAGTGCGCCAATGAGTTTACAGGCTGTTTCAAGTGTGTTTGCAGAAAACTGGGGCAATTGCCGGCAAAGTTGTTTAAACTGATGGGTACTCAGCCACTGACCAAAGTGTTTGCTAATCAGTAAGCGCGCGCAGGTATGAATTTCATCATTATCGACAGATTCGTCAGACAGATTATCCAGTTGCAGTAACAGGGATTCCTGTAAATTCCGAGCACCAACACCAGTAGGCTCAAACTGCTGCAGAATCGTCAGCGCCTGTGCCAGCTCTGTTTCGTCCAGCCGCCATTCCAGCGGTGCATTTTCTATCAGATCAGTTAAACTGCTGTCCAGATAACCCTGCTCATTCAGATTCTCTATCAGAAAATACACCTGTGCTGCCGTAACGTCATCCAGATCGTATTCACATACCTGCCGGCGCAGCAATTCATACATATCAGGATTGTCGGCAATCGTGTCCCAGACATCACTTTCGGCTTGCATAATACCCAGCTGTGGCGGCTGTACATACTGAGTATCAGAAAAGCTGTCTTCAGATGTATTTTCTACTTCCTCAAGAAAAGGATTATCCGCCAACCAGCCAGCTACCAGTTCCTGCAATTCCAGCGTAGATAGCTGCAACACCTGTAGCGATTGTTGCAGCTTCGGACTAAGGCGGGTTGTAAGACTGAGTCGGAGATGAGTAGCTGGCCTTTGCATAAGCAGTTAATACTCGAAATGCTCACCCAGATAAACAGCGCGTACCTGTTCATTATTAACCAGCTCTTCCGGTACACCGGAAGCCAGTACACTACCCTGATTAATAATATATGCACGGTCACAGATGCGCAGGGTTTCACGTACATTATGGTCAGTAATCAGTGTGCCGATACCACGCTGTTTCAGGAAAGAAATCAGATTCTGAATATCAATCAATGCTATCGGATCAACGCCGGCAAACGGTTCATCAAGCAGAATAAAACGTGGATTGATAGCTAGTGCCCGCGCAATTTCGACTCGACGCTGTTCACCGCCAGACAGGGAACGTGCAACATTGTTGCGCAAGTGCTCAATATGCAGGTCGGCCAGTAGCAGTTCCAGCTGTTCGGCTCGTTTTTCCGGCGGATAATTAATTTCCAGAATAGCATTGATATTCTGGGCTACTGTCATTTTACGGAAGATTGATTGTTGTTGGGGCAGATATCCCAAACCCAGACGAGCCCGCTCATAAACCGGACGATGAGTAATTTCCTGCCCATCTAGCATGATATTGCCGCTATCAGCCGCTATCAGGCCTACAATCATATAGAAGCTGGTGGTTTTACCGGCACCATTCGGACCAAGCAGTCCGATTACTTCGCCACTGTTGACTTCCAGTGTGACATCGTTAACTACCTGACGCTGTTTAAAACTTTTTTTCAGGCCGCTGACACGAAGCTGACTTGGCGGCACAGTAGGCATTACATTCATGAGTATGGATTATTTCTTTTTCTGTTGCGGTTGGATAATAACGTGTACCCGGCCTTTAGGCGCGCTTTTAACGGTATAAACCTCAGTATTGGTGTTATAAACAATTACTGCACCGCGTGCCATATCACCACCACGGTTTACCTGAGCATTACCGGTAATCGTAACAATACCGCTCAGGCTTTCATAATGTACATTATCTCCGTGACCGGTTACCATGCCGTCTTTTTCCAGCTGTTGTCCAAACGTAGCAGGCTTACCATCAGCAATAATTGTCTGGTTACCGGCATTATCCTTATGCGCAGTGATACGGGCTGCATTCATATACATACTGCCCTGCCGCATTTTTACATTACCGGTAAATATGGTTGTCTGATTCTGTTTATCCAGAGAGCCTTGATCGGCTTCAATCTGAATAGGTTGCTGCCGGTCACTTTCCAGTGCCCATGCATGCATACTGCCGGCAAGCAGACAAAAGACTGCTAAAATTTTGCCGTTAATGAGAGTGCGGGTCATAAATAATTGCCTTTACGCGTGCGGGTAAATTCAGAAAGCCGCGTTGTTTGTCGTATTCGAAACCTTGTGATGTACCGTGAGATATACCATACTGGTAAGAAACCTGTGCATCAGTTTTGATTACCTGAGTTTGTGTATCAACATGTAATACACTGGTTTCCAGCTGTCCTGCCGGTTCATTTCCCACCGGATTTTTGTTCCAGACTACCTGTCCCAGTAAATCTACCTTGCGGCTGTCGGTATAGTACTGTCCGGTATTGGCCTTAATACGATAAAGTTCAGCACCGTTTTTATATAGTCCCATATTGGGATTATCAATATAAATAACAGTTTGCTGCGGAAACTGCCGGGCAGCAGTAGCGTGAATAGTTTCACTTAACTGGCCGTGCTCATCATACCGTTCACCGTCGATTAAATTAATCACATATTTAGGCTCTTTCGGATTCAGAGGAACTTCCACTGTCTTGATATCAGTAATCCGGTCCAGCCAGAAGCTTATGCCGCCTAGGGCTACTGCCAGAATCAGCGGAAATGCCCAGTTACTGCGGCTGCGAATCACATTCATGCCAGATACTCCGCCATATCCTGAGCCAGAAAGCCCTGTGCATCCAGTAATAAATCACAGACTTCACGTACTGCACCGGATCCGCCGGGCGCACGAGTAACATAATCAGCATGCTGTAACACCAAAGGATGAGAACCGGGTACTGCAACTGCCAGCCCGCAATGTTTCATAACCGGTAAGTCTACGACATCATCGCCGATATAAGCACATTGCTGCTCATCTAAACCAAGCTGCTGTAATAATTGCCGATAACAGCTGCGTTTATCCGAAATACCTTTAAAATAATATCCGATGCCAAGCTGCTGTACCCGGATACCGACAGAAGGTGCATCGCGTCCGGTAATAATTGCCGTTTGAATGCCGTGGCGGTGCAACATCTTCAATCCGTGGCCGTCAAGTGTATGGAACGCTTTGATTTCCTCGCCGTTATCACGGATAAAAATACGACCGTCAGTCAGTACACCGTCTACATCCATAATAAACAGCCTGATTTTCCGGGCAGCTTCAACCACCGCACTGGCAGACATCATCGTATTCATCGGCATTCCTCAGTCATAACATTCTCACGCATTTAAACAATCCGTGCCTGTAATAAATCATGCATATTCAGTGCACCAACCGGACGATTATTTGCATCAATTACTGCCAGCCCGTTTACATGATTCTCCTGCATGATTTTCAGGGCTTCCGTCGCTAGCCGGCCGGCAGTGATGGTTTTAGGGGTATGTCCCATTACATCGACCATCAGCCATTCCTTTAATTGCTGGTTATCCTGAAATAAACGGCGTAAATCACCGTCTGTAAATAAACCGCAAAGCTCTCCGGCAGTATTGACTACCAGCAGCATTCCCAAACCTTTTTCACTCATAGTAACAATGGCTTCACGCAAAGGCGTATCTTCCTGTACCAGAGGCATATCTTGGTCGCCATGCATAACATCAGCCACTGTTAATAACAGGCGTTTACCCAAACTGCCGGCAGGATGGCTCAGCGCAAAATCCTCAGGTGTAAACTGGCGTGCACGCAGCAGTGCCACTGTAAGTGCATCACCCAATACCATTACCGCCGTCGTACTGGATGTTGGAGCCAGCCCTAACGGACAGGCCTCCTGTGATACATGTGCGCATAAATGGATATCCGCATGTTTCGCCATGCTTGAACTGGTTTTACCAGTTATACAAATCAACTGCACATGCTTACGTTTGATGGCCGGTATCAGCGCCAGAATTTCCTCGCTTTCACCAGAATTGGATAATGCTATTAGCACATCGCCATCAACAATCATACCCAGATCGCCGTGTCCTGCTTCAGCCGGATGTACAAAATAAGCCGGTGTGCCGGTAGACGCCATCGAAGCGGCAATCTTACGCCCGATATGCCCGCTTTTGCCCATACCGGTGATAATCACCCGTCCGCAGCAGTCGAGAATGGTGGTTACCGCCTCAGCAAAATGCTCATCCAGACTATTGGCAACTTCACGTATCGACTGCTCTTCAATAGCAAAAACTTCTTTACCCCAGCCTAAATATTTATCCTGTAAATTCATAACATCATCAGCAGTAATAATAAGCAAACGAAAACACAATAAATTTAACCGGATTATAACCTGATACCGGTTATTTTGTTTGCTTCGGAACTTGTCAAATTACACCATCCTCGTTAGAGTAATCCATAATTCATGAATAACCAGTTTAATCGATTGATTAACCTTAATAAAACATATCTAACGTATATTTACTATAAGGAAATAATATGGCCGTATTAGCACAAGTCAATACATTGGGGCAGCAAATCTGGCTGGATAATCTTTCCAGGAACCTGATTCAGTCAGGTGAACTGGCACACATGCTTGAGGCGGGTATCAGTGGCGTGACTTCCAATCCGGCCATTTTTCAAAAAGCCTTTGCCAGCGATACACTTTATCAGAATGAAATTAACCAGCTAAAACAACAGCCACTGTCCCCCAAACAGCGTTATGAACAACTGGCCGTAGCCGATGTACAGGCTGCATGTGATGTCTGTCTGCCCTTGTATGAACGCAGTCAGGGTAAAGCCGGATTTGTTAGCCTTGAAGTGGCGCCAGATCTGGCCGATGATGCTCATGCTACCGTTACCGAAGCCCAGCGACTATGGGAAGTTCTTAACCGGCTCAATGTCATGATAAAAGTACCAGCAACAGACAGCGGAATACAGGCATTAACCACACTGGTTGCACAGGGCATTAATGTTAACCTGACCCTGTTGTTTTCTAAAACCCAGCTTAGCAAAGCATGGCAGGCACACGCTGCCGGCATTCGCCAGCGTCTGGCACAAAATCTGCCGGTTAACCGTATTCAGGTAGTCGCCAGCTTTTTCCTGTCCCGCATTGACAGCGCTCTGGACATTACTCTGCCGGAATCTTTGCAGGGTAAAACCGCCATTGCACTGGCCAAAACAGCTTATGCTGAATGGCAGGAATTTATCCAGAGCCATGAATTTACCGATCTGGCAGCACAGCAGGCAGCACCACTGCGTTTGCTATGGGCATCCACAGGGACTAAAAATCCGGCGTATTCCGATGTTTGCTATGTAGAAAATATTATTGGTGCTGACACCATTAATACCGTACCAACCAACACGCTTAATGCCTTTATCGATCATGGACATGCTAATGCCACACTGACACAGAATGTGCAGCAGGCTAAAAACGTACTGATTGAAATTCAGAAGCTGGGTATTAATCTTGAATCCCTCGCAGTGCGCTTGCAGCAAGAAGGCTTACAACAGTTTGTGGATGCATTCGATGCATTACTGCAACCTCTGGTTTAAACGGAATAAATAAAACACAACAGACATACGGAAATTTGAATTGTGGCTTACCGGTTAGACTTATCAGAATAATCGGTAAGCTTTTTATAATTTTAGATTAAAAAAAGCATATTGAAAATACATTTGTAATATAAAACTTAAAAAATATTAATTTAAATGATAAATAACACTTGATAATTTAATGTATAGATAAATAAATTAATTTTTAAATTTATATTTAATGATTTTCAACTTTAAAATTAATAATAACAACTATAATTTATAATCTAAACATAAATAATAATCAGAAAAATACCATATAAGCCGCGCTGAATTAATCTTAACCTTATAATCGGTATTGCAGCCAGCTTTTGGTCATAAGCCATAATCTTTATCCAAGGCTCAGATGTTCATGGCTGCTGAATTCAGACTAATATACATAAAAATGCCACAAAAGCATAAAACTCTTGTGGCATAAGCATGAATTTTCACTCAGACGGCAACCGACCGGCGGCTCTGTTAAATTTTAATGTAAACCGACAATATTACCTTCAGCATCAATATCAATCTGTTGATAAGCAGGCAGAGTACCCAGCCCCGGCATAGTCATCACATTACCCGCATATACACGGATAAAGCCCGCACCGGCCGATACCTGTAAACGGGCAATTTCAACATCAAAATCTGTCGGAACATTTTTCAGATTCGGGTCTGCACTGATAGATAATGGTGTTTTAACCATGCATAACGGTAAATGATCAAGCTTTAGCAGTTTGATTTCTTCAATATTCTGCATAGCCTGTGCCGACAGATTAGCCTGACGTGCTCCGTATTTCTTCACCATGGTCTGAATTTTTTCCGGCAGCGGCATATTGTCAGCATAGGGCAGAGTAACCGAATTTTCCTGATTGCAGGCAGCGACCACATGCTGAGCCAGAGCCTGAGTACCCGCACCACCCTGAGTAAACGCATCACTGATTTCACATGCGCAGGCACCGTGTTCCAGCGCATACTGGCGTACAAAATCCAGCTCTTCCTGATGGTCGTACGGGAAGCGGTTAATAGCCACAATCACAGGCAGGCCATAGCTTTTCGCATTCTGAATGTGCCAGCCCAGATTAGCACTGCCTTCAGCCAGCAGCTCAACATTACACTGAGTAACTTCTGCCGGTAACGGCTGACCCGGCTTAATATTAAACCGGCCGCTATTCGATTTCAGACTGCGTACCGTGGCTACCAATACAACGCATGAAGGCGCCACCCCGGTCTGGCGATATTTAATATTAAAGAATTTCTCCATGCCCATATCAGAGCCGAAACCAGCTTCTGTTACCACATAATCCGCCACTTGCAGACCGACCATATCCGCCAGCACTGAAGAATTGCCATGAGCAATATTGGCAAACGGTCCTGCATGAATCAGTACAGGGGTCTGTTCTGCTGTCTGCATCAGGTTCGGATTAATCGCATCTTTCAGTAACACCGTCATCGCACCGGCTACCTGAAGTTTTTCTGCCGTAACCGGATTGCCCTGAGTATCATAAGCCAGAATAATCTGCCCGATACGCTGGCGCATATCCTGTAAATCCGTCGCCAGCGCCAGAATCGCCATTAATTCGGACGCAGCAGAAATCTCAAATCCGTCTTCACGCTCCACACCATTAACACCACCGCCCACACCTACTTTAATCCGGCGCAATGCACGGTCGTTGTGGTCGATTACCCGTTTCCAGACAATCCGGTTTTTATCAATATTCAGCCGCGGCAGCTTGGTTTGTGCCGTAAACTCCTCGCCCAGATGTTCTTCATGGTATAAGCGTGCATCCAGTGCTGCAGAGGCGAGATCATGAGCCGCTGTAATAGCGTGAATATCACCGGTTAAATGCAGATTCAGCTTTTCCATCGGCAAAACCTGTGCCTTACCGCCGCCGGCTGCCCCGCCTTTTACCCCGAATACCGGCCCCAGACTGGGCTGGCGAATACAGGCAATCGCTTTCTTACCGATAAAATTCAGCCCCTGACTCAGCCCGATAGTGGTTACTGTTTTACCTTCTCCCAGTGGTGTTGGCGTAATGGCCGACACCAGCACCAGCTTGCCCTGTTTGCTATCCGGCTGAATCACCTTCAAATCTACTTTGGCTACTTCATGGCCGTAAGGAATAAGGTATTGTTCGGGAATGCTGCTGTTGCGGGCAATTTCGGTGATGGGGAGTAGTGTTGGGCTAGAAGCCATATGAAATTTCCTTATTATGAAATTTAGTTTTTACACAGGAATAAATTAACTTTTATAGCTTTTAAAGATTAAAGAATTTTTTAATAAAGTATATGTTATATAAAACCTTCTAACCCTTACTTTAACAAATTATGTCTTTCTGCTACAAATTTGTCTTATAAACTAATACATATATTTCTGATTAAATAAAGAAATAATTGAGAGAAGCTTAAAAATAGTTGATAAAATATAACAATATATATATTATAAATTTAATCTTTAGCGTTACAGACTTTATTGTCTAGTCTGGTGTTTAGCCGGACTCAAATTTATTGTGTGGATTTGGTTGCGAAATAACCAGTTTCTCATTCGAAACTGTTTATTTCGCTTCCTTTAGTAAAGATTAAAAGCCCAGAGTATTATTGCTTATGGGCTTTTTGTACTTATTTATATTAGGTGCGTGAAAATGAAAAATATAACTAAATATGCAAAAAGTCTGGATTTATCTGTTGAAAATCTGCAAGAATTTCTGCTAAACGCTCCTAAAATGTATAAAGTTTACAAAATACTTAAACGAACTTATGGCTATAGAACAATTGCACAGCCTACTAAACAATTAAAAGAATATCAGCGTCAATTTACTAATCTTTTTACCCAATACTTACCAGTACATGATTGTGCTATGGCTTATCAGAAAAACAAAAACATTCAAAAAAATGCAGAAATTCATAGAAATAATTCCTACTTATTAAAAATGGATTTTGAGAATTTTTTCAATTCTATTACCCCTGATTTATTCTGGAGTGAGTGGGAAAGTGCCAATTCAGATATGTTAGATAAAGATGAAAAATTATTATTTTCTAGACTTTTGTTTTGGGATCCCAATATAAAAAAAACAAAACAGGAAAATTTGATTTTAAGTATTGGCGCGCCTAGTTCACCTTTAATTTCAAATTTTGTTATGTATCGATTTGATGAATTAATAAAAGAATATTGCGTGTGTATTGAAGTTAATTATACCCGTTATGCAGATGACTTAACATTTTCAACAAATAAAAAGAATATACTTTATACAATCCCAGCTGAAGTAAATAAAAATTTAAAAAATCTATTTAATAATAAATTGAGGGTAAATAACTCGAAAACAATCTTTTCTTCCAAAGCACATAATAGGCATATAACTGGTATTACTATTACAAATGATAATAAATTATCTCTAGGAAGACAAAGAAAAAGATATATACGAGCATTAGTACATCAATATAAATATACACAGTTAGAAAAGGACGATATACAATATTTGAAAGGTTTATTGAATTTTTGTAAGAGTGTAGAAATTAGTTTTATACATTCACTAGCGCATAAATATGGTTATGAAGTACTAAAAAATATTATGAAGGAATAGGTATGCAAAGTATGGGTAATACTAGTTCTTTACGAAATTTGAAACAAAATTCTGAGAATGGAAATATATTTTCCACTTTCCAATTATATGAGCTATCATTACTATCTAAATCATCTGATTTAATTGAGAAAAAAAATTATTATTTTCAGAAATGTGTTGAATTTTTAGAAACCACAACACAAAAACATGATAATACTAATGATTATATAAGCCCTAAAAATCAATTTATTTTAGATTCTTTGGTTTTAAAAGATATAAGAAAATTTCATTCTTTTAAAACAAAATTTGAACGGGATTTAACCGTCATAATTGGAGAAAATGGCTCTGGTAAAACTACCATTTTAGAATGTATAGCAAAATCTTTAAGTTGGATTGTGGCAGGTTTAATTAAAGAAAATGCTAATGGTGACCGAATTGGTTATAGTGATATTAAAAATGAAGCAGAAGATTATGGAGAAATACAAACTAATTTTAAATTTGGAGAACAACGGTGTAGTGGCTCCATTGCGCGAGCAATTAAAGGAATGAGTGAGAAAAAGGATAGCTCAGTCAGCGATTTAAAGTTTTTAGCTGGTATATGGCGGGTTATCAATAACCAGCAATTAATTAATTTGCCATTATTTATATTTTATTCAGCTAAACGGTTTATAGGAGAATTTGACCGTACTTCAGAACAAATAAAAGATCGAGAAAATCGATTTGATGTTTATAATCAATGTTTAAAAAATGAAATTAAATTTATTGATTTTAAACAATGGTTTATTTATTTGTACAAAAAAGGAAAAAATATCCATTCAAATGATGCAAACGGTCTTTTAGAAAAAAAAATTAAACTAATTCTACATAAACAAGGTCAGAATGCAACTTCTTTATTGAGTCTGTTAGAAGAACACTTTCAAGTTGATGATGTAAACTTAAACGCAGAAAAAAATAATGCACTAGATAAGATTAAAACATTACAAAAAGCCATAACTGAATGTATACCAGAAATAAAAGAGATATATGTAGATATATCATCTGGTGTCGATGAAATCTATGTGCATATAAATGAAAAAAAAATCAATATTAATCAATTATCTGATGGTCAAAGAACATTTTTAGGTATAGTTGCAGATTTAACTTATCGTCTGTTAGTTCTGAATCCTAATCTAGAAAATCCATTAAATGGTCAAGGTATTGTACTTATTGATGAGATAGAATTACATTTACATCCTAAATGGCAGCAGCAAATACTAATTAATCTAACTAAAATTTTTCCTAACATTCAATTTATTGTCACAACACATAGCCCGCAGGTACTTTCAACTGTTTATAAAAGGCAAATTAGACAATTAATAGAATTAGCTAATGATGATTATGATGTGCAGCAGCCAGAATTGCAAACAAGAGGAGTAATGAGCTCTGATATTTTGGAAAGAATTATGGGAACATACTCTATTCCTGATGTAAAGGAATCTAATGATTTAAATAAATTACAACAGTATATACAAGAAGATAAATATAATACCCCTGAGGCAGAGCTATTGTACGATAGCCTAAAAAAACATTTTGGGGATAAACATCCAGAAATGTTAAATTGTGATAGATTAATTCAATTTAGAAAACTGATTGCGAAAAATAAATTCAGATAAAATATAATTGATTATGAAATATATACAGCGTACTCGGGAACCGCAAGCGTTGGAAAGCGCTAGAAAAAAATATTCTTCATGGAATGAATTGAAAAGAAATGATCACGATACTTATAACATAATTGCAGAAGAGCTCTATAGCATGCAGGAAGAATTATGTGCTTATTGTGAATGTAAATTAAGAAAAGAAGAAAAAAACTATCATGTAGAACATTTTAAATGCCGTCATCAATTTCCCAAGAATGAATTGGAATGGAATAATCTTTTTCTTTCCTGTAACGATAAAAATACTTGTGGGAAACATAAAGATAATTCTAAAACAGAGAATTATGATGTAAATCATCTAATAAAACCTGATATTGAAACTTATAATCCAAAACAATATTTTACTTACATATTGAATGGGAAAATTAGGGTTAGGTCAGATTTAAATTGTAGAGATGCACATAAAGCAGGAGAAACAATAAGAGTTTTCAATTTGAATGAAATTAATTTAGTTAATAGAAGAAAAAAAATTGGTAATTTCTTTACACAGATGCTCAATAGCCAGGATTATAATGACAATCCTGAATTTTTAGGAAATTTATTTAGACAAATGGATCAGTTTGAATTCCCTTCGTTTATTGATTCTCTATATTGTGCTGATCCGAATAAATAGCATTGCATAGTTTATTTTAAATTTTTATTTAATTTAAATATTTTTATTGAGGTAAAAGATTATTTGAAAATTTAGAAAAGCTTGATTTTACTTTCCGGCTAATAAGAATCGAATGTAACTATTTCCTAAAATGGTATAACAAGAAAATAGAACATTTTCAATGGTATTTTCAAAGAGAATTTCCATTTTAAAAGAAGCTGAAGCTGGCATTCCTATCAAAGAACTTTACCGTAAATATGCTAATGTATGCCGAACTAAGTTTACCTTTTCAGCTCCAGCAAGAAATAATAAGAAAAGCTACCCTGCCGACGGCAGTTCGTAAGAGTTGAGCATAAGTGCTAGAGCCACAACTAAATCAACAAAAAAATTCACATGATTGCTGTTCTTTTTGTTGGCTATTGGTGTTTTGAAGCAGCAGCGGTAGCATAAAAAAATATTGACGATAGACCTCTGCACCGCTTTATTTATTTTCCTAAAGATATGGTTGCATATGTGCGTAGTCAATTAACATCATAATAGCACAAAGGAGCTAATATATGACCTTCCTCTCAATTATATTAGCTCACTTGAAACTCTTTAAACTGCTTTCTTTATTTAGTGTAAATAAATATTATTTTTAATGTTAAAAATAATATTTAATCTAATTAATTCCTTTATTGATTCAATAGTTATTGACAACAAAATTTGTTTCCAACAATTTTAAAAATTATGTATTACTAAGTGATTAGGATAAATTACTGAATTTTAATTAATTGATAAGTTGATTGGTGGCGTTAATACTAGCATACCAATTGAGCTTTTAATGGTTAATCTCCAGTTATAATTACCAACAATTAATTTATCCCGTCGTTAAGTAAAATCATGAACAATGCTAAAAAGCGCTCTCAGATATGGTCGTCGATTCTTTGTTTAGCTTTTGCCGGATTTATTTTCAATACCACCGAATTTGTACCGGTTGGTTTACTGCCTAATATTGCAGAAAGCTTTTCGATGGATGTCGCTCATGCAGGGTTATTATTAACGATATATGCATGGGCAGTATCATTACTATCCTTACCCTTAACCGTATTAACATCCAGAATGGAGCGTCGTAAACTCCTTATTTTGCTGTTTTGTTTATTTATCGGCAGCCACTTATTAGCTGGCTTTGCCTGGAATTTTTATAGCTTAATGACAGCTCGTATTGGTATCGCTTGTGCACATGCTGTATTTTGGGCTATTACCACGCCTTTAGCTGTTCAATTGGCGCCGAATGGCAAAAAAGCCAAAGCAATGAGTTTTATCGTAGTTGGCACATCAATGGCAACGGTGCTCGGAATTCCTATTGGTACCAAAATAGGGGAATTAGTCGGTTGGCGTGTCACGTTTTTATGTATTGGTGGCATTGCCTTTGGTATTTTAGTTTTATTGATTTACTTACTTCCTAAAGTTCCTAGTATAAATACCATTTCAATCAAAAATCTGCCAAAAGTGTTAAAACGCCCGGCCTTACTCAATATTTACTTATTAACGGCTATTATTATCACAGGGCATTTTACTGCCTATACATACATCACGCCATTTATGATGAAAGTGGGCGGATTCAGTCAGGAAATTGTTGTCCATCTCTTATTGGTTATTGGATTTTCGGGCATGATTGGTAGTGTTATTTTTACTCGATACGCATGTAAATATCCGACAGCGATATTAGTTGTCCCCGTGATATTATTGATGGCGTGCTTATTATCACTCTATTTTAGCTCCTTTAGTCTCTACACCGCGATGATACAAGGCGTGATATGGGGATTAGCCATTACTATTATTGGTATGGTAATGCAAAGTAAAGTGATTGATGCAGCCCCTGATGCGACTGACATTGCCACATCTGTTTATTCAGGCATTTATAATATAGGTATCGGTGGAGGAGCCTTTGTCGGCAGCCAGGTATTAGTGAAACTGTCAACTCATTATATTGGGTTGGTTGGTGCTATTTTTGTTCTCCTCGCGTTAATACTTTTTTTCTTGTTATCCAGAAAAGCTTGGTAAAAAGCAAATAAGCGCGGGTATAACCAGCGCTTATTAATTTTGTTTATTGATTATAAGAATGTTTGAATCTATGCCGAAATTTGTTCTTGGAAATATTAGTAGATTGATCATACACAGTATTGGCAATAAAAGTACTGCGGATGGTGTGCGGCTGTGTGATAAATTAAGTAATTATGAAAATGTGGAAGAAACACTTAATAAATTAATTACTTCCAATTTTAAATTTGATGAGTTGTATCAGTTTCATTTTTTTCCTGATTTAGAGCTCAATCCGGTTTATACCATTATCAAAGCCATGTTTGAGCATACAGATATTGATGATTTTATTAATCAGTCTAAAAACATGGGGCGTTATCTGTATGATAAAAGTAATCATCCGCAAATTAAGCCCGGTGAATTGGGCGTATTTTATCTTGCCGACTGTACAGTAGATGATGAAGTAGTGGATTGTATTGGCATCTTTAAATCAGAAAACAAGCAAAAAATTCTGAAAGTTGAAGACCGGCAGAATGGTTATGATTTAGCTGATATTGAAGGATTAAGCATCCAGAAGCTGGATAAAGGCTGTCTGATTTTTAATCTGCATTCAGAGCAGGGCTATCTGGTTGCTGTTGTGGATAATACCAACAAACATGCAGAGGCCAAATACTGGACTGAAGATTTTTTAAGTATCAGACCTGTTAATAATGAATATCATCAGACTACTCAGATTATGGAAACAGCCAAGCAATTTATTGCTCAGACCATGGATGCTGATGATGAGGAGAGTAAATCAGAAAAAATCGGTTTGCTGAACAGGTCTGTTGATTATTTTAAAAATAATGAGCAGTTTGATTTGCAGGAGTTTGAGCAGCGGGTTTTTGCAAATGATGATCTGATTCAGCAATATCAGGATTTCAGCCAGAATTATGCGCAGGAAAATCAATTAGAACCGGTTAAAAGCTTTGCTATTTCTCCCAAAGCGGTAAAAAAGCAGGAGAAATATTTTAAAAGCGTGGTGAAGCTGGATAAAAATTTTCATATCTATATCCACGGTGGTAAAGATATGATTGAAAAAGGACGGGATGAAGACGGACGTAAGTTTTATAAGATTTATTATCAGGAAGAAAACTGATGATTAAAAGCTTGCGCAGTTAAGTCTGATAAGTGGTCCCGCCGACAGGAATCGAACCTGTATCGCACGCTTAGGAGGCATGTGTTCTATCCGTTGAACTACGGCGAGACTTTTTAAAAACAGGGCTATGGCTGAAATCTGCCATAGCCCGCTATTTTAAGAGATTCGGGCTAAAGATGCCAAGGCTAAATCTCGCATAGCCTGGGTGGTTTCATTAACCGGTAACTCATTCAGGCAGTTAATTGCGGCATCTACGGCTTTTTTTGCCTGCATAGTGCAATAAGCCAGTGCATCAGAGTTGATTACGTGATCGTGAATTTTGTTGAAATAGCTGCGGTCGGCGTGTTCCAGAGCATGGCGTACATCGGCTTTGGCCGCAGCACTGCCCTGATTAAGCAGGTAAATTAGCGGCAGGGTAGGTTTGCCCTCAGCCAGATCGTCGCCGACATTTTTACCAATGGTTTCTACATCACCGGCATAATCCAGTACATCATCGATAATCTGGAAAGCTGAGCCCAGATATGTACCGTAATATTTTAAAGCCAGTTCCTGTTGTTCTGTAGCCTTGGCAAGTATGGCACCTACCTGTGCCGCTGCCTGAAAAAGTTTGGCGGTTTTGTATTCGATTACCTGTAAATACTGTTCTTCAGTGACATCAATATTACCAATATTCATCAGCTGCATGACTTCACCTTCAGCAATGATATTGGTGGCTTCTGCCATCACTTCGAGAATACGCAGGCTGCCGGAGCCAACCATCAGCTGGAAGGCTCGTGTGTAGAGAAAATCGCCCACCAGTACAGCAGCGGCATTGCCAAACAGATTATTCGCAGTTTCCCGGCCGCGGCGCAGGTCGCTTTCATCCACTACATCGTCGTGCAGCAATGTGGAGGTATGGATAAATTCCACCATGGCGGCCAGTGAAAAAAGCGGGTCTTCTGTATAGCCCAGAGCTTTGCCGGCAAGGATGGTAATTATCGGGCGCAGGCGTTTACCGCCGGCACTGATAATATACTGGCCTATTTGTGAAATCAGGACAACTTCGGATTCAACAGCACGGTTGATTACCGCATTAACACGGTTTAAGTCTTCAGGCAGGTGTTTCTGGAAATAAGGCAGGTTCTCAAGCATGTGTTTAGTGTTTCTGCAACTGGTAATGATGATGTGTTTTAGCCATGTGTCCCCGAAACTGCCGGGCACTTTTGTGTATTATTATACTTGAAATTCATTTGGGAAATGAGAAAAGTTAGATTGGGTTAATAAAGATGCAAATGTGAATCGGTCAGGTAAATTATGCTGATATATACACAGGCCGGAACAGAAATTCTATGCTCAAAGCGGTGCATCCGTCAGAAATGGTAGTATATCCGGCAGCTGGTTAGCAGTTATGCTGCAATACTTGTAAAGTATTTTTGTGTGTTTGTACGGTAGACCGGAGAGCAAATTTTATGACAATGAATAATTCAGCTCAAGTCTGGGTATGGTAAATTATTAATATAAATCAGTTATGTAGTACTTCGCCATTTTATCCATTCATTTAGCGGAACTTAAAGCATTATTTAAAGAAGTTAATGCTAAAATAAATTGCATAAAATCAGGTGGATTACCAACCGTGCCGGAACTGCCTGAATGATAGGTTTCAGGATTAAATATGCGTTTCGGATTATAGGATAAAATCCAGTTATTCCAAGATTCATCTAATTGCATGCAATAAGGGCTTGGCATGGGGAGTGGCTGCGATAAAGCATTATGATAGTGAGTAACCGGTTGGTGATTATCCGGTAAGGTAAAACCGGTATTTGTCATATTTAAGGGAATGGTTATGCTGTTTTTTATTATTTCCTCTAATGATTGTTGAGTGACAGCAGTTAATACGCCATCTAAGACATCTAATGTCATAGTTTGAGCGGCTTGCTTTGGCTGTAACCAGTCTGTGAATGTAACGAGTCTTGCATATGCCCGGCGACACTATAAATAGCTTTCGGCAGGGCTTAATTTTTAATTGACTTAACTAATCTGAGCTATATATGCCATGAGATATTTATTATTGTTTTGACAGTAAAATCATGCGTTGATATAATCGCAAATTCCGTTTTTTGCGGAAATTTAATTTTTGTTTTTTAATTGAATTCCTATTGGAGTTGAGTATGTACGCGGTCGTAAAAACCGGCGGTAAACAATATAAAGTTGCCGTTGGCGAAAAATTAAAAGTAGAACAGATACCAGCAGAACTCGACAGCCAGATCGAACTGAATGAAGTTTTGATGATTGCTGACGGTGAAGCGGTGAAAGTGGGCATGCCTTTTATTGAGGGCGCTAAAGTAACCGCTAAAGTGGTTGCACATGGCCGTCACGATAAAGTACGTATTTTTAAAATGCGTCGTCGTAAACACTATCAGAAACGTCAGGGTCACCGCCAGAATTTTACCCAGATTGAAATCGTGGCGATTGCCTAATTGAGTGAAGGAATAACAGAATGGCACACAAAAAAGCAGGCGGTAGCTCCCGCAACGGTCGTGATTCAGAAGCCAAACGCCTGGGCGTTAAAGCCTTTGGTAATGAGCTGATTCCGGCTGGTTCAATTATTGTTCGTCAGCGCGGTACCCGTTTTCACGCGGGTGAAAATGTAGGTATGGGTAAAGACCACACTCTGTTCGCTAAAGTGGATGGTTATGTGGAATTTGCCGTTAAGGGCGCGCTGAACCGTAAAACCGTAAGTGTGCGTCCGTATACCGGCGCAGACGAGTAAGTTTTTACTGATGTTAAGCCCTGCCTTGTCTGGCAGGGCTTTTTTGTTATCAGGTCAGCTGGTGTGAAGAGGCAGCACAGATATTCTGTACTTTGGCTATAATCATGCTATGAGGTGTTCACAAGGGTATTACTGAGACTGGTTGCCCGGCATAAATATTGCAAACTGAGAATGATATGAAGTTTATTGATGAAGCAAAAATCGAGGTAGTTGCCGGCCGCGGCGGCAATGGTGCGGCCAGCTTCCGCCGCGAAAAATTTGTGCCTAAGGGCGGCCCCGATGGCGGTGATGGCGGCAGAGGCGGCAGTGTCTGGGCTGTAGCCGATGAAAATATTAATACCCTGGTGGAGTATCGTTTTGTTAAACGCTATCAGGCTAAAAACGGTGAAAAAGGTCATGGTTCAGACCGTTATGGTCGCGGAGCTGATGATATTGAGTTGAGAATGCCGGTAGGTACGCTGATTCGTGATGTTGATACGGAACAGGTTGTGGCGGATTTAACTCATCATGGTCAGAGGGTATGTCTGGCTAAAGGCGGTAAGGGTGGCTTAGGTAATATTCATTTTAAATCATCAGTAAACCGTGCTCCTAAGCAGGCCACACCCGGTGAAGAAGGTGAGGCGCGTAGTTTGTTGCTGGAGCTAAAAGTACTGGCAGATGTGGGTTTGCTCGGTATGCCGAATGCAGGGAAATCTACGCTGATTAGTGCAGTTTCGGCTGCACGGCCAAAAGTGGCTGATTATCCGTTTACAACGTTGCATCCTAATCTGGGGGTAGTACGCAGTGATGACAATCACAGTTTTGTTATGGCTGATATCCCTGGGTTGATTGAAGGTGCTGCTGAAGGTGCCGGTTTGGGGCACCGGTTTCTGAAACATTTGTCGCGTACCGGTTTGCTGCTGCATGTGGTGGATCTGGCTCCTTTCGATGAAGGTGTGGAACCGGCAGCAGAGGCGCTGGCGATTATTGAAGAGTTACGCCGTTATGATGAGGCTTTGCATGATAAACCGCGTTGGCTGGTGTTGAATAAAATTGATATGCTGGCTGATGATGAGCGTGCCGAACGTGTGGCTCAGTTTCTGGCAGATATTGGCTGGGATTACCCGCAGCCGGATGATCAGTTTGAATTTGATCTGACAACCCCGCGGGTATTTCAAATCAGTGGACTGGCACGTGAGGGTACGCAGGAGCTGGTGCAGACCATACAGCGTTATTTGGATGTGAAGCATGAATTACTGGCAAAACAGCAGGCTGAACAACCTGTTGTGGCGGAAGTGCCGGCTACAAACGGGTTGATACAGCCGGAATAATTCTGCTATCTGGATAATTGATGTAGCCACCTGTTGCAGGTGGCTTTTTTGTATTGGAATGAATCAGAAAATTGATGGTACTGAGAAATTAGTTTGCCCTTTTTCTGACAGTACGTCGACGAATAAAACGATATATCAATTGCAGGAGCAAGACGCTGACTAATGCCAGAACGGCAGCCATTGATATCTGATCTATTGTATATACCGTTGATTTTATCGGTGTGACTGTACCGGCGGTAGCCTGATAGGTGGCAATGGTAATGCTGCGTGATGTACGCAGGCTGGTTCGTATCAGCTGTTGTTGTGCGTTTTGTTCAATAACTTTATAACTAAAGGTATCGTTATCATTTTTCTGTTTGCTGCCGTCAGGCTTTTTAGCCAGAAAAGTGGTATTGGCCAGTGTGTACTGCTGAACGTAAGAATAGGGCAGGGCAAGAAATGAGCCGTCCGGTTCAAAGGCTGCAATAGTCAGATCGCGGTGCCATGGTTTGTGATTGGCCGCAGTTCTGCTGTCCTGACCGGCAAGCAGGAAAATAAATAAAATAAAGAAGCCGCAAAATAAAATCAGTTTAAGCAGTCGCTGTTTAAACTGACCGGAACGCTTCTGAGGCTGACTGGCTGCCGGATTATGCTGAGTACTCATGTAACTAACCACTGCTGATTGATTAAATTCAGTCTGAATAATGTCTGAAAGGTAATTTTACCTAATTTTTGGCCTGTGAAAGCTTATTATATTGTTATTAATACTCTGATACGGGTAAATAATTACCGATTTTATTGATTTTAATGGCATTCTGATTTGATGATTTATTTGTGTTCATCTTTTTTTCCGTGCCCGGTATGTTTGATAATGATGCCTCGCCGATGATAAATAATGGTATGACGGTCAAATGGAATTTGAATTTTCAGATGGAAATTATTATCATTAATTTTGGTTATTGTTAATCTGATACAGGAATGAGTGTATGAGTGAGCAACAGAATGTCGCTGAGCTTCAGGCTGCTGTAACACGTTTACAGCAATTAAATTCTCTGGTTCTGGCTACGGTAGCACAGGATGGTACCCCTCAGGCAAGCTATGCGCCTTTTGCTGAATATGATGGTTGTCTGTATATCTTATTATCCGGTCTGGCACCGCATACACAGAATTTGCAGCAACAGGAGCAGGCCAGTGTGATGCTGATTGAAGATGAAGCTTCGGCACGCAATATTTTTGCCCGTGCCCGGCTGAATTATACGGTATCGGTTACGGTAATTGAAAAAAACACAGCTGATGGCATTGCCGCTTTACAGGCAATGAAAACAAAACTGGGCAATACAGTAGATGTGCTGTCTGAATTGCCGGATTTCATGCTGTTTCGTCTGCAACTGGAAAAGGCTCGCCTTGTAACTGGCTTCGGCCGCGCTTATGTCTTTATGCCGGGTAAGGTTGATGGTGCAATACAGCTGACTGAAAAGAATGCTAAAACAGTGTGATGACGCTGTGCGCAGCGATTGCTCGGTAAAAATGGTTAAAATCCCGTACAATAGTCGTTTTATTCGGACAAACCGGAGCTGCGTGCATGTGGTGTTGGCCTAAACGAATTTGGGTAATTATCCATACGGTGTATGTATATGGTCTGCTGGATCTGGTTCAGCAGCATGTACATCCGTCATGGCTGCAAAGGCTGATACGTTTACTGCCGCGCGGACGCAAATACCGGCAGTTGGATGCAGCGGTACGGTTGCGTCTGGCTTTGGAAGGTCTGGGTCCGATTTTTGTTAAATTTGGTCAGGTATTATCCACCCGGCCGGATTTAATCCCTGCTGATTACGCGCGTGAGCTGGCCTTACTGCAGGACAGGGTGCCGCCATTTGCCAGTGATGTGGCAATCCGGGTGATTGAAACTGAGCTGGGCAGGCCGCTGGCAGAAATTTACGCCCGCTTTAATCCGCAGCCGGTAGCCAGTGCATCTATTGCTCAAGTTCATGAAGCCTATTTATTCAATGAGGCCGGCGGTATCGGTCAAAAGGTTGCAGTAAAAGTTCTGCGTCCTGACATCGCGCCGGTTATTGATCAGGATTTAGCTCTGATGGCTGTAGGAGCGCGCTGGGTAGAATGGCTGTTTGCAGATGGTAAACGCTTAAAGCCACGCGAAGTAGTCGCAGAGTTTAAGAATTATTTGCATGATGAGCTTGATCTGATGCGGGAAGCCGCAAATGCCAGCCTGCTCGGGCGGCAGTTCAGTAAAAGCACTATGCTGATTATTCCGGCTGTTTACTATAATTATTGTGCGCGTCGGGTGCTGACAATTGAATGGATGGACGGTACTCCGGTTGCCAGTACCGATAAGTTGCGTGAAAAGAATATAGATTTGCACCAGCTGGCACGCTATGGGGTAGAAATATTCTTTACTCAGGTATTTGACAACGGTTTTTTCCATGCGGATATGCATCCGGGCAATATTATGGTCGCAGATGACGGCAGGTATATTGCACTGGATTTTGGTATTGTCGGCACGTTAACAGATTATGATAAGCGCTATCTGGCAATTAATTTTCTGGCGTTTTTCAATCGTGATTATCATCGGGTGGCCACTGCGCATGTGGAATCCGGCTGGGTACCGGCAGATACGCGAGTGGAGGAGCTGGAAGCAGCAGTGCGTGCTGTATGTGAACCGATTTTCAATAAACCGCTGGCAGAAATTTCTTTTGGTATGGTGCTGATGCGGTTGTTTGAAACCAGTCGTCGTTTTAATGTGGAAATTCAGCCGCAGCTGGTGCTGCTGCAAAAAACATTACTTAATATAGAGGGACTGGGAAGACAGCTGGATCCTCAGCTGGATTTATGGGCAACTGCCAAACCGTTTCTGACCCGCTGGATGCATAACCAGATTGGTCTGAAAGCGCTATGGAAAACGCTAAAGCAGGAAGCACCGGACTGGGCGCAAATGCTGCCTGCACTGCCGCGTAAACTTAATGCCCTTGTAGATGAAAAGCGTCAGCTTGAATGGCGTGATGCCTATATTCATCTGCTGCGTACACAGCGGCAGATGAATTTCTGGCTGGCGGTAATTGCTCTGGTGATGCTGGCAGTTTTTCTCTTTAAATAAAATTTAACTGTGTTTTCAATGTGAAGTTGTCGGGTATCAGCTTGCGGTGCTGAGATGGTAACCGTTATGGTTCAGCTGGTCTTTGGTTAATAATTGTACTGTTTTTATATTGTTCTTATGCTGAAATCTGCTTATAGTTATATGCGGTGCTTTAAGGTACGGATTTCGGGTTATAATTTTGTCATTGTTTTAGCTCGCGGTTCATCCGCAGTATCTCATCTGTAAAGGAGTAGCCTTGTGTCGCGTGTGTATCCTTATCCTTTGATTGCTAAGGAAGGCTGGCCGTTTATTATTGGCAGCCTGGTGCTGAGCATATTAACTTTTTTCTGGTGCGGATGGTGGTCGCTGCCTTTATGGGTGCTGACAGCATTTGTGGTGCAGTTTTTTCGTGATCCTGCCCGTGATATTCCTGCAAATCCCGAAGATGTGCTGAGTCCGGCAGACGGACGTATTGTGGTTGTGGAAAAAACTACCGATCCGTACCGTGGTGTGAATGCTCTTAAAATCAGTGTATTTATGAATGTATTCAATGTGCATTCTAACCGCAGCCCTATTGATGGCAAAGTGGAGCGTGTTGATTATTTTAAAGGCAGCTTTCTGAACGCTGCACTGGATAAAGCCAGTGCACAAAATGAACGTAATGCAGTTCTTGCGGTAACCAAAACCGGCCGGCCGGTAACATTTGTACAGGTTGCAGGTCTGGTAGCACGGCGTATTCTGTGCTACGTAAATGCGCATGATTTATTACATCGCGGTGACCGCTATGGTTTTATCCGCTTTGGTTCGCGGGTAGATGTTTATTTGCCGGAAGATGCTACTGCGCTGGTGGCTATTGGTGATAAGGTCAGTGCCAGCAGTACAGTACTGGCAACTTTGCCATTGCAGGCTCCTGATATCAGTGCTGAACCGCAAAGTAATACTGAAGAACATGCAGATCTGGTCACAGAAGCTGCTAATCGGGCAGCAGCTGCCGCACGGCATGTACTGTCTCAGGAATAAAGGCTATTAATTGTTATACAGGCTGTTTGTCCTTTGTAAGGTCAGGCAGCCTGTTGTCGTTCAAACCGGTAAATGATGAGCAGATTCTATAAGACCAATTTATCTGAGCAGCAGCCAGAGCGGGTGCTGCTGGTAGGGGTATTGCTGGATAAGGATTTTCCGGTTGCTGCCGGGCGCCGGACAGTATTGTTTGAGTCGGCACTGGCTGAAGCTGAGGAGCTGGTACGTGCTACCGGAGCAGATTTAGTGGAAGTTGTGCCGTGTAAACGTCAGCAGCCGGACAGTGCATTGTTTGTGGGTAAAGGCAAAGCAGAAGAACTGGCACAAACAGTAGCTGAAGCCGGAATTGATCTGTTGGTCTTTAACCATGCGCTGACGCCTACGCAGGAGCGTAATCTTGAAAGGCTGCTCCAGTGCAGGGTATTAGATCGGGTTGGCTTGATTCTCGCTATATTTGCCCGTCGTGCACAAAGTCAGGAGGGGCGCTTGCAGGTGGAGCTGGCTCAGTTGGTTCATTTATCCAGCCGGCTGGTGCGTGGTTATGGTCATTTGCAGAGCCAGAGAGGCGGTATTGGTTTACGCGGCCCGGGTGAGACACGTCTGGAAACTGACCGCCGTCTGATCAGGCAGAAAATTACCCGTCTGCGCCAGCAATTGCAGCAGGTGCGCCGGCAGCGGGCAACTCAGCGTAAAAGCCGGTATCAGGGTACACTGCCGGCCTTTGCGCTGGTGGGCTATACCAATGTAGGCAAATCCAGTCTGTTTAACCGTTTAACCAAAGCTCAGGTCATGGCAGAAGACCAGCTGTTTGCCACCCTGGATAATACAGTGCGCCGTTTGTATCTGAATGACCAGACCAGTGTTTTATTATCCGATACTGTGGGTTTTATTCGCGATTTACCGCACGGACTGGTGGCTGCTTTTGCGGCGACACTGGAGGAAACTGCGCTGGCTGATGTGCTGCTGCATGTGGTGGATATTACCCATCCGGAATTTGAGCGGCAAATAGATGCTGTGAATACGGTATTACAGGAAATTGGTGCAGAAAACATACCTCAGCTGATTATTTATAATAAAATTGATAAATTGCCTGCTGAACAAAGAATGCAGGGGATTGTGCGTGATATACATGGTCGTCCGCAGGCTGTTTATATATCGGTACAGGATGGCAGCGGACTGGATGATTTACGTACAGCTATGATAGAAATGGCAGGTATGAAATATGCACAACATAATAAACAGGATGAGTATTAATATTGCCTGTTGAGGATTTAGCTGAATATGACTCAAGAAAAAAATGATGTAATTAAACCAAATCGCCCCCATCGTCCGAACCGGCGCCGCCGGCTGCGAGATAACAGTATTTACTTGCTGCCTAATGCATTTACGCTGGCGGCGCTGTTTGCCGCTTTTTATGCCATTACACAGTCGATGCATGGTCATTATGAAGTTGCAGCGATTGCGGTATTTATTTCTATGCTGCTGGATGGTATGGACGGACGGGTTGCCCGTCTGACTAACAGTCAGAGTGCTTTTGGTGAACAGCTCGACAGTCTGGCTGATATGGTAAGTTTCGGGGTGGCTCCTGCCTTGATTGCGTATAAATGGCAGTTATTTCATTTTGGTAAAATCGGTTACTCGGTAGCATTTATTTATTGTGCCTGTGCGGCCTTGCGGCTGGCATTGTTCAATACTTTGATTGGTAAAGTAAGTAAGAAATGGTTTATCGGAATTCCCAGCCCGACGGCAGCTGCACTGGTAATCGGCTTAATCTGGGTAAGCCATACTTTTCAGGGTTTACCTCATGTAGACTGGTTGTGCCTGATTATTACTCTGTTTGGCGGTTTATCCATGGTGGTTCAGATACCGTTCTGGTCATTCAAGGAAATTAATGTTTATCGTAAAGTACCTTTTTTTGTAATGATTCTGGCTGTTATTGGCTTACTGGTAGTGACATGGGAACCATCAGTAGTGCTGTTTGCCTTTTTTCTGCTCTATAGTTTGTCCGGTTATGTGATGTTTATCTGGCGCTTGCTGACTAAACGCAAATTTCAGCCAGAATAATGATGAGCACTTTCTATTGCTGAAAAAATAAGCTGATATATTGATTAAAGGAGAATAGTAATGGCAGTTAATTTGTCCGTGCCTGCTGATGAGCAGATTTTAGCCATTGACGGCGTGCAGGTATTTGTCGGACAGGCCGGAATCAAAAAACCGGAACACGATGATTTAACGCTTATTGTGCTTAACGGAATAAACAGCATCGGCGCTGTATTTACCCAAAACCGTTTTTGTGCTGCACCGGTGCAGATTGCTAAACAGCATCTGGCTACAGACGCCGGAGTGCGTGCACTGGTAATCAATACAGGTAATGCCAATGCCGGTACAGGCAAACAAGGGCTGGATGATACGCAGTTGATATGTGACAAGGTTGCACAGCAGATTGGTTGCAGTGCATCAGAGGTTTTACCGTTTTCTACCGGTGTGATTCTCGAACCCTTGCCGGTAGATAAAATTGTGGCTGCTTTGCCGAAAGTGAAAGTTGTACACTGGCCGCGGGCTGCTGCTGCCATTATGACTACGGATACTGTTCCTAAAATGGCCAGCCGTACAGTTTATATTAACGGGCATAAAGTACGTTTCACCGGTATTGCCAAAGGTTCCGGCATGATTCATCCAAATATGGCTACTATGCTCGGATTTGTGTTTACTGATGCGGCTATAGCCCAGCCATTGTTGCAGCAAATGGTAGCTGAAGTAGCAGCCACATCTTTTAATGCGATTACTGTTGACGGAGATACTTCTACTAATGACAGTTTTGTGGTGGTAGCCACAGGTAAGTCTCAGCTGGGGCGGATAGAGTCAGTAGCCGGAAAAGATTACTTAGCCGTCAAAACTGTACTGGCTGATCTGGCACTGGAACTGGCACAGGCGATCGTACGTGACGGTGAGGGCGCAACCAAGTTTATTACTATTGATGTACGCAATGCTCTGACTGAAGCAGAGGCCAGACAGGTAGGCTATGCTGTTGCCCGTTCACCATTGGTAAAAACAGCTTTTTATGCCAGTGATCCGAATCTGGGGCGTATTTTATGCGCAATCGGTTATGCAGGTATTGCTGATTTGGATGTGGCAGCAATTAAGGTATATCTGGGTGAAGTGCTGGTGGCAGAAAATGGAGGCCGGGCTGCCAGCTATACAGAAGAGGCTGGTCAGCAGGTAATGGCACAGAATGAAATTACCGTAACCATTGATCTGGCACGTGCGGAAGCACGGGCAAAGATTTACACTTGTGATTTATCCAGAGAGTATGTGACGATTAATGCCGATTATCGCAGCTAAGCTGTACTGAATCAGCAATTACTGAACCCGCGTTTAACGCGGGTTCAGTGCTTTAAAGGATTTCTTTTTGTACAGCTGTTAGTTTGATTTCTACTTTCCAGTCAGGGTTAGCAAGCGCAGCTTGTATACAGGCTCGTGCCGGCGCTCTTCCCGGTGTAACCCAGTTATCCCATGCCTGATTCATGCCTTCATATTCCTGCATATTGCTCAGGTAAATTACAGCTTCACAAATATGTTGCTTATCACTGCCACATGCTTGCAGAATAGTATCTATCTGTGCCAGAACATTGGCAGTTTGCGCAGTGATGTCGCCATCTTCATTAGTTGGAACTTGTCCTGCAAGAAATATCAGGCCGTTAACAATGGTGGCTTCTGCCAGGCGGTTACCGCTCTCGTAAAATTTAATACTCATAAAATTCAATACCCATATACTGGTTCTTGTGAAAATAGCCTGAGCTACAATGTTATTTGTTACTGCAAGAATTTATTTTGTGGCCGGGCAATACTGGCCTGAAAAAAAACAGACAGCAAAAGAATATAAGCAATGCCTTTTTATATCAATACTATCTTCTGAATCTATCGAGATATCGCTATATGATAACCATCATTTTTCATTAAGTAGTAAAATAATAATCCGTTATCTTTGCCTGAGTTGATGAAAATAATTGATGAGTAAAAGTAAATTTCCGGTTACTCCTGCTATCCGTTTTTTGCGTGCTCACCAGATACCGTTTGAACCGCGTGAGTATGCTTATGTTGAGCATGGCGGAACAGCACAATCAGCATTAGCGCTGGGCGTAGACGAGCATGCAGTGATCAAAACCATTGTGCTGCAAAATGAGCATAAGCAAGGTTTGATTGTGCTGATGCATGGCGACCGGCATATATCTACCCGACAACTGGCACGTGAGCTAGGTATGAAGCATATAGAACCAGCCAGCCCTCAGCAAGCTAATAAATGGACTGGTTATCTGGTTGGTGGAACCAGTCCTTTTGGCAACAAGGCCGGATTACCGGTGTATGTTGAAAAAAGTATTTATTCTTTACCACTGATTTATATTAATGGGGGTAAGCGTGGATTTCTGGTACAGATGCAGCCAGAATATCTGGCCTGCCTGCAGCCGCAATCAGTGCAGGTGGCAACAGAGACGGAATAATATCGGCAAACAAACAGGCCGGACGTGAAAGTCTGGCCTGTTTGTTTGCTGGCTAATAGAAATTTTTATTTAATTAGTCCGCGCTGATAAGAGTTATTAAAAGGCTGATAATTATGATCATGCAGCTGCTGGGCTGCTTCGGTTAACCAGTTGGTATTACGTAATAACACCCTTCCTTCCATAATCAAATCTGCCTGACCGGTTTGTAAAATATATTCAGCCAGATCAGGGCTATCCAGCAGGCCAACGGTTGCTACTGGAATATTGACTACTTGCTTCATGGCAGTCGCAAAAGGTGTCTGATAACCGCCATGCACCGGGATATCTGGAGCGTAATCCATAACACCGCCGGTGGATACATCAATAACATCTATGCCGTCACGTTCTAGCCACTGACATATTTCCTGCCAGTCGGCAATACTGTTTTGCTGACCGGTTTTGTCATAGTCGGATAAAGACATGCGTACCCATAATGAACCGGAAAATACTGCACGCATTTCGAGAGTAATTTCGTGCAGAAGACGATAACGATTCACTAAAGAACCGCCATATTCATCGGTACGCTGATTGCTCAGCGGTGAAAGAAATTCACTGATTAGATAACCATGTGCAGCATGGATTTCAATTACATCCACACCGGCTTGCCGGGCTCGTCTGGCTGCAGCAATAAAATCTTCTTTGATTTGTGTGATTTCCGGTTTACTCAATGCTTTTGGCGTTTTCGAGCTGCTATTAAAAGGAATAGCACTGGGTGCAACTGGCTGTAATGCATCTGAAGCTTTGCGTCCGGCATGTGCCAGCTGCACACCTACTTTGCTGTTCAGATAATGTAGTGAATCAACCAGCTGAGTGAATTTTTCTGTCTGACTATCATCCCATAAACCTAAATCGTGTTTGGTAATTCGTCCGTCCGGCTGTACGGCAGTGGCTTCTATAATAATCAGACCGACATTGGCAATGGCACGTGCGCCATAATGTGCAAAATGAAAAGGTGTAACGATACCGTCTTCCTTTTTTACTTCATACATGCACATTGGTGCCATAACTACTCGGTTTTTCAGATTTAAATTACCAATGGTTATAGGAGATAATAATAATGACATTGATTGTTCCTTTTGATTATCTGATTCCTGATTGGGTGCAGTAAGTAATGTATAAAAACAATATTCAGATTATTTTTATTGATTTATTACTTCTTATCCAGTTCTCTGAATGATATCTGACAGGCAGATACAGCCTGCTATCAGCATATATTTCATCAAGTTCATCATATAATAATATCTTGTTTGATAAACATAATTAATTATTATTTACTTACAAATAAAACTTATTTGTAATTTAAATTATCTATAATTTGTGACACAAATCCCCATATATGAATCCCTGCCAGTCTACGTCAATATCTTTTCCAAATGCGATGACTTTAAATAACTCGCCCATTTCATGTGCATCCAGCAGGGTATGACAGGCTGAAGCAGTCTGAATGTATGCATTTTTTTCCGGTTTACCGGTTTTTGTGAGTAATTCGGTTATACCCAGATTAAGCAGAAATGTTGCCTGATTGGTATAACCAATTAAGTCCAGATGATTATCAATGCCGGCATCAGCAATACGGGTGAAATTAACATGAGCTGTTAAGTCAGTGAGTCCGGGATAAAAGAACGGATCATGAACGGTATGATGCCGGTAGTGACCGATTAACGTACCCTGACGACGCTGAACATGATAATACTGTGCTGTGTCAAAGCCATAATCAATCCATATCATTGCTCCGCGTTTCAGCTTTTGTGCCAGTGTTGCTACAAAAGCATATTGTTGCGGATGCAGCTCAGACTGATAAGATTCTGCTGTATCAGGGAAAGTTTCCATGACCTGTTGTATTGCTGCGCTGCTAGCAGGTTTATCCTGCCAGATAAACTGGTTATCCAGCCAGCTAACGCCCATTTCTGTTATCTGATTTGCCTGACGGCGATAGACCGGAACAGGCATGGCATCCAGAACTTCGTTTCCTATCAGGATACCGTCAAACTGTTCAGGTAACTTAGTCAGGTGTGTAACTTTATGTATCTGATCAGGTGCATGAGTCTGAATATATTCTCTCTGACGCTGCGCCAGTTCTGCAGAAAGTTCAATAATGTAATAGTGCTGAAAGTGCTGGCTGTGCAGAGCTGGTAATACAGATGCTGCCAGATGACCGGTTCCTGCACCGAATTCATAAATATTGCCTGCTGTTTGTGGCAATAGTGCATCTAATTGATGCGCCAGCGTCTGCCCGAACAAAGGAGTCAGAACAGGTGCAGTAATAAAGTCGCCATCACGACCGAATTTTTGTGCTCCGCCGGTGTAATAACCATAGTCAGGCGTATACAGTGCCATTTGCATGTAGTCGGCAAAAGAAAGCCAGTTATTTTGCTGCCGGATTTTCTGCTGAATAAGTTCAGATAATTTCTGCGAACTGATTAATGCAGCATTTTCAGGAGTGGGTAAATTATCCATAGGATAGATGATGGAAATTGTAAAGAAGATGGTCATTATAAACGCTGATTTTGGCTTATGTTGACCCTGGTCAAGTGTCTGAAAAGGCACATAGGGACTGGATTGGATGATTATTAAAATAATGATTTGATTTAAATATATTTTTGTATTTTAGATTACTTTTATTCGGCTTCGGAATTTGACTGGATTACATTGACCCTGTATGCAAAATTGCCTTATAGTGTGAATAAGTGTGTAAAGGTGTGGCGAAGTGGGGGATAATCCCGTTATATTGAATAGGAGCTGAACAGTGTTTGGCGGCGCGTATGAATTAAGTATAGACAGTAAAGGACGACTGGCGATTCCGGCCAAGTTTCGTGATTTGCTGGCGCGTCATTTCACTCCGGTACTGGTTGCCACACTGGAAAAGCGCACACATTTGTTACTGTATCCCGAGTCATCATGGCGCAGTGTGGAAGCTCAGCTGTTACAGCTTCCTGTGGCAGGCAACAGAGTATTGCAGGCCTATCAGAATTTACTGTTGCATAATGCGGATACTTTGGATTTAGACAGTGCCGGCAGAGTATTGCTACCGGCACATTTGCGCCGTCTGGTGAATTTTGAGCGTGAAGTTTATGTTGTGGGTCGTGCCAACCGCATTGAAGTGTGGGGCAGGGCATTATGGGAAGAGCAGAATAATGCTGCACTGGATATGGATGAAGATATGCTGGCGGCAGAGTTGGGTAAGACTCAACTGCAATTATGAGTGAACAGATAAATAATGGCGGTCATGTTACCGTTTTACTGAATGAAGCAGTTGCCGGTTTACAGGTACAGCCGGCCGGCGTGTATGTTGACGGAACTTTTGGCCGTGGCGGCCATTCGCGTTTGATTCTGTCTCAGCTCGGGAAAGACGGGCGGCTGGTTGTTTTTGATAAGGATCCGCAGGCGATTGCTGTAGCACAGGAACTGGCAAGGCAGGATGCACGGGTACTGGTTGTACATGAAGGTTTTTCTGCATTAAAGCGGTCGTTACAACAGCTGGGTATCAGCCGGATAAATGGCGCCTTATTTGATCTGGGTATTTCCTCTCCTCAGATTGATGATGCAGGTCGCGGTTTCAGCTTCCGCTTTGATGCACCGCTGGATATGCGTATGGATACTACGCGCGGACAGTCAGCAGCCCAATGGCTGGCTGTGGCAGAAGAGCAGGATATACACGAGGTAATTAAAAATTATGGTGAAGAGCGGTTTAGTCGCCAGATTGCACGGACAATTGTGGCGCAGCGGGATCAAAGCCCGATTACCACAACCGGCCAGCTGGCGCGCCTCGTCGCACAAGTCGTCCGTACTCGTGAACGCGGACAGGATCCGGCCACACGTACCTTCCAGGCCATTCGCATCTTTATTAACCGTGAACTGGAAGAAATAACTGTGGTACTTCCGCAAGTGATGGAATGTCTGGTTGCCGGTGGACGGATGGCGGTGATTTCATTTCATTCACTGGAAGACCGGATTGTAAAAAGATTTATGCAGCAGCATAGCAAGCCGGCTCCTTTACCGCGCTGGGCTATAGTTAAAGAAGCAGAACGTGAGCAGCCGCCGTTGCGCCTGATAGGCAAGGCGCAAAAACCTGCTCTGGCAGAAATTGAAGTAAATCCGCGTGCCCGTTCAGCGGTATTACGGGTAGCCGAACGCAGTTATTAAACTAAGATTAATGATTGATTAATTATGAATAAAATCAACATTATTTTGCTTATATTGGTACTGGCTTCAGCTTTTGCTGTTGTAACAGTACAGGATCGTTCGCGTCAGTTTTTTATTGCGCTGGATAAAGCGCAAAAAGGGGAAAGTCTTTTGAACGAAGACTTTAGTCGCTTAAAGTTAGCGCAGGCAAAGTTATCTAATCATCAGTTGATTCAGGATGCTTCAGCCCGGCAGAATTTGCATTCGCCGTCATTGGCTGAAACGCAGATGCTGGATGCGCCGCGTTTGGTTAAGCAGTGATGTGACGGGTCAGAGAATAATGGAGTACTGCTTCAGGCAGTATTTCCGGCAGTGGAACAAACTACTATGTTAATTAAAAACGATTATAAGCCGCGCATGCTGCCCCGTGAGGTAAAACAGGCTAAGCCTGTAACCACTAACGGGCGGATTGTATTGGTGTTAGGTGCTCTGGCTATAGCTTTTGCTATGCTAATCGGACGTGGTATCTACTTGCAGACTGAGAAACATGAATTTCTGAAAGAGCAGGGTGATCAGCGTTTTGTCCGTACTCTGCCGCTCACGGCTACCCGGGGCACAATTACTGATCGCAACGGAGCCGCACTGGCCATCAGTGCACCCGCAGACTCTTTATATGCTATGCCCTCTGCTATGGAGCAGATGCCGACAGATACTCAGATTCAACAGTTATCTGCATTAATTGATGTACCGGCGGCAACCATTAAAAGCCGCCTTAGCCGTAATAAAGACTTCATTTATCTGAAAAGACAATTGTCGCCGGAGGTTGCAGAAAAAGTTGCTGCGCTGAATATTAAAGGTCTTGCCTTTCAGCATGAAAGTAAACGCCATTATCCGATGGGACCGATTTTTTCCCATATTATCGGTTTTACCAATATTGATGGTAAGGGGCAGGAAGGACTGGAATTATCGCGTGAAGACAGTCTGCATGGTATTGATGGTGCTAAAGTTGTTTTGCGCGACAATAAAGGTAATATTGTTGATAGTCTGGATTCTCCGCGTAACCGTCTTCCTCAGAATGGTACGAATATGGTGCTGTCTCTGGATCAGCGGATTCAGTCAATTGCATATGAATCGTTAAATAAAGCAATGCAGTATCACACTGCATCAGCTGGTTCAGTTGTGGTTCTGGATGGTAAAACCGGTGAAATTCTTGCTCTGGTAAATTCACCGGGATATGACCCTAATAATCCGGGTGCCACCGATAGTGATGCACGCCGTAACCGTGCGGTAACTGATATGATTGAACCGGGTAGTGCGATGAAACCGTTTACCATTGCTAAAGGGCTGGATAGCGGAAAAATCAAACCAGGCAGCGGTTTTAATACTTTACCGTATAAAATCGGACCGGCGACAGTACGGGACACGCATAATTATCCTTATCTGGATGTGGGCGGCATTATTCAGAAATCATCTAATGTTGGTACAAGTAAAATTTCTGCAATGTTTACGCCCGAAGAAATGTACAACATGTATACTTCTGTCGGTTTCGGGCACCGGATGCATTCCGGTTTTCCGGGTGAAACACCGGGAGTAGTACGTGACTGGCATAACTGGCGGCCGATTGAGCAGGCTACTATGTCTTTTGGTTATGGTATACAGATGAGTCTGCTCCAGCTGGCACGGGCATATACTATCTTTACCAATGACGGTGCGCTACTGCCAGTGAGTTTTCTTAAGCTGAACAGTGCCCCGCAGGGTGAGCAGATTATCCAGCCAAAGACTGCAAAGGCAGTACGCCATATGATGATTGCTGTAACGCAGCCCGGTGGTACCGGTTTGCAGGGGGCAATTGACGGGTATGATGTAGCCGCTAAAACAGGTACTGCGCGAATGCTGGTAGACGGACACTATTCTGATTCCAAGCATATGGCTACATTTATCGGCTTTGCACCGGCAGACAATCCGCGAGTTATTGTAGCAGTCAATATTCAGAATCCTACTACTAATGGTTATTACGGCGGACCGGTTGCCGGTCCGGTATTCCATGATGTAATGGTTGGCACTCTGAATGTACTTGGTGTTTCTCCGAGCAGACCGGTAAAATCCGCGCCACATTCTGAAACGCATTAATCTGAAGACAATCTGTGTGTTTGCACAGATTGTCTGTCTGTTTGTACCCGATAAAAATGTTTGAATCGACAGTGTTATGTTTTCCCTGAAAAAAATTTTGCCTGAATATCATTTAAGTGCTGAAACAAGTCGGCTGATTGCCGGCCGTACACTGCGGGTGGATAGCAGAAAGGTACAGCCCGGAGATGTATTTGTAGCCTGTCAGGGTGAGTATAGTGACGGTCGTGATTTTATACAGGCTGCAATTGATAATGGTGCAGAATTTGTTTTCTGGGATGATGATGGTCAGTTTGTATGGCAGACCGGCTGGAAAGTAGCGAATGAGGCTGTAAAAGATTTACGTCAGCGTGCCGGACTGGTGGCTGCTGCCTGTTATGACTATCCGGGCAGAAAGCTGAGTGTCTGGGGAGTGACCGGAACTAATGGTAAAACGTCAGTGTCACAATGGCTGGCGCAGGCTTCAGATATTCTTGGCAAAAAATGTGCCATTATGGGTACGGTAGGGAATGGATACTGGCAACAGCTGCATGATACTGCCAATACTACTATGGATGCGGTATCTAATCAGACATGGTTACGTGATTTTGCTGAAAATAATGCTGCAGCCGTTGCCATGGAAGTGTCCAGTCATGGTCTGGATCAGAGCCGTGTCGTTGGTGTCCCTTTTACCAGTGCTGTTTTTACCAATCTGACCCGGGATCATCTGGATTATCATCATAGCATGCAAAGTTACGGTGATTGCAAGGCTTCATTGTTTTACTGGCAGGGGCTGAAACACGCCATTATTAATATTGATGATGAGTTCGGCTATCGGTTATGGCAGGATTTATGCCGTGATTGTCCGCAGTTAACTGTACTGGCTTATGGTTTTCATGCTGATGCAGATATTCATATTAGTCAATTTCAAGCTTCAGCAAGTGGTATGCAGGTGCATTTGTGTACGCCGTGGGGAAACGAAGTAGTACATACACGTTTACTGGGTCGGTTTAATGCTCAGAATCTGGCAGCCTGTATAGGTGTATTGTGTGCTAATGGTTTTACTTTTAATGAGGTAATTGCTGTCTGGCCGCAGATTAATCCTGCTACCGGACGTATGGATTGTTTGATGGGAAGTAATCAGCCGCTAGTGGTGGTTGATTATGCTCATACACCGGATGCACTGGAAAAAGCATTATCGACTTTGCAGGAAATTAAACCTGACGGAGCGCATTTGTGGTGTGTTTTTGGCTGTGGCGGAGACCGTGATGCAGGTAAAAGACCATTAATGGGAGCCGCAGCCGCTGCAGGAGCGGATTATGTTGTCGTAACCAGCGATAATCCGCGTACAGAAAATCCGCAGGCAATTATTAACGATATTTTGCCCGCTGTTGCTGAACCGGTGCTGGTAGAAGCAGACCGCAAATCTGCGATTAATTATGCTGTAAATCATGCAGCAGTTGACGATATTGTTCTTATTGCAGGAAAAGGTCATGAAACCTATCAGGATATCGGTGGTCAGAAGCAGCATTTTTCAGACTTTGAAATAGCACGGTCAGCTTTGCAACAGCGAGTCTAAAGTTTTGTAATTGCTTAATAATATGTCAAATTTAGATCTTAATTTTATTTATCAGACTTTTGGACAAGTGTTACCTGATAATAATCAGCCGGTCACACGGGTAGTTATTGATAGTCGTCAGATTCAGCCGGGTGATGTATTTGTAGCCATTAAGGGTGAACGCTTTGATGGTCATGATTTTGTTGATGAAGTGCTCGCTCAGGGAGCTCAGTTGTGTATTGTCAGTCGCTCAGACTGGCAAAATAAGGCGAAATGTCTGGTAGTTGCAGACACAGAAAAAGCGTTGGGAGAGCTGGCACAGGCATGGCGAATGCAGGTTAATCCGGCATTGCAAGTGTTTGGTATTACCGGTTCAGCAGGTAAAACCACGGTAAAAGAAATGCTGGCTACAATTTTGCGGCATCATGCAGGTACTAGTGCGGTTCTGGCTACTGCCGGTAACTTTAATAATCATATTGGTTTACCGCTGACATTATTACAGTTAAAGCCGCAGCATCGCTATGCTGTGATTGAAATGGGTATGAATCATACCGGAGAACTGAGTTATTTAACTGGTCTGACCAAACCGGACTATGCTCTGGTTAACAACGCACTGCGTGCTCATATCGGCTGCGGTTTCTCAAATGTTGCTGATATTGCCCGTGCTAAAAGTGAAATTTATCAGGGGCTGAATGCGAATGGAACCGGTTTTGTTCCTACTGATGATGGTCAGTCAGATATTTATATTTCAGCTTTGCAAGGTAAGCAATGTGTCCGCTTTGGTACAGAACAGGGTGATGTATATGCCGGCAATATTGTACTGCAGCCATTAAGTGTCTGTTTTGATTTGTGCAGTCCGCAAGGGGTGGTTAATTTACAAATACCGGTTCCGGGATTGCATATGGTACATAATGCTGTGGCCGCCTGTGCACTTGCTCTGGGTGCCGGTTTGCCCTTAGCGGCATTACAGGGACTGAAATCATTTGAAAATGCTAAAGGCAGATTGCAACAAAAGCACAGTGTGCATGGCGCTCTGGTAATTGATGACACTTATAATGCTAACCCGGATGCATTTAAGGCAGCTGTCGATGTTTTGGCGGCTTTTCCTGCGCCACGAATTATTGTGATGGGTGCTATTGGTGAGCTAGGCAATAATGCTTCTGCTCTGCATGCAGAGGTAGGTGCTTATATACGGGCACGCGGTATTGATGCGGCATTTTTTATTGGTGACGAAGCGCGGTTTGCAGCAGAAGCTTATGGTGTACCGGATGCATTTTATACGAATCGAAACAAACTAATTGATGATTTACGTGCATGGGATCAGCAGACAGCTACCATTCTGGTAAAAGGTTCAAGGTTTATGCATATGGAAGATGTAGTACAAGCAATAACACAGAAATAAATTATTGCTAACTCTCGTCAAGTAGTGCTGAACGACTTAAAATAGCCGTTTTTATCCGGCTCAGGCTATTTGGATGATTATGCATCATTCATATAGCAATAAATTATTTAATAACGGTTATGGCTTTGGCTGTGACAAGGGAAAACAACCATGCTGTTGTGGTTAGCAGAAATTTTTCACTATTGGATAAATGGTTTCCATTTATTTCAATATACTACCTTTCGTGCCGTAATGGCGGCACTGACTTCCATGGGGCTGAGTCTGGCATTCGGTCCGTGGATGATTCGCAAATTAACTCAGCTCAAAGTAGGGCAGGCTGTTCGCGATGACGGTCCCAAAACCCATCTGGTGAAAACCGGTACACCAACTATGGGCGGTACACTTATTTTACTGGCTATCACTGTTACCACATTATTATGGGCTAATCTGGCCAACATTTATATCTGGATACTTTTGCTGGTTATGCTGAGTACCGGTGCTCTGGGTTTTTATGATGACTGGAAAAAGGTAGTTTACAAAGATCCGCACGGGGTTTCAGCCAGATTTAAAATGATCTGGCAGTCTGTAGTGGCTCTGGTAGCCGGTCTGGTGCTGTTTTATGTGGCACACTTAAGCTCTACAAATACTTTTATTGTTCCTTTTTTCAAGGAAATTACTTACCCGCTGGGTGGCATTGGTTTTGTTATTCTGACTTATTTTGTCATTGTCGGTACTTCTAATGCAGTAAATCTGACTGACGGACTGGACGGGCTGGCTGCTTTTCCTATTGTGCTGGTTGCTGCCGGTCTGTCAATTTTTGCTTATGTCAGCGGTCATGCTGAATTTGCTCATTATCTGCAGCTGCCGCATGTCCCCGGTGCGAATGAAGTTATGATTTTCTGCGCTGCTATTTGTGGTTCTTGTCTAGGATTCCTGTGGTTTAATGCTTATCCGGCACAGGTATTTATGGGAGATGTCGGTGCACTGGCTTTAGGTGCAGCTTTGGGTACGATAGCTGTGATTGTGCGTCAGGAAATTGTGCTGGTAATTATGGGCGGCTTATTTGTTGTTGAGGCAATGTCTGTCATGCTGCAGGTAGGTTCATATAAATTACGGCGTAAACGTATTTTTCTGATGGCACCGATTCATCATCATTTTGAACAAAAAGGCTGGAAAGAAACTCAGGTTGTAGTACGTTTCTGGATTATTACCATGATTCTGGTACTGGTTGGTTTAGCTTCCCTGAAAATCCGTTAGTAGTCAGATAAGCAGGATCAGACGATATACATTTGGGTTAAATTTAGTGTAGGACTTAACCATGATTGACTGGCGTAATCAAAAGGTTTTAGTTGCAGGGCTGGGGCGTACCGGAATTTCAATGCTGGAGTTTTTAACTCAGGCAGGTGCTGATGTAGCTATTTATGATGCCCAGCCTGATGCAGAACAATTGCAGTCTTTAACTGGGCGTCATCAGGTTGCTGTATATACCGGAGAGCTGGCAACAGTGTTTGAACAGCACCAGTTTGATATTCTGTCTTTAAGCCCGGGAATCAGTCAACGTCAGCCTGCTATTGTTGATTTTAAACGTGCCGGCGGTGTCGTGCTGGGTGATGTGGCTATTCTGGCTGATTTACTTGAAAGCAGTAACAGTAAAATTATTGCAATTACCGGTTCAAACGGTAAAACCACTACTACCAGCCTGGTGGGTTTTTTATGTGCGCAATGCGGACTTGATACAGTGGTGGCAGGTAATATTGGTACACCAGTACTGGAAGCCTATCTGGAGCGAGCAGGTAAAGCAGCAGATGTCTGGGTTCTGGAATTATCGAGTTTTCAGCTGGAGACTACTCCCTGCCTGAATGCGACTGCTGCCACAGTACTGAATGTATCAGAAGACCATCTGGATCGCTATGATGATTTTCTGGATTATGCGCATAGCAAAGACCGGATTTTTCGTGGCCAGGCCATACAAGTGTTAAATGCCGATGATGTTTTTTGTCGTGCTATGGTACGGCATAACCGGCCGGTGAAATGGTTTTCTTTACAGCATAATACTGATTTCTGGTTGAATAAAGATATGCTGTGTGCCGGTAATGAACCATTGCTGGCTTGTGATGCTCTGTCTTTACAGGGTACACATAATGCGGCCAATGTTTTGGCTGCATTTGCTTTATGTGAAGCCATTGGCTTGCCGCGTGCACAATTGCTTCAATATGTGCCCACTTTCAAAGGTTTACCGCATCGTGTGGAAAAAGTAGCCGAAGTGAAAGGTGTGACATTTATTGATGATTCCAAAGGTACTAATGTTGGTGCTACCTGTGCTGCATTGCTCGGGTTGGATAAACCTATTGTGCTGATTGCGGGCGGACAGGGTAAAGGTCAGGATTTTACTCCGTTGCAGGCTGCATTACAGGATAAGGCACGTGCAGTTTTACTGATTGGTGTGGATGGTCATCAGCTTGGTGCAGTTCTCGGACAAGCCTCCTATCCGGTAGAGTACTATGACGATTTGCCGCACGCTACTGAACGTGCTTTTGAACTGGCTCATCCGGGAGATATTGTGCTGCTTAGTCCGGCTTGTGCCAGCTATGATATGTTTAAGGGTTATGCACATCGCAGTGAGGTATTTATTGCCAGCGTCCGTCAATTGCAGGGTAGCGCAGCATGATTACTGAATCACGTCTGCTGGATCGCAAGCTATTGCGACGCGGATATACTTTTGATCAGTCACTGTTATGGATGGTGGCATTGATGGCCAGCTTCAGTCTGATCATGGTTTACTCGGCCTCAGTTGCATATGCAAAGCATGATGGCGGCAGTACTTATTTTTATCTGATTCGTCAGGCTATTTTTCTATTGTGCGGCGGCGTACTTGGTTGTGTGGCTGCACGTATTCCTTTGCGAACATGGAAAAAGCTGACACCACTGGTGTTGCTGCTCAGTATCGTGCTGTTGATTCTGGTGCTGGTAATGGGTAGAGAAATTAACGGTGCCAAACGTTGGATTAATGTAGGGATGGTTAATATCCAGCCTACCGAAGTTTTTAAACTGGCGATAATTTTGTATTTATCCAGTTTTTTTACCAGACGTGCTGAAATCTTGAAAGAATTCAAAAAAGTCTGGTTTGCAGGTATTCCGGTAGGACTTGGTCTCGGGCTGATTATGCTGGAACCGGACTTTGGTTCATTTGTAGTGGTTTCTGTTATTGCGGTAGGCTTGCTTTTTCTGGCTGGTTTACCGTTTCGCTGGTTTATGGCTGTAGTAGGTTTTGGTTTGCTGGCCATGGTTATGCTGGTGCTGTTTGAGCCTTACCGTATGGCACGTGTAGCCGGTTTTCTTGATCCGTGGGCAGATCCCCTGGGTAAAGGTTATCAGCTTACGCATTCATTAATGGCAATCGGGCGCGGCGGCTGGTTTGGTGTCGGACTGGGAGCCAGTCTGGAAAAACGTTTTTATTTACCTGAGGCTCATACGGATTTCATTCTTGCGGTCATTGGAGAAGAATTCGGTTTTGTCGGTATTCTGGTATTAATGTTTTGTTATATCTGGCTGGTAGTCCGTGCTTTTTCCATTGGTAAACAGGCTCGTGATTTAGAGTTGTTTTATGGTTCTTTCGTCGCCAAGGGTATTGGTATCTGGCTGGGTATTCAAAGCTTTTTTAATATTGGTGTGAATATTGGCCTGTTACCGACTAAAGGGCTGACTCTGCCTTTACTGTCATATGGTGGTTCAGCTGTTATGATTATTTTAATCAGTGTGGGTTTGCTGTTGCGAGTGGATTATGAGAACCGGCGTGTGATGCGTGGATTCAAAGTATAAATAATCACAGAACTCTGATAGTTTTGACGGGAAAATAATGAGTGTAAAAACTTTCATGGTCATGGCCGGCGGAACGGGCGGACATATTTTTCCTGCGCTTGCAGTTGCTCAGGCATTACAGGCACAGGGTCATCGTATTATCTGGCTGGGTAGTGACGGGGCAATGGAAACCCGTCTGGTTCCGCAGTACGACATACCACTGGAAACCCTGGCAATCAAAGGAATACGAGGTAACGGGCTAAAGCGTAAGCTAATGCTACCTTTTACCTTATTAAATACCATTGCGGCAGCACGTCAAATTATTCGCAGGCATCAAGTAGATGCAGTCATCGGTTTTGGTGGTTTTGTTACTTTTCCGGGCGGTATAGCCGCAAAGCTATGCGGTTTACCCTTGATTGTCCATGAACAGAATGCGATTGCTGGTTTATCTAATAAAGTGCTGGCTCATTTTGCCAATCAGGTAATGTATGCATTTCCACAAGTATTCGCAAATGAAAACGGACTGGTAGGTAATCCGGTACGTGCTGATATTGCTGCATTACCACTACCGCAACAGCGCTTTAACGGTAGAAATGGTGAGCTGAATATTCTGGTAGTTGGTGGAAGTCTGGGTGCTGATGTATTGAATCAGATTGTGCCGCAGGCTGTGGCTTTGTTACCGGCTGAACAGCGTCCGCGACTGCTGCATCAGTCCGGACGAAATAAACTGGCACAGTTACAGCAGAATTATGCTCAGTGTGCAGTAAAGGCACAATGTGTTGAATTTATCACAGATATGGTATCAGCCTATCGTGATGCCGATTTGGTGATTTGCCGGGCAGGTGCACTGACAATTGCTGAATTAACCGCCGCCGGAGTAGGGGCAATTCTGGTGCCTTATCCGCATGCGGTAGATGACCATCAGACAGCTAATGCACAGTTTATGGTTAAAGATGGTGCGGCAATATTATTACCGCAGACGAATCTGAATGCAGAGACATTAATGGCTACGCTGGCCGATTTATCGCGCGAACGCTGTTTAGACATGGCGATTAAAGCACGTGCGCTGGCTCAGCCTGACAGTGCGGCTAAGGTTGCGGCAGCAGCACTGGCGAATATCCGTTAAATTTTGATTGAGCCGGATGAATTGTTGCAGACTCGAGCTGTCAATCGCAATTCAGACTGGCCGGAAAAGTTATAAAGTATGAAAGAAAACATGAAAGACCGTATCCGCCATATTCATTTTGTAGGGATTGGCGGAACCGGTATGTGCGGTATTGCAGAAGTTTTACATAATGAAGGTTATCAGATAAGTGGTTCTGATCTGGCTGATAATGCCGCAACCCGGCATTTACAGGCAATCGGGGTGCGTATCTGTTCTGAACACAGTGCTGAAAATATTACTGGTGCAGATGTAGTAGTGACATCAACAGCTGTTAAAAAAGATAATCCGGAAGTGGTAGCAGCGCAGGCACAAAAAATTCCGGTAATTCCGCGAGCCATGATGCTGGCTGAAATCATGCGTTTTGGTCGCGGTATTGCCATTGCCGGTACACATGGTAAAACCACAACTACCAGTTTAGCTGCTTCAGTACTGGCAGCAGCAGAGTTAGATCCGACTTTTGTTATTGGTGGTCGGTTAACTGCGGCCGGAACCAATGCCAAGCTGGGTAAAGGTGAATATATTGTTGCTGAAGCAGATGAATCAGATGCTTCGTTTCTGTATCTAACACCATTATTTACGGTCGTTACCAATATTGATACCGATCATATGGATACATATGATCATGATGTAGAAAAACTACATCAGGCGTTTGTGGATTTTGTGCATCGCATGCCGTTTTACGGCAAAGCCTTTCTATGTATTGACAGTGAGCATGTGCGCCAGATTTTACCGTTGATTCAGAAACCTTTTGTTACCTATGGTTTGGATGAAAGTGCTGATTTATATGCAACTAATATTGTTGCCGATGGTGCACAAATGCATTTTGATGTTCATACGCGTAAAAAAGGCATAAAACCTTTTAGTGTGACGGTCAATATGCCGGGGCGACATAATGTTCTGAATGCACTGGCTGTCATCGGGATTGCACTGGAGATTGGTGTCTCAGTATCGGCAATTCAGCTTGGGCTGGAAAGTTTTGCAGGTGTGGGTCGCCGTTTTCAGCAGTACGGTGAGATTGCATTACCGAATGGTGGCGAAGCGTTACTGATTGATGACTATGGTCATCATCCTGTTGAAATGTCTGCAACCATAGCTGCTGCACGAGGTGCCTATCCTCAGCATCGTCTGGTCGTAGCATTCCAGCCACATCGCTATACACGGACACGGGACTTATTTGAAGATTTTGTTCAGGTTTTGAGTAAAGCTGATGGCGTGGTTTTAACAGAAGTGTATTCAGCAGGTGAAGACCCGATTGTGGCGGCTGACAGTAAGGCATTAATGCGTGCGATCAGGGTGCTAGGCAAAGTTGAGCCGATTTATGTGGCAAACGTAGACGAAATGGCGCCCACGTTATTAAATGTCTTGCAAGATGGTGATGTTTTGCTCAATATGGGTGCCGGCAGTATTAACAAAGTACCTGCTATGCTTACCGGAATGTCTGCTGCAGTATAATGACTACAGTTTAATTATTTCACATACTGTTCTTATTAAAAGAAAAACAGGATTAATGACAAACAATGAGTGATTTTGGTAAAGTTGCCGTACTGATGGGCGGTTTCTCCAGTGAGCGTAAAGTTTCACTGGCTAGTGGTGCATCAATTCTTACTGCATTGAAAAGCCGAGGTATAGATGCACATGCATTTGATCCGTCTGAGCGGCCATTGTCTGAACTAGTCAGTGCCGGCTTTGACCGGGCTTTTAATATTCTGCATGGCTCTTATGGAGAAGACGGAGTTGTACAGGGGGCATTGGAAGCATTTGGTATTCCTTACACCGGTTGCGGAGTTGCGGCCAGTGCGCTGGGTATGGATAAATTCCGTAGTCGTCTGGTCTGGCAGGGAGTTGGTTTGCCTTGCGTACCATTTATTGTGTTGCATGACGATAGTGATTTTGCTGCGGTAGAAGAAGAATTGGGTTTACCTTTATTTGTTAAGCCGGCAGCAGAAGGCAGTAGTGTGGGTGTGGTGAAAATCAGGCAGACTGGTGAGCTGGCACAAGTTTATCAGCAACTGAAACAGTACCATGGTGAAATTCTGGCTGAACGGGCAATCGAAGGTGGTGAATATACATGTGGTATTCTTGGTGAACAGGTATTGCCCAGTATTCGCATCGTTCCGGCAACAGAATTTTATGATTATGAAGCTAAATACCACCGCGATGATACCGAGTATCTGTGTCCGGCTGATCTGACACCGGCGGATGAGCAGTATATGCGTGATTTGACAGCCCGTGCTTTTAAAGCATTGGGCGGTCGAGGCTGGGGGCGAGTAGATTTTCTGCGTGATGCGGACGGTACAATCTATATTCTGGAAGTTAATACTGTACCGGGTATGACCGGACACAGTCTGGTGCCTAAAGCTGCACGTGAAATTGGCTTGAGTTTTGAAGATTTGTGTGTTGAAATTTTAAGTCATGCGACTTTGGGATAATGCACAGGCCTTAAAACGGCTTTACCGGTGGTTATATGTATGTGTATTGTTCTGCCTGCTGGCAGCAGGCGGATCCTGGCTGGTGCATTCACCATATTTTCCGGTCCAGCAAATTCAGGTAATACATCCGTTGAAGCATTTGCAGTCGGCCGAAATTGAACAAATCAGCAGACAGTATTTGCAGGGTAATATTTTTACTGTGGATGTAAGTGCAGCACAATCTGCATTGGCTAAACTACCCTGGGTATATAAAGTACAGGTAAAACGAATCTGGCCGGATACGGTACAGTTAGACATCAGGGAACGGGACCCTGTTGCACGCTGGAATGACCAGCAGCTGGTGGATACTGACGGACAGATATTTAATGCAGTAGTTTATGAGCAGCTGCCGGTATTTGTTGGAAGCAGCGGTTCTGCTCGCTACATGACCGTACATTTGTTAACATTCGAAAATTTGTTGCAATCAACAGGTCTGCATATTCAGCAGTTACAGTTAAGTAATCGTTCTGCCTGGCAGCTGACCTTAAGCAACGGAATTACCCTGAAACTGGGGCGGGAAAAGGTAGAACAGCGTTTGGCTCATTTTGTCTGGGCATGGCCACAGGTTTTACAGAAACAGGCCAGTAATATCGATTATATAGATTTGCGTTATCCGGATGGTTTTGCGTTACGGTACAAAAATAAGGCTAATTCAGCTGCAAGTACCAGAACAGTAAATGCATCTGAAGTGGCGGATCAGTATGAAGCAAATCTGGATTGATCCGGACAGACCGATTGATTATTTGATTTTAAAGTGATGACCATGGTTAAAGGTAAAAAATACATCAGTGCACTGGATATCGGCACTTCAAAAGTAATCGCTCTTATTGGTGAGGTTCAGGAAGATAATGAAATCCACATTGTTGGTTTAGGACAGGCCCCGTCGCGTGGTTTGAAAGCAGGTATGGTGACCAACATTGAAACCACTGCACAAGCAATCAAACAGGCCATGGAAGAAGCGCAGATGATGGCTGATGTACAGGTAGACTGTGTAACAACCGGTATTGCAGGTAATCATATTCGCAGTTTCAATTCACAGGGTGTTGTTAAAATCAAGGACGGAGAGGTGAGTCAGGCTGATATTGATCGTGCAATTGAAACAGCAAAAGCTGTCAATATTCCGCCGGATCACGATATTTTACATACAGTAGTGCAGGAATTTATTATTGATAATCAGCCGGGTGTGCGTGAACCCATTGGCATGAGCGGGGTTCGTCTGGACACGCGCATACATATTATTACCGGTGCTGTAACAGCGATGCAGAATATCCAGAAGTGTGTCAATCGCTGTGGTTTGCAAATCAATAAAATGATATTACAGCCACTGGCCAGTGGTCAGGCAGTACTGACTGAAGATGAAAAAGATCTGGGTGTCTGTGTTATTGATATCGGTGGAGGCACGACAGATATTGCTGTATATACTAACGGAGCTATCAGGCATACAGCCGTTATTCCGGTGGCAGGGGATTTGATTACCAAAGATCTGGCACAAGCGTTGCGTACACCCCACAGTGCAGCTGAATACATCAAAATCAATCATGGAGTGGCACTGGCAACCATGGACGGTCTTGATGATATGATTGAAGTGCCCAGTGTGGGCGACCGTAATCCGCGCCAGATTTCGCGTCGGACACTGGCAAGTGTAATTGGTCCGCGCGTGGAAGAGATTCTGGAACTGACACTGAATGAATTGCGCCGTTCCGGTTTTCCTGAGGATGTGCTGACTTCAGGCATAGTTCTTACCGGCGGAGCATCATTATTACCCGGAATGGTCGAGCTGGCAGAGGATGTATTTAATCTGCCAGCCCGAATTGGTGTGCCGCAGGAAATGGGTGGTGTCTCAGAACGGATTCGCAATCCGCGTTATGCTACTGCTATTGGTCTGTTACAGTCTGCCTGTGAAGAAGAAAACAAAACAGACATGCCTGTGGCAGCAGCTTCTGAACCGAAAGATTCATGGCTTAAAAAATTACAGACTTGGTTTAAGAACAATTTTTAACTAAACTCAAACATTAAATGACAGAACTTTTGCGCATTGTATATAACTGTCTATATAATGATAGCTATACAAGGGCAGATGACGTTTATGCATAGGTTTTGTCAGGAGACATAAATGCAATTGGTATATGATGTTGTGGAGACGGTAGTCGGTGCTGCAGTTATCAAAGTCATTGGTATCGGCGGTGGTGGCTGTAATGCTATTAACAATATGGTGGAAAATGCGGTAGCCGGTATTGAGTTTATCAGTGCCAATACTGATGCACAGTCTTTACAAAACAGTAAAGCATCTAAACGCATTCAGCTGGGCAATAATCTCACCCGTGGTCTCGGCGCAGGAGCCGATCCGGAAATTGGCCGTAACGCCGCAATGGAAGACCGCGAAGCATTATCTGATGCTATTCGCGGAGCGAATATGTTGTTTATCACCACTGGTATGGGGGGGGGTACAGGTACAGGTGCGGCTCCGGTAGTTGCAGAACTAGCAAAAGAGATGGGTATTCTGACTGTTGCTGTTGTTACCCGTCCGTTTGAATATGAAGGTAAACGTATTCACGTTGCTAATAACGGGATTGAGATTCTTAAAAATACCGTTGATTCACTCATTGTGATTCCAAATGACAAATTAATGTCAGCACTGGGTGAAGATGTAAGTATGCGTGAGGCTTTTCGTGCGGCAGACAATGTATTGCGTAATGCAGTAGCCGGAATTGCTGAAGTCATTACTAATCCGGGTATCATTAATCTGGATTTTGCCGATGTGAAAAATGTCATGAGTATTATGGGTATGGCCATGATGGGGTCAGGCAGTGCACATGGTGTTGACCGTGCCCGTATTGCTACAGAACAGGCTATTGCTAGCCCGCTTCTGGACGACGTGACTCTGGATGGCGCACAGGGTGTGCTGGTTAATATTACTACCGCACCAGGCTGCCTGAAAATGTCTGAATACAAAGAAATTATGTGCATGATTGATGAATATGCACATGATGATGCCGCCCTGAAATACGGTACTTCTGAAGATGACAGTATGGAAGAAGGCGAAATCCGCGTAACCATTATTGCAACCGGATTGCAGGAACAGAAAGTTTTACATCACCAGCAGCCGAGCAGTTTGCGTGTTTTGCAAACCGTACAGGCCACTGGTACTGAAGATGCCTATCCGGATATCGGAAGTGTGGTACGCTCAGGACGCAGTGCACGCGGGATGAATCTGGCTGCTGCTGATTTCTCAAATCAGTCTGTGCTGGATGACTTCGAAATTCCGGCAGTCATTCGCCGACAAGCTGATTAATTGATTAAAGTTATTAAAGCTGTCCGGACTAAGCTCCGGACAGCTTTTTTATTTTTAAAATCAATATATATAATTTAAATACGATATATTGCCGGCATAAGAAAATTTTTTTAAAAAGTTAGATAAAAAGTTTATTCTTTAGAAAAAGTGCAATTTCTGAAAAGTTTGTGTTGTATAAAAACCAACAATATTTTACTGAAATGATAATGGTTTTTATAACATGAATTTCTGTTTTGTTATTTCATCAAACCAAAAGCAGTAGTTTTGGGTATAAAAGCAAAATCCTTTACAATAGGTAGCTTAGATAATCTGTTCCACAGAAGAATTTAATTAAGTCAGAATAAGTATGAGTGAATCTATTCAACAATCAGACCGCAGTGATGATCATCTGTTACTTGGTCAGTATGCAGAACGTGCTTACCTTGCGTATGCCATGAGTGTGGTAAAAGGGCGGGCATTACCGGATGTGGCTGACGGGCAGAAGCCGGTTCAGAGACGCATTTTGTATGCTATGAAAGATATGGGGCTGGCTCATGGTGCCAAACCGGTAAAATCTGCCCGTGTGGTTGGTGAGATACTAGGTAAATATCATCCGCATGGTGATTCATCAGCTTATGATGCTATGGTTCGGATGGCACAGGATTTTACCTTGCGTTACCCTCTGATTAACGGTATTGGCAATTTTGGTTCACGTGATGGTGACAGCGCAGCAGCTATGCGCTATACCGAAGCACGCTTAGCACCAATTGCTGAATTGCTGTTATCGGAAATCGATATGGGTACCGTGGATTTTGTGCCCAATTATGATGCCAGTTCTGCTGAACCCTCTGTATTACCGGCACGCCTGCCAATGATATTGCTTAATGGCGCCTCAGGTATTGCAGTAGGTCTGGCAACTGAAATTCCTTCACATAATTTACGCGAAGTCAGTGCAGCTGTTGTGGCTCTGTTGAAAAAACCTGAGCTGGATTCAGCAGCCTTAATGCAGTATTTACCCGGTCCTGATTTTGCCGGTGGTGGTCAGATTATTACTGCACCAGAGGATATTCAGGCAATTTATGCACAGGGTAAAGGCAGTATACGTGTACGCGCACGTTATGAAATTGAAAAACTGGCACGCGGACACTGGCGGGCTATTGTCACAGAATTACCTCCCGGTACTTCTGCGCAAAAAATTCTGGCTGAGATAGAAGAACAGACTAATCCCAAACCGAAAGCTGGTAAAAAAAATCTGACTCAGGAACAGCAGAATATGCGCACATTAATGCTATCACTGCTTGAGCGGGTGCGTGATGAATCAGATAGTCAGGCACCGGTGCGTCTGGTGTTTGAACCGAAATCCAGTCGTCTTCAACCTGAAGAATTTATGAATACTTTGCTGGCACAAACCAGTCTGGAAGGGAATGTGCCGGTCAATCTGGTTATGATGGGGCGGGATAATAAACCGGCACAAAAGAATTTATATCAGATTTTGCGTGAATGGCTGGATTTTCGGATACTTACTGTAACCCGGCGTTTGCAATACCGCCTGGCACAGGTGGAAAAACGTATTCATATTTTACATGGGCGGCAAACGGCATTTCTTCATATTGATGAAGTCATCAGGGTTATCCGTGAATCAGATGAACCCAAAAATGAATTGATGTCTGCATTCGGTTTAAGTGAGATACAGGCGGATGATATTCTGGAAATCCGTTTACGCCAGCTGGCCAGACTGGAATGGATTAAACTGGAAACAGAACTGAATAAACTACAGCAGGAACATGATCAGTTAACAACCCTTCTGGAAGATGATAAAGCTAAAAAACGACTGATTATCAAAGAAATTGAGTCTGATACCAAAATCTATGGAGATGACCGGCGTACACTGATACAGCCGGCAGAGCGGGCTACGCTTACACGAACTACTGCAGATGAACCAGTTACGCTGATATTGTCACAGAAGGGCTGGCTGAAAACGCGTGTAGGACACAATCTGGATTTAAGCCAGACTACTTTCAAGGAAGGTGACGGTCTGCTTCAGGCAGTAGAGGGACGTACAGTCTGGCCGGTAGTTTTACTTGATTCGCACGGGCGAGCCTATAGTGTGGATGCTGCCAGTATTCCGGGCGGACGTGGTGATGGTGTACCTGCAGGTTCATTGGTTGATTTAGATAAAGGTGCCAGAATTGTAGCTATGCTCAGTGCCTTGCCGCAACAGCATTATGTACTGAGTAACAGTGGCGGATATGGTTTTGTGGTTGCATTTAAAGATATGGTCAGCCGTACTAAAAACGGTAAAGTTGTTATGACGGTTAATAGTGATGAGGCATTGCTGCCGCCGCTTCCTGTACCGTCTGCCTGCCTGTCTGTAAACGGGCAGACTCAACTTATTGCCATCTCCAGTGCCAATCGTCTGCTGGCCTTTCCATTACATGAATTGAAAGTGATGGCTAAAGGCCGTGGTCTGCAAATTATGAGTTTACCGGCTAATGAGAAACTGCTTTATCTTACTCTGACAAATAAATCGGAATTTAAACTGGAGACTCAGGGAAAACGTGGCGGACGCTATCAGGAAACCTTACGCGTTCAGGATATTCTTAATAAACGCGGACATAAAGGTAAGGAATTAAGCGTTTCGGGTGATATCGTTGCCGTCTATGGTGATCTGGATAACGGAAACTAAGCCGGTATGAAAACGTATATAAATGGCTGGCCGCAATATCTGGACAGGCTTTCTGCTTTGCTCAATATTGCGCGTATAAGTCTGCTGTTTTCAATTATGACGTTTTATTTGCTGACCCGCAGTATGGATGAGCCCGGTCTGGCTGTACCCATATTCAATAAAATTGAACTGTATAGCTGGGCAGCGCTCTACGGTATTCTGATTGTCTTTTCCATGCTGGTGCCACGCTGGCAGAATCAGCCGGATGCACTACCAAATGTTAATTCTGCTGTAGACATTACCATGATAGCCTGGCTGATGAATATGGGTGGAGGAGTGGATAGCGGTTTTGGTATTTTACTTCTGCCATTTGTCGGTTCGGCCTGTTTGTTCAGCCGTGGCCGGTATCCGATGATTTATGCCGGTTATGTAACTTTACTGATTGTCATCATTACCTGGACGCAGCTAAGCCGTAATGGTTTTGCTAATCACAGTATGCGGATATGCATTATTGCCATCATGCTGATTGCCGCTGTCTTTCTTGTGGCCGGTCTGACTGCCTATGCCGCTACTTTACTGGCGCGTTCACAAAGTTTGCAATATCAGCAGTCAAAAATGCTGAACAGTTACCGGAATTTGCTCGACCGTGCTTTTAATTATGTACAGGAGGGGGTAGTTGTACTGGATGAAAGCGGTCTGGTGTGGCTGATTAACCGGAAGGCGCAGAATTATTTCCCGATGCTGCTGGTTGATAAACAAACTGCTTTATTTCGTCAGGTTATGCATTACTGGCACACTGAACAGAAAAATATTTTCGAAATAAACTGTACACTGAATAATTGGCCGATGAGGGTGCATGCACGCTTGTTACAGGAAGCAAATACGCCTTTACTGATGTTATCAATGCGTTCGCGTACTGAAATTGATAAGGAGGCTATGGCCATTAAACTGGCCTCATTAGGCCAGTTAACGGCTAATCTGGCTCATGAAATTCGTAATCCGATGTCTGCAATAAGACAGGCCAATGAATTGTTACAGGAAGAAGAATATGATTCGACACGACTGCGGCTGTTTAATATTATAGAGAACAATATCAGTCGTATTGATAAAATGCTTGAAGATATTAGTATGCTGAATAAGCGGGATAAAAAAAATAAACAGGCAATTGATTTGCGGGTATTCTGGACTGCCTTTATGCAGGAATTTATACTGATCAGGCAGCAGGCTGTGGATTGTATTGAACTACAAGCCGATAAAGGGGATTTAATCGTCTGGTGTGATTCGGTACACTTGCAGCAGATTATATGGAATCTGATGAATAATGCCTGGCGTCATAGTTTGCAGAATAAAAATGCTATTCGTGTTATTTTTTGTATAGAAGAGCAAAATGAAATTTCCATTACCGTAATTGATAATGGTGCTGGTGTCAGTGCAGAAAATCAGTTGTATTTGTTTGAACCGTTTTTCACGACTGAATCCAGCGGCACCGGTCTTGGATTATATGTGGCGCGCGAACTGGCTCAGGCTAATCATGGTCAGTTAATTTATCGCCCTGAAGTTAATGGATTTGAATTAACCTTGCCAAGGATGGTTGATGAATAATAATAATCAGATGGACTTAGAAAAGCCGGTACTGATAATAGATGATGAAGCCGATATTCGTGATTTAATGGAGTTAACCCTGATTAAAATGGGTTTGTCCGTAAAAACTGCCGCTGGTGTAGCTGAGGCAAAAAAGGCTTTACGTACGCATGCTTTCTCTCTGGTGCTAACGGATATGCGTATGCCGGATGGCTCAGGGCTGGAGATTGTTGATTATATTACTGCCCATAATCTGGATATTCCGATTGCAGTTATTACCGCTTACGGAAATGCAGCGCAGGCTGTACAGGCACTGAAAAATGGTGCTTTCGATTACTTACAAAAACCCATTACTCTGGCGCAGCTGCGTACTCTGGTTAAATCTGTTATTACAATCAATAATACTGCCGAAACCGAAATAGATAATAAAATGGTAACCGCATTTAAACAGTCTGAAAATAAACAAAAAAATGAAGATACTTCCGCAATGGTTAACGAACAGCCGGTACGTGAACGTTTACTGGGTAATTCTCCGTTAATAACAGAAGTACGTCAGTTGATCAGCAAGCTGGCTAAAAGTAACGTGCCGGTATACATTGCCGGAGAATCAGGCAGTGGTAAAGAGCAGGCAGCGCGCAGTATTCATGAACAGTCAGAACGCAGAGACAAGGCATTTGTTGCTGTAAATTGTGGTGCCATACCTGAAGCATTGATGGAAAGTGAGTTTTTTGGTTATAAAAAAGGCAGTTTTACCGGAGCAGAATCAGATAGGGCTGGTTTTTTTCAGCATGCGGACGGCGGAACATTATTTCTGGATGAAGTAGCTGATTTACCACTATCGATGCAGGTTAAATTATTGCGGGCCATTCAGGAACGTGCTGTACGCCGGATTGGCGAAATGGAAGAAAAGCAGGTTGATGTCCGTATTATCTGTGCAACCCATAAAGATTTAAATGCTCTGGTTGAATCAGGTCAGTTTCGTCAGGACTTGTTTTATCGTTTAAATGTTGTATCTATTACCATGCCGCCATTACGTGAATTACGTGATGATTTGCCGCAGTTAATTCGGGTTTTACTGCAACGAATTTTGCATGATGAAACCATGACATTAACACCGGAAGCAAAAAAAGTACTGTTGCAATACAGTTATCCCGGTAATTTCCGTGAATTGGAGAATATTCTGGAACGTGCTATTGCACTGTCGAAAAATCATATTATTGAGGTAGATGATTTACAGATTCATAGCTATCAGCTGGATAATCCGCGTACTGAATCTGCAGAGAATGCCGGCAGTAATCTATCCGCAGATAGTAATGAGGAAATTGAGGATTACCAGTTCGGAAAAACTCAGATACAGGATTATCTGGATGAAATAGAGAGAAAAATCCTGGAACAGGCTTTAGCGCAAACCCGATATAACCGAACACAGGCCGCCAAATTACTGGGTATCAGTTTTCGTTCTATGCGTTACCGGATGGAACGGTTAGGGATTGTCTGATGGTAAAGCCTCTGATTTTAACCGGTCAGATAGCAGATAAAACTGATCTGATCACTCCTTTACAGAAATTGCTAGCCAGTAAAAAACTCTGTTATCAGCAACAACCACCCGAACAGGGATTATATCTGATATACGAAAATGACAGTCTTGCTTTAGCTAAAGCCGGGCAAAAAGGGGTCGTGCGGGTTGATTTTGTAGAAGGTACTGCACGGCACCGGCGGCTTTTTGGTGGGGGAGAATTACTGGCACGTGCTATTCAGGCCAAAAACCGGCCGCTTGTCTGGGACGCTACCGGAGGTTTAGGTCGGGACGCTTTTGTAATGGCATCATTGGGACTGGAAGTTGTGGTATTTGAACAGAATCCTTATGTATATGTTTTATTTGCGGACGGGCTGAAACGTGCGATGGTTGATAAACAGACTGCGCATATAGCACAGCAGATTCATCTGCATTATGGCAGTATCACTTTACCAGACGCGGAACAAAAACAGATACCATTGCCTGATGTGGTCTATCTGGATCCGATGTATCCGCAAAAGCAAAAAGCAGCAGCAGTAAAAAAAGAAATGGCTTATTTTCATGAATTGCTGGGTAATGCGGATATGAATAATGATCAGGCTTTATTACTCGCAGCACAGAAATTAGCCCGAAAACGGGTCGTGGTAAAAAGACCAGCTAATGGGGCAGTTTTAGCAGGAAAGACACCGGCTTTTCAGTATTTTGGTAAAACAACGCGATTTGATGGGTATATGCCTTTGTAGTTTTAAGGAAGAAATCAATTTTGTGAATCTGAATTATTTTGTTTAAACTTAATACAGGGGAGAATAACAATTGGCTAGAAAAATCTGGGCATATGCTAAAGATAAAAATCAATGTTTTATCTGCGAAAATCAATCTTTGCAGCCAAAAATTTTTTATATCTGGGATGTTCTGAGATTAAAAGAACAAAATTTTAAAAAATATCTGGAATTAACGTTTTACTCAACGGAATACGATGAAATTAATCGTCTGGAGTTAATTCCAACTGAACATGGCTTTTTTCGGTATAAATCCGACGAAATTGATGAAAACAATAAAGAGTCTATTTACCATTCTGCAGCGACAGTGATATTACTGGAAATGCCTGTAATTAAATTTACTATTGATAAAAATAAATATATTTTAAATTTTTCAAAATTTTTAGTTGAGCCGTGTCTTCGATTTAAGCATTTTGATCAAGATGAGGAAAAATATTATCCCGACCTTGTTGGCTATTTTTCTTCTGAGTGTGAATTACAGGAAAAATGGAAAGGATGTCTGGCTATAGAGGTTGTTTATACTAATGCTTGTTATTCTAAAAAAATACACTCTTTTGAAAAGAATCATATACCGATCATTGAAGTGAGTATTTCAAAAAAATTAAAACTAGAGACAGAGTTTGGCGGTGAAATAAAATTTACAGTTGCAGATGTTGAAAACTATTATTTCTCACTAAAGAAGATTTTTGAGAAAAACGTATATGGCAAAATACGTTCAGATCCGGTGAATCATAAATTTTATACGGATAAGATTATTTCTCTTGAAGACGCATATAAGCGTGAATTAGAAAATAAGCAGCTATTAAATGATAATGAACAAGCAAATTTAAAAAGAGAGCTTAATTATATAAATTTAAAGTACGAAGAAATGAAATCTGAAGCATCACATTTACACAATTTACTTGAACAAATGAAACAACAGGAATGGCACTTAAATAACCGGTTAAATAATTATGCAGTAATGGGATTTTGGCAGAAACTAAAATTTTTATTTAATATTTCTGCAGATTAAATAATAAAGCTGCTTAGGAATTAAGGCAGCTTTATTATTTCTTGGCAGATATTTAATAATTTTAATTTAATTAGAAGGTATAACCTGTCTGAACTTCTTCTGAGCCAATTAATTCAGTAATTAATTGCAGTAGCGGGCGCAATTCACCATAACGGCGGCTGGTTTTGCGTAAATATTTCAGGAAGCGATGAATTTCACCGCGATATTTATCTTTACCATCGCGGTAATATAAGCGGGCAAAGATACCGGCAACTTTCAGATGGCGCTGTACACCCATCCATTCAAAATCACGGTAAAACTGATCAAAATCGGTACGTACCGGTAATCCGGCAGCTCTTGCTTTTTCCCAGTAACGAATGACAATATCAAGTATAAATTCTTCGTCCCATTCGATAAATGCATCACGTAATAGTGATACCAAATCATAAGTAATCGGACCATACAATGCATCCTGAAAATCAAGAATACCAGGGCGGTCGCGGGTCAGCATAATATTTCGAACAATAAAATCACGATGTACATAGACCAGTGGCTGTGACAATATTACCGGTAATATATTGTTAACTGTCTGCTGCCATAACTGTTGCTGTTTCTCAGTTAATGATAAACCAAGTTCTTTCTGAACATACCATTCAGGAAAAAGTTGCATTTCCCTTTTTAGTACGGCTTCATCATATAATGGTAGTTGCTCCGGCTGGCTTGAAAGTTGCAGTTTGATGAGTTCATCAATGGCTTCCAGCAGCAATACTTTGTGTACTTCAGTACGTTTATCCTGTTGCAGTGCAGCCAGATAAGGGGTATTACCAAAATCTTCCAGAGCCATAAATCCTTGCTGTGTATCCAGATGATAGATTTCGGGAACATTAAGAGCCTGAAAAAGCTTTTGTACCTTAATATATGGCAGGATACTCATTTTATCCGGTGGGGCGTCCATACAGATTACTGTACGGTCGTCAGTAAAAGTAGCGCGGAAATAGCGTCGGAAATCAGCATCAGCAGCTGCAAAGCTAAGAACAAATTCCTGTTGCGGATAGCAGGTATGAAACCATTTTTTTAATTCAGATTCTCGTTGCATGACATTTTTCAGGTTAAAATAAACACTATTTTAACTGGCAAAGCCGTTTAGGTGATACTTTGTCCTACTTATTCTCTCCAAAACCATTAGCTCTGGCCTTAACAACGGTTTTTTGTACTTTGCCCGGGTTTGTTCTTGCGGCCTCACCTTTGTCTATGGGCGAAGGAAATGTTTGTACAGCGCCACAGCGACCGAAAAATTTTGTTAAACCTGTACAAAGCAGCGGTGAAGCTAATCCGGGTACTGATGTTACCCGGGTTGTGGCTGACGATGTCAACGGGCAGTCACAGGTTCAGGTACATGCAAAAGGGAGTGTCATTATTGAGCGTAATGATGTCACTTTGAATTCAGACTGGGCTGATTATGATCAGGAAAGCCAGATTGTTAAAGCTGGTGATCACTTTACTTTAGATAATGGTAAGGGACGTGTTACCGGTGAACATGTTACTTACGACATGGCTAAAAGTACGGGTGTCGGTGATGCCGGCCGCTTTGAAATGGAAAATGATAACCGGCGTCTGCAAGGTGTCGGGGACGAGATACAGATGGGTGGTAAAAATCGCTATCGTCTGCAAAGTGCTAAATTCAACACCTGTAATCCGGGCGATGACAGCTGGTATATCCGTTCAGGCAGTATTGATCTGGATTATGATAAAAATGTCGGGGTAGCCCGTAATGCAACGCTGGTATTTGGCGGTGTTCCTCTGTTTTACACACCATGGATCGATTTTCCGTTAAACGGCAATCGTAAAAGCGGGTTTCTCACGCCTACACTTAAAGGAGGATCTGACGGTTTTGAAATAATGACTCCTTATTATCTGAATCTGGCTCCTAATTATGATGCAACTATCCGGCCGCATTTTATTAGCAGCCGTGGTCTACAGCTGGGTGGTGATTTCCGTTACCTGCAGCCGACTTATCAGGGACAGATTAGTGCTGACTGGGTGCCGAATGATCAGAAAAGCAGTCACAAAAATCGTGCTGAAATTGATTTTACCCATTCCCAGAGACTAGCAAAGGGATTAACCGGCGGTATTGACTATCATCAGGTCTCAGATGATGATTACCGGCGTGATTTCTGGAGCGGAGATAATGGCAGTTCTAATCTGAACCGGCAGGCATGGCTGAATTACCACCGAGATTTATGGGGCGGGACATTTGATGGCAGTTTAATGGTGCAAAAATATCAGACACTGGCCTCAATCAGTGGATATAAGGATCAGCCTTACTCACGTTTACCTCGTTTATCTGCTACGTGGAACCGTTATTTTGGTAATCATTACGCAGTCAATGTCTATGCTGAAGCAACCCATTTTGAGGGCAGGGAAACTGGTCATAAAGACTGGTGGATACATAAATATCCCAATGGTACCCGTCTGGTGTTATTGCCAACATTTACTGCTGACTATTCCAATAACTGGGGGTATATCCGGCCAAAACTGAGTTTTCATGCCACTCATTATGATATGAACCGGCAGGATAATCAGGATAGCCGCAGTATGGATCGTGCCGTACCTTTACTTAGTGTGGATTCAGGCGTGACCTTTGAGCGTTTATGGAAAAACAATCGATTAAACAAGGGATATATTCAGACACTGGAACCACGTCTGTTTTATACCTATATACCGCGACGTAATCAGAATGATATGCCTTTGTTTGATACAGCCGAAAACAGTTTTACTTATGATCAGTTATTTCATGAAAACCGTTATTCAGGACAGGACAGAATCAATGCGGCTAATTTTATGACAACGGCGCTGCAATCTCGGATATATGATAGTACTAACGGTATTGAACGTTTCGCAGCCGGTATTGGTCAGCGCTTTTATTTCCGTGATGATAACGTCAAACTGAATGACAACACGCCTAAAAATAAAGAACGCAAACGCTCTGATATGGTGGCTTTTGGACGTGCTGCCCTGAGCGAGCACATCACAGCTGAAACTAACTGGCATTACAATCAGGATTTAAAAACATCTGAAAGTTATAACTTTGGCATCCGCTATACACCGAATGCAGGTAAAACTATCAGTGTTCGCTATAAATATGGTCGTTATGAAAATTTATACGATGATGTTTATGGCAAAATGCGTACAATAGATGTCGGTATTCAATGGCCGCTAACCCGTAATTACTTTCTGGTTGCACGGCAGGATTATGATTTTAATAGTAGTACATCTCTGAATCAGACAGTAGGGATAGAGTACCAGAGTCCATGTCATTGCTGGAGTGCCGGACTGGTAGGTTCCCGCTATACAGATGATTACAAAAAACGCAAAACCGCCGTATTATTCCAATTGCAGTTGCGTGACCTGACAGGTATGGGAAATGGTTCCCTAAATCAGCTCACTTCACAAATTCCCGGTTACAGCAATACTTATGAGGTAAAACATTAATGAAAAAGATACATTCCTGGCTGGCAGCAACTATGCTGGCTGTAGTATTGCCTTCGGCAATGGCATTGGATATCAAACCAGTTGATAACATTGTGGCAGTTGTCAATGATGATGTAATAACACGTCGCGAGCTGGACTTAGTAGCAGCCCAGATGCGTTCACAGTTACCAAAAGGACAAAATATCAGTAATGCAGATTTACACGAGCAGGCACTTGCACAGCTGATACGTAAGGATTTACTGGTGCAAGCTGCCAAGCGCTCCAATATCCGCCTGACTAATGCCGATGTAAACGAAGCAATTGAACTGTTTGCTTCACAACGCCATATGACAGTTAAAGAGCTGATTCAGCGCATTGCTAAAGAAGGTGTGAATGAAGATCAGCTGCGCCGCACCATAACGGAAAACCTGCTGGCACAGAAAATTGAACAAAGTGAAGTAATGGGCAAAAGTCAGGTCAGTGATGCAGAGGTAGATGATGCTATTGCACGTGCCCAGCAGGAAGGGCGACCATTGCCGCCACCGGTTACAGCCTATTCCTATCATGTGCAACATATTCTGTTGAAAAACGATAACGATATCACACGAAAACTGATTGAACAGATTGCTCAGCAGGCACGTTCCGGTGCCTCATTCGATCAGCTGGCACGGCAGTATTCTCAGGATGGCAGTGCACAAAATGGCGGAGATCTGGGCTGGATTATCGATGGTGAGACTGTGCCGCCATTCGAAGCTGCGGTGAAATCATTGCAGCCGGGTCAGATATCCATGCCGGTGCGTACTCAGTTTGGCTGGCACGTAATCCGTCTGGTGGCTGTCAGAAGCAATGACAGCCCGCAAGAACGTCAGCGTAACGGGATGCGTGCAGTACTGGTACAGGAAAAACGCGAAATTCTACTGCAGAATTTCCTGAAACAGTTACATAATCAGGCCTATATCAGTATTCGTCCTTTGGATTAACTGCATAAAAACAACTTTTCTGCAATGCGTGCAGCCTGTATCAGTGTCGAAATGTAGAGTTTGTATATTCTGATAGCTAAGTATTTTTTATTGATTTTTCTGTGAAAAATATCATTATAATTCTGGCTTATTTTTATGAAGAATCAGTTAATTATTGCTGTTACTAGCGGAGAGCCGGCAGGTATCGGTCCAGATATCTGTCTGGATCTGGCCAGCCAGGACTGGCCGCAACGCATTGTGGTATTGGGAGATATGCAATTATTGCAGCAGCGTGCGGCACAACTGAATAAAAAAATTACCATACAGGCTTATCAGCCAGATAGTAACAAACCTGTATCCGGAGTACTGGAAGTTTGTCATATTCCAGTTCAGGTATCTGTTCAGGCAGGAAAATTAAACGTACAAAATGCTGCTTATGTATTGCAATTACTGGACAGAGCATATACTGGCATAGAACAGGGTGAATTTGCTGCTATAGTCACTGCTCCGGTTCATAAAGGAATTATCAACGATAGCGGTATTGCTTTTAGCGGCCATACGGAATATCTGGCTGCTAAAAGTGCTATTTCTCAAGTAGTAATGATGCTTGCCGGTGGCGGTCTGAGAGTGGCTTTAGCCACTACTCACTTACCACTGCGGGCAGTAGCAGATACCCTGACACTTGAATTATTAACCGAAGTACTAACTATTCTGCATCATGATTTGCAGACAAAATTCGGGCTGATACAGCCACGTATTCTGGTTGCCGGTCTCAATCCGCATGCTGGTGAAGGCGGTCATCTTGGAAATGAAGAAAATGATATTATTATTCCGGTAATCAGCCAGTTACAACAGCAGGGTATGCAAATAACCGGACCATTTCCGGCAGATACACTGTTTCAGCCTTTCATGCTTGAACAGGCTGATGCTGTTCTGGCTATGTATCATGATCAGGGATTGCCGGTATTAAAATATGCAAGTTTTGGAGAGGGCGTTAATATCACTCTGGGACTGCCTTTTATCCGCACCTCAGTGGATCATGGTACTGCGCTGAATCTTGCCGGTACTGGTGAAGCAACCAGCAGCAGTTTATTTGCAGCAATTCATGCTGCAGTGGATATGAGCAGGCACTGGAAAGCAGGGCAGTAATTACGCACTTGTATTTGATAAATACCAACAGACATCATAAAATCTAAGTTGCTATACGGCATGGGAATTCTCAATATGGCTACGCCGTTTATTGAAATGAAAGATGTGGTTTTCGCTTATGGCGACCGACCCATTTTAAAAAATATTAATTTTAAACTGGAGCAGGGCAGTTTTACCGCTATTATGGGTAGTTCCGGAAGTGGTAAAACAACCTTGTTGCGTTTAATTACCGGCCAGATCAGTGCACAACAGGGGCAAGTATTGATCAATGGTCGTGATATTGCCGAATTCAGCCGCGAAGAACTGTATTACCATCGCCGTAACATGGGCGTACTGTTTCAGTTTGGTGCTTTGTTTACGGATTTATCAGTATTCGATAATGTTGCTTTTCCAATGCGGGAACATACTGATTTGCCGGAAAGCATGATACATGATCTGGTGGTCATGAAACTGAATGCAGTTGGTTTACGCGGGGTAGAGCAATTAATGCCATCCGAGCTTTCCGGTGGTATGGCAAGACGAGTAGCACTGGCTCGTACAATTGCACTTGATCCGGCATTATTGCTATATGATGAACCATTTACCGGCCTGGATCCGATTTCACTCGGGGTAATAGCCAGTCTGGTGAGTAAGGTCAATAAAGCCTTACAAACTACCAGTGTAATGGTGACACATGATATCCAGCAATCTCTGGATATTGCCAGCCATGTGGTTTTTCTGGCACACGGTGAAATTATTTTTTCCGGTTCACCGCAACAAATGCGTGAACTGGATTCACCATGGATAAATCAGTTTATTCATGGTCAGGCAGACGGCCCGGTAGCATTTCGTTATCCGGCTACCACCACCTTACAACAGGATTTAGACATCGCGTGATGAAAGCAATCGAGCAACTGGGTGCAAAAACCCTGAGTTTTGTCCAGCATCTGGGGCGGGCAGCATTATTTCTGCTTGCCGCCTTGCTGCGCAGCGGAACAGTTTTACGCCGTCCGCGCCTGATGATCCGGCAAATGTATTTTTCCGGTGTTCTTTCTATTGTCATTATCGCAGTATCAGGACTGTTTGTCGGAATGGTACTGGGGTTACAGGCCTATACACAGCTGGCTAAATTTAAATCTGCTGATATTCTTGGTTATATGGTGGCTGCCGCCATGCTGCGCGAACTTGGTCCGGTACTGGCTGCAATACTGTTTGCCAGCAGTGCCGGTGGTGCAATGACCAGTGAAATAGGTTTGATGAAAACCACTGAACAACTGGAAGCCATGAATGTCATGGCTATTGATCCGGTGGCGAGAGTTATCGCCCCACGTTTCTGGGCAGGTGTACTTTCCATGCCTTTACTGGCTTCAATATTCAATGTTGCCGGCGTTTATGGTGCTTATCTGATTGGCGTAAAATATTTTGGCATGGATAACGGCGTATTCTGGGGTCAAATGCAGAATAATCTTGATTTTTACTACGATGTTGTAAATGGTTTAATTAAATCATTGGTATTTGGCGTAGTTGTTACTCTGATAGCTGTTTATCAGGGTTTTTATGCAAAACCGACATCAGAAGGTATTTTGCGCGCCAATACACGTACTGTTGTATCCAGCTCACTAACTATTCTGGCAGTGGATTTTATGCTGACTGCTCTGATGTTTACCAAATAGGGTGCAGATTAACAAGGTAATGATATGAAAAAAAACAGTCTGGAAATGCTGGTTGGTCTATTTGTTTTAATAGGCATAGTGGCAATTCTATTTTTATCTTTTCGGGTAGCCGGCGGTAATGGTATCGGCTCTTCCCAGCCTACATATACTTTATCGGCCTCGTTCAGCGATATTGGCGGTTTAAAAACACAGGCGCCTGTCAAAGCAGCCGGTGTTGTGGTTGGCCGGGTAGACAAAATTGTACTTGATCCGAAAACTTACTGGGCTAAAGTGACTTTAAAAATTGATAAACAGTACCAGTTTAGTACTGACACTTCAGCGCAGATTCTGACTTCAGGTTTGCTTGGCGACCAGTATATCGGACTGGAGCAAGGCGGCGACCCGGATAATCTGGCCGATGGGGATAATATTACTATTACCAGTTCAGCTTTGGTGCTGGAACAGTTAATTGGTAAATTTATGACCAGTTTTGCTGAGGGTAATGCCAAAAGCGATAATAAAAAAACAGATACTGCTGCTTCTGCAAGTGAATAAGTAAAAGTAACAGTAGATAAACAAATTTGATTTAATTAAAGGAATATATTAATGAAACTGAATAAATCTTCATTTTTCGGGGCGGTAAGTATTGCGATTATGAGCATTAGTATGGCATTTGCTTCACCACAGCAGGCAGTAAGCCAGCTTAAAGACAATGCTACTCAGGTATTGAATATTTTAAGTTCAGCCAATGGTAAAAATGATAATCAGGTACGCCGTCAGGCTGAAAACTATGCTATTCCGTATTTTGATTTTGAGCGCATGACTGCACTGGCGGTAGGTGCTCCGTGGCGTACCGCCAGTACTGCACAGCAGCAGGCATTAACTCAGGAGTTTAAAACCCTGTTAATCCGTACTTATTCCGGCACTATGCTGAAATTTAAAAATGCTCAGGCAAATGTATACAGTAATCCTGTCGTTAATAAGGGCGGACGCGAAATCATTGTGCGTGTAGATGTTACAACACCTAACAGTAAACCAGTACGTATGGATTACACCCTGTATCAGGCAGGCAATATATACCGTATTTACAATGTAGCTGTAGAAGGTGCCAGTCTGGTGACTGTATACCGCAACCAGTTTAATCAGACTATCAGCCAGAAAGGCATAGATGGTTTAGTAGCGGATTTACGTGCCAAAAACGGTAAATAATCATGCAAACCAACGTGCAGGGTAAAACCCTGATGATTCATGACAAGGTAACTATGGGTACAGTAGGAGAAAACGATTTCAAACGTTTCTGTGACTATATCCAAACCGGACAAATAGAAAAAGTGGACGTCAGTGGTGTAACCGAAGCCGATTCTGCCTGCGTGGCATTGCTCGTGGCGGCTAAGCGGCTGGCGCACAGACAGAAATTTATGTTGCACATCGCCGGTGTGCCGGCGGGACTCATTACCCTGATGGCACTTTACGGTGTAGAGGAATCATTACAATGAGTAGTAAGAAAAAGTTGCTAACAGGCTGTGTACTGCTTGTGCTCAGTCAGGCTGGCTGGGCGGCAGCGGAACAGACCTATACTTATAAAGATCCGTATGAGGGTTATAACCGGGTGATGTTCAATATTAATGATCATCTTGATCGTTATATCATGACACCGGTTGCCCGCGGTTACCGAAAAGTCACTCCTTCACCTGTACGTACAGGCGTTAACAACTTTTTCAATAACTTGCGCGATGTAGTGAGTTTTGGCAGTAATCTGCTGCGTCTGGATATTGAGAAAGCCAGTACAGATTTCGTGCGCGTTGGTATTAATACTACATTTGGCTTGGGCGGTTTACTGGATATTGCTGATGCAGGCCGGATTCCGAACAACAAAAATACCCTTGGTGATACCTTTGCCTCATGGGGTTGGAAAAACAGTAATTACTTTGTTTATCCTCTTTTGGGTCCGTCGACAGTACGTGATAGTATCGGAAGTACCATTACTGATGTATTCCCGATAGAAAATGCTATTTTCAAGGAAGATGCTGTACGCTGGAGTCTTACCGGCCTGAATGGAGTAGCCTCGCGTGAAGCATTGCTGGATGTAACCGATAGCTTGAATGATGCCGCACTGGATCGCTATACATACATGCGTGATGTATATATGAAATTGCGTAACAATCAGGTAGGCGGCTCATTGTTTCCGGCAGATGATGAAGATGATGACGATATAGATAATCTGGTAGCTCCGGGTAGCGATAATGCCGTTACCCAGCCGGCTTCTGTATCATCAAGTCAATCTGTTAAAAAAGTAACTGAATCAGATGATAATGTTCCGGCAACAACTGATTCAACACCAGATAAAAATACGGGCGACAAATTGACTGAATCTCCGGTTTCGGCAAGTCAGCCCTATTGGAATGTGCATTAAACGTTAGTATTTTATAACAGTAAAAAGTATCATTCCGAAAACTGAAATTCAGATCAGTATAAAACAAGGAATAAGACTATGTATGAAGTTAACCGCAGTGTATTTTTGCTTGTTCCGCTTGAACCATTCTGGGCCTGGTTGCAAAAATTGCCTGATATTGATCTGGAACAGTTATCTCTGGATATTTTGCAACAGGATGCCAATGCCTATCTGACTTCCGCCAGTGAAGATATAGATAGCTTGTGGGTTGAAATCGAACAGCGTTATGAGGATATCTTTGCAGCAGAACTGGCTGACTGGTGTGAGGATGAAAACTTGTGGCCTGATTTGAGCTTTGAAAATTTCAGAAACTGGTTTGGTGTACAATTTTCCACAGTAGTAACTGATCTGGCACAAGAAGAACTGGCGCGTGAAGCTTTTGTACCGATCGCCCTGAGTTAAGCAGTTCAGCTGTTATATCATGAAAAAAGCCAATATTGATATTGGCTTTTTTCTTTAAAACAGTTGTCTGGTATGGATTCTGTGAATTGAAAAACTCATATTGTCATAAAAATTACTGTATAAATTTTAAAATATCTAACTATATTTAATATAATCAATTAAAATTACCTATCGTAATCTTGCAATCAGTTTGTATACGATACACAAACGGAATTAAATTATATGCCGTACAGAAATAAATCTGTCTCGCGACGCCGGCTGTTACAGGCAGGCAGTGCTACCTTACTGGGGATAGCTGTGCCGCGTATGGTGCTGGCAGGTGCACAGCGTGAAGAAACCCTTTCTGATGATGTTGCTTCGATCATGCGCAATGCTGTTAATAATGCCAATCCTCCGCGCCTAATTTTTTCTTCGCCTGCAGAGGCAAGCCGCTGGCTAAATGCAATGTCGGGCCGTCTTGCTTCACATATTCCTGATGATTATGCACGTAAACGTTTATTAACCAATATTCAGTATGAATCAATGCGTGCTGGTCTGGATACTCAGGTTATACTTGGTTTGATCGAAGTAGAAAGCCGTTTTCGTCAATATGCTATCTCTGGAGTAGGTGCCCGCGGTTTAATGCAGGTAATGCCTTTCTGGGTAAAACAAATTGGTCGTCCGGAACATAACTTATTCGATATTCGCACTAACTTACGTTACGGATGTACTATCCTGCGTTATTATCGAAATCGTGAGAATGGTAATATGGTAAGAGCGTTGGCGCGTTATAATGGTAGCTTAGGGCGTAGTACTTACTCGAATGCTGTTATCAATGCCTGGCAACGGCACTGGCAATGGGCCTGAATTCCCGGCATTCTGCGATATTTGTAATCTTTTTATTATGGGTTGTCATCTCGAACAGCCTGTATTCATTATTAGGAAACCACCATGTCTGTTAATAAAGTCATCCTGGTTGGCCGTCTGGGTCGTGATCCTGAAACACGATATATGCCCAGCGGAGATGCAATAACCAACTTTTCCATAGCTACTGATGAACAGTGGCGTGACCGTAATGGTGAACGCCAGACGCGTACTGAATGGCATAATATTACTCTGTTCGGTAAATTGGGTGAGATAGCCAGCCAGTATTTGCGTAAAGGCAGTCAGGTGTTTATTGAGGGCAGGATTCAAAGCCGTAAATATACCGGTAAAGATGGTATCGAACGCACCGCATACGATATTATCGGCAGTGAAATGAAAATGCTGGGCAGTCGCAATGACGGTGCTTCCGGCTCAGGTAATAGCTATGATCAGATGAATGGCGGAATCAACTATGCACAGGGAGGTAACTATAATCAGGACGGTTATGATGCTGCACCTGCTGCTTCCAGTCCGCCACCGGCAGCTCCGCGCCGTCAGGCACCACGACCTGCTCCTACTCCTGCTCCGGTAGATGATATAGATGACGATATTCCGTTCTAAATTTTATAGTAAGGTACTATTAAAATAAACTGTAAAAAAGAGAAGTCGTTGTAGAAAAAGACTTCTCTTTTTTACAGTTTATTTTTTATATATCCTAGTTTGTTTTAATAGTACCTACATATGTTGATTTTACTAATTAAGATGGTATGAATAAATAAAAAACAACCCTTTTTCAAATAAAAAATTTTCCTTTATTTGGTTAATAAGAAAACTGAAATGTTAGATTTTTATTTAACATTGGATCACTATAAAACTACACTGTCAATTTGCGGTGAATACATTTAGAAGTAAATTAGAGGACGCAACTGTGGTTGATGGATTAGAGTTTATTATAAGGCATGAAGCTAAATATTATTGAACAAAAATCCGTATAAATGAGAAGAAACGTTTTAATAAAAGATCGAACTCAATCTATTAACATTTATTTATCATTTTCTCAAAGTTATCAACAAAATAGATTAACAAATCTTTCAGAATATATTAATTTTCTAAATTAATTTGTGTATATGATTAATATCTATAAAAATTGACTAGATTATTTACTCTAATTAAAACATCAAGACTAAAATATTATCAATAAAATCATAAAGAAAGTTGCTAAATAGGCTATGCGATCAGTTAATGTCTATTACGAATTTTTCTAATTCAGATGATCATTAGTAATTGAAACATTAAAAAATTTAATTTTTTTACTAAAAATTAAAGATTAAAAAACTATTGACAATTAAAATTATATTTATTGATATAGGGATGACTCGAAACCATCAATAATAATTAGAATAATAATTAATAAAAGCCTCCAGCAAAAATAAAAAATGTAAAAACTATCTGCATAAATAGAAGTCCTTAGATGATAATTAAAAAAGTAAGATAAGTGGTAAAAAAGTAGAAAATATATCTATTATGGTAAATATATGTAAAATATAAATAATAAATATTGGATTAGATATATAACAATATAAATTAAGTTAATTTATTTATATTTAAAAAAGTGATTATGTTTCATGATATACCAAAACACAAAGTATTTCTGAGCTTTCATCATCAAGATGATAGTTGTCGTAAGAAATTTGAGAAAGAATTTTCACAGGAATTTAACTCAATTTTTGTCAATTGTTCTGTTAGTGATGGAGAAATAGATCCTAAAAATAGTACAGCTACAATTCGTCGAGAAATTCGTGATAATTTTATCTCTGATTCAACTGTAACTATTGTATTGATTGGTTCAAGTACATGGAAGCGTAAACATGTAGATTGGGAGATTGGTTATAGCCTAACCCAAACATCTAAAAATTCTCGTTCTGGCTTAATTGGCATTTTATTACCAAGTCCAAATTATGAGCCACATTTGGAATTAAAATGTATTTCTGATGCAAAAAAAACAGAAAATTGTGTTACTTACACTCCTTGCAACATCCCACCAAGACTGTATGATAATATTCAAAGCGGTTATGCAAAAATTTATAATTACCCTTTATCTTCCTACGAATTAAAAAAATGGATTCATGAGGCATATCAAAGAAGAAATTCTGGGGTACACGATAATAGTCGTGATTATTTTGTTAACAACCGTTCTGGTTCACATTGGGAATAGTTTTATAAAGGTTTGATAAATTTATTTTAAATTTTTTTTATCTAAAAACAGTAAATGATACAACAAATTGTTCCCCCAATAGCAGTACATTTTATTTGGCATCCTAATGACAAAATTTATTCTATCATTAAGGATTTTAGACGCCACCTTACAAGAGATATTGAGCGTCCGTTTTCTCGAGAGCTAAATATTCCTACATTCTTATATAGTTCCAAAGAAGAGGAACAGGCTCCATCAAATTCGCCTAAAAAATTAGCTGAAAAAGATGTCATTTTTCTTTTTCTTAGTGCAAATACATTGATGTTTTCGTCTTGGCATAAATATATTAATTCATTACCTACCCAAGAAAATTATCATATTGTTCCTGTTGCTGTTCAAAAAGAAGGAATGCAACATACATCAGAAGATCCTTTGAAAAATTTTAATTGTATTCGATTCTTTGAATGGAAAGATAAAAATAAAACAGAATATGCGATTTTGAATTTGTCGCATGAGTTATATCGATTTGGATTAAAAGATATTGACAATAATGAATTAGGGGTTGATTTTTCCGTTCGTTTATTCTTAAGTCATGCTAAAAAAGGAGATACAGGTTTAAAGCATGCTGAAAAAATTAAACAATTTCTAGATAAATCTAATATGCAACATTTTTTTGATGCAAATACGATTTCACCTGGATTTAAATTTAATAAAGAAATTGAAAATTATATTAAAAAATCTACAGTAATTGCTATTGAAAGTGATGCTTATTCTTCTCGCTATTGGTGTCAAAGAGAAATATTATGTGCAAAGAGAGAACAGCGTCCAATTATTCTCGTAAATAGTTTAGAAAAGTATGAAGATAGAATTTTTCCTGCAGCATCAAATATCCCCTGTGTACATATTACAGCAAAACCATTAAAAGAAAAAGATATATTAAGAATATTAATTGCGGCTTTGTTAGAAACAATTCGTTTTGAGCACGCATATAAATTATTAATATATTATAAAAATCAAAAGTGGATAGATAAAAAATCAGAAATTTTTGCAAGACCGCCAGAAATTCAGCAGATTGTAAATATACTTGAAAGAGAAAATAAAAGACGTAACTTAATAATTTGTTATCCAGAACCACCATTATATAAGGAAGAAACTGAATGGGCGAATTATTTTAATATAACAGTTTCTACTCCTTTGTGGTCATATGATAAATACGGTACAGAAAATAAAAGTTTATGTATTGGATTATCTATCTCTGATTATAAATTTGACGGATATAATACACAAAACCAAAATTTAGATGAACTAAAACGATTTTCTCAATCTTTGGCTCGTCATTTATTAGCAAGGAAGCATACATTAATTTATAGTGGCGATTTAAGAGAGGATGGTTTTACACAATTTATCCTTGATGAAGCCACAGTGTTGAGAGATCGCCTACAAATAGATAAGCTGTTTGTTAAAAATTATTTAGCTTGGACTTTGTATGTTGATCCGAAGAGTCTGAATGTTGATCCAGAGATAAGGAGATGGTATGCAAATTATTGTACGGTCGTGGAACCTGTGTATGTTAGTATACCTGAAGATGTAAAAAAATTGATTCATAATAGTAAATTTCCTAAACCAAATTGTGCTGATGATAAATATATTTGGTCTAGATGTCTGACAGAGATGCGAGAGAAGTCCATTAAAGAATCTGATATCAGAATATTCTCTGGTGGTAAATTTGAAAGATACTTAGGAAAAATGCCTGGAGTTTTAGAGGAATTCCTAATCGCTTATAACGAATGTAAACCGATTTTCTTGGTTGGTGGGCTTGGTGGTTTAATAGAAAAATTATGTATTTCAATCAGAAATAAGGAGTTAGCAGAAGAATTTACAGAACAATGGCAAATTAGTCATAATAAAGGCTATAAAAAACTTCAAACTATTGCATCAGGGTACCAACATCATACTGATTATAAAGAAATTAAATCAATAATTGAAGACATTTCGATTGATAAACTAGCACAACAAGTAGGATTAACATCTGGCGATTATATTAGATTAATGGTAACACCTTTTATAGATGAATGTGTTCATTTAATCTTAAAAGGTATTAAAAATTTTTCAAATAAGGAAATATGTAAATGACCAAACATAAAGTTTTTATCAGTTATCATCATAAAAATGATCAATGGGCAAAAGAAGCTTTGTTAGAATTGGATATTTTTATTGATGGTTCTGTAGATACAGGCGATATTAATGATAGTTTACCTCAAGAAACAATTCGTGAAATAATTCGTGATAACTATTTAAAAGATACAACAGTAACAATATTACTAGTTGGAACAGATACTAAAAACAGGAAACATATTGACTGGGAAATTTATTCCAGTATGTATAATGGAAAGATAAATAAAAAATCAGGAATTCTTGTAATTCAGCTTCCATCAACTAAACCAAAATATAAATTTATTTCGCATGGTGAAAAAGAAAAACAAGGACTTTATCAGAATAAAACTTTTTTGAAGAATATAAGCTCAAGAAAAGAATTTGAAGATTATTTTCCTTATTTGCCTAAAAGAATTATTGATAATTTGCTTAAACCAGAAGTTAAAATTTCAGTAGTTGAATGGGATGAATTAATCATAGATAAAAATAAATTAAAATGGTTTATAGAACTTACATTTAATGGTAAAGCTGATTGTGAATATGATTTGGGTAGAGAAATGAAAGAGCGTAATTCATAAAATACTAATAGCATGGTGGTCAAATTTTATTCAAAATTTAAAAGGAAAATGTAGATTTAAATATTAAAATTTTTTATTGTAGAAGGGTAAGTTTTGCCAAAAAGATAAATAATAATGCCAAAAAAAGGTAAAAATTATTAAAGTTCATGCTATTTGCTTTATCTATCTATGTTTAAAGGATTAAACTGATAATAAATTTTATCTGTTGAAATTTGGTTAAATTTTTTCATAAACTGAGCTATATTTTTATGTTTACGATCTGTTTTTTCAGAACTGAAAAAATTAATGTACATAATTGAATTTGTATATAAAATAATATAGCCAAGTATATTACAGTAACAATTAAAATATTTGATAATTAAAAATAGATTTTAAAATAAAGCATCTTTATGCCAGATTAAATGGTCTACTAGAACCCATTGATGTTGTTTTTTCTCATACCAAATAGTTAAATTTTCATCTTGATTGCAAGACCATATTACTTCTCTGATTATAATGTCTCTGTTTTCAATTTCTTTTTCTGTAAATGTTTTTTTTAAACGGATTCTGAATTCTGTAATCAAACCATCTCCTTTGCCTAAAATAAAAGTACTATCTGTTAATGGTGGGTATTTTGATACTAAAGTATCAACTGGTACCTGTTGTATTTGGTTAATATTTATATTCTTTTCAGTAATAAATTCTGTATTTACATTCAGAGTATTTGTTTTATAGCTTTCTTCTAATGATTTGGTTTTATTACAGGCAGATAACAATATTACTAATAGCATAGCTACAAAATTTTTATTTGTTTTAAATAGATTCATATTGAAATAATTTTGGATTTTTAAACGGGATTATTTGATTAGATATAAAACAAGAGCGAAAGGATATACTAATAGCCTAATTTAAATCTAATTAGCGTAGTGATGTTGAGTATTTTATCAAAAACCAATTAATGTATATATTTTTTAAATAGTTAGCAGTAGTATTCTTTTGGTAAATTTGTTCTGATAAATATCAACAAAGAACATATATCCAGGTGATTCTCCTTATCAGGCGAAACTGAATTTTTTAAACTTCATAAAAGAAAGTTGAATTGATTTACTGTATATTATGAAATAACTAAAAGATTAGGTAACCGAGGCATAGATTAATAAAAGAATTAAAATATGTATATTTTTATTAAATATATTTAAATGCAGTTCGACATCAGATAAATTTGGCGATGATTGGTGCGATTAATCAGATTAATGAACATACAAAGCCGCAGTATTGATGATGAATATTATGGCAAATTAAATTAGCTGATTATTCTATGAAATAGTCGTTATAAACGTTGCTATTTTATACCGGTCTGCTAAAATAGCACCTATGGAACAGCGCAAGCCGCCAAAATCGGGCGGCTTGCTTTTTGTTATTAATACGAAATACCGTTGATGCATTCTGCAGCGGTATCTTGGAGAAATATGATGCAAAAAATTCCGTTGACCGTAATTGGTGCTAATTTGCTGAAACAAGAGCTACAAGAGCTTAAAAGTGTAGCTCGGCCGGCTGTGATTGAAGCAATTGCTGAAGCACGTTCGCATGGCGATCTGTCGGAAAATGCAGAATATGAAGCTGCTAAAGAAAAACAGGGCTTTATTGAAGGCAGGATTGCTGAAATTGAGCACAAGCTTTCCCTGGCGCATATTATTGATCCAAAAGAAACCAATGCTGATGGTAAGGTGGTTTTTGGTGCTACAGTGAAAATGCAGGATCTGGAAACCGAAGAAGTAGTGAGTTACCAGATTGTGGGTGAAGATGAGGCAGATATTAAACAGGCTAAAATTTATGTCGGTTCACCTATAGCACGTGCTCTGATTGGTAAAGAAGAGGGTGATGTGGCAGAAGTTCAGGCACCGGGCGGTATTCGCGAATATGAAATTCTTGAAGTGTTTTATATTTAATTTATCTGCATTTAAAAAATTGTTTACTGTTTTACAGAAACTAGCCGGATAAAATAAAAGCGATTCATGTAATGAATCGCTTTTATTTATTCTGCCGGATTCTCTTTGCGGCGGAATAATATTAGTTGTTTGCCAATATGCTGAATTAATTCGGCATGAGTAGCTTTACATAGTTCTTCTGCAATGGCTATACGCGCTGCACGATCGTCACCTGCTACCTGTACTTTAATCAGTTCATGTGCATCAAGATTACGATTGGTTTCGGTGATTACTTCAGTAGTCAGTCCGTGCTGACCAATCAGTACTACTGCATGTAATTGATGTGCACGAGCTTTTAATGCCATTTTTTCTTTACTGTTTAATTTATCTGTTGCCATTTTACTTTCCGGATTGATTACGATCTGATTAGCCTGTTATTCAAGTTAGATTCAGAGTTGAGCTATTTTAAATGAGACAGACGATTTTTTATAGTTGAGAGGTCTTGTATATTTGTATTGAAAATAAAAATTCAAAATCAGTATATTAATAAGGTATTTCTTATTTTAATTAAAATAGTAATTTATAAAACATTCAGGTATATTTAATTTCTGTGATATTTGTTTATTGTTGGTAATATTTATTTTATTCCGATTAGTTAGAGAAATTTAGTATTTTTCCATTAGATCATAATAATTATGAAATTTTCGCAGATTTTGTGTCTCGGCATACTGAGAGTTCTGGATACCTTTATTTTCAGATTAGCTGTAGGGTTTGGGTTGTGCATGGTTTGTCTGCCTTTAGTGTCGCATCTGTACGCTAAGAGCAGTATCAAAAACCAATCTCATTTTCCTTTTGAAGTTGCGGTATTTAGGCCTGATGGCACTTTTACTCAGGTAAATTATAGTACTAATAAAGATTTTAAACCGGAAAATACGTCATTTCTGGCCAAATTTCCCAGTGGGCAGGATAAATCATCAGATGGTAATTATTCCTTCAGTTATAAGGTACTTAAAGAGGAGCCACATCTTCAATTGATTGAGATTGAAACTATTGACCTGGATGATGATAGAAATACATGGGCAACATATGTTGCTACGTCCGATACTATTATGCCATTGAGTACCAGAATTGAAATCCCCGGTTATCTGCTGCTGAGCGCTCTTATGGCTTTTATTCTGGTGCAGCTAATGAAACAATTTATCAGATATGTGCGCTGGTGTTTCACTATGTCAATCTATTCAGATGAGTAATTTACACTACAAAAAAAGATTTGGAATAAAACCTGAGGAACAGGTCTGATTAATTGCTGAGTATAGCCGGTGGATAAAATTATTTATGCTGATGAATTTATCTTTTATATAAGGGGAAATGCTGTATTCTGCATCAATTTCACGATACAATGTGGTGATTTTTTCAAGAATTTGCATCATGGGTGTTCGCTCTAAATCTTCCAGTGCATGGCTCAACGAGCATGTTAACGATCATTATGTTCATCTGGCTCAGAAAGAAGGCTACCGTGCACGCGCAGCCTATAAGTTGCTGGAAATCAATGATAAGGATCATCTGATACGACCGGGTGCGGTAGTGGCTGACCTTGGCAGTGCTCCGGGTAGCTGGTCGCAGGTTGCGGCCAGGCTAGCTGGTGCGGCAGGACAGGTATTTGCACTGGATATTCTGCCTATGGAACCAGTGACGGGTGTACGTTTTATTCAGGGTGATTTTCGCGAGAATGACGTGCTGGCAAAGTTTGAAACTTTGCTGGATGGTTGTGAACTGGATCTTGTAATTTGTGATATGGCACCCAATATGTCTGGCAATAACATTACTGATCAGGCACGCAGTTTTTATCTGGCAGAATTGGGTCTGGAGTTTGCTCAGGCACATCTCAAACCGGGTGGTGATTTTCTGGTGAAGGTGTTTCAGGGAGCAGGTCTGCAAGAGTTTCAGCAGGCTATGAAGGATTGTTTTGCTCAGGTAATGGTTCGCAAGCCGAAAGCATCCCGTGACCGCTCGAGCGAAATTTATTTGCTTGGTCGCGGTAAAAAATAGTAGTTATAGCCAATGCCATGTGAAGATATTGGCTATATTAACTATTCTGAACAACAATTAATTAACCTCCTTAGGAGTTTCTGACAGTGCGGAATACCGTAAAGAATCTTTTGGTCTGGCTGGTGCTGGCGTTAGTATTAATGGCCGCATTCAATGCCATTACTGAGAAAAAAGAGAGTAAACAGCAAATTGAATACTCTCAGTTTATTCAGCAGGTTAACAAGGGTGAGATTGCCAGTGTAAATATTGAAGGTTCGGTGATTAATGGTCTGCAGCTGAAGGGCCAGCGTCATGATAAATCTTCTTTCATTACCAACGCACCGACACCGCTGGAAAATAATTTTGTTAGTAATCTGATAGCGAAAAATATTCGGGTTAATGTGATTCCGGAAGAAAAACCGGGTATTTTGACTAATATGTTTATCAGCATATTACCTATACTGTTGCTGATTGGTGTATTTTTTTATTTCATGCGCTCCACACAAGGCGGCGGAGGCAAGGGTGGTGCCTTTTCTTTTGGTAAAAGCCGTGCCCGATTACTGGATAAAGAGTCTAATAAAACAACCTTTGCTGATGTAGCTGGTTGTGATGAGGCTAAGGAAGAAGTGCAGGAAATTGTGGATTATCTGCGGGCACCACAGCGTTATCAGACGCTTGGCGGGCGCGTACCGCGCGGTATTCTGATGTGTGGCAGACCGGGTACAGGTAAAACATTACTGGCTAAAGCAATTGCCGGCGAAGCTCAGGTGCCGTTTTTCAGTATTTCCGGTTCTGATTTTGTAGAGATGTTTGTGGGTGTGGGTGCATCGCGTGTTCGCGATATGTTTGAGCAGGCAAAAAAGAATGCTCCCTGTCTGATTTTTATCGATGAAATTGATGCGGTAGGCCGCCAGCGTGGTGCCGGTTTGGGTGGCGGTAATGATGAACGTGAGCAAACACTGAATCAGTTGCTTGTGGAGATGGATGGTTTTGAAAGCAATACAACAGTTATTGTGATTGCGGCAACAAACCGTCCGGATGTGCTTGATCCTGCTCTGATGCGACCAGGCCGTTTTGACCGTCAGGTAGTGGTACCGTTACCGGATATCCGCGGACGTGAACAGATTCTGAAAGTACATGCTGCTAAAGTGCCTCTGGATAAATCAGTGGATTTACCTGTGCTGGCACGTGGTACTCCGGGTTTTTCCGGCGCTGATTTAGCCAATCTGGTAAATGAGGCTGCTCTGTTTGCAGGTCGTCGGAATAAGACCAAAGTAGACATGAGTGACTTTGAAGATGCTAAAGATAAGATTTACATGGGTCCTGAACGTCGCTCCATGGTTATGCATGAGGATGAGAAAAAAGCCACTGCTTATCATGAATCAGGTCACGCTGTTGTTGCTGAGACACTGGATTTTACAGATCCGGTACATAAAGTAACGATTATGCCCCGCGGGCGTGCACTTGGTCTGACCTGGCAGCTGCCGGAACGTGACCGCATCAGTATGTATGAAGATCAGATGCTTAATGAGATTTCAATTCTGTTTGGTGGTCGAATAGCTGAACAGTTGTTTATTGGTCGTGTGTCTACTGGTGCTTCTAATGACTTTGAACGTGCTACTCAGATTGCGCGTGATATGGTAACCCGTTATGGTATGTCCAAAAAAATGGGACCTGTAGTATATGGTGAAAATGAAAATGAAGTGTTTCTCGGGCGCTCTGTAACGCAATCGAAAAATATTTCTGAAAAAACCATGCAGGAAGTAGATGCTGAAGTACGTCGTATCCTTGATGAGCAGTATGAAATTGCCTATAAAATTCTGGATGAGAATCGCGATAAGATGCATACCATGGCTAAGGCTCTGATTGAATGGGAAACCATTGACCGTGATCAGGTGCTGGAAATTATGGCCGGTAAGCAGCCTAGTCCGCCAAAAGATTTCAGTGAAAATATAGTTAAGGATGGCGATACTGAGCAGCCGTTAGCTGAGACTGAAACTGAAGCTAAGACTGATGCGGTAGCTGAAACCGAAACAGGTGCTAAAGCGGATGGAGCAACTCAATCCGAAATTAAAGCTGATGCTGTGGCTGAGGATGCAGATCATACTGAATCTAAAGCATCTGCACCTGAACAGAAATCACAGGACTAATTGATGTAGTTATATGATTTTTAACGGCAGCAATAGCTGCCGTTTTTTCTATGTTTTATCTGAAAATAAGAGGCACAAAATATAATATAGTAATACTGAAAATAGTTATTCTGGTATATAGGTATATGCTATTTTGGTTCATATGAATTGTTGAAAAGCATGGTAATTTAAGTCAGGAAGATTCTGTATTATGTAAATGATAAAATACTGGCAAAAGCTGGTGTTAAAAATTCAGCTAAACGGTTCAATTCATGAAAGTAGTAAATCAATATTTCCCATGAGACAAATATTCTTTCATTTATTAATCTGGCTGGCTTTAAAATAGGTGAATTTATAAATTGAATATTTCTCCATTATTATCAGTTATAAATGTCAAATCAGAGCAATTATGATGGTTATATTGGAGTCTGGGTTATTTATATAACTCAGATAATGACAGGATATTTAAATCTTGAGATTTATCAATTTATTTTACATCAAGGTATTCTGTCTTAGTTCTGACAGCAATTCTGGTTGTAGTTCAATATATATCTTTGTTTATTTTAATATTCTTTGATTTACAATGATTTTTTAATAGATTTTATATTTTTGTTATTTTCAGTGAGTCTGAATTTGTACTTTGCGGATAAAAAAATTGAGATGCGAAGAGAAATAACTTTATCTGGCTGAGCAGAATTTATTGCTAGTATTATTGGTTTAACCACAAATACAGACTGTATGATTATTTGATAAATGTTAAGAGATTATGATTTAAGTATGGATAATTCTAGTCAAAATTACTGGCAGTGCGGGCGTTTTCAAATTGATTTGGCTCAGCCGAAAATTATGGGAATCGTCAATTTAACGCCGGATTCATTTTCAGATGGCGGAAGTTACAGTACTTCTCTGACTCTGGCATTAAAGCATGCGGAACAGTTATTAAAGGATGGGGCGGATATTCTGGATATTGGCGGAGAGAGCTCCCGTCCCGGATCTGATTTTGTTTCACCTCAGGATGAGTGGAAGCGTATTGAGCCGGTATTAACAGAGTTGGTTACCTGGAATGTACCATTAACTGTTGATACACGCCGCACATGGGTAATGCGTCAGTTACTTGAGCAGCAACTGGTTGACGGAATAAATGATATTCAGGCACTGGAAGATGCCGGTGCAGTGGATTTACTAGCGCAGCAGCAGAATATTGGTGTGTGTCTGATGCATATGCAGGGACAGCCGGAAAATATGCAGCATAATCCTGAATATCAGGATGTGGTTACTGAAGTTGGTCAGTATTTGCAGCAACGGGTATCTGTGTGTGAACAGGCTGGGATTGACCGTTTGCGTCTGACAATAGATCCGGGTTTTGGTTTTGGTAAGAGTCTTCAGCATAATATCGCATTAATGCAGCATTTTGCAGACTGGCATGCGGCCGCCGGTTGTCCGGCACTAATTGGGGTATCACGTAAAACGATGATTGGTTTACTGACTGATGAAACTGAACCAAGACAACGGGTTGCCGGAAGTGTGGTGGCTGCAGTAGCAGCAGTGGCACGTGGTGCAGCAATTATACGGGTACATGATGTACGTGAAACACGTCAGGGTTTACAGGTATGGGCGGCCTTGGGCGGAAGTATTTAACAAGATAGGTTGCAGATTGTCAGCAGACGCGGGCTGCGTTTTTATTATGTAATCTGAGTAGAGTTTAATCGGGTTCAGATTTATTGTGAACCGGATAGTTTTCAAATAACATTTTATTTACTGACTGAACAGCTATGCCTGTTCTACAATAATAGTCTTGAATTAATCGGTCGGAGCAGGTGATGGCAAAAAAATATTTTGGTACTGACGGGGTGCGTGGTGAAGTTGGTAAGTTTCCGGTAACCCCCGAATTTGTACTGAAATTAGCGTATGCTGCCGGACATGTACTGGTACAACATGGAACTGATCATCAGCCTACTGTGCTGATTGGTAAAGATACAAGAATTTCCGGTTATATGCTGGAAGCAGCAATGGAAGCCGGCTTTACAGCAGCAGGGGTAAATGTACTGCTTACCGGACCATTACCTACACCGGGTGTGGCTTATTTAACTCGTGCACTGCGTTTGGATTGCGGGGTGATGATATCTGCTTCACATAATGCTTATCATGATAATGGTATTAAATTTTTTGCAGAGGGCGGAGTCAAGTTAAGTGATATTCTGGAGCTGGAAATTGAAGCAGAGCTGGAAAAGCCGGTAAAAACTGTCCCCTCCAGCGAGCTTGGTCGTGCACGGCGCATAAATGGTGCTGTTGACCGTTATATTGAGTTTTGTAAATCTACTTTTCCGAATCATTTGAATTTGCGCGGTTTGAAGCTGGTAGTAGATACGGCAAATGGTGCGGCCTATGCTGTGGCTCCTAAGGTATTTCATGAGCTGGGTGCAGATGTGGTCTGCATCGGCGATCAGCCGGATGGTTATAATATCAATCAGAAAATCGGGGCAACATATACTAAGTCACTACAGGCAGCAGTATTACAGAATGAAGCCGATTATGGTATTGCGCTGGACGGTGACGGCGACAGGCTGATGATGGTAGATAAATTCGGCAAAGTCTATGATGGGGATGCGCTGATTTATGTAATTGCCAAAGCTCGTGCTGCAGCAGGTTGTCTGGATGGCGGTGTAGTGGGGACGGTTATGACCAATCTTGCTATGGAGCTGGCGTTTAAGCGGCTGGGCATTGATTTTGTCCGCGCTAAAGTAGGCGACCGTTATGTTCTGGAACAGCTGCATCAGCATCAGTGGTCACTGGGGGGAGAAGCTTCCGGTCATATAGTTTGTCTGGATAAGCATAATACCGGTGATGGAATTATTGCAGCTTTACAGGTCTTTGCAGCCTTACAGGTTTTACAGCAGGATTTAGCCAGTATACTTACTGACTGGCAGCCTTTTCCGCAAACTATGATTAATGTTCATATTGAGCCTGATCAGGACTGGCAGAGTATTGCGGCGCCGGTAGCTGATGAGGTGATGAAACAGCTCGGAGATAATGGACGTGTGGTACTTCGCCCGTCAGGAACAGAGCCGGTGGTGCGGGTTATGGTAGAAGCTCGTCAGACTGAAGTTGCGCGTCAGGCAGCTGAAAAAATTGCCAATGCAATTAAGACAGGTTTGGCAGAATAAATCTGTCTGACAGGAATAAAAAAGAACGGGCATTTTATGTTTGCATTGCTGGAAGCTTTTTTTACTGAGTATGGCTATGCAGCGGTATTTCTGGTATTGGTTGCCTGCGGCTTTGGTGTGCCGATACCGGAAGATGTAACGCTGGTTGCCGGTGGTGTTATTGCCGGACTGGGACATGCGCATATTCATACCATGTTTATGGTAGGTATGGCCGGTGTTCTGGTAGGTGATGGTATGATGTTTAGTGCCGGACGCGTATTTGGGCATCGTATTCTGAAATTTCGTTTTGTTCAGCGGGTAATGACGCCCAGGCGCTATGCTCAGGTACAGGATAAATTTGACAAATATGGTAGCTGGGTATTATTTATTGCCCGTTTTCTGCCCGGTTTGCGTACCCCGATTTATATTACCGCCGGTATCAGCGGGAAAGTTTCTATACTGAAATTTTTGCTGATGGATGGTTTGGCTGCAATGATTTCAGTACCCGTGTGGGTGTATCTGGGTGAATATGGTGCGGAAAATATTGACTGGCTGATGCATAAGGTGCATCAGTTCCAGGCAGTTGTGTATGTTGTGATTGGCGTTGGTGCACTGGCACTAGTCTATTACTGGTGGAAAAAGCGTCAGCGTATCCAGTTTTTTAAACGTAAAATTGCTGAAATTCGTCAGCGCAGGCGCAATCGTAAGCAGCAAAAACAAAATTTGAAGTAATACGCCTGAAATAAAGAAAAAGACAGTTGAGAAAACTGTCTTTTTTTATTTATGGCCGCTATGTTAATTTATTATTTAGTTTCGCCGATTTTACCTTCACGACCGCTGAACAGATTTTTGATATTGCTTTTATGCCGGTAAAGAACCAGTATATCAATCACTATAACAGCAATTACCCAGCTTAACTGAGGCATAAACCACCAGGCAGCAAACGGGCTGATCAGAGTAGCTATTAATGCGGCCAGTGAAGATACTTTGAAACCAAAGGCCATAATCAGCCATACTGCTGCACAAATAAGTGCAGTAGGCCATGATAAAGCCAGGAGTACACCCAGTGCAGTAGCTACGCCTTTACCACCTTTAAATTTGAAAAATACCGGCCACATGTGGCCAATGAGAACCACTACGGCAATTATGGCAATGGTATTGCTGTCCAGTTGCCAGACCGTCTGATAATGTTTTGCCAGCCAGACGGCCAGCCAGCCTTTGAGTGCATCGCCTAGCAGTGTAAGAGCAGCGGCACTTTTTTTGCCTGTACGCAAAACATTGGTAGCACCGGGATTGCCGGAACCATAGCTGTGCGGGTCGGGCATACCCATACAGCGTGAAACAATAACGGCAAAAGACAGAGAGCCCAGTAAATAGGCACCGATAATTGCAAGGTAATTGACCATAAAGCGGTTTCTTTAGTCTACAATCTGAGGGTTTGCATTTTAGCTCAGTAGGTTGGACATGGATACTATCTTTTTACACGGTATGACTGCGCAGACGCTGATTGGGGTATATCAGTGGGAGCGGCAACAACAGCAAACACTGTTGCTGGATGTGGATATTGGTACAGATTTTCAGCAGGCAGCGCAAAGCGATAATATTGACGATACGATTCACTATGCCAGAGTGGCTGATGATTTGCGTGAGGTACTTGCTGAACAGGAATTTTTGTTACTGGAAGCACTGGCAGAGTATGTGGCGCAGTTTATATTGAACCGTTACGGGGCGTTATGGGTTCGGGTGAAAGTGGTGAAGCCGGGTATTCTTGCTGGTATTAAGGAAGTGGGTGTACAGATTGAACGCCGGAATACCCAATTGTGATAATAATCTGTTTTTCCTGCTAAAGGACAAGATATGAATACACCGGTCTGGACTGTGGCACAGATGAAAGCATGGGAGGATACACAGAATCGAAAAGGTTTGAGTTATGCCCGAATGATGGAACATGCAGGAAGCCGTGCAGCCAAGGATTTATTATGTCGGTTTCGTTCCCCGCAGCATACACTGATACTGTGTGGTAAAGGGAATAATGCAGGCGACGGGCTGGTACTGGCCCGAGTATTGTCTTTACATGGCTGGCCGGTAACGATTTTGTTTTTACAGGGACAGCAATTATCAGCTCTTGCAGAAGCCAACCGGAAATGTCTGCCGGTTACTGTAGATTGTATTGATGTTTCGCAATTGCATACTGTGCTGCCGTCTGTGCATCTGGTTGTGGATGCTGTTTATGGTACTGGTTTCCATGGTGAGTTACCTCAGGCTATTGAACGTTGTTTTGCCGTAGTCTCTCAGGCAGATGTGTTTAAGGTGGCGCTTGATATGCCCAGTGGTGTGGCTGGAGATGGCGAAGAAATAGCTGCCGGAAGTTTTCAGGCACAGCTTACTTATGCTTTTCAGGCCCTGAAACCGGCAAATTGTCTGGAGCAGGTAAGACAGTTATGCGGAGAAATAGTACGTATTGATTTACTGGATTAGTGTTGATGGTTTTGCCTGCTCCATACCTGATAGCATTGAGCCAGGTGTAATAGCATGCATGCAGTAGCTCCCCAGATATGCCGGTTCTGATAATGTAAATGATATACCTTAAGCTTAAGTTGCTGATATTGAGTAATACTATGCTGGTATAGCCCGCTATCCAGAACAACAGATAAGGGTATAGGGAATATTTCGCTAACTTCTGACGAGTTGAGCTGCCAGTGCAGAGATGAATTGGTCCAGGCCAGAACAGGAACAACTTTGAAACCGCTGGGCAGATAGCATTGAGGTAAGGTTCCGACCAGCTGCCACTGATTACGAATCAGTCCGGTTTCTTCTTCGCTTTCGCGAAATGCTGCACTGATGCTGCTTTCATTATTTTCCAGTTTCCCACCGGGAAAAGCGATTTGCCCGCGGTGCTGGCGTAGCTGCTGACTGCGCTGAGTAAGCCAGATTTGCGCGTTACCATGATTCCAGTCAACAGGTATTAGTACCGCAGCGCAGCGAAAATTAACGGGCAGATGCTGTAATGCATCCTGGCGCTGATTAAGTATAGTAGGCAGTGTACTAGTGCTTGCGTAATGTAAAAACTGATTCAGCTTATCAGGTGTAGTAAACATTTCAATGATGCCAGACTGTTCTTTTTTCAGGTTACTGAGTAATTTATATATCGTTCAGACATAAATGACCAGAATAATTATAAGGAGGATTAATCAGTGGTTACCAGAGAGTGATTGAAGCACTGAAGTACTTAGGCGGAGCTGGCTGGCTAAGGATGTCAGTAAATAAATATGAGCAGGAGTTGAAAACATCCGGAAGTATGCTTTATACCTGGCAATATGATTTACGTTGGACTGCTCAGCAATTGCGTAATGAGAAAAAGTTAAAACCAGTTCATAAACGGCGTAATTTACCGTGGGAACTGGTTTAATTTTAAAACAGTAAAATTGGTTTGCAGTTAAGTAAATGGCGATGGCGGACAGTTGCAGTATTTATTAATTTTGGCAACGTTATTTATCTTGCTGATAAAACGATGGTAACTGTTGCGGTTTGATTATTATAATGTACGCGAATACTGGGCTTCGGTGCGCTTCTGGCGCAAATAGTAGTCAAATACCATGGCGATATTGCGAATCAGCAGCCTCCCTTTGGGTGTAACCTGTAAATTCTGATCACTAAGATTGAGCAAGCCAAGCTGTTGCAGATGCTGTAAATCAGTCTGCTCAGCAGCAAAGTATGTTTGAAAAGGTTGCTGCATGGCATGGCTATAATCAGTGTAATTAAGCTGGAAGCGGCACATTAAATCCTGAATTACACGCCGGCGCAGTAAGTCGTCTGCATTAAGCTGGTAGCCGCGCATAACCGGCAGGCGGTTTTCATCCAGAGCCTGATAGTAGGCAGACAGTTCTTTTTCATTCTGGCTGTAGATATTGTTGATTTTGCCGATGCTGGATACGCCGATGGCGATTAAGTCACAGTCTGCATGGGTTGAGTAACCCTGAAAATTGCGTTGCAGACGGCCTTCAGATAAGGCAATGGCCAGTTCGTCATCAGGTTTGGCAAAATGATCCATGCCGATGAAGATATAGCCCTGCTGTAACAGATATTGAACGGTATTTTGCAGAATATCCAGTTTAACACTGCTGTCGGGTACGGCTGATGTGTCAATACGCCGCTGTGGTTTGAACAGATGTGGCAGATGTGCATAGTGATACATGGCAATGCGATCCGGCTGCAGAGTCAGTACGTGATCCAGTGTGCAGCGCATAGAGGCTTCAGTCTGGTGCGGTAAGCCATAGATTAAGTCGACACTGACAGAGTGAAAACCATTAGCTCTGGCTGCCTCAATAACTGTCCGGGTTTCAGCTTCGCTCTGGATGCGGTTAACGGCCTGTTGTACCGCCGGATTGAAATCCTGAATACCGACGCTCATCCGGTTAAAACCGAGTCTGCCCAGATGAGCTACAGTTTCAGCTGTTACTTTACGCGGATCGATTTCAATCGAATATTCACCCTGCTCTGACAGGGTAAAGTAGCGACTGATACTGGCAAAGATGTGACTGAGCTGGTCATCATTCAGAAAGGTTGGTGTACCTCCGCCGAAATGTAATTGTGCCAGTAGCGGTTTACCCTGCCAGTTTTGTGCCAGCAGTGCCAGTTCTTTATCCAGATACCGGATATATATATCGGCACGGCTGGTATCTTTGGTAATAATTTTATTACAGCCGCAATAGTAACAGATGGTATTACAGAAAGGCACATGTACGTACAGGGAGACTGGTTTGTCACCAATATTTTGCTGTAAAGCAGTTTGTAACTGAGTTGCGGTGAATGAAGTATTAAAACGGTCTGCTGTAGGGTAGGAAGTATAACGCGGGCCGGAAGACGGTAAGGAAGCAATAAGGGTACGGTCGAATTCTATGTTGATGCGTGGTGTGTTCATTGGATAATGATGGTTATTCTTGTGTTGATCTGGTGAAATAGATAGGAGTGATAACTATTTATGGTAGAATACATCCGGCAGTAAAGTAAAGCAGTGAAAACATAATAAGCCAATTTTTTTATTAAATCAGGGTCTGAAGGAAATTCAATTCACTTTGTCTATAACAATACTATATTGGATAGTTTTTAAAAAATTGATTTATATCAATATGTTTGTTATATGATGTTCTGGGCAAAGTGTAATCAGTAATTATTAAATATATTATGATTAGATTGTATAAACAGGGTGAAATAGTACAGAAATTATGCGAAAAATGTTCTTTGCATATTCTCTGTATGCCGGTAATGCTTAAAGAGCGGGAACTAACCGATTTAGGAGCGATTATTCGTCAGAGTCGTCGTTTAAAAAAAGGGGAGTATCTGTTTCGTGCCGGTGAACCGTTTGATGCAATATTTGCCATACGAACCGGTTTTTTTAAAACCATGGTTAATAGCCGGGACGGACGAGATCAGGTAACTGGTTTTTTTATGTCAGGTGAGTTATTGGGGCTGGACGGTATTTGTCATAATGTTCATGGCTGTGATGCAGTAGCTCTGGAAGATAGTGAGGTATGTGAGCTACCATTCACTAATATGGAAGATGCCGGTAATATTTTGCCTTCATTACAAATACATTTTTATCGTCTGATGAGTCAGGAAATTCTGCGTACTCAGGAGCTGATGCTGATGCTGGGTAATATGCGTGCAGAAGAGCGTCTGGCTGCGTTTCTGGTGAATTTATCTCATCGTCTGAGTTTTCGTGGTTTTGCTGCAAATGATTTTATTCTGCGTATGTCACGTGAAGAAATTGGCAGCTATCTGGGGCTAAAGCTGGAAACAGTAAGCCGTACTTTGTCTAAATTTCAGCATGAAGGCTGGATAAAAGTTGAGCACAAGCATATTCAGTTATTGGAACCATGGATGTTGCAGAAAATGGTGATGCATTGTCAGCGGGCTGCAAGCTGAATTCAGTTAATGCTTAAAAAAGCTGTAGCATGTTATTGTTGCTACAGCTTTTTTGCTTGATGAGAAAAATTATTTTATATACCTGAGTTTGCAATATCGATCATGATTGTGCGTTAGCCGGGCTTATTTCAGGCGTATCCGGCCATCGCGGCAAGCTTAAGTGTGTCTTTACCATAAAATTTAGCCTTTAGATGACGCATCCAGCGGATTTTATGTAAGCTTTTGTTGACAATACTGCTTACTTCATCAGGTTGATTATGCAGTACGCTATGCCATAATTCTTTAGCCGGAACAGTTACGCCGAATTCCTGCATTAAACGTGCACCTGAGTGCAGATAGCATAGCCAGTCGCGGGAATGGCATTGCGTTAATGTCATCGCGGATAAAGGATCATCTTCGAAATCGATAAAGCCTATGCTGTCCTGATTAATGTAAATCATATTGCGCGCAAAAGTTTCACTCAGGTATTGCTTGCGTTTATGTACATCTTCGATGGCGTTAAGACCAAGCTGCCAGCGTTGCAACAGAAGTTCAGGCTGATGCTTACAGTGTTTCCATTCTTTTTCCAGATTGTGATCGCCAATATGACTAATCATCAGTGCATCCGGTTGTTGCGCCAGAATGGCAGGAACCCGCACTCCTGCTGAGGCCAGAGCCCGCAGACGGGATGCTTCGGTTTGCAGTGCAGGTATTCCGCCCAAATTGGGTACAGGTTGCAGCATGTGAATACCACTTATTTTCTGAGCTATTTTTAATAAGTGATAGCGCCAGGCACTATTGCGTGCACCAGCTTGCCGTACCCATACTTTTTCGCCGTTAGTCAGTATATGGCTTTGCATCAGGCCGGTTTGTATGAGCAGGCACTGTTGTAATGCATGCTGATAAAAGGCAGAAGAGTCGGAAGCGGTCATGAAGCCTGTTGCTTGAATTCAAAAACGGGTATTGATTGTACTATAGTTAAGTTTATAACTCTTAAAATTAAGGTAATAAATCTTTTAGACGGTAATAACCTGTTCCTACCCATTGTATGGGAAGGCGCAGTAAACTGCCACCGGGAAAGTTGTGATGTATAATTTTTTCAAACATGCACAGGCGGCTGTCATCGCCGCTGATTGCCTCAGCAATAATCTGCCCGCCCATACCGGCAGCAGCCACGCCATGTCCTGAAAATCCTTGTAAAAAATAGAGTTGCGGGTTAAGACGCCCGAAATGGGGCAGGCGGTTCATGCTGATATCAACCAGACCACCCCAGGCATAATCAATTTCTGCATCAGCCAGCTGTGGAAATACTTTAAGCATATCACGGCGCATACTCTGAATGAGTTGCTGCCGGCCGGGTTCACGACCGGAATAATTGACTTTACCTCCGAATAACAGGCGTTTGTCTGCACTCAGGCGATAATAATCAAGTACAAAACGGGTATCACATACTGCCATGTTATTTTTGATGAGTTGCTGAGCACGTTCCCCAAGCGGCTGGGTGGCAATCATGTACGTACCTACTGGCAGGATTTTGGCTTCGAGCGCTTTAATAGGTGTCTGCCGGAGGCTGCGGGTAAAGGCATTGACAGCAATCACGAGGTTTTTGGCAATGATATTCCCGTTTGGTGTGGTAATCCGGTATCCGTGCTGCCATGTTTCCAGTGAAAGCATAGGGGAATGTTCAAACAGTAATGCTCCGGCACGGGCAGCTGCACGAGCCAGTCCAAGTAAGTAGTTTAGTGGATGTAAATGTCCGGCCTGATGGTCAAAAATCGCGCCGGTATAGCGTTCACTGGCCAGTTGCTGTTGCAGCTGATTGGAATTCCATACTTCATAATCATGAAAATGATAGTGTTCGGCAGCTTCTTTCACCCATTCAGTTAAGGTACGCAGCTGGCGTGGTCGGATGGCTGCATGAGCGTAACCGCGTTGCCAGTCACAGCTGATTTGGTAGGTTTGAATCTGTTGTTCAATCAGAGTGACAGCTTCACGGCTCCACTGCCAGAGTGTTTGTGCATTTTTCAGTCCGATCATGCCGGCCATATTGCTCATTTCTGCAGCGTAACCATAAATGACCTGACCGCCGTTACGGCCGGAGGCGCCATAACCGATTCGGGCGGCTTCTATAAGTGCTACACTATGCTGCTGTTGTGCCAATGGCAATGCAGTACCGATTCCGCTCAGTCCGCCACCAATGATGCAGGTTTCAACTTCAACAGTACCTGTTAAACTTGGATAGTGGCTGTGGTCATTACAGCTGGCTGTATAGTAGCTGTCAATGCGTTCTGTATCAGGCGGTATGTGGGTAGACATAGTTACATGATTAAACTGATTAGGAAGATGAAAAATTGGCAGCTAACCGAAATCAGATAGCTGCCATGTATGCATTTTTATTTGTTAGCCTCAAGTAACTGGCTCTGTCGATAGGCTTCTGCCATTTCCCGTTCACGTCGGGTATTTTGCCGCATCATGAAGTAATTAATACCTATAACCAATGTACCTACCAGTGCAATGATGATGGTGGCCAGTACATTCATTTGCGGATCCAGCCCCAGTTTGATTTTTGAAAATATAATCATTGGTAAAGTGGAAGAACCCGGACCGGACAGGAATGATGTAATGACTAAATCATCCAGCGACAGCGTAATGGACAGCAGAAAGCCGGATGCAATAGCCGGAGCAATTGAAGGCAGTGTAATCAGAAAAAATACCTTTAATGGCCTCGCACCAAGATCCTTGGCTGCTTCTTCCAGTGACTGATTAAGCTCAGACAAACGTGAGCGGATAATAACAGTTACATAGGCCATACACAGGGTGGTATGACCAAGCCAGATAGTAAAAAAGCCGCGTTCAAAATACAGAAAGCTAAAAACACTGTTTTGCAGCAATATCTGTACCTGAATAATTAACAGCAGCATGGACAAACCGGTAATGATGTCCGGCATAACCATTGGTGCAGAAACCATACCGGCAAACAAGGTATTACCACGGAAACGTTTGATGCGGGCTAGTGCATAGCCGGCAAGTGTTCCCAGAATGACTGCGGCTGCCGCCGAGCACAGAGCAATGCGTACTGAAAGCCACGCAGCATCAAGTATCTGTTCATTCTGTAATAATTTACTGTACCACTGAGTGGAAAAACCTCCCCAGACAGTGACCAGTCGCGAATTGTTGAATGAGTAGATAATCAGGACAACCAAGGGTATATACAGAAATGCCAGCCCCAGAAACAGCATTACTCTGAGAAACCAGGATGATATGTTTTTATGCATGGCTGGCTCCTTCTTCAATTTCCCGGTTTTCATAACGATGGAACAAGGTAATCGGAATCACCAGTAACAGCACCATAATAACAGCAACTGCTGACGCCAGCGGCCAGTTATTCTGATCGAAGAAAGCCTGCCACAGTACTTTACCAATCATCAGATTTTTTGGTCCGCCTATCAGTTCGGGTATCACAAACTCACCAACTGCCGGAATAAAGACCAGCATCGAACCGGAGATAATCCCGGCTTTGGATAGTGGCAGAGTAATGGAAACAAACGCTTTAATAGGACCGGCACCGAGATCGGCAGCGGCTTCCAGCAGGCGGTTGTCCAGTTTTACCAGCTGAGTATACAGAGGCAGAATCATAAAGGGCAGATAGGTATATACCATAACCAGATTCAGTGAGAATGAGTTGTATAGCATATTCATCGGGTTGTTGATGAGTCCCCATTTGATCAGATAAGTATTAATAATACCGTTATGGCCGAGCAGGCTCATCCATGCATATACACGCAGCAGAAATGATGTCCAGAAAGGCAGCATAATGGTAAGCAGCAGACCGTTACGGATTTTTTCCGGTGCCCGGGCGATAGCATAGGCTATCGGATAACCTGCCAGCAAACAGATAAGTGTCGTAGTGAAAGCGGTTTTAATAGATAACCAGTAAGTCAGCAGGTAAATATTATCGCCTAGATTGCCAATAAACATTTGTCCGAGAGAATGCCAGAAATCATTGAAAATATCGGCATAATTCTGGTAGCTGACCAGAATATTTACCCGTCCCATTTCAGCATCTACATGATACAGCGGAGTATAGGGCGGGATAGCAATATCCTGTTCGGCAAAGCTGATTTTAAGTACGATAAAAAACGGGATAAGGAAAAGTACCAGCAGCCAGATATAAGGAATGCCGACAACCAGTCCCTGTGTCGGGCGTAAGCCTTTGAGGCGGTTAAACCAGTTCATGTTTAAGCTCCCGCGCCAATTAATGGGTCAGAGGGCTGGCCTGATTATCCGGCCAGCTGATGTAAACTTTTTCTTCCCAGGTGGGCATCGGAATGTTGTATTGTTCCCAGTATGAGGATAACACCTGACTTTTAATAATTTTGCCGGAAGGCAGCTGGATATGAAAAATACCAAAACTGCCCAGATAAGCAATTTCTTTGACAATTCCGGCTGACCAGTTATATTCCTGCTGAGGTTGCTCGCGATAGATGTTGATATCTTCAGGACGAATAGACAGCCAGATTTTCTGATCTTCCGGTCCGCTGATACCGTGACCAAGATAAACCAGTTGCTGCATTTCTGGGCAGTGAATAATGGTATGGTCGGCACCGTCTTCAGTCACTTTGCCTTCCAGAATATTGGTTTCGCCCATGAATTCAGCTGTAAAGCGGCTATTCGGATAGTCGTAAATATCAGAAGGTGTGCCAACCTGTTGCAACTGTCCGTCCGACATGATGGCAATACGTGAAGCCATTGTCATGGCTTCTTCCTGATCATGGGTAACCATAATACAGGTAGCACCTACTTTTTCGAGAGTATTCACCAGTTCAAGCTGGGTTTGCTGACGCAGTTTTTTGTCCAAAGCACCCAGAGGCTCATCCAGTAACAGCAATTTAGGGCGTTTTGCCAGACTGCGTGCCAGCGCAACGCGTTGCTGCTGACCACCGGAAAGCTGGTGTGGTTTGCGTTTGGCGTATTTGCTCATTTGTACCAGACGCAGCATTTCTTCCACCCGCGCACTGATTTCATCTTTGGGCAGTTTGTCCTGCTTTAGTCCGAAAGCGATGTTTTGTTCGACCGTCATATGCGGAAACAGGGCATAGCTCTGAAACATCATATTGATAGGGCGGTCGTAGGGTTGTAATTTAGTAATATCTTCACCATCAAGGATAATCTGTCCCTGAGTTGGTGTTTCCATACCGGCAAGCATGCGTAATAAAGTCGATTTACCGCTGCCGGAGCTGCCGAGCAAGGCGAATATTTCGTTTTTTTTGATGGTCAGATTAATATGGTCTACAGCGTAATTATCGCCATAGGTTTTGACGATGTCTTTAATCTGTAAGTAATGTGCTGGATCGGCACCGGGTCTGGTGGTTGCGTTTTCGCTCATAATTAAAGGTTACTCCAGAAAAATCGTTCCAGCCAATGCTCGGCATATGGATGTTTACTGTAATGTTTAAAGAACGGTGCAAAAACGATTCTGCTCCTGCTTTAGGGGACGCATTGTATGCAAGCATTTAGTATGGGGCAATGAAATTTAAGTGTTAATACGTTTAAATTCTCCACTTAGAGTATAACTTTGTATGTAAACAGGGATTTAGCGGTACTTTTTAAATTGAATAAAATTTTGTTAGGATTGAGCTAAAGTACGGTCTGACAGAGAACATGCTGTCTGGCAGGCTGAATATTGCCTAGTGTATCATGTAATTATTGGCTGCTATATTCATTTAAACCTGATCTACTCAGCGGTTGTATCTGATAATGAGATTGTACTGATTTCAATTATAAAATGTGAATATGAGTATAAATGGATTATGCAAAAAATTTTCCTTATAATCAAATAGTTTGTTTTATTTTTTTTCTGACTGGGTTAAATGAAAATTCGGTAGATATCTGTTTACGGCCGGTCATGACGATGGATGTAAAAGTAATGAAGAAAAAGGTGTTGCTGGGTATTTGTGGTGGTATTGCCGCATATAAATGTTGTGAACTGGTGCGGCTGCTTAAAAAAGCAGGACATCAGGTTAATGTTGTGATGACACAGGCAGCTACTGATTTTGTCAGTCCCACTACTTTTCAGGCACTGAGCGGAGAACCGGTATTGCTGGATACCCATGATGCTGCCGGCGGCAACGGGATGGCTCATATCAATCTGAGTCGTCAGGCAGATGTGATGCTGATTGCGCCGGCTTCTGCCAATACGCTGGCGAAAATTGCGCACGGAATGGCTGATAATCTGCTGACAACTCTGATAGCAGCCCGTACCTGTCCGCTGGCTGTTGCGCCGGCAATGAATGTACAGATGTGGAATAATCCGGCTAATCAGCGCAATCTGGCTTTATTACGTCAGGATCAGATAAAAATACTCGGACCGGCAGTTGGTGAGCAGGCCTGCGGCGAAACTGGCAGCGGACGCATGCTGGAAGCGGCTGAACTGGCGGAATTGCTGGCAGATGTCTGGACACTGCCGGTGCTGGCTGGTAAACGGGTACTGATTACGACAGGGGCAACCTTTGAAGCCATTGATCCGGTACGCGGTATTACCAATATTTCCAGCGGACAGATGGGTATGGCTCTGGCGCGTGCCTGTCGTGCGGCCGGAGCAAGTGTATCTTTGGTATACGGACAGATTAATACCTCAATGGCAGCAGGGCTGGCTTATTCTGAACAGGCTGTCAGCGCAGATTCTATGCTGAATGCAGTCGAGCGTTTATTGCCACAGCAGGATGTGTTTATTTCTGTAGCAGCAGTGGCTGATTACAAAGTAAAAAACCGCAGTGTGCAAAAACTGAAAAAACAGCCGGGGCAGGCTGTTCCTGTAATCGAACTGACTGAAAATGCCGATATACTGGCAACCGTAGCCAGCCGGCCGGATGCTCCTTTCTGTGTCGGCTTTGCTGCAGAAAGTGAGCATGTTCTGGAACATGCGCGTGTTAAACGGCTGAAAAAAGGTGTACCGTTACTGGTAGCCAATGATGTGAGTCAGGCTATGGGTAAAACGACCAATCAGGTAATTTTACTTGATGACGAGCAGGAAATGGCTTTGCCGCAAATGAGTAAAGCGGATACGGCCGCGGCTATTGTTGAACGGCTGGCACAATTATTGCCGTGACAGCAAAAGACTGTTACTGATGTGTTATAAGGGCTTGCTGTCCTGATATTTTTAATGATCTATTATTTAAAGACTGGTTTTTATGAGTGCTTCTGAGTTATCTGTACAAATTAAAATATTACATCCGTCAATGGCAGAACAATTACCTGAATATGCGACGATTGGTTCGGCCGGGCTGGATTTACGTGCCTGTATTGAAGCACCGGTTACTTTGCAGCCGGGAGAAAGTTTTCTGCTACCGACCGGACTGGCCATACATCTGGCTGATCCGGGATATGCAGCTCTGATATTGCCGCGTTCCGGTTTAGGGCATAAACATGGAATTGTACTGGGTAATCTGGTTGGTTTAATTGATTCGGATTATCAGGGAGAATTAAAAGTATCGTTGTGGAATCGCAGTCAGGAAGCGTATGTGATTGAACCTCTGGCACGGATTGCTCAGATGATTATTGTGCCGGTTATGCAGGCAGCTTTTACCGTGGTTGATGAATTTACGCAAACCAGCCGCGGAGAAGGCGGTTTTGGTAGTACCGGACATCAGTAATTTTTATTTAAGCAAACGAAAAGCAAGGTATCCGGATGGATAACCTTGCTTTTTTTGCCATGGCACTGGCTACAACTGCTTACTACACAATTAATTCAGCATTCTGACCGGCCATTCGGTAGTTTTAGGTTTGAAACCAGTATTATTACTGGCGATAACGCTCAATAAGCATATTCTGCATATTGGTTACTGACTCTTTCTCTGCTGGTTTAATGCGCTCATACTGGCCATCCGGCTGCATTAGCCATGCACACTGATTATCAGCCAGCGCAAGCATCAGAGTTTCCTTGATTATACGTTGTTTTAGCTCAGGTGTTTCAATCGGTGTGCAAATTTCTACACGACGGAAAAGATTTCGTCCCATCCAGTCGGCGCTGGATATCCATAGTTTAGAATCACCGCCATTTTCAAAATAAAATACTCGCGCATGTTCCAGCAGCCGGCCGACTATAGAACGTACCCGGATATTTTCTGATAAGCCTTTAACACCCGGTCGCAGCACACATATTCCGCGTACTATCAGCTCAATTTGTACACCGGCCTGGCTGGCTGTATATAGGGCATCGACAATAGAAGGCTCAACTAGTGCGTTCATTTTAGCAATAATACGAGCTGTTTTGCCGGCTTTTGCCTGCTCAATTTCGTTATTAATGCTGTTGAGAAGCATTTTGTGCAGAGTAAATGGGCTTTGTGCTATTTTATGCAGATTATTGGGTTGTCCCAGACCGGTGATTTCCATAAATACGGTATTAACATCCACGCTGATATCCTGATTGCAGGTCATCAGACCCAGATCAGTATAAATACGGCTGGTGCCCTGATGATAATTACCTGTACTGACATGAGCGTAGCGTTTCAGCCTTCCGTCTTCACGACGGACTATCAGTGCCATTTTGGCATGAACTTTATAACCGAAGACTCCGTATACGACATGGGCGCCGGCAGCTTCGAGCTGACCTGCCCAGTTTAGATTAGTTTCTTCATCAAAACGGGCCATCAGCTCAACCACCACAGTAACCTGTTTGCCTGTCAGTGCTGCTTTCATCAGTGCTTTTACCAGGTCAGAGTTACTGCCAGTGCGGTAAATGGTCATTTTTATTGCAATAACCTGAGGGTCATCAGCTGCCTGCTGAATCAGACGAACTGTAGGTTCGAAAGACTGATAGGGATGATAGAGTAAAATATCGCGCTGGCTGATAATGCTAAACATATCGCGATTTTTATTCAGAATGGCCGGTGTGCCGGGAATAAATGGCGGAAATTTTAAATCATTGCGTTCAACCATATCCGGTACGGCCATTAGTCGTACCAGATTTACCGGACCGTTTACCCGGTACAATTCGTCGCGCCCCAGATGAAAATGACTAAGCAGGAAATCGTAAACGTGTGCTGGACAATTATCGGCTACTTCCAGCCGGACACCATCTCCATATTGTCTTCCCTGTAATTCACCGGCAATTGCCGTGCGCAGATTTTCCAGATCTTCTTCATCAACACTTAAGTCGCTGTCGCGGGTAAGGCGAAACTGATAGCAGCCTTTAACGCTCATTCCAGTGAAGAGTGTATGCACATGAGCATGCAGGATTGACGACAGAAATACAAAACCATCATGCCCGTCACATAATTCCTTAGGCATTTTCAGTACTCTTGGCAAAATACGCGGAGCCTGAACGATGGCCATGCCGCCGGTACGCCCAAAAGCATCTTTACCTTCCAGTTCTACTGCAAAATTCAGTGATTTATTCAGTAAGCGCGGAAAAGGGTGCGAAGGATCGAGTCCGATAGGGGTCAGAATAGGTAACAATTCATGCCGGAAGTAATCAGCCACCCACTGGCGTTGTGCCTCACTCCATTCACTGCGCGGATAAAAAGATATGCCTTCACTACGCAGTGCCGGAATCAGCTCATCGTTAAACAATCTGTATTGCTCGGCAATAATGGCGTGAGCTTCTTCGGTTACATTGGCAATGACTGTATCCGGCAGTTCGCCATTGGCCAGAGGAATATGTGGCGAAAGTTCACGGGTACGCCGCAGCCATGCCATCCGTACTTCAAAAAATTCATCCAGATTGGAAGAAACGATACATAAAAACCGTAAACGTTCGAGTAAGGGTACCTGTGTATCCTGCGCCTGTGCCAGAACGCGACGATTGAAAGCCAGCAGGCTAAGTTCACGGCAAAGTAGATGTGGCTGAATTTCGGACATTGGCTATACCTGTAACTGTCATTAAGGGTAAGAATTTGTCAGTCTGGTGTTAATGTTACTAACATTGGCACTGTTTTGCTGGCAGGTCAAGCTTCATTTGTATTTTCTGGCGGCCAGCGGTTGTGGATATATTGTCCCGGGTTCTGGTAGTTCAGTACTTTAGCGTAATTGCCGGCAGCAGTGGCATTTGCCGGAATATTTTTAGTCACAACACTGCCGGCGCCAATAGTGGCATTGTCACCAATCTGTACATTTTCAATCAGATTACAGTTGGGTCCGATGTAGACGTTATTACCGATACAGGCTGCGGGTCCGTTGTTAGCGCCAATTACTGTGTAGGGAGAAAGATTGACATTGTTACCCAGTCGGGCACTGCTATTGATAATCAGCGGGCCGCCATGACCAATGTACAAACCATAACCCACTGCTGTGCGCGGGCTGATAATGATGCCGCTGCGGCGTTTTTGCCATGCATACATGGGATAGGCAAGTTTGCGCCATATTCCCGGTACGGAGGCCAGCCTGAGCCAGAAAGTAAAGCGGAAACCCCGGTTAAACAGATAATGACGAATAAAACTAGACCAGTCTGTACGGCCGCTATAACGAAACAAATCACTTTTAATAAGCTGGATAACCATAAAACAGTGCAAAAATGTCGGGAAAATAAAAGGCTGTTCGTCTCTGTGAAATCGAACAGCCATTAGTTTTTATTCCTGAGGCGGTGTATAACCACTGATTTGGTCGGCACCCTCGCCGAAGAAATAATTTTCCATTTGCTGAGTAATGTACTGACGGGCGCGGGGGTCGGCCAGACTAAGGCGGTTTTCATTAATAATCATGGTTTGATAACGTAACCAGCCATCCCAGGCTTCCTGTGATACATTATCGTATATGCGTTTACCCAGTTCATTGGGAAATGGCGGAAATTTTAATCCGGGCGCTTCTTTGCCCAGTTTAACGCAATGCACCATATGGCTCATGTGTTTTCCTTCGTGTCATTCAGGGAAAAATACAGATTGTAAAATATTTTGCAGGAGTTGGTTTAAAGCTGGCGGCAAAATATTTTCGACTGGCGTTTGTTACTGGTGTACTGTTGCTGCCGCTCTGATGGTAACTGTTCCAGATGAGCACTGATAAATCCGCGTTCAACAAACCAGTCGCCGGTATGTGTGCTCAGAGCAAACAGTTCTTTTAGCTGTAATTGCTGTGCCTGTTTAATAACATGAGTCAGCAGCAGTTCTCCGTAGCCGCGGGCGCGGGCATTCGGTGAAACAATCAGACAGGCCAGCTCACCGGCATTTGCTTCAGGATAAACATGTAAAGCGACACAGCCATAGACATAACAATCCTGCTCCAGCACAGAAAATTCATGAATATGGTTTTCCATGTACTCACTGTCACGCGGTAATAAAATACCGGCGGCTTCCAGTGGCGCAATCAGTTGCAGGATATCACCGATATCTTTATTGGCAGCCGGCCGGATACGCATAAAGGGCGCTTTAGCCATGGCTGTGCCGCTGCCTTCACGGGTAAATAATTCCTGTAACAGGCTGCCATCCTGCAGACCGGACAGTACATGCACCCGCTGAACACCGTGTTCAAGTACATGTGCTGCTGTTTGTAACAGCTCTGTCTGGCGTCTGCTTCCGGTGTTTTGTGCCAGCAGACTGGCAATTTCAACACAGTTCAGTTCACTGATGGTCTGTTGCCGTTCATCCAGTAAACCCTGCTGTGTGCCCAGAAAGATGAGTTTTTCTGCGCTGATGGCTTCTGCTACAGCTTGGGCAACTTCATTTACCTGCAAACGATATGACTGACCGCTAAGCGAATGTCCGATCGGGCTGATTAATACCAGCTGATTGTGAGCCAGACGCTCTTCGATAGCGGCCGAATCTACTTTACGGACACAGCCGCTGTAGCCCATATCTGTTCCGTTAATTACGCCCAGCGGCTTGGCGCGCAGGAAATTGCCGGCAGCAATACGCAGGTTCGGAGTGCTGTGCTCCATAACCTGTGTAGGTATCATAGATAGAGCTGCTTCCAGATTGAAGCGTGCAATTCCGCTGGCCTGTTTGACTAACTCCAGAGCAGCATTATCCGTAACCGGATTTTCATCTATGCTGATTGCAGTATCACTGCCGGCTATGGCCTGAATATACTGGCTGCACCCGTGAATAAGAACCAGCCTCATACCGAGGCTGGTTAATAAAAGTATATCGGCGGCCAGTGCTGCGAGTTTGTCGCTTACCAGAACATGGCTACTGATTGCTAAAACAAGCGTTTTACCATTCAGATGGTGGATATAGGGTGAGGCCTGACGAAAGTCGTGAACAAACTGATTACTCTTAAAAGTTTCTTGATTACCTGCATGAATGTTCATTTTACTGCCATTAAATAAAATAACTGCATCATCAGTACAGTTAACGCAACAATGGTTGCCAGAGTCCAGTTAAATTCTTTGGACAGTTTATCCTGCTGATGATGTAAAAATTCGGTTTTGGCATGGATGGCATCGGTTTTTTCGATTGCATCATTAAGCAGTAATGGTACATCTGCCTGATTTGGATTGTCATTAGGCAGTAAGGTAAAAACAAGATTATTCAGGTTATTCACATTACTGTTCATGGAGATGCTGGTGGTGTTTTCTTCAGGCACATGGACTGGTGTATTGACTATTGGCGGAGCTTCTTTTACCGGCTCTGCTACAGGTGGCGGGTTGCGCAGTAATTCACTGCTGGCTAGCTGCGGCTGCGGCGCAGACGAATGTTCCGGTTCCGGTTCGATTACCGTTGGCACGCGGATTTCAACTTTATTGGCTACTTGATTTAATAAAGTATTCAGATTCGGTCTTTTATCAATAACCGCAGTATTTTTTGGTGTTGGTGCACTGGTAAATATCTGACTCTGGGCATTTCTGCTGTTGGTCTGATTTAAATTCAGAGCATTTTGCAGTAAATCCATTACTTCACTGGCACTGGGTACCTGTTGTCCGGAAGCAGCCGTATTATTTTTGCTTCCGGCCGGCGGGGTGACATTTTTATTCGTACGGATTTTGGATACAACAGTAAATCTGTGCCGGCATTGTTCACACACAACACGTCCTCCGTCACGTGGCGGTGTTGCTACGATATTTTCTGCATGGCATTTAGGACAAATAACAGTAATTGTTTTAGACATGATTTTTCAGCAAACCAAATAGTTAAAAAGGAGGCAATTAAGTACTGTCAGAAGCAGATAGCCGTGTTATCGCATTAGCATGTCATGCCGGTATTTTCAGATAAATAGCAGAACCGGACAATTATGCTCTTTTACGGCCACTAATACATACCCACCCGTCCAGTGTTTTAGGTGAGTTCAAATCAAACCACTGACGATATATTCCACTGAGCTCTTCTGTTTGTTCTGCCAGAATACCTGACAGGACAATTTCACCGCCGGTACGGGTACGTTCTGCCAGCATTTGAGCCAGCATGCGTAACGGATTAGCCAGAATATTTGCAACAACGATGTCAAATTTCTGACCGGCTGGCAAATTATCCGGAAGATAAAATTCAGCACTGACCTGATTTTGTGCAGCATTATCCTGACTGGCACGGATTGCCTGCGGATCAATGTCTACACCACAGGCACGGCCGACACCCAGTTTCAGTGCGGCAATCGTCAGAATACCTGAACCACAGCCATAATCCAGCAGAGTTTCACCGCTGCGCACATGCTTATCCAGCCATTGCAGACACAGCCGGGTAGTGGGGTGACTCCCGGTACCGAAAGCCAGTCCCGGATCCAGTTGCAGATTGATGACCCCCGGTTCAGTTGGCTGGTTATGCCATGATGGCGTAATCCATAAGCGCGAAGAAATCTGAATCGGGTCGAACTGAGACTGGGTCAGCCGTACCCAGTCCTGCTCAGGAATGGTTTCAAGATAGTACTGTGGTTTGGCAATCGCACATTCCTGTGCCGCTGTAGAGACAACGGAATCAATATCAGTATTTTCATCAAACAGTGCCACAATGTTACTTTGCTGCCACACCTGTTCAGTGGGCATATCAGGTTCGCCAAAAATCGGCTGTTCATTATCATTGCCGGCATTGGCATCTTCAATAGCTGTACTTAATGCGCCGTTTTCAATCAGTACATCGGAGAGCTTATCCACCTGATCTTGTGTAACTGTAATAACAACTTGTTGGTAGTGCATGGCTTTTTTACCGTAACTGGATGTTTTATAAAACTTCAGGCAGCCACCGCGGCTGCCTGCAAACAAAAGCGCAATGTATGCTTATTGTAAATTATTTTTGTGATTCTTTGTGTTTTTGTAACCATTGTTCAAGATAATGAATACTTTCACCACCATGAATGAAACCCGGATCAGCAAAAATATCACGGTGCAGGTTGGTATTGGTTTTAATACCGGTGATGGCCAGCTCCTGCAGGGCAACACGCATTTTGGCGATAGCTTCATTACGATCACGCCCGTGGGTACAAACCTTACCAATCATGCTATCGTAATAAGGAGGTACGGTATAGCCCTGATAAATATGGCTGTCAATGCGCACACCGTTACCACCGGGCTGATGGCAGCTGGTAATCAGGCCGGGGCTGGGAACAAAAGTATACGGGTCTTCGGCATTAATCCGGCATTCAAAAGCATGTCCTTGTAAACGGATATCTGCCTGAGTGTAGGATAGAGGCAGACCGGAAGCTACACGGATTTGCTCCTGCACAATATCCACACCGGTAATCAGCTCAGTAATAGCATGCTCAACCTGTACACGGGTATTCATTTCAATGAAGAAGAACTCACCATCTTCATACAGAAATTCAAATGTACCTGCACCACGGTAGCCGATGCGCTGACATGCAGCCACACACGCGCTACCAATACGTTCGCGTTCTTCCGCAGTGATAAATGGCGCCGGTGCTTCTTCAATGACTTTCTGATGGCGGCGCTGCATAGAGCAGTCACGCTCACCCAGATAAATGGCATTGCCATGTTCATCACACAGTACCTGAATTTCAATATGGCGCGGTTTCTGCAGATAACGCTCCATATACACGGCAGGATTACCAAAAGCAGCACCGGCTTCAGTACGGGTCATTTCTACTGCGGCCAGTAAATCCTCAGCCTTTTCAACTACGCGCATACCGCGACCGCCGCCGCCGCCTGATGCTTTAATAATGACCGGATAGCCTACCGCAGCACCGATTTTTTCAATTTCCTGCGGATCTTCCGGTAATGCACCATCTGAACCGGGTACACAGGGAACACCGGCAGCCTGCATCGCCTTTTTCGCAGAAACTTTGTCGCCCATCTGACGTATGGTTTCCGGACGCGGACCGATAAAAACGAAACCGGACTGCTCCACCTGTTCTGCAAAACCATCATTTTCTGCCAGAAATCCATAACCGGGGTGAATGGCATCAGCATCGGTAACTTCAGCAGCGGAAATCAGAGCAGGGATATTCAGGTAACTTTGGGCGGAACTGGCCGGACCAATACAAACAGATTCATCAGCCAGCTTAACGTGCAGAGCATCACTGTCGGCTTCTGAATGCACAGCCACGGTTGCAATACCCATTTCATGGCAGGCGCGCAGAATGCGCAGCGCAATTTCGCCACGATTGGCAATAAGAACTTTTTTTAACATGAGGCAGTACCTTGTAAAAAAGGGGAGTTATGACTGATATTAAGATTACTCAATAATAAACAGCGGTTCACCAAACTCCACAGGCTGCCCGTTGGATACGAGAATTTCTTTGACCACGCCACTGTGATCAGCTTCAATTTCATTCATCAGTTTCATGGCTTCGATGATACACAGAGTATCGCCGGTATTAACGGTTTGTCCCACTTCAACAAATGGTGCAGAAGTCGGACTTGCTGCCCGGTAAAAAGTTCCGACCATCGGTGATTTCATCGCTTTGCTCAGATCAGGACCGGCTGCCGGTACTGCTGCTGCCGGAGCAGCTTCTGCCGGAGCAGCTGCTGGTGCAGCCATAACAGCCGGCTGTTGCTGTACTGGTGCAGAATATACTGGCTGAGCAGCAGTAGTGCGGGTAATTCGTACCTTTTCCTCACCTTCGGTCACTTCGATTTCAGCAATGCCTGACTCTTCTACCAGATCAATGAGTTTTTTAAGTTTACGTAAATCCATATTATGAACCCTTGTGTGATTGGACCTGATCGCAATAGGTATTAGTGTTGGCGATCTGTCTCTTGAATGTATTCAATTGCACGGTGTAACGCTGCCTCGTAACCATATACGCCCAGACCACAGATTACCCCCATGGCAATATCGGACAGATAGGAATGGCGCCGGAAAGCTTCGCGTGCATGTACATTTGAAATGTGTATCTCAATAAATGGTTTTCCGGCAGCTGCAAAAGCATCACGAATGGCTATGCTGGTATGAGTAAATGCACCCGGGTTAATAATAATAAATCGGGTATCATCAGTTAATGCAGCCTGAATGCGTTCTGTCAGAACATGTTCGGCATTGCTTTGCAGTGTTTCTAGCGTTAGACCGGCTGCCTGTGCCTGTACAAGCAGTTTCTGATTAATGTCTGCCAGTGTTGTATGGCCATATATATGCGGCTCCCGTAACCCTAAAAGATTCAGATTGGGGCCGTTTAAAACCAGAATTGAGGCACTCATAAATTAATTGTTTATCGCAAAATTGCGCCATTTTTGCCGAAAATGCGCGCAAATGTCCAGTATTTTCGTAAAAATTCACTATATAAACTACAACTGTTTTCCCGTATAACAGTCTAGCAGCCTTATTTTGCGTGCTTAATAAACTGATAAGCCGGTTATTTAAACTGTGGCTGATAAGGGTAATATGCTACTGCTTCGCAGTCTGTGCAAGCCGGCTTATAATACGTCTTTTGCCTTTTTCGGGCACATATACATGCATATTAATGATTTTGATTTTGATTTGCCACCGGAACTGATTGCTCAGCATCCTCCGGCTGAGCGCGGCAGTAGTCGTCTGCTGGTAGCTTTGCCCGGGCAATCTCCGGTAGATAGTGAATTTATCCGGCTGGCAGATTATGTGGCAGCCGGTGATGTTCTGGTATTTAACAATACCCGTGTAATGAAAGCCCGCCTTTTTGGCCGTAAAGCCAGTGGCGGTCAGATTGAAGCACTGATTGAACGAGTGCTGGATAATCATACTGCTCTGGCGCATGTGCGTTCATCTAAATCACCCAAACCGGGTACAGAACTGATTTTCGAAGGCGGATTGCATGCACAGATGCAGGCACGACAAGGTGAGTTATTTGTACTGCATTTTTCCGGCGACAAAACTGTATGGGAGCTACTGGAAGCTCACGGCCATTTGCCATTGCCACCATACATTACCCGTTCGGCTGATCATGACGATGATGAGCGCTATCAGACGATTTATGCTAAATATGAAGGAGCAGTAGCTGCCCCTACCGCCGGTTTGCACTTTACCGATACTATTTTGCAACAATTGCGAGATAAGGGCGTACACCTGGCCGAAGTAACTTTACATGTGGGTGCAGGCACCTTTCAGCCGGTGCGGGTAGAAAATATTGCTGAACATCATATGCATAGTGAATGGTATGACGTGAGTGAGGAAGTTGTAGCAGAGATTGAAGCGGCACAAGCGCGAGGAAATAAAATCTGGGCGGTAGGCACAACAGCAGTTCGCGCACTGGAGTCTGCAGCACGCAGCGGAAAATTACAGGCAGGCCAGGGCGATACCAATATTTTTATTACGCCGGGCTATAAGTTTAAGGTAATTGACCGCATGATTACCAATTTTCACCTGCCTAAATCAACTTTACTCATGCTGGTAAGCGCATTTAGCGGTTATGATGAAATTCGTGCCATTTACCAGCATGCCATTGGTGCCGGATACCGCTTTTTCAGTTATGGCGATGCCATGCTGCTGGGTAATCTAGCAAAAACAAAAACAGAATAAGATATAAGGAACATAACATGAGAATGTTGCATACTATGCTGCGAGTAGGTGATCTGGATAAATCACTGGCGTTTTATCAGGATGTGCTCGGTATGAAACTGCTGCGGCGGGAAGATTTTCCCGGCGGACGTTTTACTCTGGCTTTTGTCGGCTATGGTGAAGAATCTGACAGTACCGTACTGGAATTAACCTATAACTGGGATACGCATACTTATGATCTAGGTACAGGATACGGACATATTGCTATTGAGGTAGATGATGCTTATGCTGCCTGTGATGCTGTGCGCGCTAAGGGCTGTCGTGTAACCCGTGAGGCCGGACCCATGCAGCATGGCACTACTGTCATCGCATTTGTGGAAGATCCTGATGGCTATAAAATTGAATTCATTCAGAAGAAGAAATAAGTTCGCGGCATTATATTGATTATAACTGTGGCAGACTGAACTGCGACCAGTATCAATATCCTGACAGATGGTCTATAGCCATCTGTTTTTGTTCCAATGGAGTTTTGATTGCTTGACGCTGATTCAGACTGCTTATTATGATGCCATTATTCATATGCTTATTTATGCATCCGTTCGGGACGACCCGACCGGTAGATTCTCACGCAGGACGGCCTGCATCAGCCTTAACAGGAATCATTATGGCCTGGGTGTCATTATTGCTGGCCGGCATACTTGAAATAGTCTGGGCAATTGGTCTTAAGTATTCACAGAATTTTACTAAATTCACCCCGAGTATCATTACATTAGCTGCTCTGGTTGGCAGCTTTCTTCTGCTGGCACAGTCCATGCGTTCATTGCCGGTAGGTACAGCTTATGCAGTCTGGACTGGTATTGGTGCTGTGGGGGCAACCATTGTTGGTATCATTGCTTTTAAAGAACCGGCTGGTGCCATGCGTCTGATTAGCCTGACACTGATTATTGCCGGTATTATTGGTCTGAAACTGGGCGCACACTAAATTCATACTGTCCGGCAAGTTATAATATCCGCTTATTAAATTTATATTAAGCTGGATTGTATTGCAAAGCTGGACATTTATATTAAATAATGATAATTATTATCATTATTTAATAATTTAAAATTCAAGGGGTAATTCAGTTATGAAAAAAATAATAACATTGGCTGTGGCATCGGCTCTGATGATGGGGTTAAGTGCCTGTCAAAGCACTGCACCGTCAATTAACCTTACTCAGGCTGGCGAAGAAATTAAGATACCAGTGCAACCGCAAAAAATTGTTGTGATGGATTTCGGTGCTTTAGATACACTGGATGCACTAGGTGCCGGCAACCGCGTTATTGCTGCGCCGGTAAGTAATATTCCGGCTTATCTGCAACAATATCATCATGCACAGGTACAGGATTCAGGCAAAATGAAGGAGCCGGATATTGCCGGTATTAAAGCTGCCAGTCCGGATCTGATAATCATGAGCGGAAGGCAGAATAATTTCTATAAAGATTTAAGTGCCATTGCACCTACACTCAATTATTCAGTTAATGCCGGTGAAAATTATTATTCTGCGGTTAAGAATCAGATCAGATTGCTGGGGAAAATTGCCGGCAAAGAAGTACTGGCGCAGGAGCAGTTGAATGCACTGGATTTAAAAATGGATGCAGCCCGTCAGCTCGCGCAGCAATCCGGTAAAAAAGCCATCGTGGTATTACATAATGATGGAAATGTGATGCTGATGAATCAGGGTAGCTATGCTGCGCTGATATTCGATGAATTACATGTAAAACGAGCTGTAAATGCCAATGATCTGCCTGTACCGGATAAAGCTGAAAATGGCCGGCCGGCACGTATAATGGTTGATAATCAGTTTATTGCTCAATATCATCCGGATATTATTTACGTTGTTGACCGCAGTAAAGCAATAGGCAATACACCGATGCGCAGCGATTATTTTGATAATAAAGTTATGCAGAATGCAGGTACGCAAATCGTTAATCTTAGTGCTGACTTGTGGTATTTATCCGGCAATGGGCTGGAAAGTCTGAATCGTCAGATTGATGAAGTTATCCGGCCGCTGAACAGCATGAATTAAATTTTGTTCTTGTCACATTATAGCCAGCCGTTATTACTAATGGCTGGCTTTTTTATTGAAAACAGATAATAGCCTATCCTGATAATAAACATTATTGATAAAGACATATTATATGTAAATGTAATTGTTAAATTTTTTAAATAAGACACAAATAATGACCTGAATAAAGGTTTTATTGCTGTGTTTTCGATAATATAGTGGTTGTAAACAACAAAAAATATTATCTTCTGATAGTTATGGGTTAGGCAGGCAGTCTATACTGATTAACTCAGAGCAAATATATCAGAGCAGACAAATATTTACAGTTAAAACTATTTTACGGCACCTTCCTCGGAAAGGAATAAGAATGAAGATAGGTATTCCACGCGAATCTCTTGCCGGTGAAACCAGAGTAGCGGCTACGCCGAAAACCGTTACCCAGCTAATTAAATTGGGGCATGAAGTTGTTATTGAGCATGATGCTGGTAAGGCCGCCAGCTTGTCTGACGGTTTGTATCAGGAAGCAGGCGCAACAGTGGCCGATGCAGGCACTGTCTGGCAGTGTCCGCTAATATTTAAGGTAAATGCACCGAATAAAGAAGAAATTGCCGCCATGCAGTCCGGCACGATACTGGTCAGCTTTATCATGCCGGCGCAGCAGCCAGAGCTGGTACAGCAGTTACAGGCGAAAAAAATTACTGTGCTGGCAATGGACATGGTACCGCGGATTTCACGTGCACAGGCAATGGATGCATTGTCGTCAATGGCTAATATCAGTGGCTATCGGGCGGTAATTGAAGCTGCTGAAAACTTTGGCCGTTTCTTTACCGGTCAGATTACTGCTGCCGGTAAAGTTCCTCCGGCAGAAGTGCTTGTTATAGGTGCAGGGGTGGCCGGTCTGGCCGCTATTGGTACAGCCCGTCAGCTTGGTGCCGTGGTTAATGCATTCGATACCCGCCCTGAAGTTGCTGACCAGATTGAATCCATGGGTGGTAACTTTCTGCAACTGGACTATCAGGAAGAAGAAAGTAGTAGTGGCGACGGCTATGCTAAAACCATGAGTGCTGCTTATATTGAAGCAGAAATGAAACTGTTTGCCGAACAGGCCAGACAAGTTGACATTATCATTACAACTGCTGCGATTCCGGGAAAACCTGCTCCCAAACTGATTACCCGGGAGATGGTAGACAGTATGCGTGAAGGCTCAGTAATTGTGGATCTGGCCGCTGCTACCGGCGGTAACTGCGAATATACCGAACCCGGTAAAATTATTACTACAGCCAATGGGGTGAAAATAATTGGTTATACCGATATGGCTAACCGTCTGGCCGGCCAGTCTTCACAGCTTTATGGTACAAATCTGGTTAATCTGGCACGCCTGCTTACACCGAATAAGGATGGTGAACTGGCATTAAACTTCGAAGATGTGATTATCCGTAACATGACTGTTACTCATGAAGGCAACAGCATGTATCCGCCACCACCGATTCAGGTATCCGCCGCGCCAAAAGCAGAACCGAAAGCCGCAGCTCCGGCTCCTGTTGCGACAGCACAGCCGGCTTCAGCAAACAAAAAAATCATCTGGGCAGCAATTGCAGTCATACTGATGTTATGGATAGGTGCGGTTGCTCCGGTGGCTTTTCTGAATCACTTCATGGTATTTGTACTTGCCTGTGTAGTGGGTTACTTTGTCGTATGGAACGTTAACCACGCCCTGCATACCCCGTTAATGTCGGTAACTAATGCCATATCGGGCATTATTGTAGTAGGTGCATTGCTGCAAATCGGGCAGGGACATGGTTTCGTATCGTTGCTGGCCTTTATTGCAGTAGCGATAGTCAGCGTTAATATCTTCGGTGGCTTTGCTGTTACCCGCCGTATGCTCAATATGTTTCGTAAATAAGGGGGAAACGGTATGTCTCAAGGTATCGTAACTGCTGCATACATCGTTGCTGCAGTATTGTTTATTCTGAGTCTGGCCGGACTCTCACAGCAGGAAAGTGCCAGACGTGGCTGTTATCTGGGCATAGCAGGTATGGCTATTGCGCTGATTGCTACGGTTTTCAGTGAAAATGCGCACGGTCTGGGCTGGGTGATTATTGCCATGGTTATTGGTGGGGCAGTGGGTCTGCAACAGGCTAAGAAAGTGGAAATGACCCAGATGCCGGAGCTGATTGCTATGCTGCACAGCTTTGTCGGATTAGCTGCCGTACTGGTGGGTTTCAACAGCTATATCGACCCTCATGATGTAGACTCAGACATGTTCACCATCCATCTGGTTGAAGTATTTCTGGGGGTATTTATTGGTGCAGTAACCTTTAGTGGTTCATTAGTAGCATGGGGAAAACTGAATGGTAAGATTGCCAGCAGCCCCCTGCAATTGCCACACCGGCACCTGCTCAATCTGGGCGCACTGGTATTGTCATTTTTACTGATGCTGTGGTTCGTAGGTGTTGGCGGTTCCGGTTTTGCCCTGATTGTCATGACTCTGATTGCACTGGTATTCGGTTATCATCTGGTCGCTTCGATTGGCGGAGCTGATATGCCGGTAGTCATTTCCATGCTGAATTCTTATTCAGGCTGGGCTGCCGCCGCTGCCGGTTTTATGCTTGATAACGATTTACTGATTGTTACCGGTGCATTAGTCGGTTCGTCCGGTGCGATTTTGTCATATATCATGTGTCAGGCGATGAATCGCAAATTTCTGTCTGTAATTGGCGGTGGTTTCGGCGCAGCGCCGGTAGCCGCAAACAGTGACAATGTACCAGCCGGCGAAGTTCAGGAAATCAAACCGGAGCAGGTAGCAGATACACTGAAAAATGCACATAGCGTTATTATTACGCCGGGATACGGTATGGCGGTGGCTCATGCACAAAATGCAGTGGCCAGTATTACTGCCAAACTGCGCCAGCAAGGTATTAATGTCCGCTTCGGGATTCATCCAGTAGCCGGACGTCTGCCCGGACATATGAATGTATTACTGGCTGAAGCAAAAGTACCTTATGATATTGTACTGGAAATGGACGAAATCAATGATGATTTCAGCGATACTGATGTAGTACTGGTGATTGGTGCCAATGATACAGTCAATCCGGCAGCAGTAACTGACCCGAATAGTCCTATTGCCGGTATGCCGGTATTGCATGTCTGGGAAGCTAAAAACGTGATTGTATTTAAACGTTCCATGCAATCCGGTTATGCAGGTGTAGATAATCCACTGTTTTATGAAGAAAATGTCAGAATGTGTTTTGGTGATGCCAAAGCTACGCTGGATGAAGTGGATAAAAATATTTAACAGTGAAAAAACAGTCTGGTCATTTACCAGACTGTTTTTTATTAAAGCTCGATCAATACAAATCTTAAGAAATTCAAAATAAATCTGGATATTATCCTATCTGCTAAAAATTACAGAATGTTATTTATTGAATAAAGAATCACACCTTCCCATTTTCCGCCAATCAAATCCATTGCCAAATTAATTGGTCTGTGAACATCAGGCATTATTCAATCAGCGCTTGGGTAATACTACCGGACAAAAATCGGAATCTGTACGGATAAGCGGACCGCCAACGGCATCTACTGCAATAGGTATTGAAGCAAAAATACCCGGTATCAGGGTTTTTCCCTGTTCATCTTTTACGCCCCCCAGCGTTTCTGCAATTGCAGATGGTTTACCGGGTAAATTCAGAATAAGACTATTGCCACGCAGTACCCCTACCTGACGCGATAAAATAGCAGTAGGAGTGAAATGCAGACTAATTTGCCGCATTAATTCACCAAAGCCCGGAATTACCCGATCGGCTACTGCCAGCGTTGCTTCCGGAGTTACATCGCGTAAATAGGGGCCAGTGCCGCCGGTAGTCAGAATCAGAGGGCAGGCATCTTCATCGGCAAGCTGAGTCAGAATACTTTCAATCAGTGGCTGTTCATCGGGAATCAGGTGCTCAACAAATTCCAGAGGATTCAATACCGCACGCTGTAACCATTTTTTCAGTTCAGGTAAACCCTGATCCATGTAGACGCCAGTAGAAGCCCGGTCACTGATAGAAACCAGACCAATTTTTAATAAAGACAGTGTATCCATTTTCAGAGCTCATCCAGCATTACAAAGACAATTATTGTAATATAGACCCTTTAGCCTGTCAGTGAAGCAAGATGAATTCAGACGAGTTAACTCATTTCAATAACCGTGGCGAAGCTCATATGGTAGATGTGGGAGCCAAACCGCACAGTAAGCGCATTGCCATTGCAACCGGTATTATCAGTGTCAATGAAACTGCATTTAATAAAATACGCAATGGTGACAGTAAAAAAGGGGATGTACTCGGTATTGCACGGATTGCCGCAATACAGGCATCTAAACAAACCAGTAATTTAATACCTTTATGCCATCCGATAGCACTTACCCGGGTTAATGTTGATTTCAGTCTTGATGATGAAAAACGCAGTATTACTATTTGTGTACAAACAGAAAATACGGGGCAGACCGGAGTTGAAATGGAAGCATTAACTGCTGCCAGTGTCGGACTGCTTACTATTTATGATATGCTCAAGGCAGTAGATCGCAGTATGATTATCAGCAATATCTGTCTGCAACACAAAGAGGGTGGACAGTCCGGTACCTGGCATCGCCAGTCCTGATACTGCTAAAATAAATATAAACGAATAGTCACTGAAAAATAAAATAGTTGCCTGAGCAATTTAGTCTTAGAAATATTCTGTCAGTGACTTTAAATAAGCAAAGTTACTAATAATAAAATAGCTATGGTAATAAACTGTACTCAAACCGTCTATAACATTGAAGATAAATTGTCTTAGATCCTATTCTGCTACAGATGGATTGCATCAGTATTATCATTAAATCCAGCAAAGCCAATCTGTAAGTCACCTAAATTAATTCTCTGCTATTTGAAAGCTTCGCCTGTCTTCTCGTATCTAATTTAATTATTATTAAATACAAAGCGTGTTGATTAAACAGAACGCTGAATAAAAAATTTCCGCTTATCTGAATCTTCAAATTTATACTGATAATGAGTTAATCGTTTGATTTCACTATTATTTATCTATGCATTTGTAGGTTGTAACTTGATTTATAGTTACACATTAAAAAATTAATATAAAAAATGAAGTGTTAACTTTATATATACTTTTTAGTTATAATAAAAAAATTTAATAGTATAATTAAAATCAATGAAAAATAAATGAATTTGCTGTTTTTGTTTACAAATTAATTTTCCAAAAAAATTTTGAAAGTTTTATTTGTATATAAAAAAAATTTTAGTATTGGAAATATATAACTAGAAATATAAATATAAATTTACTGATTGAAATTTATTTAAAAATTAATCAAAAATTAAGTTTTAAAGGGTTTTTATGGAGGTTTATTTTAAGAGTATTTATTTTGAAATAATAGTAAAATACTATATGTTTAACAAAAAATTCACATATAATGACTTGAAAAATATTGCTTTAGGTTAAACAATTGTTTCAGAAAATGTGATATTTTATTTTATTTGATCAATTTTTTTATACAAAAAAAGTACAAAAACACGAAGTCACCCATTTTCTGGCATTTCCTTGCTCATGACAAAATGGTATTATTCATTCAGTGCCAAGCAAGCAAAGTGAATGTTTAGCCAATGTACGTTATTTAATATTAAATGCAATACTGTAAGTTAATAGTATAGCATTAACGTTAAAAATTTAACGTTAAATTTAATTATATTAAAGTAATTAGTTAATGATCCTAATATATTTACATACTAAATTATATAGTAAAAGTTATATTTTGCAAGTTTTAATTTAAAGAATGTACCAAAATGTTGCTTTTTTATAATTTTAAAATTGTAAATTATTGTTTGCAAATATATTTTAAATTTGACCTTACATATTTTTTATTTGAAGGTAATTCCCATATGGAAAATTTTAACGTCGGCTTTGCCTCTAGAATGCAGGAAGTAGTAGATATTCTGAAAAGTGTTTCTGAATTAGCAAGAAGAGTAGGGGTTGCTTATCCGACTGCATCTAAATGGGTAAAAGATGGTGCGGAACCAGGTGCCGAAAATTTAATTAAAATAGCTGATGCTGCACAGGTAAGTCTATTATGGTTAGCAAAAGGTCAAGGACCTAAATTTGAAAAGGACAGAGAAAATAATCATAAAGATTGCTATGCAACGCTGTCCAATCCTTTATCTGTGAATACCGGTGCTCACCTCAGTGAAAGCAGTTGTGATTATGCCGGCCGCTCAAATGAAATATATGCCGGAGATTATGCATTTATTCCAGAGTATTCTTTGCAGAATTCATATGAAGTCAATGCCAGTGAGAGTAATGCTTTATGCACATTTGCATTTAATCGTATCTGGCTGAAAAATAACTTGAATGTAGATCCGCAAAAACTGAGTACCTTTATTATCAAAGATGACAGTATGTCCGGAATACTTAATCACGGAGATCATGTACTGATTAATCATGATAAAAAAGAAGGTGGTGATGGTCTGTATGTATTGCGTATAGGAAATAATATACAGGTTAAGCGTACACAGCTGAAACCGAATAATCAATTACTGGTTACTTCTGCTAATAAAGAATACGAAGCATTTACTATTGATCTGAATAATCCTGAGGAAAATTTTGAAATCATTGGTAAAGTAGAATGGTACTGCAGAAAAATCTGATTGGTACTGATAATTCCGGCATTGAAATGCGGTGCTATTGTCTGACTCAATTTATATGGCGGTATTAATACAGAAACAGATCATCACCGGTAAAAAACTCTGTAAGAGGATTAAAACAGACAAACTGCTTTATTTTTACTTTTAATATCCATTGCTATTTATTTTGTTCAATCAAATATACAAAATTGGCAAATGTATTTTCATTGTGTTATTTATACTGAATTTAGCGTAACTGACTGTCTTTGCTGCCACGCCGGTTATATAAACTGAATGTTTTCTGCATTTCCTTATCCCGTTCGGCCTGACAGTGAACACAAAAACGAACGCCCTGAATAGCCTGACGACGCCCGACAGGAATTGTTTCGCCACATTCTTCACAAAATTCTGCGCTTTCATCTGCGGTATCTATTTGCTGGCGTACATGATTGATGGCATCTTCTATTGTGCTTTCAATCTGCTTATTTACCGCATCATCTGATGCCCAGCCGCTGGCCATAATAAACTCCTTCAAAATAATAGATTATTAATATGGAGTTATATTGTATTATTTCAATATATTACTGATTAATATAGATATTTATTGATAATGTAAAGAGGGGGCGAATCTGGATTACTGGATTTTTATGATCAAACATAAAGTTAATCATTGAAACGGTTTTAATATTTTACTTTGAAAGTAATCAATCTGCTTTATGAATGGCTAATCAGAAAATAAAAATTTATATTCTGAAATTATTTTTCTATTATATTTTGCTTACTTACGTGAATAAACAATTTTCACCTGTTATTTGGCATATGAAATACAGATTCGGATAAAACTTAAATTAATCTATCTAAATCATAATTTTATTTACCTGTAAATGGATTGCAATATGCGCTATGGTTTTATAGACTGATTTTGATTTCTCTTGTTAAATCAAAATATTGCTGAATAGGATATCAACCATGGATGCCCAAAAGTTTAAAGAATGTATAGAAGCCTGTAACCGCTGTATTGCTTTATGCCAATATTGTTCTACTGCCTGTCTGCAGGAAGAAGATGTCAAAATGATGGCTAAGTGTATTCATCTGGATATGCAATGTGCGGCAATGTGCACACTGGCTGTTAATTTTATGTGCATGAACAGTGCTTTTATCGTGCAGGTATGTCAGCTCTGTGCTGAAGTATGCCGTGCCTGTGCTCAGGAATGTGGTCGTTTTAAGATGGATCACTGCCAGCGCTGCGCTGAAGCTTGTAATGCCTGCGCGGATAAATGTATGGCTATGGCTGCATAAGTAATGAAGTATGTATTGCAAAATTTTTAAGCCATTGTTTCTGTCAATGGCTTTTTTTATGGTTGTTATGTTATTGAAAATATAATTAATTCTATACCGTTTTTAGTTTTAAAATGTCTAAAATAAACAGGGTTAGCCAGATTAATAGCTAACCCTGTTTACTGTGTTAGTCAGATTGCTTTATTTCAGACCAAGTACATCCTGCATATCAAACAGACCATGTGGGTGCTGACGCAGCCACACTGCCGCCCGGACAGCACCATTAGCGAAAGTAGCACGGCTGGAGGCTTTATGGCTGATTTCAACACGTTCACCATCAGTTGCAAACAATGCCGTGTGTTCGCCGACAATGTCACCGGCGCGGATAGTTGAAAAGCCGATTGTCTGCGGGTCACGCGCTCCGGTATGTCCTTCGCGCCCGTAAACGGCACAGGTTTTTAAATCACGACCTAGTGCATCGGCAATTACTTCTCCCATGCGCAGAGCAGTACCGGAAGGAGCATCAACTTTATGGCGATGATGAGCTTCGATAATTTCAATATCGTAGCCTTCATTTAATACCCGGGCAGCGGTATTAAGCAGAGCAAAGGTCAGGTTGACACCCACACTGAAATTAGGGGCAAATACAATGCCAATTTTTTCAGCGGCTGAGGCAATGCGTTGTTTACCTGTTTCATCGAAACCGGTCGTGCCGATAACATCATTGACACCAAGCCGTTCACAGATAGCCAGATTATTCAGTGTGGATTCCGGTTTGCTGAAATCTATCAATACATCGGTATTATCCAGTACTTTTTCCGGGTCGTGACAAATACTAACGCCCAGCTCAAGACCGATAGCAAACCCGGCATCAAGACCGATAGCAGGGGAAGCATCGTGTTCCAGGGCACCGCTCAGAACACAATCCTGGCGCTGACTGATGCTTTGAATAAGGGCTCTGCCCATACGCCCGTTGGCACCGGCTACAGCAATTCTTAAACGTGATGTAGACATGTTTTACTCCGTTACAGGTACAGGCTGAGCAGTTAAAGCATCACCTTCGGCATGTATCAGTTTTCCGTTGGCATCAAAGTAAAGAGTCAGCTTCTTCTCTTCCTGAATTTCATTGGCACGGGTTATAACAAACAGATAATCCCAGCGGTTGGCATGAAACGGATCACGGAGTAAAGGAGTGCCAAGCAGCATTTGTACTTGTTCACGGCTCATACCGGGCTGTAAAGAGTTCACAACATTCTGGTCGAGCTCGTTACCCTGAATAATTTTCAGTTTGTACGACGGAATTTGTGTCAGTTTTGCTGTGGAGCATGCGCTCAGGCCTAGAACGGCCACTGCCAGCAGGCAGTATATTTTTTTCATACTGATACCTCTGATCCGGGACGAAACAGTTAGCAATGGCGATGGCGACATTGTATGACACCCAGTGGGCAATTGCCTTAAAAGTGCGTATTATAGCGAGTATTATTACTTAGTGGTGAAATAAGCATCATGAATAGCAATGTAGCTCAATTAAAAGATAACGGTTTAAAGGTTACTGGCCCCAGACTGAAGATTCTGGAGCTATTTGAAGCCCAGCCTGAACTGCATATGAGTGCAGAAGATGTATACCGGCGCCTGCTTGATGAAGGCGTGGAAATCGGTGTGGCCACCATTTATCGTGTGCTTACCCAGTTTGAACAGGCTAATATTCTGTTACGCCATCATTTTGAAACCGGTAAAGCTGTATATGAATTAAATCGCGGCGGTCATCATGATCATCTTGTATGTATTAAATGCGGTAAGGTAACTGAATTTTGCAGTGAAGAAATTGAAAAGCTGCAAAAGAAGATTGCTGATGATAACGGCTACCGTATTGTTGACCATGCCTTATATATGTATGGTGTATGCACTGAGTGCCAGCAGTTTGACAATAAATATCTCTGAAACTGAAATAAAGGGCAGGATATTCAAGTATGAATCAGCCTGAATACCGCTTACGTGTTCCGGTTCTGAGCAGGTATAATCTGGATTTTCCGGATATTGAAACTGCACAGCAACAACGTGACGGATTGGTGGCTGTTGGCGGCGATTTATCTCCTGCCCGAATACTGGCTGCATACCGGCAGGGTATTTTCCCTTGGTATTCACCTGATGAGCCTATTATGTGGTGGTCTTTTGCGCAGCGGATGGTACTATTTCCGGCAGAGCTGAAAGTCAGTCGTTCTCTGGCGAAAAATCTGCGCAATAAGCCTTATGCCGTGACCATGAACTATGCTTTCCGGCAAGTGATTGCCAACTGCGCCCAAACGCCGCGCCCCGGGCAGAACGGTACATGGCTGAGCGCAGAAATGCAGCAGGCTTACTACTCGTTACATCAGCAGCAGTATGCTTGTTCATTTGAATGCTGGTATCGGGATAAAGGTGGCAATACGATTCTGGCTGGAGGCTTATACGGCGTGCTGATTGGGCAGATATTCTATGGTGAATCCATGTTTGCTCATGCTTCGGATGCTTCCAAAATAGCTTTTGTGCATGCCGTGCATTATTTGCAGCAACAAGGCGTACCGCTGATAGATTGTCAGGTTTACACTGACTACTTAGCCAGCTTCGGTGCCCGTAAAATTCCTTATGCGGAATTTGCAGCTTGTCTGCATAAGTTTAATCCGCGTTCACTGACACAGCCAGACTCTTTCAAACCACAGATACTGGCAGATAATGGTGTTATACCCTTGATAATCCGGAACTGAATTATTGATTATAGGAATATTGTATGTCTTTACAACAAGTAATTGAAACTGCTTTTGAAAACCGCGCTGAAATTACTCCGGCTTCTGTAACTGCCGAAGTAAAGGAAGCTGTAGCTGAAACTTTACAGCAACTGGACAGCGGACATCTGCGTGTGGCTGAAAAACAGGGTAATCAGTGGCTGGTAAATGAATGGGCCAAAAAAGCAGTATTGCTGTCTTTCCGGATTAGTGACAATGTACTGGCAGATGATGCAGTCAATCGCTATTTTGATAAAGTACCTACTAAATTTGCCAACTGGACTGGCGCAGATTTTCAGCAGGCAGGCTTCCGTGCAGTTCCGGGTGCAGTAGTACGTGCCGGCAGTCATATTGGTAAAAATGTAGTACTGATGCCTTCATTTGTTAATATTGGTGCATTTGTTGATGAAGGTACGATGGTTGATACATGGGCAACGGTAGGTTCCTGTGCTCAGATTGGTAAACATGTTCACCTGAGTGGCGGGGTAGGCATAGGTGGTGTACTGGAACCTTTACAGGCAGCACCAACAATTATTGAAGATAACTGTTTTATCGGCGCCCGTTCTGAAATTGTTGAAGGGGTAATTGTCGAAGAGGGCAGTGTAATTTCGATGGGTGTATTTATTGGTCAGTCTACTAAAATTTATGACCGTGAAAGCGGTGAAATCACTTATGGTCGGGTACCAGCCGGTTCTGTTGTGGTTTCAGGCAGTCTACCGGCAAAAGATGGCAGCCATAGCCTGTATTGTGCAGTAATTGTCAAAAAGGTAGATGCCAAAACCCGTGCTAAAACCAGTGTTAATGATTTGCTGCGTGGAATTTAAGTTTATTCAGGTTTTATAAATAAAAGCCTCTTATTTGCTGGTAAGAGGCTTTATCTTTATTATCTATTGTATTTTAACGTATATTGCGGCTAATTTTATTGGCTATCAGAGTAGCCGCGGTTATTACTGCACCCACCAGCAGCTTGTTGCGCCAGCGTTTGGGTTTGTTTGCCAGCTTAAGTGCCAAACCTCCTGCCGGAATTTTATCCACAATATTCAGCGAGCGCTGCCATAAACGTGATTTATGGGTATTATCGCCATTCCTGAGCTGCTCTGCGAGTAATTTTAATCTCGTACCTTGTGCCTGTATGTCCAGCAATTCGCGTTGTTGTGCGATATTCAGCTTATCAGATTTACTCATGGTCGTCTGTGTTCTCCATTGGCTTCATGCTTGCCGGTGTGTCTGAGATAGCTTAGATCTTCACTCATTGCATCCAGTGTTTTTGTCATAAACTGGCTTTGCTTGCATAACAATTTAATAATCAATATAGTCAGAAGCAGAATCAAAAGTAAAAACAGAATGGCAAGACCAAAAAATACCCATACTTTAGCCTGAGGGGAAAGTACAGTATTCAGACCGAATAATAAACTGATAAATCCCAGAAAAAACATTACTCCGGCAAGTACAACAAGTACCATCAGTACAATAATACTTTGCAGCTGGGCAATCGCATCCAGGCGCAGCATACGTAAGCGAATCCACAATAACTCAGTGCCATAAGTCAGCCAGATTTTCAGCTGGCGCAGGTCACGACCAAGATTGCCTATACTCATGGTATATTATCCGTTAAAAAGTAAATTATATTCAGGCAACCGATCGTCAGACCAGATTGCCTGAATGAACTTATGCCGTAAGTTGTTTAGTGTCTGCAACGTCCCAGCAACACACCGGCAAGAAAGCCGACTGCGGCAGCAACACCCATAGCATAGTATGGTTGTTCATGTACCAGCTCATCAGTGCGTTCAGCTGTAGCACGGGCTTTTTCTGCCAGTGTACTTTCGATATCGCACAGTTTGGATTTGGTATTGCTTAGTTTTTTACGAAACTGATCTTTCAATGCTTTAGCCTGATCAGACCCGTTGTCGCCGGCGTTTTCATATAAATCTTCAACTTCATCCAGTACAGAACGTACTTCTTTCATTAAATCTTTTTTTTGTGAATCAAAATCAGCCATGGCAATTCTCCTTCCAATTGGCGTGGAATTTATCTACGATTTAACATCAGCAACCGGCTTAACCCTTGCAGTACGGCAAACAGACTGTCTGTTGTATTGCAATATCGGTTAAAATAATCATTGGCTGCTAACATTTGTTACACAATGATTACCTTAGCACAAGGTTATTGATTTGCACAGGTATATTATATTGGCGATTAACCGCTTGAATAGAGGTAGATGATGACTGAGCTGGCGCTGGAAAAAATATATTCGGGTAAAGTACGCGATTTATATGCAATTGACGAGAAACGCATGCTGATGGTAGCTACAGACCGCTTATCGGCTTTTGATGTAATTTTACCTGAACCTATAACAGGAAAAGGCGAAATTCTTACCCAGATATCCAATTTCTGGTTTAAAAAACTGCAACATATTATGCCTAACCATTTTACTGGTGAAACAGTTTATGATGTGCTGCCACGCCAGCAGGCTGAGAAAATTGCCAAACGGGCAGTTGTGGTAAAAAAATTAAGCCCGTTGAAAATAGAAGCTATTGTTCGCGGTTATCTTTCTGGCAGTGGCTGGCGTGATTACCAGCAAACCGGAGCTGTTTGCGGAATTAAATTACCAGCCGGATTGCGGGAAGCTGAACAGTTACCTGAGGTAATTTTTACTCCTTCGAGTAAAGCCGCTGTAGGCGACCATGATGAAAATATCAGTTTGTCACAATGTGCTTCTCTGCTGGGAGAAGAACTGACAGAGCAGGTAAGTGCTAAGGCGATTAAGCTATATTCAGAAGCCGCGGATTATGCTCGCAGTAAAGGCATCATTATTGCCGATACCAAATTTGAATTCGGTTTGGATGAGAATGGTGTTTTAACGCTTATGGATGAAGTGCTTACCCCGGATTCCAGCCGTTTTTGGTCTGTAGACAGCTATCAGGTTGGTAGCAATCCGCCTTCATTCGATAAACAGTTTATCCGTGACTGGCTGGTAGAGTCCGGTTGGAATAAACAACCACCGGCACCACATATACCGGCAGACATAATTGCCAAAACACTGGCTAAATATGAAGAAGCCCTGCATCTGATTGCCGAAGCAAAAATATTATGAATGGCAGGCAAGCGGTCCTGCCAGTATCATCCTATGTATATCAGCTCATACTCTTTCCGACAGGATTGTTGAGTAGTGGGGATGGTTTGCCTGCTTTTATTGCTGATTTAGAGCACCATTATCTGATTGTGCTTTGCTTGTGATTTTGCTGATAATAGCACTAATCAGTCCATTGACCTTATTCTGTATCTGTACTTGTTCAATCTTACTACACAGATAGTTATTAAATTACTCTTTGGGTATTACAAATCTCATGATAGATAGTTTGTGATTCAGCAATACAAATGGAAACACCGGATTTATAGATTACAGTATCAGAAAATTGATTCAATAACCGTTTAGCAGCTAACAAGACATAATATTTTAGAAAGATACTAGTATGCTTGTAATTATATTAATCATTGTTGGCATAGTTTTAATCGATTTGATATTAATATTTTGTCTTGTTTGGGTAATAGATAAAATATGGACTGAAGCAAAAGTTAACCCCAAAAAAACAAAATATATAATAAGTTTTTTATTCATAATATTAATTATTGCAGGAGGATTCGGAATAAAAAAACTATTCTATGAAAGATCTCCTTATCGCTTCTGGTATGACATATTAAAAAAGAATTCCATACCTTTTAATATTTCACAGAAAGAGTTTGAGAAAAAGAATAGAGAAGGGTACTGCTGGCGGGACAGAAGGTATTACACCAAAAAAGAGCTTTGGCATAAGGCAATGAAAAGCTTAACTGAGCGGATGATATTTGAGAATAGTTTATTTTGGAATAATGATGTTTTGGATGCCAATGGAGTGAAAAGATGGACTTCTGGTGATTGTAAAAGTCAGAATAATTGCAGAGTATGGCGAATTCCTTTGAATTTAAACAATGAGGAGCTTAAAAAACATATAGAAGTAGAAGAAGGAGAGAGTTACATGGAAAAAATTGAGGAACTTATTAATACTGATAAAGCACAGAGCTATGTAACATTAGATCAGAATTTTATCAATGATGATTTTAAATTGGAAAATTTAATTTTAATTCAAAGTAATAGTGGTGCTGAGATATATGGTAATAACTGTTGTAGTATTTTAAGTAAGTCTGAATGGTCAATGATCAGTAAAAATTATATTTTAGATTCTACTAAAAGTGATATAGGGACATTTGTGGAAGAAGCTAAAATTCCTGAAAAGATAAATATTAATTCTTGGGGAGTAGGTAATTTTTATCTAAGCACTAATTATTTTATCGCCGGAAATAAAAAAACACTATCCAAAAATTGGAATAATGTGTTTTATTTAAATAATTGTGGTGATGTTTTATATAAACCTTTTTATTTTAAGAAATATTAAATTTATTAAAATTAATCATATTAATGATGCTGATTCCAGATAAGACATAAGATTTGTTATAACTATATAATACACAACCAACTGGCCTCACTATATTTGCTGTTTATTCCAGTCTTATCAGTGAGGCTAATATTATTTTTAAACGGTTTACTGCTAATCTGATATTGAATATTATCAGACTGCATATTAGCCATCCGGCCAATTGCTACTTTATTGTTATCTGATGACGGAAATTACTATGCCACAACATCCCTATCGTCGTTTACGTCCTGCGCGCTATGAGTTACCCGAAGTAGGCATATCCGAATCAGGCAATATACGCTCTCTCCATCTGGGTACATCTACTATACAGAGTTCTATGAATGTCGATGATCCGGCAGAACTGGTGTTATCGTATAGCCGGGCTATGATGGCATGGTTATTGTTTGCCGACAGTATACCCCGGCATATTACCCAGATAGGTTTGGGAGGTGGCTCATTTGCACGCTGGATAGATGCTTACCTGCCTGATACCTGTCAGACTGCTGTCGATATCAACCCTCAGGTTATCAGTATTGCCCGCAGTATGTTTGAGCTGCCATTTGAGGGCGAAAAATTTGAAATTATTGAAGACGACGGTGCCGAATACATCAAGATATTACGGGGAAATACAGATATCATTCTGGTTGATGGCTTTGATGGTGAGCAGATTATTGACAGTCTGGTTGCTGAACCTTTTTTTGAGGATTGCCGTCAGGCACTGAGTGAGCATGGTATCTTTGTTACTAACTGGTGGCAGGGTGACAAACGGTTTCAGACTTTTGTACGCCGGTTGCGTAGTGTATTTGACAACAGAGTACTAATGGTGCCTGCTGAAACTCATGGCAATATTGCCGTACTGGCCTTTCAGCAGCCGCCTTCAGTACGTGACTGGGATAAACTGAAAAAACGGGCTGCACAGCGTGCGATTGAATTTAATCTGGATTTGCCCGCTATGCTGGCTTCAATTAAAGCTCAGCAATCATACAGTAATCGTGTGCTGACATTTAATGATTAAATATTTCATACTGGCAAAATGACTATTGCCGGTGTGAGCAGAAACAAAGAATAAAGGAAAACCCGTGAGTTATTATGCTAAACATCTTTTTGTCTGCACCAATCGCCGAGATAATCCGTGTCGCCAGAGCTGTGGAGACGATGATGTTGGTGCTGATGCAGTTGATTATCTCAAAGGCCATGCTAAGGCCATGGGGCTGATGGGAGTAGGTAAGCTGCGTATCAGTAGTGCCGGCTGTCTTGGCCGGTGTGATGAAGGGCCGGTTATGGTGCTTTATCCGCAGGGGCGCTGGTATACCTATGTAGACGAAAGTGACCTGCAGGAAATATTGGATGAAGAACTGGCAAACGATCGTGTTGTTACCCGATTGTTAATGGATAAACCTGAATGTAATGAGTAAATCTGATGCTGAAGCAACAACCGAACATCTGGATTAACGGGCCGGCAGGACGGCTTGAAACTATTTATTTACCTGCGCAGGGTACCGCATGTGGTGTGGCTGTAATTAATCATCCCAATCCTTTACAAGGTGGGCTGAATACCAATAAAGTGGTACAGACAGCAGCAAAAGCACTTACAGGAATGGGTTTTCACTGTTATCTGCCTAATTTGCGTGGCGTGGGTAATAGCGAAGGAGAGCATGATTATGGTCGCGGTGAAGTGGCGGACTGCCTTGCCGTGGTTGACTTTGCCCGTGCTCAGCATCCGGAAGTTAGTAAACTGGTATTATCCGGTTTTTCTTTTGGTGGCTATGTGGCCTTGTTCAGCGCGCTCACTGCAAGACCGGATGCCTTATTGCTGATGGGTCCGGCTATAGGTATGTACACTATTGATGCACCCAGTGCCTATAATCCGGCTACTACATTACTGATTCATGGTGAAAAGGATGAAGTGGTACCGTTGCAGAACAGTCTGAACTGGGCTGAAGGGCAGGACTTGCCTGTATTGGTTGTACCCGGTTCCGGCCATTTTTTTCATGGCAAACTGATTTTACTGCGTCAATGGATTGAAAGGCTATTTCCGGCATTATTGACGAATTAAACGATGATATGCCTTTTGCCAGCAATTATCTGATGTTGGCAAAAGGCTATATTTAATTATTACAGTTTTTAAAAAATATAAGCTATTATTATTTCAACTAACTGATTCTATTATTTTCTTAATAATCAATCTTCATAAATAGATTTTAATATTTAATATATACATGTTTGATTAAAATCAAATATTAATATATGCATAAATTGCATTTAATTTTAATATTTAATTATAATAAATTTACTTATTAAAGATAAATAACAGGAGAAGCAATGAAAAATTGGGTTTTAGCTTTTAGTGCTGCTATTTTTATGTTTAGTGTATTTAACCCAGCTAATGCCAGAGGTCGTGAACCATGTTCTGGTAAAAAAGGGGGTATTTCCCATTGTGCCGGTACAAAATTTGTATGTAATGATGGCAGTTACAGCGCTTCTAAGAAAATTTGCAGGCGTTAATATATCATTTATAATATTTATTATAACATAGTAAATAGGCAGCCAGACGTGGCTGCCTGTGTTTATAAGTTTATAGTATTACTAAAAAAAATATTCTTAACCTGAAAATTTATAAATTTAAATCAGTTATCAAAATTATCCTTTAATTTATCTGGGTTTGATGTTCGTCCCCTTGACGAGAACGAATACGACCAATCTGATAAACAGTTTCGCCTTGTTGCTGCAAAAATTTCTGTATCGCATCTGCATCTTCTGCATTCACCACCAAAACCATACCAATACCGCAATTAAAAGTGCGGTACATTTCCTGAATTTCTACATTTCCAGCTTGTTGCAGCCATTGAAAAAGTTTGGGTAACGGCCATGATTGAGAATCAATGGCAGCTACTGTGTTTTCAGGAAGAATGCGGGGTACATTTTCACTGATACCACCACCGGTAATATGAGCCATACCTTTGATGGTAAATTGTTTTAGTGCCGCCAGAATAGGTTTTACATAAAGCCGGGTAGGGGTAATGATTGCCTGGCGCAATGTCTTGCCCTGATTAAATTCAGCGTCAAGCTCCGGCTGGGCACGTTCGATAATTTTACGAACCAGTGAGTAGCCATTGGAGTGAATGCCGTTTGAAGCCAGACCTAATACAACATCACCTGCAACGATGCTGCGTCCGTTAATTACCTGTTCTTTTTCTACAACGCCAACTGCAAAGCCGGCCAGATCATATTCGCCATCGGGATACATGCCCGGCATTTCTGCAGTTTCACCACCAATCAGTGCACATCCGGACTGTTCGCAACCGGCTGCAATGCCTTTAATAACAGCGGCGGCACGTTCAACATCTAGTTTGCCACAGGCAAAATAATCCAGAAAGAATAATGGTTCTGCCCCTTGTACCAGAATATCATTGACACTCATGGCTACCAGATCAATGCCTACGGTGTCGTGCTGATCCCATTCAAAGGCCAGTTTCAGTTTGGTACCTACACCATCGGTACCAGAAACCAGTACCGGGTGGCGATATTTCTGGCTGATTTCAACCAGAGCACCAAATCCGCCCAAATCACCTAATACTTCAGGCCGCATGGTACGCTTAGCAAATGGTTTAATTCTTTCAACCAAAGAATCACCAGCATTAATATCAACACCGGCATCACGATAACTCAGGGACTGGCTCATTTGGTGTGTTTCCTTTGGGTAAGACAAAGCAAGTTAAATTAGGGTGGAGTAAACCAAAAACCGGATAATTTTAACATTTTTCACCTTTTGCCGCTGTGTAAATTATTAGAGTTTGTGAGCAGAGGAGAGGATAGGCGTGGCTGGCATTCACAGATTTGGATTATTTCTGCCAGAGAAATTAATTTTTAAAAATTCAATTATCTATTCAGTATTTTTTATATAACACTATTTCAATAAGTATATATTGATTATTTCATGCTATTTAAAAGCTCTGACATTTTCTGTTTTGCCGGTTTGACCGAAAGCATAAAGAAAAAGGCCGAATCTGATGATTCGGCCTGAGTATTAGCTCTGCCGCAGGCAGCTAATAATAATTGTAAATACTGCTTAGGCTTTACGAGCCGGCAGTTTTTCACGGATGCGGGCTGCTTTACCGGTTAAGCCACGCAGGTAGTACAGTTTGGCACGACGTACATCACCACGACGTTTAACTTCGATTTTTTCAACGGCTGGAGAATATAACTGGAATGTACGTTCTACACCTTCACCGCTGGAAATTTTACGAACGATGAAGTTACTGTTCAGACCACGGTTACGACGGGCGATTACAATGCCTTCATAGGCCTGTAAACGGGTACGGCTACCTTCAGTAACACGTACAGAAACAACCACGGTATCACCTGGTGCAAAAGCCGGAATTTCTTTATTCAGGCGAGCGATTTCTTCTTGCTCTAATTGTTGAATTAAGTTCATATTAAGCTTCCTATTATAATGGGATATCCCGTTCCTCTTGTCTGATCGTCTGCAAGAGTCTGGATTCCTCTGGGGTTAATTCACGATCGGCCAGTAAATCTGGTCGGCGTGTCAGTGTGCGCCTGAGCGCCTGAGTTAATCGCCACTGTGCGATTAAAGCATGATTACCGCTACGTAGAACGTCGGGAACTGTCTGCTGACGAAATTCTACCGGACGGGTGTAGTGTGGGCAATCAAGTAAACCATTGGCAAAAGAATCTTCTACTGCTGAGCGTGTATCGCCAAGTGTGCCGGGTAACAAACGGATTACTGCATCCATTAACATCATTGCCGGCAATTCACCGCCGGAAACCACAAAATCACCAATACTGATTTCGGTTACTTCGTTGCTGGTCAGGATGCGTTCATCAATACCTTCATAGCGGCCGCACAGTACAATCAAAGCTTTTTCTCTGGCCAGATTTGCTGTCTGTGCGTGATTCAGTGGCTTGCCCTGCGGACTCATATAAATCAGTCGTCCTTCGGGACAAGTCTGTCTGGCTGTATCAATGGCTGCCTGTAAGGGCGGAGCCATCATAATCATTCCCGGACCACCACCAAACGGCCGGTCATCAATATAACCCAACGGGTTATCAGCGAACTGGCGCGGATTAATGGTAGCAAATTCCCATATACCTTTTTGTAATGCACGACCGGTTACGCCACTGCCGGTAAGGGCGGTAAACATTTCCGGAAACAGGGTAATGGCCTGAATGTGCATCAGTAATCACTGCCCCAGTCAACAACAATTTGCTGTTGAGGCAAGTTAACTTCATCAATGTACTGTGAGACAAAAGGAATCAGTTTACGGCCAAAAGCACCATCTACTACCAGTACGTCATGCGCACCGGTTTGCATTAATGAACTGACAGTCCCCAGATTTTCCTGTGTACGGTTATGTACCTGCATTCCGATCAGGTCTGTCCAGTAATACTCATTGTCATCGGTTTCGGCAAAGCTGGCGCGGTCTATTTCGATGGTAAAGCCGCGCAGTAATGCTGCGCTGTCACGATCGGTTATGCCGTCAAATCTTACCTGTAATTCATCGCCGCTGATTTTACTTTCGGCTATGCTTACAGTTTTAATCTGGCCATCTTTACTCAGCTGCCATTGCGGATAGTCGAGCAGACTATCGGTATATTCAGTATCAGAATGGACTTTCACCCAGCCTTTTACTCCGAACACACCTTTTATATAGCCCATTGCTACCCATTGTGGCTGTGTACTATTCATTTGCTTTACTGCTAAATCAGGCCGCAGCCTTTTGTTCTTTAACCAGCTTGGCAACAGCTTCGCTTAATTGCGCGCCCTGACCAATCCAGTGGTTCAGACGGTCTGCGCTCAGACGTACGCGTTCCTGTTTCTCATTGGCAACAGGATTGTAAAAACCAACGCGTTCGATAAAGCGGCCGTCACGACGGTTGTGAGAGTCTGCTACGACAATGTTATAGAAAGGACGGTGTTTAGAACCACCGCGAGCCAAACGGATAACTACCATAGTGTATTCCTTAGTGAAAAAATCGAAGTAATTTTATTCTGCCAAGATAACAGAAAATCGCTAATTTTAGTGGGTAATTCCTAGTCTTGGCAAGCTGTTAATGCATATTTGTTGCGTATATAGTGTTTCGAATCTGCTTGTTACCGAATGTTTATTTAATTAGCATTGCTGCTGAGGCATGTGGTTTAAGTTGTTGCTATATCTGTTTAAATTGATAGAAAACGCTAAAATGTGATTCGGATGCGCAAGTGGCTGTAGAGATGTTTTTTTATAATTATATTTTATAAATCATATTGTTATTATTATAATTTATACTTGTGCTATCAGGTTTTTATTAATAAGGGCTGCATAGCTTCATTTCTTCGCGTATCATAGCTGATACATGTTTTTGCGGATATTTTAACAATGAAACAGATTTTTTTGGATTTTGAACAACCTATAGCTGAACTGGTACAGAAAATTGATGAATTGCGCTTTGTACAGGATGAATCAGCTGTGGATATATCCGAAGAAATCGCGCGCCTGAAAAAGAAAAGCGACGATTTAACCAAAAATCTTTTTGCCAAACTGACGCCGGTGCAAATTTCGCAGGTATCCCGTCACGCACAGCGTCCGTATACCTTAGATTATATTGATGCTCTGTGTACAGATTTTGAAGAATTGCACGGGGATCGTGCGTTTGCTGACGATGCCGCCATTGTTGGCGGTTTGGCACGCTTTAATGGTGAAAGCGTAATGGTTATTGGTCATCAGAAAGGCCGTGATACCAAGGAAAAAATTCGCCGTAATTTTGGGATGCCTAAGCCCGAAGGATACCGTAAAGCTCTGCGTCTGATGAAGCTGGCAGAAAAATTTCAAATTCCTTTGCTAACCTTTATTGATACACCGGGAGCTTATCCGGGCATCGGAGCGGAAGAAAGAGGACAGTCTGAAGCCATCGGCCGTAATTTATACGAGCTGGCACGGCTGCGTGTACCGGTTATCTGTACAGTGATTGGTGAAGGCGGTTCCGGCGGGGCTCTGGCAATCGCTGTAGGTGATTACATCAATATGCTGCAGTTTTCGACTTATTCAGTGATTTCACCTGAAGGCTGTGCATCTATTCTATGGAAAACGGCTGAAAAAGCTCCAGAAGCTGCTCAGGCTCTGGGGATTACTGCCAAACGCCTGCATGATTTGAAATTAATTGATACTGTGATTGAGGAACCTCTGGGAGGAGCACATCGTAATTATCCGGAAATTATGCAACGGGTAAAATCGGTGCTAACCCGTCAGCTGCAAGATGCTAAAGGCAAACAGTTGTCGACATTGCTAAGTCGGCGTTTTGATCGTCTGATGAGCTATGGTCAGTTCAGCGGTAAGTAAATTATGTGAGAGTATTGCACAACAATGGTCAGCCTCTATGGCTGACCGTTGTATTTTGGCAGTAGGTCTCAGCGGCGGGTTGGATTCAGTGGTATTGTTACACGCGCTGACTCAGTTGCGTGATAGTCTGCCGATACAGATATCTGCAATTCATGTGCATCATGGTTTAAGCAGATATGCGGATGAGTGGGCTGCATTTTGTGAGCAATTATGCGCATTGTGGTCAGTTCCGCTGCAACTTGTCAGGGTAGATGTGCGTGCGGCCGGAGAGGGATTGGAAGCCGCTGCGCGTAAAGCACGTTATCAGGTTTATGCTGATAGTGAAGCTGATGCGGTAGTACTGGCGCATCACAGAAATGACCAAATTGAAACCTTTTTTTTGGGGGCTCTGCGCGGTGGCGGTTTACGTTCGCTTTCAGCTATGCCGGCGATACGTTCATTAACTGAAAATACTGTTATCTGGCGTCCGCTATTGCATTTTTCCCGGCAACAGCTCAAGGCATATGCAGATGCCGCAGGACTTGGACATATTGAAGATGACAGTAATAGTAATTGTGCCTATTTACGCAACTGGCTGCGTCTGGACGGTTTGCCATACTGGCGCAAACATCTGCCACATCTGGATAGCCAGATAGAAGCGGCTGTAGAACGTTTACAGGATGAACTGTCCTTATTAAATGAAATAGCTGAAGCTGACTGGACTATGCTGCATGCGCAGCAAAAAGGATTTCAAATACCGTTATGGCGTAATTTAAGTGAATCACGCCGTCGGCAGCAATTGCGTTTATTTGCGCAAAAGCATTGTTTGGGAATGTCTACGTCTGCGGCTCTAACAGAATTTGCACGACAGTTGATGGAAAGCAAAAATGGAGCACAATGGGCTTTACCGCATGCGCGTGTGGTCTATTATGATTCCAGATTATGGATTGATAAGTATGATGTAAGCGGGCAGTGGCACTGGTATGGATTGTTACCGGTGTCCAGTCAGAAACTGGTTACTGCCCGTTATCTGCAATGGAACCGGCATCCTTTTGGTTTGGCGGAAACTGATGCTGCGTGGAGAGTGCGTCAGGCAGATAATGAAGATACTATTGTTCTGAGAGGAGGGAGAAAAAAAGTTAGAAAATTATTACAAGAAAGGAAGATCCCTCCTTTTATGCGTGCTGTCTGGCCGGTTTTATGTGACTCAGACAATCAGTGTATCGCTGTTATTAATGTTGCTGTTAGTATTGACAGAGGTATAACTGACGGATGGATGCCAATTATGGAGGACTTGCCTCTAAGGCTGTAAAACTTTAAGGCTGATACTAGATTTATCGCAGATTCAGCTGCTGATTGATGCAACAACAATAATGACTAGAGGATAACAAAATGCATGATGATTCTACCCGGCAGGTGGAAGAGCAGGTGTTGGTGCGAAGGGCTCAGCAGGGTGATGCTCAGATTTTTAGTTTGCTGGTCAGAAAGTATCAGCGTCGTTTAAAACACTTTCTGCGTCGTTTTACTCATGATGAGCAAACAACGCTGGATGTGGTACAGGAAACATTTCTTAAAGCTTATAAAGCTATGCCGCAATTTCGTGCCGGAAGTCAGTTTTATACGTGGCTTTGCTGTATCGGTATGAATACGGCTAAGTCTATGGCAGCTGTTTACGGACGTGAACCGCAAATGATTACTGAGATTATGGATGAGGACGGAGATGAAACTGATGTACTGGAACATTTGTCAGATTATCAGACTCCGGAGGATTTATTACTTAATCGTGAGCTGATTGATGCTGTTGATGAAGCAATTAATCAATTGCCGGCCAATCTGCGTCAGCCGATTATTTTATCAGAGATAAATGGTCTGACCTATGAAGAAATCGCTCAGGAATTAGGCTGTCCGGTAGGTACAGTGCGTTCACGTATTGCACGTGCCCGCGAAACGTTATCAGCCCAGATTGATACCAGATTTGAAAGAAAATAAGTCCCTCTGTAAATTGAAATTCTGATTTTCAGAATTTGGTAAAATAATTCTGGTAATTAAGTTAATCAGCATTATTTGGCATTTCACCACTTATATTTTAATCTGGTATATATACTTAATATTATGCAAAAAACAGTTTATCTGTAATTAGCAGATAAACTATCTTTTTTCTTGATGTGTTACCTGTATCCGGAATCTGTCCGGTGGGCTGAGGTAATTTATTTGCTCTGTCTCAAATTAATTTATCGGGTCGAACTGGGATGCAGGAGATCTGCTTGTAATTGCAGCTATCTGTCTGTAATGACTAAGATAATTTGTCAAATTTGCTAAGTATTTGTAAGAGTAAGGAAAAAAATTATTTTACTTACTCTTGAATTGCAGCAAGCCAGCCCTACTTTAAGTAACGAATAAATTTATATTTACGCCCCGCTGAAAATGCGGGTTTGTATTAACCGACTTTGCTGTGCCTCGGGCACTAAAGATGTGGAGAAGATAATATGACTATTCGTCCTTTGAATGACCGCGTTGTCGTAAAACGTCTGGAAGCTGAAGAAAAAACTGCTTCTGGTATTGTGTTACCCGGTTCTGCTGCTGAAAAACCTGATATGGGTGAAATAATTGCCGTAGGTAATGGCAAACTGCTGAAAAACGGTGACCGTCAGAAACTGGATGTTAAAGTTGGCGATAAAGTAATTTTCGGAAAATACAGCGGCCAGACTGTTAAAGTAGACGGTGAAGAGTTGCTGGTAATGCGCGAAGAAGATATTTTCGGTATCGTTGAATAAATTATTTATCCAGAAATTAAATTTTATTGCGTAATTAATTATTAAAGATTAGGAGTTGCAAATGGCAGCAAAAGACGTGAAATTCTCTGACGAAGCCCGTCAGAAAATGGTTGCTGGTGTCAATGTATTGGCTGAAGCAGTAAAAGTAACTTTAGGCCCTAAAGGTCGTAACGTGCTGCTGGATCGTGCCTTTGGCGGACCACACATCACTAAAGACGGTGTATCTGTTGCTAAAGAAGTAGAATTGAAAGACAAATTCGAAAATATGGGCGCACAGCTGGTTAAAGAAGTTGCTTCTAAAACCAATGACGTGGCTGGTGACGGTACCACTACGGCAACTGTTCTGGCTCAGGCTATTGTTACTGAAGGCATGAAATACGTTACTGCCGGTATGAATCCGATGGATTTAAAACGCGGTATCGATAAAGCTGTTGAAGCTGTTATTGCCGAACTGAAAAATATTTCTAAACCGGTTCCGGAAAAATCTAAAGAAATTTCTCAGGTTGCTTCTATTTCTGCCAATGCAGATGAATCTATCGGTGAAATCATTGCCAAAGCCATGAATGAAGTGGGTAAAGAAGGTGTGATCACTGTTGAAGACGGCAAATCACTGGAAAATGAAGTAGAAGTTGTTAAAGGTATGCAGTTTGACCGCGGCTACCTGTCTCCTTACTTTGTTACTGATGTAGAAAAACAGATTGCTGGTCTGGACAGCCCGTATATTTTGCTGTTTGATAAAAAAATCTCTAACATCCGCGATTTGCTGCCTGTTCTGGAACAAGTCGCAAAAACCAGCCGTCCGTTGCTGATTATTGCTGAAGATGTTGAAGGTGAAGCTCTGGCTACTCTGGTAGTAAACAACATTCGCGGTATCCTGAAAACTGTTGCTGTTAAAGCTCCGGGCTTTGGTGACCGTCGTAAAGCCATGTTGCAGGATATTGCTATCCTGACCGGTGGTACTGTTATTGCTGAAGAAGTTGGTCTGTCTCTGGAAAAAGCCACTCTGGAAGATTTGGGTCAGGCTAAACGTGTAGAAGTTGGTAAAGAAAATACTACTGTGATTGACGGGCTGGGTGACAAGGCTGCTGTTGAAGCACGTGTTGCTGAAATCCGCAAACAGATCGAAGTGGCTACCAGCGACTACGATAAAGAAAAATTGCAGGAACGCGTGGCTAAACTGGCCGGCGGTGTGGCAGTAATTAAAGTTGGTGCTGCTACTGAAGTTGAAATGAAAGAGAAAAAAGATCGCGTGGATGACGCCCTGCATGCTACCCGTGCTGCGGTAGAAGAAGGTGTGGTAGCCGGTGGTGGTGTTGCCCTGCTGCGTGCCCGTGCTGCGATTAAAGACCTGAAAGGTGCTAATGCCGATCAGGAAGCCGGGGTGAAAATCGTACTGAAAGCAGTTGAAGCACCATTACGCCAGATTGTTGCTAATGCCGGTGATGAACCAAGCGTTGTAGTAAACAATGTGCTGAATGGTTCTGGTAACTACGGCTATAACGCAGGTACCGGTGAGTATGGTGATATGCTGGAAATGGGTGTACTGGATCCGGCTAAAGTTACTCGCACTGCTTTGCAGCATGCTGCTTCTATCGCTGGTCTGATGCTGACTACTGATTGCATGATTACCGAATTACCGGAAGATAAACCTGCTGCTCCTGATATGGGTGGCATGGGTGGCATGGGCGGCATGATGTAATAGTCATGTCTGGCTAACTAGTCAACATATAGCTAATAGTGAGCATAACCGGTGTTATGCTCACTATTTTTATATTGAATGGTTTAACTATAATAATGGCCAGATGCTTCAGATTTTATCACCCACATATCAGACAAAGTAACCATTCTTTTGCTGTTAAATGTGTTGATGATGATATTGTGTAAAAGTACAGTATTAGCCACACCTCTTTTGTTAGTAATTACTTATTATTAATTTTTTCAATGTGTTAACTATGCTTTAGTTCAAAGCGGATTTATAAGCTTTATACCTTTTATTGTAGCTATTAGTTTTTTATGCCTGTGGAAAATATCTTTATTTTGATTTGATTTTTTCAATAAATCTTAGTCAATAAGAACGTTATATAGCTGAAATATTGATAAATGAAACTTTTATCAATATTTCAGCTCATATCATAAAATGATTAATTATCATGATGTGAAAAATGAAATTTCAAATCTAAAAAACTGTTTAGCTATTTTCAAAATAATCTTCATAAATCAATTCAAAATTAGATAAATTAAATTTATCGGTAAAATCACCAACCAAAAATTCAGTCTGTTTTATGCAGCGTAAAGCAAGTTGGTACATTCCTATGAATAAAAAATTATTTTTCAGATGATGAATTCTCAAATAAGAAATAGCTTATTGCGCAAATAACAGCCATGACTGCCCAAACGCCAACCCAGGAGAATTGATGTAATAGCCATGGAATTATGGCTGGAGTTGCAAACAGAATGAAAAATACTACTGTATTAGCCATGGCTAATACAGTTGCAACACTCTTTTGTCCGGCAACGGTAGCCAGTTCGGTATATCCGATTCCATGCCAGGAAGAAATTGATATACCAGATATAAGAATAATGAAACTAACAAAGTAGGCAAAATGATGTATATTGAATTTATATGAAAAATAAGTAAATACGGTAAGGGCTGCGAATAAGATGAATGACAGGGCTGTAACCGCTTTCAGAAAAAATTTTCTATTTCCCTTTTTATCTGTATAAAAGCCACTACCGATACGTGTTGGTATTGAACTGATTTGTATGAAAAATAGTAGGATACTGATATATCCAATACTTAATCCGGCAAAATCGTGCAAGAAAAGCATTGAAAATGTCATCAATGCAAACTGTGGCGCACATAGAATACCCACAGCTAATACGATGCGCCATACTTTCAATGATTTCATTGGCTGAGTTGATTTATTTTTTAGTGATTGTGTTATATCCGGTGTTTTGCGTTCACTCTTACTATCTGGATCAATAATCCATAGATAGCTGAATAATGCAGCCAGAATACAAATAAATGCCGATATAAATAGTGTGGTCGAGAATCCATAATGAATTGATATATAAGGATAGAATAATGCTCCTAATGCATAACCAAGTGGTACAGCTGCCTGCCTTACACTCATTGCTAAGCCGCGTTGCTGTGGTTTAAACCATTGTATGATCGCTTTGCCACTGGAACCATTTACACTGCTCCCAAAAAGACCGACTACTAGTAAACCGGCACATAAGATGATACTTATTGAAGTGTGTGATGATATTCTTGCAAAATAAGCAAGGATGAAAAGAGCTATGGCAGTCGTAGACAATCCTGCAATTAATATCGGCCGATCTCCGAAGCGATCGGTGGCAATTCCCCAGGGTAATTCACTTACAGCAATTCCAAAACCTACAATTCCCATTAAAAGCCCTAATACAGATGTTGGGATATGGTAATCATTACGTAGAATAATGGAAGCTGCAGGTACGCCGCCGATAACAAAGGTAAAGCATGTATTAGCGAATGCGCCAGTAAATAAAACTTTCCATTTATGGTTATCAGAAAAAAAAATTTTATTTTTATCCGGCAATTTGTTTGAATTTAAAGACATTGATTAACTCCTGTTTTTCCAGAAAATAATAGCTAGAATTTTTTATATCTGTAAAACAGGATTTTTTGATTTATTTATAACGGAAAATCCGATATATTAAAGAAATCTAATGACAATAACCGATGAAGACTGATTACACTATGGAAAAACTTGATTTAGAAATTCTTCACACATTTGTTGTCATTGTAGAAATGGGCAGCTACACAAAAGCTTCGAATATTTTATTTAAATCTCAATCGGCTATAAGTGAGCAAATCCAAAAGCTTGAGGTATTTTGCGATGCACAACTTTTGCATCGTGGGAGATACGGCGCGAAACCGACAGCTATTGGTGAAAAAATGTATAAGCATGCAAAAAAGATATTATCTTTAAATGATAATATCATAAATGATATTAGAAACCATGATTCGGTATATGAGCTGACACTTTCAATTACAGATTATTTTATGCCTGCCACGATAGCATCTGTATTAAGAGGGCTACGTGACCAATGTCAGAATATTCAATTTAATGTCTCAATTCAGAGCAGTTCAAAAATGCTTCTTGAACATACTCTGGAACAATATGATATTGCTTTATTTATTCATTTAAACGGGCAGAGATTACCCGATAATGATAATTTAATGGTTGTAGGGCATGAACCACTCTGCTGGGCTGGCTCGAAAGATCTTAGTATAACCGGATCTGATCCACTGCCAATTATAACTTTGCCAAAAGGCTGCTTATTACAAAAATTAGCTATAGATAAATTAGAAAATAATAAAATATCTTATAATTTATCTCATTATGCTTCCAGTGTTATTGGTATGCAGTCTGCTATTGAGGCTCAATTAGGCATAGGTTGCCTGAACAGATCGTCAATGTCTAAGAAATTTATCGATTACACCGATATCCTGAAACTTCCGGCATTACCAGATATTGATTATATTATGTATTATAAATCGGAGAAAAATCCTTTTATAAATACGATAAAAGGATTAGTTGAGCGGGTAACAAGCAATGATAATGCTTTCGAAAAATAAATTTTTAAAAAATACTATTATGCTTATCAGTACTGGTGTTTTCGCTAACTCAGATCTTAGATAATTCATAATATCGATTGATAAGTTGTTTTCTGTCAACTTTGCCAATATGAGTCATGGGCAATTCGTCAATGATATATATTTTTTTGGGCATTTGGTAACGTGCAATTTGTGGTTTTAACCAGTCTATTAAAGTATCTTCGGTTTGTTCAGTATGCGCTGCTAATACCACAAATGCCACTAATCTCTGTCCGAATTCCTCATCATTAACACTAATAACGGCTAAGTCGTTAATGTCAGGATGGTTAACTAAGCATTGTTCGAGTTCGAATGGGTAAACATTTTCACCACCTGAAACTATCATGTCATCAGCCCGGCCATTTAGATAATAATTATTTGTACTGTCTTTGTGAACTATATCACCAGTAGCTGTCCAGTTTTTGCCCTGAGTGGACCATGCACATTTGATATAGAGTTCACCTTTTATCGCATCCTCTTTGCCATTGTTCATTAATTTGACTGATAATCCTTTAACAGGCTTACCTAGAGTTGATGGGTGAGTGATTAAATCATCCGGCGTTGCAATCAGGCATATTCCAGCTTCCGATGTGCCATATAAGTTAAATAACACTTTACCAAGTTGATTAATTGTTCGTTGAACCAGTGTGACAGCAATTGGTGCGCCGCCGGTGATGATGCATCTTAAACTATGTAACTGCGTTACAGAATAATTCATCATTCGACTGAGCATTAAGGGAACGAGGGTGATAACTTCAATGTTATGTTTGTTAATAAGTTGACAAACTTTGGCGGCATCAAAGCGTTTATTGATAAATATAGTGGCACCTAATAGTACCGACATACACAATGTTGCAATACCAAAACCATGGTAAATCGGTGTTGCTATATAGATTCTGTTATATTTGCTCAGGTTTAATTTCATCAGCAATTGATAAAAAGGACTGATAAAATTTTGTGCTTTACTATTGCGCCCTGCCATTTTAAAACGTCCTGTTGTACCACTGGTTAACACAGTAAGTTTATTAAAATGGGTAACTTTAAGATTGCCGGAATAGGGGGGTATCTTATCCTTTAAGAGCGAGTAAATGGAAATTTGCTCCGGATGATCTGTTGGTAATGATTTGACATCAATTAAGATAGGAATTTGAGGATCATGTATGATCCAATCAAATTTTACCGCATCTTGTATATTTTGTAATTGCTTGGCTGATAGTTCTGTATTGAGTAAGTAAATATCTGCACTTAGCCGGGCAATAGCAAAGAGAGTTTGAATCATAATAGTATGATTACTTGCCATTATGGCTATTTTTTGATGCGGTTTTATGTCACAATGCGCCGCTAATTTTTTGGCTAAATGCTGTGACTGCGTATAAAGTGTACGATAATTTATGCAATTATCATTTTCATTAATGGCGATTTGGTCTGGGCTCAGCTTCTGACGTACATAGAGCAATGCCATTAAATTCATTCCAACCGAACGAAAACTCATTAATAAATAAAAAATTCCTTTAAAAGTCAAAAGTTTAATGGTGTAAAGCGCTTTGATTGTTTTTATCATCATTTTCTCTTAATGTAATAACAATTTAATTTAAACCAGATGCCATTAAACAGGACGCCGGCCAATTGCACTACCATCGCCCACCATGGTTTATATTGGCGTTTTTGTGTTTGTAATAAATAACTTATAATTGTAGCAGCTTGCTTTGGCTGTAATGCAGGTAAGTTCTGATAAGCTTTGGTCGGCTCAATCATCCTTGTTTTTACTAAAGGTAAATATGCTGTCGATACTTTGATTTGCCGGTTATGTAATTCAGGCATTGCTGAACGCAGCCATTGATCGAATGCCGTTTTTGAGGCTTGATATGCTGACCAATTCACCGCTGGCGCAAACAACACATTGACAGCCGAAACGTTAATGATATGTCCTTTACTTTGCTGTAATTTGGGGATAAGTGCAAGGCATAATTGTACCGGAGTCAGGTAGTTTAATTTTATGGTTCGTTCAAAATCATGCTGGCGGTCTAACGATTGCATGACCGGGCGACAAATCGATTTACCGGCATTATTAATAAATATGTCAACAGGTAAATTTTGTATATATTTTATGAATTCATCAATTTGTTCCTGATCACGCAAATCAGCTGCATAAATGTCAATTTTAGCTTTGCTCATAGTAAGCCGTTGCTTTAATTCGCGCAGTTTATCAACTGTGCGCGCAACCAATATTAAGTTGCAATCAATATCGGCCAAAAGATAACAAAGCGACTCACCAATGCCATAACTGGCGCCTGTTATAATGATAGTTTTATGTTTTAACCGCTGCGTTAAACGGCGGATATTAGGTTTATGTACATAAAACAGCAAAAAGTTAAGCAGTTTAATCAAAGCAACGGATTTCAATTGTAAATAATATAAACAACAGCATGAAGGTAGCAATTAATAAATCAATAGGTTATTTATTTTTGTTACGTCATCATTTTAATATAATATATTAAATAATTAGTCTGGTTAAACCTTGTCCTTAGCATGGATTAATAAAGCAGGCTATCATCATGACGGAATAAATAGCGGAAATGTAAATCATCCTGGAATATCATATATTCCAAAAAGATAAGCAAACCTTGCCAAAGATAGAATAAAAATTAATGCTACAAGTTTAATTGATAAACTTTATAGATTTAGTAAATGAAAAAGTTATATGCCCATAATATAGAATGAACTATACTTTTGTATAGTTATATCAATCCAGGCTATAAAATCGATAATCATCTGAGAAAGCAAAGGCTTGGATTTAGAAAACTTGTGAGCCGTTTCTTTTAAATAATCGTCTTCCAGCATACAGACAAAACGAAAATTAAATAAATCACTTTTAAGTTCTTTTAAATTCTGGGCTTGATCAACCCTGGTCTTAAGCCTTAATAGTGCCGGTTTTATAAGTAGCCATTGTTCTGTATTAACTTCGGTGATTCCCCAATGCCCATATTCACCGTATTTAGGAACATACTCGTATATAATGCCCTCAATAAAGCTGAACGCTCCTTCTGTCAGGTATTTAGATGTAGTACTGTAGACGGCTTTTTTATTAGGGGGTATGGCGAATTCAAAAATAAGCCCGCCTATGTTCTTATAATATGATTGTAAATTAAAATTAATCATGCACACACCATTATATTTCTCAAATGAGATTAAAACTGTATTAAATACAGGTACACTGAATATATTTTTAATTCAATTAATATATTATTTTAAATGGAAATTTGATTTATTTTAAAAAATTCAACTAGATACTGAGTTATATTTTAGGTGAAAAATTAGGTATTTTATACATGTATTTATAGATTAATTATAAATAATCATTGCAGTTGTGCTATTGTTTTTTCAATAATATTGGAATATTTTAGCATGAAATAAAAAAACGGTTTAATTAAATTAATCTGTTTTTTCCATAAAATTTCATCGAGCCCATATCTGCCGGCTTAGGCTGAGTATTAAATTCTTCTAAGCCGATACCAAAACTTATCAAACAATATGTTTTCTATGCTTGATAGCACTATTAAGGTAGTTAAGATGCGGGTGAGTGATAATAATTTATAAAGAAATTAAAGCTTTATTTGTCTAGTTCTATGCCAAGGACAATCAATTAATAAAATACCAAATTTATTTTTAAATTCCTATTGAAAATATAAGAAAAGATATTATATAAAAAATGTATTCATATATTATTGAAATGTAAAATATGGATATATGGTGATAATTTATATTTAAATTATCAATTAATTATGTATCTATTAATTAGAAAGGATATATTATGTCTAAACCAAATCCTCCTTATTATTTTAAAGAAAATAAAATAGACAGTGATACTTATCACTGGGAAAGCAATTGTTCTAAAAATCATTACCCTGCTAAGGGTTGGGTTAAAGATAGTCATCAACCCAGTGATAGAGAACAATGTGATGAATGTAAAGCTAAATAATAACTGTTTGGTTAAATGATAGGTTGAGCTTAACAATTCTCTGTATGGAATAAAGTTGATATGGATTGGAATATTAAGGGGAATATGATTTGGTAATCATCTCTGTTACCCATTATGATTTAACGCTCAATTTAGCATTGCATAGCCTGATCTCTAAGAGATCAGGCTTTGTTTTTTAATAAATTAATATATTTCTGCTTAATAGATCAATTGATAGATATAACAATAATTTAGTTTCAATCTTGAATGATAATAATATAAGATATGTTAGTATTGTTTTCTAGTTGTTTATTATATTATTGAATTTATTTAATTTTTTTTTGCTATAACTATGATGGACATTGATGATTATTTTCAATACTAATTTGTAGCAAAATTTTGTTCAGAGTAGAATGTTTTCAGTTAAATAGAATTATTATCTGAATATTTCTTAAATAGTTAATTTAATTAAATTAATATGTTTTTCCAGAATATTTCTTCGAGCCCACAGTTACCGCTTTAGGCTAAGTTTTAAATTCCTCTAAGCCGATACCAAAATTTATCAAATAGTATGCTTCTAGGCATGATAGCACTATTATGGTAGCTGAGAAGTGGGTAGGTGATGATAATTTACAAAGAAATTAAAGCTTTATTTAACCAGTTCCACGCCGCGATTAGCCAGTTCATCAGCTTTTTCATTTCCCGGATGTCCGGCATGACCTTTAACCCAGTGCCAGTGTACCTGATGCTTACTTACTTCGCTGTCCAGTGCCTGCCACAGTTCAGCATTTTTTACCGGCTGTTTTGAGGCAGTTTTCCAGCCGCGCGCTTTCCAGTTATGAATCCATTCCTGCATGCCGTTTTTAACATATTGGGAATCTGTATAGATATTAACAATGCACGGGCGTTTTAATGCTGCAAGTCCTTGAATTACAGCTGTGAGCTCCATGCGGTTATTGGTGGTATTAGCCTCACCGCCGAAAAGCTCTTTACTGTGGCTGCCGGATTGTAAAAATGCTCCCCAGCCACCTACGCCAGGATTGCCTTTGCAGGCACCGTCGGTATACAGAGTAACTTCACTCATATTCATAGTTGACTTAAAAATGCTTACTATATCATGTATGCACAGGTAAAACTTTTCCGGGATTCAGGATACCTTCAGGGTCGAGGTTATGCTTTTGTGCCTGCATCCATTTGATTTCTGCGTTACTGCGAACACGTGGCAGCCACTGATTTTTTAACTGACCAATGCCATGTTCGGCGGCTATACTGCCATGGTAGTTTAATACCTGTTCATATACGACTTTATTGATGTTTTCTTCATATTGATAAACATCATTATTCATTATATCAGCAATAAAAACATTGTAATGCAGACTGCCATCACCGAGATGTCCGAATAAAATGGTTTTGGTTTGCGGAAAGGTTTTAATCAGTTGTTGCTGGCAGTTTTCGACAAAGTCAGCAACATGTTTAATCGGAACGACAATATCATGCTTAATACTGGCTCCGAGACTGCGTTGTGCAGCAGATATGTTTTCACGCAAGCTCCATAAATGCTGACGTTCTGTTTCAGACTGAGCAATAACTGTATTAAGCCAGTTACCTTGTTCCAGTACGCTGATTAAGGGATCGGTTAAATTTTGTGCCGGCAGGCTATCGCTCAGTTCTACCAGAATATGCCAGCTCGCATGAGTTGGTTCGCGTAACTGACTATAGCTGGCTGACAGACTCAGAGCCGCCTGACTGATCAGTTCAAAGCTGGACAGGCGCTCGGCAAAGTGATTTTTCAGTGCGGCTAACAGACTGGTGGCAGAGTGAATATTGTCTACGCCAATCCATGCTGTTAAGACACTTTGCGGCGGAGCAAACAGTTTTAGTGTGGCAGCGGTAATAATCGCCAGTGTGCCTTCACTGCCAATGATTTGCTGACGCATTTCATAGCCACTGGTGTTTTTATGCAGTGGATACAGGTGACTGACCAGTTCGCCATCGGACAGGACATATTCCAGACCCAGTACCAGATCACGCATTGTGCCATAACGCACTACATTCAGACCGCCGGCATTACAGGCAATATTTCCGCCTATCTGACAGGAGCCTTCACTGGCCAGACTCAGGGGAAAATAGCGATTGGCAGTTTGAGCGATTTTCTGTACTTCAGCGAGTATCATGCCGGCTTCTACGGTAATGGTGTTGTCAGCCAGATTGAGTTTGCGCATGCGGTTAAGTTTACTTAACGAAAGGATAATTCCTTTACCGGCAACAGAAGCATGCGGTGTAGCACCGCCGCACAAGCCTGTATTTCCACCTTGTGGAGTAACAGGAATATGCTGCTGATGGCAATAGCGCATAATTTCCTGTACAGCGCTGACAGTATGCGGTTGTAATACTGCAAAAGCCTGTCCATGATAACGGCCACGCTGGTCGGTACAAAATGGTTCGATAAGCTGATTGTCAGTGAGGATTTCATCAGGCGTAAGGATTTGCTGAAACCGGGCTAGATGAATGGTGTGAGGCATGGCAGTTAACTCTGTAGACACAATAAGCTGATTGTACGGTAATTGAAAATTGCTGAGCGGTAAATATACGCTATCGCAGAACGTTTACAGTACAATATGGTTATTCAGTAATATTAGTAAGGATAGGGCATGTATTTTGTTGATCGCAGTGCTGTTGTGCTGAAACCTGCTCAGGCTTTTCTCGACTGGCTGAAAAGTACAAGTGATGATTTGCCTGAGTTAACTTTGTCACAGCTACAGAGTAATTGTACTACATTGCTGGTACCGGAATTTGAAACTCCGGAACAGGTCATTGGTTATATTGGTGAACGCTTTAATCTGATTTTTGAGGCAGAGCTGTCTGCATGGGAGGTTGAGCGTAAGCTGTGGCCGGTATTGGATATTGATCAGTTCTGGAATTTTTTTACAGTAGAAGTACATGATATGGTACTGGATCTGGTAGATACAGATATACATATATCTCCGGTATATGGTGAAGAACAGGTTTAGTATCTTATGATGGCGTGTGTTGTGCGGCTGAAGCCATCCAGATGTGCTTTTTATCTGGCGGTGATTATGCATGTACTGACACTAGTGGCTATTGTGTTCTACAGCACAGGCTGGTTGTGTCTGGTATGGCTGCTGGCATGGTTATTATCTGCATTATGGGCAGGTTATGGCTTGCGGCAAAGCAGAGTCAAAAAAATTGAAATCAGCTCACAGGGGCAGGCTTCACTGCTATTTACACAGGGCAAAGCTGCAGTACCGGCTAAACTGTGTTGCAGTGGTATTATTATCAGAGCAAATATGATGGCTTTACACTGGCAAACTTCGCGCGGCTGCGTATACCAGCTTTTGCTACCGGATATGACCGATGCGCAGGCATGGCGAAGATTACAAGTATGGGTACGCTGGTGTCAGCCAAACAATACACAATCGGTTTTGAGGCAATCAATCTTGAATAAGGTAATCCGCAGGTTCAGGCTGAAGGATAAGAATTAGAATAATGGCAGAAAAATTTCATGCAACTGGTTTGTCTTCATGGCTGCAACATCTGGAAAATGGTGTGGTCGGCGGCGAAATTGAAATGGGGCTGGCCAGAGTAGGTGCTGTTCGTGACTGGATGGGTTTAAAGCCGGTATGTCCGCTGATTGTTGTTGGCGGAACCAATGGTAAGGGTTCGGTATGTGCCTATCTGACACAGATTTATCATGAAGCCGGTTATCGGGTTGGTACCTTAACCAGTCCGCATTTGTTACGTTTTAATGAACGTATTGCGATTAATGGTGAAGCTGTTGCTGATGATTTGATTGTCAGTGCGTTTGAACATATACAGACAGCACGGGCTGAGATACCGTTAACCTATTTTGAGTTTAATACGCTGGCTGCCGTAGATGTATTTATACGTCAGCAGGTAGACGTAATGATACTGGAAGTAGGGCTGGGCGGGCGGCTGGATGCTGTCAATATATTTGATGCCGATGTGGCAGTGATTACCAGTGTTGATTTGGATCATGAGGCATTTCTTGGTGATACAGTAGAAAAAGTGGCATTTGAAAAAGCAGGCATTATGCGTGCTGGAAAGCCTGTAATTTGTGCTCAAATTCCTGTACCGCTCAGTCTGTCATCGCATGCGGCAGAGGTGGGGGCAGATTTACTTTTGCTTGGCCGAGATTTTGATTGCCATAAGATGGAAATGCAGCAGTGGTCGTATCGTTTTCATCCGCAGAAAAGTAGCTTATATAAGGATGAACATGCCCGTCATGCTTTACCGATACCAGTATTGCGCGGTAATTTTCAACTCAGTAACGCGGCTTGTGCATTAACTGTGCTGGAATGTTTGTCTGAACGTTTGCCTCTGGATATTGGTGCAATTAAACGCGGCTTGTTGCGCGTACGCCATCCGGGAAGATTTCAGGTGTTACCCGGACGACCGGTTACGGTACTGGATGTGGGGCATAACCCTCATGCAGCAAGGGCATTGCGCAGAAGTTTGATTGCTTTACCCTATGCGGAAAAACGCATGGCTGTATTCAGTATGCTGGCTGATAAAGACATTGATGCGGTTCTGGAAATTATTAAAGATCAGTTTGATTGCTGGCTGATAGCTCCGCTTGCTTTGCCACGCGGTATGACTATACAGGCTTTACAAGAAAAATTTATTCAGCATAATATTGCTGCTGTGACAGCTTATCCTGATGTTAAAGAAGCTTATCAGGCTGCTTTATCAGAGGCCGGTGAGAATGATAGAATTGTTGTATTTGGTTCGTTTCATACAGTAGCAGAAATAATAGATTTATCTTCAAGGTAAATTCTGAAAATAGAAACGATAAGGTCAGAGGAGTTAGTGATTAATGAATGCACAGGAAAATTATGAACAGCTGAAACGGCGCAACAGGCGCCGTTTGGTAGGTGCATTAATTATGGTAGTTATTGCTGCTATATTGCTGGTTATTATGCTGAGCCGTCGCACGCCTCAGTCTGTACCGGCACCGCAGCTTGAAGTCAGAACTGCTCCGTCAGAAACAGCTTCCGGCACAGCAGGTATGGTGTCTCAGGCGAGTGTTGTGGCGCAGGCACAATCTGCTTCAGCTATAGTACTGGAACCGGTAACGGCGGCAAGGTCATCTGCGGTAAATACAACTGTCGGTTCGGGTAATGCATCTGCAGCATCTGAACATAAACAGGAAAACAGTATATCCAGACCTGTAATGCGTGAAGAAACAACACATCCTAAACCTGTCTTGCCAGCTAAAATAAATAATACACCGGTACCGTCAGAGCGGCGGCCAAATGATACTGATTCAGCAGGTATCAAACCGTCTTCTGAAAGAAAGATTGTTGAAAAAAATAACAGACAACAAGTACATACTGAAGCAGTACCAGTTGTTAAACCAAAACCGGTTATTAACAGAACTCCGGTAGAAACAACAGAAAAAACTAAACAGGTTCCTGTTAATACGGCAAGCAGTAACCGCCCTAAAACTGAACCTGTAACAGTAAAGCCGGTGAATAAAACACCAGCCAGTACAGTTGATACTACACCTGTAGTAAAAAACAGAAGTGAAGTTGCTAATACAGACAAAAAACCTGTGTCTGCAACACCTAAACCAATAAATAAAAATCCAGTACCCGTAAAACCGGCGGCGACAGCAAAACCGGCAAATAATACGGCAGGCGGTAAACTGACACCGCAGCAGATATTGGAAAATAAAGCAGCCGGTACGGTGTCTAAAAATTCTGCTTCCGGTCAGAATCGAGGCAATGCTACCAGTAGCAATAATAAACCGTCTGTGGAACGGACTATAATTCAGATTGGTGCCTATACCACTGAGGCGCAGGCTAATCTGGTACAGCAAAGGCTGGCTGTTGCCGGTGTCACTACCAGTATCAGTAAAAGTCAGACTAGTAAAGGCACACTGTATCGGGTACGCAGCCAGGTTTATAATAATCGCAGTCAGGCTTTGCAAAATCTGGATAAAGTGCATGCTGCAGGACTGGACGGATTGGTAATTGGTTTATAGGAAGTTGGTATTGCATGACCCTTTTTGATGTGCTGGCTCTCGGCCTGATATTATTAACAACTCTGGTTGCTATGATGCGCGGGCTGGTGGGCGAAATAGCTTCACTGTTATGCTGGGTGGTTGCATTTGTCGGAGCCAAGTTGCTGGCTGCACCTGTGGCTGATATGGCTTTTACGACTATGCAGCCACGGGCGCTGGCTGTTTCATTATCATATGTGATGGTATTCGGTGTTTTGTGGATTATTCAGCGTCTGATGCGAACAGTGATTACTTCAGCATTGAAATCGATCGGGCTTGGCGGAGTTAACCGTATGCTGGGCGCCTGTTTCGGTGCGATTAAAGGAATTATTATTGTCACTTTAGTGGTGCTGATATGTTCTTTTACTGATTTGCCGAAATCTCCTGTGTGGCGGGATTCATTTACAGCAGGCATGTTTGAAAGGCTGGCGATGGTGGCGGTGCCTTATCTGCCGTCTTTTCTTGCTGATAAGCTGAATTCACCATCGGTATAACAGCATGAACATAAGTAACCGAATACAACGCGCGTTTTTAATAACAAAAAACGCGCGTATTTATTTGTCTTGAATGGAGAAAGTAATGTGTGGTGTATTGGGTATTGTGGCACATGAACCGGTAAATCAGCTTTTATATGATGGTTTACAGATGCTGCAACATCGCGGACAGGATGCTGCCGGAATTGTTACCGCTGAGGGTAATATGTTTCACATGCATAAAGGTCGCGGTATGGTACGTGATGTATTCCGTACCCGTAATATGCGTGAACTGATAGGTAATGCTGGTATTGCTCATGTCCGTTACCCGACAGCCGGAAATGCCAATTGCAGTGCTGAAGCGCAACCTTTTTATGTAAATTCCCCTTTCGGAATTGTGCTGGCACATAATGGTAATCTGACCAATACCGAGGATTTATTTAAAAATGTCTGTTTTACTGAATTGCGCCATGTAAATACCCGCTCTGATTCTGAAGTGCTACTTAATGTACTGGCACGAGAGCTGGAAAATCAGGTTGGTAATCGTACTGCACTGGCTTTATCGGATATTTTTGCTGCTGTGGCCGCACTGCATAAACGAGTACATGGTGCGTATGGTGTGGTGGCATTAATTGCCGGTTATGGTTTACTGGCTTTTCGTGATCCGCTCGGTATCCGGCCTCTGTGTCTGGGTAAAAGGGAAGAGAACGGTCATACAGATTATGTCGTTGCTTCTGAATCTGTGGTTTTCCCTAGTCTGGATTATGAGCTGGTAAGAGATGTGGCACCCGGTGAAGCTATTTTTATCAGTAATGAAGGTCAGCTATTTTCACAGCAGTGCGCACAGGCACCTCATCTGATGCCTTGTCTGTTTGAATATGTATACTTTGCCCGTCCAGACTCAGTCATTGATGGAGTATCGGTATATCAGGCTCGTCTGAATATGGGGGTAACACTGGCAGAAAAGGTAAAACGGACACTGGATTTAGCAGACATTGATGTAATTATGCCTGTACCCGATACCAGCCGTCCCAGTGCTATGGAACTGGCTCTGCATCTGAATAAGCCTTACCGGGAAGGATTATTTAAAAATCGTTATATCGGCCGGACATTTATTATGCCCGGGCAGGCTGTGCGTAAAAAATCTGTGCGGCAAAAGCTTAATCCGATGAATTATGAGTTTAGCGGTAAAAAAGTTCTGCTGGTAGATGATTCTATTGTACGCGGGACAACCAGCCGGGAAATTGTGGATATGGTGCGTGAGGCAGGAGCGATAAAAGTTTACTTTGCTTCCGCCGCACCGGCTGTATTGTTTCCGAATGTTTATGGTATTGATATGCCAACCCGGGAAGAATTGATTTCATACCGGCGTAATGCAGAGCAGGTGGCTGCGGAAATTGGTGCCGATGGTGTTGTATTTCAGGATTTGGATGATTTGAAAGAGGTAGTTTTAAAGCTGAATCCGCAAATTGAAGGTTTTGACAGTTCTTGCTTTGACGGCCGTTATATTACGGGTGATGTTGATGAAGCTTATCTGCAACATCTTTCTGAGAATAAAAATGCATTAGCCACTTCTTTTGTGGTTCCCAGTTTGATTGAACACAGTGTCAGCGTGCAGGAAGATGAGGATGAAGAAGAATAAATTGATATTTTAAATTCTACGGCGAATCGGATAAATAACAGAATTGCTGAATATTCGATTTTTCAGCGGATTTAAAGAGATAATCATTTTATAAACAGACAGTAATCAATAAAGCAGCCTTAATGGCTGCTTTATTTAGTAGGGCAGATTTCATTAAAGCTTTTATCTGCTCGGCAGTATTTAATAATCAATAATAACTTTCATGGCTTTTTCATCTGCAGCATGCATAAAGACATCATAAGCTTTTTCCAGTTCATTAAAGTGGAAGTGGTGAGTAGCCAGCTTTTCCATCGGCAGTTTGCCTGAGCAACAGGTTTTCAGCAACATGCCGGTAGTGTTGGCATTAACCAGACCTGTGGTAATGGTAAGATTTTTAATCCAGAGTTTTTCCAGCTCAAAGTTGACTGATTGCCCATGTACACCTACGTTAGCCAAGTGTCCGCCTTCTTTTACCACGCGCTGACAGATATTCCATGTGGCTTCAAGCCCTACAGCTTCCATAGCGCAGTCTACTCCGCGGCCGCCTGTGTATTCCAAAACACGCGCCACCGCGTCTTCGCTGGCAGAATTAATGATTTGCGTGGCACCCAGCTCTTTTGCCATATGCAGGCGGTTATCATCCATATCAATCATGATAATCTGGGAGGGAGAATATAGTTGTGCGGTCAATAAACAACTCATTCCTACCGGGCCGGCACCGACAATGGCTATTGTATCGCCGGGTTTAACATCACCATATTGCACGCCGATTTCATGTGCAGTAGGTAAGGCATCTGACAACAAAACGGCCACATCTTCATTTAAATTTGCCGGTAATCGGTAAAGTGAATTATCTGCAAAGGGAGTACGTACGTATTCAGCCTGAGTACCATCAATCATGTAGCCCATAATCCAGCCGCCACCACTCTGGCAATGTGCATAAAGCTGTTTCTGACAGTTTTCACAAGTACCACAGCGGCTGACACAGGAAATAATGACTTTATCGCCTTTTTTAAAATTTTTAACTGCACTGCCTGTTTCTTCAATAATACCAATCCCTTCATGTCCGAGAATACGACCGTTGAATTGACCGTCTTTTTGAATGGCGGTTTGTTCAATCTCTGGATTTTTTCCTTTCCAGATACCCAGATCGGTACCGCAAATAGTTGTCCGGGTTAAACGAATGATTGCATCAGTTGGTTCGATAATAACTGGTTTAGCACGTTCTTCAAAACGAATGTCACCTGCTCCGTAGTACACCATTGCTTTCATGTTGTTTACTCCATAAACTATTGAAAAATAATCCAGATATCTTTCTGGAAACCTCTTAATATGATTGTAGTGCAAAGAGATTCACACCACAATTTACCTGAGTATTTTCTTTAAAAGGTTTATCTGATTATTAATCTGCCTCAAGTTTGAGCGATTTATTGCTATAAAGATAAATAGAATTATGTCATAATAGATAGTTTGAAATAATAATAAATATAAAGTTCAAACATACACTAATGGCTGGAAAAGCAGTCTGAAAAAATCCGCAGACTAACTACGGATTTTTATGTTAAATCACTAAATTATTAAATTATTTTTTTCGATACGGGTTTGCCATCCAAACCTTCCATCATGTCGGATAATTCGTCTGCATGATCTTCTTCTTCAGCAAGAATATGTTCGAGTATGCGTTTAGTAGTGGTGTCATAATCGCTGACATACATAATGGCCTGCCGGTAAAGATCAATCACAATACGTTCTGCAATCAAATCTGACTCTACCATATCCCGTAAAGTTTCTCCCTCAATATATTCTGTCGGTGAACGCTGAATAAACACATCCGGATTCAAATCCGGTTCACCGCCAAGCTGGGTGATACGTTCAGCCAGCATAGCTGCATGTTTTTGTTCCTGCTCTGCATGTTCCATAAATTCTTCTTTAACGGCATCCATAAACAGGCCGGTTGCCATGTAGTAATGTCGCAGATAACGCAGTACACATACCCATTCTGAAGCCAAAGCTATATTAAGCAGTTCGATTACCCGTTCTACATCCAGCTCATAAGTAGAAGTAATCGGTCCGTCTTCATAATTTTTGCGTGCATTTTCCCTTAATTCTTCAGTGGTGCTGAATTTAATATCTCTTTTTAGCGGTTTGCGTTTGTTCATGCTTATCTCCTTATTTATCTAAACAAGTTACGGTTTGTTGCCTTGTGTTCCTTTTATAACGGTAACTGATTGTATAAGTTGTTGTCTATGAAAGTATTTTTAATATAAGTAATAATTAGCTGAATTTAATCGAATATTGTTTATTTAAATTTTTTCTTCTAAATATTTAATATATCAAGTCAAATATAATTAATTTATAAAGCATATATTTATGTTTTATGAGTAAAAAATTTAAAAAATATTATTCTTTATGCGTAAAAATTTTATTTCTTTTAATAAGATACTGCTTTAATGCCTTTCAGAGCCAGTATTTCGCCGGTTTAAATCCATATTGTAAATAAAGCTATAAATTATTTTTTTGGTATATTTATTTATAATTTACCAATCTGAAATTAAATACATAATAGTACGGAATATTAAAATAGATAAAAAAAATCTTATTTGGTTAATAAATATATAGACAAGTAAATCAGCAATTTAGACCATGTATCATGCCTGAATGCTAAACCCGAACTGAATAAGCAAATCAATGTTCATTAAGGTTATCAAGAAATATTAATAAAAATGAAATTTAAATTTTTATATTTATTTTTCAAATTAAGATAAAGGAACAGCCAGTATGAAACATTCAGCTTTAATGCTTAAATCCATAGTGATTGCTGTTTCATTTGCTTTAACGGCATGTGGTGGCGGTGGCAGTGGTGTTCATTCTAATTCTACGGAAACTGGCGGTAAACCGGGCGGAACCGATCCCGGTACCGGAAACCAGACACCGGGAGACGGAGAAAATACACCGAATGTGCCTTCACCAGTTACTCCTCCTCCGGTTACTCCTCCTCCGGTTACTCCTCCTCCGGTTACTCCTCCTCCAGTTAATCCAGATCCAGACAAACATGAGCCGGTTGATCCGACTCCGATAGATCCGGCTGATAATATTCCTGTTCCTTCATCCAATCCGTCGAGAATGGACAGTACCGAATCAGCAATAAAAATTCCGTTGAGTAAAAACCAGTATCCCCGCAGTGTATACGGTGAGGATAATACACAAGCTAACCTACTAAATCTGAAAGATGCACGGGATCAGGGGCTTGATGGTAAGGGGGTGAAGGTCGGTATTGTTGATTTGCCAGTCGATGTTAATCATCCGGCTTTACCTGACAATGTTGTTGATTTGGGACAGTTCGGGACACCTTATAATGGTAAAGCTTACCCGCATGGTGATGCAGTAGCTTTAAATATTGCTGGTAAAGATGTCAGGGGTAAAAAAATTGGAATTGCTCCAGAGGTGCAAATTTATTCAGCCAGTGCAACAGATAGCCGTGGGCCGGGATTAATCAATTTACTGGCTACCATAGATTCGTTTAACGCGCTTGATAAGGCTGGCGTGAAAATCGTCAATAACAGTTATGGCGCTAATTATTATAGTAATAAGCAATGGTACACTAATGTAGCTAAAGCTTATTTAAATGCAAATAATCCTGCTGATAAATCTGCATCCTATATCGGTCGTTTTGTTTCTCTGGTTCGGGATGATATGCTGTTTATCTGGGCAGCTGCCAATGACGGGCAAAGTCAGCCCAGTATTGAATCGTTATTTCCTTTAATTGAACCTGAATTGCAGAAAGGCTGGATCGTTGTTGCTGGTGTAAATAGCGATAATACAATTCAAAAGTCTTCCAACAGATGCGGCGATACTAAAAATTGGTGTATGGTGGCTTATTATCAGTATGAGATTGCTAATTTATACGCAAAGCCCGGCGATGATATTAATGCATTGCCACTAACCTATATCACGGGCACTTCATTTTCTGCTCCGCAGGTTACTGCTGCTGCGGCACTGGTTAAACAAAAATATCCCTGGATGACCAATAATAATTTACGAACCACATTACTGACGACGGCCACTGACCTGGGCGCTAAAGGTGTAGATTCGGTATATGGCTGGGGACTGCTGAATATTGGTAAGGCGGTTAACGGACCGGCACAATTTGCCTTCGGTGATTTCTCAGCAAATGTAACCGACGGCAGCTATGTATTCAGTAATGATATCAGCGGGCAAGGCGGGCTAATCAAAGACGGTACTGGAACACTGATATTGCAGGGTAATCATACTTATCAGGGTAAAACGCAGATTAATTCCGGTACGCTGGCCGTAAATGGCAGTAGCCAGTCTGCAACGCAAATTGGTAAAGATGCTGCTTATCTGGTTAAAGGCTTCACTGGTTCAGTAGATAATGCAGGTACTTTTATTAGTCAGGATGCCACTGTTAATGGTAGTTTTAACCAGACGGCAGCGGGTACTTTTCAGACCAGCCTTGGTAGCCGAACTACTGTCAATGGTACTGCCAGTCTAGCCGGTAGATTATATTTCGATGCGCTTAAAGCCGGTTTTGTGCCTCAGACAGGGATAAAAGTAGCTGTTATTAATGCACAGAAACGCTTGGGTGAATTTGACTCAACTGAATTTTCCGGTGGAATTCTGCTAGATGGTAAAACGGTTTACGATGACAATAATGTAGATTTTGATATTACCCGCATTTCTACACAAAAAGCTGTTATGGATAATGGTCTGTTAACCCGCAGTATTGCCGATCCGGCAATAGAGTCCGCTGCCAGAGCTGTGGATACGGCTTTCAGCCAGCTGGATGGTATACCCGCTGCAGACCAATATAGTGAACAGGATAAAGAATTATTCGATGGTGCGGCCAGAATTCAGAATGTACAGTCCGCTCAGAGTTTAAGGCGGTCGTTATATTCTTTATCCGGTGCGGTTTACAGTAACGCTAATATGGTCAGCACTCTGACATTAGGAAAACTGAATAGTGACTTTATGTCATCAATTCAGAATAACTCTGATGAGGTTAATGTGATTATGGAATTTAATCATTCACAGAATCGCTGGAATCCCACTGTTGTCAGAGGAAAACAGAATACTAATAGCGGTATATTCGGTATCAGTAAAAAATTTGGTAACGGATTATCTGCAGCGATGGCTTATACTTTTCAAAATACCGGCTGGAATGAACAATATGGCAATGCTGATATTAAAACCAATGGTTTAATTGCTGGTTCATTTTATGCGCCAAATCGATGGAACGGTGCCTACATATCCGGCAGCTTTGGATACAACCGTTTTTCCAATGATGTCAACCGGCGAATATGGCTGGGTGAGTCGTCAGAAGCAACAGGAGCAAAAGCCAAAGGTAACGTATGGCAACTGGCTTTTAAAGGAGGTAAAGCGTTTTATCTGAATCAATTGATTCTGACACCGCAGCTAGGTCTGAGATATGATTATTTGCAACAGAATCATTTTAGTGAAGACGGGGCAAACGGTTATGGTTTATATGCCCGAAAGCTTAATAAAGGTGTTGTAGCCGGTTCGGCCAGTATTCTTACTCAATATCGTTTTGGTATACGGGATACTGTGTTTGATATTTTCGGACTGCTGGGTATTGAGCATGATTTTCGCGACAGAGAATATGCAATGAGCGGAGGTTTTGCCGGAATACACGGAAATGAACGTTCCGGTAAATGGGCTTCAGCAAAAACACGCTGGAATGCTGCTGTAGGTGGAAATGTACAGATCAGCCGTAATCTGAAAGCCGGTATTCAGTATCAGTATGAAAATGGTAGCCACTGGCACAGTAATTCAGGGATGGCAAACTTAAAAATCACTTTCTGATTATGATAAGTAGTAAAACGGATAATTAACCGGATTTCAGGTTAACTAAAATTCTTTTTTTAAGAAATTAAAATTTTAATTTAACAGAATGCTGTCTGACTTGAGGATTTATGGTCGATGTTAAGTTAACAAATAAATGTATAATGTAATGGCTAAAATGAAAAATCAGGCGTTAAAAAAAAATTTATATATTGGTAAGTAAAACATCAGTAATTATAAATTTATTTTTACCGGATTAATCCTATGATTATTAAAATAAATACTAAAGCCTTTTATGCTTTTATTATGACACTTCCAATATTGATTATAGTAATTGGTATTGATGCTTATAATATTTATATAAATAGAATAACAATTTCTCTGATAATTCTGAATATTATAACTATTTTCTATCCGATATTTAAAATCAAGGATGAATTTGAAAAAATAGGAGGATTTGGCAATTATATTATTGAAATTACTTCTGAGTGCCTGACAAAAGAAAAAAAGGGAAATAAGACATGCTTTGAATGGCAGGATTTTTATTCAGTAATTAAATTTCACAATAGAATTTATTTGTATTTAAAGAGAAAAAACTCTATCAGATCATACAGACGTTTAATATATTTGGATAGAAAAGACTTTAGCAGTAAAGATGAATTTGATGCCTGCTTCGAAAATTGTAATACCTATATAAAAAAGCAAAAGTATAAAAATTTGATTAATTTGTAAAAAAACCACAAATAATTTACTTAAAATTAACAGTTATTTATGAGGAAGTTTTTTATTCTGTTTTTTAATGAATTGAGAAGAATAGAATAGATAGAAAAAGAATAAAATTTTAGTAATGTAAAATAGATTTCTGAATTTATATAAAAAAAGAACCCGTCATTAAAAATTTATAAGCCGTAATGTAGGAGAAAAGCTTATAAACAAAATGACCGGGTCAGGGAAATAAATAGCTTAGATATTCAGGTGTTAATGATATCAGTCATATTAATCTATGTCTACAAATATTTTCTTATTATTACTGAAATATACAAAATATTTTAAATATGGTTTTGATATTTATATAAATATTTTTAAAGCTGGGTTATGAATGATGTTAAATCAGGAATTAATGTAATGTTTAATGTTGTAAATTACTGATTTTTAATTTAATTTTTTTTATATAAGTTGACTTGTCAATATGTGCCAGGAAATAGCTTTTAGTGTCAAGAAGCAGGTTGAAGCAGGAATCGAAAACTTTACCAGATATATCATTAGGTATTTATTTGCATAATAAGCTGAATGCCAGACATAAATTTATTTAAATAAGGTTGGTTATGCTTTTTTATTGCTGGTTTAATGAGTATGCAGCTATTTTTTATATTTTTTAATAGTTTATGGTGATTGTAGCATGTTGAGCATCTAAATTTATTTTAGCTATACTAATTGAGTTATGCAGTGTTGGTTTATAAGGGAATTTTGCGAATATGGCTATTTTATCTGGGGCCAGAACAGTCCGGAAGATGGCCTGTGATCATCGTCAGAGTATTCTGGCATTTAGCACAGGTAAGAATGCTGTTGCTGCGTATCTGGCAATCAGGGATAGTTTTACTGAGATTTATCCCTATTATTTGTATCTGGTGCCCGAGCTGGAATTTGTAGAAGAACAGCTTGATTTATATGAACGCCAGTTTAATTTCAAAATTACCCGTTTGCCGCATCCAGCACTGTATCAGATGCTCAGTGCACATGTTTTTCAGCCACCATCTAATATATCTGTGATTGATAAGGCAAATTTGGTGAATTTTGATTTTGCTGATATCCGCCGGATGATGTGCAGAAAATTTAATTTACCGTCCAATACCCCGGTAGCGAACGGTACCAGAGTGGAACATAGTTCCAAACAGCGCCTGAGTATGCAGAGACACGGATCGATTGTGAAGAGTCAGTGTCAGTATTATCCAGTATGGGACTGGAAAAAAGGGGATTTGCTCCGCTGTTTTAAGCAGCATAACATCAGGCTGGGAAGTGATTACAGGGTGTTTGGCTGCTCATTTGATAGTCTGGATTTACGTTTTTTGTTACCTGTTAAAGAACTCTATCCGAAGGATTACCGAAAAATTCTGGAGTATTTTCCGCTGTGTGATTTAGAAATTTATCGCTGGGAATGTGCTAATGGAAAAAGATAAAACAATGAAAATTAAAGTATCTGCACAATCTGTTTATAACAGGGGAAGGCAGAGAGGTAAATCCGAACCGGTTTCATGTTCAAAGCATGCTGACAGGAATACAGATGCAGATGCATTAGAGCAGATGAGAGGGCTGAAAGAAGAGTTTCAACAGGTTAAAAAAATGCCTGCGCAGCTCAGACAAAGAGTGACTGACAGTGAATACTGGTGTGCTGTCTGTTTTCAGTCCTATGAACAGTTGATGGTTTTTCTCGGTGAATTAACTGTACCGGTTTTTGAAAATAAGTATATTGACGGTCAGTTACTGGCACAGAAAATGAGTATTGATCTGCCCCCGGTCAAAGTGAGATTTCGTTTGCCTGGTTATATAGATAAAGATTTCCAGGAGTTAGCAGATGAAAAGTAATAGAAATCTGTGTCATAACTGCCGGTAAAACGGACGGGATAACAGCTCTGTTTTTCCGAACAGAGCTATTTTATTGAGTACATTTATAAAATAGCCGTGCGTTTATCCCATTCTTTGCTCAGGCGTTTTGCTGAAACCGGATAGGGTGTTTTCAGCTCCTGAGCAAACAGGGAGACGCGCAGTTCTTCCAGCATCCACCGGAATTCGGCAATGGCCGCAGGTACCGGCTGATTTTGTTGCCGGTATTGCTGTACTTTTTTTTGCCAGGTATCAGTAAGTTCCTGAATGTCGTTTTCCCGCGCATTATCACGTGCCGGATTACTGCCGTATTTATCCATACGCCTGAGCATGGCTTGCAGATAAACCGGCAGACGCGGCCACTGCTGCCATGGTGTGGCACTGGCAAAACCCGGATAAACCAGACTGTTCAGATGCTCACGCAGAAGCGGGGTTAACGGGTGTTTACCCAGATGGCTGCTGACTTCAGTATAAGCCTGCGCTGTTTGCAGGGCATATTGATTAACAGCTTCTTTAACTGCCGGTAAACGGCTGCGGGCACGTTTTATCTGTTCTTTAAAAGCTCTTTCATCACGCGGCAGTTCATCTTCACCTATCAGAGCCCGATCCAGAACGGCATGAGTCAGGTCTTCACGCAAAGTATCAGTACCCAGGTGTTTAAGCAGCATGGCGATTTGGGTGAAGTCGGGCAGACCTTTATTCAGGTCTTTAACCTGTTCTTTCAGTTGCAGACTCATCAGAGCAAGTACGCCGCTGCGGTGTGCCTGTTCGGCAGCCGCCGCTGTATCAAACAGCCTCAGGGAAATACTGCCGTTTTTTTGCAGTTGCAGGCCGAGATAGCCGGTAAGCTGTTGCTGAGCACGGGCAAATTTGATGCTTTCCGGTAGTTTACCTATATCCCAGCTGGTAATGTTATCTCGCTCAAACTCATTGCTGTTGTCACGGAAAGTAACCGCAGCCGCCTGTCCGAGCTGTTGTTGCAGGCTAATAAGATCACGACCGCTGGCCAGTTCTGTACCGCTGTCATCAATCACCTGAATATTGAAATAACAATGTGCCGGCAGTTGCTGGGTTTGCCAGTGTTCGACGTCTATCTGGTTAAGCAGACGCATGTCTCCGGCCTGACGGGCAATGGCATGTGCCAGCTGAGGCAGTAAAGGCGCATTGATATCGGGATGATTGCTGAGAAATGTAGTGATGAAATCAGGTACAGGCACGCAGATCCGGCGAATTTGTTTGGGTAAAGCTTTTATCAGTAACTGCAGCTTTTCTCGAATCATGCCGGGAACCAGCCATTCCAGTCTGGATGCATTGATGCGGTTAAGCAGTGGCAGAGGCACAGCTATAGTGACACCGTCAAACGGATGATGGGGTTCGAAACGGTAGCTGAGCGCACAGCGACCGTCTGTAGTATCAAGGTATTCCGGAAACTGGCTTTCAGTAACATTACTGGCTGCATGTTGCATCAGGTCGTCACGGCTCAGATACAATAGTTTCGGATTTTCTGCCTCAGCCTGTTTACGCCACATTTCAAAGGTACGGATATCAGCCAGCGGCAGAATACGGCCTTTGTTTTCTACATTTGCCGGCAGACGCTGGTCGTAGAAACTGAACAGTGCTTCTTCATCTACCAGTACATCCTGCCGGCGTGATTTATGTTCCAGTTCGGTGATTTCTTCGATCAGTTGATGGTTATGCCGGAAAAAAGCTGCTTTAAGATCGCATTCCTGCGCTACCAGTGCACTGCGAATAAAGATTTCGCGTGCTTCTTTGGCATTGATGCGCCCATAGGCGACCGGGCGGCGGGGCAGAACAGTGAGACCATAAAGAGTAATGCGTTCACTGGCCACCACTTCACCGCGTTTCTGTTCCCAGTGGGGTTCAAAATAATGATAGCGCAGAAGATGAGGTACTTCGCTTTCAATCCATTCCGGTTCAATCTTGCCGACATCACGGGCATATAGTCGTGAGGTTTCGGTTAGCTCTGCAGCAATAATCCATTTAGGCTTACTTTTAAACAGAGCGGATGCCGGAAAAAGGTGAAAATGAATTCCTCGTGCACCGGTATAGTCGTGGCCTTCGGGGCTTTTCAGTCCGACATTGGCTATTAGTCCGGTCAGTAGAGCACGGTGAATTTGTTCGTAGCTGGCTTCTTTTGCCTGTTGCCGTTGCTGACGCTGCTGCCGGCGGACGATTTGCTGCTGTTTGAGTTTTGCGGATAAATCCTGATCACTAATGTCAGTTATGGCTGGCTGGGGATGATTGTCCGGTAATTGTCGGTAAGCACCGGCCTTATCGGTAAGTTCCATATCTATGGCAATTTGTGCCAGCTGGTGATGTAGCTCGCGCCATTCGCGCATACGCAGATGAGAAAGAAAATATTGATGACACCACTGCACCATCTGACGATTGGATAACCCTTTGTCACGTTCGCGCTGATAGGAGTCCCAGATATTCAGATAGGCGAGAAAATCCGACTGCTTATCGTTAAAACGTTCATGTGCTTTGGCAGCAGCTTCGCGAGCTTCCAGTGGTCGTTCACGCGGATCCTGAATCGACAGTGCAGCCACAATAACCAGCATTTCGGCAACGCACTGCAAGCGTTTCCCCGCCAGCAGCATGCGGCTGATACGCGGGTCTACTGGCAGACGTGCCATTTGTTCGCCAAGTTTGCTTAGCTGATTATGTTCATTTACTGCGCCCAGTTCGAGCAATACCTGATAGCCATCATTGATATAGCGCTGGTCAGGTGCTTCGAGAAAGGGGAATGCATTAACATCGCCGAGTTTCAGGCTGATCATGCGCAGGATTACAGCCGCCAGATTACTGCGGATAATTTCCGGATCTGTAAAGGCAGGGCGCTGATTAAAATCCTGCTCGCTGTAGAGGCGTATACAGATACCGGCGGCAATGCGCCCGCAACGGCCGGCGCGCTGACGAGCCGCAGCCTGACTGATAGGTTCGATATGCAGTTGTTCGACTTTAGCACGGGCTGAATAGCGTTTTACCCGCGCCAGTCCGGTATCGATAACATAACGGATACCGGGTACGGTGAGTGAGGTTTCGGCAACATTGGTAGCCAGTACGATACGCCGCTGACGACCATTGGGATGAAAGATTTTATGCTGTTCGGCTGCTGACAGGCGTGCAAATAGAGGCAGAATCTCATCATTGCGACGCAAAGGTGATTGCTGTAATGCATGTGCTGCTTCGCGAATTTCTCTTTCACCCGGCAGAAAAATCAGAATATCACCTTCACCTTCTCGTGCCAGTTCATCTGCGGCATCGACGATGGCATCATTGATTTCTATTTCAGCTTCGTCTGCATCTGTGGTGTGCAACGGACGGTAACGTACTTCTACCGGATAGGTACGTCCGGATACTTCAATTACCGGTGCTGCTACACCGTTCTGTGTGAAATGTTTACTAAAACGTTCGGCATCAATCGTAGCTGAGGTAATGATGACTTTCAGGTCCGGGCGCCGTGGCAGCAGTTGTTTGAGATAACCAAGCAGGAAATCAATGTTCAGGCTGCGTTCATGCGCTTCATCAATGATGATGGTATCGTAAGCACTGAGAAAGCGGTCGGTCTGGCTTTCTGCCAGCAAAATGCCGTCAGTCATCAGCTTGATGTAGCTTTCCGGGGCGGTTTTGTCATTGAAGCGCACTTTATAGCCAACATGCTGTCCGATCCGGCTATGCAGTTCTTCAGCAATTCGTTCGGCTACTGAGCGTGCGGCCAGCCGCCTTGGCTGAGTGTGACCAATCAGTCCGGCTACACCACGGCCAAGCTCAAGACAGATTTTCGGTAACTGGGTGGTTTTACCGGAACCGGTTTCACCACAAACGATTACGACCTGATGCTGACTGATTGCCTGCTTGATTTCTTCGCGTCTTTCATGCACTGGCAAAGTGTTATCGTATTCGGGTACAGGCAGTCCGGCCAGACGCTGCAGATAAGCCTGATGAGAGCGCTGGTAACGGCTGTTTACTTTTTCCTCGCCACCGAAACGGGCAGGATTTTTGCAGGCTCGATACAGGTAATAGCGGTCTTTACTCAGGATTTGGTTAAGTTCGTATACAGACATGGCACAGAGATTGCCGGAAAATTAGTAGTGTGTGTATTATACCAAATCTGCCAAAACTGCTTTTTTACAGGCATTCCATGGCAGATTTATATCTCAGAATCAGATAAAGATATAGATGAACAACAAGATAATAAGAATACAGATTTTTGATTGCTATGCGGAATAATTATTAAGTCTGAGCCGGAAAGCAGCAGGAAAATTATTTTAATAAACACGCTGGTACTAAGTTATGCGGATTAGCATAACTTTCAGTTTGGCTTTGAATCTATGCGTTTTTAGTGATGCGGGTGTTGCCGGCGCCAGATTTTCGCGCCAATCATAATAAATACGCCAAACAGAAAAGTACACACCAGCCCCATAAAAATAAGCATAATCCGTGCCATTGACATCCGTACGGCAGCATCATCTCCCAAAAACAGCCAGATAAACCATGCAGCCAGTACGACAAACAAAGCAATCATGGCAGTAATCAGCCCCGTCATTTTGCGTGAACCGGGGGTATTATCGTTTTGCATAATAAAGCCTGCTAGAAGTGATGGATAACAAGAGGTTTCCCTTTATGGCTGACAACTTCTGTATCCAGATTAAATATGGTTTGAATATGGTCTACAGTAATAATATCTTCTGGTGTACCTTGCATAACAATCTGCCCGTCTTTAAGAGCAACAATATGGTCAGCATAGGCTGCTGCCATGTTGATGTCGTGAACCACCATAATGGTAGCCAGCCCCTGTTCGCTGGTCAGCTGGTGTAATAAACGCATCAGCTCACGTGCATGATACATATCCAGATTGTTAAGCGGTTCATCAAGAATAACATGTTTGGTTTGCTGGCAGAAAGTCATGGCTACCAGTGCGCGCTGGCGCTGTCCGCCGGAAAGTGCACTAAGATAACGCTGTTGTAATGGTTCCAGCTCAAAGCGCTGTAAAGCCTGATCAACAATTTGCTGATCTTCTGCTGTGATGCGTCCCTGATTATGCGGATAGCGGCCAAACAGTAATAAGTCACGTACGGTAATACGGCTCTGTATGTTGTTCTCTTGCGACAATATAGCCAGTTTTCTGGCTATGGCAGTTGATTTGCTGTGGCTGACTTCAAGTTCATCAATATGGATATTGCCTTCCTGTAAAGGTTGCAAGCGGGCAATCAGCGAGAACAATGTAGATTTACCTGCACCATTGGGACCAATCAGTGCAGTAATGCTTTTATCCGGAATATCAAGATTAATATCGCGGAGAATGGGTGTACCGTTGATGTGGTGGTTAACATTTTTTATGGTAATCATAATGCTGTCAGGTTAAATCGGTGCAAAAAATGGTGATGATAACAAGCTACTGTTGCAGCTTAGCGTTTGCGTTTTAATACCAGCCACAGAAACACAATGCCGCCGCAAAATTCAATAACGGCACTCAGTACGCCCTGCATACCAAGCAGCTGCTCAAATATCAGCTGGCCGCTGACCAGTACCAGTGCTGCAATCAGAAATGCTGCCGGCAGCCGCAGCTGATGTTTCATATCGGGGGTGCAGGTATTAACCAGTGCGCATATCAGTAAACCGAAAAAACTGACCGGACCGACCAGTGCAGTGGAAACCGAAACCAGCAGAGCAATCCATAACAAAATGCTGTGGCTCAGCCGTACATAGTTAATACCCAGAGCAATAGAGGCATTGCGTCCGAGCATAAGAACATCGAGCTGATAGCGCATCCGCCAGATCCAGACTGTACTGAACAGCATGATACTCATGCCGATAATCAGCATAGTGACATTCACGGAGGTAAACTGAGCAAAATAGCTGGTTTGAGCAACCGTAAACAGAGTAGGGTCAATCAGGCGTTGCAGCAGACTATTGAAACTGCGAAACATGACTCCGAATATCATACCGGTAAGTATCAATCGGGCCAAATCACCGTTACTGTTCCGGGTTAAAGTGCGAAACAGCAGGAGCGAGGCAACCATCATTATTGGTGCTTCGATAACAAATTTGCTCAGCACACTCATACTGGTGAATCCCACTGCACCGAATACAAACAAAGTAATGGTTTGCAGCAACAGATAAAGTGAATCGTAGCCAAGTAATCCCGGTGTAAGAATAGGGTTATGGGTCAGAGTCTGGAAAAGTAAAGTGGATACACCAACTGCGTAGGCAACAGTAAGCAGCATCAGCAGCTTTTTACCGCGCAGTTGCAGTACAAAATCCCAACTTCCTTTAACGCCATATGTCATAAACAGAATACTGGCAATAATTAACAGAATACCGAGCACACCGAAAAAACGTGCACCGGAGCGATGTGACGGCATGGTGGAATTAAACTGCATGTACAGAAGGCTTTCTAAACAGCAAATACAGGAAAATCACGGTTCCGACGATACCGAAAATCAGAGACACCGGTATTTCATAAGGCGGGTCGATAGTGCGGCCGATAATGTCACAGATCAGCAGAGCGTTGGCACCCAGGAGTGCAACTGCAGGCAGATTCTGACGTAAACGGTCACCTGCCAGCCGGGAAATAATATTAGGTACTACCAGCCCGATAAAAGGAATCTGTCCGACTGTTACCACGACAATGGCAGTAATCATGGCCACGGTAATCAGGGAAATCCACATCATTTGTGCATAGTTGATACCGAGGCTGGTACTGATATTCTGTCCCAGTCCGGCAATGGTAAGCCGGTCAGCCAGAAAATAAATAACTAATGTCATCAGACCGGTAATCCACAGCAATTCGTAACGTCCGGCGAGTACTGCAGAAAAATCACCGGCAAACCACACCGCCAGCAATTGCAGGGTATTGGTTTCCACGCCGATAAAATTCACCAGTGCTTCAATAATACTGCCATAGATTATGCCGATTAGCGGAATCATCAGTTGCCGGTGTGCAGGCAGACGCCGAAATAAAAATAAAAACAGCGTCATCCCCAGCAAAGCAGCCAGACTGGCGCAGCTCATTTTGGTCAGCTGACTGGCCTGCGGCAACCAGATGGAGACCAGTAATACCCCAAGTGCTGCACTTTGGGTAGCACCAACCATACCCGGTTCCAGAAAACGATTGCGCAATACTATCTGTAACACCATACCCGCTACGGCCAGTGTGGCTCCGGTGAGAATAATCGCCAGAGAGCGGGGTAGACGGCTATACAAAAGCAAAGAACGGGTATCACTACTGATAAACAGATCACCCCAATGAAAAGAAGCTGCACCAATACTAATGCTGATAATCAGTAAAATAGGTAACAGCAAAAAATTGATTGCATTAATCTGAGAGGAACGAAGCATATGACAGAAAAAAATACAGACAACAGGTTTACGCTAATACTGCATATTTATGCAGCATAGCGAAACCTGATTATCGTGAATAAAACTCCGGCTTAGTGTGACATTGCCGCTTTAATATTGGTCAGATCAGTTTTCATTTGCTGTACACCGCCTGCGGCCAGATAAGATGCGCTGCTCAGATAAATAATGTGACCTTCTTTCCATGCTTTAGACTGACGTACCAGATCATTATTCAGTACAGCCTGAGCGGTTTTACCTTCTTCGCCGATGGCAGCAGTACGGTCAATAACGAATAACCAGTCCGGATTGATTTTCTGCACGTATTCGAAAGAGACAGACTGACCGTGCGGAGAAGCCGGAATGCTGGTATCTGCAGCCGGTACGCCAACCTGAGTATGAATCCAGCCAAAGCGAGAGGAAGAACCAAATGCTGAAAGTTTGCCGGCATTAACCATCAGAATCAGACCAGTGCCTTTTCCTTTGGCTGCCTGCTGGGTTTCATTAAGCAGATTCTGGATATCATCATGCAATTTTTTCGCTTCAGCTTCTTTCTTAAACAGCTTACCGTAGCTATCAAGCATTTTCATGCCATCGCCAATTAAATCCTGTCCGCTGTCAGACATATCGATAGTGGGAGCAAGAGCCGCGAGTTCATCATATTTCGGAGCGGTACGACCAGCGATAATAATAAGCTGTGGTTTCAGCGCATTAAGTGCTTCCATATCCGGTTCAAATAAAGTACCGGTATTGTTTACCGTTTCCAGAGTTTGCTGCAGATACGGTACCAGCACTTTTTTCGGGGCACCGATAACCGGCACCTTCAATGCCTGTAAATCATCCAGTGTAGCCATATCAAATACCACGACTTTAGATGGATTCTCCGGTACGGTTATTTCTCCGCGGGCAGTTTTTATTGTCACTGTTGGTCCGTTAACAGTAGTTGCAGCAGCAGACGAAGCATTACTGGCAGTGTTATTCTCATTGGTTTTTTCGCCACAGGCAGAAAGCAGAGACAAAGTTAAAACAGACAAAGCAAGAGGTTTCCAGCAAGATTTAATCATTTTTCAGTATTTCCTATCATTATCGTTTGCATTAATTATACCGCCTGAACAAGGCTAAAGTTAATTTTCTTGAGCAGGTATCTATTTATCAATAAATCTGTGCCGTGCTTCATGATAACTTTCTTCATTTTCTCCCTGACGCCAGTAGGGGACGGCATAATGGCGCTGAGGCGGTAATTGCCACTGTGTACGCAGCAATTCACGCAGTGGCTTAACCAGTGCCGCTTCGCCGGCAACCCAGGCAAAGTCATCATCATTCAACGGGGCAAAACTGCTTATATGCTCTACTACAGCAGGAATCTGGCTCAAATCACCAAAAAAGGTATGCAGATGCATTTTTTCAGGTAACGGGAGTGATGCAGGCAGATCTTCTGCCTGCGGTAATAACAGCACAACGTCACCGCTCGCATCTGCGGCAATATCTGCCAGCAGAGATTCAATTGCCGGAAGAGCTGTAATATCACCGGCAAATAAATAGCGTGACGCTGTTTTCAGCATTGGATTCGGCCCGCCGGGAGAAGAGATTCCAAGAATATCTCCAGCCTGAGCATGCTCGGCAAAAGATGAAGCGGGTCCGGTGTCTCCGTGTTTGACAAAATCAATACTTACCGTACACGTCTGTGCATCATAATTGCGAATAGTATAGGTACGCACAATCGGTTTATTATCCGGCTCAGTCCAGTTAAAACCATGACCGGAAAACTGGGGTAATTGCGGTGTTATCTGACCATCCGGTGCCAGAAATATTTTGATATGGGCACCATTATACTGATGCGGATAATCAGTCAGCTCCGGACTATGCAAAACCAGCCGGCGTAAATTCGGGCTCAGATCGATAATATCCTGAACGCGTGTCAGATAAGCCTGATGTGGTGAACGTTTATTCATTTTATTGCCTGATTACTGGATAAAATAATGCCTGCTGCAGGCTTTTGCCAAACAGGCTGCCATGATTTTCCTGCGGATAATGCTCATATCTGATAGTTAAATCAGTTTTTTGCTCTAATTCGTTAATCAGTTTGTTAATCAGACCGGCATATCTGGCTGTATGCTCATTGCGTATGCGGATACGTGCGGCCGCCTGAGGATTTTTCGGTAATTTACCGGCTTTGAGTTTGCTGCTTAAAACCCACAGACTGCTGCCGGAAAAAGCCACCTGACGTTTAAGCATGGTTTCAGCTTCCTGCTGTAACAGATCGCCGTGTAACCAGACGGACGGATCGGCAGCAATATAGTGCTGAAAAAGATTAGGCTGAGTAAATAAAGTATGCATAACCATCAGCCCGCCGTATGAATGCCCCCACAGAGTTTGTGCATTGGGATTAATCCGAACCTGTTGATTTACTGCCGGCATAATTTCATTCTGAATTAAATCCAGAAATATATCAGCCCCGCCGTTTATTCTGGTTGAATCAAGAGGATCGGTATTGTCATTGTCCGGCGCAATGGTGTAATCGTAGGCCCGTGCCTGCGCATCAAAGCGTTTATCTGTGGCATAGCCAATCAGTACCAGCACCGGAGGCTGAGGCTGTGCGGACAGTACCCGCATATTTTCCGGCGCAAGAAAATCCAGTGCAGCATTTCCGTCCAGAATATAGAAAGCAGGAAAACCCCCTGCAGGAACTTTACGGTCGGGAGCTGCTATATAAACCCGGTAATGACGCTGTCCATCTGTAGAAGTAAACGCAAGCGTATTAAACAGATAGCCGCTGTCTGATTGCTTTAATGCAGCAAAATTAGCTGGTTCATTCAGATTAGGCTGAGCTTTGGCAGTGTTGTGCAAGATTAAGGCCGTAAAAAACAATAAAAGAAAAATAATAATCTGGCGCATATTTAATCTTTCCGTCAGTTGATTGGTGTTACAGAACATATGGAGACAACAGGACGGGTGCGCGGTAAGATTTTGTTGCTGCATGGTAAAATTAATCGAATACCAGTTAAAAATATTGCCGGATCAAGTGGTTTGGTTAAAGTACAGTCAGATTGAATAACTTATGTTTGTTTACTTAATAAAGTTGCTCATTATGTGTAAACAATAATCATTACTATTTATGATAGTAACTGAAATTGAGGGATAAGTCACGGTGAAAAATAATTTGCTTGTAAAAAAACAGGCTGCCTGAATGGCAGCCTGTTTGCAGAAAGCATCAGAAAGAAACTTTCATACTGCCCCATACTGCTCTGCCGCGTTCATTGTATGTATATGCAGTGCCGCGCAGAGTGGAAGCGTAGATACGTTTATTGAATATATTTGACATTCCGGCTCTGATATTAATATTTTTATTTACAGCGTAGCCGGCGGAAATACCCCAGATACCATAACTGCCGATTTCTTCTCCGCTCAAACCGGTAGTTCCTTTTCCTCCGTTACCAATACCTGCCTCAACAGGATTTACCGGTACTGTACGCGGTTTCTGGCGACCATAGTAAGTATAGGTAAGTAATGTGTCCCATTTTTCAGCAGGATTCCAGGCCAGAGACGAATTAATCGTATATTTAGGGATGACAGATAAAGGATTGCCGGTTTCCTTATTTTTGGAATTAAACATATAAGTAAAATTGTTTACCCATTTCCATTTACTTGAAAACGGCAGGGTTAAATTGCCTTCCAGTCCTTCTACCAGCGCTTTACGGGTATTGCCATTGAAAATAATCATATCCGCCTGAGCGAGAATTCGTATCAGTACTGTCTGTGAATATAATCTGCCGGCCGGCTTCAATCTTATTTTTGTAATCATTGCGGAAATAAGCCAGAGAAGCCAGATAACCATTTTTATTAAATTCAAAACCCAATTCTTTATTAATACTGGTTTCCGGTTTGAGATTACTGTTACCTATCAGATAGCAGCCACGGCCGCCTCCGGAAGAGGTGGCACAACCATTACCTTTGCTGTACAGCATATAACTGTCTGTACTCTGGTATAGATTCGGAACTTTGTAGGCACGTGCTATTCCGCCTTTAATCAGCCAGTTTGGATGAAGCTGCCATGATAGATTGACTCCGGGGCTGACATTACCGCCCGTTTTATTATTATGATCATAGCGCAGCATTGGTATCAGTTTTAAATAGCCGGTCAGGCTGATATTGTCTTCCACATAGCCGGCCCAGCTGCTTAGTGATGGTGTGTGGTTAGCCGGAGCCGGATAAACTGCCCCGGGAAGAGTTATACGGCGCAGACCATCCGGGTCATCCAGTTTATCGTGCTGATATTCCGCACCCACACGTGCGACACACCTAATGTAAACGGAAAGTGTATTTCACCCGTCAGGCGTTTTGTTGTCAGAGTACTGTCTTTATAAGTAATATCTTTGCTGCCCAAATCCTGACACAAGCCTTCAGGACCACCTGACAGAGCTTCAGAGCAGTGGCTGTTGGTAGTTTTATCGTATTGAGCTACCAGTTTGCTGTCACCCCAGTACCATATACCTTCATGAGTCAGTGCAAAACTCTGGCGGTATACTCGGCGGGTTTCCTTACCATATAAACTTTGGGTGTAATCAGTCTGTACATTATTGGGACCATCACCGTTATAGCAATTGCCCTGCCGGCTGTAGGTAGTATCCAGTGTCAGAGTTTGTGCCGGAGACAGGCGCCATGCCGGCCGTCCGCCAATATCTTTATTAATCAGACCTTCCTGTCCGGCAGCCAGCGATTTACTGCCTTTATCATTCGAACGCTGATTAATGAATGGTGAATCTGCATCAGTACTGTTCAGATTGCCATATATACGGAAGCCGAGTACATCTTTAATAACCGGGCCGGACAAATCAAAGCCGATACGATGTGTATCGCCTTCTTCTTTATCTGCCGGCAAATTCATAAACGCATTGATAGAACCGTGAAACTCATTACTGACTTTTTTTGTTACAATGTTCACTACACCGCCAGCTGCACCAGAACCATAGCGTGCGGCAGCTGATCCGCAAATAACTTCAATTGATTGAATTTCTGCTACCGGTACCCAGTTGCCGTCGCCAATGGTGTCACGTTCACCGCGCCAGCTCATGCGTGCACTGTTGCGCGAAGTAACCGGCCGGCCGTCAATCAGTATTAAGGTGTTTTCCGGACCCATTCCGCGAATATCAATCTGGCGTTTATTGCCATGCTGACCGGAAGCAGTATTACCGGTCAGATTGACGCCGGGCATCGTATGCACCTGCTCAGAAATATCATTGACCGGTGTTTTGCGTTCAATATCCTGACTATCAAGTTTAGAAACGCCGAGAGACTGTTTAACCTGCTGTTCGGCGGTGACGTAAATATCGTCCAGCTTTGCTGTATTATCCTGAGCATAAACAGTGCTGCCGGTAAAAAGAATGAACGGAATCAATGCCAGTTTAAAAGAAGGAAAAGGGTGATCAGACATACTATTGAGCTACGAAAAGAGAAAAATTGATAAATCTGCGAATAATAATGAATACCATTATTATTTTCAACTAAAACCATACTGATTAAACAAAAATACAAATTCATACTTAATCAGTATAATAACTATCGGTACTTACATAATTCAGTTTAATGTGACAAAATTTGACACATTTGGCAAATAATCTATTCAGTGAGATGATGAGAAATGTATATTGATAAATTAAGAAATTAATTTATTTAAAAGAAATTGACAGAAAATTTTGTTTTAGGCTGGATATTCAGCAGAAAATGTAATTTGACAGGCATATCTTTATCAAAATAAAAATACATACAAAGAATTGAGATTAAAACAGAAAATAATCAGCCAAATGAGAAAATCAACTTTTTATATTTTTCAGTATATTTTTTTATTGTTATTGATTACAGGTGTGTTACCTGCGCAAGCAGAAGATTCTGTTTCAAATTCCTTTAATACAACCGGACAAGTAAAAATATTGCCGGTGACTCAGACTTGTACAGGTAAACCATGGCAACATATTGTATGGGTGCATGTACATGATAATGAAGAAACAGCGCGTCAGACCGCATTAATGGCATTAAACCAGATTCAGCAGGGCTGTCTGCTGGATTTTCGCCATGGTGGCAGCCGGGAAATCAGGATACAAACAAATGAAGTAAATTATCACTTTGATCCAAATAGAATTTTTACTGAAACCGGCCGGAAGAATGCATTAAAATGTCTGTGCGGTAATTGTGCTCAGGCAAGAGAAGAGTTAACTCAAGAGGTCGACAGTTTTCTGAATCAGTATATGATTCACGCCAAATTGATTGTTGCTTTGCATAACAATCATCCAAGTGGATTATCCATACGAAACTATGTGCCTGGTGGTTCAATGGCGCAAGGGATGAGCCAGGTAGCGGTCAGCTCCGATAAAGATCCTCATGATTTTTTCTATGTTACCAGCCAACGAGCTTTTGAGTTTTTGTCTAGACGGAATTTCAATGTCGTTTTACAGAATAATCAAACTGTTCGTGATGATGGTTCATTATCAGTATGGGCCGCCCGGCAACAGATTGATTATATTAATTCTGAAGCCGGTACCGGAAATCTGGCCAGTCAGATGGTTATGCTTGCAGCAGTATGGGCGTATATGCAGGAATATTACCTGTAATTTTCCAGATTAAGTAAGTCCGGACAAAGTTATCTGATTTACAATTATATCCGTCGGATATAATTGTCTGACTATTAGTAATAAAAAACTTAATTTAAAAATTTTGTCAAAAAATTTATTAAAAATATACAAATAAATCAATTTATTATGAAATAAAGGTACATATTTGATTTTTTAATCAAAATAAATAAATTTTTGTATAGAATAATCAAATATAATAATGAATATTACATTTGCAAATTAGTCGGAAAATCAATCAAATTTAAACGCACAAAATCATCATGAGCTTAAATCACCAGGGTTTTACATTAATTGAAATAATAATTGCTATAGCAATAATAGGGATACTGACTGCCATTGCCGTGCCTACTTATATGGATTACAGTGCAAAAGCTCAGCTTGCTGAAGCAGCAGATTTGGCAGGAAACCTGAAAGCGCAGGTTTTAGATAGTTTACAGAACCAAAAATGCCGGGCACAAAATCCATCAGAGTATAGCTATAAAGGAAAATACGGAATTGCAGAGATTACGACAGAATTTCCTGTCGTGAATGCTCAGCATTCGGCTACTGCCAGAACAGGCTGTTCTATTCGATATACGGTATATTCGCAGAATGCTTCATTTGTTCTGGTAAATAAATATCTCGAATTGGATGTACTGAGGAACGGAACATTAAAACTCAATAACGGTACTATAGAACAGAAATACCTGCCTAAAGCTTTGGTTATTTAATCAGTTGCGGCATCATTGTTCAATTTAAATAAGTCTGTATACAAAAATTTGAGTAATTCAGATTTAACATCCTTTTGAAAAATACATTTCATTTTTTAAAAAGTGGTATGTATGTTGTTTTCATTTCCTTAAATATCTGATTTGGTCGGACAATGAAAATACTTTTATTGAGAAAAGGCTTTACTTTGATTGAGTTTATGATCGTTATTGCTGTTATCGGGATACTGGTGGCTATAGTGCTTCCTGCTTATAAAAATTATATAGTCAGAACATAGGCTAGTGAGACTTTGAATATGGCTGAGGTTTTGAAATTATAAATTTTTGAGAATCTGCAAAATAATACATGCATTGATTCGGGAACCAATTCTTTTGAAAGTCAGATCGGTAAATATGGTATGGCTACTATTGATGGTAATGCTTCAATATCATCAGTGACTTTGGCTAATTCAGTTACAGGAAGCACAATTACTTACAAAGTAAAAAGTACAGAAGTCTTTGCTGCTATTGCAAATAAAATATTGGTAGTGGATCTTTTGAAAAACGGATCCTTACGTAAAAATAATGCTTCAACCATAAATGATAAATATATTTCCAGAGCATTTTAATATTTAAATATTTAAAAATTAAGATGTTATCTTGCAGATGCATTTTTGTATTTAAAAAAATAATTAAATTTTAAAATTTGGCATGAAATTTGCTTCAATATTATACAAATTGATGTGTTAATGAATTTTCAACCGTTTTGTAAGATGGAGAATAAAATGAAAGCATTCCAAAAAGGTTTTACTTTAATTGAATTGATGATCGTTATTGCAATTATCGGTATTCTTGCTGCAATTGCTGTACCTGCTTACTCTGATTATATTGCCCGTTCTCAGGCTTCAGAAGCTTCTAGCCTTGCTGCTGGTCTGAAAACTCAGATTATTGATAATCTGCAGAATAGTAATTGTAAGTCAGGTACCAATAATGCACTTGATACCGCCATTGACAGACAAACTGGTAAATATGGTGTAGCAGAAATCGGTGGTACTGCTGCTACCGGCAGTATTTCTGCTAACGGGGCAACTGGCTGTACAATTACATATACAGTAAACACAACCAAAGTATCTTCTTCTATTGCTGGTAAGACTTTGATATTGGATGTATTAAAAAATGGTTCACTGAAGAAAAATGGTGGAACTATGCCTGATAAATATATACCTAAAGCATTCACAATCTAAATATTCAGGAAATGTATACATACAAAGCCGCAGTAGCGGCTTTTTTCATTAAGCATATATACATATGAAACGAATTAAGTATGGGTTTTGATAAGAATTTTCCAACAATTATTAAAATAGCAAATCTGTTAAGGTGTTATTTTTCATTACGATTTTGGATTTTTTTATTACTTTATTTATTAATAACCAATGGTTTGTTCTGGCTGGCTCATATTTTTGTTTACTCTGAAAGATATATGATTGTTTTAGAGTATATATGGATTTTGCCATTATTATTCCTGCGCAGACGCTGGTCATTAATTTTGTTTGCTCTGGCATACACGGTAGTATATATATTTGATATTCTGTACTGGATTAAACAATTTTATCATTATGATAATATTGTCGAGTTTATTGAGATTTTACGTTTTATTCCTCATGCCCCGAAATTATACTGGTTATTTTCAGCAATATTTGTTCTGTATTTAGCAATAAGTCTGTTTCTCATACTTAAATATATTGTTCGGCTATGTTCTGGCAGAATGATATGGTCATTGGGCTTACTGTATCTGATTTTTTCAGTTTTCTTCTTTGATTACCGCGGGGTCAATCTATCCAATCGTTATCAGACATCCGGCTGGTGGGGAAGTTATTATGAAACGATTCAAAATCTGAAATTTAATCATGAATTTTTCTGGCGAGGTACGGTTAAACCGGAATTTTATGATTGGCCGCACGGGGGTGTATTGCAAAAGCAGATTGATATGCAGAATCCGCCCAAAAAAATACTCTTCATTCTGAATGAATCGTGGGGAACGTTTATACCTGAACACGGAGCTGTTAATCCGTCTGTTGATGCTCCGTTAATAAATATCCCGAATGTGCAGTTAATTACACAGGGAGAAAATCCCGCACTGCACAGTACTATTATGGGAGAACTGCGTGAGTTATGTGATTTAAAAGCTAAAAGTTCTAATTTTATTCTGGGTCCGTTTGATAAATTCAAACAATGTGTTCCTGTACACCTGCAAAAAGAAGGTTATCTGGTTCAGGCATTTCATGGTTCATATTCTAAAATGTATGACCGTAAAGACTGGTATCCGCATATGGGTCTGCAAAATGCCCGTTTTTTCCCGCAATTCAGTAATATCAAACAATGCCATTCATTTCCCGGGGCTTGTGACTATAATATTGTGCATGATGTGTCTGCTGCAAATAAAGCTGCGCAGGGCAAATCATTTATCTATTGGCTGACACTCGACACTCATCATCCGTATTCTGAAAAGGATATACTTGGTAATTATACTTATGATTGTAAACAGCCGATATTTGACGGCCGGCAGGAGGCATGCCGGAATCTGAATTTACAGCATCAGTTTTTTACTGTGCTTGCCAATGAAATTAAGGCCGGAGGTTTTAAAGATACAGACATAGTGGTTGTCGGTGATCATAGTCCGCCAATTATGCTGGATAAATATAAGGACAGTTTTAAGGAAGATTCTGTACCATTTATTCATGTACGTGTACATTAATGTAGCTTAGCATTAAAAAAGCCGGACAAATTTCTATTGTCCGGCTTTTTTATCTGCTTAGAAAATCCAGTATGCAGTTTATCGGCCAAATATAAAAGTTGTTAATTAATATTAATAGAAATCAGTATTTATCTAAGATTTTTTATGATCTCAGTTTAATTTTAAATCTCTGATTTTTTAAAATTCAATCAGCTGATTGTTCATTGGTATGGCTGGTCAGACAATGATAAATGGCTTGTGCCATGCGCTCACTTGCTCCCTGATGCTGCCGGATAAAGGCTTGCGCACTGGCAGACATCTGTTTTCTTTGCTGTGAATCATCCAGCAAAGCCAGGGTTGTTGCTGCCCAGTCTTCTGCAGACTGAATTTGCCTGGCTGCGCCGGCGGCAATTGCTTTGGGCGCGGCGTCGGCAAAATTATAGGTAGAAGGACCAAACAGAGTAGGGAGTTTGCACACAATTGGTTCGATAATATTATGGCAGCCGCTGTCGACCAGACTTCCGCCTACAAAGGCAATATCGGCACATTCATAGTAAGCAAACAGTTCGCCGATACTATCACCTATCCAGACCTGAGTCTGTTCGGCGATATTCTGGTTATCACTGCGTTTTTGGGTAATAAAATTCAGTTTTTCGGCATATTCGTAAGTTGGCTCAAAGCGCTCAGTATGACGCGGAACGATAATCAGCAGGATATTACCGGTTTTTTGTTTTGCCCATGCATCAAGCAGTAACTGAGCTTCGTCTGTGCCGTGATAAAAGCGGGTACTGCTGCACACAACTACCGGTCTGTTACCAATACGCTGTCTGAATGTTTCTGCCAGTTCAGCCATTTCTGCCGGCGGAGTAATATCATATTTGGTATTACCACAGACCTGAATATTGGCTGCACCGATTTGTTTAAGCCGCTGAGCATCCGCCTTAGTCTGGGCGTAACAACCAGTTAACGTGCTCAGAGCCGGCGCAACCAGTGAACGTACTCTCAGATAACCATGCAGAGACTTTTCGGATAAGCGCGCATTAGCCATAAACAGCGGAATCTGATTGTCGGCGCAGACATTAATCAGATTCGGCCAGATTTCTGTTTCCATTAATACGCCGAATACAGGCTGGTGATCCCGGATAAATTGTTTAACCCAGGATTTTTTATCATAGGGCAGATAGCGGCATTGTGCTTCAGGAAAAAAATGCTGTACCGTGGCACGACCGGTAGGTGTGGTTTGCGTCATCAGTAATGGTTTATCCGGAAAATGTTTTTGCAGCGCACGGATAAATTGTAATGTAGCACGTGTTTCACCAACAGAAACCACATGAACCCAGATGCCGTGTTTTACCGGATCGGGATAAGGTTTGCCGAAACGTTCAGACCAGTTAAGCGCATATGCCGGTGCCAGCGCAGCACGCCGGCGTAAATACTTGCGTAAAAAAGGGGGTGCTATCTGCCATAAGATTTGGTATAAAAAATTCAGTAGCATAGGTATTGCTTGTAATGGTCTGTTGCAGAGAATTATAAATTAAAAAAAGCTGATTATCAGGAATGATTCAGCAAGCATGAGTTGAAAAAGCAGAAGCTGTATTGTGCGGTTAGTGCCATTCTGTTATCTGCGCACTTAAGCTTCAGCCATATCCAGTGCCTGGCGGATATTGACTTCAACAATACGCGAAACACCTTTTTCCTGCATGGTTACCCCTACCAGCTGCTCGGCCATTTCCATCGTCAGCCGGTTATGGGAAATATACACGAACTGAGTCTGTGCCGACATTTGCTGAACCAGATTGCAAAAACGGCTGGTATTGGCATCATCCAGCGGGGCATCTACTTCATCCAGCAGACAGAACGGAGCGGGGTTAAGGCTGAACAGGGCAAAGACCAGACTCATGGCAGTTAAGGCTTTTTCTCCGCCGGAAAGTAGATGAATAGTGCTGTTTTTCTTACCCGGCGGGCGCGCCATAATGGATACACCGGCGCTGAGTAAATCATCGCCGACCATATCCAGTCTGGCCTCACCACCACCAAATAAGGTAGGAAAGTAGCTTTGTACTTTTTCGTTTACCGCATCAAAAGTAGTTTTAAAGCGGGTTTTGGTTTCTTCATCAATTGTACTGATGGCTTCTTCCAGTAACGCAATAGCCGCCTGTACATCCGCTGTTTGTTTCTGATAATACTCAGCGCGCTCATGTGCTTCTTCCAGCTCCTGTAATGCCGCCAGATTAACCGCACCCAGTGCATTGATTTTCTGTGCCAGTGCCGCAATTTCCTGATTTAATTCCGGTACAGCCTGTTGTGACTGATTAAACAGTTCGGCTAATGCCTCCAGATCAGCCTGATTCTGTTGCAGGGTTTCGTGAAAACGTCTGGCATTCAGCAAGGCTTCCTGTTGCTGCAGCAAAGCTGACTGAGTATCGGCCTGTAACTGCGGAAGCTGGCTGTTGAGATTGTGCTGCTGTTGCTGTATGTGCTGTAATTGTTGCTGGAGCTGTTCAAGCACTTGCTGTGCAGTTGTACACTGTTCAGTAGCTGCATCAATTTGGGTATTCAGTTCTTCGGTTTGCAGGGTTTGTTCGTCTTCCATTTCCTGCTCGGCAATCCCGAGTGCAAGCTCGCTCTGACGTTCCTGCCAGCGTTCCGTTTCGCGTGCAATACGCTGCTGTTCCTGTGTGGCAGTCTGAATCCGCTGTTGCAGGCGTACTATAGCCATTTCTACCAAACCCTGCTGCCGTCGCGCTTCCAGCAATGCCAGCTGGCTCTGTTTCAAAGTTTGCTGCTGGTTTTGCTGGCTGACAGTATGATTTTGTAATTGCAGACGCAATTGTTCTACCGCGAGTGTAAGATTTTCAGTATCAGCCTGTGTTTGCTGCTGCACATGCTGCTGCTGTGCCAGCTCACTGATGATTTGTGCGCTTTCCTGCTGAATATGTTCCTGCCGCAGTTGTCCCTGGCTGGTGCGTGCCAGTAACTCAGTAGCCTGAGCAGAGGCTGTTTGCCAGCGCTGTTGCTGTTGTTTAAGCTGTTGCTGACACTGATTCAGCCGTTCTTCCGTGTTCTCAAGGTTGCGCTGTGCCAGCTGCATGGTTTCTGCAGCCTGCTGCAAAGGTTGTTCCAGTGCAAGCAGTGCCTGTTGCTGTTCGCGCAATTGCTGCTGCTGTTGCAGCAGACCGGTGCCATTATCTTCAGCATACAATGTCACACTGATGGCATCTATGCAGTGGCCTTCAGGAGTAATAATAAGCTGTTGTGCCTGTAAATCAGCCTGCCCGAGCAAAGCCTCTTCCAGTGTTTCTGCACAAAATACCTGTCCGAGCCAGCATTGTATGGCTTCGGAAAATGGAGCCTGAACTTCTATATGCTGTAAAAGGGCATTTGTTGCCCATTTTTGCCGGTTGGTTTCAGCTGTCTGATTAACCCAGACGGTTGTGTGTTCTGGCAGAGTATCTCCAGGTTGCAGCTGTTCGGTATACTGTGCCTGTAGTCTGTGTCCGAGGACAACGGTTGTCGCATGCTGCCATTTTTTGGCAACCTGCAAATGTTGCCACAATAAAGGAATATTACTATCTGTTTCTTTTTCAGTACTGCTGCGCTCAGCTTGCGGAAGCATGGCTGTTAAAGCTTCTACCTGCGCGCTAAGAGTAAGCTGCTGTTTGTCCAGCTGCCGGTATTGCTGCTGAGCCAGAAGCAGTGCTTCCCGTGCGCTTTCACGCTGCTGTTCATATTGCAGCAGGTTCTCTTCCAGCGTAGTTACAATATGTTCCAGCTCTGCCGCTGTCTCACGGGCGGTTTCCAGCTCTCCGTTTTGCGGTAAGGCCAGTTGCGTCAATTCTTCTTCCAGACGCTGCCGGCGCTGCTGCAATTGAGCAATGGCCGCTGTCGCATGTTGGTGCTGCTGTTGTTTGATGGCCAGTTCACGTTCCAGACGTGCCAGCTCATTTTGCTGGTTCTGACGAGTGCGCTCGCCCTGATGAGCCAGTTCTTCCAGTTCAGGCATGCGCGCTTCATGTTCGGCGGCCTGTAAAGCCCATTCTTCACGCTGTAATTGCTGTTCTTCCAGTTCTGAATTGGCCGATTCCAGCTGTTGCTGTTGCTGAATATTTTCATTGTGCAGACGTTGCAACTCAGTTTGTGCCTGAGTCTGTTCCCGGGCAATACGCTGCTGCCAGTCGCGCCGGTGGCGAATCTGTTCTTCCAGCCGTGCCCATTGTTCACGCAGACCGGCTCGCTGCATTTCAGCTTCGCGTACTCGCTGTTGCTGTTGCTGTTCCTGTTCGCGCAGCTGCTGTAATTGCTGTTCCAGTGTTTCCAGTTGCAGCTTCAGTGATTCCTGTGCATTGCCATGCTGCTGGTAAAGTGCTGTGGCACTGTCTGCCTGATGCAGAGCCTGCTGCCACTGGCTGTAATCAAATAAATTCTGTTTATCGGCTATCTGAGCTTTCAGCTCCTGATAGCGCTGTGCGGTATTTGCCTGTCGCCGGAGTTTTTCTACCTGACGATCCAGCTCGCTTTGTAAATCGGCCAGTCGCTGTAAATGTTCACGGGTATCGGCAAGACGATTTTCAGTTTCACGGCGGCGTTCTTTGTATTTAGACACGCCGGCGGCTTCTTCGATATGGGCACGCAGCTCTTCCGGCCGTGCTTCAATGATGCGGGAAATCATTCCCTGCTCAATAACGGCGTAACCGCGGGCACCAACGCCAGTTCCGAGAAACAAATCGGTAATATCACGGCGGCGCACAACCTGATTATTAATGAAATAAGTAGAATCGCCCTGACGGGTCAGCTGGCGCTTTATCGCTACTTCGGCATATTGTCCCCATGCTCCCTGAAGCTGACCGTCACTATTGTCAAATACCAGTTCGACACTGGCACGCGGTGCCGGCCGGCGGGTATTGGCACCGTTAAAAATTACGTCCTGCATGCTTTCGCCGCGCAACTGCCGGGCAGAAGCCTCTCCCAGCACCCAGCGCACAGCATCAATCACATTGCTTTTGCCACAGCCGTTTGGCCCGATTACCGCTACCAGTCTGCCCGGTACTGCAATCGTGGTGGGATCAACAAAAGATTTAAAGCCGGAAAGCTTAATATGGGTTAGACGCATAGCAACAATAAAGCCCGGGAAAAGTGCCGAAAAGCGACTATTTTAGCTTGTTTTAAGTAAAAAGACAGTTTTAGTTACCATGAATAACAGCCAGTCCTGAACGGATCACACAAACCAGAGCCGGCTTAACTGTGATTACCGGCATAACCATGCTTATCCAGCCCGTCGATAATCGCACAGTGTGGTGAAGCATCACCGCCACAGCGGTTGTACCAGTTTTCCAGAGTCTCTTTCATGCTGGATAAATCATTTATTTTCTGGTTAAGACGCTGTATGTGCTCGCCTGCCAGTGCTTTGACATCAGCACTGGTGCGTTGTGGATTGTTGCGTAATGCAAGCAGCTGGGCAATCTGTGCCAGCGAAAAATCTACTTCGCGGGCATGTCTGATAAAGCACAGTGTGGCAATATCGGCTTCACTGTAATCGCGATAGCCGTTACCCTGGCGTACAGGCTGAATCAGTCCGGCAGCCTCATAATCACGAATGGTTTTACTGGATAAACCGGTTAATTTTTCTGCAGCACTGATATTCATAAGATAAAAATCTGAATTTGCATATGTAAAGCTTGACTCTATCACAGTGTTAAGGTTTAAGCTGTACTTTATCTACTTTTTATTAAACCCGAATCCATAAGGAGACAGAAATGCAAATGGTTCAGTTTAAAATTGACGGCATGACCTGCGAAGGTTGTGCCAAAAGTGTGACATCAGCACTACAGGGCAGCCCGGGTGTGGAAACTGTGGCGGTTAATTTTGCAACCGGTATTGCCGATATCGGCTTTGACGACAGCCTTACTAACGTAGATACCCTCAAAGCCGCGGTTGAAGCTGCCGGTTTTGATGTAGTTTAATCCTGAGATATGCGGCTGGAAAACAGAAGGACAGAACCATGGAACAAACTCAGCACACTAACGGCAATACAGCCGAAACAGCGCGCTTTGCCATTGAGGGCATGGACTGTCAGGCCTGTGCCAACCGCATAGAAAAAGTATTGCGCCGGCAGCAGGGTATTATTGCTGCCGATGTAAACTTTGCCAGTGATGAATTACAAACCTGTTTTGACAGTAAGCTGCTGAGTACGGCCGATATAGTTCAGATAGTGGCAAAAACCGGATTTAAAGCCACAGCCGTAACCAGTGCCAGTATCGAAGCACTGGCTGAAATGCAGAATAAGGAGCATAAAACGACAGCGATTCCGTGGCGTCTGGCGGTTATCTGGATCATTGCTCTGCCTTTTGTTATCGGTATGCTGGGCATGCTGCTGGGACAGCACTGGATGCTGCCGCCATGGTGGCAGTTTGTTCTCGCTTCGATTATCCAGCTTGGTCTGGCGTGGCCGTTTTACAATAGTGCGATTAAATCCCTGCAAGGCGGCGTAGCCAATATGGATGTACTCGTGTCTCTGGGCACGGTCGCTATCTGGCTCTATTCCAGTATTATGCTGTTTAATCATCAGCATGATGCGCATCAGTTTATCTATTTCGAAGCCAGCGTGATGGTAATTGCCTTTGTTTCGCTGGGCAAATATCTGGAACAGCGGACTAAAAAGCAAAGCCTCAACAGCATGGGCATGCTGCTGCAACTGACCCCGAAAATGGTGCGCAGACAAACAGACAACGGCTGGCAGGAAGTACCGCTCAGCCAGATACAGAAAGGTGACATCCTGCAAACCAATGCCGGCAACCGCATCGCTGCCGATGGCATCGTGCACAGTGGTGAAGCATGGTGTGATGAAAGCTATCTCACCGGTGAATCTAAACCATTACTGAAACAGGCTGGTGATAAAGTACTTGCCGGTGCATTACTGAGCAACGGCAGTATCACCTATCAGGCTCAGACCCTTGGCAGTCAGACTCTGCTGGGTGACATGATGCAGGCACTGGCGCAGGCGCAGGGCAGTAAAGCACCGATTGCACGGCTGGCTGATAAAGTATCCATGGTATTTGTGCCTGCCGTAGTTGCCATAGCCGTATTAACTTTTATTCTAAACTGGTGGTTTGGTGGTGATTTTAACGAAGCAGTGACCCGCGGCGTAGCCGTACTGGTAATTGCCTGTCCGTGTGCGCTGGGTCTGGCCACACCGGCCGCGATGATGGTGGGTATGGGGCGCTCGGCGCGGTACGGAGTATGGTTTAAAGATGCAGCCTCACTTGAGCGTACCAGTCAGGTCAATACGGTTGTACTGGATAAAACTGGCACTCTTACTCAAGGTAAACCCCAGATTGTTGCCCAGTGGCGAAATCCCGCTTGTCAGTATGATGCGCAAACCATTCTGCAGCTGGCAGCCGCCGCTGAACAGCTCACCACTCATCCGCTGGCGCAAGCAGTGATTCAGGCTGCTGAACAGCAAAACCTGCCGGTACTGACCGCCAGCAATAGCCACAGCGAAATCGGGCAGGGTACACAGGCGCAAGTAGACGGTTATGGCGCGGTAAAAGTCGGCAATCCTGCCTGGTGCGGTTTCAGCATACCTGGGCCATTTCAGCAGCAGGAAATCTGGCAGATTGCTAGTATTGTGGTTGTCGCTATTAATAATGAAATAGCAGGTGCATTTGCTATTGCTGATGCTTTAAAAGAAGACACTGCCAGTGCAATTAAACGCTTACAGCAGCAAAATATTGATATTCATATTATGAGCGGTGACCAGCGCAGTGTAGTTGAATACATTGCCAAACAACTGGGTATCAGCTATTATCAGGCAGAAATGAATCCGCGTGCCAAGGCCGAAGCGGTGAGAGCGCTGATGCAGCAGGGCAAGGTAGTAGCGATGGTCGGCGACGGTATCAACGATGCGCCGGCACTGGCCGCGGCGGATGTCAGCTTTGCTATGTATGGCGGGGCAGATGTGGCCACCAATACTGCTTCAGCTACGCTGATGCGTCATTCGGTGACTCAGGTAGCCGATGCGCTGGCTCTGGCTTACGCTACTGTACGCGTTGTTAAACAAAACCTGTTTTTTGCTTTTTTCTATAATATTCTCGGTATCCCGCTGGCTGCAATTGGCTGGCTCAGCCCGGTAATCGCCGGCGCGGCAATGGCGATGAGCTCGATTTCAGTATTGCTTAATGCTTTACGACTGCGAAAAAGCAGGCTGGACTGAATAATAAATTTTCTGTGCAGGCAGATAAATCGCTTCTTGTATAACAATAAAAATATCAGTTTCTTAACCCTACCAATAAATCTGCAACTAAAGTAGTAGTAGTCTACTTTGGCAATGTATTTTTTTATCTGTCTGATTGTAAATAATTTATCAGATGATAATCAATTGCCGGATATATGATTTAAAAGAATCATAACTTAACGAATAATCAGAAGAAAACAGCTTTTTTTCTATTCGGATTTTCTTATTGCATGATAGATATGGGCTAAGGAGAAACTTAATTATGAATCATACGGATATATTTCTGCCAGTAAAGAATAAAGTATCTTATTCTATATTTTTGGCATCAATTGCTCAGGTGCTTAAACTGAGTATCTGGCTAATGTTGATCTGGGTTCTGTACCAATTAATGTTGGATGCCAGTGTCTTCCCGGGACTGCCCATTCTCTCTCTGCTTGTGCTGAGCATTCTTTTTTATACGCTGAGAACTTATGCTCATGATAAATCTCACTATGCGGCATTTGAACTAGAAGAAATATTACGAACCAGGCTTATCAAAAAAATCAATCAATTGCCGATTGAAACGGTTAGAAACATGGGCAGTGGGAATCTTGTTAAAACATTAATTGATGATATTAAAGAATTACATGCTTTTGTGGCTGATGCTCCGCCTTTAAAAGCTGAGGCATTCGTTATCCCAATTTTTACCTTACTCGTTTTATTTATCTTTAATTGGGTCTTTGCAAGCATTGTATTTGCAATCACTTTAGTTACTTTTCTGCTGCTGAGTTTTATCATGAAAAAAGCTAAGCTTTTAAAGGAAAGCTATAACAATGCAACTATTCAAATCAACGGTAAAATCATTGAATATATTCAGGGAATGAGTGCAGTAAGAACATTTGATGCCGGGGAGGGGGCATTCGGTCAATATCAAAAAGCGCTGGAAAATTATAGTCAGGTGGTCTTTCATTGGTTGCAATCTATGCGATTGTCTACAAAAATTGCCCGCAGCCTTTTCTCTGCTATGCCGATGAGTATCATATTAGTTGTTGGATTGAGCATAGCCCAGCTAAATGACCAAATCTCTTTTATCACGACGTTCTGTTTTTTATTGCTGGCGATCGGTATTGCAGAAAGTGTTTATCCTGTGATGAGCCTGTTTCAGATATTACAAAAGTCAAAGGCAGCAATAGAAAGGATATTTGAAGTTGAAAATCTGCCAATTTTAAAGGCTCCCACTAACCCGCTATTACCTGACAATAATGAGATAATTTTCAAAAACGTTGGGTTTTCTTACCAGAATTCTGGCACTGTTTTATCCAATATCAATATCAGAATTCCTGAAAATTCATTTACTGTTCTTATTGGTACATCTGGTTCTGGCAAGACAACGCTGGCTAATCTCATTCCTCGCTTTCTTGATACAACCTCTGGAACGATAACTTTAGGTGGCGTGAATATAAAAGATATTGAATACGCTGAACTTATGTCGAGAATTTCATTTGTTTTTCAGGATAACTTTTTATTCTCATGTTCGATCGCAGATAACATACGCTATGGGTTAAACGGTATCTCTGACGATGACGTTATTGAAGCCGCCAAAAAAGCTGAAATTCACGACTTCATTCTGACACTTCCTGAACAGTATAACACTCTGGCAGGAGAAAGAGGGCAGCTATTATCAGGTGGTCAGAAACAGAGAATCACCATTGCCCGGGTTTTTCTGCAAAATCGACCAATCGTTATTTTAGATGAACCGACGGCTTTTTCTGATGCCCGAAATGAAGCTTTGTTGTTAAAAGCCTTTAACCGTTTAATTGATAGAAATAAAACTGTCATTATGGTAACTCACCGCTTATCGACGATTGTCAATGCCGACCAAATAATATTATTGGATAAAGGGATGATTAAAACTCATGGGACACATAATGATTTAATCGAAAATTCTAGTGACTATAAATTGTTGTGGCAAGAGTATAACAAAGCAAAAAGTTGGTCGATTCCAGTCAATAATTTGGCTGATGGAGAAAAGTGATGAAAGAGTATATTAATACACACACACGCACAACAAAATCATTGCTGACAACGTATACTGGCTTAATCAATGCGGCAGGTAAGCAAAAGAAAATATTGATCCGCAGTCTGATTTATACTGTGATTTCCTCTTGTCTGTTTGGCGTTTCGCTGGTTTTACTATATCCCTTATTTGCTGCGCTAGAAGCCAAAAATATTACTGCAACACTCACTCATTTAATTATTGTCGTTGTTCTACTGGCGGGTAGTTTTATTTTTAAGGTGCTTTGTGAACGCTATGATGCGGATGGTTATTCGACCTTAGCCGTTACCGAGTTAAGGGAAAAATTAGGCAATAAGTTACGTAATATTTCCTTAGATTATTTAAGTCAGTTTAGATCTGGTGAAATAAATCACCTTATGATGCAAAGTGTAAATGAAGCGGCAGTATTTACATTTATGCTACTCAATATCATCATTACCGGCGTGGTTATACCACTGTCAGCTGCAATTGCTTTGTTATTTTACAGTTGGCAACTTTCTTTGATGATGCTCTTGGTTTTTCCAATGGCAATTCCACTCTATCTGTGGCGCAGGAAGGCCTATCGCAGAGGTTTTAGCATTCTGGCAGAAGCCAATGCAAAATTAAAAGGTGAAGCTGTCGAGTTTGTACAAGGACTTGATGTATTAAAATCGACAGGCCAAACCGAAGAAAAGATGACAGAGTTTGTTAAGGTAACAACAGATGTGGCAAATATACTGCGCATTGGCACGAAAAAAGGGGAAAAACCTAATTTAATTATAACCATCGTGATTCAAGCTGGTTTAATCCTTATCATCTCGTTAGGTGCGTATTTGGTGAATGCTGCAACCATTTCTTACCTCTTGCTAGCCTGCGTGTTATTAATCGTTGCCCGTTCCACAGATGTATTAAACTTTTTTGTACAAATGTCATCGATGCTTGAATCATTGGTTATAGGGTATGAAAAATTGCAGGGACTGTTGAATGCACCGTCATTACCTGAAAAAAAGGCAGAGATTATGCCTGAGCACTATAATATTGAATTTGAACGAGTTAACTTTTCGTACCGGGGCCAGGACAAGTATGTACTTAAGAATATATCCCTTTATATTCCGGAAAAAGCATTAACCGCTCTGGTCGGTGCCAGTGGCTGCGGTAAGACTACAATAACCAAGCTTATTCTCCGGTTTGCTGATGTAATATCAGGCAGTATTAAAATTGGTGGTATCGATATACGAGATATGTCTCAGAGGCAGTTAATGAGTCTAGTCTCTGTCGTATTTCAGGATGTTTATTTGTTTCAGGATACCATTATTAATAACATCAGAATGGCAAAATTATCCGCTAGTGACGAGGAAGTCATCGAAGTTTGTAAACAGGCAAATTGCCATGAATTTATCCAGAATTTCCGCGACGGTTATCAAACACAACTGAATGATATTGGCAAAAGTCTCTCTGGTGGGGAAAGGCAGCGTATCTCTATTGCCAGAGCCATTTTGAAAAACGCGCCTATTCTTATCCTCGATGAGCCAACTGCCGCACTCGATACTCAGAATGAACTGGCAGTGCAAAAGGTGATTAATAAGCTCGTACAAGGAAAAACAGTATTAGTTATTGCCCATCGGCTTTCAACTATCATCGGAGCTAAGCAAATTGTAGTAATTGATAAAGGCGAAATAGTGGAAAGTGGTACTCATCAGCAGTTATTGCAACAAAATGGGATTTATAAGGAGTTTTGGCATCTTCAGCAAAACTAACTCCATCTGCCACATTAATGTTATTGCCCATTGTGAATTAAGCAGTATAGACAGCTTAATGTGTTGCAACATTCTTAGTCGTTTACTCTGCATCTTTGAAATTGGGTAGTAAATCTTTCAGTAAATTGTTATTGTGAGGTTGGTATGCAAAAGAAGACCTTGTCTTTATCGTTTATTTGCTTGTTGATAACCGTTTTTTTAGACCAGATTGGTTTATTTCTTATCTACCCGATTATTCCCTCTTTGCTGGAATCGGTAACTCACGAGAGTGTCGCAGATAATGCGCTTATCGGTGGGTGGCTGCTAGCGACTTTTGGTATTATGCAGTTTATTTTTGCGCCAGTAATGGGGGCTATTTCCGATAAATTTGGTCGCAAGCCAATTTTAATTATTTGCTTCACGGCATTCACCCTCGATTATTTTTTATATGCGATTAGCCAAAATCTGAATCTTTTATTTCTAGCCCGAATTATCGCTGGTATTGCTGGCTCTTCCGTCATTGTTTCTTTGGCAAGTGTCGCGGATATGAGCGATGAAAAAAGTAAAATGCAGAATTATGGGTTTATTTTTGGTGTAATGAGTTTGGGCTTAGTTATCGGACCGGCTATCTCAGCAGTTGTTGTTCAGCCAGGGATAAGAGTTCCTTTTTATGTTGCCGCCATTTTTAGCTTGCTGGGGTTACTGTGTGTTATTTTCTTATTTAAGGAGACGCTGCCTAAAGACAAGAGAAGAGCATTCAAAGTTGATAATCCGTTCTCTTCGGTAGCCTATTTTCTTAAGTATAAAGGTTTATTTCATCTGTTTATTGTGCAAATTATTTTTATGTTTGCGACGCAGTTCTCTATTACTCTGTGGCCGTTTTTTACAAAATATCGTTTTACATGGAATGATAGTCAAATTGCAACCTCTTTTGTTATCCTTGGGGTCGGTGGCTTATTTGCCCAAACAGTTTTGCTTAAGCTGGTCCGCTATGTACTAAGCGATCGTCAGATTCCTCTGTTAGGTTTCATTTTATTTGCGCTGGGGTTGATATGTATTGCTCTTTCCAATAGTATTTTAGCGATATATATGGCGATGATGATTTATAGTTTTTCAAGCATCAGTAACTCCTCCATGGTAAGTATTTTTTCGTCGCAGGTTGCTGATTCTGAGCAAGGGCAGCTAATGGGGGCATTATCGTCTATTACCAGCTTTTGGGCTGTATTAGGACCAGTTTGTGCTACCAGTATGTATTACTTTACGGTTAGTCTGCCCTTACCAAATAGCGATGGTTACCCTTTTATTTTTTCAGCAATCCTGGTATGGATATGCTTAATCCCGCTCTCTAAAGGATTAAAAATAGCAACCGCTGGACATAATTAATCGTTGTCACGTTAAGGTTTATATTAAAATGCCCCATAAAAAGATTAAAAAAATCCCCAAACAGATTTGGTTTTTATTTTTTAGTTTATATTCCACGCAGTATATTGGCATTAGCATAAGCATTTTGGCTGTTGGGATTTTAATTGTACGCAAGCTGGATGAATTATTAAGCCTTATTCCACTTCCACTCATGGCTTTGCCAATTGCCTTTAAGGTGTTATGGGCGCCGTTTATTGATAAATATTTAAAAACATCTTCAGGCCATTATCGGAACTGGCTGTTGATTGCGCAATTTTTGATGATATTGTGTTTATTCGCGAGTGTTTTTATTGAACCGGTTAATGATTATTTACTAGCTTTATTGATCATTTTATTGTTTTCATTTATGACCGCCACGCAAGATTTGGCGTTGTCAGGGTTAATCTGCAACATTTTTGAAGAGCATGAGCGATATCTTATTTCTAGTGTAAAAAGTGGCGGTTCTATGTTCGGCAATATTATCGTCGGCGGCGTTTTGTTGTTGCTATATCCTTACATAGACTGGAAGGGCTGTATGCTTTCGCTCTCTGCGATTTTGGCATTTACATGGGGACAATTATGGTTTTTTAATGAATATAAGTTCAGTAAGAACACTCGTATTTCTGAGACTACTGACAAAAATTATTGGAAGAATATTGTTTCAGTCTGGAAGGGAAAGAAAAGCTGGTGTGCTTTGCTGGTTATTATCCCTTTTGGCATTTTACCCTCTTATAATCTGATGTCTCCAGTGCTGCTTGAGAACGGCTGGCCACCTGATATTGCCATTTGGCAAAAACTATTCGGTTCGATGATTAGTCTGATGGCTATTTTCCTTGGTACTCGTCTGCTTAAAAAATTGACCCGGAAACAAAGCTTGTCGTTTTCTATTACATTCCATGCTTGCTGTTTATTGTCATTTATCCCTATCTCGCTTGGTTATAATAACGCCTTGCTGGTTTATTTTTCATTTTTCCTGTACTTCGTTAGTTTGCCGTTTGTTTTTATCTCCCTATCTACCATTATTATGGATAATGTAGCCAGTAGCATAGCACCGGCTACAGCCTACAATGTTCAGACGGCAATTGGCTCTGTCTTTGGTACTATCGTTGTATCCTTAAGCTTTTATCTTGCTCTAATGTGGGGATATTTTGTCATCACCGCTGGTTCTGTTGCGATCGCTTTTTTTGCCGCATTTTTGGCAACAAGAGTCGTACAAAATCAGTCCGATTAGCATTAACACTATAGCTATTAAAACATTAAGTAACACGATGACATTCAATCAACAAAATTTTTCTATCAAAAAAATTGTTTGAACCGTCCGTTACTTATTTGCAGCAATAAATTATTTAGCGTATTAGGAAATTTACTGAGCAAAAAGATGTGGCTAACTCTTATAACAAAAAAGAAGAGTCAGATAATATCTTTTCGACTTTAATCGTTCCTGAAACGCCCGCAAGTATCGAATCCTATATTGATAATGTAAAAAATACTATCATTCCTATTTGGTCTCATTGAGCAAACCCAACGTATCCAGGGCATATGACCAGACCCATGCCATCGTTAATTCCAGAAATGGGTCGATTAATCCAGACATTAAATCAAATTATAGTTTAGCTGGAAACCTGCAGAGGGTTAACACTGCCAGAGCATCAGTTGCTTACATTATTGCATAAGGCAGTATTTAACTATAATGATGATTTTTAATCGGATGTTCATCAGGATTTTAGTATAACACCGAGGATTTTTACTAATAGCCAGTTTGATTACTACGCTTAATTTTTTTTAAACTAAGCTTGTTTATGCAAACTGGAAATTATTTCTTAGCTTCTGCTATCCCATGTTAAATTCAAGCAGCCGGAATAGAGATATTAACAGCTATAACAGTGTATTTTAGAGTAAAATTACACTTTATTGATGCTGATTACACTATAGATAAGCCGTGTTTATTTGATTAAGTCAGTTTTGAAATTTACAGCAGCTATTTTGCTGAACTAGCTGTAAATTCGCTTAACAGAAAATGTCCAACATGGTTTCTCAATATAACTGATTATCCCTTAATTCAAAAGCTGGCACAGGCATTGTGGCAGAGTGAAGATGATGGTCATGGGGTAGCCATTATGGTTGGTGCGGGCTTTAGCCGCAGTGCTGCTACAACACAGGATATCAATAAGAAAATGCCAATCTGGGCAAATTTGGCTAAAAAAAATTGCTGAAGAACTTGGAGAGGAGGAGCATACAGATGCTTTACGTCTGGCACAAATGTATCAGGATTACTTTGGTAAGCAGACACTGTATGATTTATTGAAAAATGAAATTGATGATGAAATAGGGCAGCCGGCAGAGCTTTATCAGCAGTTATTAACTTTACCCTGGGCTGAAGTATTAACCACAAACTGGGATACATTGCTGGAGCGTGCGGCCAGAGAGATACATGAACCTATCTATGATATTGTCAATAAAAAGGAGGATTTAGCCTGTTGTCATTCTCCCAGGATTGTAAAATTGCATGGCACAATTAATCTTAGTAGCGATTTGATTTTTACCCAGGAAGATTATCGTCATTATCCGCAGAAATACGGTATTTTTGTTAATTTTGTCCGGCAAATGTTTGTAGAAAATGAATTATGTCTGATAGGCTTTTCAGGAGATGATCCGAATTTTCTCCAATGGATAGGCTGGGTAAGGGATAATCTTCAAAGCAATGAGCGACGTATTTATCTGGTAGGAGCATTGAATTTATCTTCTGCTAAACGTAAGTATCTGGAAAGTTTGAATGTAGCTCCTATTGATTTATCTGAGCTTGTTGCCGATATCGATGATAGAGATTTAAAACATAAAACGGCAATTAAATTGTTTTTAACACAACTGTCAAATATTGAGGTAAAGAAAGCCTGGGATTGGTTTCCTAAACAATTCGATGAAATTATTAAGCTTTATTCACGTAACCAAGAAGAAATAAAAATAGATGAAGCTCTTTCCGCTTTAAGAAAGGATAGAGAACCATATCCAGAATGGATTATTTGTCCTAATTTTTTAAGATTAAGTTTAATAGTACAAATATATAGATTCTGGTTTTTAATCCCTGATATTTCTAGACAATGAGTAATCATTTTGTTACAGCTTGGTGAAAATTTTAAATATATGTTGAAATTAGACCATAAATATTTTGATCATGATAAATTCCATTTAAGTATTCAGCCTGTTTTAGAGTTCCTTCATAACTAAAACCGCATCGCTTAGCAACCGCATTACTTTTAGGATTATCCACTGAGCATTTAATAACAAATCGTTTAATTATTTTTTGTGATGCATAGTAATGAGTAAGTGCTTGAATTGCTTGTGTCATAACACCTTTACCTTGTGCTTGGCTATTGAGCCAATAACCAATATAGGCTGTCTTATTGTTTTTATCTATTCGATTGAAAGACAGTAAGCCAACAGGGTTATTATTTAGTAAAATTACATAAGTTTTGGTAATATCTTTTTGATGCTCGACTGAACAATTATCTAAAAAATTTGATGTGTCTGCTTCATTATTAACAAACTTAGGCCAAGCCATAAATTGACTAAAACTATCACGATTAACATCAATAATATTGTATAACTTAGTTGAGTATTGTCGATCTGATGGCACTAAATGAATATGTTCATTGACAAAGATACTTTGTTGATTGGTATTTGTCATTAATTATTCCTTTAAGAGAGTATAACCAATTCTGTGTTAATATAAATTGAAGTATATGTTAGAAACAAGTTACTTTATGAATTAGTATGGAGATATGGAATAATTTTTTATTATGATATTCGTAAAAATATTCAAACCATGTTACTGGAAATATGTGACCCTGCTATGGATATTCTGAATCGAAGCCAGCAACCGATTACAGAATTACAAAATATTCTGGAAGAAGCTAAAAATGATGCATTGCCAGAGGTGCGTTTTGCCGAAACTGATGAATTTTATAAATTATGAATAAATTAATCTGCTAAACCATATTAATTAAAGTGTCAATGAATAAAATATTTATATTTTAGTGCTTAATTTTCAGCTATAGAAATCAGACTTAATAAAAAAGGTTGCTACTTAGTAAAGAAGCAACCTTTTTTTAATCCTATTTACAGTAACACCCGCTCAATCCCTCCGTTACTGGCTTTCTGCACAAATTCATCCTGCCAGTTTTCGCCCAGTATATGTTTGGCCATTTCAATTACTACATAATCAGCCTTGATATTTGCATCATCAGTATAACGGCTCAGGCCTTGCAGGCAGGCGGGGCAGCTGGTGAGGATTTTTACTGGTTCGCCCTGAGGCAGCTTGGCTTTGCCTTTTTCGATTTCCTCCTGTTTGCGGAAGCGTACCTGTGTGGCGATATCCGGCCGGCTGACGGCAAACATGCCGGATTCACCGCAGCAGCGGTCTGACAAAGGTACGTTTTGCCCCATCAGCTCATTCACAACTTTTATCGGCTGGGTGGTTTTAATCGGGGTATGGCAGGGGTCGTGATAGAGGTACTGACGGCCTTTTACGCCGTTCAGTTTCAGGCCTTTTTCCAGCAGGTATTCGTGAATGTCGAGTATGCGGCAGCCGGGGAAAATTTTATCGAAGTGATAATCTTTGAGCTGGTCGTAACAGGTTCCGCAGCTTACGACCACGGTTTTGATATCCAGATAGTTAAGAGTGTTGGCTACACGATGGAACAGTACGCGGTTGTCCATGGTGATTTTATCGCCTTTGTCTTTATTACCGCCGGCGGTTTGCGGATAGCCGCAGCACAGATAGCCCGGCGGTAAGACGGTTTGCACGCCTACATGCCAGAGCATGGCCTGAGTAGCGAGACCTATCTGGCTGAACAACCGCTCGGAGCCGCAGCCGGGAAAGTAGAAAACGGCTTCGGCTTCATCGCTGATTTGCGGATTGCGGATAATCGGTACCGTGGTGCTGTCTTCGATATTCAGCAAGGCACGGGCTGTTTTAATCGGTACGTGGCGCGGTAAAGGACGGTTGATAAAGTGTATTACCTGTTCGCGGATTTCCGGCTTGGCGGTGGTGGCACGCGGTGCGGTTTTCTGGCGCTTCAGCCAGCCAAGGCTAAAGTGCTTACCCATTTCATAGCCCCAGTTTTGCAGTCTGAAGCCGGCTTTAACGACGCCTGTACGCAGGGCTTTGATGGTTCTGGGGTCGGTGGCGTTAAGAAAGGCCATGCCCATGTACACGGTAGGATTGAATTTCTTTTTACCGGCTTTGCGCAGGTAGTTGCGCATGGCTACGGTGACGTCGCCAAAGTCGATTTTTACCGGACAGGGTTTTATACAGCGGTGACATACAGTACAGTGATCGGCCACGCTGTTCAGTTCATCAAAATGTTTCAGGGAAACGCCGCGGCGGGTTTGCTCTTCGTACAGGAAGGCTTCGGTAAGCAGACCGACACCCAGAATTTTATTGCGCGGTGAGTACAGCAGGTTAGCGCGCGGTACATGGGTACTGCACACGGGTTTACATTTGCCGCAGCGCAGACAGTCTTTGATGGAGTGGGCAATTTTACCCAGCTCGGACTGTTCCATAATCAGGGATTCTACGCCCAGCAGCTCAAATGAGGGTGTATAGGCTTTGTCGAGGTTGGCACCGGGCATCAGTTTGCCTCGGTTAAAATGGCCGTGTGGGTCTACCTGCTGTTTGTAATCCCAGTAGGGCTGCATTTCTGCCTGTGTCAGGTAGTCGATTTTGGTAATGCCGATACCGTGCTCACCGGAAATAACGCCGTTAAGGCTGCGCGCCAGTGCCATGATGCGGTCTACGGCATGATGAGCGGTTTGCAGCATGTCGTAGTCGTCGGAATTAACCGGGATGTTGGTATGGACATTGCCGTCACCGGCATGCATATGCAGGGCAACGAAGACACGGCCGCGGATGATATGGCGGTGAATTTCGTCGAGTTTTTCCAGTATCAGGGTATCGGTTTTGCCGCTGAATATTTCGGCCAGTGGCTGCATGATGTCGCGTTTGATGGATACGCGCAGATGAAAATCACGCATGGCGATAAAGCAGCTCTGGTCACCAGCCGGTTCGTTGTCTTCAAGTTTTTGCGGAAACTGCTGCAGATAGTCCGCCAGTGGTGTGTCGAGATGGTTGAGCAGCCATGTCCAGCGGGTCTGGATACCGGTGATGTAATCAAGGGCATGCTGTTTGCGGGAGCCGAGCAGCTCGGCGCTGGAAAGGTCGGTATCAAGTTTATCTACCGGCAGTTTGGTTTGCAGATATTCGATAATGGCCGCGCACAGGGCAAGTTTGTTCTGAATCGACAGCTCAATGTTGATGCGTTCGATACCGTCGGAATAGCTGCCAAGCTGTTCAAGAGGGATAACAACGTCTTCATTGATTTTAAACGCGTTGGTATGGCGGGCGATGGCGGCCGTACGTGCGCGGTCGAGCCAGAAAGTTTTGCGTGCTTCAGGTGTAACGGCGATAAAGCCTTCGCCGCAGCGGGCGTTAGCCAGCCGCACGATATGAGCTGCTGCTGCCTGTACTTCATTTTCATCATCTGAAACGATGTCGGCCAGTAATACCATTTTCGGGCGACCTTTGCCGGCTGCCTTGGTGGCGTAGCCTACGGCGCGTACATAGCGCCAGTCGAGATGCTCCAGCCCCGCCAGTTTGACGGTTTTATGGTTAAGCATGTAGTTGCGCACTTCGACGATGGACGGGGTGGCATTGGCTACGGTGCCGAAGAACTCCATACAGATGGTACGGGTGTATTTAGGCATGCGGTGTAAAACGAAAGCAGCAGAGGTGATGATGCCATCCGTGCCTTCTTTTTGTACACCCGGTACGCCGGCAAGGAATTTATCGGTAACGTCTTTACCCAGACCTACTTTGCGGAAACGCTGCCCGGGTACTTCAAGACGCTCGGTTTTAAGGATGCTGTAGCCGTCGTTATCAAGGGTATGTATGTCAAATATGGCGGTGGTTTCGTCGTGGATTTTGCCAAAATTATGGCGTACACGTTCTATTTTCAGCCATTGCCCCTGCGGGTTGACCATTTTCCACCACGCCAGATTATCCAGAGTGGTGCCCCACAATACGGCTTTTTTACCGCCGGCATTCATGGCTACGTTGCCGCCGATACAGCAGGCATCGGCAGATGTCGGGTCTACGGCAAAAACCCAGCCGGCAGCACTGGCTGCTTCTTCTACACGGCGGGTAACTACTCCAGCACCGCAGGTAATTACCGGATGAGTGCCTTCCAGCCCGGGCAGTTGCTGTAAGGCAACCGGGCTGTACTGGTCGAGTTTTTCGGTATTAATCACGGCGCTCATGGCGTCCATCGGAATGGCACCACCGGTATAGCCGGTACCGCCGCCGCGCGGAATGATGGTGAGATCCAGCTCAATTAAAGCGCGTACAAGCGGTGCAACTTCTTTTTCGTGATCCGGGTTGATAACTACAAAAGGGTATTCAACACGCCAGTCGGTAGCATCGGTAACGTGGCTAACGCGCGCCAGCCCGTCGAACATAATGTTGTCTTTGTGGGTGATTTTACGCAGGCGGTTGAATACCTGTTCGCGTTTGCTGCGGGTTTTACCAAAGCTGCTGTCAAAATCGCTGATGGCCTGCTCTGTGCTTTTTATCAGCTGCTCGACCATCTGGTTGTTGTCGCGCCGTTTCTGAATTTCGCTGAGGCGATGGCGCATTTCTTTAACCAGTGCCTGCTGGCGGTGCTGGTGTTCGAGCAGGTCGTCAATCAGGTAAGGATTGCGGATAACTGCCCAGATATCTCCGAGTATTTCAAACAGCATTCGTGCTGAGCGACCGGTTCGTCTTTGCTCGCGCAGTTGTTGCAATAAATCCCATGAATGGCTGCCGAGCAGGCGAATGACTATTTCTCTGTCGGAATAAGAGGTGTAGTTATAAGGGATTTCGCGTATACGCTGACTGGCTTGTGTGCTCATTAAACGTGTTCCGTTCCGCTCTGCTGGCGTTAAATTGGTAAGGCTGTAAATTGGTTATTTTAACTGTTTACTTTACTTTTCGCAGTTTTGTCTAATAACAATTTAGGTGAAAACAGTGGTAATGGCAATGGAAAAATCTGCTGGTTTGATGGTATTTTGTTTCATACATCTGTTTCAGACTAGAGAGTTTCTTAAATTTAATCAAAAATTATCGTTTTGTGGCAGTTGAAAATCAGTTTACGGTTTGTAGTTCTGATAACAGAAAAAGCCCCTTAGTTTTACTAAAGGGCTTTTATTTTAGCTATGAATTATTTTTATGGATTTTGTTCAGAAGTTATCGCAGCAGAAGGTTTCTGATAGTTAGGATGATGCGGCCCGTATAAAATCCCGTCTTCAACACCGGCTGAAAGTAAATTGTCATTGACAGTTTCAGTCAGATTGAAAGCACCGTCTGTCAGCTTGTCTTTAATTTGATTGAAAAGGGCAGAGGTGACAGCACTCAAAAATCCCTGCTGGTTGTTATCATTCGAATTTACGGTAATTTTTTTAGAGCCAGTCCAGATTACTTCACCGTTTTTCGCGTCAACAAGCCTAGCTTTGACGCTTACGGTGGTGTTGCTGTTAATAACCTGATATTTGGTTCCGTAATCATCTATATCCATATAAAGGATGGCATCCGGATTATATATTTTACGGATTTTGCTTAAATCAACGGCCTGGATTTCTGCACCATCATTCAGTCCGTTTTCTCTGAATGTTTCGTTAACCAATACAACCGGAAATCCATAATAGCCGGATTCTGCCAAAGGCCGGGTGGATTGTGCCATTACTGCATTAGGTGCTTTTACGTCCACAGATGAATTGGTTGGCTGTACCACAAGTATGGAACGAGGGTTAGTGCGCTGGAATTTACTGTAATCGTAGGGCTGTTTATGGCTGGTAGTACCACATGCAGACAGAATGGCGGCAACAGATAAAGAAAGTAATAGTTGGCGTAAATGCATTATTATTTTTCTCCTACGACGTTTTTCAATAAGAAATTCATGTAGGTAGCAGATTCCGGAAATGCCTGTTTTTCCATTTCAAATTGGGTTTTGGCTCCGGCCAGATTACCTACTTTGGCATAGAGCATACCCAGATGCGCATGTGTTCCAGGTGCTGCTTTTGCATAATTGCTCTGAGCATCAAGGAAATATTTTTCCATATTGGCAATCTGTTCCTGAGGAGTAAGGGCATTATTCAAAGTTTGATATTGCTGCTTATTAAAATCTCCCCAGTAGTACAATGAGTTTTTCGCCGGCTTATTTTGCGCACAGGCAGCCAGTAACAGAGCTATTACGGCCGTTGTCAGAATGTGTTTCATATTGTAAATACCTGATTTAATTTAGGGCTGAGGGTTCCACTGGCCTTGTTCGATACCGTGTACAAGATTGTTCACGGCTTCGCGAATGGCTAAATCAAGTACTTTGCCGTTAAGAGTGGCATCGTAGCCGGTATGACCGCCGGTGCCCAGAATTTCGCGTGATGACAATTTGAACTCACCGGCACCCTGACTGGAAAATACAATTTCGGAAGATTGTACGTCAACAATGCTCAGAGTAACTTTTGCGTAGGCTACTTGGGTTTTGCCCTGACCTAAAATCCCGAACAGTTGCTGGTCACCGATATTTCTGCGTCCGAATTCTGTAATCGCACCGGTAACGACGTAGCGTGCACCTTTAATTTTCTGGTTCAGCCCTTTAATACTGGCTTCATTTCTGATTTCGTCCAAATTGGTACGATCCAGCACGGTAAAACGACCGGTTTGCTGTAAATCTGCCATCAGTATGGTTTTAGCCTGACTGGTAAGCTGATCGGCACTATTACTAAAGATACCTCCGCCCAGGTTACCGCGGCTATCAAATTTGCCTACGGCTAACGGGGCTTTTACACCGTTGTATGCCTGCTGGTAAGTTTCTACTTTAGGCACATTAAGTACCTGAAAAGATTCGGTAGCACAGGCTGATAGTAAAAATGCGCTTAATATGGTTAAACATAATTTATTCATGATGTTTTATGTTAATTGGTTTCAAATTAAGTATATATAGACTATTTTTTATGTCAAAATTTTAAATATTATTAATACCGGTATATTAATTTAAAAGCTGAATTATTTAACTGATGTAATAAAATTATGATATAAATTTTTGTTTTTAGATGTTTTTATTACATTATTTTTAATGACGTAAAAATTATTATTGTGTTTAAGCTTATATACCAAAAATCGATGTGATAACTAATTATTTATTATTTTAACGGTCAATTATAGTTGTTTTAATCTTATTTTGGATTCCTTGATAATACAGTTTTTTATAATCCAATTTACTCTCTGCGACAGTAAATGAACTTCATGAAATGGTTCATGGGATCATATCTGGTTAAATATAAAAATTAATTAATATCAGCTAAGCATATAGAAAACAATAAAGGTGTTGACATAATAATTATTTTCATAATTCAGGATAAAATTATATTGTCTTGTGTTATCAAGATAGCACAAGACATCCGCTGGTATATTATTTTGATACGGTTAGCTCTGGATTATTGATCACATGATTGATAACCAGGAAATATGATTTATCTGATGTGTTCAATAGTGGCTGATATCAGAATTTTTCCTGCGGGCTTAAATAACGCCATTGCCCCGGTGGCAGGGCACCCAGTTTGATTTTACCCATGCGTACCCGTTTCAGACCGGTTACACGTAAGCCTACCAGTTCACACATGCGCCTGATTTGGCGTTTTTTACCTTGTTTAAGTATAAAGCGCAGCTGATCCTGATTTTGCCAGCTGACTTTAGCCGGCCGCAGTTTTTCACCGTCAAGACTTAATCCGTGGTTCAGCAGCGCCAGACCGCTTTCACTCAGTTTGCCGGTTACGCGTACGAGATATTCTTTTTCGATACCACTGTGTTCACCGATCAGCTGTTTGGCAATACGCCCGTCCTGAGTGAGTACCAGCAAGCCTACTGAATCGATATCCAGACGGCCGGCCGGCGCCAGATGGCGTGTATGCTCCGGCTGAAACTGAATCCGGCTTTTGTCTTCCTGCCAGTGGTTGGCTTCGGTAATCAGCTCAACAGCCGCACGATAACCTTTTTCCGGCTGCGCGCTGACAAAGCCTACTGGTTTATTCAGTAGAATGGTAACGCGTTCGGCTTGCTGACGGTGCGCCTGCCGGTCGAGGTCGATGCGATCACTATTAAAAACTTTTTGTCCGAGTACGGCGGTTTTACCATTAACTTTTACCCAGCCTTTTTCAATATAGCTGTCTGCTTCACGGCGTGAGCATAAACCCAGTTGCGCCATGCGCTTTGACAGACGCTGAGCTTCGTTTTGTTCTGTAGTTGTCATGCTTTATGCTCTTTTTGTCGATTAGAACCGGCTACCATATCCAGCAGGAACAGGCGGCAATCCAGATTACCGTTAAACAATGGGATTTTACGTTTTGGCGACAGACGCATCAGTTTGGGCATATCACGGTCGGCGCTGAACATACCGATCAGCCAGCCGGCAAAATGTTGTTTCAGCCAGCTGCCTAATTGGGGATATAAAGCATGTAAGAGCTGAATTTCAGAAAGGCGGACACCATAAGGCGGATTGCTTATCATGATGCCGTTTTTTCCGTTCGGACGGGTATCCAGAGCATCAGTTACCTGCCATTGAATATATTGCTCCATACCGGCATAGCGGGCGTTGTCCTGAGCCAGTCTGATTAGCCTGCTGTCAATATCTGCTCCGAAAATCGGTGCAGATGGCTGGTGTATGGCTGCCTGAGCAGCGCGATGCAGCTGCTGCCATAAATTATCATTATAATTATTCAGCTTTTCAAAACCGAAAGCACGTTCCAGCCCGGGTGCTGTGCCGGTGGCAATCAGTGCGGCTTCAATGGCAAGGGTACCACTGCCGCAAAAAGGATCCATGAAGGGTTGACTGCCGTTATAGCCGGCCAGTAACAGTAAACCGGCTGCCAGATTTTCACGTAATGGTGCTTCACCGGTGTCACTGCGGTAGCCACGTTTAAATAAGGCTTCACCACTGCTGTCCAGATAAACAGATATTTCGTTTTTCTCAATAAAGACATGAATGCGGATATCCGGACGAAATTTTTCTATACTGGGGCGGCGGCCGGTTTTATCGCGAAATACATCGCAGATAGCATCTTTTACTTTGAGGGCAGCAAAATTAAGGCTGTTGATTTGTGCCTGTTTGCCTTCGATATGAATTTTGAAATTTTTATCTACGTCAAACCATTCAGGCCAGCAGATTTTCCGGGCCAGTTGATAAATTTCGTTTTCGTTGCGAAAGTGGCCGGTAGTCAGACGAATAAGTACCCGGCTGGCTACACGGCTGTGCAGATTAATTTTGTATACGCTGGCTAAATCACCTGTAAGTGCGATACCGCCGTCACGATTATGAATCTGCTCACAGCCCAGGGTAACCAGTTCCTGATTTAATATGGTTTCCAGCCCGCGCGGACAGCTTACGAAAAGAGAATATGAATTCATGCAGTACTTTATTTAAAGAAGATAGGACATGCTAAATTGGTTTGCGCATGTATAAATAGTATGATTGTAATATTGAAGTTTATGTGCTGACTATTGTTTATGTTTTCGGGCTTGCAAATTTGAGTGATTAAGCGTGAAGATAACCTTAAGATGAAAAGGGACAAGAAGTCTGTATATGTCTAATTAATCGGGGATAAATACCATGTTTATTTTTAAACTGCATTATTTGAAGTCGATAGAAGACGTAGAAAAATATTTGCCTGCTCATCTGAATTATTTGCAGGAACACTATGATAGTGGTGATTTTATTGCTTCCGGCCGGCAGGTACCGCGCATCGGCGGAGTTATTCTGTGCCGGGCGGCCTGTAAAGAATCGGCGCAGTCTATTATGGTTAAAGATCCGTTTTACATTCATCAGATTGCCGAATATGAACTGATTGAATTTATACCGACAAAATATGCATCAGGTTTTGAAGCGTTTATTTAAAAAATATTTTCAGAATGATGTTTACTTGTTTTTTGTTTTACAGGCAGATAAACGGTAAATCATCATTATGCTGACGCTCAAATCGCATTACTGGTTTTATATGTGTAAACAATTTTATGATTTAAGATTACTTTTTTCATGGTCAATCAGCCATTTTTTACGTTCCAGTCCACCGCCGTAGCCGGTTAATTTACCATTGGAGCCGATTACTCTGTGACAGGGGATAATAATAGCAATACGATTAAAACCATTGGCATTGGCTACAGCTCGGACTGCCTGAGGATTATTCAGTTTTTCTGCCTGTTGTTTATAGGTAGTGAGTTCTCCGTAAGGGATCTGTTTGAGACAATTCCATACTGCCTGTTGAAAATCAGTGCCGGGAGTATGTAGTGGAATAGAAAAATATTTTCGTTTTCCTTCAAAATATTCCTTAATTTGAATTCTGGTCTGAATGATATGTTCATTTTCACCAAAAATAATTGTAGCATTCAGTGATTGCTGTAATTGTTTAAACTCTGTTTCTAACATCCGCCGGTCGACAAATTCCAGCAAACAGACTCCCTGTTGCGTGGCGCAGACAAACATTGGACCTATAGGAGTAGTCAGCCGGTTAATAAGTATGATGTTGTTGTTTAAATGGCTGGATGGTGAGTTTTTAGCAATTTTTTTATAGATATAGCCAAAGCCGCTTAATGATCCATAACCATTATCGAAAGCGACATCTATTATTTTTTTACCGGTTTTCAATTCCTGATATGCCTGATTAATCCGGTACATTCTCTGATATGCCTGAAAAGTAATTCCATAATTTTTTTTAAACCAGCGGCGAACAATTTCCGGACTGATTTCATGTGCTCTTAATACGGAATCAGAAATTTTTATCTTCGGATTCTGAGTAATCATTTTTATGGCATTAATAATCTGTTCGGGTGCCTCATTGGCATTTTCAGTCGGTCGGCAAATTTTACATGGGCGGTAACCTGCATTCAGAGCTTCTTTGACTGTATAAAAAAATTCTGTGTTTTCTAATTTAGGCTTTTTTGCTCTGCATGTTGCGATACAAAATATTGAGGTGGTTTTCACACCTGCATAAAAAATACCAACATAACTTTGATCTTTTGTGAGTAAGGCCTGATAGTATTTTTTGATTTCATTTATCTCTGTAACTGGCATTTAAAATATACTTTCCTGTATTTTGTGAACACTGTAAACCAATTCATCTGCCTGCAATGGTGTAGTTAAATTACTTTTTATGCATAATTTCATTAGGCTTATTTAAAGTTAAAAGATTATGTAATTAGGTTCTGGAATGAGCATAGCTAAATTTGCTCCGATGTAGTTTCTGCTGATGTAGCAGTAAATAAAAAGATATTAAAAATTAATGCTGACAATAACAACCGAAAAATGGATAACTATTTTTATAATTTGAATTATTAGATTGTATGATTTAATCTCTTTGTAATTTAAAATAAAAATATTGTGAAAATAATATAAATCGGTTTTGCAAAATGAGTAATGAAAAGATGGAAACAAAAAAATCAGATAAGTTTTTAAGTACTCTGGAAGCAGCTCAAAAAGGAGATGCGGATGCACAATTTGCTCTGGGTCTTATGTATGAGGATGGAAAAGGAACAGAGCAAAATTATGTAGCTGCCTATAAATACTATAAACTTGCTGCAGACCAGGGAAATATTGATGCACAAGTCAATTTAGGTCTTTTATATGCGTATGGTAATGGCGTAGAACAGAATTATGAAAAGGCAGCTGAATATTATGCAGCTGCAGCTGCGAAGGGAGATGCTATTGCCCAGTATAATTTAGGTCTATTGTATGAAAATGGTGATGGTGTAGAAAAGAATTATGCAAAAGCATTTGAATGTTATGCAGCTGCGGCTAAGCAGGGAGATGCTATTGCTCAGTATAACTTAGGTGATTTGTATTATTTCGGTAAAGGTACAGAACAGAATTACACTAAAAGCTTTGAATATTTTCAGTTAGCTGCGCAACAAGGTAATAGTGATGCACAATTTTCTCTTGGTCTTATGTATGAGGATGGAAAAGGAACGGAGCAAAATTATACAGAGGCATATAAATACTATAAGCTGGCTGCCGAACAGGGAAATATCGATGCACAAGTCAATTTAGGTAATTTATATTGCTTTGGAAAAGGAGTAGAGCAAAATTACACTAAAAGCTTTGAATACTATCAGTTAGCCGCGCAACAGGAAGATGCTACTGCTCAGCGTTATTTAGGTAATTTATATTACTTTGGAAAAGGAGTAGAACAAAATTACACTAAAAGCTTTGAATATTATAAATTAGCCGCGCAACAAGGTGATAGTGAAGCACTATACACTTTAGGATATATTTATGACGTTGGAGAGGTAATTGCTCAGGATTATGCAGAGGCACATAAATATTTTAAGCAGGCTGCCCGGCTCGGAAATATTAGTGCACTATTGAGTTTAGGTATTCTATATGAATATGGTCAAGGTGTAGAGCAGAATTATGAAAAGGCAGCAGAGTATTATTCAGCTGCAGCAGCACAGGGACATGCAAATGCTCAGTGTAATTTAGGTGTATTGTATGAAAATGGCGAGGGTGTAGATCAGAGCTGTGAAAAGGCATTTGAATATTATTCAGCTGCAGCTGAACAGGGACATGCTGCTGCCCAGTGTAATTTAGGTAGATTGTATGAAAATGGTGATGGTGTAGAGCAGAATTATGAAAAGGCGGCAGAATATTATGCAGCTGCAGCTGAACAGGGATATGCTAATGCCCAGTGTAGTTTAGGTATATTGTATGAAAATGGTGATGGTGTAGAGCAGAATTATGAAAAGGCAGCAGAGTATTATTCAGCTGCAGCTGAACAGGGACATGCAAATGCTCAGTGTAATTTAGGTGTATTGTATGAAACGGGCGATGGTGTAGATCAGAGCTGTGAAAAGGCGGTTGAATATTATTCGGCTGCAGCTGAACAGGGAGATGCTGTTGCCCAGTGTAATTTAGGTAGATTATATGAAAATGGTTATGGTGTAGAGCAGAACTATGAAAAAGCGGCTGAGTATTATAAATTTGCTGCGCAACAGGGGGATAGTAATGCCCAATTTAATTTGGGTTTATACTATGAAAAGGGCGATGGTGTAGATCAGAGCTATGAAAGGGCGGCAGAATATTATTCAGCTGCAGCAGCACAGGGACATGCTGCTGCCCAATGTAATTTAGGATTTTTATATCACAACGGCGATGGTGTAGAGCAGAATTATGAAAAGGCAGCAGAGTATTATTCGGCCTCAGCAGAACAGGGAGATGCTGCTGCCCAGTGTAATTTAGGTATATTGTATGAAGATGGTTATGGTGTAGAGCAGGATTATGAAAAGGCAGCAGAGTATTATTCAGCTTCAGCTGAACAGGGATGTGCTGCTGGTCAGAGTAATTTAGGTTTATTGTATGTCTGTGGCTATGGTGTAGAGCAGGATTATGAAAAGGCAGCAGAGTATTACTCAGCAGCGGTAGCACAGGGATATGCTGTTGCTAAGTATAATTTAGGTATATTGTATGAAAATGGTTATGGTGTAGAGCAGAATTATGAAAAGGCAGCAGAGTATTATTCAGCTGCAGCAGCACAGGGAAATGCAAATGCTCAGTGTAATTTAGGTGTATTGTATGAAAATGGCGATGGTGTAGAGCAGAATTATGAAAAGGCAGCAGAGTATTATTTAGCAGCAGCTACACAGGGACATGCTGTTGCCCAGAGTAATTTAGGTAATTTATATTGCTATGGTAGAGGTGTAGAAAAAAATTACAACAAAAGTTTTAAATATCATCAGTTAGCTGCGCAACAAAACTATGGTGAATCACAATATCAACTAGGTTTGATGTATTGTAAAGGTCTTGGAGTAAAACTGAGTAAGATTAATGCTTATAAATATTATTTACAAGCAGCTACGCAAAAGTATGTTAATGCCGAGAATGAACTGGGATGCATGTATGCTGAAGGTAAGGGAATAAAACAAAATTTTAAAATAGCAAGGGATTATTTTTATTCAGCCGCCAGAAAAGGACATAGTGGAGCACTAAATAAGTTAGGACTTATGTTTCTCTCAGGAAATGGTGTACGGCAGAATTATATGAAAGCAGTATATTACTTTTGTTTGGCAGCAAAACGAGGTGAAACAGAGGCATGGCACAATTTAGGAATAATGTATGCCGATGGTCAGGGTGTGAAAAAAAATAAACGCATTGCCCGGCAACTGATCAAAAGAAGCGCGGTATACAAAAAAACGGGGACACGTAGATTTTATCAGTGATTAATCTAAAACTGATGGAAGAAATAAAGCGTAGTATTCAGGCTGAATAAACATTACTGTATTAAAGTATGATTGAAAAATTAAATAGAATTAATTCGATGATTAATGATATTTAAAAAAGTCTGAAATCCGATATTTTAAAAGCAGATTTTTTATATTCACTGTTTATACTCAATACAAATATTAAGAATGATTGCTAATGATATACAAAATGATGACTATTTTTGTTATTGGTATCAGCGTTTAGGTTTATCTGTATTTTATAAATACAATAAATTGAGAATATTTTAAAAGCAATCTTGTAAAAGGAATAATAAGTATATGGAAACAAAAAAATCAGATAAATTTTTAAGTACTCTGGAAGCGGCTCAAAAAGGAGATGCGGATGCCCAATTTAACCTGGGTTTTATGTATGAGAACGGAGAAGAAACAGAACAAAATTATGCAGAGGCATATAAATACTATAGGCTGGCTGCCGAACAGGGAAACATTGGAGCACAAGTCAATTTAGGTTTATTTTATAGTGAGGGTTATGGAGTAGAGCAGAATTATGAAAAGGCAGCTGAATATTATGCAGCTGCAGCTGCACAGGGAGATGCTATTGCTCAGTATAATTTAGGTCTATTGTATGAAAATGGTGATGGTGTAGAACAGGATTATGCAAAAGCATTTGAATGTTATGCAGCTGCGGCTAAGCAGGGAGATGCTATTGCTCAGTATAACTTAGGTGATTTGTATTATTTCGGTAAAGGTACAGAACAAAATTACACTAAAAGCTTTGAGTATTGTCAGTTGGCTGCGCAACAGGGTGACAGTGATGCTCAATTTACTCTGGGTATCATGTATGAGAAAGGTAAGGGAACAGAGCAAAATTATGCAGAAGCATATAAATACTATAAGCTGGCTGCCAAGCAGGGAAATAGTGATGCACAAGTTAATTTAGGTATTTTATATCAAAACGGTGATGGTGTAGAAAAGAATTATGCAAAAGCATTTGAGTGTTATCAGGCTGCCGCTGGGCAAGGAAATCCTAGCGCTCAATATTATGCAGGTAGTATGTATTATTATGGTAAAGGTGTAGAACAAAGCTTCATTAAAAGTATTGAATATTATAAGTCAGCTGCGGAACAGGGAAATAGTGATGCCCAATTTACTTTGGGTATCATGTATGAGAAGGGTAAGGGAACAGAGCAAAATTATGCAGAAGCATATAAATACTTTAAGCTGGCTGCTGAACAAGGAAATATTAGGGCACAAATCAATTTAGGCACTTTGTATTATGAGGGTAAGGGTGTAGAACAGAATTATGCAAAAGCAATTAAGTATTATCGATTAGCTGTGCAACAAGGTGATAGTGATGTGCAATTTCATCTGGGTAATATGTACAGAGATGGAGAGGGGACAGCACAAGATTATACTGAAGCATATAAATACTATAGACTGGCTGCTGAACAGGGAAATATTGATGCACAAATTAATTTAGGTATTTTATATAAGTATGGTTTTGGTGTAGAACAGGATTATGCAAAAGCATTTGAGTATATTGCAGCAGCTGCTGAGCATGGAAATGCCACTGGACAGTGTAATTTAGGTGATTTGTATTATTTCGGTAAAGGTGTAGAACAAAATTACATTAAAAGTATTAAATATTATAAATTAGCTGCGCAACAGGGTAATAGCGATGCCCAAAATAAACTGGGTGTTATATATGAATGTGGACGGGGAATAGAACAAGATTTTGCAGAAGCATACAAATATTATAAGTTTGCAGCAGAACAGGGAAATATTGATGCACAATTCAACTTAGGTGATTTGTATTATTTCGGTAAAGGTAGAGAACAGAATTACGCTAAAAGCTTTGAATATTTTCAGTTAGCTGCGCAACAAGGCAATAGCGATGCACAATTTGCTCTGGGTCTTATGTATGCAAAAGGAGAAGGAAAGGAGCAAAATTATACAGAGGCATGTAAATATTATAAGCTGGCTGCTGAACAGGGAAATATTGATGCACAAATTAATTTAGGTATTTTATATGAAAACGGTGATGGTGTAGAAAAGAATTATAAAAAAGCATTTAGGTATTATCTGGCTGCCGCTGAGCAAGGAAATCCTATCGCTCAATATTATGCAGGTAGTATGTACTATTATGGTAGAGGTGTAGAACAAAGCTATATTAAAAGTATTGAATATTATAAGCTAGCTGCGGAACAGGGAGATAGTGATGCACAATTTGCTCTTGGTCTTATGTATGAGGATGGTGAAGGAACGGAGCAAAATTATACAAAGGCATATAAATACTATAAGCTGGCGGCAGAACAAGGACACTCTGGAGCTCAGCATAATCTGGAGCTTATGCAAGAAAATGGTTTTGGAATAAAGAAATAAAAGTATTTTCAAAAAATTTATAAAAAAGTAGTACAAAAATCTTTGATGATGTCTGAATGCTATATAACTTTTTTATTATTGATCTCTATGATTGAGGTTATTTATATTTGCAGATAAAAATATTCTGAAAAAATTTAAAAGCTTACTGTAAAAGGAATAATAAAAAGATGGAAACTAAAAAATCAGATAAATTTTTAAATACTCTGGAAGCGGCTCGAAAGGGGAATGCGGATGCACAATTTGCTCTGGGTGTTATGTATGAGGGTGGAGAAGGAACAGAGCAAAATTATGCAGAAGCATATAAATACTATAGATTGGCTGCCGAACAGGGAAATATCGATGCACAATTCAATTTAGGTTTATTGTATAGCGAGGGCTATGGCGTAGAGCAGAATTATGAAAAGGCAGCTGAATATTATGCGGCTGCAGCTGCACAGGGGGATGCTTCCGCTCAATGTAATCTGGGTATATTGTATAGTGATGGTTATGGTGTAGAGCAGAATTATGAAAAGGCAGCTAAGTATTATTCAGCTGCAGCTGCACAGGGAAATGCAAATGCTCAGAGTAATTTAGGTATATTGTATGAAGATGGTTATGGTGTAGAGCAGAATTATGAAAAGGCAGCTGAGTATTATTTGGCTGCAGCTGCACAGGGAGTTGATATTGCCCAAAGTAAATTAGGATTTTTATATTACAACGGCTATGGTGTAGAGCAAAATTATGAAAAGGCGGTTGAGTATTATTCAGCTGCAGCTGCGCAAGGAGATGTTACTGCCCAGTATAACTTAGCTAATTTATATTACTATGGAAAAGGCGTAGAACAAAATTATACTAAAAGTATTGAATACTATCAGTTAGCAGCGCAACAGGGTAATAGTAAGGCACAATTTACTTTAGGATATATTTATAAAACTGGTGAAGGTGTTGCTCAGGATTATGCGGAGGCATATAAATATTATAAGCTGGCTGCAGAACAGGGAAATAGTGATGCACAAATTAATTTAGGTATTTTATATGAAAACGGTGATGGTGTAGAACAGAATTATGCAAAAGCATTTGAGTATTATCTGGCTGCCGCTGAGCAAGGGAATCCTATCGCTCAATATTATGCAGGTAGTATGTATTATTATGGTAAAGGTGTAGAACAAAGCTTCATTAAAAGTCTTGAATATTATAAGCCAGCTGCGGAACAAGGAAATAGTGATGCACAATTTGCTCTGGGTTTTATGTATATAAATGGTGAAGGAGCAGAGCAAAATTATGCAGAGGCATATGAGTACTTTAATCTGGCGGCAGAACAAGGACACTCTGGAGCTCAGCATAATCTGGAGCTTATGAAGAAAATGGTTTTGGAATAAAGAAATAAAAGTATTTTCAGAAAATTTATAAAAAAGTAGTACAAAAATCTTTGATGATGTCTGAATGCTATATAACTTTTTTATTATTGATCTCTGTGATTGAGGTTATTTATATTTGCAGATAAAAATATTCTGAAAAAGTTTAAAAGCTTACTGTAAAAGGAATAATAAGAAGATGGAAACAAAAAGTTCAGATAATTTTTTATGTGTTCTGGAAGCGGCAAAAAAAGGAGATGTTAATGCCCAATTTACTGTTGGATTAATGTATTACAAGGGTGCAGGCGTTGAGCAGAATTATATTAATGCTTTTAACTATTTTAAGTTAGCATCTGAACAAGGTGATAGTGGTGCTCAATATAATTTAGGCGTGATGTATTACTATGGAGAAGGAGTAAAACAGGATTTTACAAAGGCATTTTATTATTGCCGGTTATCTGCTGAACAAGGGAATGAAGATGCTTTGCTCAGTCTGGCAAACATGTATGAAAAAGGTAATAGTCTTCAGCAGGATTATGATAAAGCTATATATTATTATCAGCTAGCCTCTGATAGAGGAAATATAAATGCACAGTTTCATTTAGGATATGTTTACTATAATGGTATAGGGGTAGAACAAAATTTTGCGCAGGCATTTAAGTATTATCAACTGGCTGCTAAACAAGGACATGCCGATGCTCTGACTAATCTGGGTATGATGTATAGCGAAGGTTCAGGCGTCAAACAGAATCACAAACAAGCCTTAAAGTACTTTCATCTTGCAGCATTAAAGAACAGTCCGGAAGCACTATTTAATCTTGGTGCATATTACAGATATGGCTATGGTGGTATTGAACAAAATGATACCGAAGCTATTAAATATTATAAATTAGCGGCTGATCAGGGTAATGCAATTGCACAATATAATCTGGGTGTAATTTATGAGTTTGGTCAGATTGTCCCGGCTGATTATTCTAAATCAGTTAAATATTATAAACTGGCAGCCAAAAAAGGGTATTCTTACGCTATCTATAATTTAGGGCTGATGTTGTTTAATGGTAAGGGTATTGAACAAGATTATCAGAGAGCTGCTCAGTGTTATCGTCTTGCTGCTAAAAAGGGCTTGGCAGCTGCGCAATATAATATGGGATTAATGTATTTCAAAGGTACAGAGATAGAACAGAATTATGAAGAGGCTGTCAAATATTTTCAATTAGCGGCAGATCAGGGAAAAATTGGTGCTCAGGCTCATTTGGGGTATTTGTATAGGGAGGGAGAGGGTGTTAAACAAGATTTTATAAAATCATTAAAATACTACCAATTGGCTGCCGACCAGGGAGATTCGTTCTCACAAAATAGCTTAGCTAATATGTATGAGAATGGTGAAGGAGTGAAACAGGACTTTGCAAAAGCAGCCAGATATTATCAGCTGGCGGCTAAACAGGAAAATGCAGATGCTCAGTATAATCTGGCCTATATGTTTTTGAATGGTACCGGTGTCAAACAAAATAAACGGATAGCTAAAGAATTATTCGGTAAGAGCTGTAAAAATGGTAATCAGGAAGCATGTGAAATATACAATCAATTGAAATAAAACCATATTGGTTATCATGGATATTATTTTTTATTTTAAAACTATGAATTCTGAAATTTTTTAACAGTAGATTTTAATAAGTAGTCACTGTTATTTAAATTTTATATCATGAAATTTCACCGTATTTATAATATTTCTCTGTTTATGATTATGAAATAATTTTGCTTTTCTAAAGCAGATTCTTGTTTTATGTCTATAATCACCCATATTAGTTTATTACCTGAATTATTCAGGCTTATCATGATTTTTATGTTAAATTAGGGTGTTATGAATAAACAAGCTGTGCGGGAGGCGGAGTTTGCTCCTCGTCTGGTAAGCTGGCAGCATCAGCATGGCCGGCATGGTCTGCCATGGCAGTGTCGTGAACCATATAAGGTATGGTTATCGGAAATTATGTTGCAGCAAACGCAGGTGTCCACGGTACTTGATTATTATCCGCGCTTTCTGGCTGCATTTCCTGATGTCCGGGCACTGGCGGCGGCTGATGAAGATGAAGTGCTGGGTTTGTGGCAAGGGCTGGGCTACTACAGTCGTGCACGCAATTTGCATAAGGCTGCCAGGCAAGTTATATCTGAATTTTCGGGAAATTTTCCACACAGTCGTGTGGAATTACAATCTTTATGTGGTGTAGGTCGCAGTACGGCAGCAGCGATTGCTGCATTTTGCTTTGATGCACGCGAAACCATTCTGGATGGTAATGTAAAGCGGGTATTGTGCCGGGTTTTTGCTCTGGACGGTGATATTGCGAATAAAACTTTTGAAGATCAGCTCTGGCGCAAAGCAGAAGCCTTGCTGCCACTTAATGCAGCAGATATGCCGGCTTATATTCAGGGGTTGATGGATTTGGGAGCAACGGTATGTAAGCGCAGTAAGCCAATATGCTGTTCATGTCCGATGAACGATCTGTGTCAGGCATATGCCCAGAACCGTATTGCTGAATTACCGCGTAAGAAAAAAGCTGTAAGTGTAAAAAATTTATCGCTATATTGGCTGGTTTTACGTAACTGTGATGGTGCGATATTTTTACATAAACGTTCTGCCAAAGGAATATGGGGTGGTTTATGGTGTGTACCATGTGCAGACAGTCTGGATGATTTGTATCAACTTGCAGCAAAATTTGGTTGTACTGCTGAAGATTTAACAGAAGGTATTGAATTCAGTCATCGTTTAACTCATCGTCAATTGCATATTCTGCCTTTTGCTGCTCAGATAAATACCGGGCAGGATGCTGCATCTTCTGCAATAACTGGTGAATGGGTATCAGCTGATAATCTGAATGCGTATGGTATCCCTAAACCGTTATATGATTATCTGAACGTAAAACAGAGCAGTCTTTTCTAATTTGATTATTATGTTAATAGCATAATTTTATTGCTATTTTGCTGCGTATATTTATTTTTAAATTTGTCTGTTTTATGTGCGTATTATTGTTATTAATATTATATATTGTGAATAATATTGTTTTTTGTTTTGTATAGCGTAAATATAATTGACGCTGACATCACAAATATGTATAAACGCTATCTTGCTGAAATATTGCTGTCTTTCAGATTTTTTAGTTATTCAGACGGAATAAAGAAGGGAAGGCTGTTATTTCAGTAAGGTGTGCTTAATTCTATTTATTAGGTATCTGATTATTTAACCGGGAATAAAACAATGGAAGAAGATTCGAGTCGACCGTTTATTTTATTAAAACAACAACTGCAACAAGGCCGTTGATGTTTCCGGGTTAACAGTATCTGCCGACCGGGAAACATCATGGTCGGTGAGGTACTGTTTATGAAAAAATTCAAAAAAATCATTTCTCAACCAGTAGTAATCAAGGCTGTGCTGGAGTCCCGCAATAGTCTTGACCGTACGCTGTCTAATTTACAGACCAGTTTAAATGGTCTGACTGAGCAGGATGTTAAAGAAAGACTGATCAGTTTTGGCAATAATGATGTAGTGCACGATAAAGCACCATCAGTCTGGCTGCAATTATTACTAGCCTTTAAAAATCCGTTTATTTTTGTTTTACTGGCGCTGGCTTTGGTAAGCTTTTTCACTGATTATCTGATTCCTTTGCATAATGGCGAAGAAACCAGTGTGAGCGGTATTACAATAATTCTGGTAATGGTTCTGCTCAGTGGTGTACTCAGTTTCTGGCAGGAATATCGTTCCAATAAGGCTGCACAGGCGCTGAAATCCATGATCAGCACCACTGCTACAGTAGTGCGCCGCAGCCATAGAGATATCAATGCAGAACAGCTTGAAGTACCGATTAAAGAAGTAGTACCGGGAGATATTATTTTGTTATCTGCCGGCGATATGGTACCGGCTGATGTGCGTCTGATTGAATCACGTGATTTGTTTATCAGTCAGGCCGTACTGACCGGTGAGTCTATTCCGGTAGAGAAATCTGATACTCTTGGCATGAATAGCTCGCTAGCTATTGAAGAGCAGCCATTATTAGCTGATCCGCTGGATGCAGAAAATATCTGCTTTATGGGTACTAATATTGTCAGTGGTACGGCTAAAGCTGTGGTTGTGGCAACAGGAAATGATACCTATTTTGGCTCTCTGGCCAAATCCATTGTCGGTACACGCAGCCAGACTGCGTTTGATCGCGGTGTAAACAGTGTAAGCCATCTGCTGATTCGTTTTATGCTGGTTCTGGTACCGGTGGTGTTGCTGATTAATGGCTTCACTAAGGGAGACTGGGGTGATGCTGCCCTGTTTGCACTTGCTGTTGCTGTCGGGCTGACTCCTGAGATGCTGCCCATGATTGTCAGTGCCAATCTGGCTAAAGGTGCTATGGCCATGGCACGGCGTAAGGTAGTGGTAAAACGCCTGAGTGCTATTCAGAATTTCGGTTCAATGGATATTTTATGTACAGATAAAACCGGTACATTAACTCAGGATAAAATTATTCTTGAGCATTACACGAATATTCATGGCAATAATGATAGTGAAGTTTTGCAACTGGCCTGGTTAAACAGTTCCTATCAGAGCGGTATGAAAAATCTGATGGATAAAGCCATTGTGCGTTTTGCACAGGAGCCTGAAAACAGGGCGGGTATCAGCGATGGTGGTTATCATAAAATTGATGAATTACCGTTTGATTTTATTCGCCGGCGTTTATCTGTGGTTTTACAGGATGAAGAACAGCGCCATGTGCTGATTTGTAAGGGCGCAGTGGAAGAAATGCTGTCTATTTCCAGCCGTGTTTATGAGCACGGAGAATATTTGCCATTAGATGCAGCGCGGCGGGAACAATTGCTGGCTTTAGCTGAAAGCTATAATAAGGAAGGCTTTCGGGTACTGGCGATTGGTAAAAAATACATTACTGCTGAAGCCCAGAAAGCACAATATGCAGTTGCTGATGAAACTGAGCTTACTCTGTTCGGCTTTCTGACATTTCTTGATCCGCCGAAAGACAGTGCTGCACAGGCTATTGCTGCGCTGAGTGAAAATGGTGTGGCTGTTAAGGTTTTAACTGGTGATAATGCGATTGTTACCCGTAAGATTTGTTATGAAGTAGGAATTGAAGCCGGACAGCCTTTACTAGGTAGTGAAATTGAGGCTCTAAGTGATGAGGAACTGAAACCTCTGCTGGAAAAACACACTGTATTTGCTAAACTTACACCATTACAGAAATCACGCATTATTCGTCTGCTTCAGGAAAACGGACATACAGTCGGTTTTCTTGGTGACGGTATCAATGATGCTCCGGCTCTGCGCGATGCCGATGTCGGTATTTCTGTGGATACAGCTACTGATATTGCTAAGGAATCGGCTGATATTATTCTGCTGGAAAAAAGTCTGATGGTATTGGAAGAGGGCGTAATCAAAGGACGTGAAACTTTTGGCAATATTATTAAATATCTGAATATGACTGCCAGCTCTAATTTTGGCAATGTGTTTTCTGTATTGTTTGCCAGTGCGTTCCTGCCATTTCTGCCTATGCTGGCTATTCAGTTACTGATTCAGAATCTTCTGTATGATTTTTCTCAGCTATCACTGCCATGGGATAAAATGGATGAGGAATTTTTGCGTAAACCGCGTAAATGGGATGTATCCAATATCAGCCGTTTTATGCTGTTTATCGGTCCTATTTCCTCTATATTTGATATCAGTACTTTTGCGCTGATGTGGTTTGTGTTCCATGCTAATGCGCCAGAAGTGCAGAATCTGTTTCATTCCGGCTGGTTTGTAGAAGGTTTATTGTCACAGACTCTGGTAGTACATATGCTGCGTACCCGCAGAATACCGTTTGTACAAAGTACTGCTGCTTTACCGGTATTGCTGATGACAGGGTTAATTATGGCTATTGGTATTTATATTCCGTTTTCGCCGATTAGCAGCTGGATCGGGCTGGTACCGCTGCCATGGCAATATTTCCCCTGGCTGGTACTGACACTGGGTTGTTACTGTATTGTGACTCAGATAGTGAAACGCTGGTATATTCGCCGTTTCGGACAATGGTTCTGAATATTATGTAAAAAAGCGAGTTGAGTACTCGCTTTTTTCAGGTCTGAATCAGACAGGGACAAGCTAAATACTGATTTTATTGCCTGAATACTTTTATCAAAATGAGTATTAAGAACTGACTGTTTTAAGATTGAATCTGATTATTTTTCAGTTTGCTTTGTGACTGATATTTATAGTATTTTAAATCATATTGAAGTTATTATATTCATAAAAGGGAAATAAATGGCATTTACTGAAACTGAAAAAGCGGCTTTGCTTACTGTAAAAGGGGTAGGAGAAAAGGTAATTATGCGTCTGGAGCAGATGGGTATTGATTCATTGGATAAGCTTGCCCTTGCAAACCCGCAGGATATCACTGAGCAGGCAGCCAGTCTGGTTGGCAGCAGCTGCTGGAAAAATAGTCCGCAAGCCAAAGCAGCTGTCACTATGGCAGTAGATTTTGCGCGCGGAAAAATTCAGAAATGAGTAAATCTGTATAGTTTAGAGCAATTAACTACTGTATGTCTGATAAAAATATATTATTTATTAACAACAATTTATCAGGTTAGTTTTTACTATTATTTAATTTACAGCACTAAGATCGCACGAAAGTCATTAATATTGGTTAATGTCGGGGTTGTCACCAGTAGTTGTCCGGTTGTGCTAAAAAAATCATATGCATTATGATTATTCAGCATGTCGTGTGCTGATATTCGGCCCTGTTCAGCACGGAGTAATGTATCAGGTGTTATCCATGCTCCGGCATTATCTTCGCTGCCATCAATACCATCTGTATCGGCCGCCAGTGCATAAATATTGTTTGCTCCATTCAGAGCAATAGCCAGTGCTAGTAAAAATTCAGTGTTACGACCGCCGCGTCCTTGTTGCCGGTTCAGGGTAACAGTGGTTTCTCCACCGCTGAGAATCAGCAAAGGTTTACTGCGTTGATGCCGGTTTTGCTGAAATAGAGCGATTCCGGCCATCACCTGAGCCACCTCCCGTGCTTCGCCACCTATACGGTCTCCCAGATACAGTACTTCAACTTCCTGATTGATTGCCCAATTTTGCACGGCAGTAAATACCTGATCAGGGTTAATAATTATGTGAGCACTGCTGTTTGGAAGATTTTTAGGTGTTTCTGCATCAGCTTTGTTTAAATAGGTGATAACACTTGCGGGGAGGTCGATTTGGTATTGATTTACGATACGTTTAATATCAGCCAGCGTGGTAGGATCGGGCACACCTGCGCCAGAGCCTATGGTACTGATATCATCACCAACTACATCTGAAATAGCCAGAGTGGTGATATGTGCTGGTGCTGCTGCGGCAGCCAGTCGACCGCCTTTGATGCGAGAAAGATGTTTCCGCAGTGTATTCATGGCGTCTATGGGAACACCATTACTAAGTAACTGGCGATTAATATATTGCTTATCAGCCAGTGTAATGCTGCTAACAGGCAGTGTGGTTAGAGCGGAAGCACCGCCGGAAACGAGATAATATACCTGATCGTGCGGATTTAGTCCGCTAACAGCATTAAGTAAGGCCTGAGCAGCAGCCTGTCCGGCAGTGTCCGGCAGGGGATGACTGGCTTCGAGTACTTTGATGTGCTTTGTAGGGGTAGTGTGTCCGTAGCGGGTAACAACGACACCGGATAATGGCGGATAGTCTTGCGGCCAGATTCTTTCCCATTCAGCCGCCATGGCAGCAGCAGCTTTGCCTGCACCGACAACTATCACTCGTCCGCATGGATTGGTCTGTGGTAACCAGTTACTCATTTTATTCACCGGACTGGCTTCTTCGATAGTATAGCGAAATAATTGCTGTAAAAAGCTGATGGCATTATCGTGGCTGAGCATATTGTTCTCCCCTTAGACTTTTTATTGGATTTTAGCGGTTTTTAGCAGTTTCAAATTTTTCTGCCAGAAAATCAATAAAACTGCGCACTTTAGCGCTGAGAAATTCACGATTCATATAGGCTGCATACAGTGTATGGCTTTCCGGACAAGCGATGTGTTCGATGATTTCTAAACGTTTTTGTTGTATATCTTCTCTTACCATCCATTCAGGCAAGTATGCCAGTCCCATATGATTAAGCGCCATCTTGTGTATTAGCAGAGCACTGTTACTGGTACAGGCAGGAATAAGCGGTAAATCAAGATGAACGTATTGTGGTAACAGTCCATAATGCTGTTTCAGGTCTGCTACAGTATGCGGCATGCCGTATTTTTGCAGATATTTCGGGCTGGCTACCCATAAAAAATCAATGCGGGTAATGGGTTTAACAATGAGATTGGGTTCAGGGTTATTGGTGACACGTAAAGCAAGATCGATACCCTCTGCAACCAGATCGGTACGCCGGCTGTCCAGGTTGATGGATAAACTTACTTCCGGAAATTGCTGCCGGTATTCTGACAGAATTTCACTAAACTGACGTGAAGCACACCAGTTAGGAGCGGTAATTTTAAGTAAGCCCTGCGGTTTGACTGTCCCCGCCTGTGCAATACGTTTGGCTTCGGTAAGTGTATCCAGTGCTTCTACGCAGCGATGATAGTATTCCTGTCCGGCTTCGGTAAGGCTGATGCGACGGCTGGTACGGTTGAGTAGTTTAGCCTGTATGTTTTTTTCCAGATGATGCAGGTGTTTACTGGCCATCGCAGTAGAAATATCCATAAATTCAGCTGCTTTAGTGAAGCTGCCTAACTCTACTACGTAACGGAAAACCCACATGCTTTGTAATGTGTCCATTCTGTTTCTTTAAAGGAAATAATTATTGAATAAAAATGATATCGTTTCTTTTTAGTAAATTCAATACACTATTTTCATGTTTTTTATGAATGAATGGCAGAAATTACTATGTTTAAGATAGATAAGATTCATACTATGGAGGCTGAGTTTGCTTTGGGGTTACTATGTATAGTCGCAGCATTTTTATACATACAGCATGCCACGGCAAAATTTTTATAGCGGCGATTTTCAATGACTGACGGGAATGGATTAATAGCGTTATTTTCGATAATAAGTGTTGCTGGTATGCAGGAATGATTGGGAAGTTTTCTGTTGCCGGCGGTGGTCATTTTTAAGACGGAAAATCGGTTTCAATAATTGCAGATTGTTACTTAAATGGCATTTTAAGCAGATGCCGGTGCTAGCGATAATTTTATGTATCTGCTGAAATAATTATTATAAACCTGGATTTATGTCTGATAAGAGTTATAAAGGTTTAATTGGAATGGATTGGATTTTTTAGGAATATATGCCAATTTCATTAGAAAAAAGATTATTTATTTTGTACTAAATTTTTTTATTTAAAACTGATGCTAATATCTTTTTTTAGATTTCCAATAATCCAGAGTTGATTTAGATTTTCGATAATAATAAATTGCAGTAATAATAATCATAAAAGATAAAAATAAATAACAATAAAACTCAAATTTACGGCTATGATTGCCTTTGATATCTGCTACTTTAGGAAAAAATTTACTATAGATAATTTTAATTGTATTACCAGGAGATAAGTGATAATCGCTACGAATATTTGTAATATAAGTTTTATTGTGTTTGTCGGTATATATAACTGTCAGTATATAGACTTCCCCAGTTTTTCTTGAGGAAAAGATAGATTCTTTGGAATCTATTACCGTAGCGAATGTTTCTTCACTGTATCTGGAAAGTATGAAAAGTAATTTTGCATCATATAAAGTTGTACCTATAATCTTAAAGCTAAAAAATATGGCAACCACTAACAAGAGGATTTTTTCTATTTTACTCATAATATAAAGAATAATAATAAATATTTACATATTAAATTAATTAAATAATATAATTTATTTATTTTTACAATTCAAGCAATATATAAAATGTTCAGAGTATTTCAAACCATGTGTCGGTTGTGTGCTCTGAACATCTTTATCAGTGATGACTTAATCAAAACGGCGGATATAACGAATTTCATTCCGGCTGATTCGGTACCTATGCGCACAATATTCTGATAATGGCGATTTTTATAACTGACGAGACTGGATCAATAGCATTTCGATAATTGGTGTTGCTGATATGCTGGAATGATTAGGAAGTTTTCTGTTGCTGACGGGTCTGTTTGTGAGGGCTGAGTGGTTTACTGTTGTTGGTCGTTTTAAGACAGAAAATAGGTTTAAATAATTGCAGATTGTTACTTAATTGGCATTTTCAGTAGACACAGGTGTCAGTAATAAGTTTATGTATCTGCTGAAATAATTATTATAAACCTGGAATTATGTCTGATAAAAGTTAAATTGGAATAGATTGGATTTTTTTCAAGAATATAAGCTAATATCTTTAGAAAAAAGATTATTTATTTTGTATTAAATTTTTACTTAAAGCTTATGCTTATATTTTCTTTTGGATCTCCAAAAATTTGGACTGGATTTGAATTCCTGATACCCTTGAATTGTAAGAATAATAAAAATAAAGCAAATATATAAATTTATATTAAATTTCTTTTTGCGCAAACTGTTGTCTTTGCGATCGGCAACTTGAGGAGAAAATTTATTATAAATAATTGTAATTTTATCGCCAGGCTTCAAGCTATTTTCGGTTTTGATAGTATTTGTAATATAAGTTTTATTATATTTATCAGTAAATTCGGCTGTTACTAAATAATATTCACGATTTCTATAGACATAGGATTCGCTAGTTACTATCGTAGCTAATGTTTCTTCCCCATGTCTGGCAAGTCCGAAAATAATTTTCGCATCGGAGAAAGTTACAGCCATATATAGTGCGGTAAGGACTATAAAGCTGATATAGCAGGATATTATTATTATTTTGTTTATTTTTTTCATAATAAGGAGCTAATAACAGATATTTATATATAAAATTCATTGTACTAATATAATTTATTTATTTTTACAATTCAAGTAGTATATAAAATGTTCAGAGTATTTTAAACCATGTGCCGGTTGTGAACTCTGAACATTTTTATCAGTGATGACTTAATCGAAACGGCGGGTATAGCGGATTTCACCTCCGGCCGATCCGGTACCTATGCACACAATGCTTTGCAGTGCACGGCTAATCTGATAGATGATGCTGATGATCTGGGTCGCACTTTCAATTCCATACAGATAACAGATATAAAGATTATTAGACAGATGTTTGTCGATTGTGATGACCTGTTCTGTAGGATTCATTAGTAAAGCTGCTCTGTCTCTACTAGGTAACCAAAAACCTACACATTTTGTAATGTGTTCATTCTGTTTCTTTAAAGGAAATAATTATTCAGTAAAAAAGATATTGTTTCTCGTTAGTAAATTCAATACACTATTTTTTTATCTAAAACTGATACTAATATCTTTTTTTAAATTTCCAATAATTTGGATTGAATTTAAATTCCTGATAATAATAAATTGCAGCAATGATAATCATAAAGGAGGCGAATAGTTCTGCAGAAAAATTATTTTTACGGTTATGGTTGCCTTTGATATCGGCTACCTGAGGAGAAAATTTATTATAAATAATTGTAATTTTATCGCCAGGATTTAAGTTTTTATAGGTTTTAATATCATTTTTGATATAGGTTTTATTATAGTTGTCGGTGTATTCTACTGTCAGTATATGGAGGACTATCCCACGTCCTTCGTCTTGGGATTTGGTATCTATTACCGTAGCTAATGTTTCTTTTCCGTGTTTGGCAAGCCCGAAAATAAATTTCGCATCGGATAGAGTTAAAACTATAATCGAAACGCTAAAAACTATGGCAGCCACTGACAAGAGTATTTTTTCTATTTTTTCCATAATAAAATTATTATAACAAATATTTACATATAAAATTAATTAAATAATATAATTTATTTATTTTTATAATTAAAGCAATATATAAAATGTTCAGAGTATTTTAAACCATGTGTCGGTTGTATACTCTGAACATTTTTATCAGTGATGATTTAATCAAAACGGTGGGTATAGCGGATTTCACCTCCGGCCGATCCGGTACCTACGCGCACAATGCTTTGCAGTGCACGGCTAATCTGATAGGTAATGCTGACAGTCTGGGTCGCACTTTCAATTCCATACAGATAGCTGATATAAAGATTGTTAGATAGATGTTTACCGATTGTGATGGCCTGTTCTGCAGGATTCATTTCGCCAGTCTGACTATTTCGGGTTTGCTGGCTGGTAAGGCCGATTTCGTCAAGTAAACCAAGCTTGTCATTCAGGCCTCCGGCAAGCCAGGCACTGGCCGCAGCTGCAATGGCGGCTTCGTCACCGGCGCTGCCGCTGCTGGGACGATTGAGTATCAGCCACGATAGTTTGTCTTTTTCACTCATGGCTTCATTGGCTATCAGATTAATACGCGGGCTATCCAGCCGTCCGAGTGCTTCAACACCCGCACCAACTTGTGAATAACGGCGTTTGGCACGTATTTTCAAATTGGGATTATCCATCGGACCTACGAAAGAAATGGTACTGCCATGCTGAATAACCAGATCCTGTCCGTAAGCTTTATATTGTCCGCGAACAACGTTTACTGTACCAACAATTTGAACTGTGCTGCCCGGATTGGCAGTAGCGGTAAGCTGACCGCCAAGCAGAACATCAATCCCTTCAGCACTGAAACGGAAAGCATCATTCATGTCTAAATCGAGATTGAGCCGGATCGGTGTAGGGCGTTGCTGTTCTGCTGTCTTTTCGCGACCCAGTACGACAACATCGTCATCTAACTGTGGCATTCCTGATTTTTGCATACCAAAGAGGCCTTTATCGACTTTTAGTTTGCCGTTCAGAACAATTCCGTGTGCAATAGTATACAGTAGCTGAGTATTTCCGCTTATGGTAAGGCGACGGTTTATCTGATCAAAAATGTTGTAATGGTCAAAGTGGGCAGTAACGTTAATATCTGGAGTGAGTTTGGTCATATCTACTACGCCACTGAGTTTAATAGTTCCATCACGGCGCGCAAAACTAAGATTGTCAATTAACCAGCGCCGCCCCTGAAAGTGGCTTTTAAGGTTGCCATTTTCAAGAATAGTACCGTTGGCCTGATCTCGGTAGTAAAGGTTATTACCGGTAAGCGTACCATTAAGCAGAGGTTCATTCAGATGTCCGCTGATACCGGCTTCGGCATGCATATTGCCCTTAAGCTGCATACCAATGGGAAGAAGATTGCGAATAGTGCTCAGATCCGGGCTATCAAGTTTTATACGCCCGCTGATGGGGGCAGTACTGACTTTGCCGTTATTGTCAGGAGTAATAACCAGTGTGGCATCTGTAGTTCCATAACGGGTAATACCACTCAGATGATTATTGATATGACCGTTCTGGAATTGTGCATCCAGACGTACATTTTGTAAGCCAAGTTTCTGCTGATGCTGTGGCAGGGTAATGTCACCGCCCTGCTGGTATAGTTTAAGATAGCCCTGCATGTGGCGACTGTAACTGAAGTTCCAGTCGCCACCAATGATCAGGTTTTGCTCTACGGGTAATTCTATGACGTTGTGTAATTCGTGCAAAGCCAGATTGCTGGCTGAACCACGGGTAATCAGACCTTTATCTTTATCCCAGTTCAGATTATTCAGAGTTAAGTTACCATTCAATGCAGCCCAGCGTGCATTTTGCATGCTGACATGCTCGGTTCCGGCCTCAAGCTGTATAGGATTGAGCAGTTTCAAATTAAGTGCGCCACTTATATCCAGAGCATTAACTCGCCCGCGCCACTGATAATGCTGGTCCAGACCACCATGCGCATTGAGATTAAAATGGTAAGCTTTGCCATCCAGAGTCAGATTACTGCTACCCTGAAGCTGATGCTGGCTGCCGCGGCCATTGATTTTGATGTCGGTACTGTTAATGATCGTGGGTTTTTCGCTGGTGCTGCCGGCGATGCTGATATGATCTGCATTCAGGTTAACCAGTAATGGCTGATTAATATCAGGTGAACCAACAAGTTTAAAATCCAGCTGATTAATGTTAAGTAGTTGAGCAATTTGCAGGTTGCGTGCCGCACCAGTAAGATTTGCTGTAATTTTTTTGGGTTCTCCGGCGATAAAGCCTTTGGTGCTGAGCAAACCTTTCATGCCTAATCCAAATAATCCCAGATTGGGTGCATTGATATCAAGATTGAGCTTGTCACCTTTTTTACCAAAACTGCCATTGGTAACTATCCGGTTCGGGCCGGCATTGAGGTTAATATTGGCCTGTTCCAGATGCTGATTGCGATAGCGGATGACAGCTTTGCCTGAAAGAGGTGCGCCGGAAAGAATGCTGTTATGCCAGAGCATGTCTGCCTGAATGGCAGGTTGTTGTCCCAATTGTCCGTTAACGTTGATATGTCCGTTGATACTGCCTGCCGGAAAATCTGAATTAACTTTGGCGGGATTAAAATTGTTGCTGTTGATGGCCAGCTGGATTGCTTTATTCTGATACAGTGCCAGACTGCCTTTGGCATTAAAGCTGCCGCCGCCATTGGGGGTGATGTTCAGTTTATCGAGTATCAGGGTTTGCTGATGTTTCTGTTCATCAGTAATAATCTGAATCGAACCTTCGCTGTTGCCTTTTTCACTGGACAGAAGCCATTGGGTAATCAGGCCGTTGAAACTACCGGATACACGAATATGACCATTAAGTGAACCGGGTAGTGGTGTAGCCAGAGCATCGCTGGCGTAAATACGTAATAATTGGCTGTTGATATCGAGTTGTCTGGATGCACTATCGATATTTCCGCGGGTGATGATTTGTCCCTGCTGAAGCAGACGTGTAGTTAATGCCGGTAAGATAAGTTTGCCGTTATTATCGATGTTAATGTCACCTTCAATACTGCGTACAGGTAAACCGCCATGTTTGGCATCGTTGTAGGCCAGTGGCTGTTCATTCCCAAGCTTAATATGTCCGGCAAGCTGACCTTTGCCGTTGTTTACGGGTGCCAGATCTAAATTGAGATTCAGATCGGCAAATGGTAAGTTTGCATTAAAAGCAGCCGGATTAATATGGCGGCTTTGAAGATTCAGGCTGATGATTTTATGATTGAGTTGCAGTGCATACGGTCTGATGATGGCATGGGTACGGAAATGAATATTTCCGCCGTCCAGGCGGGCAAATATATCTGGCTGTTGCAGACTGCCTTTGATGAGTGCAGCACTTTCAACCGCAGTTTTATCAAGAGTGCCGCTACCGTTCAGCTGTCCGCTCAGTATAAAGGGTGTCTGAGTAGTAATAGCTGCATTGCCGTGAATGTTCTGCCATGGTGTATTCAGCTCACTGAGAATAAGCTGATGTTTGTGATAGTCAAAAGTGTAGCTGGCCTGGCTGGCAAGTAAAACTGGCGTTTCTTTTTTACCCAGTGTGAATCCACCAAGCTGAATGTTATCAATAATAACTTGTAATGGCACGCTGATGCTGTTGGGTAGGGTAGGAACGGGCTTGGGTTTGGGTACACTATGGTCTGTATAATTAATTTTACCAACATCGAGCAGCCGTACGTGGAAGCGACGTCGCCATAATTCACGATTGTTCCAGTCAAGACGTACTTTATCTATGGATAAGTCAAAATCGCGATGGCTGACGTGAATATCTGTGCCGGAAAACCCGCGCCAGATACTACCAGTCAGATTTTTTGTCTGGATGTGCACACCAAACCATTTCGGGACAGTATGTACACCAAAACGCAGACCGGATTCTGTACCAATCAGCCAGCATAATAGTGCCACAATAATAATAAACAAAGCCAGAAGAGAATACAGACTGGTTTTCAGCCATGATTTCCAGCGTGGTTTACGCGGGGGTACGGAAGGCGGCGTGGCGGGAACTGGTGTTTCGCCTGAGTTGATAGTGGTTTCAGCCATTAGAATTTAGTTCCCAAACTGATAGACCAGCGCCATTTTTCATCATGATGGCCATAGGCTATATCAAAGGCAAACGGGGCAACCGGATTAAACCAGCGTACTCCGAATCCGCTGCCATGACGCCATTGCATGTCGCTGAAGTTTTTCGATACCGAACCGGCATCATGAAAAAGCGCCAGAGAAAAATCCTTATACACTGGAATCTGGTATTCAACACTGGCTACAGCCAGCGTACGGTTAGGTAACACTGAATTATGTGAGCTTTTAATACCGATACTGTCTATTTCATAACCACGTACGCTATTGGCGCCACCGGCACGGAACATCAGCACAGAAGGTACGTTTACTGCATCACCGGTATGTACATAGCCAATCTGGCTGCGTAAAAACCATGTTCCGTATTTTTTGTTTTCAGGGGTGAAATAGTAGCCGCCACTGGCTGTTATTCTTTGCATGGATGCCGATGATATCAGTTTGCCCAGAGTGGTGCCGACTTTGCCTTCCAGATAATAACCATTAGCCGGTCGCAGCTGGGTTTCTATGTTCTGACGTTTCCATGAAGCTGTCACCATGGTGGCATAGCTGTGTCCGAGATTAGGTCCGTTTTCAATTTTGCTGCTTTCAGTAACGTATTCAATCCCGATCCGCGAATCAATTCCGTCACGGTCTCGAACTTTCCACATCCCGCTGGATAGAGCGCGGCTTTCCAGATGCTGGACAGTAGAGTAGGTATAGTTAAGATTGCTGGTCCAGTAGTGACCGCGATTGTCACGCGGCTGGCTCAGACCTAAACCGAAAGTAGTTTCATAGCGGTCTGTATCCAGCAAGGTTGAACCGACAAAACCTTTATGAAAAACATTATAGTGGTCATACCCACCACGAAAACCCGGACCGTTTTTGGTGTCATAACGTAAACCAAAGGTCAGCTTCTGGCGGCGCATTTCACTGATTTTCACCAGAACCGGCACCTGATTATTTTCCATATGGTCGAAATCTGCACTGACTACGGCATTACCATAATGGCTGTCCTGTTCCAGTGCCTGCTGATAGTCCAGAAGTTTGTCCAGATCATAGGGAGAGCCAGAAGCAAAACCGGCCATACCGGTGACGATTGAAACAGGATATCGTTCATTTCCGCTAACGTGAATATCACCAAAGTATACAGGCTGCTTACTGTCAATTGTGAGAGACAGTTCAGCCTTATTTTTTTGCGGATCAATAGTTGCACGGCTGGCGCTAATGGTTGCCAGCGGATATTTTTTGCGCACAATAGCGCTGAGAACAGAAGATTTACTTGCTGACCAGTTACTCTGAGTAAACGGGTCACCTACAGGCAGCACCCAGTTATCAATAGCAGTTTTGTAATAGTTGGTCAAATTATCATCACTGGTTACGTCACCAATCAGAGAAACGTCGACATTTTCAATATGGGTCAGAGGACCGGGCTTTATATGGATAATGTAACTATTACTTTGTTTCTCCAGATTAACTTCAGCATTGAAGTATCCTTGAGTTTCCAGCATGGTTTGCGTTTGCTGCGGTGCTTCTTCTGCCAGAAAACTGAGCTGCTCATCATCCAGATCTTCAATCAATTGCTGAGTAATCAAAGGTAGATGATCATTAATCAGTTTTTTTAAGGATGAATTGTTAATATCTATGGTTACAGGAACTCGAGGGCTTTTTGGTGTCTGAGGCTGTTTTTTTTCCTCAGATTCCTGCCCGTGCAGTAATCTGTGCAGCAGGCCGGTTTTGGGTGGCGGAATATCATCATCAGTATCATCACTGTCTACTGGCAGGCTCACAGCCCACACCATGGAGGTAATGGACGACAGTAACATACTTAAAAACAGCCATTGCAAGCGCTTCTGCGTGAAATATACCAAAATCAGTCCTGTTTCAGAAAGTTAAAACATATGTCAGTTTTTGCAGTCTGTTTATGTCTGCTATTGTAGCGTGAAACTGAAATTTCATCCTATGCCTTGAATGACACAGATATTCTATATTAATGTACAAACAAATTTAAAGTCATGATAACAGGTTTAGTGAAATGTTAAATCATCAAAGCTGTTTACTGACTTGGACGAATGTCTGACATTTTTGTAGAATAAATAATTTAGGTTAATATGGATTGTGTTATCCATTCACCCGAATTTACTGAGGATTAATTGTGGCCGGAATTATTCGTGTAGGCAATATTGAAGTAGCCAACCATTTACCGTTTGTACTGTTTGGTGGTCTGAATGTACTGGAAAATCTGGATTTAACAATGCGCACATGTGCACATTATGCAGAGGTTACCCGTAAACTGGGCATTCCGCTGGTTTTTAAGGCCTCATTCGATAAAGCCAACCGCTCTTCCATTCATTCCTATCGCGGAGTAGGGCTGGAAGAGGGAATGAAAATTTTTGCTGCGGTTAAACAGGAATTCGGTGTGCCGGTGATTACCGATGTACATGAACCCTATCAGGCTGCGCCAGTAGCAGAGGTTGCTGATGTATTACAGTTGCCGGCGTTTTTAGCCCGTCAGACTGATTTAGTGGTGGCACTGGCACAAACCGGTAAAGTAATTAATATCAAAAAACCTCAGTTCCTAAGCCCGCACCAGATGAAGAATATTGTTGAAAAATTTTATGAAGCCGGCAATCAGCAGCTTATTCTGTGTGAGCGTGGCAGCAGCTTTGGTTATGATAATCTGGTAGTTGATATGCTGGGTTTTGGGGTGATGAAAAAAGTTTGTGCTGATTTACCGGTTATTTTTGATGTAACCCATGCATTGCAGCAACGTCAGGCTGATGCTGCCGCTTCAGGCGGTCGTCGCAGTCAGGTACTGGATCTGGCATTAGCCGGTATGGCTACCCGGCTGGCCGGTTTATTTCTTGAATCACATCCTGATCCGGATAAGGCACGTTGCGATGGTCCCAGCGCTTTACCTTTGGATTTGCTCGAACCATTTCTTGCTCAGGTTAAAGCTGTGGATGAGCTGGTAAAAACCATGCCGGTACTGGATATTAACTGAATAAATATATTTTTGTATAAAAAAGCAGAGCGTTTTGCTCTGCTTTTTTGTTGATCAGGTAAAAATTCAACCAGAAGGATTTTATTGCTCAACAGAACCGGAATTCTGGTACAGCGTAAATAATGGTACTCCTTCATCTCGAATTTTTTTGCCGCCGGGCAAATCAGTAAATTCGATAATTGCAGCTGCCTCTACTACTTCAGCACCCAGTTTACGAATCAGTTTTACACCGGCATTCATCGTACCTCCGGTGGCAACCAGATCATCTACCAGCAGCACACGAGTGCCCGGTTTTACTGCATCAGTGTGCATTTCGATGGTTGCATGTCCGTATTCCAGTTCGTAACTTTCCGCAATAGTAGTAAAAGGAAGCTTGCCTTTTTTACGGATGGGAACAAAACCGACATTCAGCTGATAGGCAAGAGCAGCACCGATAATAAAACCGCGTGCATCCAGACCGGCTACAACATCAATTTTCTGATCCATATACCGGTAAACCATTAAATCTACCAGCAGACGGAAGTACTGCGGGCTTTGTAATACCGGAGTAATGTCGTGAAATAAAATTCCTTCCTGCGGCCAGTTCGGAATTTTGCGAATTTTTTCGGCCAGCGCGTCAACACCTATGACTTCGGGATGAGTCTGCATTATAAATCCTTTAAAAATAAAGACTATATGCGAAAGCTATAAACGCAGGACGAGCGAAGTTATTTGCATATAGTGTATGCGAAAGTTGCGCATAATAGCACTATTCCTGTTTTTCTACAGCCTAATATGAAGCATAAAATGGTCTGTTTTGGTAAAATGGTCGCCATAATTTACACAAATCAACAGGTTGATAACATGGTTAGCACGCCTGATCAAGCTCTTGTCACCAATCCATGCTTACCGTGTGTCTGGTTAGATGATTATATTGCCACCTTACCAGCAGCGATGGGAGTAATGCTCCGGCATGCCCAGAGTTTGGTAAATAACAGCTATCCGAAAGACGCGGTAACCTTTGCCGGTGAAGATCTGTATATCAATTTAATGGCTGCTGCTAAATCGGTAGCAGATATGGATTTGATGGCCGATGCTGTTGCCGCCACAATGCTGAGCTGTCTGCCCAATTATGTCACTGACTGGAAAAATATTGTCAAAGAAGAATGTGGTGACAGTGTAATGCAGCTGGTTGCAGGTTTGTATCAGGTACAGAAGCTTACTTATTTTGTCAGCATCAGCCCTCTGGCTACACAGGAGGAACGGCAGCAGCAGGCTGAAGCAATGCGACAGATGTTACTGGCGATGGTATCGGATATCCGGGTCGTACTGATTAAACTGGCTATGCGCGCCCAGACCATGAGCTACCTGAGTAAAGTCACCGACGAAAAATTAAAAAAGGACGTAGCTAAAGAAACCATGACAGTTTTTGCCCCTCTGGCAAATCGTCTGGGTGTATGGCAGCTGAAATGGCAGCTTGAGGATTTAAGTTTTCGTTATCAGAATCCGGATGAATATAAGAAAATTGCCCGTCTGCTGGATGAAAAGCGTACTGAGCGTCTGGACTATATTGAACATTTTGTTGATACCCTCAGACAGCAACTGAGCCGCCTGAATATGCATTTTGAAGTGGCCGGACGACCAAAGCATATCTATTCCATTTACCGTAAAATGGTAAAAAAGAAACTGAGCTTTGATGGTTTGTATGATATACGGGCAGTACGCATTCTGGTGGATACAGTAGCAGACTGTTATGCCACTCTGGGGATCGTGCACAGCTTATGGCAGCCTATACCGGGTGAATTTGATGATTATATTGCTCATCCTAAACCCAATGATTATCAAAGTTTGCATACTGTTGTCGTTGGACCTGAAGACAAAGGCGTGGAAATCCAGATTCGAACTTTTGATATGCATCGTTATGCAGAGTTTGGGGTGGCCGCTCACTGGCGCTATAAAGAGGGTGGCAAGGGTAATGAAGCCTATGAACATAAAATAGCATGGTTACGTCAGTTGCTCGACTGGCGCGAAAATATCGCCGAAAACGATAGTAGCCGTGAAGATCTGTCACGTGCTTTTCAGACAGAACTTTTTAATGACACTATTTATGTTCTGTCTCCGCATGGCAAGGTATTCTCTTTACCGGCTGGTGCCACACCGATTGATTTTGCCTATGCATTACATACAGATATTGGCAACCGTTGTCGCGGTGCCAAAGTAGACGGACAGATTGTTCCGTTATCCACACCATTGGAGAATGGTCAGCGGGTTGAAATTATTACTGCACGCGAAGGTAAACCGTCAGTTAACTGGCTGCATGATGGCTGGGTGAAAAGTAATAAAGCCATTAGTAAGATTCGTGCGTTTATCCGGCAGCAGAACGGTGAATCCATACGGGAATCAGGACGTGCTGCGCTGGAAAAACAGTTAGTAAAAATGCAGGTACAGCCAAATATTCATAAGCTGGCTGAAGCTCTGGGATTTTCCAGTGCAGATGATTTTTATCTGTCTATGGGGCATGGTGAAGTTTCCGGCCGCATGATTCAGAAAGCAGTCGATACTTTACTGGAAAAACCGGAAGCACCGGTAACAGAAAACCATTTAGTCAAACGCAGTAAAATTAAGAAAAATTTTGGTGGTGTTCTCGTTGATGGTGAGGCTGGTTTATTTACGACACTGGCTAAATGCTGTAAACCGGCATTCGGAGACAAAATTATTGGTTTTGTAACACGGGAACGTGGTATCTCAATCCATCGCAGCAATTGTTCTTCGTTTCAATATCTGGCTCAGATTTCTCCGGATAAAGTGTTACCTGCATCCTGGGCAAGTGATTCAGCCGGACAGGTTTTTGCTATTGATATTGAAATTCGTGCCAGAGACCGCAGTGGATTATTGCGTGATATTTCTGAAACACTGGCACGCAACCGGCTTAATGTTACTGCGGTACAGACGTTATCACGTGATATGGAAGCTCAGTTGCGATTTACTGTTGAAGTACAACAGGTAAATGATTTACCCCGGGTACTTAGCCATTTGAGCGATGTTAAAGGTGTACTCTCAGTAACCCGTTTATAAGCAATTGCTATCCGCTGCGGATAAATTATCAGCTTATTTATCATTTATCTGAACAAGCCACGGACTTTGTACCTATGTTCGTGGCTTGTTCAAACTGCTTAATATCTATTTCTTTTAAGTAAGAGAGTTTTATGCCTCCGGAAAATATTTTTCAATTAAAGCGTATAAGATAGCAACCGTTTCGCAATCCACTCTTCCGCTATAGTCTGTCGGACGGAAATGCAGTTGAAAAGCACGTATCAGTTTGTTGAATTGTTCAGCATCAGCGTCAGCACCGGTGATATCGTAACCATAACGATTTAATTGTTTTAAAATGGTTGCATTATCAGGTATCCCTTGCTTTGTGAATTGGATTAGATAATTTAATTTGGTTTTTGTATCAAACCAGGCGCCAATTCCAGCTTTGTACAGTTCTTTCCATGGAAAGGCCGCACCCGGATCACTTTTGCGTTGTGGTGCGATATCTGAATGGCCGATAACATGAGTTGGCGTAATGTCCGGATAACGCTGGAGAATATTCAGAGCTAGTTGTTTGAGCGCTTTAATCTGATTTACTCCATAGGATGGAAAAGTAAATATACCGTTATTATCGGTAGCCAGATTAACAACTTCTATACCTATGGAAGTATCATTCAGATTACTACGACCTTGCCAGCTACTGACACCTGCATGCCAAGCCCGGTCTGTTTCTGCCACCAGATTAAAAATACGCAGCTCTTTAAAGCCGGCTGCCTGATAGCTTGCTTCTGCTTCATCTGGAATCAGATAATGAATACTCGTATTTGGACCGGTGAGTGATTTGATCGAATCAGCAAAATTTTCAGCAGTATAATGCAATATTAAAAAACGTACGCGCTGATTAAAACCGTTTATAGAGCGATAGCTATTGTAGTCAATATTATACATATTATTTTCTCCTTTTATATGCTTTTAAGATTTTTTATAATTTAAATTAATAACCTAAGCTAAAGAAGTTAGGTAAATAAATTATATAGTTTATTTTTTATTAAGCAATACTTTATTCATGAAAATAATAGTTTAATTATAATATTTTAAATGAAAATTTTTAATTATTATAAAGATATAAATATTTTGTTATTTATTCTGTATTAATTTATTTAAAATCTCTTATCCCGGTTAAGAAAGAGAAAGATAATTGAATTATTTTAGCGAGAAGTAAAATAAAAAAACGAATAAAGATACACAAGCAGAAAATTTCACCTGAAATGAAAACAAGTTGTATAAGTTGTGAAGATTCTATAAAAAATAATATACCGTTAATAAAAAACAAAAAGAGGCAGTTTATCAGAGATAATCCGGAGCTGCTAAGTAAAGAAATAAATGAAAAGGATTCACTATTTTCAATATTAAAAAAAATATATTTTACAGGTTTAATAGTAGAAACAGATATAATCAATATAAAAGTTAAAAAATTAATTCCGAGCAGAATTAAGTTTAATTTTCCGATTCCAAGCAAAAGCTTGAATTGGTAAGTATAATCACCAATAGAATAGTAAAATCCAATCATGCAGATTATAACTAATGAGTAACTAGTTAAAAACATAAATAAATCTTCGGATACAAGTCTATAAGAAGAAATCTGAACATTTTTTTCTGCCCGTAAAAAATATTTTATGATTTTTATATTTATTAGTATAAAAAAACTGACTGCCCAGCAATATAAAATGAAATATATCATTAAACCATAAATAGTGTACGCTAAATCTCTGTCGATACCTAATAAATAAACAACAAAGTGAAATAGCAAAATTAAACCAATGTTAAGTGCTAATTTAAAAAATAAAGATTTAAAAGAAGATGATTGATTTTTGCTGTTGCGAATGAAAATAGTTTTAGTCGTTTTGAACAAAAAAAAGAAGTATAAAAAGAGAATGAAAGTTATTTCCATCAGACCCAAAACTGACTCTCGTGTAAAAAATTCATTAATATCTCTAAAACCGCTAGGGAGTTCGAGTATAATGAAAAAAACTATTGTAAATATTAAATAGTTAATTAAAAATCTGATCAATTTTCTGCGATTTAAGTAATGCTGAATCATATTTAAATTTTATTGTCAATAAAAATTATTTTATTATATATAAATTTTTTAAATTAAATATATTTAAATGTTGTGGTTTGATTTAAATCATATATACAATTGATCATTATATTGATGAGTCAGTTATCATAATTGCCTTAAATTACAGCAACTGGAAAATAATATTATCTGCTGCTGAACTCATTAAAATATTCAGATTTATCACTAGCTGTTTGTATATTATGAATGACTGTTTAAAAATTAATTCTGGCTCGGGCTATTACATTTCTGATTAAAATGCTGCATTTGGTGCTGATGTTATAAATAATTGAACACGGAATAAGTATATTGATTCTTAATTAAATATATAACGATACAAGTCATCATATTTATTTTGCAGTAAGTATTGAGTGAAGTTCATCTGCTTTTTTCCGGAATTAATTAGTTAAAATTTTTATCATTAAGCTGAACGTAAGAAAAGCCATTTGATTATTTTGGCGAAAAATAAAATTAAAAAACAGATAAAGATACAAAAAGAACAGCAGAGAATATTAATTAAAACAATATCTGTTTGATTATAATAGATACTTAATAATCTATAACCCAAAATACTGATAAAAAAGGTAATAAGAAATAGTGTAAAATTGATTAGTAAAAAGTTAAATGAAAGTGATTGTTTATTTTCAGTCCGGGAAAAAATTGCCTTTAAAGCTTTAATAACTATAGAAAATAAAAAAACCAAAAAATTAATCAGTGCTATTAAACCTAAAAAGAAACATGCACCTGATCGTTCACATTCATCATAAAAATAAAATAAGAGTGCTCCAACTGAACACAGTATAAATATGAAATAACTGACAAATAATATTAAAAAATTTCTAGATAATTTTTTATGTAAAGAAATTTGAACTATTTCTGTCATTTTATTATTCCATTTAACAAATTCAGAGATAATTATATTTATGTATTCTTTTTAATGTAAAGAAAAACAAATATTTAAGCTGGATTCTGATTAAAATTTTCTGCCTTCTGTACGCTGTCTGTAAGCTGGTAGCACTGGTAACATTACTGGAAATTATTAATAATATCCGGTATCTCTGGTTTCCGGTCATCAGCATGTAGTCTGATGAAGAGATAAATATTGTTTTGACACATTTCTGAAAATACCCAGTATTATCTAAAAAAGATATTTACCCAGGCAGCAATGTTTCAGGCATTCCATAATTGTATATTCAGTATTGTAAATAAAATTTCTGAATATTCCGGTATTGTTTATTGGTAATATTGATATAACTGATAGTAATCAGATTAATTTATTAGTATTAATGTAAAGCATCATATATCTTTTCGGCCAGAGCAAGGCTAATACCTTCCGTCTGACTTAAATCATGCACACTGGCGGCAACCACGCCGCGTAACCCCCCAAAACGGGTTAATAGTGCCTGACGCCTCTTGCTGCCAATACCCGGTATGTCGTTGAGTGAAGAAGTGACTCTTGCTTTGGCACGTTTCTGCCGATGGCCGGTAATGGCAAAGCGGTGGGATTCATCCCGGACAGTTTGTAACAAATGCAGGGCAGGATTGTGCGGTTCTATCCGGATATTGCGCTGCTGATGCGGAATAATCAGTTCTTCCAGACCGGCTTTTCGTTCCGGACCTTTGGCAATACCGACTATCGGAATATGAATACCCAGCTCCTGCCATACATCCAGAGCCATATGCACCTGACCTTTACCTCCGTCTATGAGCACCAGATCCGGCCACGCACCGATACTGTCATCATTATCTGCCAGTCGTCCGTAGCGACGGGTTAATACTTCGCGCATGGCGGCATAATCATCACCGGCCTTTGCGGTTGTAATATTATAGCGACGATATTTAGCAGGCTGCATGGCTTCATCTTCATATACGACACATGAAGCAATAGTAGCCTCGCCCTGAGTATGGCTGATATCAAAACATTCTATCCGGTTGAGATTTTCTGCATCCATATCAAGCAGTTGAGCCAGTGCTTCAATCCTGTGTTGCTGGCTATGCTGCTGTAAACGATGCTGTTCAATCGCCATATGTGCATTGCGTTCCGCCATATTCAGCCATACGCGCCGTTCACCTACAGTTTTATGAATAAACTGAATCTGTTTACCGTTTTCGTTATTCAGTGCTTCACACAGACTTTTGGGCAGTTGAAAATTACTGATGATTATATCCGGCTTATTTTTACCCAGATAGTGTTGTGCAACAAATGCCTCTCCATAGTGATTGAGTTTTTCAGTAACACGGTAGCGGGTATCTGGAAAAAAGTTTTTATCCCCGACATGCCGGCCGCCGCGAATGCTAACCCAGTGAATACATACAATATCATTTTCTTCAGCCAACGCAAGGATATCAATGTCATTGTGACGAGCCTGTTTGCTGTCTATAAATTGCTGAGACTGCATTAGTCCCAGTGCCTGAATTTGATCTCGCACCTGTGCTGCCGTTTCAAAATCCAGCTGTTCAGCAGCATGTTGCATTTTGGTATGCAAAGAAGCAGTCAGTTCACTGGTTTTTCCGTCCAGAAAGCTGATCGCAGCTTTAACACTGCTCTGATAATCTTCAACTGTGATATGCCCTGTACATGGCCCAGAACAACGCTTAATCTGGTAAAGCAGGCAGGCACGGTCGCGATGTTCAAATACACTATCTTCACAAGTACGCAGTCTGAATACTTTCTGTAATGTCTGGATGCTATTACGTACCGCATAGCCATTAGGATAAGGACCGAAATACTGGTTATTTTTTTTCAGATTGCCACGGTAATACGCCATTTGCGGGAACTGATGCCCACTCAGCATCAGATAAGGATAGCTTTTATCATCCCGGAACAGAATATTGTATTTCGGCGATAATGCCTTGATAAAGTTATTTTCCAGAATCAATGCTTCTGTTTCTGAATGAGTGGCTGTAATTTCAATTCGCGCCACTTGTTTCACCATAAGCTGAATCCGGGGCGATAAATTGGTTTTCTGAAAGTAGCTGCTGACACGACGTTTCAGATTCACTGCTTTGCCCACATATAATACTTTATCATTTGCATCGAGCATTCGGTATACCCCCGGCACTAAAGGCAGGTTTTTAAGAAACAGGGCTATATCAAATTTATTACTGTCAGCATTGCTGGATGATGTGGCTGTGGTATTGGTCATAGTAATGGTATATCTGGTTAACAACTATGTATGCAGCCATAAAAAAGTCCATAAGCTGCGTAAACAACTTATGGATAAGGAGTAAAATAGTCAAGAGTAAAAGTTTATTTACAATTCAGTTGTACGTCTTCATCATAACGTTTAATCAGCGCATCGCGATTATTGGTGCGCAGACTGTCAGCCATTTGGCGGTTCATCTTCGAAGTTTTGCAGGCGGCTTCACGGTTTTTCTTGTTTTGTTCTTCAATTTTTTTGTTCCGCTCATCTGTCAGCTTGTTATGTTCTTCAATTTTACGGTTAAGTTTTGCCTGCTGTTCTGTTATTGAATCAGAACTGGCTTCAGCATTAGGCTGAGGTGCTGCCACAGGCGTGGCAACCTGTGTGCGCACATTAAAACGCTGAGTTTTAGCAGGTGAAAGATTTACTGGGGTGTCTGAGTATTCATTTACGCCTTTGTTATCACGCCATGTATATACCTCCACAGCACCTGCTATTAATGTGCTGCCCATCAGTACCATTGCCAGTGACATTTTCAGTATTTTGTGACGCATGTTTACTTTTCCTTGGGTTTGAAAATATATGTTTTGACTATTATACGATAAAAAAAACCAATGTTTGCCAATTGACCGGTTTATGTAAAAGTATATTTTGCGAGTGTGTCGTATATTTGTTAAAATTACCCGCCAATTCCCTTATCTAAATTTCTTCTCATCCTCTAAAAAGAAGCCCTAAAATGCGTATAGTCGAAAAAGCTTACACTTTTGACGACGTGCTGCTCGTACCTGCTCATTCTGAAGTACTACCGCGCGACGTTATTCTGAAAACTCCGCTTACCCGCCGGATTAATCTGAATTTACCCCTGGTTTCAGCGGCGATGGATACGGTTACTGAGGCTAAGCTGGCTATTTCCATGGCTCAGGAAGGCGGTATTGGCATTATTCACAAAAACATGAGTGTTGAACGGCAGGCACGGGCCGTAGCCAATGTTAAACGATATGAAAGTGGTGTGGTCAAGGATCCGGTAACCATTACGCCTGATACGCTGATTAGCGATTTAATTGGTCCCGGGCGTAAATACAAAGCTTCCAGCTTACCGGTGCTGGAAAATGGTAAAGTTGTTGGTCTGGTCACTAACCGGGATTTACGTTTTGAACGTAATCTGCAGCAAAAAGTATCCAGCATTATGACCCCGCGTGAGCGTCTGGTTACTGTAAGTGAAACTACCAGTATTGATGATGCGCGTGAATTAATGCATACACATAAAATTGAGCGTGTGCTGGTAGTGAATGAAGACTGGGCGCTGAAAGGTCTGATTACGGTAAAAGACATATTAAAAAACACAGCTTTTCCTAATGCCAATAAAGACAGTGAAGGGCGGCTGAGAGTAGGCGCAGCAGTAGGAGTCGGAAAAGACACAGACGAGCGGGTAGCTGCACTGGTACAGGCCGGAGTAGATGTGCTGGTGGTGGATACAGCACATGGACACAGTCAGGGTGTAATAGAACGTGTACGCTGGGTAAAACAGCATTATCCGGATGTAGATGTCATTGGCGGTAATATAGCAACAGCCGCTGCTGCGCGTGATCTGGTTGCAGCCGGAGCGGATGCAGTTAAAGTCGGCATCGGGCCGGGTTCTATCTGTACAACCCGTATAGTAGCCGGTGTAGGTGTGCCGCAGTTAACCGCTATTCATAATGTGGCTGCAGAACTTGCCGGTACCGGCGTGCCGCTGATTGCTGACGGTGGTATACGCTTTTCAGGTGATCTGGCTAAAGCGCTGGCAGCCGGCGCCTCTGCAGTAATGCTGGGCGGTATGTTTGCCGGTACTGAAGAAGCACCGGGCGAAATCGAGCTTTATCAGGGACGCTCTTATAAATCCTATCGCGGTATGGGTTCAATGGGAGCCATGAGCCAGGGCTCATCTGACCGCTATTTTCAAGATAATGTCTCCAGTGCTGATAAATATGTGCCGGAGGGCATTGAGGGACGGGTACCTTATAAAGGACCAATCAGCCAGATTATCCATCAGCTTGTAGGCGGATTACGCTCCAGTATGGGCTATCTGGGCTGTAAAACCATTCATGAGATGCATGATAAGGCAGAATTTGTTGAAATTACCGCAGCGGGTATGAGTGAGTCGCATGTACACGATGTGCAAATCACCAAAGAAGCGCCGAATTATCATGTACGCTAAAATAGTGTTGTAAAATTTGCAGTCAGTCTAATGGGCAGCCGGCGGGCTGCCCAGTAAATTAATAAAAATTTTCTTTTTTATTTAGTAATATCTGCATTGCCAAAGCAGAGAAGATTAGCTAAAATGCATTGCTTTCATGGCAGTGTCAGATTTTATGTCTCTGCCATAATCAAGCACGTAGCTCACGCTTTTTGCGTGAAGTGGCGTGTTTTTTTTTGCCTGCAACTGGTAACTGGAAGCACGATTATTAATCCATAAAAAACAGATTGTCGTTATTGACGGTCTATTAAATACACAGGACTCATCCATGACTACAAGTGCAATTCTGGTGTTGGCTGACGGTTCCGTATTTCATGGTGTCAGCATTGGTGCAGCCGGGCAGGCAGTTGGTGAAGTAGTCTTCAATACCAGCATGACTGGCTATCAGGAAATCCTCACTGATCCGTCTTATACTCAGCAGATGGTGACTCTTACTTATCCGCATATCGGCAATACCGGTATCAACAGTGAAGACATTGAGAGTAAACAAATTTATGCTTCCGGGTTAATTATTCGCGACTTACCTTTATTGCACAGTAATTTTCGTGCGCAAGAAAGCCTGTCCGATTATCTGAAACGTCAGCATACTGTGGCAATCGCAGATATTGATACCCGACGCCTTACCCGTTTGCTGCGTGATAAAGGTTCACAGGCCGGCTGTATTCTGACTGGCGCCGATGCAAATAAAGAACAGGCTCTGGAAATGGCACGTGCTTTTGGCAGCATGGCCGGAAAAGATTTGGCACGGGAAGTAAGCTGTTCTGCAAAATATGAATTTACTCAGGGTGAATGGCAGCTGGGGCAGGGTTATGTTCAACCGCAACAAGCCAGATATCATGTGGTTGCCTACGATTTCGGGGTAAAAACCAATATTTTGCGTATGCTGAGTGAACGGGGCTGCCGTCTGACTGTGGTTCCTGCTACTACACCGGCAGCTGAAGTACTGGCATTGAATCCTGACGGCGTATTTTTGTCTAACGGACCGGGTGATCCGGAACCCTGTGATTATGCCATTAAAGCTGTACAGGAAATTCTGGCACATAAACTGCCACTATTCGGTATTTGTCTGGGACATCAGCTGCTTGGTCTGGCTTTAGGGGCGAAAACCCGCAAAATGCCTTTTGGTCATCACGGAGCCAATCATCCGGTACAGGATATGGATACCGGCCGGGTTGTGATTACCAGTCAGAATCATGGTTTTGAAGTAGATGCAGATACTTTACCGGAAAATGTTCGTATTACTCATAAATCGCTGTTTGACGGTTCACTTCAAGGTATTTGCATGACCAGTCAGCCGGCTTTTTCATTTCAGGGACATCCGGAAGCCAGTCCGGGCCCGCATGATGTTGCCTACCTTTTTGACCGCTTTATCGAACATATGCAGGCGGCAAATAAAAATTAATTGCGTGATATTACGAACTAAATTTATTGAGAATAGTAAAAAAGTACAGGAATCCCCATGTTTGGTATTACTGATCTGGGAACGTATATTGTCGGTGCCATAGCAATTGTTCTTCTGCCGGGACCAAATTCAATGTATTGTCTGGCCATGGCCGGAAAATATGGAGCACGGGCTGCTTATTGTGCGGTTGCCGGAATATTTCTGGGTGACAGTATTTTGATGTTGCTTTCAGCCTCAGGTGCAACATCAATTATCAAAACCATACCTGCATTGTTTTTAATACTGAAACTGGTCGGTGGTTTGTATTTGTTTTATCTGGGCTGGCAGTTGCTGCGTTCAGCTCTTAAGCAATGGAACAGACGTCAGAATGCTGCTGCAGATGTTTTCAGACAATCATTGTGTGAGCCGGCAGCAGCCAGTAAACCGCTTCCGGCACGTCATTTCTTTCAGCATGCTTTGCTGCTCAGTTTGTTAAACCCGAAAGCAATTTTGTTTTTTCTGGCTTTTTTTGTTCAGTTTGTTGATCCGCATTACTCACACCCGGCATATAGTTTTCTACTGCTGGCTATTATTTTGCAAATTTTCAGCCTGACTTATCTAAGCGTACTGATATTCAGTGGTTTATCGCTGGTCAAGTGGTTTCGTCACTATCAGCGTCTGGCTGCCGGGGCAGTAGCCACAATCGGGCTGATGTTTATTGCGTTTGCACTGAAATTATGGACGGCAAGTATCAAATGACCGATTGACTGTCAGAAAATCAATCTTGCCGTACCGCTAAATTAACAGATAATTTTTGATAAAGGTATCAGTATGCCTAAGCGCACAGACTTAAAATCTATCCTAATTATTGGTGCCGGTCCTATTGTAATTGGTCAGGCATGTGAGTTTGACTACTCCGGAGCTCAGGCATGCAAGGCATTGCGTGAAGAGGGCTATAAAGTCATTCTGGTTAATTCCAATCCGGCTACGATTATGACAGATCCGGATATGGCTGATGTTACTTACATTGAGCCGATTATGTGGCAGACAGTGGCAAAAATTATTGAAAAAGAACGTCCCGATGCCATTTTACCAACGATGGGCGGACAAACGGCACTGAACTGTGCTCTTGATCTGGCGCATAACGGTATTCTGAAAAAATATCAGGTAGAGCTGATTGGTGCATCCGAAGATGCAATTGATAAAGCAGAAGACCGCGGCCGTTTTAAAGAAGCAATGAATAAAATTGGTCTGCATACCCCGAAATCCTTTATTTGCCATAGCATGGAGCAGGCACTGGAGGCACAGGCGCAGGTTGGATTTCCTGCATTAATTCGCCCGTCTTTCACCATGGGCGGTAGTGGCGGCGGTATTGCCTACAATAAAGATGAATTTATTACTATTTGTGAACGTGGTTTCGATGCTTCACCTACTCATGAATTACTGGTCGAACAGTCTGTACTGGGTTGGAAAGAATATGAAATGGAAGTGGTGCGTGACCGTGCCGACAATTGCATTATTATCTGTTCAATAGAAAATTTTGATCCGTGCGGCGTACATACCGGTGATTCGATTACAGTAGCTCCGGCACAAACACTGACGGATAAAGAATATCAGCTGATGCGTGATGCTTCTCTGGCAGTGCTGCGTGAAATCGGTGTGGATACCGGTGGCTCTAATGTACAGTTTGCCGTTAATCCGCAAAACGGCGAAATGATTGTGATTGAAATGAATCCGCGTGTCAGCCGTTCTTCTGCTCTGGCTTCTAAAGCTACCGGTTTCCCGATTGCCAAAATCGCAGCTAAGCTGGCAATAGGCTATACACTGAATGAATTGCAAAATGATATAACCGGCGGACGCACACCAGCTTCCTTTGAGCCTTCCATTGATTATGTGGTAACTAAAGTTCCCCGTTTTGCCTTTGAAAAATTTCCGTCCGCAGATGATCGCCTGACGACACAGATGAAATCAGTCGGGGAAGTAATGGCTATCGGCCGTACATTTCAGGAGTCTGTCCATAAAGCTCTGCGCGGTCTGGAGGTTGGTCTGAGCGGCTTTGATTGCCGCAGCAGTGACCGTGCAGCCATTCAGCGTGAACTGGCTAATCCCGGTCCTGAACGGATACTGTATGTCGCCGATGCATTTCGTGCTGGCTTTTCATTAGAGGAAATCTATACAATTTGTGCTATTGATCCGTGGTTCCTGGCACAGATTGCTGATCTGGTTAGCGAAGAACAGAAACTAACAGCGATCAGACTGGAAGATATCGATTACAGTTATTTGCGTAAACTTAAACGCAAAGGTTTTGCTGATAAACGGCTGGCACAATTGCTTAATCAGGATGAAGCCAGTGTAAGGCAGCATCGTTATGCCATGAATCTGCATCCGGTTTTTAAACGCGTAGATACCTGTGCAGCGGAATTTGCTACCGATACTGCCTATCTGTACTCAACTTATGAAGAAGAATGCGAAGCGGAACCGACACAGCGTAAAAAAATTATGATTCTTGGTGGCGGACCAAATCGTATCGGTCAGGGTATTGAGTTTGATTATTGCTGTGTACATGCTGCATTAGCATTGCGCGAATCCTGTTTTGAAACCATTATGGTGAACTGTAATCCTGAAACCGTTTCGACAGATTATGATACTTCTGACAGATTATATTTCGAGCCGCTTACCCTCGAAGACGTACTGGAAATCTGTCATACAGAACAACCTGATGGTCTCATTGTGCATTATGGCGGTCAGACGCCTTTAAAACTGGCTAATGAACTGGTAGCTAATGGTGTCAATATTATCGGTACCTCAGCCGATGCTATTGATGCAGCAGAAGACCGTGAGCGTTTTCAGCAGATTCTGCATAAACTGGGATTGCGTCAGCCGGAAAACCGTACAGCACGTACTGAAGCAGAGGCACTGCAACTGGCTGAAGAAGTTGGTTATCCGCTGGTAGTACGTCCATCTTATGTACTTGGCGGACGAGCTATGCAGGTAGTGCATTCAGCCAATGAATTACAAACCTATATGCGCGAAGCTGTACAAGTATCGAATGATAGCCCGGTATTGCTTGATTATTTTCTCAGCCACGCTATTGAAGTAGATGTAGATTGTGTATGTGATGGCAAACAGGTGGTTATCGGCGGCATCATGCAGCATGTGGAACAGGCAGGTGTCCATAGTGGCGATTCAGCATGTTCCATTCCGCCTTATTCGCTAAGTGAAGATATTCAGAATGAAATTCGTCGTCAGACAGCAGCCATGGCAATGGTTTTAGATGTAATTGGTCTGATGAATGTGCAGTTTGCGGTACAGGATGATATCGTTTACGTACTTGAAGTCAATCCGCGTGCTTCACGTACTGTTCCATTTGTATCTAAAGCCACAAGTGTGTCTCTTGCTAAAATCGGAGCAAGGGTTATGGCCGGTATCTCATTGGCCGAACAGGGCTACACACAAGAAGTTATTCCTGAATTTTTTGCAGTTAAGGAAGCCGTATTTCCTTTCATTAAATTTCCCGGCGTAGATACCATTCTCGGGCCGGAAATGCGTTCTACCGGTGAAGTAATGGGTGTTGGTGAAACATTTGCCGAAGCATATTTGAAAGCCCAGCTTGGAGCGGGTGAGCATATGCCGACTATTGGCAAAGTGTTTCTGGCTGTACGTAATGAAGACAAACCTGCTGTTGTTCAGGTGGCAACCAATTTTCAGTCGCTCGGTTACGGACTATGTGCCACCCGCGGGACAGCAGCTTTTCTGGCTGAGCACGGAATCAATGTGCAAGTGGTGAATAAGGTAACTGAAGGGCGCCCGCATATTGTTGATGTCATTAAAAACGGTGAGATTGCTCTGGTCGTTAATACTGTTAGCAGTGATGTACAGTCTATTAAAGACAGCCATTCAATCCGCCGTAGTGCACTGAATATGCGTATTCCTTTATATACCACCATTGCAGGTGCTTTAGCGATGAGTGAAGGTGTAAGCCGTTTATCCCGTACTGATGTTTACAGTATTCAGAATTTACATCAGCGCATAAAGACAGCTCTGCAAAACTAATTATTTCAAGATAAAAAGCTGCCGGTTGCATAATTAGCAACCAGCAGCTTTTTTATTAATAAAAAAAAACAAAAATTTACTTTGAAATCATTAGAAAGTAATAGCTTTAGTCTTTTACTAAATTCAAGTATGAACAAAGCCTGAAATCAAATTGCAGGCTTTGTTTTAAAGTACAGTTGTTAATTACCCCAGTATGCAGCTACAGTATTATGCTGATGAGGTAATATTGTCTGCTCAGGAGCCATAAAACCAGTTGTATTACCGACAGACATATCTGTCATTGCTGTAATCAGCCGATTTACCTGATTAGCAATCTTAGCTTCATGTGTACTGTTCGTGACAAAGTATCCAGTTTGGTTGATATTCTGTCCTTTATTACTATTTGTATAAAGACTCCTGTCACTGATTTCCGTAAATTTTTTGCGTTTAGTTAAAGTGTTAATCTGATTCAGCTTAAGCTCCTTACAATCTATGCTTTTATCTTCGAAATTAATAGTTTGTATAAGCTGTTTTTTACCAAAAAAGTTTTTGATTAAAACTGAATCAGTATCAGAGTATCCGGAAATTATCAGATTAGCCCCTTCTTTGCGATAAATGACTTCATCAGATCGAATATCAGTAAACTGGATGATATTTGTATCCTGTTCGAACTGATTACTTTCAACTATTGTATCATGACCATGACCACGGCTGATTACATAGGTATCATTGCCTATACCACCTTCCAGATAATCATTACCCAAACCTCCTACAAGAATGTCGTTACCTTTACCTCCATATAAGTAATCATCCCCGATGCCTCCATTCAAATAATCATTACCCTGATCGCCATATAAGCTATCATTACCGGCACCTCCTTCGATATAATCATCTCCGCCTTTGCCATGAATATGATTATTCAGATTGTTTCCGATAATAACATTATTCTTATCATTTCCATAACTGGTTTTGTTTTCCGCAAAAATCGTATCAGCTGGTAAAATTTCAAACTCAATTTGTTGAATTGCCTGTTTACCAAATTCGTCAGTAGCGACTAACTGAACAGTAAACCAACCACTTTGAGATGGAGTACCACTTAGCTGATTAGTTATCGGATCAATAGTCAGCCAGTTGATATCATCTTTGGGGTTAACTGCTTTTAGAGTATATTGCAGTTTATCGCCGTCTTGGTCAGTAAATAGATGGTCGATTTTTCCAAAAGACCATGATTGTTTTGCAACCAGTCTTTGATCTTGTATATGTCCGACAGCTTCTGGTGTATGATTAGCTTGAATATTTAGGTGAAGCGGTATATGAGCACTTAAACCGTCAGTATCCGTTCCTGTAATCTGAATAACGAATTCACCATTTAAATCTGCATCAGGTGTACCATACAAGGTTTGAGTATGTTCATCATAATTTAGCCAGTCAGGCAAACCTTCTACGCTAATAAAGATTTCATCTGATTGATTTGGATCTTTAAATAAATTATATGGTAGCTGATAACTAAAGAAACGACCTCCTCGGGTATTCAAAGGATCAATATGCTGTGCTACTTCTGGGGCTAGATTACGTTCAGGTAGATTAATATCTAAATCACCATCATGATAATCATGAATAATAATGCTTGAATTAAAATCACCAGTTATTATCAGATTACTGCCATTTTTTTCCAGCTTTAATTTCCCCGAATACCATACAGTATCTTTTACTGCATCGATAGTCCATTTTAAATTATTTAGACGAACATTATCGATACTGATATAACCTAATCCGTCACAGTCGGTAATATGATTAACAGATTTTCCTATTAAATCCGTACGAGAAAATACATAACCATCAATTCCTTTACCGCCATCAAGATAATTATTTCCTGTGCCACCCATTAAAATGTCATTACCATCATTACCATATAGTTTATCGTCACCATCGCCACCAATTAAAATATCACGACCATTGGCACCAAATAGTGAATCATTACCGAGACCACCATTAAGTACGGTGTCTTCATTACTGTAAGCATAAAGCTCGTCATCACCATCAGTACCGGTCTGGGTTAATTTTTTAATATCCTGCACATTTAACCGGGTACCATCAGCAAATTCAATGAAATCAACCCGATAATTTCCTTTTGCTTCATTCTGAAAATAATTCTGAACAATAATACTGTTATCGCCCTGACGGGTTCTGATAACCAGATTACTGCCGGTACGCTGGAAAATTAAATCAGCCTGACTGATATTATCGGTAAAGCGGATAATATCTTCACGATTACCGGATGAATCATAGTTATTAATAACATCATGACCGAAATTGCTGCCGAATATATAAATATCAGAACCGGCACCACCTTCCAGATAGTCGTTTCCTGTGCCGCCGGTCAGAACATCATTACCGGCACCACCATAAATACGGTCGTTACCGTCGCCGCCAATCAATGTATCATTACCATTGGCACCAAATAGTGAATCATTACCGAGACTACCATTAAGTACGGTGTCTTCATTACTGTAAGCATAAAGCTCGTCATCACCATCAGTACCGGTCTGGGTTAATTTTTTAATATCCTGCACATTTAACCGGGTACCATCAGCAAATTCAATGAAATCAATTCGATAATTTCCTTTTGCTTCATTCTGAAAATAATTCTGAACAATAATACTGTTATCGCCCTGACGGGTTCTGATAACCAGATTACTGCCGGTACGCTGGAAAATTAAATCAGCCTGACTGATATTATCGGTAAAGCGGATAATATCTTCACGATTACCGGATGAATCATAGTTATTAATAACATCATGACCGAAATTGCTGCCGAATATATAAATATCAGAACCGGCACCACCTTCCAGATAGTCGTTTCCTGTGCCGCCGGTCAGAACATCATTACCGGCACCACCATAAATACGGTCGTTACCGTCGCCGCCAATCAATGTATCATTACCGTTTGCACCATAAAGCTGGTCATTGCCTTTCCCGCCATTCAGATATGTATCTTTTGTACCATATGCATACAACTCATCATCACCATCAGTTCCGTTTTGAGTAAGGGTGCGAATATCTGAGATATCCAGCTGGCTGCCATCTGAGAATTTAATATAGTCTAGCTGATTTTCACCGGAAGCACGGAAGAAGTTGATAAGTTGTAATGAATCAGCTGAATTTTTAGCCACAATATAAAAATCCAAACCCTTGCGATAATAGATAAAATCATCTTTTATCCAATTATTAAAGTATACAGTATTAATATCCTTACCTGAGGGATTGAATTCGAGTAACTTGTCGTTGCCAAAATCTTTGTCGAAGATGAATAGATCTGAGCCTTCACCACCTTCCAGATAATCATTACCGGTACCACCAATAATAATATCATCGTCATCGCCGCCATAAAGAATATCATTACCGGCACCACCGATTAATACATCATTACCAGCACCGCCATCAAGGTTATCATTACCATCTCCACCGTCAAGCAAGTCATCCCCGCCATGACCTTTCAAAGTATCATTGCCAGCAAGGCCCATCAGCGAATCATTTGATTCATAACCATGAATAATATCGTTATTATCTGTCGCCTGTAACAATAATGCTTTGATTTCCTCTACATTAAGCTGTTTTCCATCAGCAAATTCAATCAGATCAATTTCATATCCGCCGTGACCATCTTTAATGAAGAAATTTTCTATTTTAATTTGATCGGTAGTATTTCTGATTTTCAGGAATAAATCATTACCTTCGCGAACAAATATCACTTCACTTCTTAAAATACCGTCAGTAAAACGTATTTTATCTATTTTATCTGTACCGGTATCATGATTGTGAATAACATCCTGACCAAATCCGCGTGCGAATTCATAAATATCTGAGCCAGCACCTCCATCCAGGTCATCGTTGCCTATTCCGCCGATAAGAATATCATTACCGGCACCACCTTTAATAATATCTCTGCCATCACTCAGAAGATTGGTACCAATCAGAATATCGTCGCCATCACTGCCTGAGCATACACTCAGTTTATCCTGTGCCGTCTGCCCCAGATGATTACACCATTGTTCATATACACCATGAGTTTTAGCATAATCAATATACTGATTTAAAAGATTAAATCCTTCCGGCCAGAAACCATCGTACTGATAGGCAAGAAATTCTCCTAAGTCAACAAAAGCTTTTTCCGGATTATGCTGGAAAACCTGATTGAAAGCCGCAGTAGTATCTGAAAAATCTATAGATATCTGATCATTTTCTAATTTGAATGTTAGCTTCTCCAGATATGGTTTCAGACGTGTCTGGAATAGCAAACTTTCATACAGGCTATCACGGATACTGTTATAAGTATCATCAATAGTATCCAGAAGTTTCTGACGTTGCTTTGCGGTGCCTGCATAAAATAGTTTAGAAGATTCACCTGTAAAAGCATTCAGAATGTTCAGCTTATTGCTGTAAGTATCAAATTTTTTGAGCCATTCCGGATCTGCAACTTTTAAGCCACCTTCTTGTGAAGGTGTAAAACCTGAACCGCCACTATTTGAGCTAACTCTTATCCAGTCTGTACCCAGAGAATATTTAGCATTCTCATCAAACTGAGGATCGGATTTTGCCCATTCCAGCAATAATTTATCTAGTAAAGACAATTGTCCGGCCCGCGTTTCGGTATTCGAATAAGTATTTAAAAGCTCAGCGAGTTTATCTGAAAGCGCTGCTGCATCGCGTAAGTCACGCACCCGGCCTGTACCTTTTAAATTCGGTGCCTGTTTTTGCTGTTCTGTCAGTTTAACTTCTTCGGCATACTCACTGAAAATCGGCTTATGCTCAAAATTGACATCACCCATTTCATGGGTACGCCCGTCTGTAGTTTCATAACTTCCGATTTGCGCTAAAGTATTGCCGTTACCCAGATTAGTATTTGTATTTTTATTAGCCAGATTCAATGCTTTAACACCAACTTGTTCCAGCGTAAACAATTCATTAGTCTGGCTGATGCCGTCCTGATTCAGATCTCGCCATACACGTAACTGATTGAAATGTTTATCCTGCGCATCTACTCTACCATCACCATTACTGTCAAATTCACGTAATGCAGCATAACCGTCTTTTGCTTTAGTGCCGTCAGCCAGCAACGTACTGTCACCAAACAGTTCAGTACCGTCATTAATGATACCGTCACCATTACGGTCAACAACCAGCAGACCGTCATCAGCCTTTACCCAGCCGGTAGCCGTGCGGATACCATCTCCGTCATGATCGAAGACAGCCCCGTTTAATTTTCTGGAACCAACTGTTTCAATACCATCTCCGTCAAGATCCAGTACCAGAGGATCATAGATATAATACTTACCGTCACGATTCCAATTTAACCATTCTCTAGTATGTTCACATATCCAGTTTCCGAAATTAAAAGGATCTAGGGTAAAATGGTTATATCCGAAATAAAGATTACCTAAAGTTTGTACAAAACCGAGTGGATTTAATGCACCTAGATTATCAAGATTATGCCAGTCCAGTGCAGAACCGGGCCAATCTGAAGGTGTTAAAGATTCAGGATCAAAACGGGTAAAACCCTGTGCGTCTGATTTTAAAATTCCGTCTAATGAGACTTTTCCTGATTGTGCTATATTAGTCAGCAACACATCAGCCATATTATTAGAAAAATGGTTATAGTTCTTATCATCATACTTCGATAGTCTTGAGCGCATAATTACATCAGTAGCAAAGCGCAAAGCTTTATCAATAACATTATTCAAAAATCCGCCAGCTCCGCGGCTATTAGTAGCTACTGCCACGTCTAACCAAGTATTTAAGCCTGCAGCATCTGGATTACCCTGTGGTATAGTTGATTTTAAATATTCATATGCTTTTGAATAATTTGCATCCTCACCATTAGCTATTTTTTCTCTAATATCATTTAAAATTGATGTTAATTCTTTTTGTTGAGCTTCAGTTAAATCATAGGACGCATTTTCGGCTAAATATGCCTCTAAGTTTAAATATCCCTTAAAATCTTCACCTTTAGTAAAACAGTTCATAAGTTCTCCCAATTAATCAATTACTTTACTATGTTTTTGAATAAAATTAACAACACGATTATTATTTTTAACAAAATCTCTTACAATTTCTGGATGATCAAGTAGACTTTCATTATTTTTATATATATTTATTAAAGCATCGGCAAAATAGTTCTGATCGTCCGGTTTATTCTTCCCATGTAAATATCTTGAAGAATATATCGTATAACTTAAACCAAACTCTTCGTATAATACAGAATGTATATCAGTCTGATGTGGATAGGAATCATCTTTATTATTGGAATCAAAAGGCCAAAATTCAATGCTAATATCTTGTTGACTACTATCAGATTGATTAGCAAATATGGCTAATTTCCTATCAATGCCAGCACGATATAGTGCCAAATTATTTTTTTGTTCTTTAATAGAAAATCTAAAGTATTGCTGTTTTAACCAGTAATTTCCATATTCCAATTCAGTTTTGCCAACTATGGGAAACAATGGGAAAATACCTAATGTTGTAATTGGTTTAGAAAAATCAGGACATTGATAAATGGCTTCTTCATTATTAGGGAAATCGGAAAATGTAGGTAACTGGTACATAATGCTAACAGCAATTTCTTCAACCTTTCCATCAATAATTTGATGTTTCAGATTTGTACCAAAGAAACAGCGAGGAAGTGTAATTTCTAACTTTTTATCTGATACTTTTGACGGAATACGGACAGTAATCTCTGTGGTGTCTGTCATTATCTTTTGTTCCTCCAATTTTTTAATTTTGTCCTGTTCACTGTTGCCATTAAAGCAGCCGGTTAAGCATAAAAGCAGTATACAAAGCCAATATTTCATATTTTTCCTTGTACTGTCTGGTTTAAATATTTATTTAAAATTCCCCTTACTTTTGATAAAATCAACCGAAAAATAACATTTAATCAGATAAATAGCAAAAGCATAATGCATTCAAATATTGTGTATTGAAGATTTAAATTGAAAAAAAATTCTTTTTATTTAGTCAGAATATGATATTTATTGTACTTTAAATATTCATTAAAGCACAAAATTGCTAAATCGAAATTTTAATTATGATTAATTAATATATATATTAATTGTTTTCACTACCCAAAAATTATATTTAAGTCTGTCTTATTGTAAAAATCTTTAGCTAATGCACTAGCTAATCAACGACTTTACTGTGCTGATGGATATAATTCAGAATACGGTTATTATTCTGAATGAAACCCAGTTGAATTTCCGGATGATCAAGTAAGCTTTCATTGTGCTTATATATTTGAATTAATCCATCAGCAAAATAGTTCTGGCTTACTGGTGGTTTATATTTCCCATGTAGAAATCTCGAGGAATATACAGTGTAAGCAACACTAAACTCTTTATCTAAAACAGAATAAATATCAATTTGATGCGGAAAAGCATTGTATTCATCCTTAACATCAAATGGCCAGAAATCAATTCTTAAATCTTGTTGATTGGTTTCGGATTTATTAATAAACATAGTTTGTTTTCCTGAAATACCAATATAATACAATTCCTGATTATTTTTCTTTTCTTTTAATCGGAATCGGTAATTTTCCCGTTTGAACCAATGATTTCCATATTCCAGTTTTTCTGCTTTTATGTTGCGATATAACGGTGCAAAACTGAGGCCTACAACAGGCTTAGAAAAATCAGGACATCGATGAATTGCTTCTTCATCATTGGGAAAACCTGATAAAGTAGGTAAGGCAAATATAATTGCTGCTGCCTTTTGCTCGACTATACCATCAATAATTTTATTTTTTATACTAAAACCAAACATGCAGCGTGGCAGGGTAATCTCCAGTTTTTTACCTGATACTTTTGATGGAATGCGCACAGTAATCTCTGTAGTGTCTGTGATTATCCGTTGTTCCTCCAATTTTTTAATTTTATCCTGTTCCCTATCATTGTTGCTGTTAAGACATCCGCTTAAACTTAAAATTAATAACAAAAGCAATATTTTCATTTTGATATTCCAAATATCTGCGAGCTTTTAAATTTAATACTACATTATTTTAATAAATATTAACATAAAATAACATTTATTTAGTTAATCACAAAGCATATAAATATTTTTATTTAAAGATAATGATTTTTTATAATTTCATATTCACTCAGCTGTAATCAGACATTTTCAGCTTTCTCCCTGTGCTTGTTAGTATAATGACTTTATTGTAATAAGAATAAAGCTATGTATTAACAAAGCAGACTGCAATGTTTTGCACGATTAAAGGAAATTTATGGCTTTCAGAAAAGAAATTTTAGACTGGTGCGCTCAGGAGCTGGCGGTTGCTCAGTTTCGCGATTTCAGCCCGAATGGGTTACAGGTAGAAGGCAGGGATGAAGTTAGCACTATTGTTTGTGCTGTCACTGCCAGTCAGGCTGCTATTGATTTTGCCGTAAAGCAGCAGGCAGATATGCTGCTGGTTCATCATGGTATGTTCTGGAAAAATGAAGCGGCTGTGATTACAGGCTGGAAAAAACGCCGTATTCAGACATTATTAGCCAATAATATTAATCTGGCTGGCTATCATTTACCGCTGGATGCGCATCCGCGCTGGGGGAATAATGTGCAACTGGCTCAGCGTTTAGGCTGGGAGATTACCGGCTGTGGCGGTGAACAGAATTTAATTCAGTACGGTGCTTTAACCTATGAGCAAACTGCAGAACAGCTGGCTCAGCAGATTGAGATAGGCCTGAATCACAAACCCATATTGTTATGTGCCGATAAACAACAACCAGTACGCAGGCTGGCCTGGTGTACCGGCGGCGGCCAGAGTTTTTTTCAGCAGGCTATTGATTCGGGGGTTGATGCATTTATTACAGGTGAAATATCCGAACCGCAATACCATCTGGCGCAGGAATGCGGAGTGGTATTCATTGCGGCAGGGCATCATGCTACCGAAAGATATGGTATTCAGGCACTTGCTCATGCATTAGCCAGTGAATTCGGGATTACTCAGCAGTTTTTTGATGAGCCTAATCCGGCTTAAATGAATTTTGTGTGATTGGTGGTAATTTATATAATAAAAATTTTAATAAACATAAACTTAAGCTATTTTTCTGGTAAAAATAGAGTCATTTGTCTATAATTGAATAATTTTTAAACACCACACTGTATTGATTATACAGTAATTCTGGGAAACTAATTATGATGACATTATATGCGGGCATCACTTGCCCGTTTAGTCAGCGTTGCAGCTTTGTGCTGTATGAAAAAGGCATGGATTTTGAAATTAAAGATGTAGACGTTTTTAATAAGCCGGAAGATCTGGCTGTGATGAATCCGTATAATCAGGTTCCTGTTCTGGTTGAACGTGACCTGATTTTGTATGAATCCAATATTATTAATGAATATATTGATGAGCGGTTTCCGCATCCGCAGCTAATGCCGGCAGACCCGATTATGCGTGGTCGTGGCCGTCTTGTTTTATATCGTCTGGAAAAAGAACTGTTCAGTCATGTACTGGTGCTGGAAAATCCTGAATCAAGTAATAAGGAAATGAACAAAGCCCGCGAAGCCATTACTCAGGGCTTAACAATGCTGGCTCCTGCATTCACTAAAAACAAATATATTATCGGCGATGATTTCTCCATGATTGATGTGGCGCTGGCTCCGCTTTTGTGGCGTCTGGATCATTATGATATTAAGCTGCCAAAATCAGCTGCGCCATTGCTTAAATATGCGGAACGTATTTTTCAGCGTGAAGCGTTTATTGATGCCTTAACACCTGCCGAGAAAGCAATGCGTCGTTAAATTATCCTGACAAAGGGGAGGACAATGAGCAAGCTGAACACCAAACCGTATATTCTGCGCGCACTGTATGAATGGGCGCTGGATAGTGGTTATACACCGCATATTGCTGTATGGGTAAATGATAAAACTCAGGTACCGCTTCAGTATGTAAAAGACAATGAAATTGTGCTTAATATCGGGCCTGTAGCCGCACATAATCTGAATATAGATAATGAGTGGGTTAGTTTTTCTGCCCGTTTTGGCGGTGTTTCCCATGATATATGGATTCCGGTTGGTCATGTAATCAGTCTTTTTGCCAGAGAAACTGGTGACGGCATGGGGTTTGATGTAGAACCTCTTACTGAAAGCAGTGAACACCCGACAGCAGGCGAGGATAACACTGTATCTGAAAGCCAGCCTTCTGTACCAGAGAGTTTACCTGCAGATGACAGTAATAAATCTGGTGCGAAAAAAGGTTTGAAGATAGTTAAATAACGATTGTTATTAATAGAATATCTTCTTAGCAGATAAGAAGTAATTTGTTTATTGATAAACAAGGCTGAAACTGACTGATGGTTTCAGCCTTTTTAATTTTTTAAAATTCAGACTGATAACATTTTATTCTATTTATACCTAATAAAGTGTGGCAAATAAATCAGTTCTTATAGCTAATAAGTATATATAAATTTGATGAAAAATTAGCCGTAATCTGAACAGACAGTAAATAAAATTTTTGAAGCTATGCAGTTTTAAAACTATATATATATTTGAATATTAGTTATAAATTAAAAATATTTACAATATGTCATATAAATAAATTGATAATTTTGCGGATGTATATCTGATTAAATATGCGTTAACAAAATTTTTTCAGAGTTATTCTCTTATATCAATTTGTTAAAATAGTACTTCATTACGAGTGTAATACCGGTTAAAATAGCCTTGTCTTGAAATTTGACATTACAATAATATTCATTAGCTTTACATTTACTGGAGTTTGAACACATGAACCAAACTGCTGAATTTGCAACAAACAGTAATGAACTAAGTGTACAGCTTGCACACAAAGAGCAAAAATTTAAAAGAGTAAAGTTCTATTTTAACGTCATATTTGCTTTGTGTTTTCTGGTATTTGCTGTGGGTCTGGTCTGGATGAATACCATGGCAATTGCCAGCTCATTCATTACGGCTATGATGTTTGGTATGGCCTATCTGGGCGTAATTATGATATTTGAAGAAGATATCAAAGAATTGAAAATCAAACTGGAAAAAACACAATCTGTTTCCGCCTGATTACCTGAGCTTTAAGAGATGGCAGCTTTAGTCAAAGCTGCCATGCAAGACTAATCAGATACTTTGCTGTTGTCAGTTGGATCCGATCTGATTTTTACTTGTAATGGTAACTGCGGTTTTAACGTGATGGTCTCCGTAAGTGCCGTTTACTAAAATAAAGATAGATAAGCATGGTGCTGCAACCTATCAGACACCAAAGCATATCTTTCTGTGTATCCCATACATCGCCCTGTGTGCCAAGAAAAGTGACAGCTTCCTGATTACTCAGTATGGCTACCAGCCACTCAAACAATTCGTATATGGCGCTAATCGTCATGCAGACACAACCACTCAAAAATATCACCCAGCCGCGGTAGCGTACAATTCGTAATCTCCATAGTAATTCACTGGCTATAATAGCTGGTGAAAAACCCTGAAAAAAATGTCCAAGCTTATCGTAATTATTACGTGTCCAGCCAAATACACCGCGTAGATAATTAAATACCGGCTCTTCGGCATAAGTGTAATGTCCGCCAATCAGTAATATAATTGCATGAACTAAAACTACCCAGTACATAAGCTGACTGAAACGAAAACGGGAATAGGTGAATACAAGAAGTATCAATCCTAGCAATGCCGGAAAAACTTCAAGCCACCAGGTAGGGTAGTCATGCGGCTGATAAGCAGACCATATGAGTACCAGTATAAATATTATCAATTGCAGAATATGTGTTTTCATACCATACATCACCTGCAAATATTCAGTAGCAGAATTAAACTGAAACTAAAAAGTGAAAAAATTTTTTGCCGGTATCAATCTTAATTTGACTTCTTTTTTTATGATAATCTGTATATTAATCTTGATAAATGCACAGGGCAAATATCAGTAATGTGCAGCATACAAGCTGTGACCGGTTTAGTTACAGCAATTTTAGATTTTGGCAGAGTAACTCCCATACAGCTAATGGCTGTTTATAATAGTTTTTATATATGAATTTAGTGTATTTATCTGGTCTGTAAGTTATTTTTATAATCTTGAAAATATAATACATTGTTTTTTATGTAAAATAAAAACTATCGATTACATAAAATCATTTGATTATATTTATTGAGTAAATTTGTGTACTATACATCCATCGATTAATTCAACCTGTACATTCAAGGAGATATTTCATGGTTGCTAATGTTAACACTGAAATCAAACCGTTCAATACCACTGCCTTTCATAATGGTAAATTTGTAGACATCAGTGATGCTGACGTAAAAGGTAAATGGTCTGTATTCTTTTTCTATCCGGCAGATTTCACTTTTGTTTGTCCTACTGAATTAGGTGATCTGGCTGACCACTATGAAGAATTGCAGAAACTGGGCGTAGAAGTTTACTCCGTTTCTACCGATACTCATTTTACTCATAAAGCATGGCACGATGCTTCTGATACAATTGCCAAAATTAAATACTTTATGCTGGGTGACCGCAATGCTACCTTGGCAACTAATTTTGGTGTACTGCGTGAAGGTCAGGGTTCTGCCGACCGCGCTACATTCCTGGTTGACCCGCAGGGTATTATCCAGTGTGTGGAAGTAACTGCTGAAGGTATCGGTCGTGAAGCTTCAGATCTGGTACGTAAAGTTAAAGCTGCACAATATGTTGCTTCTCATCCGGGTGAAGTTTGTCCTGCTAAATGGAAAGAAGGCGAAAAAACTCTGGCTCCTTCTCTGGAACTGGTTGGTAAAATCTAACACACTTAAATACACACATCAGAAACTTACTGTTAAATAAACAGTCATTCAGCCCGAATACCGGCTGCGGTATCCGGGCTTTTTACTAAAACAAAAATGCAGGCTATCAAAAACAGAATATCTATAGTTTATTTTTATTAATGTAATGGAGCAGTAAAATGTTAGACGACACTTTGAAAAACCAACTAAAAGCTTATCTTGAATATGTAACCAGACCGGTTGAAATTATTGCTACGCTGGACGAAAGTAAAGGTGCTCGCGACATGCTGGCATTGTTACAGGAAGTAGAGGCGTTAAGCGATAAAGTCAGTCTGCGTACTGATGGTCAGTCTGAACGTAAGCCATCTTTTGAAATCACTAATCCCGGTGTGCATACAGGACTGGTTTTTGCCGGTAATCCAATGGGGCATGAATTCAGTTCACTGGTACTGGCTTTATTGCAGGTGGGCGGTCATCCATCTAAAGAAGCAGAATCATTACAGCAACAAATTAAAAATTTGCAGGGCAGTTATCACTTCGAAACTTATTATTCTATTACCTGTCACAATTGTCCGGATGTTATACAGGCATTGAATCTGATGTCTATTCTCAATCCGAATATCAGCCATACAGCTATTGACGGAGCATTGTTTCAGGAAGAGATTGAAGCGAAACAGATTATGGGTGTGCCGGCAGTTTTTCTGAATGGTGAACCATTTGGTCAGGGCAGAATGGAACTGGCAGAAATTGTTGCTAAACTGGACAGCAATGCTGCCAGTGCGGCAGTTGATGAACTGAATGCAAAAGCACCGTTTGACGTGCTGATTGTGGGCGGGGGACCTGCCGGTGCTGCTGCCGCTGTATATGCAGCACGTAAAGGTATTCGTACCGGTATTGTGGCCGAACGTTTTGGTGGTCAGGTTCTCGACACGCTGGATATTGAAAATTACATATCAGTTTTACGTACAGACGGTCCGCGTTTTGCCCATGATCTGGAAAGCCACGTACGCAGTTATGATGTCGATATTATGAATTTGCAAAGAGTCAGTGCGCTGGTACCGGCTAAAACTACAGGCGGACTGATTGAGGTACATACAGAAAGTGGTGCTGTTTTAAAATCGCGTACCGTTATCCTGTCTACAGGTGCACACTGGCGCTCAATGAATGTGCCCGGTGAGCAGGAATACCGTACGAAAGGAGTGACTTATTGTCCGCATTGTGATGGTCCGTTATTTAAAGGCAAAGATGTAGCCGTAATTGGTGGTGGTAATTCCGGTGCAGAAGCTGCCATTGATTTGGCTGGCGTTGTAAAGCATGTTACTTTGCTGGAATTTTCCGGCAAAATGCGTGCTGATGAAGTATTACAGCAAAAATTGCATAGTCTGCCTAATGTTCAGATTATTATGAACGCTCAGACTACCGAGGTAACCGGCGAAAATGGCAAAGTTAATGGCCTGAACTATCTGGACCGGGTAAGCAATACAGAACATCATCTGGCATTGGAAGGTATTTTTGTTCAGATTGGTTTATTACCGAATACCGGATTTTTGCAAGGTACAGTAGACTTAACTGAGCCAATGCACGAGATTGCAATTGATGCTTTTGGTAAAACCAGTGTGCCGGGTGTTTTTGCCGCCGGTGACTGTACAAACGTACCTTATAAGCAGATTATTATTGCTGCCGGTGAAGGTGCTAAAGCAGCATTAAGTGCTTTTGATTATCTGATTCGTACCAGTGCAGCTAATTAATAACTGACATAAGAAACCACTCAAAACCAATCGTTTTGAGTGGTTTATATTTTTATCGGGATATCTACAGACCTGATACGATGACATTTATGGAATATTATTGAAAACATCATATCTTTTCATACCAGAATTTCATTGTTTATGCTAATCCGGCTTATGGACAAATATTTAGTGGCGCAGCTAATTTAACGTTTTATTAATCCATACGTATTATTAAATTCAGTTTTTAAGTATCTGAAAAAATTCAACTTATAACGAGCGTATATTCAGACAGTAAACCCCAGCATCATTCCCGTATCTTCATGTTCCAGTATGTGGCAATGAGCCATGTAAGGAAAACTGGCTGGCGCACTGTGGTTGAATTTCACCAATACCTTACTTACACCACCTTCTACCCGTACCGTATCTTTCCAGCCTGAGCGATGAGCAGCAGGCGGTTGTCCGTTTTCATTAAGAATGCGAAACTGAGTACCATGAATATGAAACGGGTGCAGCATCATATCGCCTAAACCGGATATTTCCCAGCACTCATATTTCCCTTTACTGGCGGCAAATGCCGGTTTATTCATATCAAAAGTCAGTCCGTTAATCCTGTTGGCATGCATTAAATCTAATGCGTTTTTATCCGTGTGCATATTATGCATCATTTCCATATGAGACTGATGCATAGACATATGCTCCATTGGCATAGCTGATTTTCCCGCCAGTTGCTCTAAAGCCTGCATACCCATACTGTCCAGCTCAGGATCCATAGACAGCTGAAAATGGCGGTGTACAAGCTGAGACAGAGCCGGTAATACAGGCAGAGAGCTGGTAAGTTGATCGGGTAAAGATGCATCATTACGCGAAGAAAGTACAGACACACGAACTATCGGGCAGGGCTGATCAAAAGGCGGCAGATTCATGCCCATCTGTTTTACCGGTAAAGTAAGCAAATCAAAAGCTTTACCGTTACTGGTGTCAACCATTACTTCAAAACGTTCGCCGGGCAATACCGACAGGCCGGACACTGTTACTGGCTGAGGCAGAAAGCCACCGTCACTGGCAATAACATATAAAGGGCGGCCATCACTACAGGCAAAATTCAGAGTTCTAGCATTACAGCCATTAAGCAGACGTAATCGCAACCAGCCACGCGGCGCGTTATGCTGCGGATATATCTGACCATTACACAGCAGAGTATCTCCAAACCAGCCTATGGCTGCACTCATAACATCAAGCTGATAATCAATTTGTCCGGCTGTATTAAATTTTTTATCCTGTACGATCAGAGGAATATCATCTAATCCCCAGTTTTTGGGGATAGGCAGACCAGTACTGACAGTATCTTCCAGCAACAGCAAACCAGCCAGCCCCATTGCTACCTGACGGCCAGTCTGCCCATGTTGGTGCGGGTGGAACCAACATGTTGCAGCAGGCTGGCTTGAGGTAAATTCAATTACTCGTGCTTGTCCGGCTGGGATACAGGCCTGAGGTCCGCCATCTGCTTCACCCGGTACTTTCAGACCATGCCAGTGTACTGTTGTGGCTTCAGTTAATCGGTTTTGCAGTTTTATCTGTACCGGTTTGCCCCGGTAAATACGTATAGCAGGACCAAGCAAAGCACCATTATAGCCCCATGTCTGCGTCTGATATTTGCCAAAACGGCTGGTGCCCTGCTGAACAGTAAGCTGAATCCTGTTATCTTTACTGGTATCTAATAATGGCGGAATAGCCAATACCGGTAAATCCGGAGTATTCAGAGCATAAGCAGAAAGCGGTAGCGTAGCTGCGGCGCTTACCATGGCCGAATATCTGAGAAAGTCTCTTCTGTGCATAATGATTCTTATGAAGAAAAAAACAGCTTAAACCTTCACCTAAGTTGAATGTCAAGCCTTTTCTGCTGAAAAGATAACTAAAGAATATTTAAACAGAAACAGGGCACAGCATTAAATGCTGTGCCCTGCTGCAAGCAGCAGTAACCATATGGCTACTGCCGGATAATGCATTATAACCAGGTATATTTATAACCCATAGTACCTTTAAAGCCTTTGCGTTTATCACTGCCAAAATTTTTCTCGTAACGGATATCGCTGTAGAAATTACTTTGACGGGTGATTGGCAACTGAATACCCAGACCGACTTCGCCCCAGGTTTTGGCATAATCTTCTTTTAGTTTGTCACGACCAATATCAACTGATTTGGGATTAACGAAATCATGCCAGATATTCGCAATGCCATAGAAAGAGGATGACGGCAGGTTATCACGGATATCACCATTATAGCCGAAGCGCATACCTACACGACCGCGCAGTGCAGACGGATCATGCTGGTCAACATGGCGGATTCTGTCATTAAAATCATCCAGAGACAGATATTGGTATACCAGCTGAGCCTGCGGCTCTACGAACCAGTTATTTCCATATACAATAAATGATTTACCTGTTTCAGCTGATAAAGCTGCACCCCAGCCGTTCTGATGTACAGATTCGTTCGAACGGGCATTGTATTTATTGCGCAGATAAGTTACCTGACCAACAAGATCTACATAACCGCCATTATTGCCGTAGAAGGTACCATAACCACCAACACTTATTGCATCAGTACGGCCTTTGCCCGTGTAATGGTCATCAACGATGTAACCATTCTTAGCTCGGTACTGATCGCGGAAATCATTTTCATTATGGCCATAAGCTACATAGCCGCCAATATGCCGACGTGTTCCGGTTTTCTCATTTTCATCCAGAATAAAATCATGACCAATCTGTAATACAGATTGATTACCGGCGGTATCCAGACGTTTTTTACCATCTTTATCCAGATGTTTAACCAGAACTCTGCCCCATGTCTGCTGCTGATCATCACCAAGAGCAGTATTATTTGAGCCTGTGATATTGTAAGTCTGGTTTTCACCGCGGCGCTCATGTAATGTACCAACCGTGGTAAAGCCAAGTTCCATATCTGCTGTAGGCATCTGCACATAACCGGAAACCGGTTCTGCATAAATTGGTACTTCTGTTATAGGTGGTGCTGGCAAAATAGGCTTATCAGGAGCAGTAGGTTCGGAAATATTAGGATCAGTAGGTCCAGACACATTAGGATCAGTAGGTTCGGAAATATTAGGATCAGTAGGTCCAGACACACTAGGATTAGTTGGTTCAGGTGTTTTATTTTGTGCAGTTAATGTCCATGCATAATCAGTTCCTGAAGTAGTATCTATTTTTTTAAGCTGAGCTTCACCGGCATTGGTAGTCGGAGCGGAACCGGTAAAATCATTGCCGCTACTCTTACCGGCTACATGCACCACAACTGCAGAATGAATAGGTATCTCTTTCAGGGTCACATCGCCATAGATACCGTTTAATGTCTGCACTGTTGTAGCGGCACCGTCTACATCGCCATGAATATCAACGCGGTCGCTATAAGAAGTGCCATCCTTATTCCATACAGTATTAACACGCATCAGACCGCCACCGGTATAGTTACCATTAACAGTGATAGTATGGTACTGGTCTTTGTCACCGGCATTAACTTCAGATACTTTCGGAAATATAATTGTCCCGGTAGTGTTTTGCAGCTTTGTTAATACAGAGTTTCCGGTATTGTTCCAGATACCCTGATTATCCAGATTTATTTTTCCTGAATCGGAATTGTCTGTTATACCGGTAAAGTTTTTGGTATTTAGGGCAGAAATAAATCCTGTGTTAGCATTAATCAGATTACCTTCGAATTCCTGTGTATTGATAAATTCAATTTCACCTGTACTGCTTTTAGTATTGGTTATATCCGTTTTCATAGTACCGTTATTGGTTATACCAATAGTACCCTCACTGGCATTGCTGATTGGTCTGTTCAAAGTTTTATTATTGATAATAGTAATCGTGCCATTACCAGTATTCTGAATTTGCCTCAGACTAGTATCGTTAATTCTTACACTGGTATTATTAACCACACTAGCATCTACATCACCATTGTTAGTAAATGTAATTGATCCGGAACCATCATTCTTAATATTGCCGTTTAATACAGCTTTATCTTGATTCTTAATGCTGATATTACCAGCACCACTATTAGTAATATTACCATTAATAAAGCTGTCTTTATTGTTTTCAATATTAATAGCGCCAGCCCCTCCATTAAGAATAGCGCTAGCTATCTCACCATCATTGTCCAAGGTGATAGTACCGGCATTGTTATTAGTAATATTACCGGTAATACGTCTAATACGTCTAATACGGCCGGTATCTTTGGTATTTTCAATATAGATACTGCCTGTACCATTATTTTCGATAGAGCCGGTTAACTCCTTATTGTTGGTGATCTTAATATTGTATTTATCGACAGTACTGGTATCACCGGTATTGGTGATAGTGCTGTTAAAGATTTTGTCATTAATAATCCTAATATTACCAGTATTTTGATTGGTAATAGAGCCGTTAAAGGTATTTCCATAATTGTGAATAAAAATAATGCCGGTACCGGTTGCATCATTATCAATGTCACCTTGAAAATTGCCTTCATGCTCATTATCAATGTTAAGATGACCACCGGAATTAGTAATTTTAGAGTAATTAGCCTCACCGCTGTTTTCGATCTTAACACTACCGTTTATATTAGTAATATCACCCTCAATAGTAGAGGTTTTTGCCTTGTTGTTAATATAAATACTGCCACCATTAGCATTATTAATATGGCTATTAATTGTAGTACCTTCTTCATTGTTGTTAACAGTAATATAACCAGTGTTATTATAAATATTGCCGGTAAAAGAAGAGTCTTTTTTATTGTTGTTTACAACAATATTACCATCGCGATTTTCAATAGTGCTCTTTAAATCTTTATTGTTATCAATCCAGATATTATCAACATTATTTTTAGTACCGGTATTGGTGATAGAGCCATTAATGGTACCGTTATTGATAATCATAATAGCACCAGTATTCTGATTGGTAATTTTACTATTAACAGTACCCTCATTATTCAGAGTAATCATGCCGGTACTGGTTGCATCGTTATCAATGGCACTTTGAAAATCGCCGCTATCCTTATTTTTAATGTCAATTTTACCAGCACCGGAATTAGTAACTTTTCTATAGAGAACAGTCAAACCGCTGTTATTGATATTAATGGAACCGGCCTGACTATTAGTAATATTACCACTAATAATAGCGCTGTCTGTATTGTTATTAACAGTAATATTACCATTCTCAGCATTATTATTAATATCGCTATCAATTACAGATTCGTTTCCATTGTTGTTAACAGTAATATTACCGGACTGATTGTTATTAATAACGCCATAAATAGAAGATCTATCAGTGGGAGAGCTGTTTTCATTGTTGTTAATAACAATAGTACCATTGCCATCATTATTAATAGTGCTGCCAAAAGCATTATAGTTATTAATCAGGATATCACCGGTATTTTCGATACTGCCGCCAAAGCTATCTTTATTGATAATTTGAATAATACCAGTATTTTTATTTGATATATGGCTGACTACATGACCTTCATTTTTTATACTAATTAAACCGGTACTGGTCGCATCGTTTTCAATGTCACTGAGAAAAGAGCCCTCATGATTATTGTTAATGATAATTTCACCATCATTGGAATTTGTAATTTTTTTAGTGTCATCACTACCACTAATACTACCGCTATTATTGATAGTAATGGAACCTTTCTGACTATTGGTAATACCACCTTTAATAAAAGAAGTGCTTTCATTATTGTTAACAGTAATATTCCCATCATTATTATTAATAATATCACCATTAATAGTAGTAGGATTAGTATAATCAGTTTCACCATTAACAACAGAGCTGGTTTTATTGTTGTTAATAACAATATCACCAGTATTTCCATTAAGAATATCGCTGGCTATAGTACCGGTATTAGTAATATCCATCGAACCTGTACCGGAATTTTCAATCTTATTCCGTGTATTATCATTCTGGATCTTACCGCTGTTATTGATAGTAACTGTACCGCTATCTTGATTAGTAATATTACCGGTAATAGTGGCAGAATTTTTGTTGTTAACAGTAATATTACCATTTTTAGTATTAATAATATCACCATTAATAACAGAGCTGGCTTTATTATTGTTAACAACAATGTCACCATTTTTATTATTTTTTAAAACTGAATCTCCATCAGAATATAATGTCCCATCATTGTTTACTGTTAATATTCCAGATGAATTATGAACAATTGTATCAGCGTGACTCGTTGTAGTCCCGCCTGCGTTGTTTGTAAATTTTGCGTGTTCATTAGATTCTATATCAGTAGCAATTACAGTATTGGCACCATCATTTACCGTTAAAGTACCACTATTTTCAAAAATTCCTTCGTTTCCAATGATGACTCCTGCAGCAGCTGTAAAGTCTTTTTCATCATCATCTTTAATTTTAATATCAGCTCCACCTTTAGCTGTATATTTTCCGTTTGTGATAGAAATAGCAGATACGTTTTCAGGTTCTTCGATATTTTCTGAATCAACATGAGTTGTAATATCAGTTTTACCTTTGACTTCTATAGATCCGCCTTCGATTGTAACTGTTGAATTTCCATCAGGAATATTTCCGGATGTAATGTTTAAATCTTCATCAACAATAATAGATGATGTTTCTGACGTTTGATGAATTGCATAATTTTTACCTCCTTGATCTATAGTTATGTTACCGGCATGAATTTTACCACCGTCTTTATTTTCTATTGATGCGTTTCCGTCACTACCCTCCGAAGTAATCCTAATTTCTCCTTTAACATCTATCACACTATTATCTTTATTTAGTATACCATCATTACTGAAACCTACTTTCTTCGAAGTAATCGTAATGTTCTCAGCGCCTATCGTACTATTTTCTATATTTTGTATACCATTACTGAAACCTTTGTCATCGTTAATTGTCAGATCTTTTCCAACAGTTAATGTAGACCCTCCCGAATTCACGATAGTATCCGCTTTGTTCCCCATATTAGTTGCTGTCAGGTTTTCATCAATTTCTACTATTGAACTGCCTGCAATAGCTAAAGCATTAGTGCCTTTTGAGTTAACTTTATTTGTAGTCGTTATATTTGTAGCCTTCAGTGTGGATCCTCCATCTACATTAATTACTTTTTTGACTTTAGTTGTCCCAGTGGCTTCAATTTTTTTACCTTCTTCTCCAATTAACTCTGCGCCACCTGATGCAGAAATTTCAGTATAAGTTTTGTCGTCTGGTAACGAAGGTAACGAACATTTAGTTCCTGAAACTACAACACTTCCTGCGTTATTGTCACAGGGAGCAGGATCAGCAGCATATGAGCCTAAACTGGTTAAAGCAAGGGCAACAGCTGCAGCGATTTTGGCACAGTTATTTTTAGTTTTACCACGTACTAGTTCCGAACAGGCTACCCATGTCTGTGTTGCTTCACTCCATTTGGATTTATATATGTTATTCATCACTTCCCCTTGCTTACTCAAATATTTAAAAATAAACAGTAGCTATAAATTTACGAATTTGTTTAATTTACACACTAATTGCTAATTAACAAATAAAAATAATCTTATACGAAATAATTATATAAGATATGTTATACCATATTCAAATTAGGTTAACTTTATGATAAAAACATTAGTGTATATCAGTGCCGGAAAGTTGATCAAAATGTTTTAGAAAAATAAGTGTTTTCATAAGAATAAAAGTAAATATGCTATTTGATATTTTGACGTGTAAAAAAGCAAATTTAATATTTATAAGTTATAACGTTCTCCAGATTAATAACACTGGGTGTGATTGTGAGAATTAAAAATGTTAATAAAAATTGTTGTTATTTATCAGTTTTTTTGTTTTATGTTTAAGTAATATTGCCGGAATAGTAGCTAGTACTGGCGCAAGATTTACGGATAATTAAAAAAAAAGATTAAAAATCAGGAATAAGTGTATTAATTGTGCAACTATATGCATGTAAAAAGGATTTTATTCTAAAATTAATAATTTTATGTTAATTTTTAAAATATGATTAGTTGATCTGTTAAAGCTAAATTCGGAGAAATGTGTCTGTTATAAAGTATGATTAACCAAAGTTTTTTTATGATGAATAAATGTTAAATGAAAGTTACTGTTTTAATGTAAATGTATCATCCGGTCTGAAATATATTCCGCATATAGATGATAAAAATCATAATTAAACAATTTTTTAGTAGCTATATTTTAAAATACTATTTGCGGAATATAATAAACATAATTTTTAGCTTAAAATATTTATAGGGTGTGTTTTCTGTGAGTATTGAATGAAAATGCGTGTCTGTATAATAAAAATTACAGTGTTTATTATTTGTGCATATAATTTTAATAAGCAATAAAAAGCCGCTTTCAGCGGCTTTTTTGATAAAAACTCTGTTTTCTGATACAGAATTTTATGGGTTATTTGGTGGGTCCAGTGGGGTTCGAACCCACGACCAAGGGATTATGAGTCCCCTGCTCTAACCCCTGAGCTACAGACCCGTAAGCCGCGTATTGTAACCAATACGGATGGGTATTGCAAGGTTTTACATAAAAAATCATCCGCTCTTGGCGGATGATTCTGGTTTTAAACAAAAAAATGTTTATTGTTTATTTTCGTCACTATCAAGAAAGCTTTTCAGCCGGTCAGAGCGGGTAGGGTGGCGCAGTTTGCGCAGGGCTTTTGCTTCAATCTGACGGATGCGCTCACGGGTAACATCAAACTGTTTACCGACTTCCTCAAGTGTATGATCGGTATTCATGTCGATACCGAAACGCATGCGCAGTACTTTGGCTTCGCGCGGAGTCAGGCTTTCAAGTACATCTTTGGTTACTTCGCGCAGACTGGAGTACATGGCTGCATCTGCCGGTGCGACGTTGTTGGCGTCTTCGATAAAGTCGCCCAGATGAGAATCATCATCATCACCAATCGGAGTTTCCATTGAAATAGGCTCTTTGGCAATTTTCATGATTTTGCGGATTTTGTCTTCCGGCATTTCCATCAGTTCAGCCAGTTTGGCAGAATCAGCTTCTTCGCCGTTTTCCTGCAGATACTGGCGTGAGATACGGTTCATTTTGTTGATGGTTTCAATCATGTGTACCGGAATACGAATGGTACGCGCCTGATCAGCTATAGAGCGGGTAATTGCCTGACGAATCCACCATGTGGCATAGGTGGAAAATTTATAGCCACGGCGATATTCAAATTTATCTACGGCTTTCATCAGGCCGATGTTACCTTCCTGAATTAGGTCGAGAAATTGCAGACCGCGGTTGGTGTATTTTTTGGCAATGGAAATCACCAGACGCAGGTTGGCCTGAATCATTTCCTGTTTGGCTGCGGCAGTTTCCTGCTCGCTTTTCACCATGTTTTTGTTAATCTGTTTAAGCTCATCCAGTGAGATCTGGGCAGACTGCTCCAGATTGGCCAGTTCGGTCTGTTTTTCGATGATGGCATACTGAAAACGGCGCAATGCTTCATTCCATACGCGGTTCAGGGAGAGTTCTTCATCTACCCAGCCCAAGTCGGTAGTACGATTGGTAAAGCTTTTAATAAAATAGTCGCGTTCCATGTGGACGCGGTTCAGGGCAATATCGCGAATCTCACGTTCAAGCTGTCTTACCTGATTAACGCGCATACGCAGATTGTCGCACAGGCTTTCAATCTGACGGGTAGCGAAACGCACCTGTAGCAGTTGTTCGGCAATTTCCTGCTGTAATTTCAGGTAATCGGCATGGTGACTGCCTTTTTCCTGTAAGGTGGCAACCATGGTATCGTACAGGTTTTGAATGCCGTCGAAATGTTCGAGTGTTTTCTGGCGCAGTTCTTCAAGATTAGCTGAAGCGGCCAGTGCTGCACTCTCTTCATCATTTTCTTCATCATCAACGTCTACACTGTCATCACTGTCATCAGTAATTTCGGTGTCTTCGTTTTTGGTATCAAGACCAATGCCCAGTTCATCCAGCAGCTCTTCATGCGGGTCGACAATGGCTTCGACTATTTCGTCTACTTTGATTTCGTCTTTGCGCACGGCATCAATCAAAGCAAGTATTTCTGCTACTGATCCCGGACATGCGGAAATGGCCTGAATCATGTTACGCAGGGCATTTTCGATTTTTTTGGCGATGATGATTTCATCTTCACGGGTCAGTAAGTCTACCTGTCCCATTTCACGCATATACATACGTACCGGATCGGTGGTTCGTCCAAATTCGTTGTCGGCATTGGATAGTGCTGCTTCTGCTTCTGCTACAGCATCGTCATCGGTCATGTTGGCGGTGTTGTCGCTCATGAGCAGACTTTCGGCATCAGGTGCTTCTTCTGTAACCTGGATACCCAGACCGGAGATCATCGATACAATGTTGTCAATCTGATCGGCATCAGACATTTCGTCGGGCAGGGCATCATTGATTTCGGCGTAGGTAATATAACCACGCTCTTTACCCTGAATAATCAGCTGACGCAGGCGGGCACGCTGTTCTTCTGCGGTTAACGGGCGAGTATCATCCTGTTCCTGACTGGTATCAATAGTGGATTTCTTAGGTGTGGAGTTTGCCATATTTTACTCGATGTATTCACAACGACTTTGTCGCTGCAAGCGTTTACAATAACCGCCGGTTTATACTGACGGCATTTTGGACGGACTTAAAAGTAGCAGTAGTAACTGTTTTTCGTCGGCACTTAGTCGCTCATGCTGGAGTTTGCGCTTCAACGCATCAATCTGCTGTGTTTTAAGGTTGTCCAGTAATTTTTGCATGCCCTGTCTGAATGTGGTGCAGTCATCTTCATTGCCTGGCTGCATGACATCCGGTGAGTCCATATAATCATGAATAATCTGCCGGATAACGGGTTCAAATTCAGTATTACGCATCAGTTCCAGCACGGCACCACTGTTTAACGGGGTAACGGAGGCTTGAATACGTTCGGCCAGCGCGGCGAGGCATGCATAATCGCCGTGCAGGTCCAGATATTCTGGTAGTTCTATATATACGGCCCATTGCGGATTTATCAATAGCGCGCGTATCTGCTTTTGCACTAATGACATGACTGGCGGTTGCCGGAAAGTATTGCGGGGTAATTGATAACTTTTCTGTCTGATAGTCTGAGGTCTGGGCAGTTCCTGCCCGAGCAGTTGTGCCAGATTGTGTTCATCAATACCTACTTTCTGACTAAGTTCCTGACGCAGCAGAAAAGAAAGTGCCGGTGCTTTGATTTGCGCCAGTAAAGGACTGGCGGTTTTAATTAACTCTGCTTTGCCTTCCTGTGTATCCATATCAATATTTTCTGTCAGTACCTGCCAGAAATAGGCTGATAGTGGCAGACTCTGATTGAGTAATGCATCTTCAAATGGTTTTAATCCATAGCTGCGTACATAACTGTCAGGATCGTGTTCGGCCGGTAAGAACAGAAAGTGTAAAATTTTGTCGTCTTTTAACTGGGGTAAGGCATTTTCTAAAGCCCGCCAGGCTGCTTTTTTACCTGCGCTGTCGCCGTCAAAGCAAAAATAGATATGATCGCTTTGCCGCATCAGTAAGCGCACATGTTCGGCGGTGGTGGCTGTACCGAGTGCGGCTACTGCATAGCCCAGACCAAACTGTGCCAGGGCAACTACGTCCATATAACCTTCTACTACCAGTACACGCTGTGCTTCTTTAATGGCGGCACGTGCTTCATACAGGCCATACAGATTACGACCTTTATCAAACAAGGGAGTTTCAGGTGAATTAAGATATTTAGGTTCGCCTGAATCCAGAATGCGCGCACCAAACCCGATAATCTGACCACGGGTACTGCGGATTGGAAACATAATACGGTTACGGAACCGGTCGTAATGGCGGTCGTCTTTGGTGATGACCATACCGCTGTTTACCAGTGCATTGCTTGGATAGGGCTGGAATACTTTTGCCAGTGCCTGCCAGTCATCAGGTGCATAGCCCAAACCATAATGAAGAATGATTTCATCGCTCAGCCCGCGCTGCTGTAAGTAATTCTGAGCACTTGGCGAGGTTTTAAGTTGTTGCTGGTAAAAGGTGGCGGCATCAGCTGTGGTTTGTTCCAGTGTCTGCTGTTGCTGTTTAAGGGCTTTATGTGCCTGTGAGTTGCTGTTGCCGATCTGTCTGGGTACGGTCATTCCGATCCGGTCGGCCAAAAATTGCACAGCTTCCTGAAAGCTTAATCCTTGATATTCCATGATAAAGCCAATGGCTGAACCATGTACACCGCAGCCAAAGCAATGATAGAACTGTTTGCTGGGGCTGACAGAAAAGGAAGGAGATTTTTCTTTGTGAAAAGGGCAGCAGGCCATGTAGTTGGCACCGCTTTTTTTTAACGGTACAAACTCTTCAATTACATCGACGACATCAATTTTATTTAATAATTCGTCAATAAATTCACTGGGAATCATGCCAACTATGCCTGCTATCTTCAATATGAAAGATTGGAAAACGGTCTTTCTGATCTGCTGTTATGGTTAGTGCAGATAACTTTTAATTCAAAAGCTGTTTGATTTTTTTGCTGACTTCACTCATATCAGCTTTACCGGCCAGTGTTTTTTTCAGTACACCCATAACTTTACCCATATCACTTGGCTGCGCAGCGCCTGTGCTGGTTATGGCTTCTTTAATTGCTGCGTCAATTTCAGCTTCGTCGAGCATTTTGGGCAGATAATTTTGCAGCAGATCGATTTCTGACTGTTCTTTTTCTGCCAGATCAGTTCTGCCAGCTTCGGTATACATGCGTACAGACTCTTTGCGCTGTTTCACCATTTTGCTGATAATAGCTATGAAGCGGGTATCGTCTACTTCGATTCGTTCATCTACTTCGATCTGTTTTATTGCAGCCAGTGCCATTCGAATGGTGGACAGGGTAGCTGAATCATGATTGCGCAAGGCAGTTTTCATATCTTCTTGCAGTTGTTGTTTCAGGCTCATAATATTGCTCGCAATAAATAAAAATTAAATTAGTTTAGTATGATACTGCTAAAATTGCGGTGCTTCAGATAGTTATTTCTGTAAAATGCAAATACCGCAAGCAATAGCCTGCGGTATTGTTTTCAATTGTATTTATTTCCGGTTACCAAAAAATGATAAACCGGAGCTACCAATTAATAGAATTTTGGTGGCAATTGCTGGCTGCGCAAGCGTTTCTGTAAACGTTTTACGGCTGCTGCTTTTTTACGCTTACGTTCAGTAGTTGGTTTTTCGTAAGCTTCACGAGCACGCAGTTCGGTCATCAGACCGGTTTTTTCAACAGAGCGTTTAAAGCGACGCATCGCAACTTCAAAAGGTTCATTTTCTTTTACACGTACAGAAGGCATGTTTTTTCCTGAATAAATGAGTTTTGATGCTGATTACTATATTAATCAGCTAAATATTTAAATATTGCCACTTAGGGCTAGGGCGGTGTTTACGGTACCGCATAACCGTTTACAACATCACCTCCTAAGGTGTAAATAATGGCTATATCTGTAATAAACAAAGTAATAACAGACATAGGTTTATTTTAAAAATAAGGCAGAATTATGTCTGATTAAATATCGTTCGTCAAGATGATATTTAACGGATATATATATGAATATTTATCAGGAAAGATTGCTCAGACGCGGTTTACGCGGCGAATCTGAGGTACAGAGTGCAGATCCCGTGTAATCTGGTTCAGCTGGTCTAGATCTTTTACCTGTAAAACAAAGCGAAATTCGATAAATCCCTCAATGCCTTCAAGTTTTTTCGATGTTGTTTCAACCGACTTAATATCACCACCATTAGAGGAAATCGCCTGAGCAATAGTGGCCAGTAAGCCATGGCTATCGATTGCATTCAGACACAGTGTTGTTTGATAGTTGCTTGCCTGCATAATATCCCAGTTAGCATCAAGCTGAAGCTCAGGATCTGTTTTCAGAATGGTGTTGCAAGTGTCACGATGAATGATGATTCCCTGATCTTTGATTAATAGGGCTTTAATAGTATCGCCGGGAATAGGGTGGCAGCATTTGGCCAGATGAATATGGGTAGATTCATTGCCGGTAAGATTAATGGGTGCCAGTTTAATGGTGTTGTTAAAGTGTTCTCCGGCCAGCTCTGCGATGTGCATGGCTATGGAAACCGGTTGCAACAATCCCATACCAACTTCGCACAGGATATTTTCAAAGGAAGTATTTTTCTGTTGTAAATCGGCCAGATATTTATCTTTCAGGCTGTCTGAAAGTAAAACGTTTTCCGGTAACAGGCTGGAGAGTGCTTTTTGTAATAATTTCTCACCCAGACGGATAGCATCTGAGCGATTCATTTTTTTAATCTGGCTGCGAATGGCGCTGCGTGCATGGCTGGAAACGGCAAAATCAAGCCATGCCGGGGTAGGATGACCATTGCTGGAGGTAATGATTTCTACTGTATCACCAGTGTGCAGCCGGGTACGTAATGGCATGAGATTGTGATTAATACGTGCTGAAACAGTGCGATTACCAATGCCGGTGTGAACTGCATAAGCAAAATCCACCGGTGTTGCACCTTCCGGTAAGGTAATGATTTTGCCTTTGGGGGTGAAAACGTATACCTCGTTTGGAAACAGATCAGTTTTTACATGTTCAAAGAATTCAATGGCGTTGGCACTATGCGCCTGAATATCAAGTATGCTTTGCAGCCATTGATTAGTACGCATCTGAGCTTGATCAAAACTATTCTGTTCACCATCTTTGTGCATCCAGTAACTGGCTATACCGCGTTCGGCAATGGTATCCATTTCATGTGTACGAATCTGTACTTCAATTGGCAGACCATACGGACCTACCAGTATGGTGTGCAGACTCTGGTAACCATTATTTTTAGGGATGGCGATATAGTCTTTGATTCTTCCCGGCTTAGGCTTATAAAGATTATGCAGTACGCCTAAAGCGGTATAGCAGGCCGGTATATTATTAACGATAACTCTGAATGCATATATATCCATTACGTCTGCAAAATGGAGATTTTTCCGGCGCATTTTTTCATATATGCTATAAAGATTTTTTTCCCGGCCTCTTACCTGTGCCTCGATATTGGCACTAACCAGACGCTGGCTGAATGCGCGCAGTACTTTTCCTACCACGTCACGCCGGTTACGCCGGGATGACTGAATAGCTTTGGCGAGTACTTCATAGCGATGCGGATACAAATGCTTGAATGCCAGATCCTGTAATTCGCGGTACACATGGTTTAATCCGATGCGATTGGCCAGCTGTGCATAGATTTCCATGGTTTCCTGAGCAATACGTCTTCGGCTGGCTGGTTTTTTTGCTGACAGTGTGCGCATATTGTGCAGCCGGTCTGACAGCTTGACAATGATCACCCGTACGTCCTGAGTCATTGCCATAATAAGCTTGCGGAAACTTTCAGCCTGTGCTTCCTGCTGGCTGTTATATTCCAGTTTTTCCAGTTTCGATAGACCGTCAACCATATTGGCTATGGTTTCTCCGAATACGGCTATAATTTCTTCTTTGGTGGTACCGGTATCTTCCAGTACGTCGTGTAATACACCTGCACATAAAGCCTGAATGTCTACATGCCATTCAGCCAGTTGTGTCGCCACCGCTATAGGGTGGGTAATATAGGGCAGGCCACTATTGCGAAACTGTCCCTGATGTGCAGTTGCACCGAATTCGCAGGCTTTGCCAAGTAATCGCAGATCATCTTTTCCGAGGTAGGATGCGGTGTGCAATAATTTATTCTGTGCCTCGGTAATAATGGCATGATAGCTGTTTTCTATTTGCTGCTCACAGCATTTAAGTTGTGAGGCAATATCGGTATATGCTGAGGTATTAATTTCGTTTAAAATTTTCATCCCCACCTGTCCTAATGCATGGCTTGGCAGGTGAGAATCTGAAGTACCTAAATCTTCAAAAGCAATTTTGATTAAAACGGCAGCAAGAGCCTGTACTCTGTGCAGATTTTGGGCAAGAGATGTAGTAATGGCAAAACTGCGTTCCAGTAATGCAGTTTTGCCAGTTTTGTCTGCAAGAGAATATATATAGGCGCATGCCTGTTCCAGCAATTCCCAGCGTTCTTGTTTATTCAGATATTCTGTATGTGCGAAAAGATTATCTCGCCATTGGTTTACTGGTGGTTTATAAGGCACGCTGGGGGGGTACATGGCTGTTTGCCTGTATTATTTTTGCTGGTTAAGTAATTCTGTTCCGATTTGTCCGCCGGCAATTTCGCGCAAGGCAATGACAGTCGGTTTATCATGATCTTCTTCGACCAGTGCAGTAGCGCCGTTGGCAAGCTGACGGGCGCGTAAAGCAGCTATCATGGTCAGGTCAAAATGATTCGGAATACGTCCGATACAATCTTCTACAGTGATACGAGCCATAATCTGAGTTCCATTCCTGATATCAGGATAAGTAATAAAAGGTAAATAAATTATTTTTCGGATAAAATTTGTATAATTGTCTGGCTTTGTGCTTTGGCACGCAAGCCAACTGAGCGAATAATCGCCAGCAGGTCATTTTCTGCTTGAGTAATCTCTTCATTAACAATCACATAATCGAATAAAAGGCTTTGCTCTATTTCTTCACGTGATTTTTCCAGCCGGTAGGCTATTACATCTTCACTATCTGTGCCTCTGTTTCGCAGACGTTCGTTCAGTTCAGCCATTGACGGAGGCAGAATAAAAATGCTGGTGGCTTCCGGTAATAAACGGCGGATCTGTTCAGCACCCTGCACATCTATTTCCAGAATAACGTTATAGCCCTGTTTTGATAATGACTCAACAGCTTTTAAACTGGTGCCGTAATAATTACCATAGACATTTGCATGTTCTATGAAAGCATTGGCAGCAATCATTTGCTCAAATTCATCACGGCTGACAAAATGGTAATGAATGCCATTTTGTTCTCCATCTCGCGGCATTCTGGTGGTGTGGGAGATAGAAATACGGATATCAGGCTGACAGGCACTCAGACGTGAAACCAGAGTGGTTTTGCCTGTTCCGGAAGCGGCGGAAACAATGAAAATATGTCCAGATTGCAACATAATAAAAATTTAGCGGTTACGGTGATTAATTATGCCACAACCGTGATTATTGCGCCAATCTGGAGATAATATTCTTACTCTTTTATGCGACTGGGCAGTATCTTTCATTTCATGCTGTTTTCGGCTAAAATGCTTAATTCAATTTCCTGCTGATTGTCATGACCAAGTTTATTTTTGTAACTGGCGGTGTGGTCTCTTCACTGGGTAAAGGCATTGCCGCTGCGTCTACTGCTGCTATTTTAGAATCCCGTGGTTTAAAAGTAACCATGCTTAAACTGGATCCCTATATTAATGTTGATCCGGGTACAATGAGTCCTTTTCAGCATGGGGAAGTATTTGTTACTGATGATGGTGCTGAAACAGATCTGGATCTCGGGCATTACGAGCGCTTTATTGATGCTACGATGCAAAAGCGCAATAATTTTACATCCGGTCAGGTGTATGAAAGTGTAATTCATAAAGAACGCCGCGGTGATTATCTGGGGGGCACTGTTCAGGTTATTCCCCACATTACTGATGAAATCAAACGCAAAATTCATGAAGGTGCTGCCGGTTTCGATGTGGCGATTGTCGAAATCGGGGGTACGGTAGGTGATATTGAGTCTTTGCCTTTTCTGGAAGCCATCAGACAAATGCGCAGCCAGCAGGGACGAACCAATACCCTTTTTGTTCATCTTTCCTATGTACCGTATATTGCGGCCGCAGGTGAGATAAAAACCAAACCGACCCAGCATTCCGTTAAAGAATTACGTGAAATCGGTATTCAGCCGGATGTGCTTATCTGCCGTATGGACCGGCCGATGCCGGAAGAAGAAAAACGTAAGATCGCTTTATTCTGTAATGTTGAAGAGCGTGCGGTTATAAGCTGTTATGATGTTAATAGCATTTATGAAGTGCCGGCAATGCTTCATGATCAGGGTATTGACAATATTATCTGTGAGCAGCTGCAACTGAATGTTCAGCAGGCCGATCTGACTGCATGGAATAAGATTGTTTATTTGGTACAACATCCGAAACACAAAGTAAAAATTGCCATGGTCGGCAAATATGTCGATTTAACTGAGTCATATAAATCTTTGTCGGAAGCTTTAAAGCATGCCGGTATTCAGACCGAAACTGAAGTAGATATTCATTATATTGATAGTGAAGCTCTGGAAATAGAAGGAACGGCCTGCTTAGAAGACATGGATGCCATACTGGTTCCCGGTGGTTTCGGTACGCGTGGTGTTGAAGGGAAAATCGCTGCTGTTCGTTATGCGCGTGAAAAGCAAATTCCTTATCTGGGTATCTGTCTGGGCATGCAAATCGCGCTGATTGAATATGCACGTGATGTGGCTAATCTGGATGGGGCCAATTCAACTGAATTTGATCTGAAAACCCAGCATCCTGTTGTTGCTTTGATTAGTGAGTGGCAGGATAGAGACGGGCAGATTGAAAAGCGCGATGTTAATACTAATCTTGGCGGTACGATGCGTTTAGGCGCACAAGAAGTTAAACTGGCTGACGGCTCATTGGCGAGAAACATTTATGGTAATGAGTTGATTCGCGAGCGTCATCGTCATCGTTATGAAGTTAATAACTACTATGTGCCACAGTTAGAACAGGCTGGTTTGGTTATTGGTGGTGTATCTACCGGGCATGAGCATTTGGTTGAAACAATTGAATTACCGAATCACCCTTGGTTTTTTGCTTGTCAGTTTCATCCTGAGTTTACTTCAACACCAAAAAATGGCCATCCTTTGTTTACAGCCTTTATTAAAGCAGCATTAGCTTATAAAAAATAAATTATTATAGTTTTTATTAGAATCAGGCTATCCGGGTTTCCGGATAGCCTGATTTTTTATTTATATCAAGATTAATTTTGCTATCACTGATTACATTTTGTATGATGAATTAAATTATTACTAACTGCACATCAAAATTTTACTTATGAAGAAAGTTATTTTGCTGGTTATTGTGGCACTGGGATTATGGTTGTGGTTGCAAAGCACAACAGACGAGCGGCCAAAAAGTCAGGCACAGGAACAGGTAATTAATTCTTTTAAATCTATGCGGCATAGTTTTACTGCTGCACCTGTTGCAAGTAATTCAAAGGAAAATGTGTCGATTGAGCAAGCTCAAAAAGAAAATCTTGATAAAGTACAGGTATATGGAGAAGGTAAAGTTATTAAAACATTACCTGATGATAATAAAGGCAGTCGTCATCAGCGTTTTATACTGCGTACAGGCACAGATAGTACGGTTTTAATAGTGCATAATATTGATTTAGCACCGAGGCTGAGTAATTTGCAGCGTGGTGACACAGTTGGCTTTTCTGGTGAGTATATCAGTAACAACTGTGGCGGATTAGTCCATTGGACACACCATGATCCAAAGCATCGTCATCATGATGGCTGGCTGTTATATAAAAATAAGCGTTATCAATAGCAATCGTTTATTGATATCTTATCCATTAATATTTTATCATTTAGAAATGGGCATTTAATTAAAGGAAATATTGTGAATAATTTTACATTTCGCAGTCCGTTAGCTAATTTACTTTCAAAAAATTGGTGGATAGTACTTTTACGTGGGATTGCTGCATTGATTTTTGGGTTGCTAACGTGGTTCTATCCATTCATAACTATAATGGTCATGGTTATATTCTTCGGTGTTTATGCTTTAATAGATGGTGTAATGGGCGTAATCATTTCTATTAATGGTCGAAAAAGTCATCAGGATTGGTGGTTAATGCTGATTTGGGGTATTGTAAGTATTCTGGCCGGTATCCTGACATTTTTTGTTCCGGGAATTACCTGGCTGGTTTTAATTACATTTATTGCTGCTTGGGCTTTGATATCCGGTATATTCCAAATTATAACTGCAATACGTTTACGCAAGACTATTCAGGGTGAATGGTGGATGATTATTGCCGGTATTTTATCGGTTTTGGTAGGTATTATTCTGTTAATTGATCCAGTGCAGGGCGGTATAGCATTAACCTGGGTAATTGGTGTTTATGCAGCATTATTCGGTGTCATGAATATTGCATTAGCTTTCCGGTTGCGCCGGTTTGCTATCCATCCAACCAATTAAGAAATTTATTTTGTAATTGAATTTATTGTGTTGGTAATACAAATAATGAAACTGGCTGATTAATTAATAATCAGCCAGTTTCATTGTTCAAACACTAACTACTTTAATACAGCAACCATTGCATTGGCTACGTATTCTATATTACTGCTATTTAATCCAGCCATACACATACGACCATTTTCAACCATATATACACCAAATTCGCTTTTCAGACGTTGAACCTGCTGCGGATTCAGACCAGTGAAGCTGAACATACCCCGTTGTTTTACAAAATAGCTGAAATCGCGCTCTGGGAATTTTGCCTGTAAGACTTCATGCAAACGGCTGCGCATAGCGCGAATACGATCGCGCATCATATAGACTTCCTGTTCCCATTGCTTGAATAACTGATTATTGTTCATTACACGGTCAACGACATGACCGCCGTGAGCAGGAGGGCTTGAATATAAACGGCGTACAGTAAATTTAAGCTGACTTTGTACAAGACGGGCTTCTTCAGCTGTCGGGCAGACAATACTTAGACCACCCACTCGCTCGCCGTACATTGAAAGATTTTTAGAAAAAGAGTTGCTGATATAAACACATAAGCCTAAATCAACAGCTTTACGAATAGCATAGGTATCGGTTTCTATATCGTCACCAAAGCCCTGATATGCTATATCCATAAAAGGGATAAGCTGTTTTTGTTTGATAATCTCAAGCAGCTCATCCCATTGTTCTTGGCTTGGGTCTACACCGGTAGGATTATGGCAGCATGGATGTAACAAAATAATATTGCCTGCATCCAGTTGCTGAAGGAATTGTTTTAATTCTGTAAATTTAATGCCAATTGTTTCAGGATCATAGTAGGGGTATTTTAGTACTTCTATGCCTGCACCCTCAAAAATACTGATGTGGTTACCCCAGGTAGGATTGCTGACATAAACTTTTGCCTGAGGAAACCAACGGTGAATAAATTCAGCACCGACGCGCAGGGCACCTGAACCACCAAGGCTGGCAATGGTAGCAACTCGTGCACTTTTAATAGCTTCATGTTCACTGCCAAGTAATAATTTCTGGCAGGCCTGGCGATAACCGGGCAGTCCGTCCATAGGCAGGTAATCATGTGGTAAATTTTCTTTAACCAGTTGCGATTCTACGGTGCTAACGCATTCCAGTACTGGGACATGGCCGGTATCATCACAATAAACGCCAACACCCAAATTTACTTTCTGATTACGTGAATCTTGTTTGTATTGATCCATCAGACCCAGAATGGGATCGCCCGGATAGTATTCGACATTCTGAAACATCTCAGTTCCTTAGAAGACAGCAATATTATTTAACAGAAAAAAGAATTGCCGCAATGCAATCAAGTTGATTGTACCTTAAATGTCTTTACTTTTTATTAATTCTTGATGTTATTTTTTTACAAAAATCAAATCCCACACACCGTGTCCCAGACGTTTTCCGCGTGCTTCAAATTTAGTTTCCGGCCGGTAGGCCGGAGTGGCAGCAAAATTATCAGCAGTATTTTGTAATTCAGGGAAGTTGGATAACACTTCAAGCATCTGATCGGCATATTCCTGCCAGTCGGTAGCCAAATGGATATAGCCGTTTTGCTTCAGTTTGGGAAGTAATTGGGCAATAAAAGGTATCTGAATCAGACGTCGTTTATTATGGCGTTTTTTATGCCATGGATCAGGAAAGAAAATATGAATCCCATGCAAACTATTATCATGGAGCATGTAATTGACGACTTCCACCGCATCGTGGCGCATCACCCGTATATTCTGAATATTCTGCTCCTGAATCAGCTTTAGCAGATTACCTACGCCCGGGCCGTGTACATCAATAGCCAGAAAATCACACTCAGGCAGGTTTTGGGCAATTGCAGCTGTTGCTACTCCCATCCCAAAGCCAATTTCCAGAATTTTTGGTGAAGGACGATTGAAGATGATATCTAAATCAATTTGATTTTGGTTAAAATCAATACCAAACAGTGGCCATTGAGTATCAATGGCACGCTGCTGGGCAGCTGTCATATGGCCTTGACGAAGAACAAAACTGCGGATGCTGCGCTTATGATCGTGATTATTTTCCGCCTGGAGATCGGATTGATTAGTCATACTTTATCTTGTGTTTAATGTAAAAGTCGATAATAGAATTAGGCGCAGATTCTAACATGCTTCACAAGATATAGGGTTTCAGAGTTGTGGCCAGTGTTTCGGTTACAATATCATCAGCTATCATTGCCTGCCCAAGTTGTCTGAGTGCAACAAAACGTAATTTTCCATCAATTACTTTTTTATCATGGCTCATATGTCCAAGCCATGCCTTAAGTGACATCGCCGGAGGGAGAACGGGTAGTCTGGCCTGATTTAATAATGCAATAACACGCTCCGTATCTTTTTTGTTCAAATAACCCAGTTGCTCAGATAAACGGCAGGCAAGTACTGTACCGGCAGCCACAGCTTCTCCATGCAGCCAATTACCATAACCCATTTCTGCTTCGATGGCATGGCCGAATGTATGTCCCAGATTTAAATAAGCACGGATACCGGCTTCTTTTTCATCGGCACCCACAATTTCAGCTTTCATCTGACAGCAACGATAAACGGCTTCAGCCAGTATTGATGGATTCTGTGCCATTAATGCGGTGATGTTATTTTCCAGCCATTGAAGAAATTCGATATCACCTAATACGGCATACTTGATTACTTCTGCTAAACCAGCAGAAAACTCACGTGTTGGTAATGTTTGCAAACTGTTTAAGTCAATAAATACGGCTTGGGGCTGATAAAACGCTCCAATCATATTTTTTCCTAAAGGATGATTGATTGCTGTTTTACCGCCAACAGATGAATCTACCTGACTGAGCAGTGTTGTAGGAATCTGGATAAAAGGTGCGCCGCGCTGATAGGTCGCAGCGGCAAAACCAACCATATCCCCAATTACACCTCCTCCTAAAGCCAATAAAGTGGTTTGGCGTTCTGCACGGTTTTGCATCAAACCATCATAAATTAAATTGAGAGTTTCCCAATTTTTATACCGTTCTCCGTCTGGCAGAATAATACTGAAATAATCATAACCTGCCTGATTCATGATTTGCTGCCACTGAGGTAGATACAATTCAGCAACGGTTACATTGGTAACAATGGCAATCTTATGATTTAAATAAGGAGCAAGAATATTTTGTGCGGATTTCAGCAGATCACTGCCAATAAATATCGGGTACTGGTGTGAAGCAGTTGCAACAGAAAGGGTATACATGATGGGTTATAAAAGAGAGAGTTGTTGAGAGGGGTATCGTAATAATCGAATTAATCGATTAATCGTCTTGGAGCTATAAGGACTGTCTACATCTATTATGGTATGGGCTGTTGCACGATAGATAGGATCACGTACGGTATATAGTTCTTGCAATTTTGCCAGAGGATCAGAAACTTGAAGTAGTGGTCGGTTTTTGTCGTGCTGAATTCTACTTAACAGTATTTCTGGTTGTGCATGTAGATAAACAACGTGGCCATTTTGTTGCAGTTTAAGTCGGTTTTCGATTTGTAAAATAGTACCGCCACCAGTGGCAATAACAATATTTTTTTGCTGCACTAGCTCGCTGATAATGGCCGCTTCCCGAAACCGAAAACCGGCTTCTCCTTCAACTTCAAAAATAGTGGGAATAGATACGCCAGTACGTTCACATATTACTTGATCGCTATCATAAAAATCGCGATGTAATTTTGTTGCCAGTTGTTTACCAAGAGTAGTTTTACCTGCTCCCATCAAACCGATCAGAATCAGATTGCCAGCTATATTATCCATGTCTGTTATTGTAACTGAGAGCTGTAGTTTATGCATTAGTAAACTGATGCAGATACTTGATGAGTAGTATAATCTGTAAATGAGTATATTTCTGTTTTTCTAACTTTAAAAAATAATAGCGAGAAAAGTAGTTATATTTGATAAATAGAAAAAATATAACTTTAATAAATGTTTTTTCCTTATTGATATTTAATAATTAAAAAGCCAGCCTGTTTTACAGGCTGGCTAAGTTTTTGGTGAAAAGGTTAATTAATATTTCAAAGGTGCGCTGGCAGAATCAACTACCCGAGGTGTAATGAAAACAAGTAATTCATTACGTTGCTGGGTATTCTTTCTGTGTTTAAATAAATTACCAATGCCCGGAATATCACCTAATAAAGGTATTTTATCCACACTGTTTTCATTATTTTCATTGTAAATGCCACCAATGATTAATGTTCCACCATTTTCAATCATGGTCTGAGTAACAACATTGCGTTTTTGCATACAGATATCGCCTGAACGAAGTACATCCGGTGCGACATTTGAACAGGCAATCGGACGATCATTCTGTACATTCAATGTCATAATGATATTGCCGTCAGGAGTAATCTGTGGTGTTACTTTCAACCCTAAGACAGCATCTTTGAAACTGGTTGAGGTGGCGCCGCTTGAAGTGGCTTCCTGGTACGGAACTTCATAACCTGATTCAATTTTGGCTTCTTTACGGTCCTGAGTTAATACACGGGGTGAAGAAATAATTTTGGTTTTACCTTGAGCCTGAGATGCTGAAAGTTCCAAAGCTAACGCGCCTGAAGCAAATTTATGTACCCAGGATACAACGGAAGTAGGATTAGTTACACCTAGATTAATATTTGGAAATCCAAGTTCAAAATTCGGATTACGGGTCGTACCTTTATTATCATCCTGAAGAGAAACTGTACCGCCAATATCAGTATGGGTAGTTCCTCTAGTATAACCGAACTTGGTACCTAGTTCACGCGCGAAACTATCTGTAGTTTCAACAATTCTTGCTTCAATTAATACTTGCTGAGAAGAAATATCAACCTGAGCTATCAGTTTTTCAAATTTTTTAATTACACTACTAATATCAGTAATAATTAAAGTGTTAGTTGCCGGATCGAGTAAGGCACTCCCGCGAGGGCTCAAAATACTTTTACTATCGCTTGAGCTACCGTCATCTGACAAATGCAATATTTTTTTAAAGTCCTCTACACTGCGGTATTTGAGCTGGAACGTCTGAGAAATTAACGGACCTAAATCATCCAGTTTCTTTTGTTGTTCAAGAGAGGCAGTATCTCTGGACATGAATTCATCACGCGGAGCAATGTTGATAACATTTCCTTCACGACGCATATCAAGATTTCGTGTTTCCATAACCAGATTCAGAGCCTGATCCCATGGAACATCTTTCAATGAAATGGTCATTTTACCCTGAACACTGTCACTGGCGACGATATTCATCCCAGATTCTTTTGCCAGAATTTGTAAAATAGTGCGGACATCGATATCCTGAAAATCCAGAGATACGCGTTTACCTTTAAATGATTTATTATTAGCTTGTATTCCCTTATTTTCTACATCAAATTTGCGTGAAATCTGCAGGACAAGATTATTGCCGCTTGTCATTTGAGTATAGTCCCAGTCACCCTGCATCTGAATGCTGACTTCAGTGTCGTTACCGATTCTGCGTAAGCGTATGGCTCGTACTGGTGTACTGAAATCGGTAACATCTAAGTTACGTTGCTGTTCAGTTAATAAGGGAACATTTTTATAGGTTAAAGTAAGAGTCGCAGCGTTACTTTTAATGGTTGGCTGTGCTTTACCATTCAGTCCGATAATGGAAACCACACCATTACCGTTTTTTCCTTTCTGGAAATCTACATTAACCGGCACCGGATCAGCAACATTGTAGGCATTATCTGCTGCACTGGAAGTCTGACGGTTAACTACTTGTTCAGTTATATTAGGTGCCGGATATGGTGCATTGAATACCGGAGCAGGTTCGGCATCAACAGGAGCTTGTTTATTTTTTGCTTTGTTTTTAATCGGAAGCGGGTCTTGTACATAAACCCAGACTTCATTACCTTTTATGGTTGCATTATATTGTGCTGCTTTTGATAATGAAAGCATGATGCGTGTTCGGTCGGCTGTCTGACCAGCTTCAATCTGCTGTAATACAGGATCATCAAATTTGAGCAGATTCTGCGGTACGGTTAAACCGGTACTCGCAAAATCCAGTGCAATACGTGCAGGATTTTCGGTTGTAAAACCACGTGGTAGAGCCGGGTCTTTATCAAAATGAATTTTAATCAATCGTTGTTGATTTTGCAGTGCACCAACATTAATAGCAGTAATATTTCCTGCCATTATACTCTGACTCAGTAAACCCAGACCCAGAGTGGATAAAATAGATATGGTTTTAATTTTCATATTTGGTACCTTTTATTCTTAAATGGGTTACTTGTATCAGTCGTCTTGTTCGGATGTTTCCGTGGAGGTACTGTCTTCAGCCTGTAAAGGTAAGCTGGCACGATGTGTTGTCCAATTACCGTACGAATCTTCAACTAATTCTGAAATAACGATTTCATCTTGCGTTATTGCCGTAATACGTCCGAAACTTTGTCCGAGGTAATTTCCCACATTAACGGTATATACATGTCCGTTTACAGAAATAAATGCGGAAGGAGCTTTACCTGCACCCTTTATCAATCCAACGTAATGTAATTCATCTAATGAAAAATTTTCCAGAATTTGTTTAGGTCGGTTTAAATCTGGTGCATTCGAACCCTGAACCCCGGCTTTAAATCTTGCCGGATCAAAAATATTCAGTTTTGGTTGTACAGGTGGCGTATAAGTAGGCTGAATATTTAACTTGGTTTCATTGGGTTTAACATTCTGAGTTTTTACCTGCTGTCTGGTGTTTTGCATCCATTCATCTAAATCTTCATTTGCTGAAGAACAGGCACCTAATGCGAAAAGACCAAGAAAAAGTAAATATTTATTCATAATTTATCCGTTGCATATATATTATAAAGTACTGTTTTACAGAAACTAGGCTTATTTTTTATCATTGTTCTGTGCTTTTATTTCTGCATCGGTCAGTGCTTTATAGGTATTGGCAACCGCGTTTAAAGTAAGTGTATTATCTTTTTCATTCCGTTTGATAACAATTGAGTTCAACGTTACGATTCGTGATAATTTTCCTACATCGCGGAGAAACTGGCTAATCTGATTGTAATTGCCTGTCAGGGTAATGTTGTAAGGTAATGTCTGAATTACCTGTTGTTCAGATTTTTTGCCAGTTTGATTATCTGATTCGGTATTTTGAACCTGGGCAGGTGTTACACTGTCCATATTCAATCCGTTTTTGGTTGCGCATTCATGTAATTCCTGAATCAGATTCGGAATTTCAGCCTGTGTCGGCAGCTGCTTTAATAATATATTAAATGAACCATTAATAGAGTCCAGTTCTGCTTTTAAGGCATCCAGATGAGCAGCCTGTCTACTTTTTTCCGTATATGTTTGTTTCAGTTTTTCCTCTTCCTCCCGCAGTTGACTGATTTGTTCTTTTAAACCACTGTAAACAAAGAAGTAGGCGAGAATTAGAATAATAACAATGATTGCTCCGGCAATACCTAATTGTACAGGTTTACTTTGCTGAGGTAAGGAGTTTAAATCAATTGCTTTCAAATCAATATTTTTTGCCATGTTCAACTACTCCTTCAGTTTGATGCGGCTGCTGCATCAGACGCTGACTCATTTTGATCTGCAGTATCTGTTGAGATTGGATTAGTATTCTGATTTGCCTGATTCATGTTATATGGATGCCCAATGTTGCTATTCAGAGGAATACGAATACTGAATTCTTGTACATTATTTACCCGTTTAATATTGAGTAATTCCGGAGTGCTGAATAATTGTCCCGGTATTGCATTCATAAATGCAGCAGTTTTAGCATCACTGAATGCTTTACCATTGACTATATAGGTAGAGGAATTTTGAGCTTCAATACTGGTTATGTACAATCCCAAAGGTGCTACAGTATTTAATGTATCCAGTATACGCGCAGCTTCAAATCGTTTGTTTGATAGTTCTTCAACTTTTTCCTGTCGCGCGATAAAGTTCTTACGTTCTTCCTGCAGCTTGGAAATTTCTGCTATTTCTGAATCCAGTTTTTTAATACCGTTCTCTAACACCAGATTACGGCTTTCCTGGCTGCTTACTCTACTTTCAACAGCCAGATAGCCGAGGAAAGCTAGACCGAACCCAATTAGAGCAGCTCCGGCTAATAATGTCTGAAATTGCTTTTTTTGCTTGGCTTGTAATGCTTCGCGGTAAGGCAGCAGGTTAATTTTTAATAAAGGTAACATCTTATAATCCTCTTATAGCCAGACCAAATGGAACGGTTAATAAACTGCTGTCTTGAAGTAGTTTCGCCTGTGGGATGTTATCACTTGGCTGTGCCAGTAATACAGGGTTGATTTGCTGTGCAGGTATTCGTGTCTGCTGAATAATATTTTCAGTAAATTCATTAGCCCCTTTGTTGCCGTAGCCGAAAATCAGAATTTCATCGATTTCGTTTTCCTGACTGGCTGAAGTAAAGTAAAACTGCAATACCCTCTGTATTTCCTGAATAAACTGTTGCTGGAACGGCTGTGCCACGGTTGTATTGTAATCTTCAGGTTTGGAAGGATTATAAAGCATGTTCCATGCTTCCTCTTCGGTTAACTGATAATTGCGTCTTAAAGACTGCATTAAATGATCATAGCCAAGATTAATTTCTTGTTTGTAGAGTAATTTACCATGGCACATGATAATTGCCTGGGTTTCACTGTAATCAATGTTGAAGACAGCAACACATTTATTGGTAAGTTCCGGTTGTCTGAAATTGATCCAGGTGATAGCACTATTCATTATCGCCATTAAATCTACATCCATCTGACTTGGTATTATTTCGGCATCAGTATAGACATCCATCAGTATGTTTACATCTTCCCGCTTACCATTAACCAGTAACAGACATTCTTTCCCCTGATCGTTTGCATCAATCTTCTGATAATCATAACTGACTTCATCCAGAGAGTCATATTGACTCAGTTCAGCCATAATTTGTTCTTCTTCGGTATACTCTGTATCCGGATCACGGTCGAGGAATTGGACTGACACCTGCTTTTGTGAAATTGCCGCTGTAATGTTCCGGCAATTACTTTGTATTTTTTGTTTTGCCTGTTGTAGGTAAGCAACAAGTTCTTCATGATTTTCTATACTGCCATTACCTACAATATTTTTTGGTAGAGGGACAACAACGTATTTTTCGAGACGAAATTGATTTAAACTGCGTGCATTTAATAGCACCATATTAATGCTTTTATCAGTAATACTGATACCAAGACTTTGTCTCGAGGATGTTGTGGCCACCTTCTTATTCTTTGAATTTATTTTGAAATTATTCAGTTTCATGAAAGGGCTTTCTGTCTGTTTATCAAACGGGTAATGTCGGGTGTTGAAAATTACTGTTCTGTGTTGCTAACAAATTTAAGACCAAAGTTTACTTTATTTTGGATATATTTCGCAGCCTTAAATGAAAATTAGTTGATTATGATTAGAAAATTATTACTTTCAACCGTAGGTTTGCTTGCCGGGCTGGCGCTTTTTGCTGTCGGTTTGCTGGCAGTAGCGATTATGGTTACCTATCCGAAGCTGCCTTCTCTGGAAGCAGTGACGCATTATCAACCCAAACTGCCGCTTACAATTTATTCGGCAGATAATAAACTGCTGGGGCAGTTTGGAGAGGAGAAACGTGCTTTTACAAGAATCAATGACTTTCCTCAGGTGCTGAAAGATGCAGTGGTAGCCGCTGAAGATAAACGTTTTTATGATCATGGCGGAGTCGATTTTATTGGTATAACCCGTGCTTTGATTACAAATTTAACTGGCGGTGTGCAATCTGGTGCCAGTACGATTACTCAGCAGGTTGCACGTAATTTTTATCTGACTAATGAGCGCACCTATACGCGTAAATTCAATGAAGCGCTTCTTGCTTACAAGATTGAACAAAAATTAAGTAAAGATCAGATTCTTGAGCTTTATTTTAATCAGATTTATCTGGGGCAGCGTGCTTATGGGTTTGCTGCTGCTTCTCTGGTTTATTTTAATAAACCAGTACAAAAACTGGACTTGGCAGAAGCAACGATTTTGGCTGGCTTACCTAAGGCTCCTTCCACCTTTAATCCTGTTGTAAATCCGCAACGGGCTAAAATGCGCCAGCGTTATATTCTCAATAATATGGTGGAAATGGGCAAAATTACACCTGCTCAGGCTGATGCTGCTTTTGCAGAACCATTAAATTACGTTCATTATCAGCAACCTATAGATCAGAATGCGCTCTATGTTGCTGAAATGGTTCGTCAGCAAATGTATGAAAAATATGGTGATGCAGCCTATACGCAGGGATTTCGCGTTTATACAACAGTCAATTCACAGGATCAGGCTGTAGCAACAGAAGCATTGCGTAAAACATTGAATAATTTTGATAGGGGTTCGGCTTACCGTGGGGCGGAAGGATTTTTTGACCTGAGTAAAATCCCGGAAGATATTCGTGATGAGCAGATAGAACAGTATCTGGCAAATCGTTCTGCTGTAGACGGTATGTTGCCGGCTGTAGTAACTGAACTTGGTTCAAATTCAATTGTGGTGTACATAGGCGGTGTAGGTGAAAGCAGAATTAGCGGTAGTAGTTATAACTGGATTAAACGAACTATTAATAATGCGAAACTGGATGACGCTGCCGTACGTGTGGGCTCAGTAGTACATGTACGAGGTGATGGTAAGAGTTATCGAATTGTACAGCAGCCGGAGCTTCAGGGGGCGATTGTTGCTCTGGATGCTCAGACTGGAGCTGTAAAAGCTTTGGTAGGTGGTTATGATTTTTATCGTCGAAGTTTTAACCGTGTGACTCAGGCCAAACGTCAGCCTGGTTCTTCTTTTAAGCCTTTTATTTATTCAGCAGCTATTGCTAAAGGCTTCACGCCGGCGACAGTGGTAAATGATGCTCCGATTGTTATGCCGGGAATGGGTGCAGGCGGGCGTGCTTGGACACCTAAAAACTCAGACGGTCGTTATGCTGGGTTTATCACGTTACGTCAGGCCTTAACTGCATCCAAAAATATGGTTTCAATCCGTATACTGATGGCTATGGGTGTTGACTATGCCAGACAATATATCCAGCATTTTGGTTTTCGTTTGGATCAGATTCCGAATAGTCTATCCATGGCACTTGGTAGTGGTGAGGTAACGCCAATGCAGATGGCTGAAGGTTATGCTATTTTTGCTAATGGTGGTTTTAAAGTTTCCAATTATGTGATTGACCGGATTTATGACAGTCGTGGTAACCTGCGTGCGCAAATGCAGCCATTAGTTGCTAAGCAAAATGCGCCACAGGCTATTGATCCGCGCAATGCATTCATTTTATATCACATGATGATGGATGTAGTTAATCATGGTACTGCTTATAGTGCACACGCACTTGGGCGTAGCGATATTGCAGGTAAAACGGGTACAACTAATGATAATAAGGATGCTTGGTTCGTAGGCTTTAATCCGAACATCGTTAGCGCAGTTTATATAGGATATGATCGTCCGCGCAGTATGGGGCGTTCAGCCTTTGGGGGTACAATTGCTGTACCGGTATGGCTGGAATATATGCGTTATGCATTAAAAGGCAAACCTATTGTGAATACACCTGTTCCGGCCGGTATTATTCAGAAATCCGGAGAATATTTTCTTAAAGAACATCAGACAACTAATCCTGATTTACCATTGGATAATCGTGCTGACGGACCGGTAACAGCCAAAACGAATGGTAAAAGTGGTGATGCTGATGATGCCGGAGAAGTACCAGTTGTCCCGCAATCTGGTACTAATAGTCAGTTAGACTCATTATTTTAAAATTTTGTATTAATAAAATTGTAATTTACTAAAATGGGCAATCATTCGGATTGTCCATTTTTATTTACTATTGAAATATAAATATATTAAATCATTAATATTTAATTAATTAATAATGTTCTTAAAATTCAATGTGTAAAATATATTTTTAAATATATAAATTTGAATTTGGGAATAGTATGTCTATAAATATATAAAAATTATATCAATAGTTTATTTTAAATTTGTCATATTGTTTGGTGTAATTGCATAACATTGAGTTACAATGTTTAAACGAATTATCACAATCTTTAAAATAAATTTTATGCCTGATTTTGGTTTAAAAAGAAAGGAACAATATGAGTGAGCAACAATCACAGACTGAGCAGTCTGATGAAATTAGTACGAATGATAAAGAAGCAAGATTGAAAGTTTTTGAGAGAAGAGTATTGGAAGGCAGGCATACTGATGAAGATTCATCTACAGCGCCATTACCTTCAAATTATCCTTATCGTACCCGGATGAGACGTTCAACATATGAGCGAGAAAAAGCCAAATTGCAAATTGAACTCTTGAAAGTGCAAAACTGGGTTAAGGAGTCGGGTCAGAAAATTGTATCTTTATTCGAAGGCAGAGATGCAGCGGGTAAAGGGGGAACGATTAAACGCTTTATGGAGCATCTTAACCCTCGTGGTGCACGGGTAGTGGCTCTTGAAAAGCCTACTGAGACTGAAAAGGGTCAATGGTATTTTCAGCGTTATATTGAGCGCTTGCCTACAAGTGGTGAAATGGTATTTTTCGATCGCTCCTGGTATAACCGTGCCGGTGTGGAACGTGTAATGGGCTTTTGTCAGCCTCATGAATATTTGCAGTTTATGCGCCAGACTCCGGAATTGGAGCGTATGCTGGTAAATAGTGGTATTTATTTGTTTAAATTTTGGTTTTCTGTTTCCCGTGAAGAGCAGTTACGTCGTTTTATTTCACGGCGCGATGATCCTTTAAAGCACTGGAAACTTTCTCCTGTTGATATTCAGTCTCTGGATCGCTGGGATGATTATACCGAAGCTAAAAACGATATGTTTTTCCATACTCATACCGGCGATGCGCCATGGACAGTAATTAAATCTGACGATAAAAAACGCGCACGACTCAATTGTATACGCCATTTCCTCACTGAACTTGATTATCCGGGCAAGGATATTGCTGCAATAGGTGCAGTAGATAATTTGATTGTATTAAAACCTCAGACTCAGTTTAAAGATTCAACAGATACGCATATTGATTAATTGTTTCGTTGTAAGACAATTTCGAAAGAGGATTTAATTAACATATCATATAATTTTTAATGGGTATGCAAGGGTTGTTTTAGTTGGGTAAATGTATCTTGTGTGATTTTATATGAGAATACGAATGATTTTTGTGTTGTCTTTGTAGAAAGTAGATTTGCGTGGAATTAACCAAGTATATTACTGAAATGGCTAAAGCAGCCAAAGATGCTTGTTATGCTCTTAATATGGCATCTACTGCACAGAAAAATCAGTTATTGTCATTTATTGCATCGGGTCTGTCTGCTGAACGAAATAGGATTCTTGCTGCTAATGAAACTGATATAAGTGCAGCACGAAAACAGGGAATAGATACTGCTTTACTTGATCGGTTGCAACTTAATGAAAGCAGGATAGCGGCAATGATTGATGGTGTACATCAGGTTGCTGCATTAGCGGATCCAGTGGGTGAAATGGATGAGTTTCGTGTACTGCCTAATGGTATTACGCTCGGTAAAATGCGTGTGCCGTTAGGTGTAATAGGTATGATTTATGAATCCCGTCCGAATGTGACTCTGGACGCAGCCATATTATGCCTGAAAGCAGGTAACAGTTGCGTGTTACGGGGTGGCAGCGAAGCAATCAATACTAATAAAGCAATCGCTTCGGTCATTACATCATCATTAAAGCAAGCCGGCTTACCGGAAACTGCTGTTAATCTGCTGACTGATACTGATCGTGCCGGTGTAGATATACTGGTGGGTTTATCTGAATATATTGATGTAATTATTCCGCGGGGCGGTAAAGGTCTGGTGCAGCGGGTAAATGAAAAAGCACGTATACCGGTTATCAAACATTTGGACGGTATATGTCATGTGTATATTGATGCTTCTGCAGAAGCAGAAATGGCGATTAATATTGCTGTAAATGCTAAAACATCGCGTTACGGCACGTGCAATACTATGGAAACTTTGCTGGTTCATGTTAGTCGTGCAGCAGAGTTATTACCTGTACTTCAACAAAAATATTCAGAAAAAGGTGTTGAGTTACGAGGCTGTCAGCTTACTCAGAAAATTTTGCATAATGATATTATTCCAGCTTCAGAAATTGATTGGTCAACTGAGTATCTGGCTCCGGTTCTTTCAATAAAAGTAGTCAATGATGTCAGTGAAGCCATCAGTCATATTAATTATTATGGTAGCCATCATACAGACAGTATTATTACAAATGATTTATCTCATGCACAGTTATTCCTGCGTATGGTAGATTCATCCAGTGTTATGGTGAATGCGTCAACTCGTTTCGCTGATGGGTATGAATATGGCTTAGGCGCAGAAATTGGAATTTCTACTGACAAAGTCCATGTACGCGGTCCGGTGGGTTTATATGGTTTAACCAGTCAGAAATGGATCGTTATGGGGCAGGGGCAAGTACGTTTTTGAAATTTCAGCGCTATAATATTATTTAAGCATATACGTGTATGTCATTATATGTTTATTATTATAATTTTAGGTTTTGATTTCGAAAACTATTAAATAATTGATTTATGAACTTATAAATAAAATATCAGTTTTCAGATTAAATGAAAACTGAATATTATTATTTTTTATGTCACTGATATTATTGTACTGATGAATTTTTACAGAAATTAAAAGGGCATAATGTGAAACGTATTGTATTGTTTATTGCTACCAATCTTGCAGTCATCATTGTTATTAATGTTGTTCTGAATATTCTTTGTGCACTTTTAGGTATTAATATTTATAGTAATGGCAATGGTATTTTGTTATTACTGGCTGCTGTTGTTGGTTTTACCGGTTCTATTATTTCTTTAATAATGTCCAAAACGCTGGCACTTAATTCAGTAAATGGACGAATTATCGGTCAGCCGCAAACAGCAGCTGAAGCATGGCTGTTAAATACAGTTGCCAGCCTGGCCAGTCAGTGGAATATTGCTATGCCCGAGGTGGCTATTTATGATTCTCCTGAATCTAATGCTTTTGCTACCGGAGCTACACGTAACAGCTCACTGGTGGCAGTAAGTACTGGTCTGCTGCATAACATGTCGCAGGATGAAGTAGAAGCTGTGCTTGCTCATGAAATGGCTCATATTGGCAATGGAGATATGGTGACAATGACATTGTTGCAGGGAGTGGTTAATACTTTTGTTTTTTTCTGGGCTAACCGTATTGCTGATGTTATAGCCAGAAAAGAAAATGGTGAGGTTTCTCATGGTACTTATTATCTGGTAAGCATGATTTTACAGACAGTATTCGGTTTTCTGGCAAGTTTGATAGTTATGTGGTTTAGCCGTCAGCGTGAATACCGTGCAGATGAAGGAGCGGCTCGTCTGGTAGGTGCGCCTAAAATGATAGCTGCCTTGCAAAGATTAAAAGGTGAAACTAGCCATTTACCTGCTGATATGCTGGCTTTCGGAATTGCCAGTGAAACTGCTGATACGATTTTCAGTACTCATCCGACACTGGATAACAGGATTAATCGCTTACGTCAGATGTGATATTAATATGATTGAAGTAGTTTTTATTTTGTCAATCTGACAAATCTGAATTTTAATCAAGACTGATTTTTAAAACTCCAAGTTAATTAATGGATTGTGCTTGTATCTGTTTTAGTGAAAAGAATTTCAAATTTAATTATTAAGCGGCAAAAGATATTGATATATTTTGATTAAATAGCATACATATTTGAATTTATTATTATCTAAGTGGTAATCTTGCATTGCTTATACAAAATTTAGTTGTTTTGTGGCTATATTTTAATTCATCAGACTTTAATTCATGATTGCTGTAACAATATATAATTTTACAAATCAAATTATGTTTTTATAATAAATAGAGAGAAAAATGCACAACTACTTAACCCCAAATTTTACTTTTGCACCTATCCTGCCGGATCATGCACAGGGCAGTCGGGTGTGGGATGATAATGGTCAGGAATATATAGATTTAGCCGGCGGTATTGCTGTTAATGCACTGGGGCATTGCCATCCTGCATTAATTCAGGCACTGACTACACAGGCACACAAGCTTTGGCATATTTCTAATATTTATACAACACAGCCGGCACAGGATTTAGCAAAAAGACTCGTAGAAAATACCTTTGCTGAGCAAGTATTTTTCTGTAATTCCGGAGCTGAAGCAAATGAAGCTGCTTTCAAGCTGGCTCGTAAGTATGCACGAGATCATTTTGCCGGAACTGAAAAACATGAAATTATAGCTTGTGTAAACGGATTTCATGGACGTACTTTGTTTACGGTATCAGTAGGAGGGCAACCTAAATATAGCAATGATTTTGCACCTTTACCTACCGGAATTAAACATATTCCGTTTAATGATTCCTCAGCTATTGTGGCAGCTGTTAACGATAAAACCTGTGCAGTTGTCATTGAACCTATTCAGGGGGAAAGCGGAGTATTGCCGGCAACTGAAGAATTTTTGCAGGCAGCCAGAGAGGCTTGTGACCGGCATCAGGCTTTATTGATTTTTGATGAAGTACAAACAGGTATGGGACGAACAGGAAAACTGTTTGCCCATCAATATTATGATGTTCAGCCAGATATAGTTTCCAGCGCCAAAGCTTTGGGTTGTGGTATTCCTATTGGTGCAATGCTGACCACAGCTCATATAGGGAATAGTTTTACGCCGGGCAGCCATGGCAGTACTTTTGGTGGTAATCCGTTGGCTTGTGCTGTCGGCTGTGCTGCATTTGATATTATTAATACACCGGAAACGATGAAAAATGTGCTTCAGCAAGGGAAAAAATTAAAGGCAGGATTGCAAGAATTGGCTGAATCAACTGGTGTATTTTCTCAGGTAAGGGGCCAGGGATTACTACTTGGCTGTGTTATGTCTGAGACATATACCGGAAAGGCTGCTCAGTTAATGCAATTGGCTTTACAACATGGTTTGCTGGTTTTGGTTGCCGGTAATAATGTCTTGCGTCTGGCTCCGAGTCTGTTATTGAATGATGCTGATTTACAGGCAGGATTACAACGACTGAAAGCAGCGATTACGGCTTTTATACATATCTGATGATGGAATTTATGCCCAACTCAAACAGACAGCATATTGTTGTATTAACCGGATCCGGTATTAGTGCTGAAAGCGGTTTACAGACTTTTCGTAATCAGGGAGGTTTGTGGGAAGGTGAGCGTGTAGAGGATGTGGCAACACCGGAGGCATTTAAGCGTCAGCCATTATATGTGCTTAATTTTTATAATCAACTGAGACGTCAGCTGCTAAAAACCGAACCCAATTCTGCTCATGTTGCTCTGAAACGTCTGGAAGAAGGTTATGATGTAGATATAATTACTCAAAATATAGATGATTTGCATGAGCGAGCCGGAAGTACTCATGTTTTACATTTACATGGTGAGTTGTTAAAAGCCAGAAGCTGTGTTGATGAAAATTATATTGTGGATTGCCTGGGGGATCAGAACGTAACAGATGTTGATGTTAATGGTTTTCCGATGAGGCCGCATACTGTCTGGTTTGGTGAGGCGGTGCCTATGATTGAACAGGCTATACAAGTGATGCGTTCAGCTGATATTGCAATTATCATTGGTACTTCCTTGCAGGTTTATCCGGCCGCTGGTCTAATCCAGTATATACCACCGAACGCTGAAATTTACCTTGTTGATCCCCAGCCGATTGATGGCTTGCAAAATGTACAGATTATTCGCGCCCCGGCTCAGGCTGGTGTATCTGGTCTGGTTAATGAATTACTGCAACGTCCTGATGCACATTCTTTATCCTGCTGATACGGGTGGTATACCAAAATCAAATTTTAGTTAGTGCTAAAATTTCCGTTCTGATTTTCTTGATTCTTGTAAATTAATATGACAAAAAATGATTTAGTCATTGCCAGCCGCGAGAGCACTTTGGCTATGTGGCAGGCTCATTATGTACAGCAATGTCTTCAGACTGCATATCCGGGGTTATCTGTTGAAATTCAGGGTATGACAACCCGGGGTGATCAGATATTGCATCAGTCTTTATCCAAAATAGGTGGTAAGGGATTATTTATAAAAGAGCTTGAGTTAGCCTTGCAAAAGGAAACAGCAGATATTGCTGTGCACTCTCTTAAAGATGTTCCTATGCAACTTCCGGATGGCTTTATCTTGGCAGCAATAACTGAGCGGGCTAATCCGTTTGATGCATTTGTTTCTCATCAGTTTAGCTGTTTGGCTGATTTACCGGCTAATGCCATAGTCGGAACTTCAAGTCTGCGTCGGGAAGCTCAGATTAGGTTGCTGTATCCTGATTTGCAGGTAAAGCCTCTGCGGGGTAATGTGCAAACACGTCTGGAGAAACTTGACAGACAGGAATATGCTGCAATTATTCTTGCTGCAGCCGGTCTTGAGCGACTGGGTTTAGAGCGGCGAATTCAGTGTATATTATCTCCAGAAATATTGCTGCCAGCTGCCGGTCAGGGGGCTCTGGCTATAGAGGTCGCCGCTCATCGTGAGGACTTACTGACTTTATTACAACCATTACACGATCCTGTTACAGCAGCCTGTGTTACTGCAGAACGTACTCTGGCACGTGTACTTGGTGGTAGCTGTCAGGTACCGCTGGCAGCGTATTGTACTGAAAAATCCGGCATGCTTGAGTTACGTGGTTTAGTGGCATCTGCAGATGGTGTAACAGTGTTGCGAGCCAGTGAAAAGGCAAATATTAGTGAAGCAGAGCAGCTGGGTTTGATGGTTGCACAGCAGCTAGCTGATCAAGGTGCGCAGCAGTTAATTAATGATGTTTTATCTACCCGATGAATACTTTACCATGTCTGGTACTAATGCGTCCGCCGCTGGCAGCCACTGCCGATATAGACTGTTGCATTCATTATGGCTGGCAACCTATTTTACTTGAATATCTTCAATTACAAACACAATCAGCGGCTTTAAACCGGCTATCTTGTCAAAGCCAGAGTCAGAATATTATTTTCTGGGTTAGCCCGAGTGCCGTACATATTGCTGCAAATTATGTTTCACGTTCTGATAAATTAATACATGTAGCAGTGGGTGCTGCTACGGCATCAGCGTTATCCGGTTATGGATTTAAACAGATTGTTTATCCGGAAAACGGACATGATAGTGAAGCAGTTTTACATTTGCCTGTATGGCAGCAGCGTAAAGGTAAATTGCTATTGATTAGAGGTATAGGTGGCCGCGACTGGCTGATTAAGCAACTGCATCAACTAGGATGGCAAATTGAGGTAGCAGAAGTATATCAGCGAAATCCGGTACCTATAAACTGGTCAGTTATTTCAACACAGGCCGAACAGGGAAATTTGAAGGCAGTGTATATGACGACAACTGCCGCAGTCCGGGCGTGGTTTACTCAATTACCTCCGGATTTGTACGCAGTTAGCAAAAGCTTGTTATACTTAGTTCACCATCCGCGCATAGATGCTGCGTTATCCGGATATGGAGTCCAGACACTTCATGTTCCGGACTTATGTCGCGGACTGGCACTTTTGCATTCACGCAGCACCTGATGATATTTTCTTCAGTAGTGCTGTTAACCTATTATATAAAGTAGGGAGTATACCGAATGAGTGAACAACAGAATGCACAGGCTGGCCAGCCTCCTGAACAGGAAAAGCAGCCAATGCTGGTGAATAAACAAGGCGAAGTTAGTGCTCCGCCCGAATCGGCTACTTCTGCGGTTACTGAAGCTACCAATAAAGATCAAAACACGACACATCAAACTATGAATTCCCAAAAAAACAACACAGTATCAGATGCTTCTGCATCTAGTATTCCTGTTCAGCCATCTCCGGCAAAACAGTCGCAATCCGGCTCAGGTAAGGGAATTGCTCTGGGCGCACTGGTATTATCATTACTGGCTCTGGGAGCCAGTGGGTTTTTATTTGTTGAAGGACAGAATCAGCTTAAAAACCAGCAGATACAATTTGATCAGAAAATCGACAATGCTGGAATTAGTGCCAGCAAAACAGCTGTTTCAATAGAAACCAGCCTGACACGCATTGATGAGTTAAGTCGTCAGTTGCAGGAAATTCAAACCCAACAGAAAACTCAGGGTGATAATGTAGACCGGCTTACCCGTGCCTATCAGGAGCTGGTAAAAAATCGTACTGACTGGCTGGTTGATGAAATAGAAGCTACATTGAATCTTGCCTCTCAGCAGTTGCTGATTTCCGGTAATGTTCCTGTTGCAGTTAATGTACTTGAAAGTCTGGATGGCCGGCTATCCCGCTTTGACCAGCCGCAATTGCTGCCTATCAAAAAGGCTATAAGCACTGATTTGGAAAATCTGAAAAACCGGCCTTATCTGGATGTTGCCAGTGTTTCATTGCGTCTGAATCGTCTTGAGTCTGCTATAGCAGGTCTGCCGTTAGTAGTTGAAAGTCAGTTACAGCCCGGAGTGACAAGTAATACACCGGTAAATCCAAATGCTTCATGGTGGCAGCGTACATGGCAAAATACTTTGCACTCTTTACGCAGTATGGTAGAAGTGCGTCACATTAATCACAATGATTCAATGCTAATGTCGCCTGAACAGATATATTTTGTACGTGAAAATCTGCGGCTGCGATTGCTGGATGCACGTATTGCTCTGATTCAGCGTCGCGGAGAAGTCTATGTTGCTGATTTAAATGGTGCAGAAGCTGCTGTTAAGCAATATTTTGACAGTGGTTCAGCAGCAACGCAGTCGTGGCTGAAAGAATTAACTCAGTTAAAGACACTTAACGTGCAAACTAGTCAGGACAATAGTCTGTCAGCCAGCCTGGCTGCTGTACGTGAATACCAGAATCAGTCTGGAATGGATATGTCAACGGCGTTGCCGGATTTAAGTGCATCATCTGCCAGCAATGTACCGGTACATACCGAACAACAACAGGCTAGCCCTATAAACAGTAATAATGCTTCTGCAGCGTCATCTTCCAGACAGGGAGACCATTCATTATGAGATCTCTATTATGGTTGATTGTTCTGTTTATTGTTGCAGTGGGTGTCGTACTTGGTGCGAAATATTACAGTGGTGATGTGTATATTGTAGTTGAGCAAACTCTGATACGTATCAATCTGCAGCTGTTTATTGGTCTTGTGCTGCTAACGGTAGTGCTGTTGTATATATTTTTACGCATTATTATGGGTTTTGTGCATTTACCCGGTCATTGGCATCACTGGCGTATCAATCATCAGCGCCATCAGGTTGAAACAGCATTAAATCATGCTGGTTTAGCCTACTTTGAAGGTCGCTATCAGTTTGCTGAGCGTGAGGCTGAGCGGGTCTTACGTAATAAACAGGGGCAGCACAGTCGTGCTCTGGCCTTATTACTGGCTGCGCACAGTGCTGATCAGATGGATGACAGTACAACACGAGACCGTTATTTAGATGAAATTGCAAAGTTGCCGGAAAAACAGCAGCTTTCCCGCTATTTGCTTCTGGCCCAATCAGCTTTATCACAGCACAATGATCAGCAAGCCAGAAGTGCACTGGAAGCAGCAGCTAAAATCAATCCGAATTTAACCCAGCTTGTTAAGCTGCAGTTACGATATGACTGGGAAAAGCATGATGCTCAGGGTGTTTTGGAAGCAGTTGATAAATTAAGCCGCGCAGGAGCGTTAAGCGAAAGCGAACAGAATAATTACCAATACTGGGCTTATCGGCAGTTACTGGCAAATGTTAAAGAGCCGGGTGAGCTGAAAAGCAGTCTTAATCTGATTCCGGTAGATGAACGTGAAAGTACACTTAGTGCAAATATTGCAGAAAAATATCTTCAGCTAGGTATGTATACTCAGGCATTGAAATGGGTAAAAAAATATTATCCGCGCACTCATGATGCTTCACTATTACCTGCATTTAATCAGGCCAATCAATATCTAAGTAGTAAAGAACAGCAAAAAAATATGGTAACCGTCGATAAATGGTTACAACAGAATCCGCAAGACCCGGACTTACTATTGTTGATGGGTGAGTTAAGTTATCAGCAACAACTGTGGGGAAAGGCAAAAACTTATCTCGAAGCCAGTTTGCAGGCCAGTAATAATAATGTAACCAGATTGTTATTAGCTAAAGTACTGGAGCAATCAGGTCAGAGCGAGGCTGCCGAGCAGCAGCGTAATGAAATTCTGGCCACAATTGGTAATAATGATGAGTTGTAATTTTTAGTTTTTATTTAACAGGCAGTTGGTACTGTATGTACTAACTGCCTGAGGTTAATTATGGCAGTTTTACATAACGATACTTTTTTACGTGCTTTACTAAAGCAGCCGGTTGAATATACGCCGGTATGGTTAATGAGACAGGCTGGACGCTATTTACCGGAGTACAGAGAAACACGGGCGAAAGCCGGCAGTTTTCTCTCACTTTGTCATAATCCAGAGCTGGCTACAGAGGTGACTCTCCAGCCATTGGAGCGTTTTGCACTGGATGCTGCTATTTTGTTTTCCGATATTCTTACTGTACCGGATGCAATGGGGCTGGGTTTGCATTTTGTCGAAGGTGAAGGACCTAAATTTACTCATCCATTGCAGCATGAAAACGATGTGACACGTTTACAGGTTCCTGATATGAACCGTTTGCGCTATGTGTTCGATGCTGTTTATAGTATACGTAAAGCTTTAAACGGTCGTGTACCATTAATTGGTTTTTCTGGCAGCCCGTTTACATTAGCCTGTTATATGGTTGAAGGACAAGGCAGCCGGGATTTTCGTTTATTGAAAACCATGCTTTATCAGCTACCGCAATTGTTACACCGGATACTGGATATTAATGCACAGACAGTAACTGCTTATTTGAATGAACAGATAGCTGCAGGTGCACAGGCCGTACAGATTTTTGATACGTGGGGCGGAATTCTCAGTGATAAAGCTTTTCAGGAGTTTGATTTACGCTATCTGCAACAGGTCGTTTCAGGCTTACAGCGTGAAGCAGATGGTCGTCGGGTACCAGTCATTATATTTACTAAAGGCGGTGGCCAGTGGCTGGAACAATTAGCTGCACTGGGTGCTGATGCGTTAGGCGTGGACTGGACTGTCAATTTACAGCAGGCACGTCAGTTGGTCGGACAGCAGGTGGCATTACAGGGAAATCTTGACCCGCTGGCTCTATTTGGTGATTCAGAAAGTATTACAGACGAAGTTAAACGTTTACTTGCTGCTTACGGAGCTGGCAGCGGACATGTATTTAATCTCGGTCATGGTATCAATCAATATACTAATCCGGAAATGGTGAAATGTGCAGTAGATGCGGTACATCGCATTTCTGCAGAATATCATCAGAATTAATTATTTGTATTTCAGAGAATATCAATCAATTCTGCAACAAATAATTGATGTGAATAATTACTTGCTATTTCTGGCAGTCACAGACTTAGTTTTCTGTACCTGCCAGAATTTTTTATCTGATATTTATCTCAATTCATTATATAGATTATTTATCCATTTATAATCTACTATATTCTAGACATTAAATAATTGGTTTACTTATATGTTACATGATATACCCTGGGCTGAAATTCTTGTTGTATTACATGTGATTGTGGTTACTGTTCTGGTAGTGAGAGTATTATACCATCAGCGTAATACGGGAGTTTCCGTTGCTTGGATTCTGATGTTAATGGCTTTTCCTTTAATCGGGGCTGTAGGCTACTTGTTAATTGGCGAACCCAGGCTGGGTTCACGTCGGCTACGTCGTCAGAATGAATTGGTGAAATTTTATCAGGGATTCAGTAATAAATATCTGCATAATTTCAATCAGCATGCTTGTAGTGGTCTGAATGAGCGTTATCATGGTATCAGTTTGATTGCAGCCGATAAAACCGGATTTGAGGCTACCGAATACAATCACTTAAAGCTTCTTACCAATGATGAAGAAATTATTGCCGCCATTCGTTATGATATTCAGCATGCGAAAACAAGCTGTTTACTGGCTTTTTATATTGTTGATCCGCAGGGAGAAATTATTGAACTGCTGAATGATGCCATTGCAGCAGCACAACGAGGTGTGGTTACCAGTATGCTGGTTGACAGTATTGGTAGTGTAAAATTCTGGCGTAGTGACTGGCCTCAGCGTTTACGCAATGCGGGTATTACATTGACTGAAGCTTTACCCGTTCAATTATGGCGCACTTTTCTTGTACGTGCAGATTTGCGGAATCATCGTAAAATTGCGGTTATAGATCAGAAAATTGGCTATACCGGCAGTTTTAATCTGGTCGACCCGCGTTTTTTCAAAAAAAATGCCGGTGTCGGACAATGGGTTGATGTAATGATGCGTTGTGAAGGAAGTCTGGTACAACCTCTGGCCGCAGTATTTGCCGGTGATATGGCAGTAGAAACTGAATCGAATTTAATGCAGGTACAGCAATGGGTAGACAGTTACGGTAAACAGGCGCTCCTGCATAATCTGCAAGTTGCACAACAGGAACAAAGTGGTGTAGTGGTACAAGTGATTCCTTCAGCACCTGAACAAGGCAGTCCGGTTATTTACGACACAATTGTTAATGCAATTCATGCCGCTACACGACGTATTATTATTACGACGCCTTATTTTGTTCCGGATGATGCTTTGCTGCTGGCTTTAACTACGGCTGCTACCAGGGGAGTAGATGTTACTCTGATTGTACCGGAAGCAGTGGATTCAATGCTGGTGAAATATGCTTCACGTGCATATTATCCAAAACTATTACAGGCTGGGGTGAAAATTGCTTTGTTTAAGGGCGGGCTGTTACATGCTAAAACTTTAACTGTAGATAGTGATTACACTTTGTTTGGTACTGTAAATATGGATATGCGCAGTTTTTATCTCAATATGGAAATTAGTCTGGCAATTTATGATGAAAGTATGACTGAAACAGTAGTGGCGTTACAGAGCACTTATTTGAAAGCTTGTGAATATATCGAACTGAAAACATGGCAGGCTCGTTCAAAGTGGTGGGGGCTGGTGGAGAATACAGTGCGTCTGGTTGGTCCGTTGTTATAAATTTTAATAATGAAAAAACTGCCGGCTGAAAACCGGCAGTTTTTTTACCTGATTATTTTTCTATCAGTGTTGAAAAAAGTATTTTCAGAATGTGATATTTTAAAATGTTAATAAGATAATATTATGTTTAGGAAAATATAAATTAATCTACAAGCCATATATTTAATAGTTTATTGACAGTAAATATTCATAAGTGTTATCTGTCACGGTTGGTTAATTTTATATTAATATTTTTAATTTTAAGAATAGTAGTTATGATACACACACATCTGAAAATATTAGCTTTGTCACTGACAGCGCTGCCATTTATGGCTTATGCCAATGATAAAAAAGATGAAGCAGATTTGCCGGATATCGAAGTCACTGCTTTACGCACTAATTCAAAATGGTTGGATACTACAGCTTCTGTTTATACTGTAAATGCAAATACACTCAAAAATACGCCTAAAACTAATATCTCTGATGCTTTGAAAGCTATTCCGGGTTTACAAGCTCTCGAAAGAGAAAATTATGCTCAGGATATGCAAATATCCATGAGAGGTTTTGGTGCCCGTTCGACATTCGGTGTTCGCGGAATCAGGATTTATGTTGATGGAATTCCGTCTTCTATGCCTGATGGACAGGGGCAGACATCCAATATTGATTTAAATTCTCTGGAGAAAATTGAGGTACTTGGCGGACCTTTTTCTTCTTTATATGGTAACTCTTCTGGAGGAACTATTCTCGCGACAACCCGTGAGGGTACAGGTAATCCGAGTGTCAGTGTTGGTTTTAACACGGCGCGTTTTGCTAAGCAGCAGACTTCATTTCAGTTACAGGGCGGAAGTAAAGCGGCGAGTTTACCTGCATATAATATAAGTTCAAGTTACTTTGATACCAATGGTTACAGGGAACATAGCGACGCAAGAAAAGTCCTCAATAACGCAAAATTTACTTGGGATTTAAATGATGGCAGTACATTGAATTGGGTACTTAATCAGGTTCGTATCCGTGCTGCTGATCCCGGAGGACTGACACGTAAACAGTGGCAAGACAATCCGCGTCAGGTAGCTCAGAATGTCAGAGATTATAATATGCGTAAAGAAATTGACCAGAGTCAGACCAGTCTGACGTGGGATAAATCAATCAATGAGCATAACAGTTTATATGCTATGGCGTATGCTGGCCGGCGTCACGTTGTGCAGTACCAGTCAATTCCGGCCAAAGCTCAGACAGCTCCTAAACATGCCGGAGGTGTTATTGATTTTACCCGTTATTATTATGGAACCGATATTCGCTGGCTGAATACAAATACAATACCTAATCTAACTGTGATTGGAGGTGTGGCGTTTGATAAGGAAAATGAGGACAGGCAGGGCTATAATAATTTTAATGGTGCGCATTTAGGGATTAAAGGAAAATTACGCCGTGATGAGGATAATACCTTATGGAATTTAGATCCTTATATTCAGTTTTCATGGAAATTTTTACCTAAATGGCATTTAGATGGCGGGTTACGCTATAGCAATGTACATTTCAGAACACGTGATCATTATCTGGCTAATGATGATGATAGTAGTACTATGCGATACCATAAACTGTTGCCCGGTATTTCACTAGGCTGGAACTTCAGTAATCAGGCAGCAGCCTATGTTGCTTATGGTAAAGGTTTTGAAACACCGACATTTACTGAAATGGCATACAGACCGGATGGACAGGATGGTTTTAATCGTAATCTTAAACCTTCTAGCAATGATACAGTTGAAGCAGGACTAAAATTTGAACAGTCGTGGGGCCAACTGACAGCTACAATTTTTCATACTGAAACTCACAATGATATTGTTTCTGCGGTTTCATCTGGCGGCAGAAGTACGTTTCGTAATGCTGACCGGACGAAAAGATATGGTAGTGAATTAGCTTGGCAAAAGAAGTTGTGGCAGGATTTACAAGTTCAGGCGAGTTATTCCTATGTGGATGCGAAGTTTGATAGTGAAATAGCAGCACAAGGTAAAGCAGCCGCTGTTAGCAAAGGTAATAAAATTCCGGGAGTTGCTCAAAACCAGTTTTATTTAGGATTTCAATGGCAACCTAAGCAAGGATGGCAGGGGGGGATGGATATCCGCTATATGGATAAAATATATGTTAATGACAGTAACAGTGATTATGCACCTGCTTATGCTCTTGCTTCAGCGAATATCGGTTATGAATGGGTTCATCGTGGCTGGACAGTAAGCAGCTATGCACGTATAGATAATATATTTAATCGCCGTTATGCTGGATCTGTGATAGTCAATGATAGTAATGAGCGATATTTTGAACCATCACCTAAACGTACATTCAGTACCGGAATTAATATTCGTAAAATGTTCTGATTGAAAAAAGCACTGATATTTCAGTGCTTTTTAATATTTAAATATAATTGCTAGTTAAATATGTGCAAGTGAGAATTAATCCTGTTGTATACCGGCAATCAGCCAATCCTGCTGACTACCCATAGGTTTAACAAAATGCCATACTTCACTGAATGGTTGCTGTGCACTACCCAGCTCTTCACTCACTAAACCACTAAAACGTACACTGGCAATATACTGACCATTTTCCTGAGTGCTGTCTACCAGTTCGGCATTAAGATTACTGAATTCAGCAGTTTCATGATTATTTATAATATCATTACGGATATCTGCGAACATATCTGAAGTAAAGTAACGGCGGATTTCTTCCAGATTTGAGGCATTGTTCATTGACTGAACATGATTAAAACGCTGACGTGCGAAACGCAGAAATGCGTCTGGATTACTTCCGTCTGGCATACCAGATAAATTGTTTGTCATTAAATTATTATTGCTTCCAATATTTTGTCCGAAAATATTGGTACTACTACTGTTGCTATTATTGTTTAATGAAGTGAAATTATTAGGCTTGGTATTTCCGGCATAAGGTATATTTGACTGATTATTCCTTTTAGCGGCAAAACGACGGTAAAGATAAACACCACCAAATACAATAATAAGTAACCATAACCAGCTAAAGCCACTTTTAGGTTCCGGTTGTGATTGTTGCTGTACCTGTGGCTGATCAGAATTGGTAGATTGAGTAGCGGCTGCATTATTACTATCAGTAGCATTCTCACTATAATTACCATCAGGATTTGTCACAGGTGCATTGGTTTGTTGCTGGTTATGATTAGCCATTGCATGACCTGCAAGTGCCCCAATAGCGGCACCAGCTACACCCGCACCAATTACCCGACCGGTATTGCTACCGCGCGGCTGTGTCTGACCAGAATAATTGTTCTGATTATCAGAGCGATAATCGTTACGTCCGGAGTTAGAGTAAGAACGTGACATACCTGCATTATTGCCACCGCCAAGTCGGCTGGAAGAAGAGTTTGCATAGCTGCCGCGATTGGATTGGTAGGATGAGCCAGAATAAGAGCTGGAGTAACTTGAGCGGGACATTCCACGGTTACCGCCACCGCCAACTCGTTTGGCTTCAGCCAGTGGACTCAGCGTCAGGCTGAGAATAACTGCAGAAGCAATATAACGTAATTTTCTATTTTCCATCACTTGGATACTTTCTTATCTATAATATTAAAACTAACTTTACCGTACATAGCGCTGAAAAATAAGATTTCAAGCAAAGAAATAGTTATTATTTAATCTCTTTTACGGTTTTATGGTTGCTTTTGCAAATAAAAGACAGCATTGTAGCGCATGAAAGAATGATAGTCATATTGGGTTATCAAAATATTTATCATTAAATCATAGTATGAGTTCAGAAGAAGATTAATAAAATAGTGATAATTTATCAGAACTAATATTTTGTTTGTATTTATCAAAATACAAAATAGCTTCTTCTATCGATAGAAATGACTGATAAAAATTGCAGATAAAAAGAACCCTCTGTGCCAAGGGGAGAAGCAGCAGAGGGCCAAAATAATGTTTCGACAAGAGAATACTGAAAAACCATTTTAAATCTTTAATTTATACGCTTGTAGCTGCGTATGAACATCATCTTAATGACTTAGACTGTTTTTTGCAGCGAAAGTTCTTGTAGTTTTGTTATATTTTGTAATTTTTCTTCTTTTGAAATCCCGGCAGGGTAATGTTGTAATGATAAGCGAGTAAACGGCTTAGTACACCACCAATAAACAGCAAATTAATACTTAATGGTGTAACCATTTCCCAGTGATCCAGCAGGCACAGAAGTAAGCCAAGTAAAATAGCAATGGTACCGTAAATATCACTACGTAAAATAATGGGTACTTCGTTTACCAGTATGTCGCGCAGTATCCCACCGCCTACAGCTGTTACAAATGCCAGTGTAATTACACCAAACCAGTTTAATTCAAGATCCAGACCAACTTGCGCACCAGTCAGACTGAATGCTGCCAGCCCAAGAGCATCAGCAACAACAAACCATACTGCAAGTACACGATGACGATGATATTGTAAATGGCACACCCATGATATTACTAATGTAATAAAAATAGTCCACAATGCTGTATTACTTTTAAAAATCATAGGAATATGACCGACCAATGCATCACGCATCATGCCGCCGCCTACCGCAGTAAGTAAAGCTACAATGACAACCCCGAGAATATCAAGTCTTTTGCGAAAACCAACCAGATAACCTGATACGGCAAAAGCGACTGTTCCGATAATATTGATTAGTTGGAAAATAATATCTGTATTAAGCATGTTACATTAAGCCGGACTCAGGTTGAAAAAAACGCCATCCGCCAGCAGGTAAATCTTCAGTCTGCCATAGTCCGAAAGCACTGCGATGCAAGGCAGTAACACGATTGCCGGCTGCAGCTATCATCCGTTTTACCTGGTGGTATTTACCTGAAGTAATGGTAAGCTGTAAGGTATGCGGATCAATTAACTCAGCGGCCTGTGCAGTTACCGTTTCGTTATCATCGTGTAACAAGACCCCGTTTTTTAAAATAATACATAGTTTTTCGTCTGCAGCATGCTTCAAACTAACACGATAAATTTTTGGAAGTTTATGTTTTGGTGACGTGCAACGGTGATTAAACTGACCATCGTTAGTCAGGATTAATACGCCGGTTGTATCTGCATCCAACCTGCCTACAGCCTGCATCTCCAGATGACGCAATGGCTCTGGTAATAAACTAAAAACACTCGGGTAAAATTGTGGTTTATGCGAAGTTTCATAATCAGCGGGTTTATTGAGCAGAATATAAAAATAAGGAAGGGGTACTGGAATCAGACTCACGTCATCAATATATAAACTGCTTACCGCTTTCGGGTCGATATCCATTTGAGCATGATTGCAGAGCGTATCATTAATTCGTACGGCATCGTCGTCAATTAATGCCTGACATTGCTTGCGACTGCCCAAACCTTGTGCTTGCAGGTATTTCAATAATTGCATAACTAAATAAACCTTAATGGCCGGCTATTCCGATAAGTTAAAAAAACAATAAAGTATCCAGTAAAAAAACCGGAATAAGCAGAGTAACAGACCAACCCATGTAGCCAAAAAAGCTTGGCATAGTAATTCGGTGTTGCTCGGCAATAGATTTAACCATGAGATTAGGAGCATTACCAATATAACTGAGCGCTCCCATGAATACTGAACCCATAGAAACCGCCATTAATGTAGAAGGTAAATGTTGCATTAGTAAAGCAGCATCACCTCCAGCAAGATTGAAAAACACCAGATAGGTAGGCGCATTATCCAGAAAGCCGGATAATAAACCACTTAGCCAGAAATAGAGAGTATTTACTGGTTCTCCCTTTTGCTCAATTAAATTTATCAGTATTCGGAAACTTCCATCCTGTCCGAGTTGTAATATAGCCATTACAGGAGCAATAGTTATGAAAATTCCGATAAATAATTTACCTACTTCAACCATAGGTGCCCAGTTAAAGTCATTTTGTCTGCGTAATTTCAATGGTGTTAATTTTAGCGAGCATAAAGTAATGATGAGCAGTAAACCATCACGTATCCATGCAACTAAACTGGTTTCAATTCCGTAAATATTCCATACCGGTAAATTTTTACATAATCCGGAAACCAATATTACTCCAGTAACTGCAAATAATAACAATAAGTTGGCTTTACCCTGAATAGACCATGAAGAAATACTGTTCTGAACTTTATCATTAGTAATAATTTCACGTTGCCATAAATAGTAATCAATACAAAAGAAAATAAATAGTAAAATCAGAGTATTGATAATTACGGGCAAAAGCATGTGAACGAATGTCCACTGAAAACCAACACCTTTCAGAAAACCCAGAAATAATGGCGGGTCTCCAAGCGGGGTTAATCCGCCACCGATGTTGGCCACTAGAAAAATAAAAAATACTACAAGATGAGTTCGATGGCGTCGCTGTGCATTGGCCCGCAATAAAGGGCGGATAAATAGCATGGCAGCACCAGTTGTACCCATGATTCCGGCCAGAAGTGTACCTACTGCCAGAATCAGTACATTGAGTTTTACACTGCCATTACCATTATGCTGAATAAGAATACCACCGGAAAGTGTATATAAAGCCAGTAGTAAAAGCATAAATGGAATATATTCCTGTAACAATGCATGTATGGTAATAGATAAACCAGCTGAAACATTATAGTAGCAGCTCAGAGGTATCAGAAATGCAGCACACCATACACCGATAATTTTTCCACTATGACTATGCCATGTTTTAGGTATCAATATCGGACACAAAGCTATAGACAAAAGCAAACCAATAAAAGGAAAGCACCACCATAAACTCAATTCATGGGCAGGTAAGCCGGCAGCCAGTACAGGAAATGGTAATAAACTAACGATAAATAAAAATATTAATTGCAGTATTCGATTGCCTTGCTTTAATAAAGAAAAGGCAAACTGTTCAACAGAAGGGTTAACTGGCGTCATTCTTGATAGTTTACTATTTAAGCAAATAGAGATTTTAACAATAATTTCGTATGGTGTTAAAAAGTAAACTCGATAAAAAGTGAGCTATTAATAAAAGATTTAGCATGATAGTTCAGAGGAAAGATTCGAATTTTACAGTTTGATATGAAGTTTAAGATTAATTTATTTTGATTTTTGCAACGGGTATTCGATTGCTAATTTTGTCCAGCCTTCCATTCCCATTTCCCGTAATAATGCTTTGTTACGTTCATATATGGTTGCAGCATCAGGAAATGCCGCAATCGCTTGATCAATACTACTTTCACGTATCAAGTGTAAAATAGGATAGGGACTGCGATTAGTATAGTTACTGATATCATCCTTAGGTTCATCAGCAAACTGAAATTCAGGATGAAAAGGGGCTATTTGTATGATGCCATTTGCTCCAATCTCCTGAAGTACATCTTCTGCTAAAGTTACAGCATCCAGAAACGTCTCAAAATCTGTAAATAATGAAGGTTCGACAATTAAAGTGGTTTCTGTTTCGTGTGCCGGCGTTTGTAACAACAACTGAATTTCCTGCTCTATGAATTCCAGAAATGCATCAACATGTCTGGCATGGCTTATGCTAAACCGCAATCTTTTTAAATTGTAAGGTTTTCTGGCAAAAGGGCAAAGATTAAGTCCGATTACTGCCTGTTCCAGCCAGTGGCGGCAAATAGCAATAATTTCTTCATCCTGATTATAAATGACAGACATATGTATTTATCTATGTAGATAACAGACGCTCAAGCGTAGCATGAATTCTTAAATAATTAAAACATTCTTTACTATTAGTTTATTAAAACTAATTTTGAGTTTTTTAGCCTACATTTAAATGTTCCAGCGGTAACGAAGTAGTTGTTTTAATCTCTTTCAGTACAAAGCTGGATTTGGCATCTTCCACTCCCGGAGTTGCCAGTAAAGTTTCCAGTACGAAGTGCGAAAAAGCATTCATATCTGAGAAAAAAGCCTGAAGAATGTAATCAGACTCCCCAGTGAGTGCAAAACAATTAAGCACCTGAGGCCAGCTTTGAACAGCAAGAGTAAACTCATCACGGGACTGTTTACTTTTATTAACTCTAACCCGAATAAATGCCTGCAAACCCAGTTCTACATGATAAGGGTCCAGAAGAGCTGCATAACGGCGAATAATCCCCGATTCTTCAAGCTGCTTTAACCGGCGCAGACATGGCGATGGTGATAAAGCTACTCGCTCGGATAGCTCAACATTAGTAAGACGACCATTATCTTGTAAAACTTGCAGGATTTTCAAATCGGTTTTATCTAAAAAACTTATTGCCATGATACAAGTATCCTGAGGATTATTGTCGCAGCGATGAAACAGGCGGCGATAATAAATTAAAGTTAAAGTTTATACAATTTATAAGATTGCACTTAATTACACAAATTTATTTTATTTTGACATTAATTTAAAATTAATACTAGTTATTCCAAATGCTTTTTAAATATCTAATCCCCTTATTACTATAAAAAATGTTGATACTATTCTACTTTCTTGAAATATATTATTCAGTTTAAAGTTGTAATATCTGTATATTATTGCTAATTGAAGTTTACACGGATAATAACCATTAAATGCAATAAATAAAATGATATTGTTTAATTTGTTGATTAGTATAAATATTTTTATATAGGTAATATTTATTCATATTTTTGTAAGCGTATAAACTCAATTTATTAACGGTTTATTTTTTAAGAAATTAATAATTAATAATAACTATATAAAGAATAAAGTGATATTATCCAGAAGTTTAAATTACTGCAAATCTGAAAAGCTATAATTACACTGAGAGGTATAATAAATAAAATACATAATATAACAAATTTTAAAATATTTTGTTTAACCATTATTTGAAATAATCAGATTAATTATTATATGTTATTCAGATAATTCTAATAAATAGTTTGCATTATAATGAGTAAACCACTTACACCTTCAATCACTCCAAAACTGAATCTGGCCTTAATTATAACAGTGCTGATTACCGGTGCTCTGGCTTTTATTCAGGTTTACGCTATTCAGTCAGTGTTACCTGTATTGATGCAGGAGTTCCATGCCAGTGCTGCTGCAATAGGTTCAACTGTAGGAGCGACAATTTTGGCTGTCGCATTAACGTCTCCGTTTTTAGGAATGATTTCAGATGCTTTCGGACGCAAAGCTTTTATTGTAGGTTCGGTTTTTTTTATTGCTATTCCTACTTTAGCATTGTCTTTTGTGCACAGTATCAATTGGCTATGGTGGTTGCGCTTTGCTCAGGGTGTTGCAGTACCCGGCATAACTGTCGTTTTACTGGCTTATTTAGGTGAAGAATTTTCTGGTAATACACGTATCAAACTGATGAGCTTTTATGTTTCTGGTACGGTATTGGGTGGTTTCCTTGGCCGGTTTCTGATGGGATACCTCACAGACTTTATGGGCTGGCGTCATGCTTTCTTAATAATGGGTATTATCAGTATATCTGGAGCGGTTCTGGTATGGAAAAATCTTCCTGCATCGCAAAAATTCGAGGCTAAACCACAGATTTCAACAGCATTAATAACCTTATGGCATCATTTACATAACCGGTATATTCTTGCAGCTTGTGCATTGGGTTTTTGTGTTCTGTTTTCTCTGGTTGGTTGTTTTACCTATATCAATTTGTATCTTGATCAGCCGCCATATAATCTAAGCAGTTCACAATTAGCTAATATTTTTGCCGTATATCTGATTGGTATGATTATTACTCCATTATCAGCTCGGTTAATTGTCAAATTTGGTACCAATCTAACTGTATTAATAGCTATGAGTTTATCCATTTTTGGTGTGCTGATAACCCTGATGCATCCGTTATGGGTTATTGTACTGGCACTGGCTATTATGAGTAGCGGTATTTTTATTACTCAATCGTCTACTATTACCTATATCTCTGCCAATGTAACAGAAGGCCGTTCACTGGCTTCCGGTCTGTATTACATGTGCTATTATGCAGGCGGTTTTGCCGGCTCATTATTATGTGGTCATGCCTTTGAGAGTGGAGGGTGGTTTATGACTGCTGTTGTATTAATTAGTGTACAGTTGCTGGCAATGCTGATTGGTGGTGTATTGATGCGAAAAAAAGCATAAACAGAAACATTGAAACCATATAAAGCACCATTTTTATAATGGTGTTTTATTTTGTATATTTTTCGATTTAGTAATTGTATCTGTCGAAATAAATTTTATCAATTTATAAACTATTAAGTAAAAGAGTAATATTTATTTCATTATCAGGCTGAAGAAGTTGGAGTAGAACTTTAGTGCTTGAAAAAAGAATTACATATTAGCTTAGCAAGAATTTTATTTAATCTGACTGGTAAATAAGATTTATGTTTCTATATGGATAAATTACGTTAGAATTTGACTGTCTTGATTAAGAGTACTGCTTATGCAGCCATTATCACATTATCCGTTTATTATTATCGGTGCAGGCCCTGTTGGCATGCTTACTGCTTTGTTGTTAAAACAGCAGAATCAATCGGTTTTATTACTGGAGGCCAGAGCTGCTGACAGTAATCTGAATGATCAGCGTACTCTTGCTTTGTCATATCATAGTATCCAGACTTTCCGGCAGGCCGGAGTATATCTGCCTGATGAAATGTTGACTTTTATCCGGCAGGTACATGTTTCACGGCAGCATCATTTTGGTCGTGTACTAATGTCAGCACAGGATATAGGATTACCTTATCTTGGAGCGACGATTGATTATGTCAGATTATTACAGGCTTGTGAAACAGCATTACAAAAAAACAATATATCTGTGCAATGGCAAACAACTGTTGAACAGGTACAAAGTACAACTCATTGGGCTTCAGCACAGTGTTTTTATCAGCAACGAAGGCATAACTTAACTGCACAATGGCTGATTCTGGCAGAAGGAGGTGAACTGGCTGCCGGTTTGCCGAATATAAAAGTACACACCCATGATTACCGGCAGCTGGCTTTAGTTAATACTCTAAAGTTCGAGGCAGGCAATCATGCTATTGCCTATGAACGTTTTACTGAAAATGGACCGCTTGCTTTATTACCTTATAGAAATGATTTTCGACTGGTCTGGACATGTACTCATGAAGAAGCATTGCAACGAGAGCTGTGGAATGTGGCAGAATTTAATCAGCAGTTACAGTCTGTAATGGGAGATCGCTTAGGTCATTTAGAGCAAATGGGAACGCCGGCAACTTTTCCATTGAAATTACGTCAGCTTAACCAGGTATATAGCCAGAGAGTAATTTGCATTGGAAATGCTGCCCAAACCATGCATCCGGTTGCTGCACAAGGATTGAATCTCGGTGTTCGTGATGCCGAAATGTTAAGTGCAACATTTGGTAAGACAGATAAAATTTCTCTTAATGATAGTTCTTTAGCCGGAAAATATGCACGAATACGTGCTTATGATGCTCGTGCAGTTGTAGGCTTTACGCATATTCTGGTACAACTGTTTGATCATGCTCACAGCGGGCTGGCATATGGACAAAGTATGGGTATGAGTATTTTGGGATCAGTGCCTGTTTTGAAGCATAAGTTTACCAGGCAGCTGGTTTTTGGAGTAACTCCGCATCCCGATATCTAGAATAAATACTATTGTTTAAACGATATGGAAAGCAAAATGAGCATAAACACACAATATGATTTTGATGTCATTATTCTAGGTGGAGGGTTGGTTGGTGCAACTTTAGCTTTAGCTTTACATCAGCAAGGTAAAAAAATTCTTATCATTGAAAAAAAGCCACCTCAAACAGATTTGCTCAGTCTCTCTCAGTCTTGGGATGCCCGTATTTATGCCATTAGTCCGACTAATCAGCAATTTTTCAATAGATTAGGCGTTTGGCCGGAAGAAAGAGTACAAAAAGTAAGCCATATGGAGGTTTATGGTGACGGTAATGGATGTATTAGTTTTGACGCCTCCAGTATAAATGTACCTTGTTTAAATTCAATGGTTGAAAACCGCTATTTGCTGGCAAAATTGTGGCTAGCATTGGAGGAAGAGGGGGTAGCAATAGTCAGTAGTTGTCCTCAATCGGTGATTACCGATGTATGGTCGGCAAAGATAACTCTGGAAAATGGTCAAACTTATTGCAGTCAGCTAGTGGTTGGTGCAGATGGAGCTAATTCTTGGTTGCGTGAGCAGGTTGGCATTGAAGTAAACGCTTCTCCATATCGGCAACAAGGTATTGTTGCTAATTTCAACACGGAAAAACCACATAATGGATGTGCTTATCAGTGGTTTCGTGGTAGTGATATTCTTGCTTATTTGCCTTTGCCGCAGCAGCAGATTTCTATCGTATGGTCGACATCTGACCCAGAAAGTTTGACGAAGCTGGATAAAGAAAGTTTTGCACGGGAAGTTGCTTTGGCAGGTAATCAAAAGTTAGGTGAACTAACACTAACCACTCCTGTGTTCAACTTTGACCTGATAATGCGACAGCCTAAAAAAATTGTCAGCCAAAGAATTGCTCTGATTGGGGATGCAGCTCATACTATTCATCCATTGGCCGGACAAGGCGTAAATCTGGGTTTTGCAGATGTGCAATGTCTCAGTAACTTACTGACAAATGCCAGTGATTCGGGTATATGGTCTATTCTCAGGCAGTATCAGCGATCAAGATTATTGGCAGTAAGGCTGATGCAATATAGTTGTGATGGTTTATTCAAATTATTTGCCAATGACTATTTTCCTGCCATTGGCTGGGTTCGTAATAAAGGATTGAATCTGGTGAATTATTCAGGCTTAATTAAAAAAAGAATGATTCGGGAAGCAATGGGTTTATGATTTAATAATAAAGATTTGTTGCTAAAGATAGAGTAATAATGACTGGATTAAGCAATAATGAAATTATTTTTATATTCTCAATTTATATTTCAATTTATAGCTAATCATAATTGAGAATATAGATTTGTATGAAAAATTTTGCTTTATACAATAGTAGTATTGAATAAAACATTTATCTAACATTGGAATTTCGCTAATTTTATTGTTACCAACATAAATTAGATAAATTTGCTGGCTTTTTATCTCTGTAGTTCTTTATCAGTTTTGCTATTGGCTGCGTATGCCTGAGGGATTAGCTACTTCGAATTCAGTGCCTGTTTTAGAGTTCTATACGCTTCACCCAGCTTTAAATTCATGTTTTTTAAATGCATGGTTATTAAAAATAATAAGTATAGTTTGATTACTGCTTTTCTAAATTTTATAAAATATGTTAGAGCATGTTCTTTATGTATAGGAATATATGTAAGAGGTAGAAAATCATCAATAGAATTTCAGGTATCAATTTAATGTTTGTATGTCACAGAGCAGTTGAAGAAGCAAAATATACAAGTGTGTATTTCTTGAAATATAAATGTAAAGAATCCAGATACATCTAAGTATATCTGGATTCAATAAATGGTGCCCGGAGCCGGAATCGAACCGGCACGGCCGTTTTAAGAGCCGACGGATTTTAAGTCCGTTGTGTCTACCAATTTCACCACCCGGGCAGGTAGTTTTTAATGCACTTTTGTGCATATTTGTGTGCTGTATGGAGGCGGGGGCACGGATTTAAACCGGCCTGCACAGCTTTGCACACTGTGGCATAGTCACTCTGCCACCCCGCCATGAAACTCTAATATAATCTGGAGGCGGGAGTCGGAATCGAACCGGCGTACACGGATTTGCAGTCCGCTGCATGACCACTCTGCCATCCCGCCTTATATATTTACTCAATCGGGTAGAGCAACTAATACATCAAACTTGGAGCGGGAAACGAGTCTCGAACTCGCGACCTCAACCTTGGCAAGGTTGCGCTCTACCAACTGAGCTATTCCCGCAAATTCACTTTATACATGTGAGCATGTTTTTTGGAGCGGGAAACGAGTCTCGAACTCGCGACCTCAACCTTGGCAAGGTTGCGCTCTACCAACTGAGCTATTCCCGCAAATTCACTT
>NZ_JACFRQ010000001.1:485057-1685768 GCF_016100865.1 Snodgrassella sp. W8132
CTTTATACATGTGAGCATGTTTTTTTGGAGCGGGAAACGAGTCTCGAACTCGCGACCTCAACCTTGGCAAGGTTGCGCTCTACCAACTGAGCTATTCCCGCGTTGTTCATTCGTACTGAATGAAGAAGCAACATTATATCGATGAAAAAAAATGTGTCAAGATTATTAATACATCTGATGAAGTATTTTTTGCTTTCACTATGATTTTTTAGGATTTAAATTCTTTCGTTGCCATCTTTAAATAATACAGCATGGACCAGATAGTAAGGATACAGGCTATAAGCATAAGAATATTTCCAAGTATCCATAACAAATTGGGTTCTGCTAATGGTGGGGAAGTGAGTAGTAAAAGAAAAATAGCTGCCATTTGCGCTGCGGTTTTAAATTTTCCCAATTTGGCTACGGCAACACTATTTCGTTTGCCAAGCTGAGCCATCCATTCCCGTAAAGCAGAAATGGTAATTTCACGACCGATGATAATCATGGCAAATATGGCATAGGTGCGGCCAGTTGCTACAAGTAATATCAGAGCAACAGCTACCATTAGTTTATCTGCAACCGGGTCAAGAAAAGCACCAAAATTAGATGTTTGTTTCCAACGACGTGCCAGATAACCATCAAACCAGTCAGTTATAGCAGCTACGGCAAAAAAGCCTGCTGCAAGCCAGTTAATGATCTGGCGATCACTAATCCAGTCTGCTGGCAAATAAAATAATAAAGTAAATATTGGAATGATGAGGATACGCAACCAAGTGAGCAATATCGGAAAATTCCATGGCATAACGGGGTGTCCCTGACAAGTTATGATTTGGTTGCTTATATGATACCGCTTTGAGCGCTTTAAGGTGATTTTTTATTATTGATTGATGAATGTATCTCTGGATAAATTGTTGTGATAATTTTATATTTTTATTTAAATATTTAATTATTAATTATGTTTTGATAGTAGTTCATACTATTGGAAACTACAGCATCGGACAGCAAAGATAGTTTATATATCCTGTCCGATGCTGAGGAAGTTACTTCACCATGTCTTTATAGGCAGCATAGCCGGCTGCATCCATCTCTTCATAGGGAATAAACCGTAAACTTGCTCCGTTGATGCAATAACGTAATCCACCGCGATCTTGCGGACCATCTTTAAATACATGACCTAAATGTGAGTCTGCATGCTGACTACGCACTTCAGTACGCTGCATGCCATGACTGTTATCTTCATGTTTACTCACTGCTTCGGATTGTATTGGCTGACTGAATGCCGGCCAGCCGCAACCGGAATTAAATTTATCCCGTGAGCTAAAAAGTGGCTCTCCACTGACAATATCTACATAAATGCCAGGGACAAACAGTTCATCATACGGATGACTATACGGGCGCTCAGTGCCTGCATTCTGAGTAATTTGATAAGCTTCTTCACTCAGTTGCTGGTGTAAAGTAGCTGCATCAGGCTTATGGAAAGCGTTTGCATCATATATTGTTGTGGAAGTCTGAGATGGAGGCAGTTCAGGGAGAGGCTCCCGAGCTTTTCGTAAATCAATATGACAGTAGCCTTGTGGATTTTTGTCCAGATAATCCTGATGATATTCTTCGGCAGGAAAAAATTGTTGTAAAGGTAAGTTTTCTACTACGATAGGTGCAGTATAACGCCCTTGTTCAGCTTTAATCATTGCCTGAATGACATCATGGTCAGCCGGATCTGTATAGTAAATACCGCTGCGGTACTGGGTGCCTGTATCGTGTGCCTGACGATTTAGGGTAGTAGGGTCTACAATCCGGAAAAAATGCCGCAGGATATCAGTTAAAGAGATGATATCTGCATCATATTTAACCTTTATCGTTTCAGCATGGCCTGTGTCCTGATTGCATACTTCTTCATAGCTTGGATTATCAGTATGACCGTTGGCATATCCGGCCTCGGTTTCAATCACGCCATTTAAACGCTTAAAATAGCCTTCCATACCCCAGAAGCAGCCGCCAGCTAAATAAATAGTTTTTAGATTCATGATGTTATTCCATATATTTGTGTGGTTTATTTGTACATGCTAACACCAGCATGTGTTGAATAAAAGATGTTGTTTTGCTTAATTATGTTTAAGTGATATAAAATCTCTGACTTATTTTGATAAATTGATGCATTGTCATATTGGTTAAAGATCATATGAGTATTATTACTTATTTACGTCCTGCGAGACCGGAAGACTGTGAAGATATTTATAATGCTCATCGCTATGCTGTTCAGTATACCTGTGCACGTAAATATGATGAAACAGTATTGAAAGCATGGTTGTCATTATTAAATATACAAAGCTATTTGCATACGCTGGCAGATGCTAATAAAGCTTTATGGGTGGTTGATTATAAAGGCCATATACAAGGCTTTTTTCAGATGGATTTAGTAGAAGCTCAACTGGATGCTTTATATATCCATCCTTTCGTACATAATCAGGGTTTGGGAACTGCTTTGTTGCAGCGTGCTGAAGATGTTGCCAGTCGTGCAGGGCTGGGTATGCTGAAGCTCTATGCATCGCTTAATTCCGTAAAATTTTATGAAATTAATGGTTATACTTCATTAGGTGAATGTGCATTGCCACTCAATCGTGACGTTACCGTTAACTGCTTACTGATGCGCAAATATTTAATTGAGTGATGTGCTATAAACAATATTTAATACTTAATACAGAAAATGAAAATTTAAAATTAATGGTTTGAATAATTATTAAATTTATTTTTATAAATTGTTTGTTTAACTAAATTGTTGATAGTAAATTTCTATTTCTCTTTTTTTGAGTGTGTTGGATTATCCAATAATTATAATGTGCCTATTTTTTAATCAATAAAAAATAATCAATATAAATCAATATTATATTGTAGTTATCCCCATATTTTACCTAAAGTTTTGCGCTGAATTTTGTGTACAGGTGGATAAGTTATCTATAATTGATTAAATCATTTGAATTTACAGAACAAAGAAGCTTGCCAGCAGTGGTACTGCCTGCCACAATAGCTATTCAGTTTAATATTTATTTTGTATTTATATGAAATGTCCTTTTTGCCAGCATAACAATACACAGGTAATTGATACACGTCTGAGCGAGGGTAATAATAGTATTCGCCGACGTCGTCGCTGTCTGGCTTGTGATTGTCGGTTTAGTACGTTCGAAGTAGTTGAAATGCGGATGCCATTGATTATCAAACGTACCGGAGAAAAAGTTTTGTTTGATCCGGCTAAGTTGTATACCAGTATCAGCAGGGCATTACATAAACGGCCAATGGATAGGGAAAGTATTGAAAATGCAGTGGCAGAAATAGAAACTAATCTTTATCACATGGGGGTTAAGGAAGTTCCCAGTCAGATGATTGGAGATATGGTCTTGAGTTTACTGGCTAAGCTGGATGAAGTTGCTTATGTGCGCTTTGCTTCTGTCTATAAAAGTTTTCACGATGTTTCGGAATTTACTCAATTAATTGCTACTTTAAAAAATACCAATTAGTTATATCAGCCCTTGAGAAGAGTATTGTTTTGTTCGCTGCATTCGGCGCTAATTCTTGTTATACTTTGTAACTATTATGCCTTGTCATGAAAGCTTAAATATATCATGTTGAAATCTCGTATAGGGTTGTGTGCAATACTTTTTTTATTGGGCTTATCTGCTTGCACGAAACAGGATACTTCTGTAACTATGGATGCAAGTGATACTCAGACTGCCAGCAGTAGCGCAGCATCTGCTGATGAACCTGCTGTTTCTGCCACTCAGACTCTGACCAGTAAAGACAGTAAACTCAGTATAGTAGTAGACGGAGATTTTGCTGATGTACTGGATAGTGCAACAGACTGGGTAGATCCGGCTCAATTAAATAATCTTACTTTATTACAGCATGATGACAGTAGTAATATCACTTTGGCAGTAAATAACTTAGGTACATTAAAAATTAAACCAGATGAATATTTTAAAAATCTGGCTGACAGTCTCGAACATAATAGTAGTATTAGTAATATCAAAGTAGGTGCCGCTACTGTAAACCGTATGAATTATCGTTTCAGTCATCAGCAAAATGGTACGTTGCTAAATGAAAGCTGTGTTGCACTGATTGTGGATAATAATCTTTATTCAGTATGCGCCAGCAGTGAAAGTGCCGACTATAATGCACTTGCTGGTACTTTAAAAACCATAAATGTACAGAATAATTAAAAAATGAGCTTTTCTGAGCTTGATGCGAAATTTATGCAAACCGCCCTTGAGCTAGCCTGGCAAGGGCGGTTTTCTACCAGTCCTAACCCGAGAGTAGGCTGTGTTATTACTCATGGCGAACAAATTGTGGGTCAGGGATTTCATGTCTGTGCAGGACAGCCTCATGCAGAAATACACGCATTACATCAGGCAGGATATCTGGCAAAGGCTGCTACTGCCTATGTAACCTTGGAACCGTGCAGTCATACAGGTCGGACAGGACCATGTGCCCAGGCATTGATTGATGCTCATATTAAGCGTGTTGTTGTTGCTATGAGCGATCCAAATCCATTGGTAAAAGGTAATGGATTAGACATGCTGCAAAAGGCAGGTATACAAGTCGACAGAGGTTTGTTTGCACAACAGGCGCGTGAACTGAATTCTGGTTTTTTATCCAGACAGGAAAGAAATAAACCTTATATCAGATTGAAGATAGCAGCTAGTCTGGATAGTAAGACAGCTCTAAGTAATGGTTTAAGCCAGTGGATTACTGGAGAGGCAGCGCGTGATGATGTGCAGACATTACGTGCTGAAAGTTGTGCCATATTAACTGGTGTTAATACTATACTGGCAGATGATCCTCTGTTAAATGTACGTCGTTTTTCGACATTAAGACAACCGTTGCGTATTATTCTGGATAGCCGCTTACGTCTTACACCTGAATATCAGGTAATTCAGGACACTAAAAGTCCTACACTGATCATTACTACTGTCACAAACAGCGCTAAAAAAGCCATTTTTGCATCTTATCCGCATGTTTCTATTCTTAATGTACCTGCAAATTTGCGAGGACAGATTGATTTACAAAAACTTTGGGCGATTCTGGCCAAACGTGATATTGGTTCGATATTGGTGGAAGCAGGTTCTATATTGAATTCAGCATTGCTGACAGCTGATGCAGTTGATGAAATCATTTACTATCAGGCTCCCAAAATACTCGGAGCTAATGCGCGCAATGCTATTGAAATATCAGAAAATCCAAATGCTTTAACAGAGCGGAAATGGCAGACTGTTGATGTAAAAGTTTTAGGTCAGGATTGTCGCTGGTTATTGCGTCATCGTGAAAGTGCCGAATGGTTAGCGGGTAAAACTGCTTTAGAAGTATAGTTTGCTGCATATCAAATCAATTCTTCTGAGTAAAAATTTTTTGGTGCTGAAAATAAACTTTCAATATGTAACAATAAGCTTATTTTATGTAAGCATAATTTTTAAGCGTGATTTAGCGTTATTGTTGTAAATATATTCATTTTTCTATTGGCAATTTAAAATAAAAGGTTTCGCCATGCGTATTTTATTAACAGGTTCAAAAGGTCAGGTAGGTAGTTGTTTAAGAGACAGATTGCCGGAAAGCTGGGAGCTGATTGCCAGTGATTCTCAGACACTGAATATTACTGATGCACATAATGTGCTTAATATGGTGAAAACTTTTGAACCGGATGTGATTATTAATGCGGCAGGGTATACCAAAGTTGATGCTGCGGAAGCAGATATAGACAGAGCTTTTGCTGTAAATGCAACAGGAACACTGAATCTGGCTCAGGCTGCGCATTCCATTGGTGCACGTCTGATTCATATATCGACTGAGCAGGTATTTGATGGCCATCATCATGTCATTCTCACGGAAAATATGGCACCTAACCCTTTGAATGTATATGGGCATAGTAAACTGGCGGGTGAACTGCTGGCTTTAAATGCTCATGTAGATGCTGTGGTTATTCGTACTTCATGGGTTTATAGTGAATACGGACATAATTTTGTGAAAATTATGTTACAAAAAGGATTGGAAACACCCAATATTCGGGTTGTTGATGATCAGATTGGTTGTCCTACCTATGCCGGAGATTTGGCTGAGGCCATTATACGTCTTGCAGCATTACCTCATTCCCCGCGCGGTTTATTACATTTTGCAGGAAGTCAGCAGATGAGTTGGGCAGAATTTGCTCAGCGTATATTTACTGAAGCGGCAAAAATTGACGAAAGGTATAATCAGGTTAAGGTAGAACGTATTGCCACAGCTGATTACCAGTCAGCAGCCAGAAGACCTGAGTTTGGTATTCTGGATAGTCGTACCTTGCAAAATATGCTTCCGCAACCGGTTACTGATACACCTTTAGCACATATTGTTGAAAAATTGATGAGATAAAAATCATAAAAGAAAGCGGGTTAACTGATAACCCGCTTTTTTGATAACTGCTAGATTTAGTTTTGCGTACGCATATCGAAATGCTCAACTTTAAATCCGGCGCTCCGATAAGTGCGAAAACGTTGACGTGCAGCAGCAATTTCATCCAGATCATTACTTACCAGTTCTAATACACGTTCTGGTTTCCGGGGGGCATTACACCAGTATGCATCTGCAAGATTAATAACAACATAATCTTTTTCTATTACTGGTAAATCTTCACCATAAGCCAGTAATACTGCCTGTAAACCAATTGGTTGAACATGTTGTGGTGACCAGATTTCATGTGGAATAAAACTTGCGGGTTGAAATGACCATAAAGCATGATCCAGTTGATTAACACGGCTTACATCATCACACCAAATCAAAATATTTGAACCACTTTTAAATACTTTATGCGTCAGCCGGCATGTAAATGAAACGGGGTCTGTAATGTGAGTATAAAAAGTAGTTGTGGCCATATCTTTTTTCTCAGGATTGCTGAATCAGATACTCAAGCAGAAGCGGAACAGGACGACCTGTCGCACCTTTATTATTGCCGGAATTCCATGCCGTACCGGCAATATCAAGATGTGCCCAGGAGTAAGATTCAGTAAAGTATGAGAGAAAGGCAGCAGCCGTAATCGTTCCCGCAGGACGACCGCCAATATTTTGTAAATCAGCAAAGTTGGATTTTAATTGTTCTTTGTATTCCTCAAATAATGGTAGTTGCCATGTTTTATCATTAATACTGTCTGCTGCCTGTAATAAGTGATCAATTAATTGCTGATTGTTACCTAATACACCTTGTGCAACATGTCCTAAAGCGATGATACAGGCACCAGTAAGGGTAGCAACATCGATTACTGCTTTAGGCTGGAAGCGTTCAGCATAGATAAGTGCATCACATAATATCAGTCTGCCTTCTGCATCAGTGTTTAAAACCTCAATATTTAAACCATTCATAGCCTGAACAATATCGCCTGGTTTAACAGCATTCCCTGAAGGCATATTTTCACAAGTTGGGATTATTGCAACGAGGTTTAATGGTAGATTGAGTTTTACTGCAGCTGCAAAAGTACCAATAACCGAAGCCGCACCACACATATCAAATTTCATTTCATCCATGGCAGCACCTGGTTTAAGAGAAATACCACCAGAATCAAAAGTAATACCTTTGCCAACCAAAACTACCGGCTTATCTTCGTTATTCGAAGCTCCATGATATTGCAATTCAATAAGATAAGCTCCGGCCGTGCTTCCCTGTGCAACAGACAGTAAAGCATTCATACCCATTTCCTGTATTTCGGTTTCGTTTATGATTCTTGCACTGGCACCTAAATCATTGGCAATCTTGGCAGCAGAAGAAGCCAAATAGGCCGGAGTACAGATATTTCCCGGTGCATTGCCTAAATCTTTACAGATATTCATACCATAGATGATAGCTTCGGCCTTGCTAAGGTGGTTATTGACAGGGTGAACAGTCTGATAATTGATTTTTTCAAGTAAAACTGGCTTAGAATCTTTTTTGAATTTATCAAAGCAATAGACCGCTTCGCCAACAGCAATTGTAAAAGCCTGTACCCATTTCTGGGCAAGTATTTCCGGTAATTTGCTTAAATCTATATTGAGTGATGATTGCTCTTTGGACCAGCTGGCAGCTTTTGCGGCCAGTTTCTGGATACTGGCATAATCATCTTTATCGATATTTACTACAGCTAAAGCCTGTAAAAATTCATCTTTTACGGTGTGTGTCGCAATAAAATCCTTTTGCTGCTGTTGTAATTGAGTTAACAAAGTATTAGCCAGATGTTGTTCTGGTTTGCTTTCTTTGCAATACACAAATAGTAAAGAACTGTTGTTTTGCGGCTGCAATTGTTCCGCATTTATGCTAAATTCCATATTTTCCTATCCTATTTTATAAGGGCATTATATATATTCTGTACGAATCATGCGTTAAGCAGAACCGGATGCACTTATTGTAACGCAGGCTGCCGCTAAAGTAAGGACAGTCGCAAATGTGTTTAATTATCTTATGATTTATCAACGCCAATTTATTAAAGAATTATCATGGACTGCCGTAGGCATATTCGTGATCTTATTGGTAGTACTGGTAGCTACACAGGCAATCAATCTGCTGGGTCGTGCCGCCAGTGGTCGTGTAGCCATTGATGCAGTGTCTGCGTTAATCGGATTCTGGACAATTGGCCTGACACCTGTACTGCTTATTCTGACAGCTTACATCAGTATTATCACAGTACTTACACGTTATTGGCGTGATAGCGAAATGGTGATCTGGCTATCCAGTGGCTTATCATTAAGAAACTGGATTATTCCTTTAATGAAATTCGCTATTCCGTTTGCAGTTTTGGTGGCAATAGTTTCCATGCTCATTCAGCCTTGGGCAGAGTGGCGCAGCCGTGAATTTGCGGAGATACTAAAACAAAAACAGGAAATGTCATTACTGGAACCCGGGGTATTCAAAGAAATTGGCAAAAGCCATCCGCGAGTTTATTTCATTGAAACATTTGACCCTGATAGCGGTCGTGCCAGTAATCTTTTTGTTCGTGAAAAAGAAAAAAATGGCAAGGAAAGTTCGATTTTTGCGAAAAAGGGCGAATTTAAACAGGATGGAGAGAAACGTATTCTTACTCTTGAAGACGGTTTTCGCTACTATGGAAAGCCCGGACAGGCTGATTATCAAAGAGCTTCTTTTGATAAAATGACAATGATTATCAGTGTTAATACAACCGTTATAGATCCAAAACAGAACCGGCATACAATTCCTACTTCTGCATTATTTGCCAGTAACAAACCCATTTACAAAGCAGAACTAATGTGGCGCTTATCATTACCGATTAGTGTTATTGTACTTGCTTTAATGGCTTTACCATTATCCTATTTTAATCCCCGTACCGGACATACATACAATATTCTGATTGCAATTGCAGTATTTTTAATTTATCAAAATGGCCTGACCTTTCTGCGAGATCTGGTAGAAAATGGTCGTATACCTTTCTGGCTAGGCATATTTCCAATGCATCTAATGATGTTTATGCTGTTTCTATTCTTATTACGCTGGCGTGACTTCCCATCAGCTTCTTTTAAAACAGCGTTTACATCATTACTGGGAGGACGGTCCTGATGCGTTTGCTTAATCGTTTTGTCATCAGCCAAATGACTGTTTATACTTTATATGCATTATTGGCACTGGTAAGCTTATACAGTTTTTTTGATATTATGGGTGAAATCAGCCATGTTGGTGACGGACGTTATACTGCCGATAAAATGCTGTATTATGTTCTTATGCTGATTCCGACACATGCTTATGAGCTTATGCCTCTGGCTGTACTAGTTGGTGGTCTGGTTTGCCTTAGTCAAATGGCCAGCAATAGTGAATTTACTGTAATCAGAACATCCGGAATCAGTTTGTCTAACATTATTAGTATGATGCTGCAATTTGGACTATTCTTTGCAGTCATTGCTGCGCTGCTTGGTGAATATGTCGTACCTAGAATAGGTCCTTATGCAGAACAGTATCAATTACATGCACGTCAGAACAGCATTAGTGCTGGAGATAGTGGTATATGGTTAAAACAAGGAAAAGATATTGTAAATGTAGCTGAAATGCTTCCAGATGGCAGTTTAAGAGATATCAATATTTATCGTCATGATGAAAATTTTCAACTGACTGAAACTTTACATGCTTTCAGTGCTAAAGTGGATGTTCATTCTACTGAAGGTAAAAAATCTAAATGGCATTTGAATCAGGTAGATCAGTCACTATTGGGGAAAAATCAGATATCTGTAAATCATATTGAAAATCTGGATTGGAAAATGTCTGTTAATCACCAGCTTCTCAATATATTGCTGGTAGCACCAGAACAAATGTCAGCTATAGCACTTTCAACTTATATCAAGCATCTGAAGCATAATCATCAACAGACAACACGCTACGAACTTGCCTGGTGGAGAAAGATTGCCTATCCATTGGCGTGTATGGTTATGGCTTTGGTAGCGCTGGCATTTACGCCCCAACAAAACCGGCATGGGAATATGGGTTTGAAACTATTCTATGGAATATGTTTAGGACTATTATTTCATTTTTCCGGAAGACTGTTTGGATTTACCAGTCAGTTATATGGAGTGCCGACTATAATTGCTGCATTTTTGCCTACAATTCTTTTTCTGTGTCTGGCTATTTATCTGATTCGAAGACAGGAAAAACGTTAATATCCATTTTGTATTTAAACTTTATACGCCTGAACCGTAAAATGTTAAGTGATAGTTACTAATTTCAATGAGAAAATTAAATGGATATTGTTTTTATGGTAAATCTCATTAAACAATTTATTAATTGTTAAGAAAAATATTAATGAATTAGTTTCTAAATATTATTCAGTAGAATTTTAGCAAATAATTGCCGGTAAAAAATTTGGTTATAGTGAGTTTATTTCACATATAAAAATTCTAAGCAAATGAGGAAATTATATTTATATTTACCATTTTGTAAAAAGTTACCATACCTGAAAATAGCTTTAGTGAATTTGAGATTTTTGCTTTATTTATAATCGAAAATAAAAAAATTATCGTCTGTAAAGAATTGACTCAACAGTTAACAGATAATTTAAATGATTGCGATTTTAATTGAATACATTAATTTTCAGGAAACGCTAGAAATTAAATAATATTTTTATTTAAATAAAAATTGATTTAACATAAAAATGAAAATTCAAATAAAGTAACAAATTTCTCTTTAGTAGCTATCAATTAAATATCAGAGAAATTGATAGCTACTTAATCTAAGGTACTTAATAAAATTAATTGATGTTAAATCAATATTTAAAATAATTATAATTATAATTATTTAAATAAATAGAATTGCCTAATACAGCAATTTATGTAATTTTTTTTGTTCTGTGGGTTGAGTCAAAATCCCTGCGCTTTGTAGAAGCTGAATATACGTTGTTATATAACCATACTGTGCTTCGGCCAATTTTTGCTCAGCATCAGCCTTAGCCTGTAAAGCCTGTAATTCATCCAGATTACTGCGTATACCTACTTTACGACCTAATTGGGTAGCTTCAAGTTTTACAGAATTCGCTTTTAATAATTGTTGCTGTGCCTGAATCTGATAAAGATTGCCTAATGTAGTCTGATAAGCCTGATTAACATTAAGTTCAATTTTACGTTCAGTTGCAATTAATAAAAATTTATTTTGTTGCTCTTTTGCTGCTGCTTCTTTAATTTTACTGTGGATTAATCCACCAGTAAATAAAGGCATTGAAAGCTGGACTGTAACAATCCCGCCTTTACTGCGAGTACCATGATCCAAACCATAAAATTGCTGAATCTGATGATTGTCCTGATAACCGCCATTAATCGTTAACTTCGGCCAGTTTTCTGCTTTAGCTGCGATATAAGCTTGTTTAGCATTTTCTAAAGCCAGCTTTTGCTGCTGCCATTCTGGATTATTTTTTTGTGCTGTATTTATCCAATCTGCTTTGCTTGTTTTTCCCAGTAAGTCGCCAAAATCTGTATGTCTTAAACGTTTAATTTTCTTCGGATCAAGACCGGTGATATTAGCCAGATTATTTTGAGCTACCAGCAGATCGGTCATTGCACTAACTTTTTTTGCACGCGCTGCTTCATATCCAGCCTGAGCTTCGTTTGTATCCAAAATGGTGGCTGCACCTTTATTGAATAGAGCTTTGGACTGTCTGATTTGCATTGCATAGGCTTCTTTTTCTTTTTCAATTGAAACTAGTTTATCTTCAATGAGTAAGACCTGAAAATAAGCCTTAGCAACATTAAATAGCAAATCTTCTTTTACATTCTCCAATTGCCAGTCAGCCATATTGGCGGTAATTTTACCTTGCTGGTATTGTGCCCATTTAGTTTTATCAAACAGAGCCTGACTTGCCTGAACATTCCAGCCATGAGTCTGGGTTGTACTAGATAGAGAGGGGGGCTGCTTTTGATAGATATAATTGCCATTTACCTGAGGGAGCAGAGCAGCACGTGTCTGTGCCAGTTGTTCTTTTTGAGCATCGCGTTCACTTTGAGCTGCTGAAAAATCTGCAGAATAGTTTATTGCAGCCTGCCAGGCATCAAATAAATCGAATGCCTGTACAGGAGCAGAAATAACACTGTATCCAATACAAATACAGAAAGTTTTCCAAATAGTAAAAGTATATTTTTGCATCAGCGTTCTCGCATACTTTCATCAACTTTAGTTTGCAGCGGGCTTAACAAATAAGTGATGACGCGACGCTTCCCGGTTTTAATTTCTGCAGTTACATTCATACCGGCTGTTAAATTCACTTTTTTACCATCTATCATCAGATAATTTCTATCCAGAACAATAGTAGCGGCAAAAACCAGCCCCAACTTTTCATCCTCAATTGCATCAAAGCTTACATTTTTTACTTTACCGGTCAGGTATCCGTAGCGTGTATAGGGAAATGACTCAATTTTAATAATGGCACTTTGTCCTGCTTTAACAAAACCGATATCTTTATTTGGAACAAGTGCTTCGATTTCCATCTGATCCTGATCCGGCACAATAACCATAATTTGCTGAGCAGCTGTAACGACACCGCCTATAGTATGTGTGGCCAGTTGCTGCACCGTACCGTCGACAGGTGATTTCAATGTCATTAATTGTTTGCGCTGTAACGCTTTATCAGTTGCTTCTGTTAGTTGCTGAATTTGTTCATTGGCCTGACGCAATTGATCGAGTGTATCGCGTCTAAGGGTATTAGTCTGTAACAGTCTGTTTTGCTCAGCTTCGCGTATGCTTTCCTGAATTTGACGAAGCTGACTACGCTGGCTGGCTAAGTCATTTTTATTTTGAATAAACTTGCTTTCCTGCTCGTAATAAGCATGTTTGGATACAAAATTTTGTGCCAGTAAGTCCTTGTAATCAGCTGTACGACGTTGCTCAATGGCTGTAGTTTGTTCAAGTTTACTAACCTGTGACTGGGTTCCTTGTAACTGTGCCTGATGTTCGCGCAATACAGTCTGCAATTGGGCATCCTGAGTAAACCATGTTTGGAACTGATTTATTGCTAATGATTGTGCTTCCATAATCTGATCAGGAGTCAACTGCCATTTTGTTGCTAGTTCGTGATCCAGTACAGGAGGTTGATGTGTATCAACAGCGCGAATCACCGCTTCCAGACGTAATTTATTTAAACGTGCGGCCTGCAGGGATTTTTCTGACTGAGCATAATCACTGTCAGAACCAATACCACTTAGCTGAACTAATACTTGTCCGCTTTTTACATGATCGCCATTTTTGACTGCAACTTTATCGACAACAGATGTTTCAAGCGGCTGGATAACTTTACTGCGTCCGCCCGGGGTGGTTTTACCCATTGCTACAGCAACAATATCCAGTTTGCCAATTAATGCCCATAATAGAGCCAGCACGGCAAACAGAATAATCAGTCTTGCTGTCCATTTAGGTGCGGCAGAAATAGGTGTTTCAGTTAATTCCAGATGTGCCGGTAAAAAAGCACGTTCGTCTTCATCTCGTTTAGGCGGATCCAATTGAAAGCGTACCGCCCAGACATTTTTCCAGACTGTGCTATATCGTTGTAAAAAATCTTTAAAAGCTTGAAAGCGAATGCCCATATCTTATTTTCTTATTTTGAATTTAATGTCAGCTGTTTTGCAGTTGATATAAATAGCGATAGTAACCATTTGGTTTTTCCAGTAACTCCTGATGAGTACCTTCTTCTACTATGCAGCCTTTATCCATGGCAATAATGCGATTGGCCATACGCACTGTAGACAGACGATGTGCAATAATCAGTACAGTACGTCCTTTGCAGATAGCCTGCATATTTTTCATAATAGCTCGTTCGGATTCATAATCCAGTGCACTGGTTGCTTCATCAAGAATCAGAATACGCGGATTGCCTACCAGAGCCCGGGCAATTGCTACTCGTTGTCTTTGCCCTCCAGAAAGTCCAGCTCCCTGTTCTCCAACTATAGTGTCATATCCTTCCGGCAACTCCATGATAAATTCATGTGCGCCGGCCATTTTAGCAGCATACATCACTCTTTCCAGCGGCATGCCCGGATCAGCAAGAGCAATATTGGCACGGATACTCTGATTGAGCAGAACGTTTTCCTGAAGCACCACACCTACCTGCCGCCGTAACCAGGCCGGGTCAGCCAGCGCCAAATCATTACCATCAACTAAAACCCGCCCCCGCTCGGGTGTATATAAACGCTGTACCAGCTTGGTTAGAGTGGATTTACCTGAACCAGAACGCCCGACAATTCCCAGAATTTCTCCGGGCCGGATATTTAAACTCAGATCCCGTAATATTTCTGCACCATCAGGCCGGTAGCGAAAAGAAATTTTTTCAAATTCAATTTGTCCTTTAATATTGGGGAGAGCCATGCGCGAAGTTGGATTTTCCGTCGGAGTATTCAGAATATCTCCTAACCGTGATACCGATATTCCCACCTGCTGGAAATCCTGCCATAGCTGTGCCAGCCGGATAACAGGAGCCGCTACTTGTCCTGCAAGCATATTAAATGCAATTAATTGACCTACAGTCAGATCGCCCTTAATTACCAAATGCGCACCAAGCCATAATGTAACAACTGTAACCAGTTTTTGGATAAACTGTACACCTTGTTGTCCGATAGTAGCCAGCCGTGCAACGCGAAAACCGGAATTGACATAAGCGGCCAGTTGCTGATCCCAGCGTCTAGTCATCTGTGGTTCAACTGCCATTGCTTTAATGGTACCTACAGCAGTTACTGATTCAACCAGAAAAGACTGATTATCGGCATTGCGGGCAAATTTTTCATTCAAACGAGCACGCAAAATCGGGCTGATAGTTGCAGACCAGATGGCATAGCAGGGCAGGGAGATAACAACTACCAATGTTAGCCAGCCACTATAAAACCACATAACCAGCAAGAAGATAAAAGAAAAACATAAGTCCAGAACAGAAGTTAATGCCTGTCCGGTTAGGAAATTCCGGATTTGTTCCAGTTCACGCACCCTTGCAACGGTATCTCCCACTCGGCGATGCTCAAAATAAGCCAGAGGCAGACTTAACAGATGTCTGAATAATCGTGCGCCTAATTCAACATCAATACGTGATGTAGTATGAGCAAATATATATGTACGCAATCCGCTAAGCACGACATCAAAAATAATGATTACCAGCAATGCAATAGTAATAACATCAAGTGTAGAAAAGCTGCGGTGAACCAGAACTTTATCCATTACCACCTGAAAAAACATAGGTGTAACAAGTGCAAAAAGCTGAATAAAAACGGATACAATCAGTACTTCCAGAAAAATACGCCGGTATTTGATAACAGCCGGAATAAACCATGTGAAATCAAACTTGGCCAGTTGACCAAGTATTGATGCACGGGAAGTAACCAATATAAGCTGTCCGGAATAGCGTTGGGTAAATTCTTCTTTCGTAAGGATAACCGGTTTACCCTGTTCAAGATCCTGAATTAAATAGCGATCACCATCTATTCTAGCCAGAACAAAATGCTGTCCGTCATCCCGCCAAACAACTGCGGGCAAAGCCACAAGATGCAGACGTTCAACATTATGCTTTACCAGTCTGGCTTTTAATCCCAGGTCTTTGGCTGCCAATAGCCATTGCTCACTGTTTAAATCCCCTTTTTCAGCATATTTATGGGTAATATCGGCAGGATTAACTGCCAAACCATGAAAATGGGCAATAAGTACGAGTGCAGTAACCGCTATATTGGGTTTTTGAAAACTATCTGATTTTTTTAAAGAATCAGATTTTGAAGGCAGAGACTCAGGTGATAATGACATAGGTATTAAAAATATCTTAATTTAAGATGACAAATTAACATAAATAATAACAAAAATACACATAAAAAAGACAATAAAATCCAAATATTTAATATTTAATTATATTGTATAAAATTTAAAATATATATAAATAATATGTATATATTTGACTTAACATCAAATAATGTTAAATTTAATTGATATCAATTCAGGATTCTAGTAGTCTGTTTTAAATCAGATTTTGTTGATTTTATATAAAAAGGATAACTAAGTTCATATAAGAATACTTTTAAACACGAACTAGTATTTTATTCCTTGTTAATATAAAAATGATATACAGATAATTTTATTTAATAAGTTAAATGTAGAGTTGTATTTATTATTTTGTTTATAAAGTAAAGGGGGGATTTTATAAATAGAAATTAATTTTTAGAATGCAAATATTAAATTTAACTTTTGTATTAATTTTTTTAATTAAGGATTAGCTATATGAATGCGTTAATCAAAGAATACCAATATCAGAATACTAGCTCAATATTTTCAGATAATGTGAACCTAATTGAAGGAAGTGATAAAGATGATATTTTATCAGGAACAAGTCAGGATGATACTCTGATAGGAGGTTCAGGGAATGATAAGCTATACGGAGGTGCAGGTAACGACACTTACGTTTTTGCTAAAGGACATGGTAAAGATCTGATAAGTGACGAGGGAGGTGAAGCGGATACAATTCAGTTTTTAGATGTCAATTTTGAAGAAGTGAAATTCAGGAAAAAAGACAATACACTGTTTATTTATGGTTATAACGAAGAAGATTCAGTTGAAATACGAGATTTCTTTAATTTTAATGGTAAGTATGCGATAGAAAATTTTGTATTCAAAGATAAGACAATTACGCTGGAGCAGTTGCAAAAAGAAGGTATGGAACTGTACGGAACATCAGGAAATGACACTATCAATATATCAAAAGGCAGAGGAATACTGCATGGCGGAGATGGTAATGATACTCTTAAAGCCAGTCAATATGATATTGCAAATGACATACTGGATGGTGGTGCAGGAGATGATACATTATGGGGATATAAAGGAGATGACATCCTGATAGGAGGTGGAGGAAATGATAATTTATATGGAGGAGAGGGTAACGATACTTATGTTTTTGCTAAAGGACATGGTAAAGATCTGATAAGTGACGAGGGAGGTGAAGCAGATACGATTCAGTTTTTAGATGTTAATTTTGAAGAAGTGAAATTCAGGAAAAAAGACAATACACTATTTATTTATGGTTATAACGAAGGAGATTCAGTTGAAATACGAGATTTCTTTAATTTTAATGGTAAGTATGCAATAGAGAATTTTGTATTCAAAGATAAGACAATTACGCTGGAACAGTTGCAAAAAGAAGGCATGGAACTGTACGGAACATCAGGAAATGACACTATCAATATATCAAAAGGCAGAGGAATACTGCATGGCGGAGATGGTAATGATACTCTTAAAGCCAGTCAATATGATATTGCAAATGACATACTGGATGGTGGTGCAGGAGATGATACATTATGGGGATATAAAGGAGATGACATCCTAATAGGAGGTGGAGGAAATGATAATTTATATGGAGGAGAGGGTAACGACACTTATGTTTTTGCTAAAGGACATGGTAAAGATCTGATAAGTGACGAGGGAGGTGAAGCAGATACGATTCAGTTTTTAGATGTCAATTTTGAAGAAGTGAAATTCAGGAAAAAAGACAACACACTATTTATTTATGGTTATAACGAAGGAGATTCAGTTGAAATACGAGATTTCTTTAATTTTAATGGTAAGTATGCAATAGAGAATTTTGTATTCAAAGATAAGACAATTACGCTGGAACAGTTGCAAAAAGAAGGCATGGAACTGTACGGAACATCAGGAAATGACACTATCAATATATCAAAAGGCAGAGGAATACTGCATGGCGGAGATGGTAATGATACTCTTAAAGCCAGTCAATATGATATTGCAAATGACATACTGGATGGTGGTGCAGGAGATGATACATTATGGGGATATAAAGGAGATGACATCCTAATAGGAGGTGGAGGAAATGATAATTTATATGGAGGAGAAGGTAACGACACTTATGTTTTTGCTAAAGGACATGGTAAAGATACTATAAGTGACGAGGCAGGTGAAGCTGATACGATTCAGTTTTTAGATGTCAATTTTGATGAAGTAAAATTCAGGAAAAAAGACAATACACTATTTATTTATGGTTATAACGAAGGAGATTCAGTGGAAATACGAGATTTCTTTTATCCGCATGGAGGGCATGCGATAGAAAATTTTGTATTCAAAGATAAGACAATTACGCTGGAGCAGTTTCAGAAAGAAGGAATGGTAATACACGGTACTGCTGGCAAAGATGAAATTTGGCTTGATAAAGGCAGAGCAATATTATTCGGAGAGGATGGGGATGATATGCTTAGTGGTGGAAAATATAATGATGTTTTAGTTGGTGGTAACGGAAATGACGTTTTACAAGCTTATGGAGGAGATAATACATTAATAGGAGGAACAGGTAATGATAATTTAAGAGCAGATGATGGAAAAAATATATTTGTGGGCGGAGCTGGTGATGATTATCTTTCCGGCGGAGGTGGTGATGACATATATATTTTTTCAAAAGGACATGGAAATGATTTTATCTGGGATGGAAATGTATTATTACAACATAATAATAGTAAAGAAGATACTATAATATTTACAGATGTGAATATGAATGAAGTTATATTTAGAAAAAAAGGAAATTCATTATTTCTTCTAGGTTATAATCAGGGTGATTCCATTGAAATAAGAGATTGTCTTTCTAAAGGTGCTGGAAATTGGGCCGGGGTTGAGAATTTTGTTTTTAAAAATCAATTAATTACATTATCAGAAATTTTTGCTAGTTTTGAACGAAATGGAAATAAAGATGGTGATTACTATTTTTATACTGGAAATAATGTAAATCATAACGACATAACCGGTCATCCTCAGGTCACACAACAAGTTCAACAGCTTGTTAATGCAATGGCAGGATTAAATACAAATGCAATAGATGATGTGCAATTGTGTGAATTATTAGAACAAAACAGATTACTGGGTAATATTGCAACCAGTTTTGATAAATAATTGAAATTTAATTATTAAAGTCTGTGTAAAATAACCTGTGATTAATATTAATCACAGGTTTATAATATATTTGACAAAGATATTTATATAAAATAAAGGTCTATATTAATTATAAAAATTTTGAAAAATATAAATCCAAGATTTTATTAAAATTATTTCATATACAGCAAATATAACAATTATACTCGGGTAAATATTAATTTTAAATATTTTATTAAATGGTTTATTATTTGATTATTTGAAAAAATTTTTCTAAAGGGATATATTAGCAATGTTTAAACTTATATTGATATTGGATCAGCTAGGTACGCTCATAATCATTTTACCATTACTATATTGTCTAGTAAATATGATAGATAAAGTACTGATTATTGCAAAAAATTATCAAAAAAAAACAAAATATATAGTAATAGTTTTATCCATGATATTAATTATTGCAGGAGGATTTAAAATAAAAAAACTATATTATGAAAGACCCCCTTATCACTTTTGGTATGAATTATTAAAAAAGAATTCTAAACCTTTTTACATTTCACAAAACGAGTTTGAGGAAAAGAATAGAGAAGGATACTGCTGGCGAGACAGGAAATATTACACCAAAAAAGAGCTTTGGCATAAAGCAATGAAAAGTCTGATAGGAAAAATCATATATGAAAATAAATTATATTGGGAAAATCGGACAAAAAATATGGATGGTAAGTTTTTACCTACTTATGGTCAATGCACTACCTCGAATAATTGTAGAGTATGGCAAGTACCAGTTGATCTAACAAATCAGAAGCTTAATAATTATATAGGTGTTCAAAATAATTATTTGGATAATATTAATGAACTTATTAAATTAAAAGTACAGACTTTTATATATGACTCAGATAAAAATTATATTAATTATAATTTTGGATTAGAAAAATTTATTTTAATACACCGAAAAACAAGTGAAGATTCTATTAAATTATATGGGAGTGATTGTTGTACAGTATATAATAAATCTGAATGGCAATTAATGAAGAAAAGAAAAAATTATGTCTTAGCATATAAAGAATCGATTTTTGATACTTTTGTAGAAGAATCAAGAATTCCTCCAGATGAAGATATAAATTCATTGGGAGTAGGTAATTATTATTTTGGTATAGATGGTTTTTTACCAAAAACCAAAACAAACTATTATCCGATAAATTATCCGTATGAAGTATTTTATTTAAATAATTGTGGCGATATTTTATATAAACCATATTTCTATAAAATAAATAAAATGTAATTATATGACAAATGTGATATATTTTGTAAAGCTTATTAATAATATGTTTTATTAATCTAAAATTATGTATGAAAGTATAAATATATGGCTTATAAATTAGAAAATGGGAAAGATTTAGTTAGTGTAGATGAGATTCTCGCCAGATATTTATGGAATCAGAAAACAGCACCGTCACCTTTGGAACTAGCTGATGATAAGTGGATACAATATGCAAATACTGAGGGAGACGCCTTGATGATCGAGGCACAGGAATATATGACGCATGGTGGTCGACGATTTGTATCGGCAGCTGATTTTGAGTTGTAAATAGTTTTTATAAGTAATAGTTCTTTCAGTTTAAACAGATGAAATGCTTATGTACAGGGAGGATATAAAGGTATGTTTTTGATATTTTTTGGAATTATCACAATCTATTTTGTCTTACCCTTACTTAGTGTTTGGATTTTGGTTAAAGTAATATCTTTAGCAAAAGCACATCCAAAACCGGCAAAATATACATTAATAACTATGTTCATTATATTGATGGTAGCAGGTGGCTTAAAAATACGAGATATATATTATGAAAAATCGCCGTATTACTTCTGGAATGAATTAATGCGGAAAAATCCTAAACCATTTAATGTATCACAAGAAGAGTTTGAGGCTAAGAACATGGCTGGGTATTGCTGGCGGGATAAGAAATATTATAGCAAGGAAGAGCTATGGCATAAGGCGATGAAAAGTTTAACTGGTCGAATGATATATGAAAATAAATTTTATTGGGATAATAAAGTAACTAATGTCGATGGCGAATTTTTACCAACTGCAGCTGATTGTAGACGTTCTCAGGGTTGTAGGGTGTTCAAGATTCCGATGAATCCAGATAAAGAAAAATTTCTAAAAGATGATATTGAAAATGAAGATGATTTTGGGAGAGTACTTGATATATTAATTAAACATAATGAAGCGGAAAGCTTTATATTTGCGTCGGATAAAAATTATATTAATGATGATTTTAAGTTAAAAAACTATATTTTGATACATAAATTAGATAATCCAAATTATCTTTCTGTCTATGATAGTAATAGCTGCTGCACTGTTTTAAATAAATCAGAGTGGTCATTGATGAGAAAAAACTATATTTTAAAATATATCGGAATGGAAACAGCAGTATTTACGGGAAAATCTAAAATTCCCATTGATATTGACCTTAACTCTTGGGGTGTAGGTAATTTTTATTTGAGTGTTACATATTCTGATTCAATAACTGTGCCAGAATTTGTAGCTAAAGATAAAAGTAAAAGTTTTAAGGATACCAGAAAAGTTTATTTGTTAAATAATTGTGGCGATGTTTTATATAGACCAAATTATTGGTGGCGCAGGTAATTTACAATAAATTACTGATAACAACTTTAATTTTTTTTATTAATATAAGTTTTAATTTGTTTAATCTGTGGCCTTAAATATTAAATGAAAGGGTAATAACATGGCTTATGACGTGAATGCAGGTGAAGATTTAGTGAGAGTAGATGAGATTCTCGCCAGATATTTATGGAATCAGGAAACAGCACCGTCACCTTCGGAACTAGTTGATGATAAGTGGATACGAAATGCGAGTGCTAAGGGGGACGCCTTGATGATCGATGCATAGGAATATATTACGCATGGTGGTGGAGGATTTGTATCGGCAGCTGATTTTAAGTTGTAAATAGTTTTTATAAGTAATAGTTCTTTCAGTTTAAACAGATGAAATGCATATGTACAGGGAGAATATAAAAGTATGTTTTTGATATTTTTTGGAATTATCACAATCTATTTTGTCTTACCCTTACTTAGTGTTTGGATTTTGGTTAAAGTAATATCTTTAGCAAAAGCACATCCAAAACCGGCAAAATATACATTAATAACTATGTTCATTATATTGATGGTAGCAGGTGGCTTAAAAATACGAGATATATATTATGAAAAATCGCCGTATTACTTCTGGAATGAATTAATGCGGAAAAATCCTAAACCATTTAATGTATCACAAGAAGAATTTGAGGCTAAGAACAGGGCTGGGTATTGCTGGCGGGATAAAAAATATTATAGCAAGGAAGAGCTATGGTATAAGGCGATGAAAAGTTTAACTGGTCGAATGATATATGAAAATAAATTTTATTGGGATAATAAAGTAGTTAATGACAATGGCGAATTTTTACCAACTGCAGCTGATTGTAGACGTTCTCAGGGTTGTAGGGTGTTCAAGATTCCGATGAATCCAGATAAAGAAAAATTTCTTAAAGATGATATTGAAAATGGATATGATTTTCGGAGAGCACTTGATATATTAATTAAACATAATGAAGCGGAAAGCTTTATATTTGCGTCGGATAAAAATTATATTAATGATGATTTTAAGTTAAAAAACTATATTTTGATACATAAATTAGATAATCCAAATTATCTTTCTGTCTATGATAGTAATAGCTGCTGCACTGTTTTAAATAAATCAGAGTGGTCATTGATAAGAAAAAACTATATTTTAAAATATATTGGAATGGAAACAGCAGTATTTATGGGAAAATCTAAAATTCCCATTGATATTGAGATTAACTCCTGGGGTGTAGGTAATTTTTATTTGAGTGTTACATATTCTGATTCAATAACTGTGCCAGAATTTGTAGCTAAAGATAGAAGTAAAACTTTTAAGGATACCAGAAAAGTTTATTTGTTAAATAATTGTGGCGATGTTTTATATAGACCAAATTATTGGTGGCGCAGTTAATTTACAATAAATTACATATTACAATTTTAATTATTTTTTTATTAATATAAGTTTTAATTTGTTTATTCTGTGGTTTTAAATATTAAAAAAAGGAGTAATAACATGGCTTATGACGTGAATGCAGGTAAAGATTTAGTGAGTGTAGATGAGATTCTCGCCAGATATTTATGGAATCAGGAGAAAGCACCGTCACCTTCAGAACTAGTTAATGATAAGTGGATACGAGATGCGAGTGCTGAGGGAGACGCCTTGATGATCGATGCACAGGAATATATGACGCATGGTGGTGGACGATTTGTATCGGCGGCTGATTTTAAGTTTTTTAAAGATTTCTTTTCTTCAGAGTTTTCGGCTGGCAGTTATGATTTTATTTCCATGTGGAATATATTAAGAGCTGAAAATCCTATTAATTCAGAATTAAGCAATGATAAAAAGGTAAAGAGGTTTACAACAGCTATTAGTCAATATGAATCTGGTATTGGGTCTAGCGATTACTTAACTCGTGCCTTTATTTTCGGTTCAACAAGTTTTACTATTGATTTCGATTCAATAAAATTTGTGGTTAAAGCGGATGGCACAAGGGAAATACAAGGGTTAAAAATAATTCCATGTGAAGATAATTTTGATTTTGATTCTAGTAACGCGGCTGCCAATAACTTTAATAAAGGTTTTAAAGAAAAGATCGATCCATCTGGAATTGGTAGAACGGTACCAATTCAATTTACAGGAGATGTGTCCGCCGTTACTGTGACTGATAAAGATTTTGCTCAATTGAAGAAAGCTAAAATGGAGCAACTCTCTGCTGATGCTGATCTTATTGGACGAATACCAGAGGTTATGAGCTATTATTTAGGCGAAATTATGAGACTAATCAAAATATCCCCATCTATCAATTATACAGACTCCCACGGCAGAAAAGTGATTTATGATGGTAAAGATATATTTCATGATGGTTTTCTAAAAGCAGAATCAGCAGGTTTGTTGGAAATATTTTCCGATGATCCTGATTCAGTATTGATTGGTGGTGGTGGTGAAGATATTTTACAAGGTGGTAATGGTGATGATCTGTTAATAGGGTCGAGTTCTTGCTCCATTGAAAAAGATATGCTTATGGGTGGCGAAGGCTATGATACTTATATCGCTGACAAAATGGATGTGATTGAAGATTCTGATGGTGAGGGGGCCATATTTAATGTAGATGGAAGTATTTCAGTTGCTAAGAAAAATATATTAACCGGAGGTGTTCATTATAAGAATGATCCTGAGAATACTTATTATGGCCATGGGAATAAATATTACTGGGATGGTAAAGATTTAATAATTAATGATGGATTAACGGTTAAAAATTTTAAAAATGGAGATTTAAATATCCGGCTGAGAGAAGAAGATGATACTCGGCCGGATATCAGGGATGCTATGTCTATCAGATCACCTATTATCATTGATATGAATGGAGATGGTGTAAAAACTACTGCACAAGGTAAGCATACATATTTTGATCATGATGGAAATGGTTTTGCAGAGAATACTGGCTGGGTTGATAGTAATGATGCACTACTGGTTTTAGACCGTAATCAAAACGGATTGATTGATGACGGAAAAGAGTTATTTGGCAGTAATACTTTATTATCTTCCGGTAAAAAAGCACAAAATGGATTCGAAGCTCTGGCTGAATTTGATGAGAATCGAGATGGTGTAATTGATGCTGCTGATTCAGTGTGGTCGAGATTACAATTATGGCAAGATAAAAATCAGAATGGTTTAGTTGATGAGGGAGAATTATTGTCGCTGAGTAATACTCAGATTACAGAGATAGGACTTAAATATCTGAAAGGTGATAAAAAAGATGAGAATGGTCATGAGCACAGAGAAACATCTCAAGTTACCTGGGCAGACGGGCATCAGACAGATGCAACAGATGTATGGTTTAAGGTAGATAAAGGAGATACTTTTAATACTGATAACTTGGCAATTGATAAAGATATAGCGAAATTACCTTATATACAAGGCTTTGGTAATGTATCAGATCTGCATACTGCTATGCAGAAAGATGCTGTTCTGAAGGAAATGGTTAAAGCTTATCTGACAGCTGATACTAAAACACGTGAATCATTACTGAACAATTTGATTTATAGATGGACTGGTTCTGAACAGGTTGATCCCGTAAGTCGAGGAAAATATATTGATGACGCACGGAAGTTGGTAACTTTAGAAAATCTAACCGGCTCAGATTTTTTAGGTATTTGGTGCTCAGGAAGACTTGATTCAGATCCTCATTCACACGCAGCACCTATACTTATTAAGGAGTTTAATAAATTTGCAGAATATGTTTCCGCCAGTTTATTGGCCGAAGGAGTATATAAGGAGCTATTTTTCCCAGTTATTCTGGCGCAGTGGAATGCTGAACAGCAAAAAATCGGATATGATTACTCTAAGCTAGATCAAGAGCTTGTAAGATTAGTTGAAAATAATCAGCTGGCCGAAGCTAGAGAATTGATGCAAATTGATAAGAATCTGGGGAAATATAATAGTGCAGCGCGGGAAAGACGGCAAGCCAATCTATTGAAAGTAGCTCGTGATAATGGATTAATAGCTCAACTTTATGGTGAGATAGATAATATTTTTATTAGTTCTAATGGAAATGATAGCTTTAATGGAAACGAATGGCAGAAAGATCGCTATCTGTTTCGCTCAGGCCATGGGCAGGATGTAATAAAAGATTTTGGATATGTCAGTGAAAAAAGTAAGCGCAATGATTTATGCTTTGAAGGAGCGAAGCTAGCAGATACACAGTTTGTGCGTTCGGGCAATGATTTAATTATAAAAGCGTATGGAACGAATGACTCAGTAACCTTATTGGATTATTTTAATAGCTATAATCGCGCATTTAATTTTGTATTTGATAATGAAACGATTACTTATGAAGAGTTGATGAGTCGATACACTTTTACTTATAGTGGAGATGATGGAGACAATGAGATTCCCGGCTGTGATGGAAAAGACATTTTGAGCGGAGGAGCGGGCAATGATACTTTATGGGGAGGAGATGGCGATGATATTTTGGAAGGAGGCGAAGGCAATGATATCCTGAAAGGAGGATATGGTAATGATATTTTGGAAGGAGGCGAAGGCAATGATATTCTGGAAGGAGGAGCAGGTTACGATATTCTGATAGGAGGTACAGGCAATGATATCCTGAATGGAGGAGATGGGCATAAAGACCGTTATGAATTTGACGCAGGTCATGGTCAGGATGTGATTAATGATAAAGGTAGAGATTCTAAAGACGATCTAAATGCTCGTAATGATCTGGTATTTAAAGGAGCGAAACTGGCAGACGCAGAATTTATCCGCTCTGGAACAGACCTGATTATTAAAGCGTATGGTTCAACAGATTCTGTGACCCTCCCAGGATATTTCATCAGTAGTTATTATAACAGAGAGTTTAATTTTATATTTGATGATCAGAGCGTTACTCCTTATAAAGACGCCATTTGGGGCAAATACAGTGATGATATTCTGACAGGTGGCGATGGTGATGATATTCTGTATGGATTAGATGGTAACGATATTCTGAATGGAGGAGCAGGAGTTGATATTCTGGACGGAGGAGATGGTAAAGATATTCTGAATGGAGGAGATGGTGACGATATTTTATGGGGAGGTTATGGTAACGATATTCTGAATGGAGGAGCAGGAGATGATATTCTGAACGGAGAATCTGGTTATGATATTCTGAATGGTGGCACTGGAAATGACATTCTGATTGGAGGCGATGGGCATAAAGATCGTTATGAGTTTGAGACTGGGCATGGCCAAGATGTGATTAATGACCAGGCTTATGATTCACGAGGTTATCAGGATGAATCTAATGACGTAGTATTTAAAGGAGCGGAACTGGCAGACGCAGAATTTATTCGCTCAGGGAACAGTCTAGTTGTTCGAGCGTATAAATCAGCAGATTCGGTAACTTTATTGGATTATTTCATACATAATAATTATAAGGCTTTTATCTTTATATTTGATGATCAGAGTATTTCTTATGATAATCTTATAAAAGACTATATTTTCACTCAGAATGGAGATGGAAAAGACAACGTTATTTTTGGCTGGCAAGGAACTGATATTCTAAATGGGGGGATGGGCAATGACACTCTAAGGGGAGAAGATGGTAATGATATTCTGAATGGAGGCGAAGGCAATGATATTCTGGAAGGAGGAAAAGGTTACGATATTCTGAATGGTGGTGCTGGAAATGATATTCTGAATGGCGGCTATTGGCATAAAGACCGGTATGAATTTGAGGCGGGGCATGGTAAAGATGTAATCAATGATAGAGGTGATGACAATGAAACTGAAAACTATAATGATGTAGTATTTAAGGGAGCCAGTTCGGCAGATGCAAAATTTTTGCGATATGGAGATGATCTGGTTATTCAGGCGTATGGATTAGCAGATTCAGTGACTCTACCTGATTTCTTCATCAATAATTACATGAAAGCATTCAACTTTATATTTGATGATCAAACTATCATTTATAAAGATATCAGGAAGCACTTTACGATTAATCAGAGCGGAGATGAGAAAGACAATGAGATTGGTGGCTGGGATGGAAAGGATTTGATTAACGGAGGAGCGGGTAATGATGTTTTAGGTGGAGGATATGGCGATGATATTTTAAATGGAGACGAAGGCAATGATACTTTATGGGGAGGAGCAGGCGATGATGTTTTAAATGGAGACGAAGGCAATGATACTTTAAATGGAGGTATAGGAAATGATATTCTGAATGGAGGAGCTGGCGATGATATTCTTAATGGAGAGAATGGTGATGACATTTTAAATGGAGGAGTTGGTGATGATATTTTGAATGGGGGAGAAGGCTATGATATTTTAAATGGGGGCGCAGGCAACGATATTTTGAATGGTGGCGATTGGCACAAAGACCGTTATGAGTTTGAGGCGGGGCATGGTCAAGATATAATCAATGATAAAGCTATTAACTATATTGAATACTATAATGATGTAGTATTTAAGGGAGCCAGTTTGGCACATGCAAAATTTTTGCGATATGGAGGTGATCTGGTTATTCAGGCATATGGATCAGCAGATTCAGTGACTCTACCTGATTTCTTCAGATACAACGACAGAATGGTATTTAACTTTATATTTGATGATAAAGTCATTACTTGGGAAGATATCTGTTACTTTTCGTTTTATCAGAGCGGAGATGAGAAAGACAATGAGATTAGTGGCTGGGAAGGAAATGACATTTTGAGCGGAGGAGCGGGTAATGATACTTTATGGGGAGGATATGGTAATGATATTTTGGAAGGAGGCGAAGGCAATGATATTCTGGAAGGAGGCGAAGGTTACGATATTCTGATAGGGGGTACAGGCAATGATATCCTGAATGGAGGAGATTGGCATAAAGACCGTTATGAGTTTGAAGCAGGTCATGGTCAGGATGTGATTAATGATAAAGGTAGTGGTTATGAATTCACAAAATATGAGCGAAATGATATTGTCTTTAAAGGTGCCAAGCTGGCAGATGCAAAATTTATTCGCTCTGGAACCGATCTGGTTATTCAGGCGTATGGATCAGCAGATTCAGTGACTCTACCTGATTACTTCAACTCTACATACTATAAAGACGATAGTAGAGGATTTAACTTTATATTTGATGATCAAGCCATTACTTTGGAAAATATCAAAAAAGATTATGCCTTCATCCTGAGCGGGGATGAAAAGGATAATATTATTTCAGGCTGGCAAGGAAACGATATTCTTATCGGAGGTGCAGGAGATGATGTTCTAAAAGGTGGATCTGGTAATGATATTCTGAATGGCGGTGTCGGTAATGATATTCTCAACGGCGGTAACTATGAAAAAGATCGTTATGAATTTGAAGCCGGTCATGGTCAGGATGTGGTGAATGATTTAGGCTATATGGATAAAAAAAATAAAGATCAGCGTAATGATCTGGTGTTTAAAGGTGCTAGTCTGGCCGATGCTGAATTTATCCGTTCTGGTAATGATTTAGTCATTTATGCATATGGATCAGCAGATTCAGTGACCTTACCTGATTATTTTGATACTAAAAATAAAAATAGCCGGGCTTTTAATTTTGTGTTTGAAGATAAAAGCGTCACCTATGAAGATATGAAGAAAAATCGTTCCTTTGGTGTAACTAAAGCTAAAAATGGAAATGATATTGTTAATCTACGGAATATTGCTTCCAGTGATTTGGCAGATAACACATCACTTAAAGGTAAATTTGTTTCTAATAATAGTAATGATCCTTCAGCTCAGATTCAGAATTTACTTTCAGCCATGGCAGGATTTACTCCCGCTATTGATGACAGATTAAATTCGGTGGAGCCGATACAGCAATCTATGCATTTAACAAGTGCCCCTGCTTATTGAATAAATTGGTTTATTTATTAATTAAGCCTAGGTAATAAAATACCCGTAATTACTGATTACGGGTATTTTTTATTGTGCATGAGATTATCTATGAAAAGTTCAGAATAAAGTTAAATGTTAATTTAATGCAGAATTTGAAGGTTTGAAATAAGTTGATGATCGATGAATAGTCATCAAAGAAATTCAGGTAATTAATATTATAAATTTTAAATATTAAAATATTTTAATGTTTTAGTTGTTTATGAATCCGGATTAATAAAGATTTTAGTTTTAATAAATTATCTAACAGAAATATATTTCTATATAAAAATCCTTAAACGTTATTGTTTAAGGATTTATATCAATTAATGATTAAGTTTAAATCAGAACAGCGCATCCCTGTGCCGGGTCACTGCTGCGTGCTGCTATGGCTGCTTCTACTGTCATGCCCAGTGCTTTGGCTACGCCTGTACCATAGTCCGGATGGCAGGCATTGCAGTTACGAATATGTCTGTATTTGATAAAGTCAGGTGCATCACCCATAGCTCGTGCTGTGTTTTCAAACAGTACCTGCTTCTGGTTATCATTCATTAAGTTAAATAAGGCGCGGGGTTGGCTGAAATAGTCATTATCGTCTTCGTGGAAATTCCAGAAATCAGCATCACCATGTATTTTAAGCGGAGGTTCGCGATATTCAGGCTGTTCCTGCCATTGATGGAAGCTGTTAGGCTCGTAATGGGGCAGACTTCCATAATTGTCATCTACCCGGGTTGTACCATCACGATGGTTACTGAAAACGGGACAGCGTGCTTTATTAACCGGTATCTGATGATGATTGACCCCTACACGGTAGCGGGCAGCGTCTGCGTAATTATACAGGCGTGCCTGTAATACTTTGTCAGGAGAAACGCTGATTCCCGGTACCAGATTACTAGGAGCGAAAGCAGCCTGTTCAACGTCAAGATAATAATTATCCGGGTTGCGGTTTAGTTCAAATTCGCCCACCTCGATAAGCGGATAATCACCATGCGGCCATACTTTAGATAAATCAAACGGATGATAGGGTACTTTTTCTGCATCGGTTTCCGGCATGATTTGGATGTACATTGTCCATTTAGGAAAATTACCGGATTCGATAGCATTGTAAAGATCGCGCTGATGACTGTCGCGATCTTGTCCCATAATAGTGGCGGCCTCTTCATCGGTAAGGTTTTTAATTCCCTGTTGAGTGCGGAAGTGAAATTTAACCCAGAAGCGTTCTTTATTAGCGTTAATGAAACTAAATGTATGTGAACCGAAACCATGCATATGCCGGTAACTAGCCGGTATGCCTCTGTCGGACATGGTAATGGTTACCTGATGAAATGATTCCGGCAGTAAAGTCCAGTAGTCCCAGTTATAAGTAGGGCTGCGCAGATTGGTACGGGGGTCACGTTTGACGGCTTTATTAAGGTCTGGAAATTTACGCGGATCACGCAGAAAAAATACAGGTGTATTATTGCCTACCAGATCCCAATTGCCCTGCTCGGTATAAAAGCGCATGGCAAAGCCGCGGATATCGCGCTCAGCATCGCCACCACCGCGTTCAGCTGCTACTTCAGAAAAGCGTACAAACATTTCGGTTTTTTTGCCAATCTGGCTGAATAGTTTGGCACATGTATATTGGGTTATATCGTGGGTAACTGTGAAAGTACCAAATGCACCTGAGCCTTTTGCATGCATCCGGCGTTCAGGGATAACTTCGCGGACAAAATTGGCCAGTCTTTCGTTCAGCCATAAATCCTGAGCCAGTAAAGGACCGCGTGGTCCGGCTGTGAGACTATTCTGATTATCAGATACAGGCGCCCCCTGATCTGTTGTGAGATGGGTTACCGGGCATTTTTTTATATCATGGTTCATGGCAAAGCTCCTTGTTAATTTATTATTAAAAAAGGCCTTTACTGCTTTTGGCTACCCAGATGATTATAGGCTTAAGTATAAAATCGAATGTTAACTGTTTGTTATTTTTACATTTTATTGTAAATGACAATTATTTTTAAATTGTGTGAAATTTTTAATGTATTGAGTTTTAAAGTGAACAATTTTTGGTTATCGCTGGTTGTTGCCCATAAATAAACCAGCCTGCTTTGGCTGGTTTAGAAAATTAATTCAGTTGTTTGAGTAAAGAAATCTTGCTATATAGTCGATTCACTTAAACAGAGAAAGACGAGCCACAGCCACAGGTGGTAGTTGCATTAGGGTTACGGATAACAAATTGTGAACCGTGCAGACTTTCAGAATAATCGATTTCAGCACCAACCAGATACTGATAACTCATTGGATCGATCAGAAATGTTAAGCCATCTTTCTGGATTTCAAAATCATCATCATTAACGATTTCATCAAAAGTAAAACCGTACTGGAAACCTGAGCATCCTCCCCCTGTTACAAATACGCGCAGTTTCAGGTCCGGATTGTTTTCTTCTGCAATTAAATCTTTTACTTTGGTACAACAGCTTTCAGTAAAGATAATCGGTGTTTCAATATCGGTTTCTGACATGGTGTAGTCCTTTTAATAATATGTGCATACTTGATTGTCTATCCTGCTGACCGGTTATGGCAAGAGGGGAATAAGATTTAATCCGCTTTTTTCATCAAGCCCGAACATGATATTCATATTCTGTACAGCTTGTCCGGCTGCACCTTTTACCAGATTATCAATTACAGAAAGAATAATCCAGGTATTATTCTGCGGCGCAGGTTGTATACTGATGCGGCAGAGATTTGCTCCGCGGACTGAGCGGGTTTCAGGTGTGCTGCCAGCAGGCATGACATCAACAAACGGGCTGGATTGATAATAATCGGCAATCAACTGATATGGGTTGCAACCTTCTTTTACCTGAATATATATGGTGGCATGCATGCCGCGAATCAAGGGCGTCAGATGAGGTGCAAACACCAGACTGTTACCTGAATTAGGTTGTAAAAGATTCAGTGTTTGCCTGATTTCCGGTAAATGTCTGTGTCCGCTGATACCATAAGCTTTGAAATTATCGCTGCATTCTGCGAACAGGTTACCGGTATTTGCTTTGCGACCTGCACCAGATACTCCTGATTTACAATCGGCAATAAGCGGCATGTCATGAATCAGACATTGTTGCTGCAATAACGGTAATAAAGGCAGGCTGACACAAGTCGGATAGCAGCCCGGATTGGCTACCAGCTGCGCCTGAGTAATGGCAGTACGGTTCAGTTCCGCCAAACCATAAACAGCTTTTGCGATCCATTCGGGGCTGGCATGAGTAAACGGATACCATTTTTGCCAGACTGCTACATCTTTGATACGGTAATCTGCAGACAGGTCGATTACTTTAACTCCCTGTGTCAGTAATATTGGAGCCTCATGCATGGCTACACCGTTAGGTGTTGCAAAAAATACTAAGTCACATTTACTTAAGTCGGCCTGATTGGGATGTTGGAAAATCAAATGATCATAGATGCCGCGCAAACTGGGAAAATAATCGCTCAGCGTTGTTCCGGTAGTGCTGCGGCTGGTAACGGTGATGATTTCAGCTTCCGGATGCTGTGCCAGTAAACGTAATAGTTCTACACCAGTATAACCTGTGGCTCCGACTATGCCGATTTTAATGCTCATATGGATCTCTCATGAATTTTTTGCAATTGCTGTGTAGTTAAATCACGACCTGAGCGCCGAGTTCGACGACGCGGTTAGCCGGTATATGATAGTAATTACCGGCTGAAGCACTGTTTTTATATAACCATTTGAAAAGGCGTGCACGTAACCGCCCCATATTGCCATGTTTGGTTTTGGCGGCAACAACAATGCTGTCGTGTGACAGAAAAAAAGAGGTATCCATGGTATCAAGTTTAATCCCTTGATCAGCCATCAATTTCAGAATATGGGTGATATTGGCTGTTTCCTGAAAACCATAATTGGCGATGACTCTGGTAAAGCGGGGACCAATCTGTTTCATGGCAATACGGTCATTATCGGCTACATAGGGTATTTCTTTGGTTTTGACGCTGAGCAATACATTATAGCTATGCAGTACTTTATTGTGTTTCAGATTATGCAGGAGTGCTCGTGGAATGCTGAACGGGTCGGAAACCATGAATACTGCATTGCCGGAAACAATCTGAGGCGGGTAGTCGTGCAGGTTTTCAACAAAATTATCCAATGAAAATTCCTGATTTTGCTGTGCCTGTAGCAATTGTGCCTGTCCGCGACGCCATGTTGAGAATAATGTAACCACAATCAGGGCTACCATTACCGGGAACCAGCCGCCATGAATTAGTTTTAGCAGGTTACTGCTGAAGAAAACCAGATCAAAACACAGAAAAACCGAAGTAAGCAGTAAGGCAAGCGGGATTGGCCAGCGCCAGTTTTTAATCATTACTACGCAGAACAGACATGAAGTAATAACCATAGTACCCGTAACCGCAATACCGTAAGCTGAAGCCAGATGTTCTGAATCGTGAAAAGCCAGTACTACTAATGTGACTGCTACCAGTAACAGCCAGTTAACCAGCGGCAGGTAAATCTGACCAACTTCTTCATTATTGGTATGGATAATATTCATGCGTGGGGCAAAGCCAAGCTGTATTGCCTGACGGGTAAGCGAGTAAGCTCCGGCAATAACGGCCTGACTGGCAATAATAGTTGCAAAAGTAGCCAGAATAATTAATGGAATCAATAGCCAGTGCGGTGCGCTGAGAAAAAACGGGTTATTAATTGCATTCGGATTATGCAGAATCAGGGCACCCTGACCCAGATAATTGATAATCAGACTAGGTAAAACAATTTTTATCCATGCTGTCTGGATTGGTTTACGACCAAAATGTCCCATATCGGCATAGAGGGCTTCTGCACCGGTTACAGCCAGTACAACGCAGCCCAGCCCGATAAAACCGTCCCAGCCATGATTAATGGCAAAATTAATTGCATAGAAAGGGCTGAAAGCAAGAATAATTTTCGGAGCCTGAACTATCTGATACAGACCTATCAGTGCAATAGCACTAAACCATATCAGCATAACCGGACCAAACAGTGTACCGATTTTGTGTGTACCTTTTTTTTGAATGAAAAAAAGTCCGAACAGGATAATCAATGCTATAGGCATAACATAAGGGCGGAAGTTTTCACTGATTACCGTTAACCCTTCTGCAGCGGATAAAACCGATACGGCCGGCGTAATCATGGCATCACCGTAAAAAAGGGCGGTGCCGGTAAGCCCCATCATCATCACAATCCATACAGGTTTACCCTTAAGATGCTGCATTGCCTGCTGCATCAGTACAACAACGCCGCCTTCACCATTATTATCGGCTCGCAGAATAAACAGAACATATTTCAGAGTAACGATCAGGAGTAATGACCATACAATCAAAGAAACAAAGCCCAGTACATTAGTTTCTGTGGGAGCGATTGTAGAAGCGCGGAAGCTTTCTTTTAAGGCATACAGAGGACTGGTTCCAATGTCACCGTAAACAATACCCAATGCAGCCAGTGTCATTGCGGTATTGGCAGAAAACTGTTTACGCATTTATTTACCTCTAGTGATTATAGGGGAGTGCAGTTTAGTCTTAACGTCAACTTTAGCCAATCCCTTAAGTGTGAGTTTCTTTAGTTTTTTATTCAATAGTCATAGCAACTTATAATTAATTCATATTAATTTTGTGCTTTTGGATATGATACAGATGCATCATTTATCAGTATATCTGAACGAAACGGTAAATTGTTGACATTATTTCATAATTTGTTATGAAAAATTTACATAATGTTAATTATTATGACTGATTTCAGACAGTGATTATACAGTGCCGATGACGCAATTAATTGATATGTTTGTGCTAATCGGTATTAATTTTAAATTTGAATAATGGCAGGTGGTTTCTTTTTTTTCAACAATGAGTTAAAATAAAGAAATTTTTCGAATTATTGAGAAATGGCCCTAAGGCCATTTTTTTGTTTTTATGGAGCACAGATGGATATTCAGGGCATTTTAGAAAAAACTTTGCCGGGTCTGGGCTATGAGCTGGTTAATTATGAGCTGACTGCTCAGGGGGATTTACGCGTCTTTATTGATAAGGCAGAAGGCGGTATTTCCCTGGATGATTGTGTTGCGGTCAGTAATCATTTAAGCCGGGTATTGGCTGTAGAGGATGTGGATTATCAGCGTCTGGAAATTTCCAGCCCGGGCTTAGACCGTCCTTTAACCAAACCGGCAGATTTTACGCGTTTTACCGGGCAACTGGCCAAGATTAAGACACGTTTGCCTATAGACGGGCAAAAGAATTTTATTGGCCGGATTAATGGTATTGATGAAAACGATTTAATCAGTATTACCCTGGAAGAAATTAATGAAGCGCGTCGGGCCAAACGTGCTGCTGTGGCAGCCGGTAAGACAGTTTTAATAGAATGGCAGAATATTGATAAAGCACGTTTAAAACCAGAATTTGATTTTTAAATTGAAATTTCATATTTTTGTAAGCAAAGGCTTACAAGGAGAATTAAATGAGTCGTGAAATTTTACTACTGGCCGAAGCTTTGGCGAGTGAAAAAAATGTAGATACAGAAGTAGTATTCAGCGCGCTGGAATTTGCTCTGGCCAGTGCGGCAAAGAAAAAAACTGAGCGTGAAAATATGGATGTGCGGGTGGTGATTAACCGCAATACCGGCGATTACAGCAGTTTTCGCCGCTGGCTGATTGTGGCTGATGAGGATTATACCTATCCCGATATTCAAAAAACCATTGAAGAGATTCAGGAAGAAATTCCGGGAACTACGCTGCAGATTGGTGAGTATTACGAAGAACCAATCGAAAATGTGGAATTTGGCCGGATTGGCGCACAGACAGCCAAACAGGTTATTTTGCAGCGCATTCGCGATGCAGAACGTGAACAGATTTTAAATGAATTTTTACAGCGTAAAGATAGCCTTGTTCTGGGTACGATTAAGCGTGTGGAACGGCACGGTGCAATCGTAGAAATTGGTCGTCTGGAAGCACTGTTGCCGCGAGATCAGATGATTCCGCGCGAAAACTTCCGTAATGGCGACAGAGTACGGGCTTTGTTTTTACGGGTAGACCAGATTGGTAACCGCAGTCAGGTTATTCTGACACGTACTTCGCGAGAATTCCTGTTAAAACTGTTTGAAATGGAAGTACCGGAAATTGAAGATGGTCTGCTGGAAATTAAGGAAGTAACTCGTGATCCGGGTTTACGTGCCAAAATTGCGGTGAAATCCAATGATGCACGTATTGATCCGCAGGGTACTTGTATTGGTGTACGCGGTTCGCGTGTCAATGCAGTAACGGAAGAGTTAGCAGGTGAGCGTATTGATGTAGTGCTGTGGTCGCCTGAAACTGCACAGTTTGTGATTAATGCACTGAGCCCTGCAGAAGTAACTCGTATTCTGATAGATGAAGATCATCATTCTGTTGATGTGATTGTGGCAGAAGATCAGCTGGCCCTGGCAATCGGACGTGGCGGACAGAATGTACGTCTGGCAGCCGAACTAACAGGCTGGCAGCTGAACATCATGACTGTGGATGAGGCTCAAGAACGCCATGAAGCTGAAGATAAAGCCGTACGTGAGCTGTTTATCAATAACCTGGGTGTTGATGAAAACGTAGCTGAGGTACTGGTTCAGGAAGGCTTTACCAGTCTGGAAGAAGTGGCTTATGTTCCTGTTCAGGAAATGCTGGAAATTGAGGGTTTTGATGAAAGTACGGTAGAAGAATTGCGTAATCGTGCCCGTGATGCCATTTTAACCCTGGCCATTGCCTCTGAAGAGCAGTTAGAACACATGGACGAAGATTTGAAAAATCTGGAAGGTGTTGATCAGGAAATGCTGCATGATCTGGCCAATGAAGGAATTAAAACCCGTGATGATCTGGCTGAATTGTCAGTAGATGAACTGATTGAAATTACAGGCATTGATGAGGAAACCGCCAAGAAAGTGGTGATGGCAGCACGCGCCCACTGGTTTGACGAAGTATGAGGGTACGCGAATGAGTAATCAAATAACTGTAGAACAATTTGCCTCGGAACTGCATTTATCAACCTCAAGGTTGCTGGAACAGTTAGCCGAAGCAGGAGTACACAAACAGGCGGCGTCGGATAAACTGACAGCTGCAGATAAAAAACAGTTGCTGGTTTATTTAAAGCAGTCTAATGGTAGTCAGTCTGCCGGTACCATCACACTGAATCGTAAAAAACCAGCTGAAAAAAGTACTGTTGGCGGTGTTGAAGTTGAAACCCGCCGGCGGCGGCGTATTGCTGTACCGCCGGAAGAACAGGAAGCCAGACAGGCAGAAGAAAAACAGAATCTTCCGCAGCCTGAATCCGAACCGGTGAAAACAGCAGATACTGAGGCTGAAGAACTGGCAAGAAAAGCTGCTGAAGAGCAGGCTGAAGCGCGACGCAGAGAAGAGTCTGCTGCGGCAGCAGCTGCAGAAGCAGCGCGTCTGAAAGCAGCAGCAGCGGCTAGTAAAACCGAACAGAAACCTAAAGTGGAGTCTGTGCAGACAGAAGTGGTAAAACAGGAAGTGAAACAGCAACAGAACGCAGCAGCTCAACCTGCAGAAGTACCTGCTGATAAAAAGCCAGCAGCAGACAAAACTGAGCAGCCTAAATCCAAGCGCAACAACCGTAACCGGAATGCGAAAAAAATTGATTTGGCTGCACTTAAGGCTGAAGCAGCCAAGCCGATTATCAGTCCTGAAGAGCAGGCTCAGCGTGATGAAGAGGCCAGACGTGCTGAAGCTATGCGCGCTCATCGTGAAATGTTACTGAAACAGAAACAGGAACGTCAGGCACGGCGCGAAGCAGCTAAACAGCAGGCTAAGGAAGAAAGTAAAGCAGTTAGTGAGCAGAAAACTGCTGAAGTGCGTTCGGCTAAGCCAACTGAGAAAAAGCCAGTGAGCAGTAATGCACCGAAAGCAGCAGAAAATGTGTCTGAATCGGCAGGCCGGCGTAAAAAGGATGAGCAGCGTCATCAGCGTGAAGACGATATGCCAAAAGGTAAATCAGCGCGCGGTGGTAAAAACCGGCGCTCGGCAGATACGGCTAACTCAGAAGAGGGGCGCAGCAGCAGACGAGGTGGTAAAAAAGGTGGTAAGAAACAGCTTAAACTGGAACCAAATCAGCATGCCTTCCAGGCACCTACTGAGCCTGTAGTTCATGAAGTGCTGGTGCCGGAAACCATCACAGCTGCTGAGCTCGCACATAAAATGGCTGTTAAGGCTGCAGAAGTGATTAAAACTCTGATGAAGATGGGTATGATGGTGACCATCAACCAGTCACTGGATCAGGAAACCGCCCTGATTGTAGTAGAAGAAATGGGGCATATCGGTAAGGCTGCTGCAGCTGATGATCCTGAAGCCTTTCTGGATGAAGATACTACCGTTACTGAGGCTGAAGAATTACCCCGTCCGCCGGTGGTTACTGTGATGGGACATGTAGACCATGGTAAAACATCCTTACTGGACTATATTCGCCGTGCCCGTGTTGTTCAGGGTGAAGCAGGTGGTATTACACAGCATATTGGTGCCTATCATGTGGAAACACCACGCGGTGTAATTACCTTCCTGGATACGCCGGGACATGAAGCATTTACTGCTATGCGTGCCCGCGGTGCACAGGCTACCGATATTGTGATTCTGGTGGTTGCCGCTGATGATGGAGTAATGCCTCAGACTATTGAAGCCATTGCACATGCTAAAGCTGCAAAAGTACCTTTAGTGGTGGCTGTAAATAAGATTGATAAAGAAGGCGCCAATCCTGAACGTATTCGTCAGGAACTGACAGCACATGAAGTCATCCCTGATTCATGGGGTGGTGATGTACAGTTTATTGATGTTTCAGCCAAACAGGGCACCAATATTGATGCATTGCTGGAAGCAGTATTGCTGGAAGCAGATGTTCTGGAGCTGAAAGCACCTGTAGATTCTGCTGCTAAAGGTATTGTTGTCGAGTCTCGTCTGGATAAAGGGCGTGGTGCGGTAGCAACCTTGCTGGTACAAAGCGGTACGTTGCGTAAAGGTGATGTTGTGCTTGCCGGTACAACTTTTGGTCGTGTACGTGCCATGGTAGATGAGAACGGCAAAACCATTACTGATGCCGGTCCGTCTATTCCGGTAGAAATTCTGGGGTTGTCAGATGTACCTAATGCCGGTGAAGATTTTATTGTACTGGCCGATGAGAAAAAAGCACGTGAAATTGCTCTGTTCCGTCAGGGTAAATATCGTGATGTACGACTGGCTAAACAGCAGGCCGCCAAACTGGAAAACATGTTTAATAACATGGGTGAAAATCAGGCGCAAAGCTTGCCGATTATTATTAAAGCAGATGTTCAGGGTTCTTATGAGGCCTTAGCAGGTAGTTTACGTAAACTGTCTACTAATGAAGTACGGGTTGATGTATTGCATAGCGGTGTAGGTGGTGTGACAGAATCTGATGTGAATCTGGCTATCGCCTCTGGCGCAGTTATCATCGGCTTTAATGTACGTGCTGATGCCACTGCACGTAAACTGGCTGAACATGAAGGTATTGAGATCCGGTATTACAATATCATTTATGATGCTATTGATGATGTGAAGGCAGCTTTAAGCGGTATGCTTGCACCAGAACAAAAAGAAAATGTGATTGGTACAGTAGAAATTCGTCAGGTTATTAACGTATCAAAAGTGGGTAATATCGCCGGCTGTATGGTAACCGATGGTTTAATCAAGCGTGATTCTCATGTTCGGTTAATTCGTAATAATGTGGTTGTGCATACAGGTGAACTGGCTTCATTAAAACGCTTTAAAGATGATGTTAAGGAAGTACGTCAAGGCTTCGAATGTGGTCTAATGCTGAAAAACTTCAATGAAATTATGGAAGGTGATCAGCTGGAAGTCTTTGAGGTAGTTGAAGTTGCCCGTAAGCTTTAAAATGATTTAGGGTATAACAGGCAGCCAGAGAAGTTTCCGGCTGCCTGAATTTACTGGCCTGATCACAGAAAGGAATGATTATGCGTAAACCTCAGCGTGGTTATGCTCGTCAGGATCGTGTCAAAGAGCAGATTATGCGTGAACTGGCCGAACTTGTGCGTGTTGGTCTCAAAGATCCGCGTGCCGGTTTTATTACAATTAATGAAGTAGAAGTAACCCGCGATTATAGTCATGCTACTATTTATTACACTGTGCTGGATGACAGTACCCGTGCTGTAACCGAAGAAGCACTGGAACATGCTAAGGGTTATTTGCGTAGCGAACTGGCTCGTCGAATAACTTTATTCCGTACACCTGAGCTGACGTTCATTTATGATGACTCGCTTGAACGAGGTATGAGTATTTCGCATTTGATTGATAAAGTGTCTAAAGAAAAACCGGTTGAAGATTAAATGAAGCTTAAAAAAAGAGGTTGTCCAAGATTGGACAACCTCTTTTTATATTATTTAACCTGATTTATATTATGAATTTAGCGACCATAGTGGACCATTACTGAGGCTTTGGCAATGGCATGACTATTCACTACAAAACCCGCATAACTAGTAGTTGCATCCTCGGGTAAATCAATTTTATCGGTATTCAGAGCATAAACAGTAAAAATATAACGATGGGGCGGATGACCTACTGGCGGATAAAAACCCGAGTAACCTAAAGTTCCGGTCTCGTTACGTAGCTGACGTGTTCCGGCAGGTAAATTCTGCCCTCCTTCTGCACCAGCATTTCTTTTCAGTTCAGTTAAGTCTTTTGGCAGATTAATAGCCATCCAGTGCCACCAGCCTGCACCTCCTGTAGGCGCATCAGGATCATGGCATTGAATTGCAAAACTTTTGGTTTCGGCTGGCGCATTTTCCCAAATTAAAGCAGGAGACTGGTTGTCACGATCACTTTGATAAGAGGAATCAACAGTGTCGCCGTTTTTGAATTCAGGACTGGTTAAAGTAAATGTATTTGGCATTATATTTCTCAATGTCATTAGAAGATAAGATATGTGGTGATTTAATTTTGCTGGATAAGGTTAATTAAGTCAACGCAATGTAAGAATAATAAATAATAATGAAATCAGTTAAAAGGGTTTTAGATTGGTAGCAAAATAATTGCAAACATTAATTTGGCTGATTGATAAACTGTTATAGAATATCAGGCCAGTGATTTGCTCTATTGAGATTATCAAGATGAAAGAAATATTACCTTGGGTATGCATTCCTGGTTTTATGCTGGATGAAACATTATGGGATGATATGAAAGCTAATTTGGCTGAATCCCAGCCGGTATTATGTGCATCACTGGCAAACGGAGACAGTATTGCTGCTATGGCAGAAAATATTGCTGTTTCAGCTCCTGAACGTTTTGTGCTCATTGGTTTTTCGCTTGGCGGCTATGTTGCAAGAACACTGGCCGCCCAGTATCCGCAGCGGGTTGCCGCCCTTGTCTTAATTGCTACTTCATTGCGTGAGGATACACCACAGCAATATGCAGCAAAACAAAATACTTTACAAATTCAGCAGCATTTAAATTTTCGTGGTTTGGGGCATAAAGCTATAATTCAGACGTTGCGACCTGATAATCAAAATAATCAAGAGATGATTAGCAGAATCCGGCAGATGAGTGAACGTTTGGGTTTTGATGTGTTAAGCAGACAATCTTTGCTAAACCGTAAAACTCCGACAGGTCAGAAAATTTCCTGCCCGACTTTGATTATTGCTGCTGCGCAGGATCAGATGCGCTCTATCGATGAAGCTAAGGAGTTGCAGGAATTTATACCTCAGGCTAGTCTGAAAATAATTGAAAATAGCGGGCATATGTTGCCACTGGAGCAACCGGAAATATTAGCTGAAACGATATTCTGCTGGCTCAATCAGCTTTGATGTAATTAAATTTAATTAAAAAAATTCCTGGTTTTATCAGGTAAATATATTAAGCATGCTTACTGATAAATCAAGCGGTTAATTATTGCGTATGACATTTGAATTCTGTGTATTCTGTTCCAGCCATTTTTGTGCTGTAGCTGTATCACTAAAATATCTGGGTCGTTGCAAAGTTAGTAAATTAGCAAGACGTATACCTATACGAATCCAAATATCGTCAACGACAATAGCCGTGCGACCAAAATCATGAGCATGCTGACGAAGAAATCTGAGATGTTCTAAAGCCATATCTATAGTGAAATCTTTCATCTGGCTTAGATCAAGTAACAAATTAGGTAAATGAATGTGTTCAATGGCTTTTAACAAAGCTTTTTCCAGCTGATGAAAGTCTTCTAGTGTAAATTCATTGTATAGTACAACGTCTAAACCATAACTTTTCTGATGGATAGAAATCATATATTTGCCTTTAATGCCCTGAACAATTTATCTTACCTGATTCAGCAGATTTTAAAATATCATACTAATTGATTAATACATTGGCTATGATTCTTGTAAGTCTATTCTGATATTGATTAGAAAATTTTAAAAGCTGTGGTATTGATACAACCAAGCTATAGGTTGATGGGTTTTGTTAGTCAAATTAAATCATCTGTTGGAAACAGAATATATTGCATTTTATTGCCATAAAATAAAACCAGCAGTTTTTAGTACTAAAAACTGCTGGTTTGGTAATGCCAAAGTGTTTTTCTTTATCTTTGAGGAATATTATTCTGATTATTTGTAGTAGTTACAAGTGTGCCTGAAGGTACAAAACGATAGAAAACTTCGCCATCCTGTATATAACCCAGTTTATCCCGGGCCATTTCATTTATTGCATCTTTTCCATCGGCAAGATCTTTAATTTCGGCGGTAAGAGCACGATTACGCTGTATCAGGGTTTCATTACTGGCATTCTGATTTATGACGTTGTTCTCTAAATTCCACATATCGTGCCATCCGCCATGCCCTATCCACAAGTCGTATTGTAAACCTGCCAATGCAAATAACAGTACCCAGGTTACCCACTTCATTTTATTTGCCTATAATATTCCATATCAGAATTAGCTAAGCTGATAAAAAGCTTTTTTACCCGGATAGTAGGCTGCAGAACCAAGTTCTTCTTCAATTCGCAGCAACTGATTATATTTGGCAATACGATCAGAGCGTGAAAGTGAACCAGTTTTAATTTGCATGCAGTTTGTACCTACAGCCAGATCAGCTATGGTGCTGTCTTCGGTTTCGCCAGAGCGATGGCTCATTACGCTGGTATAGCCAAAGCGTTTGGCTAAATCTACTGCTTTAAGTGTCTCGGACAATGTACCAATCTGATTGACCTTAACCAGAAGTGAGTTAGCCAGACCCTGGGCTATACCTTCGCTTAAAATAGCCGGATTGGTGACAAACAGATCATCACCAACCAGCTGTACTTTTTTACCCAGACGTTCTGTCAGAAGTTTCCAGCCTTCCCAGTCATGTTCGCTCATGCCGTCTTCAATAGACACAATAGGGTATTTGTTAATAAGGTCAGTCAGGTAGTCAGCAAACTCGGCACTGGTCAGGCTCAGATTTTCTGCAGTTAATTCATAATTCCCGTTTTTGTAAAATTCACTGGAAGCGCAATCCAGAGCCAGTACGATATCTTTACCAGGAATATAGCCTGCTGCCTCTACAGCAGACAGAATCAGCTGAATGGCTTCTTCATGGCTGGCTAAATCTGGCGCAAAACCGCCTTCATCACCAACACTGGTAGACATACCTTTATCATTACATAATTTTTTCAGATGGTGAAATACTTCAGCGCCACAGCGCAATGCCTGACGAAATGATTCTGCGCCCACCGGCATAATCATGAATTCCTGAATATCAAGGCTATTATTGGCATGTGCACCGCCATTGATAACATTCATCATGGGAACAGGCATGGACATTGGCCCAGCACCGCCTATATAACGATATAGTGGTAAACCGGCATCTTCTGCTGCAGCACGGGCAACTGCCAATGAAACTGCCAGCGTAGCATTGGCTCCAAGGCGACCTTTATTATCAGTACCGTCCAGATCAATCATAATCTGGTCGATATAGCTTTGTTCACTGGCATCAATGCCAATAAGTGCCTGTGCAATTTCATTATTAACATTCTCTACAGCCTGTAATACACCTTTGCCCAAATACCGCTGTTTATCGCCGTCACGCAGTTCCAGTGCTTCTTTTTCACCGGTAGACGCGCCAGAAGGCACGGCAGCTCTGCCCATTACCCCAGATTCAAGCAGAACATCACATTCAACTGTTGGGTTACCGCGTGAATCCAGTATTTCACGCGCAAAGATGTCAATAATTGCACTCATGCAAGTCTCCAGAATTTTAAATTTTATATTGTTATGCGATAAAGACTACAAACAATAATTTTGCCAGTCATCGGGTTGACCAGATGGTTAAACTTTGTATTATACCGGAGGCTGAGTATGAGAAAAGGGTAATTTACACATGATTTTTTGAGCGGTAAATTAAATAGAACAATCAAGTAGCATATGCTTATTATATAAAAGTAAACAAATTGTTTTCTGTTAAAAGTGCTTTGGAGAATCAGCTAAAACTCTCAGGAAGTGATGGTGGCTATATATCAGCTTTATCTGAGATCGGGATTTTAGTAAAGCTCAGGTTTGTATCCGTCAGTGGTTTATAGGCGTAAAGAAAATATTGTTTACTGCTATGGTGTTAGCAAATAGGCCACCTTTTCGGAGATTTTTTTGTATATTTTTGTTTGACAGTTAAGAGTTGATTAGGTATAGTTCGCAACTTCTCTACGGAGAGTTGGCCGAGTGGTCGAAGGCGCTCCCCTGCTAAGGGAGTATACGGGCAAAACCTGTATCAAGGGTTCGAATCCCTTACTCTCCGCCATATTACAAAAAATCCCTGAATTAAATTTCAGGGATTTTTTATTTACTGGTTTTAAAATGAGAGCATGTATCGCTATTGGTAAATATTATTTTAAAATCATTGAGTTATGTCATTACTTGCCATGACATAATACCTACCCCAACTCAAATGGTATTCTTTTTTATATTTTGTCAATAAATCTGATGCTTTTTAGGTATATTTATGTTAAATTATATAATGATTACTATTATCATTTAAATGAATTTAACTAAATAATTTATTTAAATTTTATTATTTTATTAAAATAAATTCGTCAGAGGTCCGTCTTCATTATGCGTAAACTGGTTCACCATTCGTTTTCACTGGCATTACTCTCAACTTTAATATCTCCGTTATATGCTGCAGAAGCAGAACTGGATGATGTAGTGGTAACAGCTTCAGGATTTAAACAACAGGCAAAAAATGCAGCAGCATCAATTACTGTGATTAATGCCAAAGAACTCGAAACTAAGGAATATCACGATGTCACTGATGCTTTGCTGGATGTGCCAGGAGTGGTAGTAACCGGTGGTGGCAGTACGAAAGATATCAGTATCCGTGGGATGTCAGGTGCTTATACTATGTTGCTGATAGATGGCAAACGGGTAAATTCTCGCGGGGTTCGTCCTAATTCTGATGGTCCGGGAATTGAGCAGGGCTGGATGCCACCAATTTCAGCGATTCAGCGGATTGAGGTGATTCGTGGTCCTGCTTCAGCTTTGTATGGATCAGATGCAATGGGTGGGGTGATTAATATCATTACCAAAAAAACAGCTGCTGACTGGACAGGTTCAATTAAAGCAGATGCTACTATACAACAGCATAGTAATAGCGGTAATACCCTGCAAAGCAGCGTTTATGTTTCCGGTCCGTTAATTCAGGACAAATTAGGCATCCGTGTTAATGCAGGATATTCTCACCGCGAAGAAGATAAATTTATTGGCGGCTATAAAGAACAGCGTATGCGCAATGGTGATCTGGTTTTGTCCTGGACACCGGATGATAAAAATACAATTGATTTTGAAGTAAACCGAAGTTTACAGAATCGCAATGGTAAAGTAGGTAAAACAATTGATACAGCACCGCGCAGGGGTGTAAAACCTACAGACGATTACACGCTGTATGATCGCAATCAGTATAGTATTACTCATCGGGGTTACTACGATAAAATCGATACTCAGACATATGTTCAGCGTGAGGAAAATGATAATCCGTCACGTGATATGCACGAAAAAAATACTATTTTTAATACCCAGACTCAGTTTCGCCTGAATAAACATACTTTGAGCATCGGCGGCAGATGGCAACGGGAAGAACTGAATGATACGGGTAACCAGCTTGTTATTAACGGGCGGCGGTTAACTCATCTGGAGCGTGATTCTTGGGCAGTTTTCGGACAGGATGAATGGCGTATCGTACCAACATTTGCACTGACTGGTGCAGCACGACTGGATCATGATGAAAATTATGGTTCTGAGATCACTCCAAAGTTTTATGGTGTATGGACGCCTAATAAAGAATGGACAATAAAGGGTGGTTATTCCCGTGGTTATAAAGCACCTGCACTGCGTGCAGCATCAGATGGCTGGGGGCAGGTAACCGGTGGTGGATATTCTAATGGTATTATTATAGGTAACTCAAATCTGAAACCGGAAAAATCAGATAATTTCGAAATCAGTTTCAACTGGGATAATAACCGTAATCTTTCTGCTGGTTTAACTACTTATTATACAAAGTTTAAAAACAAAATAACGGAAGTACGTACCTGTCAGGGTAAGGCTGGTTCAAATGCCTGTTCTTGGCGTAATGAATATTTTGATTTCATCAGTCAGCGCGAAAATGTGGATAAAGCAGTTTTACGCGGTATAGAAGCAACATTTGGCTGGAAAATTACACCAAAAGTAGACTGGTCTGCGAATTATACCTACACACATAGTGAGCAAAAGAGTGGTCAGTTTAGTGGTAAACCATTAAATGAAATGCCAAAAAATATGTTCAATACAACGCTTAACTGGAATGCGACGGAAAAATTATCTACATGGGCCAGATGGAATTTCCGCAGCAGAACTTCAGATTATCTGTCACGAACCTCAATGGCAATTGGTAAACCATCATATGGTTTTGTAGATACAGGATTGGTATTTAAACCGAAAAAAGATCTAATTTTAAGTGGCGGTATTTATAATATATTTGATAAAAGAGTTGATCAGAAAGATTATGGTCGTACTCTGGATGGGCGCCGTTATAGTATCAGTGCACAAGTTAATTTCTAATCCGAAGTTATTGCTGTTTCAAAATAATTTCTTATTATTAATTTTTGAAAAAGTATAAATCTGCCAGCTTTCAATTATTGAAAGCTGGCAGATTCCTAATGATGAATAGTTATTTAAATTTCTGTATATGAGTACTAAGCAAAAAACATTCTAGTGTTATTCATGCCTTTCACCAATGATTCTTTCAGTTAATAAATAATACTGAGACTAAGTTTTTTGTGAAATAACTTGAAACGTATTTTTGCTAGTAATGGAAGCTATATCCTGCCAGTGACTATTGCGCAAGCCGGCTATGATTTCAGCAATCTGGCGTAAATTATCAGGAGTGTTATTCTGATGCGGCAGAGGAGACATATAAGGTGCATCAGTTTCGATTACTATATGTTGTAAAGGTAGCTTTTCGGCAATGTGCCGAATTTTTTTTGCCTGTGTTCGTAATAATAAAGAACCAACACCAATAAAAAAACCGTGCTTAATCCAAGCCTGTGCTTCTTCCATACTGCCGGAAAAGGCATGAGCAATCCCGCCAAAAGTAAATTGGCAACGTTTAATACTGTGTATGCAAGCATCGGTAGCATGGACGTTATGAATAATGACAGGACGCTGTAGAGATTTGGCTATTCTTAGTTGGGCTTCAAAACAGTTAATCTGCAAATTTTTGTCTGTTGTGTTATTTATTCGTGCAAAATCCAGACCAATTTCTCCCATCATAATATCTGGATGTGTATGTAGTAATGATTCGAGTTGATTGAGTGCAGAATCATTGTGACTGTTGATATACCAGGGATGAATGCCTATTGCCGCATATATGCAAGAGTAAGCTTCTTGCAGTTCGATAGTTGTCAGCCAGTCAGCAGGACTGGTGGCTGGTACGAGAAAATGATCAATATGTTTATCAGCAGCCTGTTGCAGTACTTGGGTTAAATTTTCTGTCAGGGGGCTGTGATTGAGATGGCAGTGGCTGTCAAATAGCATGAAAATAAAAAACACGAGCTTGAGGGCTCGTGTATCTGCTGGTATTAGTTCTGTGATGATTCTTCGCTGCTACTGCTGTGATCAGTTTCAGCTTTTGCAGAGGGGGTTTCTGCGACTTCAGTTGCTGATGCCGGTTTTGCTGTCTGCATAGAGGGATGTTGTTTAGCAATAGCCTGCTCTTCTGGTGAAACTTCACCTTTAAAGCGGTTATTCAAATCAAAACGCTTTCCTCCGCGTGCCAGAGATTTGATATATCGCGGCCGGCGGCAGTGATTGGCCAGAACGCGTGCTATAAGAGCAGGATCATATTGTGGTAATGCAGTAATTAAATCCTGATCAATGCCGATTGCCAATGGTTTAAAATGCTTAAATACATCATATTTGCGATAGATATGTTCGGCAATCATATCAGTTTGCTTTTTTTTGCTCATGGTCTGTACAGCTGATTTCAGGGCTGCACCCAAAGCGGTTTCTTGACTCATAAAGTTACTTCCTTGTGGGTTTATGGCCATTTCAATGAAATAATAATGAATTAAATCATTGATACAGATGATAACTTTGCAGTTATGGCTATAAAAAATATTCAGATATTAGCTTCATCAGATAAATAATGAGCAATATCAGGTGTATTTACGTGAATATCAGCATTTTGTGCACGCTGGCGTAAAGCATGATCCATGAGTACCAAAGCAAGCATTGCTTCAGCAATTGGAGCTGCACGCAGTCCGACACAAGGATCGTGACGACCTTGGGTCGATAGTAAAACCGGCTTGCCATGAATATCTATTGAATGGCGAGGTGTGGCAATGCTGCTGGTTGGTTTGATGGCCAGATTAATGTGTATATCCTGACCACTGCTGATGCCTCCTAATATGCCACCGGCATTATTAGATCTAAATCCTTCAGGTGTCAGCTCATCTCCGTGTTCACTGCCTTTTTGGCGTATACATTCAAAACCTGCACCTATTTCTACGCCTTTAACTGCATTAATGCCCATCATGGCATGAGCTATATCGGCATCAAGACGATCGAAAACCGGTTCACCCAGTCCGACTGGAACATGACGAGCAGTAACATGCAGTTTGGCTCCGATGGAATCACATGCTTTACGTATGCTATCCATATATTGTTCCAGTTCTTGAATCTGGCTTTTATTAGCGACAAAAAAAGGATTATTGTTTATATAGGCATAATCTTCAAAAGAGATATTTTTTTCACCAATCTGGGTGATATGGGCAATTATTTCAGTATTAAAATGCTGACGTAACCATTTTCTGGCTACTGCGCCTGCTGCTACCCGGGCAGCTGTTTCACGAGCTGAGCTACGTCCGCCGCCGCGATAATCTCTGATACCGTATTTATGCCAATATGTGTAGTCCGCATGTCCGGGGCGGAAACTCTGAGCAATATCACTATAATCTTTACTGCGCTGATCAGTATTTCTGATTAATAAAGCTATCGGTGTGCCGGTGGTTTTTCCTTCAAATACGCCGGAAAGAATTTCGACAATATCTGCTTCACGACGCTGAGTAACATGGCGGCTGGTACCGGGTTTACGTCTGTTCAGATCATGCTGAATATCGGCCTCATTTAAAGCCAGTCCCGGCGGACACCCGTCTATGATACAACCAATTGCAGCACCGTGGCTTTCACCAAAGGTGGTAACAGTAAGGATTTGTCCGAAAGTATTGCCGGCCATAAGTTTTACTCTTACATTTTCAGTATCAGAAATAATTTTGCTGTTGAGTTTAGCATGGTTTATACGGTTTAGGCATAATTTGTCTGGCAGTTCGTTTGTTTTTGGCGCAGATGCTTTGATATGGTTATAAATTTACCTTTTTTACCAGAAATTTTTGTCTCTTATCAACAGAAATAAGGATATGATAAGCCTGATAAGTAAAAAATATGTTAAATGGATAGTAAAATTTAATAATGAATCAAATGTAATATTTTTATTTATTGATAGGCTGTTTTTTCTGATCGGTTGTTTTTGCTGCCGGTTTTTCAGGCTGGCCGGCTGGTTCTGTACCGGCTATAACGGGTGGTTCTGATGGTACGGGCTTGGTTCTAATCGGAAAGTTAATTGTCGTACCAAGACCAAAATTGTGATTGCCACCACCAATACCGACTGCCACATTAGAAGGCATGCCAATACTGCATGCTCCAACTAGAAGTAAAGCAATAAGGGAAACGAGTTTTAATCTCATAATTCTCTTCGGATAGAAATATTGTTTTATTATAAATCTTTCTAGTTATCTGGCGAATAAATTTATGGTGTGATTAGTGTAATTTTGTTGCACTTAATACATTAGATAATTTTGTGATATGGAGAGTATAGAATGAAAAATCATTTAACTGAAAGTATCATTATTAATATAGAGAATATCAATATTTTTACTGATTTATATTATTGTTTTATCTATATTTATTAAATATGGCATTAAAAGAATAATTTTTTATTATTATAAATGATGGGGTATTGATAAATTCCCCATCATAGCTCATCTCATCTGCATTTTCATTTACTGAATTGCCATCTTATGCACTTGAATTAGTAACGGTATGTCCCGTTTAGAAAAAAATTGTCAAATGTGCTTATTAGGCCAAACTGCGATCCTGGTTAGTATTGCAATAATTAATTATATGGAGCAATGCTTTTGGCTACATTACTGAGTCCTTGAGCCAGAGCATTAACCATATTATTGTAGCCATTGCCTTGCTGAGGTAGCCGGACATTAAAATTCTGACCTTGTTCATTATTAATACCCTGCCAGCTGCTGTAACCACTGATGTAGATATAACCATCATAGCTACCTTGAAAAGACTGTATATATACAGTTAGTGTGGTTTTAGTTTTATTTTCAGGAGTAAACAGATAGCGAATACTTTGTTTATTAAGTTCATTAGCCAGAGTCTGACTAATTTCATCGCCAAGATCATCAGCCCATAGATGCTGCTGGGCAAAATGCAGAGTTGTCGGACTATCCTGATAAACTAAATTCCCCTGATTAAGGCGCTCAGCCAGTACCACTTTGAGTTGTACCGGAATTCTCTGGCTGCCAGCCGGCAATTGATAGTTACTACCGGGTAGCTGATAGTAAGTAATTGGATTACCGGCACATGCACCAAGCGTCAGACTGACAGCACAGACAAGTGGTAACAAAATTTTCATTATCTGGCTCCTTTTGGTTCCGGATCATGCCCGCGACGGTTAAAAATCAGGGCATTGGGTTGTTGTTTCAGGGTTTTCAGTGTTGGCTGTGCATCTTTCAGGGTGCTGTCAATACTTTTCAGGGTTTGCTGAATATCACCATATAGTGGCGAGGTGCTGGATACACCTTGTAATGTAGTCCGTAATTCTTTCAGCGTAGCCGCCAGCTCAGCAGGTAGTTGCTGAGTTTTATTTTGTGACAACAAACGGTCTGCACTGGCCAGAGTCGTTTTTAATTGCGCCAGTGTCATATCCAGCTGTTTCATGGTGTTTTCTATAGGCAGCTTATTCATTTTGGCTAATAGTGCAGTCAATTGATTCTGGATCATATCAAGTCCGGTATGGGTGCTGCTGATAACGGTATATCCCTGATATTGTGTTACTGGTTTAAACAGTGATTCTCCCGGTTGTGCCTGAGATAAACTAATATACTGATTACCAGTAATCAAATTATCTTTTTCCAGAGATGCAGATAAACCCAGATTAAGTGCCTGCTGGATTTGCTGCTGCCAGATTTTATCGTCCTGTTTGCCGGCATTTATTTCCATACGTCCCGGCTCAATACGTAAACGTACTGGTATCCAGCCATGCTGGAAAAGTTTATGGCTGTCATTTGGGGCAAAGTAAGGTACATCTGCAACAGAACCGATATTAATACCCTGATATTCAACCGGAGCACCAACGCTGAGTCCGCGTACAGACTGCTGGAAGAATACAACATAGTATTGGGCACGATTTGTTGGCAGGTTATCCAGCTCCCGTTCGCTATTGTAGAGAGTAAATTCGGTATTGTTGGCAACAGGATTGCCTTTACCCTCAAACATGGTTTTGAATACGATTGCACCGGAGAGCAGTGCGGGTATGGGAGCTGAATCAATATGTACACCGCCGCCAGAAGCAGTAACCTGCAGGCCGGTCTGCAGCCAGAATTTAACTTTGTCGCCTATCAGGCTGTCATACGGACTATTGATGTAGACCTGATAATGTACACTGTTGTCTTTAGGGTCAAAATAGGCTTTTTCAATTTGTCCGGCACTGATATCTCCGTAAAGTACCGGGCTGCCCGGATTAAGCAGCTTGTCACTGTGGCCTTTCAGACGCAAACGTATACCACTTTGCGATATGGCAGTGACCGGAGGTAAATCAGCAACTGTAAATGTTTCTGCTCTTTCTTTGCTGTGCCCCGGAGTAAAAGCGATATATGAACCGGAAACTAAGGTATTCAGGCCGGTAATACCACTCTGATCTATGCGTGGTTTAACAATCCAGAACTGAGTGTCTTTACGTAGCATATTTTTGACGTCAGCTGTCATCTGCGCTTTGATTTGTACGCCTTTTTCATCCGGGCTGATTCTGATTGCAGTAACTTTACCGACGGTGACGTTCATGACTTTAATGGTAGTCGTGTTAATTTCAAGTCCGTCAGCATCTTTTATATACAAAGTAATTTCCGGCCCTGTATGGCGCAGATGCTGAAAAAGCAGCCATGCCCCGGTTAATAATGCCAGCACCGGAATAATCCACACCAGTACGTTAAAGGGTGGATTACGTTTTACTGTGGCAGTTGCCTGCGGCGTCTGATTATCAGATTGGCTCATGATGAGAATGCCTTTTACTGCTGTTTTTATAATGAGGTTTATGGTGTTTTCTTTGTTGTACTGCTTCATCCCAGAGTAAACGCGGGTCGAAACTCAGTGCAGAAACCATGGTCAGGATGACAACTGCACAAAAATAAATGGTGGCAGCACCCGGGGTTACATTGGCCAGTGGTGTGGAAAATGCCGACATGAGAATGATAACGACAAATATATCAATCATTGACCAACGCCCGATTGATTCGGTAATGCGGTAGAGTATGGTTAATTTGTGTGCAGACATTAATGGACGGTAAGCAGCAGAATACAGTAAAACCAGCATAGAAATAATTTTCAATATGGGAATGGCCATACTGGCACTAAATATAACAACTGCAATTAAAACGTCACCATCATTCCACATGTATTCTATACCATCAAGAATGGTACTAGAAAGATTGGTGCCCGGCGAGCGGGTAATCATCATCGGCAATAAATTAGCCGGTATATAGAAAATAATGGCTGCCAGCAGAAAGGCCATACTAATGCTCAGACTTAACGGTTTACGGCGGCTCAGATACGAACCGCAAACGCTGCATACATTCAGGCTGGCTGGTTGCTCAAAAAGACAATAATTACAGTTGATGGTATCAGCACTATTGTTCTGTAAAACAGGATCATTGCCGGTAAGGCGCTGTATCTGATAAAAAATCCAGTGTTCAGGTACACCCTGAGAAGTGCGGATAAGTAAAATGGCCAGTACCATCATCAGCCAGAAAGCAAGTCCGAAATGAATTTGTGCCATACCACTGATTTTAATATAAGCTACCAGTGTGGCAATATAAAATACATCGACCATAATCCAGTGGCGCAGACGAACCAGTGTACGGGTAGCGTATAGCATACCGGGTAATATCTGCCGGTAGCGCAAACCTGTGTATACGTACAGACACAATAACAGAAACAGTACCGGCGAACCAAAAGTTAACAGGAACATGACTTCCGCCAGCAAAGAATAATCCTGCTGGGCCAGTGTCTCAACCATATACGGAATAGTTAGCTCTACATGTATGCCAAGTAAATCTATGCTCATGTATAACTGTGTATACACAATTAACATGATAATTAATGAAGCAATAGCATAAGCTGTTGGCGTATCCAGTGGATGATGTTCAATTCTGACCAGATGCTGCCTGCAACGGGGGCAATGAGCATATTCGCCGGGAGTCAGCGAAGGAATAGACAGAGAAAGACCACAGCAGGGGCAGCCAACATGATGTGCCGGCAGGCTGCCATCTGGCAAGTCAGTTAATGAAGTTTGCGCCTGTTGTGTGGAACGGTAGCTCAAGATATCAAATTTCAATTATAAAAATAGCTATATAAAAATAACTTAACAGAGATATAAATTCTCTGTTAAGTTCAATATACGTAATTTAATGATAATGTGCAATTATCTTATAACGCAGCAAGTACGGCATCACCCATCTGGCTGCATGAAATACGCGTACAACCTTCTTCAAATATATCACTTGTCCGCAAACCTTGTGCCAGCACTTTGCCTACAGCTGCTTCGATTCGCTGAGCTGCATCTTCGTTATTCAGGCTGTAACGTAAAAGCATCGCTAAAGAAAGTATAGTAGCCAGTGGATTAGCCAGATTCTGACCGGCAATATCAGGAGCAGAACCATGGGAGGGTTCATACATGCCCTTACCGGTTTCATTAAGAGAAGCGGAGGGCAGCATACCAATAGAGCCGGAAAGCATTGAAGCCTGATCAGAAAGAATATCACCGAAGATGTTGCCTGTTACGATAACGTCAAATTGCTTAGGTGCTTTAACCAGTTGCATGGCGGCGTTGTCTACGTACATATGGCTAACACTGACATCAGGATAATCTTTACTCATTTCTGTAATGATTTCACGCCATAATTCTGTTGTTTCCAGAACATTGGCTTTATCGACGGAACAAAGTTTTTTGTTGCGTTTTTGTGCTGCTTCAAACGCAATTTTACCGATACGGCGAATTTCACTCTCACTGTAACGCATGGTGTTGATACCTTCGCGTTCACCGTTAGCTAATGTATGAATTCCGCGCGGTTCGCCAAAATAAATATCGCCGGTTAATTCACGCACAATAAGAATATTCAGTCCGGAAACTACTTCCGGTTTTAATGTAGAAGCATTGGCCAGTTCTGGATAGAGGATTGCCGGACGCAGATTGCCAAAAAGATTGAGGTCTTTGCGTATGGCCAGCAGACCGCGTTCGGGGCGTAAAGAACGTTCCAGTTTATCGTATTGAGGACCGCCGACTGCGCCAAGCAATACTGCATCTGCCTGACGACAGATATTCTGAGTAAATTCAGGGTAGGGATGTCCGTATTCATCATAGGCTGCTCCGCCCAATGGTGCATACTGATAATCTGCATCCAGCCCCTCTGCAATCAGTTTATCCAGAACGCGTACGGTTTGTCCGATGATTTCCGGTCCGATACCGTCACCGGGAAGAATAGCAATATGTTTGCTCATTTTATTCTTTCTGCTTATCGATTAATGACTGATAATTTTGAGTTGTCAGTTAGTTTTTCAGATTATAAATGATTGAAAATTTATGATTCAGTCAGGACTGATACAGCCATGGTTGTTGTTGCTTATGTTTATTTTCATATGCTTTGATAGCATCAGCGTGTTGTAATGTCAGTCCGATTTCATCCAGACCGTTGAGCAGACAGTGTTTGCGGTGTTCAGTAATCTCAAAATGATAATGTTTTCCGTCCGGCGTGTTAACAGTTTGTTCCGGCAGATTAATATTTAGCTGATAACCTTCGTTAGCTGTCACATCGTGAAATAAGAGATCAACGATTTCTTCAGGCAGAACGATAGGTAATAAGCCATTTTTGTAGCAGTTATTGAAAAAGATATCAGCAAAAGAAGGTGCAATAATGGCACGGAAGCCATAATCATCCAGAGCCCAGGGAGCGTGCTCACGGCTGGAGCCGCAACCGAAGTTTTTCCGTGTGAGCAGAATATGCGCGCCCTGATAACGTGGCTGATTAAGCACAAAGTCTGGATTTAGCGGACGTTTACTGTTATCCATACCTGGCTCACCATGATCCAGATAACGCCATTCATCAAATGCATTCGGCCCGAAGCCGCTGCGTTTAATGGATTTAAGAAATTGTTTGGGAATGATTGCATCAGTATCTACATTAGCGCGGTCAAGAGGCGCTACGAGTGCAGTAAGAGTAGTAAAAGATTTCATGCGGTATTTTAGTATTTTGTAGTTTATGATTGAATTTTATGCAAGCCCTTTCGGGCTTGCATGCAGTTACATTTCTGAACGTACGTTGTCAGAAGCATTACTTACAGCCTGACCGCCGGCAGAAATATCGCGGCCTACACCGGAAACAGTATGACAACCGGCCAGAAAACCAACAATAGCAAGACTCAAAAGCATTAATTTTTTCATGATTTTATCCTTGTATTGTTATCTGTTGGCAGCATTGGATAAATGTTGACCACCAGCTTTGACATCCTGTCCCACACCGTGAATTGTGTGGCAACCAGTAACTACGGCCATAACCATTGCAGCAATTAACAACATTTTTTTCATACCGTACTCCTTCAACAAAGATAAATATTAACAAATTCAATCAGAACTACATGCTTATCATGCACGTGCTGGCTTAAAACTGCAAGTTATTCACTTTATATCTGTCGCACATCGGTAAAATGTCCGGCAATGGCAGCAGCCGCTGCCATTGCCGGACTAACCAGATGAGTACGTCCGCCGTTGCCCTGTCTGCCTTCAAAATTTCGGTTAGACGTTGAGGCACAGCGCTCCTGCGGCTGTAAGCGGTCTGCATTCATGGCCAGACACATTGAACAACCCGGTTCACGCCACTCAAATCCGGCTGCTGTAAAGATTTTATCCAGTCCTTCTGCTTCTGCCTGCTGCTTAACCAGACCGGAACCGGGTACAATCAATACCCTTTTTACATTATCTGCTTTGTGATGTCCTTCTGCGACACTGGCAGCAATACGTAGGTCTTCAATTCGTCCGTTTGTACAGGAACCAATAAAAACAACATCTACCGGAATCTCGTTAACTGGGGTACCGGCTGTTAATCCCATATATTGCAGTGCGCGCTGCATACCTTCCCGTTTAACTGGATCAGTTTCAGCAGCCGGGTCTGGTACTTGCTGATTGACTGCAATCACCATTTCGGGCGATGTTCCCCATGTTACCTGTGGTTCTATATCAGCAGCATTAAAGTGGTAGGTTTTATCAAAATGTGCGCCTTCATCGGATACTAAAGTGTGCCAGTAGCTGACAGCCTGATCCCACAGCTCACCCTGAGGTGCAAAATGACGGTTTTTAATGTAATCAATAGTTGTCTGGTCGACAGCAACCAGACCGGAGCGGGCACCGGCCTCAATGGCCATGTTGCATAAGGTCATGCGGCCTTCCATAGAAAGATTACGAATAGTCTCGCCGCCAAATTCAATTGCATAGCCTGTACCGCCGGCTGTGCCAATTTGCCCGATAATATATAAAGCAATATCTTTGGCTGTGATACCTGTTTTGAGGGCGCCATCGATTTTAATCAGCATGGTTTTTGATTTTTTCGCAGTAATACACTGTGTTGCCATCACGTGCTCTACTTCTGATGTGCCAATACCATGAGCAAGCGCACCGAATGCACCATGTGTAGAGGTGTGTGAATCACCGCATACTACAGTCATCCCGGGTAAAGTTGCTCCCTGTTCAGGTCCGACAACATGCACAATACCCTGATTGATATTTTTAAACGGATAATATTTTTCTACACCGAATTCGCGAATATTTTTATCCAGTGTATTGACCTGAAGTTTGGATATCGGGTCAGTAATTCCTTCGTCCCAGTGATCGGTCGGTGTGTTATGGTCAGCAGTGGCCACAATGCTTTGTTCACGCCAGAGCGGACGGTGAGCAAGTTTCAGTCCCTCAAAAGCCTGCGGACTGGTTACTTCATGTACAAGATGGCGGTCAATATAAAGTAAAACTGTACCATCAGCCTGTTCTTGGACAATATGGCTATTCCACAGTTTTTCATACAAGGTTTGTGCATTCATTGTAGTAGCTTTGTTTTGTTATGTTTTATGTGTGATGCATCTTAATACTGTTAAGGTGGTTTTACAAGTATTTTGTCTAAAAAATAAAATTTTGGACTAAAATAAGCAAAATTATTGAATAATTTAGACTAAATGTCTAATTTGCTTGTTTGAATGCTCTATAAATCATTTGATTTAAGCTGGTTAATCTGAATCATGTGTGGTGAAGACTATAGATAATAGTTGCTGTTTTATAAAGATTAGAAGTTACTGGTTTCAAGCTGGCTGGCACTTTTTCAAATAATAGTAAGCGATGCTTTTATCTGGATATCTGTGTTAACTTAATAAAATGTGTTTATATATTCGGTAGTAATCAGAAAAAAGTATGTACAAAGGATAGTTTATCTGTTGATATCTAAATTTTTATATTAAAAAATTAATATTTTCATTGTGTTATATTCTTATGACTGGTTTGGTTTATATTTATGGCTGCCTGCTTGAATCTGTCTGAAAATAAAACCTTTAGTTCAGCCAAACTTAAAAAGAATACCCTCTGAACCGGCAAAATTATATAGAATACCGCATGTGCAGCAAAAATGCTGGGTATGAATGTAGAAAGGAATGAAATATGAGTTTACCTGATGTAGCCTCAGCGCATCGTGAAGAATTGCAGGATTTTGAACGTGCAATTTTAGCCAGTCAAACACAGATTGAATCATGGTTTCGTGCTCAATGGCGACATCACCACGCTCCTTTTTACGGTTCTGTGGATATTCGTAACAGCGGATATAAATTAGCCAGCATAGATATGAATCTGTTTCCGGGCGGATTTAATAATCTGAATCCCGTTTTTCTTCCACTGGCATCAGTAGCAGCACAGGATGCCGTAGAACGTGCCTGTGCAGATGCACAATCAGTTTTACTGATCCCCGAAAATCATACGCGCAACACTTTTTATTTACAAAATGTCTATGCGCTGTATTCTATCTTGCGCCATGTCGGATTAGATGTTCGTATCGGAACCCTGAATCCTGAGATTACAGAGGTTACCACGCTGGAAACAGCGCTGGGTGATCACATTACGCTGGAACCGGTACAGCGACAGGGCAATCTTTTACAGCTGGCCGACGGTTTCACCCCTTGCATGATTCTCCTGAATAATGATTTATCTGGCGGTGTGCCGGAAATATTGCAGGGTTTGGAGCAAACATTATTGCCTCCGTTAAAAGCAGGGTGGACTACAAGGCGTAAAAGTACACATTTTCAGGCCTATAATCAGGTAGCTTCTGAGTTTGCACAATTAGTAGGTATAGATGAGTGGACAATTAATCCCTACTTCGAAGTATGCAGTGGTCTGGATTTTACCAGTCATGAAGGAGAAAACCGGCTGGCTGAAACTGTAGAAAGATTATTGCAGCGTATTCAGCACAAATACGATGAATTAGGTATTCAGGATAAACCATTTGTTATTGTTAAAGCCGATGCCGGTACTTATGGTATGGGTGTCATGAGTGTGCATTCTGCTGAAGAAGTACGCGGTTTAAATCGTAAAAAACGCAATAAAATGGCTAAAATCAAAGAAGGCCTGGAAGTAAGTGAAGTAATTGTACAGGAAGGAATTTATACTTATGAAACGCTGAATGGGGCAACAGCCGAACCAGTGGTATATATGATGGACCGGTTTGTCATTGGTGGTTTTTACCGGGTACATCAGGATCGCGGACCGGATGAAAATCTGAATGCTGTTGGTATGCATTTTGTACCATTACAATGCAATATTGCTTCTCTGGATACTCAGAGCGCTGAAGAAGCAGCCAGTAAACGGGAATTTAAACCATGGGAACAGCTGGGCATACCGCAAACAGAAAATGTCACTCAGGCCAGAGATTGCGAAAGTATCCGTTTATATGTTTACGGAGTGCTGGCCAGACTGTCACTTCTGGCCGCTGCCATTGAGTTGGAAAATATGTCTGAACCGGCGGTTTAATTTATCCAGATTGATTAAATGATTTGCTGAATGTTAAAAGTATGACAACCGGCCTCAGTATTAATAAAAATTTATTTTTAAAGTAAGTGTTTATAATGAAAAAAATTCGTGTTTTAACTGGTGTAACGCCAAGCGGAGTTCCGCACCTGGGTAATTACGTAGGGGCAATTCGTCCGGCAATACAAGCAAGTATGAACTCAGAAGTAGAATCTTTTCTGTTTTTATCTGATTATCATGCGTTGATTAAATGTCATGAACCTGAAAAAGTACATGAATCTGCCAAAGCAGTAGCAGCAACCTGGCTTGCCTGCGGTCTTGATCCGGAACGGACAACTTTTTATCGTCAGACTGATATTCCTGAAGTAATGGAGTTGAACTGGATACTTACCTGTAATACAGCCAAAGGCCTGATGAACAGGGCACATGCCTATAAAGCTGCGGTACAGGAAAATGCAGAAAAAGGGCAGGAAGATCCGGATCACGGAGTTGAAATGGGGCTGTTCTGTTATCCGATGCTGATGAGTGCGGATATACTGATGTTTAATGCGGATAAAGTACCGGTAGGACGTGATCAGATTCAGCATCTTGAAATGGCGCGCGATATTGCCGGTCGATTTAATCATCGTTATAAACCGTTATTTACGTTACCGGAAGCTCAAATTGATGACAACGTTGAAACTCTGGTAGGGCTGGACGGCCGGAAGATGAGCAAAAGTTATGGTAATACCATTCCATTATTTGAGTCTGAGAAAAAATTGCAGAAAGCTGTTAATAAAATTGTTACCAATCTGAAAGAACCCGGTGAAGCCAAACAACCGGATGAAAGTCCGCTGTTTGATATTTATAAGGCATTTGCGACTCCGGCAGAAACTTTACAGTTTACTCAGATGCTGGCTGACGGGCTGGCCTGGGGTGAGGCTAAAAAAATTCTGGCTGCAAAAATTAATGAAGAACTGGCTGAAAAACGTGAACGTTTCGAGCAGCTTAACGCACAACCATCCTTAATTGAGGATATTTTGCAAGCTGGAGCAGTAAAAGCACGTCAGACAGCAAAACCTTTTCTGGAAGCGGTACGTGAAGCTGTGGGTATTCGCTCACTTAAATAAATAATGTGGTAATTATCCGGACGGGAATAATTTTATCCTGGCCGGATAAAAATTCTAACAGGTAAATTCAATGAAAATCTTATTTATTGCAGACCCGATGGCGAGTTTCAAGACTTATAAAGATACGACTTATGCCATGATGCGCGAAATGTCTCAGCGGGGCTGGAAACTGTTTCACACCTTAGCGGGTGACTTGAGTGTGCAAAATGAGTATGTGACAGCAAAGGCAGATGAATTTGATTTTATTGGAGCAAAAGATAAATATGACCATGCATGGTTTAATGTTTTATCTCAGCAGCAATGTACCTTAAATAGTTTTGATGCAGTAATCATGCGTACAGATCCGCCTTTTGATATGCAGTATCTGTACGCAACTCATTTGCTGACACTGGCTGCTAATCAGGGTGCGCATGTATATAACAGTGGTCAGGCTATGCGTGATTTTAATGAAAAACTGGCTATTCTGAATTTTCCTGAGCTTACCGCACCAACACTGGTTACTACCCGCGCTGCAGACATACGTGAATTTTTAACCCGGCATCATGACATTATTATTAAGCCTCTGGATGGTATGGGAGGAATGGGTATCTTTCGTCTGACGCTAAGTGATCCCAATATCGGCAGTATTCTGGAAATGCTGATGCATCTGGATAGTCGAACTATCATGGCACAACGTTATATTCCGGAAATTGTGCATGGTGATAAACGTATATTGGTTATTGGCGGAAAAGTCGTTCCGTATGCGCTGGCTCGTATTCCGCAGCAGGGGGAAACACGCGGAAATCTGGCTGCCGGTGGAAAGGGTGTAGCTCAGCCATTGAGTCAACGAGATCAGCAGATTGCAGAAACACTTGCTCCGGAACTGGTACGCAGAGGGATTTTACTTGCCGGCCTGGATGTTATTGGTGATTATCTCACTGAAATTAATGTAACCAGCCCGACAGGTTTTCAGGAAATTACCAGTCAGACTGATTGTAATGTACCGGCACTTTTTGCTGATGCAGTGGAAGAAGCCGCCCGCTTATATGGCTCTCCGGTTTGAAACCTAAAAACTCAGTTAAAATTTCGATATAACAAGGATAAGATCTGATCATGCCTGAAAATAATCAATCGTTTGCAACATCGATTAAAGGTAAAAAGGGCTTGCGCCGTATATTCAATGCCTATGGTTATTCTCTGGCGGGTTTGAAGGCAGCTTGCAGTGAATCGGCTTTTCGCCAGCTGCTGGCATTAAATAGCGTATTGATTGTACTTGTATTTGTGCTGGATTTTGGTAGTCTGACACGAATGGTATTAATCATGGCATCGTTTTTAAGCTGGATTGTGGAATTATTTAATACTGCTATTGAAGCTGCAGTAGATCATACTTCGCTGGAAAAGCATCCTCTGGCAAAGCGAGCCAAAGATACGGCTTCAGCAGCTCAATTGTTAACCATGCTATTGCTGGCTGTATTATGGTCAATGGCATTGTGGCGTGACTATTTTGTAAACTGGTTTTAAGTCACAATTAAATTTAGAATCAGGGCAGAATAATTACCTAATAATGACAGCCTGATTCTGAAAAATATTGCCAAACTATTTACATTTTCTTCATATAGCAGAATATATACATATCTGGCAGATATACTGAGAAGGAAAGGGCAGACAATGCATTTTTTGCTGATTTTATTACCGGTGTTTGGTATTTTCGTCACTGGTTTTATCGCTCAGAAGACATTGAAATTTGATATTGCCGGTTTATCAAAAATGTCTTTGTATATTCTGTCCCCCTTTCTGGCTTTTAAAACTTTCTATAACCACCCGCTAACCAGTGCTTATGTTTATTATGCTTTCTATGTTCTGGCATTGTGTGTCGGGCTGATTATACTGGTTTATCTCTGGTCGGCATTTTGTCATTATAAAAATCAGGATAATTGTGCTCTGATTCTGGCTTCATGCTTTATGAATAACGGTAATTATGGCACTCCGGTAATTCTGGTATTTTTTGGTAGTGCCGGTTTTGATATTGCTGTTATTCTAATGGTATTACAGCAATTTATTATGAGCACCATCGGCACTTATTATGCTGCTAAGGGCAGTAGCGATGTTGATGGTATTAGCCAGAATACCGTACTGAAAAAAGTCTTACGAATGCCGATTATTTATGGCGCATTGTTCGGATTAATATTTCAATTAGTGCATATTCCTTTAAGTAAGGAAATTATGCTGGCAGTGGGCATGATCGGGGATTCATCTATTCCGGTAATTATGCTGATTCTGGGCATGCAGCTGGCTACATTGCATATCAGGCAGATTGAAGCAGCCAAAATCAGTTTTGCGCTGGTTATCCGATTACTGATTTCACCACTATGGGCAATGCTGCTCGTATATTTTATGCCAATAGATCTGATGGCTAAAAAAGTGCTTATAGTGCTGGCGGCAATGCCTACCGCGGCTAACACTACATTACTGGCTGTCCAGTTCAATACCAGACCACAGCTTGTATCTACAACTACCTTTATCAGCACGGTTTTAAGTTTAATTACTTTGCCTGTTGTTCTGATGCTGGTTCAGCCTCCGGTTATGCATTTATAAATAATATAAATAAAATTCTTACAAATGCTTCTGGTTGGGATATCTGTATTTAATAACAGTTATTACCTGATGTAATAACTGTTATTACGGCTGCTGTAATGCACTTTTACCTGAGAACTGCTATAAAAATAAAAAATTTAATACTGAATCAGGTTTAATGATATGAAAGTCAGTCAGCTGCAAAATTATAAAAGTATCTTGTATTTATTAATCACGGTTGCAGGCTGGGGAATTATGTATCCTGCCTCAAAACATGCTGTTTCTTCTGGTATTGATGGTTATTATCTTACCTGTATTCGCTATGTTCCTGGTGCCCTGCTGGTTAGTCTGGTATTAATTATTCAGGAAGGAAAACAAAGTTTTCGGACAGAAAATAAAACTTTGCAGCTTTGGTTTTTCGGTAGCGTCGGTTTTGCCGGATTGAATTTTTTTACATTTATCGGTATAGGATTCTCATCAGCCGAACATGCAACCATTATTCTGGCTTTAATGCCTTTATTATCCCTGATTTTATTTTCAATAATTCATCGCATTTTGCCGGATTTTCGAACAATCATCTGCATGCTATTGGCTTTTACTGGTATTGTTCTGGTTATTACCGATGGAAATTTTAACCATTTACTTGCCTCATCAAGTTTTATCGGCGACTTATTATTACTCACAGCAACTGTTTGCTGGGTAATATATACTTATTTTGCCAATACGATGATTTCAAAATATGATTGGAGTGCATTGCGTATAACCGCTCTGAGCTCCTCATTAGGGATGTTAACCATCATAGCAATAACTATGATTGCGACTTTGCTGGGATATGCCGGCAGACCGGAAATAAAAGCCATATTAGCAAGCAGACTGGATATTTTTATATTGATTATCACTGCGCTGGTTATCATTAGCTGGAATGCCGGTATTAAAGGTCTGGGTGCAGTTAATGGTATTTTGTTTGTTAATCTGGTACCGGTTATTTCGTCTGTTATTGGAATTTTTCAAGGGCATAAAATTTCTGTAGTGGAAATGTGCGGTATGGCTATAACTTTGGTCGCGTTGGTGCTAAATAATATTTTTATGCGAAATAATCAACAGACTAATGATTAGATTCAAATGATTTAAAGCATTATCAGAATGAAAAAACGTTTAAAAAGCATGCATATAGCTAGTCTTGAATTGTTTTTGACGGCTGCTGAAAATGAAAATTTTTCTACAGCTGCACAATATCTGAATATTACACCGGCAGCAGTCAGTCGTTCAATTAAGCGGCTTGAGGAAAGAATAGGGGTTGAATTATTTAGTCGCAATACCCGTAAAACAAAATTAACGCCAGAAGGACGAATTTATTATACAAAATGTACTGAAGTTCTGGAGTCATTAATCAGTACCGAAAAGGCACTGAAAGTAAACAAAGAGGCAATTTCCGGTAAATTAAAAATAAGCGTTCCGGAAACTTTTTTTAATTATAAAATAATACCTTATGTAAAATGCTTTTGTGCACAGTATCCGCAGCTTAAGCTTGACTTTCATGTAACAAACCGCAATATTGACTTTGTAACGGAAACTTATGATATTGCTGTAAGACTGATTCAGCCGGATACCAGACTGGAACCATTTTTAGTTAAAAGGAAATTATATTGTGCCACATCCGGTTTGTTTGCCAGTCCTGAATATTTGTCTGAGAATAATATAATATATGAACCGGCTGATATTCAAAATCATAAGTGTATCAATTTCAGTATCAGCCAGAATAATAAAAAATTTTCATGGAAATATATAGATAAAAGCACAGCACACAGTAATGGAACTGATCAGATACACGTATTTGACAGTATGCTGGCAACAAAATTTCTGGCCATTAATGGCAATGGTATTGTTCAGCTTTTTCGATTTGCTGTTCAGGAAGAGTTACAATCCGGCAAGCTGGTCGAAATATTACCGGAATGTTCTCAGGATAATCAATGGGAGTTTTGTTTTCTTTATCCGCAAAGCAATAAAAATTCGGCAAAACTACAAGTTTTTATTGATTATTTCAGTAAACAAATAAAATAATCAGTTTTTCTGCATAATTTATATAAACAGATTTATTTATCTGAATAGGTTCTGTTTGATAAATTGACAAAATCTTTTGCTGCTATTTTCTCTTGCCGGCAAAATAATCGGGCTATTCAGGTTAATTGTAAATAAAATAGCTGATTTAGTGATCAGTAACGCCTGTTTTCAAGATAATTGTATTTTTTCCGGATAAAGATATTTGCTAATTAGTTCAGTGCAGAACTTATCGTTACGGTGATAAATCGGTATCATAGCTGCTTAAACCAGTTGTGATGACAGACTGAATGGCATATGACTAAACTAAAATTTACTAAAATGCATGGTTTGGGTAATGATTTCATGGTGATAGACGGAATTAGCCAGAAATTTTATCCGGATACAGCACCAATCGCTGCATGGGCTCAGCGCCATACAGGGGTGGGATTTGATCAGCTTCTGCTGATTGAGGCACCGCAGACACCGAATGCTGATTTTCGTTATCGTATTTTTAATGCAGATGGCTCCGAAGTAGAGCAATGTGGTAACGGTGCACGCTGCTTTGCCCGTTTTGTTTATGATAAAGGATTAACCAGTAAAAAACAGATTGTGGTAGAAACTGCAGGTGGAATAATTGTGCCACGATTGAATGAAGATGGGCTGGTAACTGTGGATATGGGTATACCGCTATTTGCACCGGAACAGATTCCTTTTGCGGCTATTGATGAAAATGATGCCAAGAGTATCAGCCATGAACTGGTTGTCGGAGCTGATACCATTAATGTGACCTGTATCAATATGGGTAATCCGCATGCAGTGGTGGTTGTAGAAGATATTAATCATGCGCCCGTGCACCGGCTTGGTGCAGCCATTGAAAGTCACAGACAGTTTCCTCAGCGGGTTAATGTCGGATTTATGCAGATAAAAGCCCCACGAGAGATTTATTTGCGTGTGTTTGAACGAGGTGTCGGAGAAACACAGGCTTGCGGTACAGGTGCCTGTGCTGCGGTTGTAGCCGGAATCAGTCTGGGCTTACTGGGTGATGATAAACCGGTACAAGTGAATTTACCTGGCGGGCAGCTATCAATAAGCTGGCAGCAGAAACCTGATGCGCATGTCTGGATGACCGGACCGGCAGAGACTGTATTTGAAGGAGAGATAAATTACTTATGAGTATTAAGGAAGCTGAAGTACTAAAATTTTTACATGCACAGCCACAGTGGTTATACGAACATGCTGCTGAATTTAATCTGCGCCCGATTGAAAGCAAAATATTGTCATTTCAACAGGGCAAAATGCAGGTAATGCAGCAGAAGACTGAAAAAATGGCCTCACAGCTTATTCAAATGCTAGGCGATGCTGATGCTAACCATACATTAATGGCTAAATTTATGGCGTTTACTCAGCGTCTGCTTATCGTCAATACTCTGGCACAATGGCAACGGGCCATCAGCGATGGATTAAACAATGAATTTACTTTACCTTATCATGCACTAATCATCACTACGGATATTCCTAAAAATGTTCGTGTACCTGTAAATTTACATGTGAATGAGAAATTTAAGGTTATTGGTAAAAAATTAACTGCTCCAGCTTGTGGCGCTTTACCGGTTGCTGCTTTACTGGAGTTATTGCCTGAACAACCTCGACTGGAAAGCTTTTTGCAATTACCTTTACGCTGGAAAGAACAGACGCTGGCTATTCTGGTGATTGGGCATGAAGATGAAGCACATTTTACCCCTGATATGTCTACTGAATGGGTCGCAGCTATAGCTGATAATATGGCGGCTGTGCTTGCACGTTTGCTGAAACTGGTGCGTTAATGGGTACGCTAATCAGTTATGCAGTTGTATTGGTATATACAGGAGTATTTGTCTGGCAATGCTATAAATACCGTATTTATGGCTGGCTGGTTGTTTCACTGGTACTCTGGATAATTCTGGCCGCAATGAGTAGCCTGATATTACCGGGTATTGCTGATTTATTTAAGCCACTAAATCTGTATTTGATGCCAGTGTATATCTTACTCGGTTCATGTTTTGCTCTGCATCGGCGCGATCAGCTGAAACAAAGTGCATATTTAACTGCGTTGCTGTATGGTGGCTGGTTGCAGTTTAGTGCCTTGGTTGTTTGTTTGGTTTTGGTATTATGCTTAGTGAAAAATGTTATCCTGCAAATTCCATTACTGGTCACTTTATTCCAGATGTTTGTCTGGCAACCGGTTTTCTGGATAGGAAGTCAGTGGATAATAATGCTTCTGCTATTTTTACGCAGTACAGAAACTGAAAAACCTCTCTGGAGTGTACGAACTGTATTATTTTTCTGTTTATTTGAACAGTTGTTATATTTGATGATGAGTTTCAGAGGCAAACTGTAAAAAAATTTTAATCAATACAGATTGCTTGAATAATTTTATTATATTACTTGATATGATTAAGCAACAAAAAAGCCAGACTGGAAAGTCTGGCTTTTTTAATTTCTTGTGCTTAGTTAGAAGCAGCAGAAGCTTCAGAAGCTACAGCAGGAGCAGAAACTTCAGATGCCGGAGCTGGAGCAGGTTCAGAAGCCGGAGCTGCTTCAGAAGCTGTAGCAGGAGCAGAAACTTCAGATGCAGCAGACGCAGCCGGAGTTTCATTTTTATCATTGCAGGCAGCCAAGAACAAAGACATCAGAGCTGCAGCAACTAATAAAGATTTTTTCATGATTATGTACCTTAACTTGTATCAAAAAGTATTACTTTAGTGATGGAAATCCAGTTTTTGCACACTATATCATTCGTCAATAAACAGCTATAGTGCGCATAACTTGTGCAAAGCGAATTATGCCCCGCCTTGCAAACTAATGCAATCAGCCAAGTGTGTATTTTCGTTAAATAAGTAGTTTCTTTGATACATGTATATAGTCTATATAGTCGAAAACATGGATTGATAGTGTATTTACTTCCACCCGCGCCCATGGAAAGGTGTTGTAATTTAAAATATAAATTATTGATAAATTTTAATAAAAATAAATATTAGGCAACAATATTGTTATTAAAAAGTAATTATGTGATTAAATTATTAGTAATCGAAAAAGTTGCTTTTTTACAACAAATTTACATGTTTGTTGTTTTATATACTCAATATCTGATTAGCGTTTACTAACAGTGGTGATATTTGATGAAAAGTAATAGAAAAAATCAGCTATATTTTACTGAGGGGTTTAATTTATACATAACTATATAATATTTATATTTTTTATTTAAATATAAATTATTAATATCGTTGTGACTGTAATTCTACGATGGATAATTTACATAGATTGTTGAAGAGCATATCTGATAACAGATATATTTTGTTTCTTTCTTGAAGGCTTGAAGGGTTGATGAATTTCTTGCTGTTATATTTATAGTTTTTATGGTTTTTATTGTGAAGTATTAATAGTTAGCAATGATGTAAGTCGTTTAAACTTTTTTAAGTAGAGTGAAAAACGGCTTCCAAATCAACAAAATTTACATTAAATACTTTTATAAGATAGTGGTAATTACGGGTAAGTTTAATTTACCTGCTTTCATCAATATTTATTATTAGATCAAAAGTGTTCGAAATTAATTCTATATAATATTTTATCTGCTTGATTACTAAATTAATATATAAATTCGTTAATCAGTGTAGTCGATATATCCAGTCATTGTTCGATATAATGCCAGTTTTTATTATACGGTATATATATATTGTTTATGTCTGCCGTAGATTTAGTTATTATTGTTTCAATGCAGGAAATCGACCATGACAGAATCCATAGAATGTGAAAGCATGCATTATGATGTTGTGATTGTTGGTGCCGGACCGTCTGGATTAGCTGCTTCCATACGATTAAAGCAACTTGCAGCTAAAGAGCAGCGTGACATTAGTGTATGCATTGTCGATAAAGGTTCTGAAGTGGGGGCGCATATTCTTTCGGGAGCCGTCATTGACCCGCGTTCATTATCTGAACTGATTGAAAACTGGCAAGAAAAAGGCGCACCTTTAAGCTGTGCAGTTAAAGAAGACCGGCTGCTGTTTCTGACTGAAAAAAAAGCTTATCGTTTACTTACTCCGTCCAGCTTTAATAATCATGGTAATTATATTATTAGTCTGGGGTTGTTTTGTCGCTGGCTGGCACAGCAGGCTGAGGAAATGGGGGTAGAGATTTATCCTGGTTTTGCAGCTGCAGAAGTTCTTTATCATCCTGATGGTTCCGTACGCGGCATTGCTACCGGTGATATGGGACTGAATAAAGACGGACAACCGGGAAGTAATTATCAGCAGGGTATGGCGTTACTGGCAAAACAGACCATATTTGCTGAAGGATGCCGGGGCTCGCTTACCAAAACTTTAATCCGGCAGTTTCAGCTGGATAAAGATTGTCAGAGTCAGACTTATGGAATTGGTATCAAAGAATTGTGGTCTATTGCCCCGGAAAAATCCAAACCAGGCACAGTCATTCATTCAATTGGCTGGCCGCTAGATCGGAAAACTTATGGTGGTTCATTTCTTTATCACTTAAATGATAACAAAGTTGCTGTCGGGTTTGTGGTCGGACTGGATTATCAGAATCCATATATGTCACCATTTTCTGAAATGCAGCGCTATAAAACCCATCCGGCTATCCGGGAGGTGCTTGAGGGTGGTACTCGTATTGCTTATGGGGCACGTGCATTAAGCGAAGGTGGATTGCAAAGTTTGCCTAAACTGACTTTTCCGGGTGGCGTGCTTGTCGGTGATACTGCCGGTTTTCTGAATGTTCCCCGAATCAAAGGCATTCATGCAGCAATGAAGTCAGGTATGCTGGCCGCAGAAGCTATTGCTGAGGTGTTAAAAGAGGAACATGTCAGTAATGATAGCAATACTGAAGCAGTGAAATATAGTGAATTGTTTCGAGACAGCTGGCTGTATCATGAGTTACATAAAGTACGAAACATCCGGCCGTCATTTAAATGGGGGCTGTTTGGCGGTCTGGCTTATAGCGGACTTGAAGAATATATTTTCAGAGGTAAGGCACCGTGGACACTACGTCATCGGAGTCCGGATTATGCATCTTTACGCAAAGCACAAGAATGCCGGCCTATTGATTATCCTAAGGTGGATGGTAAATTAACTTTTGACCGTACGAGTAGTGTTTATCTTGCCAGTATCAGCCATGATGAGAATCAACCTGTACATTTAAAATTGAATAATCCTGAGCTGGCGATATCTGTCAATTATCGTGAATATGCCAGTCCGGAAACACGCTATTGTCCGGCTGGTGTTTATGAAATTGTAGATCAGGCCGGTGAACCGCATTTACAGATTAATGCGCAAAACTGCGTACATTGTAAAACCTGTGATATCAAAGACCCTGAGCAGAATATTAACTGGGTTTGTCCTGAGGGTGGAAGCGGACCTAATTATGCAGAGATGTAAGAAAATAATAATTTATTTTAACTGAATCTATCTAATTAAACAGGCTGGCAATTATATTATTGCCAGCCTGTTTTGTTTAATGTTCACGTTCGTGAAAAAATGCATAAGTGGCATCGTGAAATAATTCTACTTGCGGATTTTCTTCATACTGTAATTCCGCAATTTCATTATCAAAAGCCGCGCGTATGGATTCAGTAGCCAGCTCAGCTATGTCTGCAGGCAGGGCACGCAGCAGACCTTTAATTGCGGTGGCCAGCACCCGGTTTTGCATCATCAGAGCCTCGTTGCTTTCTTCCAGAAACTCTATTCGCTGTTCAATGGTACTCATGTGTTATTCCTAATTTAATTGAACACTATGTAGTTTATTTTAGCATTTTAACTTATAAAAGTTGCTATAATTACACAGATATGGCTTACATAAAAATATGCACAGCCAGTTAAAATATACCGGATTGATCAGAAGTGAGGGCATGGTGAAAAATCAGTATGAACAACAAAATCAATTTGTTTTTACTTTGAGTGATGATCTGCCTGAACAGCAATCTGTTGCTAATTCAACTGTCAGCCCTGCAAAAATGGCTACAGAGACTATGCCTGAATGGGAGCGAAGTCTTGAGCAGTTGCGCCAGCACAAAAAAAAGCAAGATAGCCGGTCAAACCGTCGGGAAGAAGTCATATCAGATGCACCGCCGTTATCTATATCTAAAACCAGAAGACGCCCGCATGATTTCAATGTGCCTCCGATAGTTACCAATACGATAGAAAATCGTAGCAGACAACCTGAGCCAGAGCCTAGAACGGTATCTACATCCCAGCCTGCTGAAGTTTTACTTGATCCAGTACAGCGTGAGCGGGTTTATCGGGCTTATCTGAAACAATGGCAGCAGCAAAGTACACTAGAAGCGCAAAAGCAGGAATCTGCATTAAATGATACAGCCTTGCTTATTCAGGAAGACTGGCTGGCCGCACAAAACTGTTTACAAAGCGCTCCTGTTGATGAAAATCTGCCCTCAAACTGTACTATCCAGCTAAAAGGTAAACAGTCTACTGTTATACCAACAGAAGTAAGCCGGCAAAATACAGAAGATGAGCTTTCTGCTACCAGTGATAATGGCCAGCCGATCATTCATGTACATATGCATGTCATAGAACCGCGAGGTACAGCTAACAGGGCAGTAACCTGTATTTCCGAGCAGGCTTTACTGCAACAGTTAACTGAAAAATTACGTCCGCATCTTACTGATGTATTAGCAGGTATGGTTCGTGTTGCAGTACAAAAGCATACAGCTGGTTTAGTAACCACATTACAGCGTGAATTAATGGCCGAAGTACCCGGAGCAGTAGAGGATGTACTGCAGCATAATCTGACACAGGTTATGAATAATTTTAAGAAAAAACAGCGCTAAATCAGGTCTTGCTTTAATGTAATATTTATAGATAATGCAACTGAGTACACTAGCCATTCGAGTGTACTCAGTTTTATGTGCTAATTAGAAATCCAGAAAATTTAAATAGCTGCACCTACAAAGTATATACATAAGTATTTATTACTGTTTTACTAAATCAACTATTTTATTACTCAAATAAACGCATTGCCAGCAAACCATGTGCCATGGTTGCGCCTGCTTTTACAGAAGCTGAAATTGAAATTAATTCTGCTAATTCTTCTTCACTTACTTCTGCTTGTTTTGCTCCTTTAATATGAACATCAATACAATATGCGCATTGTGTAGTGAGTGCTACGGCTAAAGCAATTAACTCTCTTGTTTTTATCGGAATATTTCCTTCTCTGCGTTTGATGGTTTTATGGTCAAAATCTATAAATGCCTGTGTTTCTTCGGGTGCATATTTTAATAATGCAGCAGTGTATTTAAAATCATTGCTTGATTGATATTGATTAGTCATTTTATCTCCCAGTTTAAATTTAAAACTAACATTCCTGATAAATTCTCTGCGAAAAGAACAAAGCTATTATGTTGTCTATAAATTATTGAATTTAAATTTTTATAAATTAATTTTTTCTTTTACCATTAATCTGGCACGGTGTAAGCGACTTTTAACTGCTTCAACTGTGATGCCAAGCTTTTCAGCAACTTCCGGCGTGGAGTACTCTTGAATATCCCGCAAAATCAACACCTGCCGGTAAATCAAAGGTAAAGAAATAATTGCATTAGTTAGATCTATTTTAAGATCGATATCTGCAGAAGATGCAGACAGCTCATCAATATCTGCCCGGTTTTCAATGTTTTTGGATTGTCTGACTTTAAATAAACGATAACATTCTCGTTCTATAATTCGAAATAACCAACTTGTAAAAGAAGAGATAGTTTTCAGCGTACCGATTTTTCTATGTAACTGCCATAATGTGAATTGCACAGCATCTTCAACATCTTCTGTTGTGGAACAAGTTCGTCTGGCAAATCTTCTGATGTCAGGTTGACATACTAACAATAACTGATTAAGTGCATGTGCATCACCCAGACAGGCACATTTAATGAGTTGCTCTCTGTTTTGTTTCATTTTTTATCCACTGTATCCTGCTTAAAATTAATGCTGAATAAGCCTGAATAAATATCTATTTTTATCAACATATCTGTATAGAGTGCTAAATATACAGAATGGATTCAAAAATTTTGATTAAATTTTTAGAGCGAAGTTTATTATTCAGACTGAATTGGAAAAATCTAATATTGAATGAACATTAATTATTAAAATTTTTTTATAAATATCTGATTAAAAATAAATCTGAGAGAAGATAATTGATTATGTGGTTTGACCGAAATGCGGCTAATATCAATTTTTAAATCTTTTATTAATTTATTGAGATACAAAAATTAATCTCGAAGAAGAAAATAAAATATAAATTATTTTAGATAAAATCTGAATATTTTTAATATTCAATTCAATTATTAAAAGCCCCATTAAAAATTTCAGGTATAAAGCGCAGAAATAACTTGGGGCTCAATTAAACAGATATTATATTTATGGTCAAAACTATTATATTAACAAATAAATAAAATTGGATAGCAATGGTGAGTATAGAGCGATTATGCTATACTGCGTGCCATTCAGAGTATTCTGAATTGGAAGCCAGTATAGCTCAGTTGGTAGAGCAGCGCACTCGTAACGCGAAGGTCGTAGGTTCGATTCCTATTACTGGCACCATAAGATAAAATAAATCAATTAGTTACAAATATTTTGTCCCTAACTCGTGACTACTAGTCTATTCACAGCAGCTACTTTTAAACCTAATTGTTTCAGCTTATGGTATACCTATATTTTTGATTTATGCCATTGTATCAAAATCAAGTAAATACGATATATGCAGCATTATTGAGTGATTTGATGTAAATAGATTAAGTGCCAGCAAATCTTATTGCTGGCACTATGATATAGAGATTATAAAAAACCAAATAGTAAGCTTTATTAGAAATAAAACCTACACTCGAAGGTAATCTATTCCGTTTTATTCAAACGTGCATAGCGTTGCGCCAGCACTGCACAGATCATTAGTTGTAACTGATGAAAAATCATCAGTGGTAATAACATAATGCCTACTATGCTGGCAGGAAAGAGTACATTGGCCATGGGTACGCCATTTGCCAGACTTTTCTTGGAACCGCAAAAGACAATAGTAATTTCATCAGCACGGTTAAAGCCCAATGAACGGGCAACCAGTGTATTAATGCTGATAACTAGAAACAGAATCAACAGACTCAGAATCACAATCATACCAATTGAGCCTAGATTAACTTTGTGCCATAGTCCTTCAACAACAGCATCACTGAATGCTACATAAACGACTAAAAGAATCGAGCCGCGGTCAGTACGGTTTATCCATACTTTATGTTTATGAATCCAACTTGCAATTAATGGTCTGGCCAGATGGCCTAAAACAAACGGCAGCATTAGCTGTAATAAAATCGATTCGATAGCAGCTGTTGTGTCCACGCTGTTGCCACTGGTGGGCATCATTAGACCAACCAGTACAGGTGACAGGAAAACGCCCAGGATACTGGAAGCAGATGCACTGCATACTGCTGCTGCAACATTTCCGCCGGCAACAGAAGTAAAAGCAATTGCGGACTGTACTGTAGCCGGTAATGCGCACAAATACAGAAAGCCCAGATACAGTTCGGGAGAGAGCCAGTGGGGAACCAGAATACGCAAACCTAAACCGATTAGCGGAAATAAAATAAATGTGCTGCAAAATACAACTAAATGTAATCGCCAGTGTCTGATACCTTCTGTAATCGCCTGCCGTGACAGCTTTGCACCATGCATAAAAAATAGTAAGGCAATGGCAACTGTGGTCAGATAGCTAAAGAATGTTTTTGTGCTGCCCTGACAAGGCAAAACAGTAGCTGTACCTACAACAGTCAGCATTGCCAGCAAAAAGGGATCTATATAAAATTTTTTAAGCAGGTTATTCATTGGCAACGACCAGTTTATGCTGAGTTTCTAACAAAAGTCATCATTTTAGCTTAAATGGTTGAATAAAAAACAGCCGGTGATTAAGTTAAAAAATTTAATTTGATTTTAAAATTACTTTGTAAATTTAAGAAATCTGGAAAAAAAGTATTAAAAGAAATTTAATAACGACTATTTGTAGTGTCATTCAAATCAGAGTTAAATTTATTCTATAAAATCCGGGAAAATTTACTTTAGACAATCGCTTTAATCATAATGAAACCGGATAAGCATATTTATCCGGTTTCATTATGATAATTGTTAATTTAAAAAAATGAATTGAGTCCCAAAAATATCAATACAGATAAAACTGCAGCAGAGGGCAGGGTAATTACCCAGGCCAGTGCAATTGGTTTCATCAATTTCCAGTTGGCATTACGATTAACCAGTCCTATACCCAGAACAGCCCCAACCAGAATATGTGTACTGGATACCGGCAGCCCCATCAGTGTAGCTAGCATCACAATAGCTGCAGAGGAAAGCTCTGCTGTGAAGCCAGAAGCAGGGTGCATTTTGGCCAGATTGGTACCAACAGTCTGGATGACTTCTTTGCCAATAAACCATAATCCAACAATCAGTGCCACACCAAATGTTATCATCACTGGTGCCGGAATCATGGCATTGGCATCTATACCTATATCACCGGTACGGATAATATCCATAATGGCGGCAAACGGGCCAACTGCATTGGAAATATCATTAGCGCCGTGACTAAAAGCAAAGCCGGCAGCAGTAAATACCTGCATCCAGCTGAACATCAGAAAGGTTGATTTGCTTAAATCTTTGCGCCTTAAGGTTTTGGCGTAAATGAATGTGGCCATCCAGATTAATGCGCCAATCATGATGATTAACAGGAAATTGGTAATCACAGATAAACCAAGATGCAGATTAGTCAGCCCTTTAAATAACATCATAGCGGTAATCATCATGCCGCCACAGGCTGAAATTAAGGGTACCCAGCTATGCAGTGCCTTAAATGCGTCGATGTTATTTTTACGGCATTCGATATCTGCCAAACCTTTATAGTAATCTGATTCGAGCTCTTCGACGCTATAATCAGGATCACTGTAATTTTCGGCATCACGGGCTATAGCAGAGGAAATGCGAATTTTCTCGGTTTCACTTAGCTTTTCAAACCAGATTTTGTGTTTTTCTTTATATGCTTTTTTTTCCTGCTTAATTTCTTTTAAAGCTATAACCATCCGGTCATTGTAGTCCAGTACATGCTTTTTTATCTGGCTGAACAGGATATAAGAAAATGCACCTCCTAAAACAGGTGAGATAACCCAGGACAGACCAATTTCTCCCATTTTGTTCCATTGAATTAAATCCAAAGCGCTGCCATTACCCGTTATCAAATAGCCTAGACACAATCCGCCACCCACCAGTCCACCTATCAGCGAGTGTGTTGTTGAAACCGGTAAACCTTTTTTGGAAGCAATTAACAACCAGATTGCCGCCGCCAGTAATGCTGCCAGCATGACATTAATGCATTGTGAAGGTGTTAAATGCATGGCACCAAGGTCTATAATGCCGTGACGAATTGTTTTTGTTACTTCGCCGCCGGCAATAACCGCACCAGAAACCTCAAAAACAGCCGCTATACCCAATGCCTGCGGTATTGTAAGGGTTCCGGCGCCTACACTGGTACCAAAGGAGTTGGCAACGTCATTGCCACCGATGTTAAATGCCATGAAGGCGCCAAACAGAGTGGCAATAACAAATAATAATGGAGAATGATGGTTGGTATATCCAAGCCCCCAATAAATAAAGTATGCAATTGTGCCGAATAATAATGCAGCAAAAGTATAATTAACCCGGGTGATCAGGGGAGAGCGAACAGAGGATGCGTCTGAGGCCATAATATATTTGTAAAAGTGGAAAATTCAGTACAGACATCTGCAAACATTATTGTGTGTATGCAGTGCTGCGTGAAAAAACTATCATTATAAAGATTTTTATTTCAAAAGGAATATTTTATGTATGCAAATTCGTTTTTACCTATAGTTGCTCCGCTGAAATTCTATGCTGTTGTTCCTACTGCGGATTGGGTAGCGCGGATGGTCGATGCAGGAGCCAATACTGTGCAGCTGCGTAATAAAACTCTGATTGGTTCAGCATTGTACCGTGAAATTCAACGCAGTGTCGCTTATGCAAAAGATACACCTACACAACTATTTATCAATGATTTCTGGTGGGAAGCTGTAGATTGCGGTGCGTATGGGGTGCATCTCGGACAGGAAGATCTGGACAGTGCTGATTTAGTAATGATTCAGAGTTCAGAGTTAAGGCTGGGGGTAAGTACACATTCGCCAGCAGAACTGAGTAAAGCATTAGCAGTTAAACCAAGCTATGTAGCCTGCGGGGCAATTTTTCCTACTACAACCAAAACTATGCCTACTGAACCTCAGGGATTGGACAAATTAAAGCAATACGTGATTCAAGCCGGAAATACACCTACAGTTGCTATTGGTGGAATTGATTTAAATAATGCACGCGATGTACTGGCTACCGGCGTAAGCTCTCTGGCTGTAGTTCGTGCTGTTACTGAATCAGCTGATCCTGAAAAAGTAGTAAAAGCCTTTCAGGCGCTTTGGGATAAATAAAGATTTACCAGTCTGTCTGTAAACTAAAGTAGTTTTATCTGGGTGAGCAGAGATTAGTTAGAGCACAGATAATCGCTGTATTAGGTCTGTTTGTAGAGGTAATGCCTGATGTCAGTAAAGTATTAACTGCCGAAATTGCTAACAAGCAGAGGATATAGGCTATACTCGCAGCACTTTTATCTGATTGACTGATAATCGATTGCTGCCAAAAATTATGTCAAAAATTTTTCTTTCTGAACCAAAAACTTCTAAACCGGCAATTGGTGTTTTATTGCTGAATCTTGGTACACCTGCTGCACCTACACCTAAGGCTGTACGCCCGTATTTACGCGAATTTTTATCCGACCAGCGTGTAGTCGAATTACCGCGTTTTTTATGGCAGTTAATATTACGCGGGATTATTTTGCCTGTTCGCGGACGTAAAAGTGCCCACGCGTACAGCACCATCTGGCAGGAAGCCGGTTCCCCTTTATTGACTGGAACACAACTACTTAGCGCTTCTTTAGCCAGTACTATGCCAGACGGTGTTATTACTCGTTTTGCTATGACCTACGGACAGCCCAGCGTAATTGATGTTATGCAAGAAATGAAGCAGCTTGGCGTGCAGAATTTACTGGTGTTGCCGTTGTATCCGCAATATGCGGGTTCCAGTAGTGGTGCTGCACTGGATCAGGTTTGGCGGGTAATGCTTAAGCAACGTGTACAAATGGCAGTACGAAGTATCACCGGCTTTTATGCAGATAACAATTATATAAAAACACTGGCCAGACATATTCAGACATACTGGCAAAAGCATGGCAGAGGACAGTGTTTATTAATAAGCTTTCATGGTATACCAGAGGCTCAGCATCAGGCTGGCGATAGTTATGTTGAGCATTGTAAAACCACGACCTGTTTACTTACTGAAGAGCTTGGGCTGCAATCAGATGAATATCGGCTGGCATTTCAGAGCCGTTTTGGCTATGCACCCTGGGTCGGACCAAGTACTCAGGATTTGCTTATCCAGCTTCCTCAGGCCGGAATCAGTAGACTTGATGTCGTATGTCCGGGTTTTGTTACTGATTGTCTGGAAACACTTGAAGAAATCAATATTCGTGGTAAAGCAGACTTTCTGGCGCATGGCGGAAAACAGTTTCAGTATATTCCCTGTATGAATAGTGAGCATGAATGGGTTGAAATACTGGCTCCGCTTGTGACGCAGCATTTACAAGGCTGGCTGTAAATTACACAAATATAGAAACGGATAATAAAAAAGCCATAGTGTAATATCACTATGGCTTTTTCAGAAGCTAATTTAATTAGCTTCTGCCTGGGGAATAATGCGTGCAATCAGTGCATTATCTTTGCCAAGCATCTGTGGAATTTTTACTTCAATTCCGTTTCCGGAAGCCACTTCTACCGGATAGCCCTTACGTGTCATTGCTTCAAGGCGGATAATCTGATTACCGCCCGGATGAATAATTTCCAGCTGGTCACCAAGGCTGAATTTATTTTTTACCTCAATGGTTGCCCATCCTTCAGAATCAACAGCCGTAACTTTGCCTACATACTGACTTTGTTTTGATAAAGAATGCCCAGAAAGGTAATTCTGGTACTCTTGTGTCTGATGCCGTTCCAGAAAACCAGTGGTATAACCCCGGTTGGCCAATCCTTCGAGTTCTGCCAGTAAGCTATAATCAAAAGGTTTACCTGCAACTGCATCATCAATAGCACGCCGGTATACCTGTGCTGCCCGGGCTACGTAATAGACTGATTTAGTCCGGCCTTCTACTTTTAAAGAATCTACACCGATTTCTGCCAGTTTGGCGACTTGTTCTACCGCGCGTAAATCTTTGGAATTCATGATATAGGTGCCATGCTCATCTTCCATTATGGGCATCATATCACCAGGCCGGTTTGCTTCTTCAATCAGATAGACTTTATTTGCCAGCGGGTGACGTTGCTGGTCATTTAAGCCATATAATGCATTATCAGCCAGACTTTTCGCCTGATTAAAGTCAAAATCGGGTAATAATTGAGCATCGCCACTGTCGCTATCAGCCGTATTATGTACTTTATAATCCCAGCGACAAGCATTAGTACAAGTACCCTGATTAGGATCACGATGATTAAAATAACCGGAAAGTAGGCAGCGGCCTGAATAGGCAATACACAAAGCTCCGTGAACGAATACTTCCAGCTCAATATCCGGGCATTGCTGCCTGATTTCGGCAATTTCATTAATACTGAGTTCGCGCGACAGAATAATACGTTCTATGCCGATACTTTGCCAGAACTGTACCCCCCATGCATTGGTGGTATTAGCCTGAACGGATAAATGAATCGGTATTTCCGGCCATTTTTCACGCACTTTCATAATAAGACCCGGATCAGCCATAATCAGCGCGTCTGGCTGCATAGCAATAATCGGTTCCATATCGGCCAGGTAAGTTTTCAATTTTGCGTTATGTGGCAAAATATTACTGGCCAGAAAAAATTTCTTTCCGCGTGCATGTGCTTCAGTAATACCCTGTTCCAGTACTGGCAGATGTGCAAATTCATTATTACGTGCGCGCAGAGAATAACGCGGCGTGCCGGCATAAACAGCATCTGCGCCATAATCAAAGGCTGTGCGCATCCGCTCCAGTCCACCAGCGGGCAATAATAATTCTGGTGCTTTCATGGGTATTTAAACTTTCCTGATTATTTCGAATACATTCAGGCAGCCGGCTTTAAAATAGCCGGCTGCCTGAAAAATATAGTCTATATTGTTAATAGAATTATCCGCTTTTTCCTGTATATGGTCAATTGCATGCCATAACCGGCTATAATTGAAAAATCCACATCTGACATAAAACGGCTATGTCTAATAATCGCATCAATCATCAACCTGCTTTCTTGCTTACCTCCCGTCCATGGAGTGAAAGCAGTCTGCAAATTGAAGTATTTTCCCGGGATTATGGCAGAGTAGTGATGCTGGCGCGCAGTGCGAGGCGCCGGCAAAGTGAATTGCGAGGTGTACTCGTTCCTTTTGTGCCACTACAGCTATCCTGGTATGGGAATAATGAATTGAAAACTCTGCACCGGGCAGAATGGATAGGCGGCTGGCCTCAGCCTCAGAATCAGGCGTTATTCAGTGCCATGTATGTAAATGAGCTGGTATTAAAACTAACAGCCCGGGAGGATCCGTTACCTGATGTTCACGCGGCACTACATACCGTACTACAACATATTTCAAACGGCGAACACTTATCTGCACTGCGTTATTTTGAGTGGTCATTACTGCGTGCTTTAGGTATTGCTCCTGATATTAGTCAGGATAGTCAGGGGAAGGAGATCATTAATCATGAACGCTACTGGCTGCGCGCCGAACATGCCCCTGTTTTATTGATGCAGGCACAGATGTCAGCGCAGGAAAATGGTATTGTTGTTCACGGACACACTCTGAATGCATTAAATAACCGCTCACTAGCTGAACAGCCTGAATGGCATACCGAGGCCATAAGGCTGACACGTATGCTTCTGGATTTTCGTCTGCCTGAAGGTATCCTTAGCCGGCGTGTATTAAAACAATTGCAGCAATATACCGTATAGGAATAAAGAAACCTGGTTTGAAAAATAAAAAAAATGAATTCACAATTAGATTATAGTTTTTTTCTATAAAATTTTATTTTATGATCAATAAAATAATTATATTTTTTTGGTTAAATTGAATAAAAAATGTTCAGAACATTATCAGCTGAAAATTATATTTCATTTAAAAAATAATTATTTACATATATTCAATAAAAGAAATCTTTACAATAATTTTAAAAATTTAATATTTATTATGGCTAATATTTAACTAATTTTTTTCATAGATAAAATTTATGAAAAAAATTGGTTAATAAACGACAGATAAAATGATTTTTGTAATCAATATAGCATTAAATTTTATAAAATTATTTACTTGGTAACCAAAATAAGTCAAAATAAGTTAAAACATGTATATATGGGCAGAATAAAATTTAATTTAACTTCCAATTAATTTAAAGCTGTTGTAACTTAATTATTATTAAATTTTTAAAACAAAATTTATTGAAAATTTTCATTTTGCTATATATTCCGTATCAAAACGCAGTAATGTAATGACTCTGATCTGTTATCAGTATTCAAATTTCAACAAGGAGTAATCATGTCAGAAAGTTTTCAGAACGAAGTACCACCAGCACGTGTCAATATTAAACTGGATTTACATACAGGAGGTGCTAAAAAACAAGTTGAATTACCTTTGCGTTTATTAGTGGCTGGCGATTTCAGCTTCAAAGAAAGCGATACTCCGCTGGCAGAACGTGAAAAAGTTTCAATTAATAAAAACAACTTTGATGCAGTGCTTGCTGAAATGAATCCAGCCGTAAAACTGTCTGTTCCAAATGCTCTGGCTGATGATAATTCCGAAATTCCTGTGAATCTTGAATTCAAATCAATGAAAGATTTTCATCCTGAACAGATTGTTCAGCAAGTACCTGAACTGAAATCGTTGCTAGCTATGCGAAATCTGCTGAGAGATTTGAAGTCCAATATTCTGGACAATGCAGTTTTACGCAAAGAACTGGAAAAAATTCTGCAGGACAAAAACCTTTCTGATGAGTTGCGCAAAGAACTTGAAGCAATCTCACCGATCATTTCTAAAGAATAAATACCGCAGAGGAAAATAAGTATGCAAAAAAATGTGCAGAATGCTGGTTCCGTTAAAAAGGGAAATGCTGTTCAACAGTCTGTTTATGAATCATTATTTGATAAAATAAATCTGAATACCGTCTCTACAGCTCCGACTTTTGACCATTACACCAATAATACAGCATTATCTGAATCTGCTACCAATGAACGTATCTCAGTAGCGATAAACGTATTCCTGAAAATGATTCAGGACAGTGCCCAAACTGTAGACAGATTGGATAAATCCTTACTGGATTTCCATATTGCCAAGCTGGACAAATTAATCAGCAATCAGTTAGACAATATTCTTCACCATCCTGAATTTCAGGCAATTGAAGGTACATGGCGTGGTCTGAAATTCTTAGTTGACCGTACCGATTTCCGTCAAAATGTCAAAATTGATGTACTTGATGTTTCAAAAGATGCTCTGATTCGCGATTTTGAAGACTCACCGGAAGTCATCCAAAGCGGTCTGTATAGCCATACTTACATTAACGAATATGACACCCCGGGCGGACAGCCTTTTGCCTCAATCATTTCGGCTTATGAATTTGACCGCTCCCCTCAGGACATTGAGCTGCTCAGAAATATTTCAAAAGTTTCCGCTGCTGCACATATGCCATTTATTGGTTCTGTAGGCCCTCAATTCTTTGGTAAAGAAACAATGGAAGAGGTTGCCTCAATCAAAGATATCGGCAACTACTTTGACCGTGCTGAATACATCAAATGGAACAGCTTCCGCAATACTGATGATGCCCGCTATATCGGTCTTACTCTACCGCGCTTTCTGGCACGTTTGCCTTATGGCAGTGAAACAGTACCGGTACGGAGTTTCAATTACAGTGAAGAAGTTAAAGGCCCTGATCACAATCGTTATTTGTGGGCTAATGCCACCTTTGCATTTGCAGCCAACATGGTAAGAAGCTTTATTAAAAATGGCTGGTGTGTTCAGATTCGTGGCCCGCAGGCCGGCGGACTGATTGAAAATCTGCCGATTCATTTATATGATCTGGGTTCCGGCGCACAAATGAAAATTCCGACGGAAGTATTAATTCCTGAAACACGGGAATTTGAATTTGCCAATCTGGGTTTTGTGCCATTATCGTTCTACAAAAATCATGATTTTGCATGTTTCTTCTCTGCAAATTCAACACAAAAACCAGCCCTGTACGATACTAAAGAGGCGACAGCCAATAGCCGTATCAATTCACGTCTTCCTTATATTTTCCTGCTGTCACGTCTGGCTCATTATCTGAAACTGATTCAGCGCGAAAATATCGGTATGACAAAAGACCGGCGTGTTCTGGAAGTGGAAATGAATAACTGGATACAGAATCTGGTGACAGAAATGACTGATCCAAGTGATGAGCTGCAGGCTTCACATCCGTTACGTCAGGCAAAAGTGGTAGTAGAAGATATTGAAGATAATCCGGGTTTCTTCAAAATTAAACTATTTGTCATTCCGCACTTCCAGATTGAAGGTATGGATATTAATCTTTCATTAGTATCTCAAATGCCAAAAGCTAAAAAATAATCCGGTATAAGCGAGAAAATCTACCGATAGTTCCCTATCGGTAGATAACAATAAAGGATTGCTAAATGTCACGCGCTATTATTTGTAAGGGAGATACCACTACACATGGTGGGGTAGTACTTGAAGGTGATCCTATCGCAAAAATTGAAGGAAGACCGGTAGCACGTAAAGGCGATAAAGTTAGTTGTCCGAAATGTAGTGGTACTCATTACATTGTAGAAGGTGATCCCAAGCTAACAGTAAAGGGGCGTCTTATGGTTCTCGAAAACATGAAAACCAGCTGTGGTGCTCGATTGTTATCCAAACAATCATTAGCTAAATGTGAATAATCTATCTAATTTAGAACAGGTTGTAAGTTGAAAATCATCAATCCGATTTGGTACGAAGGTACCTTACTGCTGCCACAAATTTTCCAGCAACAGGAATTACTGCAACAGGCAAATGCTTTTAGCATAATGCAGTGTACGCGAATTATGCCATGGGGCGTAATGCGTATGGAAATAGACACTAATAGTCTCACTCTGAAAAAGCTTAAATTATCGGATTGTGCAGTATCATTTCAGGATGGTACTTGGTTTGATTCACAGCAGATGCAGTTTTTGCCACCTGCCCGTGACTTGTCACAATTACCGGATGATATAATCGAAACAACAGTATACTTAACATTACCTGAACTAAATACCGTAGGCAGTAATCTGCTTGAAAACAGCAGTAATGCACCACTACGATTTTCTAAACAATTTGTTTCGGTTACTGATCTTTACGGTAGCCAGCAAACAGAAATTGCAGAAAAAAGACTAAATTTCAGCCTGAAATTCTCTCATGAAAACCGTCAGAATTTTTTGGCAATACCCATTCTTCGTCTGATTAAAAATCAAAATAATATCTGGCAGCTTGATGCACAATACATACCGCCAGTATTCTTTATTGGTAGCAATATTTTTCTAATGGAGATGCTGTCAAGACAGATACAAATTCTGCTTAATAAAAGTCAGCGACTTGGTTCATTACGAAAAGAACGTAATCAGCAATCAGCAGACTTTCTTGTATCTGATATTTCATTATTCTGGCTGTTGAACATACTCAATCAGTCTATACCGGAAATGGTGCTGTTACAAACACATAAAAATATTGCACCAGAAAACTACTACATTTTACTGGCACGTTTGGTTGGAAGTCTGCTGTCGTTTTCAATTGAATCCAGTATCAAAGACATACCGCAATACGATCCGTTTAATTTAGGTACAACATTCATCCGGTTAAATGAAATGCTTATAGAGCTGCTGGATACTGTTATACCTACAGTACTGGTACTGGTGGATCTTGAAAAAGTTGGTAATACCCGCTGGATTGGTCATCTGTTAGATGCACGTCTGGATGAAAACACAGATTACTATATTTCCGTTCGTGCCAGTGTTCCGTTATATGAACTTCAGGAACGCTTTCCGAAACTATGTAAGATTGGTTCACCTGATGATGTTGAGCGAATTCTGCCGTCAGCATCCAATGGTATTCCATTAAGAATGATGCAGCGTTTACCCAGCGCGTTACCCATGCGTTCAGAAGCTACCTATTTTGCATTAGATAAGTCGCACCCGGGCTTTAAAGCCATGATAGCAGCCAGATCATGCTGTATTTATTCACCTAATTCATTTGATGGATTAAATATCGAATTATATGCGGTGCCAAATGAAGAATAACGAAATTCCAGATTACGTACGGGAAAATTTACGTAATTATATTTTATTTGTAACGCGCTTAAGCATGGGACATGCCATTCAGGATATGGATGAAGTGCAGTTGCTTGCTATTCATTTTGTTTCAGAGTTTGATCAGAAACTGAGTGAAAATCACCTGCCTGAGCATGTGCGAAAACAGATAAAGTATGCATTGTTTGCACTTGTTGACGAGCTTGCATTACGCTTTTTAGACAGCAAAAGTAAATCAATTTGGGAAAGCAGCCCGTTACAGGTATCCCAATTTGGTGAATATGATGCCGGTATACAATTATTTGAAGATATTCAGACTGAATTGCATAAACCGGATCCGTCATTCTGGCTGTTAAGTGTCTGGCAGTTGGTATTTGCTCTTGGATTTAATGGTAAATATTTATTTGAAGAAACACATGCTCGTAATGAACTCATCACCAAAATTGATTCGCATCTGCCTGAAATAATTATTCCTTCTCTTCAGACTGATCGAAAATTGCGCCCGATTACTATACGGTCTTTTTCAACAGTGAGCTGGTGTTTAGCTTTTCTGGTGTTCACTATAGTTATATATCTGGTGCTTAATAAATATCTCAGTAATCTGGTTGCCAGTATTGGATAAGGTACCAAATGAGTAAACGCATTTATTACACATTACTGCTAGTCTGGATTGTTTGCCTGTCGCTATATTTTATCTGGCAAATTTGGGATATATACTGGGTAATCAAAATATGCCTCAGTATACTCATAGTACTGGCATGCGGATTTCTGTGGTATCAGAATCAATTCTGGTTTCGCAAGCAAAGTGCAGTAAGTCTGTACAATATACCTAAATCCCAGCGCATCATTCTCGTAGCAGGCGATGATATATCTGATTGGATAGAATCTTCTGAACGTTGGAGACTGTTGCGTGATTCAATGTGGATTAGGGTCGAAGACTGTGCGCAGTTAATCAGTATTTATCAAAATCTGGATGAACAGAATAAAATTGCTAATGGTATATTTCTGATACTTAATCCAGATAAATATCCTCATGTGGCAGCACTGGAGCAGCGTATTTCACAATGGCGGCAGGAAATCGAAACCATTCAGGCTTCATACAAACGCCGCCTGCCGCTGACATTGGGTATCCATACCGATTTGCTTAATGAAAATCTTGATTACTGGCCTGAAAACAATAGTAATCAGCTTTGCAGGGAGCGTACTGATGTGCAAGAGTACTTCTCCTGCTTACAAAAACAGCTGGATAGCAGAGCAGCTTTGAATGCCCAACAGCAGGAACATCTGGACTATAGAACCACAACCACACTTTATCTGAATCAGCAATGGCTCAGTAAATATGTGATTAAAAATTTGTTACCGGAAAAATCATATCGTCATTCTCTGTATATGATGTCATGTGTTTGGTTAAACAGTTTCAATACTAATCAGCAAGCAGACTGGCGTAAATTTGAAATTGAAAAAACAGGATTTGTTAGTCCGGTTCATACTTTTATAGTTAATGGTCTGAAAAATTTTCCGGTTATTGAGAATAGCTTTGTACGCCAGCACTATTTAAGTAAAGGTGCAAAATATCTGTGTTACGCAATTGACTGTTTCCTGCTGTTCATTCTCATTGGTACCGGGTATTCGTTTGTTCAAAATAAAAAATGGCTGCAGGAGGTTATTGCTGCTCATCAGCAATATATAGCGATACCTCAGCATCTTGAAAATGAACGTCTGGACAGTATTAAAAATTTAAAAATCATTCAGCAGACATTACAGGACTATAAGACATTCGGTGAGCCCAGAAGAATGGGATTCGGTTTATATCATGCTACCGAATTATTAGCAGTTATCAATAAAGACATAAATTCTTTCCAGATGGAGAAGCAGAAAAAACAAATTATCCGTTTAGATACCACAGCATTGTTTGACGTAGGTCAGAGTCAGCTTAAAGCGGATGCCAAACTGGTTTTACAAGGGGTATTAACCTGGGTACAGGCGAACCCGAATAAAAGAGTACTAATAGATGGTCATACCGATAACACCGGAAATGCTGCCAGCAACAAAACTCTGTCATTTCACAGAGCTGAAGCTGTACGTGACTGGCTAGTGAGTGCATCCACCTTTCCGGAAGACCATTTTACTGTACAGGGATATGGGGATAGCAAACCCATAGCAACCAACGACGACCCGCAAGGGCGTAGTAAAAATCGTCGTGTCGAAATTACCTTGGTTGATATGAATCATACCGACTAATGTAATATTTATTAACTAATTAAAGGATATTCATATGGCAATTCCTGCTTATTTATGGATCAAGGATGACGGTGGTTCAGAGGTTAAAGGCTCTGTAACTGTACAGAATCGTGAAGGCTCAGTAGAAGTATTGGCATTCGATCACGAAGTTTATATTCCTACTGACGGCAATACCGGTAAACTGACAGGTACTCGTGTACACAAACCTATTTCCTTTGTAAAAGAATATGATGCTTCTTCACCATATCTTTACAAAGCAGTAACTAATGGTCAGAACCTTAAATCCCTGGAATTTAAATGGTATCGCATTGACGATGCAGGTCAGGAGAAAGAATATTTCAACACCCTGCTAGAAAATGTGAAAGTAGTGGCTGTGCGTCCTAAAATGCACAACATTAAAGAAACCAGTAAAGAACGCTATAACCATCTTGAAGAAGTGGAATTGCGTTACGAAAAAATCACCTGGGCTTACAAGGATGGCAATATTGTTCATTCCGACAGCTGGGTTGAGAACCGTTAATTTTAATTAACTCAAGGCGCACGCATCTGTGCGCCTTTTTATGTATTTAGCCGGAGCCGTAATGAAAGATTCAATGCAATTATTAAGAAAACTCAATGAAAATTGTGCACGGGCACTGAATGAGGCTGCTAACTTCTGTTTAAGCCGTGGCCATCATGAAATATTGCCTGAACATTTTCTCGTCAAATTACTTGAAACAGATAATAATGACCTGAATCTCTTATTGCGTCAGAACGAAATCAACGTTAACCGTTTGTGGGATGATTTGCTGGCCGGACTAGATAAATTGCCCTGGCAGCGAGTACCTCAGAAACCTGAGCTTTCACGCGCATTACTTAAATGGATAGAGCAGGCATGGATGCTAGCATCTATTGAACACGGACAGGAAGAAGTCCGCTCATTGCATTTGCTTGAAGCTATCCAGAAAATTCCTAGCATCTTCACACTTACAGATTTATGGCAGTTACTGATATTTAGAGCAGGACAACTGGCTGAAGCAGGACGATGGCTTGATAAATACTCAGTAGAAGCAAACACAGACAATGATGCGATCTTCACCAAGAAAATAGATACCGATAGTAAAGCAGCAGAACCTGCTGAAACACCAGCCACACAGAATATACTTAATACCAGTAACTTACAGGATAAACAATCGCCGGCAGAACAGGAAGCCTTGTCACGTTTTACCATCGATCTTACTCAAAGAGCCAGAGACGGATATATTGATGCAATTTTCGGACGGGATGAAGAAATCAGCCAAATAGAAGATATTTTGAGCAGACGACGTAAAAATAATCCAATATTGGTAGGTGAACCGGGAGTAGGTAAAACAGCACTTGTTGAAGGGCTGGCATTGAAAATCGCCAATGACGAAGTGGGCAGCCATCTGAAAAATACCCATATTCTTGCTCTTGATATGGGGCTTTTACAGGCAGGTTCCGGCTTGAAAGGTGAATTTGAGCAGCGCCTGAAAACGGTAATCGAAGCCATTCAGCATGCTTCCGAACCAACCATCCTGTTTATAGATGAAGCTCATACCATTATTGGTGCCGGTAATCAGGCCGGAGGGTCTGATGCAGCCAACTTACTCAAACCTGCACTTGCCCGTGGTCAGTTGCGTACAATCGCAGCAACAACCTGGTCTGAATACAAACAATATTTTGAAACCGATGCTGCTCTTGAGCGCCGTTTTCAGCCGGTAAAAGTAGATGAACCGGATGATGAAAAAGCCTGTCAGATGCTGCGCGGTATTGCTAAACTCTATGCAGAACATCATCAGGTACATATCAAAGATGATGCGATTAAAGCCGCTGTTACATTGTCACGTCGGTATTTACCGGATCGTCAGCTTCCTGATAAAGCTATCGATTTACTGGATACCGCTGCAGCTAAAGTTAGACTTGGTATGCAAACATTACCACTGAATCTGATTAAAAAAATCTCCCTGCACAGCGCGCTTCAAGAAGAAATCGACCGTCTGCAACAGGATATTCTTCTCGGACACCAGATAGATAACGAAAGAATGGAGCAGTGCCGGCAGCAGTTACAGCAATTAGAGCAGGAAATAGAAGAAGAAAAACAAAAATTTGTTCAGGAGCAGGAAGCTGCTCAGGCAGTACTGGATGCGCGTACAAAAGATGAGCATGAAAGCAATCTGCATACACATAATCAGTCTTTTCAGCAATTGCAGCAAAATATTAGCCTAGATGTAGATCAGCAAGTCATTGCCAGTGTAATTAGTGAATGGACAGGCATTCCTGCCGGTCGCATGCTGGATGATGAAATTGAACGTCTGATGACTTTATCTGAACAACTTAACAGTGAGGTAATTGGTCAGGAAGACAGCGTTAGTAGTATTGTTAATCATATTCGTACCCAGAAAGCCGGACTTGGCGAACCCAACAAACCACTTGGTGTATTCCTGCTAACAGGTACATCTGGCGTTGGCAAAACCAGAACAGCCAAAGCACTGGCCAAATCACTTTTTGGTAGTGAAGACACAATGATCACCATCAATATGTCTGAATATCAGGAATCACATACAGTAGCTCAGCTTAAAGGTGCGCCTCCGGGATATGTGGGCTATGGCAAAGGCGGAGTCCTGACTGAAGCAGTACGTAAGCGTCCTTATTCTGTAGTACTGCTGGATGAAATAGAAAAAGCCCATCCGGATGTGCTTAATATTTTCTATCAGGTATTTGACCAGGGTGTTATGCGAGACGGAGAAGGGCGCATCATCAACTTCAAAAACACCATTCTGCTGATGACATCCAATCTAGGCAGCGAAGCTTTACAAAATGCTCCTGATGCCGATTTACCAACCCGACTGGAACTGGTCGATCAGCCCATCCGGGAAGTTTTTGCTCCTGCTTTGCTCGGGCGTATGAATGTACTGGCTTTTCGTCCGTTATCAGCTGACGATATGCAGATTATTATCCGTCAGCAACTAGACCGCATTGCAGCCAAAATTGCAGCTCAATTTGCTGTTATCTGTGAGTATAGTAATACACTGGTAGAGGCGCTGGCGCAAACAACAGCCGGTCATGATTTGGGCGTACGCTATTTTGAACAGATGTTGCAGCAGCAAATTGTCCCCGAACTGGCCAGACAATTATTGCTGGAAAAGCAGCAAGGCCAGAATAGTGCCTATATCCAGCTTAATTTGGGTGAGCAGGGCGTAGTCATTACATTGAGTGATGAACCAATGAAAGAGATGGCAGCTGAAACAAATAGCGAAAATCAGCCAATATAACTGTTAATCACTGAACATAGTAAAAAGGGCAGACTTAAATAAGTATATGTCCTTTTTGCTATTTATATATCAGCATATTAGTTTTAATTTGGCCATACTTTAAAACTAATCAGCCACAGATTGAATTATTATCGAATAAAAATTGTGTTTGAATTAAAATTACCCAGATTCTTTGCTTATACTTTGTTTGTAAATATATGAATTTATATTTGCCAAAATGTGTACTAGAGCCATCTGGGCGTCAGTATTTGCAGACGGTTTTTATATATTAAACGTGTAGAGTAGTTTATTATGAATAACAATAGAAAATAGTTAAAGTATACCCTGCGTGATTAATTCAGTCTTTATCCATTTTTTGACATAATATTCAGTAAAAAAATTATCAATATAAAATAGCCAGTATGCTTTAGTATACTGGCTAAAAATACTTGAAACTGATAAATTGAATTTTAATTAATTGAGTTCAGGTCGAGACATTATATCAATTGAATTCTGCGGCGTAGGTGGCTGCATAGTAAATTTAGGGTTTGTTGTGTATTTTAGGTGGATTTTGGTATCTGTTTTTACTGTTCCACCTATACTCTCCACCTCCTTAGGAAATGCTAGCTGTTCACGGATGCCTATAATTCTTCCTTTTAAATCAAAGTAATAACTATATTGTATAGGAATTTGATTATTTTTGAATTGCTTTATAACTCCAAAATAGGGATTTTTAAAAACACCGCTGTCATCAGAATTATGTTCATCAAAAAAATAAGAATTAAAAGTAGAAGTGAATTCGTCAATTATATCTTGTAATGCAGCATAATCCTCAGGTTTATATTTATTATTCTGATCAGCTTTATCTGCAGTCTCTTTTAAAGCCTTTGAAAGGCTTCCCAGCATTGCATTATCAATTTTCTGCATTAGAGCGTAGTCTACATTCAGATTAACCTGATACTTTGCTTTCAAGGTTTTTCCATACTCATCAACGTTTACTTTTTTGAATGCATCCGGCTCAATTGCTGCATAACCATCATCAATTGATTTTGGTAAGCTTTTTAACAGATCGGATAAAGGCATGTTTTTTATTTGAGATTTTGGTACAGCTAATTGTAAATATTTGTCACCAATTACCATTCTAGTATGAGGTATTTTATCTAGCAAATGTGTAATAGCAGAAACATCTGTGTATAGAGATAGATTTTTGAAGTCTATATAGGTAGGAAATTTAAATGAAACCAGTACATTTTTGTTTTCATAACGAACTTCCGGAATTATTTCCATTTGCCCTTTTCGTATGTCTATAGCACCGGAAAAGGGTATTGAAAAAGATTGACTGAATTGCTCAAAAAAAGGTGCCAGAGAATTTTTTGGTTTTGATTCATTATCATCATCATCGTCATCTGCTTCTGTTTGAGGTAGTGGTTTTGATGCAGTATTTAGAAGCTTGTTATGTGTTTCATTAGTTTTGTTTATTTCAGATGTATCAGAAGAAATTTCATCTTCATTGTTTGTATTAGGATTAATATGATATTCTCCTTGAAAAGAACCACTGAAGTTCAAGCGATTATCTTTTAAAATCATTTGCTGGAGACCAGTCCGCACCATTTTATCCGGTGAATTGTCATTTATGTGGCTGCATGCTGAAACTATTCCAGCTAGAGTCAATGTTAATATTATTTTTGTAAAATTTAACCCCATAAAATTCCCTTTAAATTAACCGATTTTTTGTTAGATGTTATTTTATTTGTAAATATATTAACTTATGTTTACCTAATATATACCGTTGAGCTTATGGTATCTGTATTTGCAGACAGTTTGGTATATATCAAATGAGTAGGTAGTTTGTTATGACAGGACTATAAAATTCACTCAAGGTATACTTGTCGTGATTCATTCTGTCTGGATTTATGTTTTTGAATTAACATATAATAAATAACTTATCAATGAAAAAAGCCAGTATGTAAAACATACTGGCTAAAAAATTTAAATCAGATCAGATAAGAAAATTAATCATTACCAACCAAGACGAGCCCCTATATTGATTGAGTTTTGTGGTGTAGGCTGCATGGTAAATTTAGGGCTTCCGGTGTAATCCATTCGAACTTTATAATCTATTCTGATTGTTCCTTTTGGCTCTTCCATACCTGTTATTGCCATTGGAAGGTCAGTCTTAAAGCGTACACCTATAATCCGACCTTTTGAATCAAAGTAGAAATTATTTACCATTAGATTAGATTTATTTTTGAGCTGCTCCAAATAAGCACCCATAGGAGTATCTGCAAGAGCATTATCACTATCGGAATAAATTGAAGCTAAAGCGTCAATTATATTCCCCAGTAAAGCGTAATCTTCTGGTTTATATTTATTATTCTTATCAGCCTTGGCTGCTGTCTCTTTTAGAGTCTTAGAAAGACTTTGTAGAAGTACAGTATTATATTTAAGGCTTGAAGCATAGTCTGTATTCAGATTAACCTGATATTTTGCTTCCAGTGTTTTTCCAAATTCGTCGACATTTACTTTTTTGAATGCGCTCGGATCAATTGATGCATAACCGTCATCTACAGATTTAGGTAAGCTTTTTAATAAATCTGCTACAGGTATGTGTTGTGCTTTATCCTGCGGTACAGCAAATTGCATATATTTGTCACCAATTACCATTTTATTGTAAGGCATAGTATCTGACAGATGTGTAATTGCAGAACCATCGAGATATAAGGACAAATTATTAAAATCTAAATAGGTAGGAAATTTAAAAGAAATCAGTACGTTTTTATCTTCATAACGGACTTCAGGAATCACTTCCATCACCCCTTTTTTCATATCTACAGCACCAGTGAAAGGTACGGAAAAAGATTTACCGAATTGTCCTAAAAATTGCCCTATAGATTTGTTATACAAATCCATTTGTTTGCGGTGATACTCTGTTAATTCTGAAGTATCATCATCATATTCTTCTGATGCAGAGGCTTCTGATGCAGATACTTCTGATGCAATTATTGGCTCGGTTATTTCTGAAGAATTTTTATCTTCATTATTCTGAATAATAAATTCTGTCTGATAAGAACCACTAAAATTAAACTGATTGTCTTCTGTCATAATGCGCTGAATACCAGTGCGCACCATTTTGTCAGGGGATTTTTCAGTTTTATTACCACATGCCGAAATCATACCGGCAACAGCCAGCATTAATATTATTTTTGTAAATTTCAATCTCATAAGAGTCCCTTAGTTCAATAAGCAAAGTATATTGTTAATAATTGTATTTTAATTGTAATAAAATGACCAGAAAAAATTAACAAATTACAATTCTAATCAGATATTATAACGAGAACATTGTCTATTTCAAGGTTTTAAGCTGAACATCTGTTAAAACCATTTTAAAAAAGTTATTGCAAAAATAAATTAAATTTATGATAGTAAATATAAATTAAAAATTGTTTTATTGAGAAAAATAATTTATAATTCATATTATTTTTTTTATAAATTTGAGTTTAAATTTTGGAGTTTTTATGAAAGAATATAAAGTTGTTATTTATCAGGAAGGTGCTCTGGCTTCTATGTTTCTGGGCGCGGCAAATGCAGATCCTGTAAAATTTTCCAACTTTCTAAATCGAAATGCTAAAGAAGGATGGCGTGTAGTAACAATGGAAAAAGATATGCGTCGTCTATTTTTATTGTGGAGAAGAGAAGCTTATTTATTAGTAATGGAGAGAGATATTGGTTAAAAAAGCCGGATTAGGATGCCTTTATATTTTCATATTCTGGTGTGTCTTATTGATGCTGGAATTATGGTGGGACATTTTTCCTGCTGAAATTTTTCTAAAAATATCTATATCTTTAGCAATTTTATTCTTTGCTTTGTTGGCGATAGCCGTGGTTCTTGATCAGTTGAACTCAGATAAAAAGCTAAAAGATAAAAATTATTTAGAATAATATTTATTTTATACTTGAAAATCCAAGTTTAATATTAAATAAACTAGTTGAAAATTTAAATGATTTCGAATCTTTTAAATTAAGTATAAATATTAGTTAATTTATTATTTCACTTGGTTTATCTTTTTCTAAGTGGTTAATATTTTTGTTTTAAAATTAAATAGCTTTGTCATTTAATTTGATTAAGCTTATAAAGTGTTATTCATTTGCGCAGCATATACCAAGTTGTGAACAGTTTTTTATTACTTCTTCAATAAATAAAAACAAAATTTCTGGATTTATAATCTCTTACTCTATACAAAGCAGAATAAACAAAAAATTTTTTATCCGCGCGGATGATGCTGATGCACAATCTGTTTTAGGCGTTCATTGGCAACATGTGTGTAAATTTGTGTTGTACCGATATCAGCGTGTCCCAGAAGCAATTGCACTACACGTAAATCTGCACCATGATTCACGAGATGCGTAGCAAAAGCATGACGCAAACCATGCGGGCTAAGATGATGGATGCCGGCTGCACTAGCATATTTGGTCACAATCATCCAGGCCAGCTGCCGAGTGATGGCCGTTTTTTTCTGACTGACAAATACTGCATCACAAGCACGTCCTTTAAGTAAAGCAGGGCGGGCATCTGTAAAATAATTTTCCAGCCAGTCGGTTGCTTCTTCCCCTAATGGAACCATACGCTGTTTATTTCCTTTTCCGATGGTACTTAACAGGCCGTTTTGTAAATCGATTTCATTGATTCGTAAGTTAACAGCTTCGCTAACCCTCAATCCAGTAGCGTACATAAGTTCCAGTAAGGCTTTATCACGCAGACCCAGAAAGGTTTTGGTATCAGGAGCTGCTAATAGAGCATCTATCTGTGTTTCGGAAATAATATCCGGCAAGTATTGCCCTTTTTTAGGCATTTGCAGCTGTTCGGTAGGTATATCCTGACGGCGGTTATATTCATGCATCCAACTGAACAGACGTTTACAGGCTGATAATGCCCGTGCCTGTGAAGATGGTTTTTCACTAGGAATAAATACAGCAGATGCAAGTGACAAGGGATCTACATTCAGCCAGTTCAGATGTTCGGCTTGTATGCGACGAGCAATTTTATTCAAATCCCGCCGGTAACTTTCCAGTGTATTGAATGCCAGCTGCTCGCTAAGCCAAAGATGTTCGAGCAATGACTCGACTGGTTCGAGTAGTTCTGCCGGTAAAGTTTCATTTACCATGTTGCTCCTTCGTGTTTAAGCAGCCAACGCTTTATATTTAGTTCAAAAGCATTGGTACTGAGGCTGAACCCTCCCAGACCACTGGCTGATACAACCCGATGACAAGGAATAATAATTGGTAACGGGTTTTTACCACAGGCCTGACCTACGGCTCTGGGTGAACTGTTTAGCACACGCGCGATATCTCCGTAAGTGGCAATCTGACCATAGGGGATATTGGCAATAACCTGCCAGACTTTTTGCTGAAATGCAGTGCCGTCAGTGGAAGGAGGATAGTTAAATTTTTGCAGGCTGCCATTAAAATAGGAGTCAAGCTGTTTTGCCCAGAATCCAGTCAGGTCAGGTAAGGCTTCGGAAAAGGGTGTTTGCCAATGGATAGCCTTTAATTTTTGCTCAGGATTGAATTCCAGTTTTAATGAGCAGCAGGGCGCTTGATATGAGTAACTAGGCATGCTGTTGCAGTGTATTTAATACGATCTGGGCGTGACCGGCCGCTTTAACTTTACGCCATTCCTGTGTAATTTGCCCGTCCTGATTCAGGATAAAGGTACTTCTTTCAATACCGAATACTTTTTTACCATACATGTTTTTCTCTTTAAGTACATCAAATTGTCTGCATGCTATTTCTTCACTGTCTGAAAGTAGAGTAACGTTAAGTTCATATTTGCAGATAAAATTATGATGGCTTTTCATACTATCACGGGAAATACCAATCACGTGGTAACCCAGTTGTTTGAATTGGGGCAGTAAAGCACTGAATTCTTGTGCTTCGGTTGTACAGCCTGGTGTGCTGTCTTTCGGATAGAAATAAACCACAGCTGGTAAATGTTCTGCAATATTAAAGTTATTGCCTTCGGTATCCGGAAGTGTAAACAGCATAGATTGAGACATTATTTATTTTCCTTTGTATATATAATGATTACTTTGATTTAATCGCGAATAAACGCCGTAATCAGAGGAACATCGCCAATTAGACGGCTGCAGTGTCCATGAATATTTGAGTCGAAGGTAATGCCTTCGGGTAAAGTATCGGCAGAATAAAAATGTTCTCCGGCACTAAAGCGGCGGGTACTACCATCGCGTAGTCCGATTTCCATCACTCCTTGTAATACTATCAGCCATTGTGGTTTACCAGTGCAGTGAAAATCACTTTTAAAACCCACCGGACTGTAACGTAATTGTAAACCTTCTGCATTAAACCAAGGTGATAACTGGCTTTTTTCATTACCTTCGTTTAATTCAATTTTTTCTTCTTTGAAGCGGGCAAAACCATCATTTCCGGTATATAAAATTACTTTAGTGAATGTTGTCATAATTTCTACTCATGGCCTAATGGTAAAAAAATCAGTGCAGAGATATATATCTGCACTGAAAGAATAATAAATCAGCCTATAACACCAAGATTGTCATCATTGGACGGGGTATTATTGTGTTTGGGAAGCAGCCATAAAGTGGCAATGATGTCCAGAAGGTAAATAGATGCCAGCAAACATAAGGCAACATAAAATGACCATTCTTTAACCAGAAAACCGATAACCAGCGGCCCTAATCCGCCAATGCCACGACCCAGATTAAATAATACATTCTGGGCAGTTGCACGCACATGCGGGGGGAAGTTATCAGAAATCAGTGCTCCATAGCCGCCAATCATGCCATTGACAAATAAGCCCATAATGGCACCGCATATCAGTAATGCAGTGGGGTCCTGCAACTGTGCATATTGTGCCACCATGATAAAAGAACCAATCTGGTAAATCAGAAAGATTTTCCAGCGGGCAAAATGGTCAGCCAGAAAACCGAACAGCCAGATACCGATGATCATGCCAATAACGGTGACCGCAGTCCAGTTGCCGGAATCTGTAAGACTGAATCCGAGTTTTTTGGCAAGATAACTGGGCATCCAGATCATTAAACCGTAATAACCGAAATTTTGTACAGCGCAAAGAATAAATATACCCAGACTGGTTTTAGCTGTCTGACGGTCTTTAACCAGTAATTTAAGACGTGCAGAAAATGACAACTCACCATTTGCTTTATGTTCGCGGGTAAATTGTTCCGGTTCGTTGGTATCATGACGAATAAAATAGGATACGATAGCCGGAAATAATCCTACGACAAACATGCCGCGCCAGCCGATATGCTGCAGCAGAAATGGTGTAATAAAAGTAGCCGCCAATACACCCAGCTGCCAGCCAATACCGACGAAAGCTGATGCGCGATTACGTTTTGATGCAGGCCATACTTCTGCAATCATAGCCATACCGATACCGAACTCTCCGCCCAGCCCCATACCGGCCAGAGCCCGGTAAATAAGCAGGTCGTAATAACCTTGTGCAACCGCACACAGACCAGTAAAAACGGCAAACATGAGAATGGTTAGCGATAACATGCGTATCCGGCCGAAGCGATCACTTAAATGTCCGAAAACGATACCGCCGATAACAGAACCAATTAATGTCCATGTTACCAGTGAACCTGCCTGAGAAGTATTCAGTCCGAGATCAGCACTGATGGCGCTGAGCATAAAACCGAGTATCAGCAGGTCAAAACCATCCATGGCATAGCCACTGATAGCGGCAACCATAGCTTTTGCAGGAGTTAATTTTTTTCTTGGTTGTTTCATAAGGGGACTTACTATCGAGAATCTAAAATGTTAATAACAGTTTTGCCTGCACCGGCAGGCTGATTAATATCACCGGTCTGTGCTGGTGTTGTAATTGGAGAAAAATGTTCACGGTCAAAGGCAATATCGCCGCCATGTGGCAGTTGCTGTCCGCGTTGCAAGCCGGCAAAATTGAATAAATGATAATCAGCCAGATGCGAGGGTACGATGTTTTGCATGGCCGAAAACATGGATTCAATGCGCCCGGGAAACTTTTTGTCCCATTGCTGGAGCATATCTTTGATAACCTGTCGTTGCAGGTTGGGCTGTGAGCCGCACAGGTTGCATGGAATAATTGGAAATTCCAGCATTTGTGCATACCGGATCAGATCTTTTTCTTTAACATAGGCTAAGGGTCTGATGATGATATGTTCACCGTTATCTGACAGCAGTTTGGGCGGCATGGCTTTAAGTTTGCCTCCGTAAAACATATTCAGAAACAGGGTTTCCAGAATATCATCGCGATGGTGACCTAAAGCAATTTTGGTACAGTTATTTTCTTTGGCTACCCGGTATAAAATACCACGTCGCAAACGGCTGCACAGACCACAGGTAGTTTTGCCTTCATCTATTACCCGTTTGACTACGCTATAGGTGTCTTCTTCAATAATTTGAAACGGAATGCCAAGACTTTGCAGATAATCCGGCAGTATATGTACAGGAAAACCCGGTTGTTTCTGGTCAAGATTAACTGCAAGAATTTCAAATTGTACTGGTGCAGATTTTTGTAATCTGAGCAGGATGTCCAATAATGCATAGCTGTCTTTACCACCGGAAAGGCAAACCATGATTTTGTCGCCGTCTTCAATCATCTGAAAATCATTAATAGCAGCGCCAACCTGATGACGAAGTCGTTTAATCAGTTTATTGTTTTCGTATTCGCGTTTTGGTGTATGAGACATGGATACAGCACTAATTTATGCAAATACCTGCAATTGTACAATAATTAAAGGCCGGCTGATGTGACTTAGCCGGCCTGTGTTAATTTTTACATGAATTAAAAAGGAGTTTTCAGCCTTTTTTTATTGGTTCTTTATCAAGCTCAAACACTTGGTGCAGTACACGGGTGGCCAGCTCCAGATATTTTTCATCAATTAACACAGACACTTTGATTTCAGAAGTAGAAATCATCTGGATATTGATATTTTCTTTAGCCAGAGTACGGAACATGGTAGAAGCAATGCCAACATGTGAACGCATGCCCATGCCGACTATTGATACTTTACATACGGTATCATCGCCGCAGACTTCACGCGCTCCTATTGTTTTCTGCACTTCATGAAGAATATCCAGCGTATTCTGATAATCACTGCGTGGTACGGTAAAGGAAAAGTCTGTGGTTCCTGCTGAGCCGACATTCTGAATAATCATATCCACTTCAATATTGGCATCGGCGACAGCTCCCAGTATCAGTGAAGCCATTCCCGGCGTATCCGGTACCCCGCGCACATTAATTCGTGCCTGATTTTTATCAAAAGCAATACCGGATACTGCCGCATGTTCCATCATATTCTGATCCTCTTCAAATGTGATTAATGTGCCATTACCGCTGTTTTCCAGACTGCTTAATACGCGCAGCCGCACTTTATATTTACCGGCAAACTCTACTGAGCGGATTTGTAATACTTTACTGCCCAGACTGGCCAGTTCCAGCATTTCTTCAAATGAAATGGTATTGAGACGGCGCGCTTCCGGTACGACACGCGGGTCGGTGGTGTATACGCCATCCACATCAGTATAGATCTGGCATTCGTCTGCTTTCAGTGCTGCTGCCAGTGCTACTGCTGAGGTATCCGAACCGCCGCGACCCAGAGTGGTAATATCATTGTTGGCATTAACACCCTGAAAACCGGCTATGATAACAACTTTGCCGGCATTGAGATCTGTGCGGATGCGTATCTCATCGATCGCATCAATGCGTGCTTTGGTATGAGCACAATCGGTTTTAACGGCTACCTGCCAGCCAGTATAGCTCTTTGCGTCTACGCCAATACTGTGCAAAGCCATGGCAAGCAGACCGATAGTGACCTGTTCACCTGTTGATAAAACAACGTCCAGTTCACGCGGATTGGGCTTTTCCTGAATTTCATGTGCCAGTGCAACCAAACGGTTGGTTTCTCCGCTCATAGCGGATACAACCACTACTACATCATCACCATTGGCTCTGGCTTGTGCTACACGACGAGCTACATTTTTTATACGTTCAACTGTTCCAACTGATGTACCGCCGTATTTCTGTACGATTAACGCCATAATACTGCTTGCTTTCCGGGTTGTTATAATGTCAAAAAAGGACAGGTTGTGTTAACCCTGCCTGCTTAAATATCCTGTCGGATATTCTTTTTAGCATTTTTATCATGCAAAAACAAGCTGCTGAGTGAGTATTTTGTCAGGTTCAGGCAGCTTGTTTTAAATAGTGTTTAAATTCGGAAAATAGGTGATTGTATTTTTGTGAATTAATTTTCAGCCAATGCTTGTTGCTGAGCAGCAAGAATTTGTTTAATTCCTTTTTGTGCCAGGGTGATTAAATCATTTAACTGACCGATACTGAAAGTAGCTCCTTCGGCTGTACCCTGAATTTCAACCAGCTGCTGTGAGGCGGTCATCACTACATTAATATCCGCATCACAGGATGAATCTTCCGGATAATCCAAATCGAGCAGGAGATTACCGTCAATCATGCCAACAGATATAGCAGCTACAGCTTCACAAATCGGATTTTCACTGATCAGCCCTTTTTCCAGTAATTTTCTGACTGCCAGAGCAAGTGCAACATAAGCGCCGCTGATACTGGCGGTGCGTGTGCCTCCGTCGGCCTGTATAACATCACAGTCAATCAGTATCTGGCGGCTGCCCAGTTTTTCTAAATCTACGACTGCCCGTAAGGAACGGCCAATCAGGCGCTGAATTTCCTGAGTTCTCCCCGATTGCTTTCCTGCTACTGCTTCGCGGCGCATACGGCCATTGGCTGAGGCGGGCAGCATGCCATATTCTGCTGTTACCCAGCCACGACCCTGATCTTTTAAAAAGCCGGGTACATTTTCATCAATAGTTGCTGTGCAAATTACTTTAGTATTACCGCAGCAAATCAGTACAGAACCGTCTGCCTGTGCGAGGAAATCAGGCACGATACTAAGATGACGTGGCTCATCGTCAGCACGTCCGGAACGATTGGATAGAGGTGTGTTTTTCATATTTAGAGACTTTGTCGGGAGATGAATGCAGAATTATATAACCAGTGTGTTGCGATTCATATCAATTAAACCTTTTATGGATTAAGCCGTTTTCGTTATACTTGATTTAATTGCCAGTTTGAATATAACCCGGCAGGAATAAACGGTTTAAGGAAAATATATATGTTATACAGTATGACTGGCTATGCAAATGCATCAGAACAATGTGGAAATCGCCAAATTAATGTTGAGCTCAGAGCAGTTAACCATCGTTATTTGGATATCCAGTTTAAAATTGCAGAAGAATTACGTCCGTTTGAAGGCAAGATGCGTGAATTAATCAGTTCTCAGGTGGCACGGGGTAAACTGGAATGCCGTATTCAGATTCAAACTCTGCCCAGCGAAAGTACTGATGATTTACCGGTTAATCACAAACTGGTAGAACAACTGGCATCATTTAATCAACAGTTGCGTCGCAAGTATAAAGATTTAGGTAAATTAACTGTTGCAGATATTTTGCATTTCCACGGTGTTATTGTGGCGCCAACGGAAGACGAGGAAATATTACATAACGGTGTACTGACTTTACTGGGACAAGTCCTCACCGAATTTAAAGCAGCGCGGGCTCGTGAAGGTAAAAAACTGCAGCAGCATTTGCTGGATCGTCTGAATGATATGACAGATATCGTGGCAGCTATGCAGCAGTTGTTTCCGCAATTATTGCAGGACTATATGAATAAGGCTGAAGCCCGTTTGCGCGAGGCAGTGGCTCAGGTAGATGCAGAGCGCCTGAAACAGGAATTCGCATTGTTTATGCAAAAAGCCGATGTAGATGAAGAACTGAATCGTTTAAATACGCACATTGCCGAAGCACGACGTCTGATAGAAGAACATCGCGGCAGCGTGGGTAAACGTCTGGATTTTCTGATGCAGGAACTAAATCGCGAAGCCAATACGCTTGGCAGTAAAGCAATAGCCATTGAATGTACACAGGCATCAGTAGGGCTTAAAGTACTGATTGAACAAATGCGCGAGCAGGTACAGAACGTAGAATAAACAATAGCTGTTTATGCCATACTATTAAAAACCAGAATTGCTGTTAAAATTGAAACCGGCAATTCTGGTTTTGTTTTAATTCCAGTATCTGTTTGAAACCAATTCTAAAAAGCCAGTTTGACCATACGATTGGCAGCTTCAACACATTCTTCGACACTGGATACCAGTGCGATCCGCACAAAGCCTGCTCCGGAGTTACCGTATGGTGTATTACGAGCAAGATAACGTCCCGGTAATACACGAATCGCTGCTTTTTGCCATAATTTCTGTGTAAAGGCCAAATCATCACAATCGGGAACATTCAGCCACAGATAGAATGAAGCATCAGGTTTATGCAGGGCAAATTTTTGCTGTAATATCGGAATTACTTTATCAAATTTTTCCCGATACTGATTACGATTGGCAATGACGTGTTCTTCATCATTCCATGCTGCAATACTGGCGTATTGTGTAGGCAGGCTCATGGCACTGCCATGATAGGTGCGGTAGAGCAGAAAATCAGCCAGAAGTTTACTGTCACCTGCTACAAAACCGGAACGCAGTCCGGGTGCATTAGAACGTTTAGACAGGCTGGTAAACATAATCAGACGGTCGAATGTCCGGCCTAACTGAGTAGCCGCCTGTAATGCCCCCAGAGGCTTGTTATCATCATCAAAGTAAATTTCTGAATAGCATTCATCTGACGCAATCACAAATCCGTATTTGTCCTGTAAGGCAAATAGTTTTTTCCACTCGTCCAGATTCATTACCGCGCCACTGGGGTTGCCCGGAGAACAAACGAAAACCAATTGTACCTTTGGCCATGTATTCTGATCGATTTCCTGCCATTGCGGCATAAAATGCGGAGCGCGGCAATTGACATATTCTACCCGCGCGCCAGCCAGCAAGGCTGAACCTTCATATATCTGATAAAAGGGGTTCGGGCTGACAACTACAGGCTGATATTCAGTACTGCTGTCAATGATGGTTTGAGTAAATGCAAATAATGCTTCCCGGCTGCCCAACACGGGTAATACTTCAGTATCAGGATTAATTTTTACCCCTGAGTAGCGGCGCATAAGCCATTGAGCACAAGCCTGACGAAGCTCAGGAATGCCGGCAGTAGCCGGATAGGCTGCAAGTCCATCCAGATGCTGAATCAGTGCATCAGTTAAAACCGACGGGGTAGGGTGTTTGGGTTCACCAATATGTAATGATATAGGCTGGAGATCAGCCGGTGGTTCCAGACCATCCATTAATTTACGTAATCTGGCAAAAGGATAGGGCTGTAACAATTCCAGTTTCGGATTCATAATCGTAAATACAAATTATTGTAAATGCTTTGATACTACCACCAATCAAATTACTGCGGCAGTAAGTATTCATTTTTAGCTCCAGAAAATACCGGTTACAGACAAATAAAAAACCACATGCATGCATGTGGCTTATGAAATTATTCAGCAATTTCAGGCAGATTTCTGGACAGCCTGAATTTTGCCGGTCAGTAAATATTCAATGGTTTCTTTAACAGTGCGCATAGCTGAACCGAATGGCAGCGGATCTTTACCACGGAAAAATAAACCTTTGTCAGTTTCTCCGCGCCAGGCTGCAGCAAGTTTCAGATCAATACAGAATTGTCCGACTTTTTCCAGACCATCACGTAAACCGCATACAGACAAACAGTTAATCCCCTGCGTACAGCGCCGCGGGTCTGCTTTGGCATTAGCCTGTAATACGCTTTCACGTTTCAGATAGCTATCCAGAAATTTAGTTTTAACGCCACGTGCCGGTAAGCCAGCTACCGACATGAATTCTACAATTTGTTCGCCTTCGGCACCGGCGAGAGTTTTTTTGAAATTGATATGTGCATCACCTTCCTGAGTCACAGCAAATGCTGTACCAATTTGTACAGCAGCTGCACCCCATTCTTGTAAGGCTACGGTGATTTTCTGAAAATTAGCCATCCCGCCAGCAATGATCAAAGGGATTTTTTCCCGTTCCAGATCAAGTTTTTTAAATAATTCGAATGTTTCAGTCAGTACCCGTTTAAATTCAAAACGTTCATCATTAACACCGGCAACAGTTGCTGCACCAAGATGCCCGGCAGCATGGGCGGGATGTTCGATTACAATTGCATCAGGCAGACGGTTCTTTTTCATCCAGCGTTTAAGCACAATACCAATACCGCGTGATTCAGACAAAATAGGCAGTAAAGCAACATCAGGAAAATTTTCAGTCATATCCGGTAGGTCCAGCGGCAGACCTGCTCCCATTACAATTGCGTGTGCACCGGATTCACAAGCCTGCTGTACCATCGCATGATGGTCTTTAACCGCTTTCATCACATTAACTGCGATCATTCCGCGTCCTTCAGACTGGGCAAGTGCGGATTTGATTTCACGATCAAGTGCAATCCTGTTTAAGGTATCGTATTTTTCCTGTGTAGGATTTTCTTTGGACTGCTCAAGTAAATCGGAATGCAAATGACGTAAATCCACGCTGGCAATCGTTCCTACTCCATTTTCTCGTGCTACTGCACTGGCCAGACTTGAGGCGGAAACACCTACGCCCATACCGCCCTGAACAATCGGAATGAGATGATGATTGCGAATAACTAGTGGTGCAAATTCCTGCATATTGCTTCCTGTATTTTGTTTAGTAAGCGATGCTTTAAAGTATTGCTTCGAATAAAAGCCTGTAATTACAGTAAAAAACGTTGGAAAGCATTTTAATTCAGCTGGCTTTTATCAATTAGTGCTTCTACTCTATTCTTGCGCAAGGACACTGTCAAGAGATTAAAACTTCTCAGAGCGATATGGCTTTCTCAAAATGGTAAAATTTGTATGATTTGTACGACAAGGTTAGTTAATGTAATGATTGTCATTTAAGCCTTAATGCTTAGAGCAATTATTACCAACTCATGTTATATTCACTGAGTAAGCATGATTCAGGTAATCACAACAGGGCAAATAACTAATGGTTACATGTAATGCACAGCGGCGTGCTGTTTTAGGTGCGCTTGTTTTATTTCTTTCTGCTTGCAGAAGCAGTAGTCGAAAAATAGTTCAGTCTGGTACTCAACCCCGTCTGGCTCCTATTCGAATTACTAAAGTCAGTCATCAGGCAGGGAGTCAGGAATTGCTGTTGCATAGCATGAGTCTGATAGGTACACCCTACCGTTATGGCGGCAGTAGCCGGGGTAGCGGATTTGATTGCAGTGGTATGGTGCAATATGTTTACCAGCAGGCATTGCAGGTAAATCTGCCTCGTACCGCACGTGATATAGCAGCTGTTTCCGCCCCGATCCGCACAAAAGATTTGCAGGTTGGGGATTTGGTGTTTTTCAACACTTCGGGACAGGCTTATTCACATATGGGGCTGTATATTGGCAACGGTGAATTTATTCATGCGCCTTCCAGCAGCGGTGTTATTCGCACGGCCAGACTGGACCAGCCCTATTTTAGCCAGCGTTTTACAGGTGCACGCACGCTGTTTGCCCGCTGAATAAAATTAATTATTCATTTTGAATTTAATAATCACGATATAACAGGACAACAACATGAGTGAGCAGGATTTAGTATTGGTACTTAACTGTGGCAGTTCTTCAGTAAAAGCCGCAGTAATGGATTTAGCCGAAAAAGAAGTTTTAATGAGCTGTCTGGCTGAAAAAGTAGGTAATACTGATGCTTTCATCACCTTTAAAATCAATGGTGAAAAACATAAACACGCTTTAACCGGCAATCATGATCACGTCGCAGCTGTAATGGCTTTGCTGGAACAGTTAAAAGATCTGGGCTTATATGACCGTGTCAAAGCTATCGGCCATCGTGTCGTACATGGCGGCGAACGATTTACCCAGTCTACAGTGATTACTCCTGAAGTAATGCGTGATATTGAAGCCTGTATTGTATTGGCTCCGTTGCATAATCCTGCTCATATTCTGGGCATTCAGGCAGCACAGCAGGCGTTTCCTGAGCTGCCGCAGGTAGCAGTATTTGATACAGCATTCCATCAGACTATGCCACCGCATGCTTATCATTATGCTATTCCGTCAACACTGTATACCCGTTACGGTGTACGCCGTTATGGTGCGCATGGTACCAGCTACCGTTATGTTGCTCAGGAAACCGCAGCATTTTTGCGCCGTGATATTAATGAAATGAGCATGGTGATTGCTCATCTGGGTAATGGTGCCTCTATTACCGCTGTTAAAAACGGTCGTTCACAGGATACCAGCATGGGGCTGACCCCGTTGGAAGGTCTGGTTATGGGTACCCGTTGCGGCGATATCGATCCGAGTATTTTCTCTTTCCTGGCCGCGAATGCCAAAATGAGCATTGATGAAATTACCGAAATGCTGAACAAAGAAAGCGGTATGCTGGGTTTATCCAATCTTTCCAACGATTGCCGTATGCTGGAAGAAGCTGCTGCCAACGGACACAAAGGTGCCGAGCTGGCTCTGGATGTATTTGCCTACCGTCTGGCTAAATATGTAGGCGGTATGATGGTTGCCTGCGGCAGTCTGGATGCATTGGTATTTACCGGTGGTATTGGTGAAAACTCAACTACAATGCGCGAAAAAGTAGTTAATTATCTGAATGTATTTGGCATGATTTTGGATCATGATGCCAATATGGAAGCCTGCTTCGGTACACCGGGTGTGATTAGCACAAAAGACAGTAAAGCAGCAGTTTTGGTTATTCCGACTAATGAAGAGCTGATGATTGCTCAGGATACTGCCCGTTTAACAGGGATGCATGTGTAAAGAAATGAATTCGAAACAGTGAAATAACTGTGAGATATTCTTAAGACTTTTAAAACAGGCTTTGTATGATTACAAAGCCTGTTTTTGTATAACATTTTATTTATTTAAATAAATACTTTAATATTTCATAAAAAATATAAAATCAGATATCAACTAATAATGAAAAAGGAATCCGTAAGATGGATTCCTTGAGAAGCAGATATTATAAATAAATAACTATTTATAAATTAATTTCCCCAATATGAAGAAATAATTGCCTGCTGATTAAATTGCATTTTTTGATTATCTGTCGTGGCAATATCATGAGTACTCGCAGTAAAACTCGACATGGCATTTACTAACTGTTCAACTTGTGAAGCATAAATTTCCTTACCATCAGCAGTGGTTATACTATACTGACGGTTATATTCAGAAACAAACCAGCTTTTTACGGTAACCTGATCAGAAGTACCGATATGACTGATAATTAAATCATTTCCGTTTTGACTAAACCATAATTCTCTGCTGCTATAGTCTTTGAAGGCAAGAATATCGCCTTGTTGTCGGTTTATTGCTATATCTTCAACAACATCTCTGCCATGATTAGCGTTGAAAACATATAAATCTTTTTCAAAGTTACCGCCGAAAAGATAATCATCGCCGGCACCGCCATTCAGTATATCGTAACCTTCTTCTCCAAAAAGTGAATCATTACCTTCTTCACCATAAAGGGTATCGTTACCCTGTCCTCCATAAATGTAATCGTTGCCCTTACCGCCATAAAGAATATCATTTCCTTTTTTACCATTGATAATATCATTACTGTCCCAGCCGGTAAGTACATCATCATTATCAGTACCCTCTAGTACAAATGTCATTTTTGCAATATCAATTGTAGTTATTGTTTTATCTTCAAAGATAAAATTAAATGCACGTGTATTTGCATAATCTGAGATGAAGAAATCAGTAAGAGTAACTGAATCATTATTGCCATAAGCCTGTATGACTAAATTGTTTCCTGAACGGCTGAATCTGGCATCAGCAGCAAAAGCTTTTTCAAATTTAACATCATTATAGTTATTGCAATCGGAAGATAAGCTTTTATCATTGATAATGTCATTACCGTGACCTGTCTGAAAGATATAGAGGTCTTTTCCTTCACCGCCAGCCATAACATCATTACCAGTACCACCAATCATAACATCGTAGCCGTCTCCTCCCAGCAGGATATCGTTACCATTGCCGCCAATAAAAATATTATCTCCCTGGGTGTCTTCCAGGTAATCATCACCGTCGCCGCCATTAAGAATATCGTTACCATTGCCGCCGTATAGCTTGTCATTGCCGGCTTCGCCATTGAGTATATCGTCGCCGTTGCCGCCATACAGAATATCATCACCCAGCCCGCCATTAATAATATCGTTACTATCCCAGCCATGTAGTACATCATTACCATCGGTACCATTCAGAACTAATGTCATCTGGGCAATTGCTTCAGCCGGAAGAGTGATATCTGCAAAGATAAAATTAAAAGCGCGTGTGTCTGTACTATCTGGTTTAAAGAAGTCTGTAAGAGTAACCGAATCCTGATTACCATAAGCTCTGATAATTAAATTATTTCCTGAACGGCTAAAAATGGCATCTTTGAAGAACGCATTTTCAAATACAACATCATTGTACTTTTCATGATTTCTGTCTTCATAACCTTTATCATTAATAATGTCCTGACCGTGTCCTGACTGAAAAATATAACGATCTTTTGCCCAATCACCGCCATTCAGAATATCATTACCTGCACCACCGTTAAGAATGTCATATCCGGCATTGCCAATCAGCGTATCGTTACCATTACCGCCGATAAGAATGTCATTTCCATCGCCGCCATCGATATAATCGTCACCGTCTCCGCCATCTAAATAGTCATTACCATTATCACCGCTAAGAAAGTCATTTCCATCTCCGCCGTTAAGAATATCATTTCCATCTCCGCCGTACAGTCTGTCATTACCCAGTCCGCCATTAATGATATCATTGCTGTCCCAGCCCTGCAGTTCATCATCACCGTCAGTACCGTTTATGATAAATGTCATTTTTGCAATATCGACTGCAGTTAATGTTTTATCTTCAAAGATAAAATTAAATGAACGTGTATATGAGTTATGAGTGATAAAGAAATCGCTAAGAGTAACTGAATCATTATTGCCATAAGCCTGTATAACTAAATCGTTTCCTGAACGGCTGAATCTGGTATCTGCAGCAAAAGCTTTTTCAAACTTAACATCATTATAACTATTACTATCAGAGGACGAGCTTTTATCGTAGATAATGTCATTACCGTGGCCTGTCTGAAAGATATAAAGGTCTTTACCTTCACCGCCAGCCAGAACATCATTACCAGTCCCGCCAATCAAGACATCATAGCCATCATCACTACCAAGCAGAGTATCGTTACCGTTGCCGCCTATAAGTACATTATCACCATGTTCGCCAACGATATAGTCGTCGCCATCGCCGCCATTAAGAATATCGTTACCATTGCCGCCATATAGTTTGTCGTTACCGGTACCACCGTTAAGAGTATCGTCGCCGTTCCCGCCATACAGAATATCATTACCCGCTCCGCCATTAATAATATCGTTACTATCCCACCCATGCAGGACATCATCGCCATTAGTGCCATCCAGTGTGAATGTCATCGCTGCGATATCATTGCGATATAAAATTTTATCGGCAAAGATGAAATTGAAAGCACGGCTATCAGCATTATCAGTATTAAAATAATCCGGCAGGATAACAGCATCTGTTGCACCGTATGCTTTGATTACTAGATCATTACCGGAGCGGGTAAAAATAGCATTAGCTGCTTTAGCCTGCGGAAAAATAAGATCATTGTATTGAGATATATCATATTCATTACCTTTATCTTGTATGATGCTCTGTCCATGACCCGGCTGGAAAACATAGCGATCTTTTGTCCAGTCGCTCCCGGTTTGTATTTTTTTAACAGTTTTAATCATTTCTAGCTCCTTATAGTTTTTGAAAATAAATATTAAAATTATTTATATCAAGTAAATATTTTTCAATTTAAATAATATGTTTTTAAACATAAATGTTAAAAATTTGCTAATGAAAAAATAAATGTGTGAATATAATTTGCTTAAATATCTAAAAGCACCTTTGTTTCAGTTGATTATTTGTAATTGTATATTTTGTTTTATATTTTGTATGTATCTGCATTTAAAATGTTGTATTTTATTTACTTTAATACTATTTTTGATTGATATTTAATCATTTATTTATAAATATACAAACAGATAATTGGTATACAAAATAGTTTATTAGTGAATTATTTTGACTATTTATTTTGATAAATTACTTCATTAAAGCAAAAAGGGAAAGTTCTAATTATAGAACTTTCCCTTTACTAAATTGATATTTTAATTAGAAAATATATTGATTATTAATTACCCCAATATGATGTAATAGTTGTCTGATGATTAAATTGAAGCATTTGTTCATCAACAGAAAATTCATCATTCTGATTTTTGGTGAAATCAGCCATTGCTGTTACCAATTGCTGAACCTGTGATGCAAAAATTTCTTTTCCATCGGAAGTGGTAATACTGTATTGTCTGGAATCATTACTATAAAACCAGTCTTTAACGGTTACTTGATCTATTGAGTAAATATGACTAATAATTAAGTCATTACCATTTTGTTTAAACCATAACTCATCACTATTGTAATTTTCAAAAGCCAAAATATCACCTTGCTGCTGATTATATGCTTTATCCATTACGACATCTTGTCCATGATTTCTATGGAATACATAACGATCTTTTTCCCAGTCACCGCCACGGAGAATATCATTACCGGTACCGCCAATAAGGATGTCGTAACCTTTGCCGCCGTTCAGGGTGTCATTACCGGCACCGCCGATGAGAATATCATCTCCATTATCCCCATTCAGCAAGTCATCCCCGTCTTCACCATATAGGATGTCATTACCATCACCGCCGTATAAAGTATCATTACCGGCACCGCCATTAAGAATATCTTTACCATACCAGCCAGTAATAACATTATCATTATCATCCCCGGTCTGAGTAAAGGTGTAGTTATTCTTAATTTCATCAATAGAAATAGTCTGATCATCAAATACGAAATTGAAAGATCTGCTGTAATAATTTCTGTAGTTGAAATAATCCGGAAGGGTAACGGAATCGTCTGAGGCATATGCACGAATAATCAGATCAGTACCTGAGCGGATAAACTGAGCATCAGCCAGATTTGCACCTTTAAAGACCAAATCATTGCGATTTGATTGGTAATATGCATCATCTTCGCCCCGATCATTGATTACATCATGTCCGTGACCGGCTGTAAATTCGTAGCGATCTTTTTCCCAGTCACCACCATTAAGAATATCATTACCGGTACCGCCAATAAGGATGTCGTAACCTTTGCCGCCGTTCAGGGTGTCATTACCGGCACCGCCGATGAGAATATCATCTCCATCATCCCCGTTCAGCAAGTCATCCCCGTCTTCACCATATAGGATGTCATTACCATCACCGCCGTATAAAGTGTCATTACCGGCACCGCCATTAAGAATATCTTTACCATACCAGCCGGTAATAACATTATCATTATCATCCCCGGTCTGAGTAAAGGTGTAGTTATTCTTAATTTCATCAATAGAAATAGTCTGATCATCAAATACGAAATTGAAAGATCTGCTGTAATAATTTCTGTAGTTGAAATAATCCGGAAGGGTAACGGAATCGTCTGAGGCGTATGCACGAATAATCAGATCAGTACCTGAGCGGATAAACTGAGCATCAGCCAGATTTGCACCTTTAAAGACCAAATCATTGCGATTTGATTGGTAATATGCCTTATCTTCGCCCCGATCATTGATCACATCATGTCCGTGACCGGCTGTAAATTCGTAGCGATCTTTTTCCCAGTCACCGCCATTAAGAATATCATCACCGGTACCGCCAATAAGGATGTCGTAACCTTTGCCGCCGTTCAGGGTGTCATTACCGGCACCGCCGATGAGAATATCATCTCCATCATCCCCGTTCAGCAAGTCATCCCCGTCTTCACCATACAGGATGTCATTACCATCACCGCCGTATAAAGTATCATTACCGGCACCGCCATTAAGAATATCTTTACCATACCAGCCGGTAATAACATTATCATTATCATCCCCGGTCTGAGTAAAGGTGTAGTTATTCTTAATTTCATCAATAGAAATAGTCTGATCATCGAATACGAAATTGAAAGATCTGCTGTAATAATTTCTGTAGTTGAAATAATCCGGAAGGGTAACGGAATCGTCTGAGGCGTATGCACGAATAATCAAATCAGTACCTGAGCGGATAAACTGAGCATCAGCCAGATTTGCACCTTTAAAGACCAAATCATTGCGATTTGATTGGTAATATGCCTTATCTTCGCCCCGATCATTGATCACATCATGTCCGTGACCGGCTGTAAATTCGTAGCGATCTTTTTCCCAGTCACCGCCATTAAGAATATCATCACCGGTACCGCCAATAAGGATGTCGTAACCTTTGCCGCCGTTCAGGGTGTCATTACCGGCACCGCCGATGATAATGTCATCTCCGTCACCACCGTCAAGTTCATTATCTCCGACTGTAGCTAAAAGGAAATCATTATTTTTTGTACCTTTTACGTTTTTATTATTATCAGAAGCTAAGAAAACCCCAGCATTTATAGCTGCTTCTTTATTAATATTGGATAACCATTTTTCTGTAAAATTGTTTTGAATTGCATAGTCTAAAAAATTAGATAATATTTCATATCTATTTGTCCATTGTTTGCTTATATCTGGTTGATAAATCAGAAAATCACATAAATCTTCAAAGGCTTTTTCTGGAGTATTTGAAAATACCTGATTAAATAAAGCGGAAATATTTGAAAAATCTAAATATGCATTTCCTTTATCTATATTAATACAAATTTCATTAAGATAGGGTTGCAGACGGGTCTGTCCTAATAGACCTTGATAAATTGTTTCAGCTAAATCTTTATATGTCTTATCAATTGTATCATAAAGGTCTTGTCGCTCCTTTTCGGTTAATGTATAAAATATTTTGGATGATTCTCCCGTAAATGCATTCAATATGTTTAATTTATCTTTATATTTTTCAAGTTCTTCATCGGGCATAGGAATCATATCACGCTCTTGTGAAGGTGTTATGGCCGTACCTTCTGATTCAGTAGCAGACCAAACACTGGATATCCAATATTGCGCATTTTCAGTAAATTTCGGATCAGTTTTGGCCCATTCTAAAATAAGTTTATCTAATAAAGCTAACTGTTCTTCTTTTGTTTCTGCTGCTGAGTAAGCTTTTAATATTTTAGTAAGATTTGACGATAAAGCTGCAGCTTCTCGCAAATCACGTACTCTACCTACACCTTTTAAATTAGCAAGTTGCATTTGCTCATCGGTTAGTTCTATATGATCAATATATTCACTATAACGTGGATCATATTCAAAATTTACATCTCCCATTACATGTTCTGAGCCATCTGTTTTCTCATATGTTCCGGTTTGTGCTAATGTATTACCATTCCCTAATGATGTACTTGTATTTTTGTTACTTAGATTAAGAGATTTAATTCCAACCTGACTAAGAGTGAAAAGTTCATCTGCCTGAGTTATGCCATCTTGATTTAAATCACGCCAAACACGTAATTTAGAAAAATTTTTATCACTTGCATCTACCTTGCCGTCACCGTTGGTGTCAAATTCTTTTAATACAGCATAACCATTTTTAGCATATTTGCCATCTCCCATTGTTGTGCTATCACCAAACAATTCATTACCATTATTTATTATTCCATCTCCATTTCGGTCTATAACCAAAATTCCATCATCTGATTTTATCCACCCTGTAGCTGTTCTAATCCCATCATTATCGTGATCAAATAAAGCACCATCAAATTGATTTGTTCCAATTGTTTCAATACCATCTCCGTCTAGATCTAATACTAATGGATCGAATATATGATATTTTCCTTGACGGTTAGCTGACTTCCAGTTTTTATCTTTTGAACCGAAAAAGTTTTTCCAGTAGTCATTGATGTCCTGAATTTTTACAGGATCGTTATAAGTTTCATAAAAGCTATAAGCAATTCCTAAACCTGCAAATACTAGCCCAACAGCTTGTCCGCCGGGAATTATGGATGCAGTAGCAGAAGCAATATTAAAAATATCACCAGCCGTTAATTGTCCTACATCACAATCGTTATCAAGAAAATTAATTCCAGTTTGAAGATATGCAAATGCAGCTGATCCATATCCAAATTTGGCAGCCTGGCTGAATGGAATTGAAGATACATAAGAGCTCGTTACACTTGCCATACCGGCAGATGTTGATAAATTTGATTGACTGTGATTTGCTGCTGCAGCACCTTGAGCAGCGACACCACCTTTTGCAATAACAGTTCCTGCAAGTATTTGTCCAGCACCCATTAGAATTTCCTTAAATTGTTAAATATAAAAATAAAAATAAAAATAATAAAAATAATAATTTAGATTGAATTATAAATTATAATGGCATATATTAACCTCGCTTTGTTTTGTATGAATTAGTTTTGCTAGTTTTAATATTAGAGTTTAAAATCTATGTAGATAATTTTACGTTATAAGTTAATAATAAATTTGTATTACGATATATAACAATATGTATAATTAAAAATAATTAATTTAACAAACTTTATCATTATATTGTATTTGTTGCAATAACATAAATATATATATTGTTTTAATTTTTTAGTTAATATTAATAAATAAGTTCTGATTAAATTTATCTGAGAAATTTAATGGTTATAGTTATATTTTTTAATTTTTAAGTTATAGAAAATTATGAAAATTTCATATTTAAAAATATTTTATAAATATTAGTCTAAATTATTAGATTAATATTTATATGGCATTTATTGTTAAATTTGTATTATATTTTTACCGAAATCTCGTACCTTTTGCCAGTCGGTATATTCAATATGGGCATCTAGACGTGTTTCGCCTTTATTGAGTTTCATAACCAGACGCATCATGTAGCGGTCGAACAGGTTATATTTGGCATAGTGCAGCTCTCCGGCAAAAATTCCAATTAACTGAGGGCGCCATGGGCTTTTGGTAAAAAATTTACGTGTGTAGGTATGTGTTTGCGGTGTACTGCGATGAGGTTTGTTTGCCAGTATGCTGACGCTGAAAAAGGCACTTGGGGTGTTGTTGAGGATTTGCTGATGGCGTTCTATCCAGGGTGCCAGCTGAGAAGCGTAGTGTCCGTACCGGATAGAGGCACCAATAATAATTTTATCGTATTCTCCCTGCTGAATAAACGGCTCATCTGCCAGATTAACCATATCAACCGTGATACCGGCAGCAGTCCATTGCGCTTCAAGTGTCTGGGCAATTTTAAGGGTATAGCCAAAACGGCTGCTGTATACAAGCAGATATTTCATGGTGCACGGATTCAGATAAATAAGACTTATCATATCACGTCTGCCGGTTTTTACTCAGGGTAATTATTTAAAGCTGATTTTGTTTATTCAGGTACAAGATATTGGCTTTTTTACTGCGCGGAGGCTGGTACAATGGCGGCTGTTTTTGGAGATATATATGAAAGCCAGTCAGTTTTATATTTCAACATTAAAAGAGGCTCCGGCCGAAGCGGAGTTGGCCAGCCATAAGCTTATGCTGCGTACCGGGATGATCCGGCGTCTGGCCAGCGGATTGTATACATGGATGCCGATGGGGTTACGGGTACTGCGCAAGGTTGAACATATTGTGCGGGAAGAGATGAATCGTGCTGGTTCGATTGAATTGCTGATGCCGGTAGTTCAGCCGGCTGAATTGTGGCAGGAAAGCGGTCGCTGGGCATTTTATGGTAAGGAATTATTGCGTATTACTGATCGTCACGAACGTGAGTTCTGTATGGGGCCGACTTGTGAGGAAGTAATTACGGATATTGTGCGCAGTGAAATTCGCAGCTACAAGCAGCTGCCACTGAATTTTTATCATATTCAGACTAAATTCAGGGATGAGGTACGGCCACGGTTCGGGGTAATGCGTGCCCGTGAGTTTGTTATGAAAGATGCTTATTCATTCCATACTTCATTTGAATCATTGCAACAGACTTATCGGGATATGTTTGATGCCTATTGCCGCGTTTTTGACCGGTTGGGACTAGATTATCGTCCTGTGGCAGCAGATACCGGCAGTATTGGCGGAACGGGTTCGCATGAGTTTCAGGTTCTGGCTGATAGTGGTGAGGATGTTATTGCCTATAGTGATACATCTGACTATGCAGCTAATGTTGAGCTGGCTGCTACTTTACCATTATCAGGTGAACGCCGGAGTGCAGGGCAGGCTTTAAGCAAAGTTCATACGCCGAATGTACGCAGTATTGAAGATTTAGTGGCATTTTTAAATATTCCGGTTGAGCAGACTCTGAAATCGCTGGTTGTTGAGGGTGAAGAAGAGGGAACGGTAGTATTGCTGCTGGTTCGCGGAGATCATCATCTGAATGAAATCAAGGCTGAGAAGCTGGCAGGGGTAAAAGCACCGTTAACTATGGCTTCTGTGGCAGCTATTGAAGCAGCTTTCAATGGCGCACATGGTGGTTCGCTTGGTCCTGTGGGCTTTAAGGGTAAGGTATACGCCGATTTTGCTACTGCAAAATCTGCAGACTGGGTAATTGGTGCTAATGAAGACGATCATCATTACACAGGCTTTAATTTTGGCCGTGATGCAGCAGAACCGGAATTTGCTGATTTACGCGAAGTAATCGCCGGTGATCCTAGTCCATGCGGAACCGGAAGTCTGAAGCTGGCCCGCGGAATTGAGGTTGGCCATGTGTTCCAGTTACGGACTAAGTATTCTGAAGCTATGCAGGCTACTGTTCTGGATCAGAACGGTAAAAATGTTGTGCTGGAAATGGGGTGTTATGGTATCGGGATTACGCGTGTGATTGCTGCGGCAATTGAACAGAATAATGATGAACGCGGTATTATCTGGACAGAAGCTATGGCACCGTTTACGGTGGTGATTGTGCCGATGAATTATAAAAAGTCAGCTGATGTAAAAGCTGCCGCAGATAATTTGTATGCGCAATTACAGCAGGCCGGAATAGATGTGCTGCTGGACGATCGTGATGAACGTTCCGGTGTATTACTGCATGATTCTGAGCTGATTGGTATTCCGCACCGGATTGTGATTGGTGACCGTGGTCTGAAAGCGGGTAAGGTAGAGTATCAGGCACGCAGGGATACTGAAGCTACTGAGCTGGCCGTTGATGCAGTAGTGCCGCATATTTGTGCTTTATTCAGCCGTAATTAATATTTTAAATGTGTACAGACCGGACGTTGTGCGTCTGGTTTTGGTTGATTATTATTAGAAAATAATAATCTGATTTGATAATGTAATTATGGTTGCAGTTTAAAGATTACTGAATAAAAAACCAGATTTTGCAATCTGGTTTTTTATATTATTTAAGTAATTCGCCCGGAATCTTGCATACCGGAATCGGGTTGATTTTATGCTGCATGGCGCGGTGGTAGCGGTCGTAGATGGCAAATACTTCGCGTTCGCGGCCGGTGAAGTCGTCGATTTTATGTGTGTCGTAGATGCTCATTGCCCATTCCAGCTCGGGGTAGGTGGCGCCAATCTGCTCTTCATCGGTTTTATCGGCATCCCATAATCCATCCGTAGGCGGAGCATCAATAATATTCTGATCTATGTTCAGTTCTTCAGCCAGTGTATATACCTGACTTTTAAGCAGATCGGCAATCGGGCTGAGATCTACGCCACCATCGCCGTATTTGGTAAAGAACCCGACGCCGAAATCTTCTACTTTATTACCGGTTCCGACCACAAGCAGGCCGCGTTCCTGAGCGTAGTAATATAGTGCAATCATGCGCAGGCGGCTGCGTGCATTGGCCAGTGCCAGCTGGGTTTGTTCATCTTTATTGTCACCAATGTCTACCGCCATGGTAAATGAATCAAAGGTGCGGGTAAGGTCTACCCAGTGTTCTTCTATGTTGTTATAACGGCTTTTCAGCTGACGAATATGCTCCTGTGCCCGTGCTATCTGATTAACTTTCTGATGAATAGGCAGTTCCAGTACTAATGTGGGCAAGCCTGTTCTGGCGGCAAGAGTTGAGACTACGGCAGAATCGATACCGCCGGAAACGCCTACAACAAAACCTTTGCATTTTGCCTTAGTGGCATAATCACGTAACCAGTTAACAATATATTCAATGATGGCTGTTGTTTGCATGGTGTATTCTTTCGCTGATTATTGAGCAGGATTAATATACTTCTTTAAGCTTTGCCTTGCAAAGGGTCTGTTGCTGCCGGCTTATGTATGTAATCTGATTGGGCAGTAAGTGGTATATTAGGTTAGAATAGGTATAGTTTGTTAATGTCTTGTGACGGAAAAAATAGTTATATGCAGGATATGGTGCCAGCTGAAATCCGCTTAAGTCAGAATCGGCAGAGATTACGGCTGGTTTACGAAGCAAAAACATATGAGCTTGAGGCTGAGTTTCTGCGGGTATTTTCACTCAGTGCTGAAGTGCGCGGTCACGCAGCGGGACAGGAAGTATTACAGACAGGTAAGCGTGATGTAACGATTACTGCTTTGTCTCAGGTTGGTAATTATGCTTTGCGTATTGCATTTTCAGACGGACATGATACAGGGTTGTACGACTGGGATTATTTGTATGATCTGGCTGTTCGTCAGGCAGAACTCTGGGCTGGTTATGAAAAGCAGTTACTTCTTGCCGGTGCCAGCCGTGACCCCGACTGATTTGCGGTTATTCGGATGCAGGCAGCCGGATAAGTTTATTTGGGCAATATTTAATTCTGAAAGTGTGGTATGAGCGATCACAAAACTCATTTTGGTTATCAAACTGTTGATGAAGATGAAAAAGCGGGTCGTGTTGCCGGTGTATTCCATTCGGTGGCCAAAAACTATGATGTGATGAATGATGTGATGTCCGGCGGTTTACACCGGATCTGGAAGCACTTTACCATTACCACAGCTCCGGTACGTAAAGGCGATAAGGTACTGGATATTGCCGGTGGTTCAGGTGATTTGTCGCGCGGCTGGGCCAGACGGGTAGGACGCAGCGGTGAAGTCTGGCTTACTGATATTAATTCTTCTATGTTGACAGTGGGCCGGGATCGTTTACTTAATGAAGGGCTGGTATTGCCGGTGGCGCTGTGTGATGCAGAAAAACTCCCTTTCCCGGATAATTATTTTAATCTGGTGTCGGTATCGTTTGGTTTGCGTAATATGACGCATAAAGAGGTAGCACTGGCTGAAATGTATCGCGTTTTACAACCCGGCGGTACTTTGCTGGTGCTGGAATTTTCGCATGTATTCAAGCCGCTCAAGCCGGTTTATGATTTATATTCATTTAAAATGCTGCCGCTGATGGGTAAGCTGATTGCCAAAGATGCAGACAGCTATCAGTATTTGGCAGAATCAATCCGTATGCATCCTGATCAGGAAACGTTAAGAAAAATGATGCTGGATGTAGGATTTGATAGTGTGAATTATCATAATTTAACCGCTGGCGTGGTGGCTTTGCATAAAGGGGTTAAGTTTTAGTTTGTCAGTTGACACTGTGTTCAGGCTGCCATATGGTGGCCTGATTTGTTTTATATGTGACTGGGTAATGTTATGAGTGAAATTGAACAATTACAGCCGCAGCCGGTATGGCAGTGGTTTGCGCGTTTGTGTGCGGTACCGCGTCCGACATTTCATGAACAGGCTGTGCGGGAAATGCTGGTTAAGGCAGCACAAGAATATAGTCTGAAAACAGATATTGATGCTAAGGGAAATTTGCGTATTTGCAAACCAGCCACTGCGGGTATGGAAAATTGTGTGCCGGTAGCCATTCAGGCGCATATGGATATGGTGGCACAAAAAGGTGCTGATTCGCAGCATGATTTTCAGCGTGATCCGGTGCAGACCCAGATTAAAGAAGGCTGGGTTTGGGCTAATGACACGACCCTCGGTGCTGATAATGGTATCGGTCTGGCTATGGGGCTGGCAGTAATATTCAGTGAAGATATTGCGCATCCTGAATTAACGCTGATTGTTACGGTTGAAGAAGAAATCGGTATGGGCGGAGCAGAAGCGCTAAGTGCGGATTGGTTGCAGATGCCCTATCTGATTAATCTGGATACCGAAGAAGCGGGTGAGATTTTTATTGGTTGTGCAGGTGGTCGTGATGCCAGTATGACCTTACCTCTGAACTGGCAAGCCGGTAAGCTGTCTGCATGTACTGTTCGGGTGTCCGGTTTGCGCGGTGGTCATTCAGGCGTGGATATTGATAAAAATCATGCCAATGCTAATGTATTGCTGGCACGGGTGCTGTCCGGTTTGTATGCACAGATACCTTTTGCTCTGGGTTCATGGCAGGGTGGCGAGCTGCGCAATGTAATCACGCGTGAGGCTCAGGCTGTGATTGGCCTGGACGCTGATACAGCACGTACAGCTGTTGCACCAATTGCTGCTGTTATTGCTGCAGAATGGGCAGAAGAAACACAGTTGGATATTGAAGTTTTACCGGCAGAGGATCTGACTCAGGCCGCTACTTTGGAAAGCACTCAGAAAGCGCTTGATTTGCTGCTGGCTGTGCCCAATGGTGTAATGCGCATGAGTGAGCAGTTTAAGGGGATTGTGGAAACTTCTTCTAATATGGGGGAAGTGAAAACCGGAACCGATGGTTTACTGATACATTGTCTGATGCGTTCGCTTCTGGAAACACCTAAAGATGAATTCAGTTTGCGTCTGGCTGCATTAGCGCGAATGGCCGGGGCAAATCTGGAGTTAACAGCAGATTATCCGGGCTGGGCACCGAATGCAGACTCTTCTTTACTGAAACTAACCAGCACTATTTTTGCCCGTCACTATGGTAAACAGCCACCGTTGCAGATTATTCATGCCGGACTGGAATGCGGGATTCTCAGTGGTAAAGCACCTCATCTGGATATGGTGTCATTCGGACCGACAATACGTGCAGCACATTCTCCTAAAGAACGGGTAGAAATTAAAGCTGTGGCTGAATGCTGGTCTGTTTTGCTGGATTTACTCAAATCTATACCGCCACGGCAGTAATCTGGTTGCCGGTTGGTACTGAAAAGGCATGGCTGTGACATGCCTTTTTGCTATTTTTTGCTGCTATTCTTCGTAAACAGGGATATAGTAATCCTTAGCCGGTTTGTACCGGCATAAATAATTTCGGTTTTGATATTGTTAATCAGAATGAATTACTTTTACAATGGCCCATATATTTTTGTCCGGACAATCTGCCGGATCAGGAAGTGAGTTTTATGGATACTCAACAAAATAGCCGTCGTAATTTTCTGCGTGCCGGCGCTGCTTTTGCTGGTGCCGGTCTGTTGCAGGCTTGTCGCAGCAATCCGAAGCCTGACGTCAAAACAGCATCAACACCTAAAGTACCTGTGCAAACCAATAATAATCTTAATACTATGCGTATTTTTGCCTGTTCTGGATTTGGTGAAAGCGTCAGCCGAAGTGAGCTGGCAGCCCAGCGTCTGGCTATAGCCGGTTTTGCCGTGAGTAATCAGCAGGCGTTTATGCGTCGCTATCAGCGTTTTTCTGGCAGTGATGCTGAGCGTGCTGCAGATTTGCAGGATGTTGCTATCGGCCGGGTACCTGTACCGAAGGTGCTGATGGGGCTGCGTGGTGGATACGGGGCGATGCGTATTTTGCCTCTGGTTAACTGGTCTTCTCTGGGTGCAAGAATGCGTGAGCAGGGTACATTACTGTATGGCTACAGTGATGTTACTGCTGTGCAACTGGCATTGCTGGCTCAGGGGAAAATGTGCAGTTTTGCTGGACCAATGCTGTATAGTGAGTTTGGTAAACCACAGATGAGTTTATTTACCACCCGTTCTTTTATTGAGAACAGCTGTAATCCGAAAATGTCAGTTACAGTTGCCGATATACAGAATTATCAGATACGAGCTGAGGGTATTTTGTGGGGAGGCAATCTGAGTGTGTTGTCTGCGCTCGCCGGCTCTCAATTTATGCCACAGGTGAATGGCGGTATTTTGTTTATTGAAGATGTGGGTGAACAGCCATACCGGATAGAACGCATGCTTCAGACATTGTATCTGAGCGGAGTACTTGCACGACAGCAGGCAATTATTCTGGGTAATTTCCGTATGGGTTCGATTCGTGATGTCTATGACAGTAGTTATACTTTGAATTCTGTGATTCAGACGATGGCAAGGCTGACAAAGGTTCCGGTACTAACTGGATTTCCTTTCGGGCATATTACCGATAAGGTTACCTTTCCTCTGGGCGCTAAAGCAAGTTTGTATTCTACCAGTAATGGTGGTTATCAGATTGATTTCAGTGATTATCCGGTTTTGAATCCTTCTGTACTGGCTTTAAATACGCTACTTCCGCAACCGCCTGCCGTTGAGGGACTACTTAACGGATCTACTGCGCCTGCTAATGATTCTTCATCTGAAACCGAAGATACGATGTAATTATTCTGGCAGTAATTTGTCAGCTTGAGTTTTCAGCTGATTTATTCTGGCTGCTCCAGCCATTTGATAATTGCCTGATTATCAGCCGGAGCCCTGAGCTGACTGAGGGTATAGCGGTTCAGGGAATGATAAAAGGCTTGCTGCGCTTCGCTGAATAGTCGGGGAAGATAGCAAAACTCTGCCATTGAGCATGGGGGTTGCCGGCAGTTGATTAAATGAGGGGTCTCTGATGAGGCCAGCTCCAGTGCCTGAACAATATCACCCAGTTTGAGCTGATAGCTGGAGGCAGCCAGTTTTATACCGCCTTTTCTGCCCTTAAAGGAATCAATCCAGCCGCTCTGTGCCATGAAATATACAATTTTTACCAGATGATTTTTAGATACGCTGAGCTGTCTGGCCAGACTTTCTACGGTAGAAAGTCTGTTCTCAGGCAGGTATTGTAAAGCTAATAATACGCGTAGGCCTAAATCGGTAAAACGGTTTAATTGCATGGCAGACTGTCAGACTAATGGAAGGTCAATTTTGCCTGTTTTCAGCTGCCATGAAAAGATTTCGTTTAAATAATTTCAAAATGGTTATTATGCTGCCAGCTGGCTGAATCCGCCTGTACCGAACAATTCCATGAAAATCTGACTTTGTGGTATTTGTAAATCACGCAGAGCCTGATATTGTGCATGCATAAATTCTATCGGGCCGCAAATATAATAGTCTGCATCAGCAGGCAGTACTGAGCTGTCCAGTTCGGATAAATTCAGACGACCAGTTTTATCTGCTGCTAATTCTTTACCCGGATTTTCACAGGCCAGATAGCTGTGCAGATTAGGCATGCTTTGCTGCAATTCGGTGATATGCTGGTGCATCGCCAGTACATTACTGTTGCGGCAGGCATGAATAAAACTGATTTGCTGATGCGGATTTTTTTCTGCGGCAAGGGTATTCAGAATAGCAATCATGGGTGTGATACCAACACCTGCGCTAATCAGAACAGTATTTTTATGCGGATGGTGGAGTATAAAAGTACCTGTCGGGTTGGTTACTTCCAGTTCATCACCGATCTGGTAATGCTCATGCAGAGTTGTAGACACATAACCTTCAGCATGTTGTTTGTCACCAATTTCTTTTTTGACGCTGATGCGGAAATAGTTCGGGTGATTGCTGTCGGAAAGTGAGTACTGACGCGGTTGCCGGATGCCTAGCTGAGGTACCATAACCCGAACGGAAATATACTGACCGGGCTTATACTCCGGCAGCGGGCTGTTGTCTGCCGGTTGCAGATAAAAAGAGGTAATCTCGCTGCTTTCAATCTGCTTATCAACTATTTTAAATTTTTTCCAGCCATTCCAGCCGCCTTCAGTTTTATCTTGTTTCTTATATAGATTTGCTTCTGTGGTAATAAGAATGTCGGCCAGTTGCTGATAAGCGGCAGTCCATGCTTTTATCAGTTCACTTTCCATGGGGACGTTCAATACTTCACTGATAGAGTGCAGCAGATTGGTACCAACAATTGGATACTGATCCGGCTGAATATCCAGACTGACATGCCGGTGAGCGATCTGACTAACTGCATCGCCGAGATTCTGTAATTTGGTAATGTTTTGAGCATAAGCCAGTACTGCACTGGCCAGTGCATGTGGTTGCGCATCATTGCGCTGGTTGCCAAGGTTAAATATTTCTTTCAGGTCGGGGTTATTGGTGAGCATCCTGTTGTAAAAGTAGCGGGTTAGTTCAACACCATGTTCCTGCAGGGTTGGAATAGTAGACTGAACCAGTTCGATTTGTCTGGTAGTAAGTTGCATGATTGTTCTCCCGAAAATTTTATGTAATTTAATATGTATATAAAATACATATTTTATATTAGGCTGCTTAATAACGACTGTCAATAAATACTGAATCAATCAAATGAATAATTTTTCTATTTCAATCTGTTCGGTATTGCTTTCAAGGGATGAAATGCGGAAAGTGGCGCATAGATTGGCTAATATGAGTTAAACTGTCTGCTATTTTGGTTGTGGTATTTCTGGTCATTCCGGCTGTTATCGAGAATAGGGTGACTGGCTGTTGTGACTGATGAAATAAGCAGGATATCTGAGGAATGCTAAATTTATGATGATCCATCCGAATTTTGATCCAGTACTGATACATCTGGGTCCTCTGGCCATTCGCTGGTACGCATTAAGTTATATTGTTGGTTTTTGTTTGTTTATCTGGCTGGGACGCAGACGGATTAAAAGCGGGCAGACCATATTTACCAATGAATTGCTGGAAGATTTATTTACCTGGGGTGTATTCGGTGTGATACTGGGCGGGCGTCTGGGCTATGTTTTGTTTTATCAGTCTGCGTACTATTTCAGTCATCCGCTGGATATTCTGAAAATCTGGCAGGGTGGTATGTCGTTTCATGGCGGCTTTATCGGAGTGCTGGTCGCCATGTGGCTGTTTTCCCGCAAACACAAGGTTAAATTCTGGGCGGTAGCCGATTTTGTGGCGCCGCTGATACCGCTCGGACTGGCATGCGGTCGTATCGGTAATTTTATTAACGGCGAGCTGTGGGGACGTGTTACCAGTGCTGATGCTTTCTGGGCGATGGGTTTTCCGCACGCGCATGATGATGATGTGGCGCTGGTAATGCAGGATCCGCAAAAATGGCTGCCGGTATGGGAAAAATTTCAGATGCTGCCGCGCCATCCTTCACAGTTGTATGAATTTATGCTTGAAGGAATTGTGCTGTTTGTGATTATGTGGCTGTTTACCAAAAAACCTCGTCCGCTGGGGCAGGCATCTATGCTGTTTTTACTTGGCTACGGTGTATTCAGGTTTATTGTTGAGTTTGCGCGTGAACCTGATGACTTTCTTGGTTTGCTGGCGATGCATATGTCTATGGGGCAATGGCTCAGTCTGCCGATGATTGTGATTGGCGCAGTCGGATTCGCTTATACTTGTAAAAAAGCAGCTTAAACTGAATTTATAAAGCTGTTAAAGCCGCAATAAAATATATTTATTGCGGCTTTAATCATTGGCAGACAGAGAAGGGTAATTAATCTTTACAGGCTGTCTTTGTGTGCCAGAATCCGCCGGCTGCCGCCCAGCTCGGCAGGTGAAACAATACCTGCGGCTTCAAGTGCTTCCATCAGATTTGCTGCACGGTTGTAACCAATGCGCAGATGGCGTTGTAAAGATGAAATAGATGTTTTACGGGTTTCCAGTACAAAGGCTACCGCCTGATCGAATAATTCGTCACTGTTGGCGTTCGGATTAACCTGATTAACATTAGTCTGAGCAGCCTCTCCCGATAATAAGCCTTCTACGTATTGGGCAGGAGCCTGCTGTTTAATGAAGTTAACGATGGCATGAACTTCATCATCGGAGACAAATGCACCATGCAGACGGGTGGGTTCAGCCTGACCGGGCGGTAAAAACAACATATCACCTTTACCCAGCAGGTTTTCAGCGCCCATCTGATCCAGAATGGTACGGCTGTCAATTTTGCTGGATACCTGAAATGAAAGCCGGGTGGGGATATTGGCTTTAATCAGTCCGGTAATCACATCAACACTCGGGCGCTGTGTTGCCAGTATCAGGTGGATACCGGCAGCACGGGCTTTTTGTGCCAGCCGGGCAATCTGCTGTTCTACTTTTTTGCCTTCTACCATCATCAGGTCTGCCAGCTCATCAATAACAACAACGATATAAGGCAGTTTATCCAGTGGTTCCGGATCGTCCGGATTGGTACCGAATGGGTTAACCAGTGGCGTTGATGCTGCTTTGGCAGCTGCTACTTTGTCATTAAAGCCGGTAATGTTGCGTACTCCGACATGCGCTAACAGTCGGTAACGTTTTTCCATTTCGGTAACACACCAGTTGAGTGCCTGAGCTGCTTCTTTCATATCGGTAACCACCGGAGCAAGCAGATGTGGAATGCCGTCGTATACGCTTAATTCCAGCATTTTCGGGTCTACCATGATAAAGCGTACTTCGTCTGGCTGTGCTTTGTATAAAATCGACAGAATCATGCAGTTAACACCGACAGATTTACCAGAGCCGGTAGTACCGGCAACCAGTAAATGCGGCATTTTCGCCAGACTGGCAATCACGGGTGCACCGGCAATATCTTTCCCCATAGCCATGGTTAATTTATCAGCGGCTTCATGAAAGATTTTTGCGCCCAGTATTTCTGACAGCAGAACGTTTTGGCGTTCTTCATTAGGCAGCTCAATGCCCATCGTGGTTTTACCGGCGATGGTTTCTACAACACGCACGCTTTGTACTGAAAGGGAGCGGGCCAGATCTTTATTAAGATTGACTATCTGGCTGCCTTTTACTCCCTGTGCCGGCTCGATTTCATAGCGGGTAATAACCGGGCCGGTAGTGGCACTGGTCACTTCAACTTCAACGCCGAATTCTTTCAATCGGGATTCGATGTGTGCAGCCGTTTGCTGTAAAAGCTCGCTGTTAACCACAGCAGGCTGACCGGAGGGTTTGCTGAGTAATTCTGTATCCGGTAAATGAATCAGACCATTATCACTTTTTACTATAGGTTCAGATACCGGTGCCGGTTCTGTTAAATCCTGTGCAACGGGTACTTCTGTACGTACAGCCACGGTTTTACGGTTGCTGGTGGTAAGCTCGGGCGGTTCGATATTTTTTGCTGTAATATTTTTGGCCTGTTTGACTACACGCCGGACGGTTTTGTTGTTAGGAAATTCGGTAATTAACCGCTGCGGCCGGCGCAGTAATTTGCACCAAAACCATTCAAACTGTGCACCAAGTTTTTCGATTACGGTTAACCACGATACCTGCAATAACATTGACAGCCCGATCAGCATCATAAATATACTGATAATCAGACCACCGGTCATACCGAAGAACTGATGTAACAGTTTTCCGAAACTTTGCCCAGTTAAACCTCCCGCACCAATAGGCAGAGCATTCTCAAGCACACTGGTAAATACCAGATTTTCCAGGGCAGGGCTGAAAACCAGAAGTACAGCTAAACCACTCAGAGCCAGCCAGATGCTGTAGGGTTTACTGTCAACGCTGGTGTTAAGAGAGCGTGCATTGAGCGGACGAAAGCTTTTATACAGGGCGATAATGGCAGCAATAATTAACCACCAGACAGATAAACCGAAAATGTAGTAGCCGATATCAGACAGCCATGCTCCGGTAAGACCAGCCAGATTATGAGTTTTATTAATTTGTGCAATACCGCGTGACCATGCCGGATCAGCCATATCAAAGCTGGCTAATGACAGTATGACAAACAGGGTAATCATCAGTGCCAGCAGCCAGAAAATATCATTAATGAGGTTCATTAACCATGGCTGTCTGGGTTTGCTGATTTCCTGTGGTTTGAGTTTTTTCGGTAACTGCTTGCTCGGAGCAGTTTTTTTTCGTGTTGTGGCCATAAATGTTGCAGCTTAATTTGGTATTTTTATCAGAAATTAACTGGTTATTATACGTTCTGTCAGGCTCTGTATCTGATATTAGTAACAGGATTTAACGGTTTTTTGCGGAGTATCAAACCCAGTAACCGCAGCCGGGTATACGTGCACCATGAGCACCTGTAGCATGATGAGTGGCTACAGGCTGACGCTGATACCAGCATGCCGCCAGCCAGGCAAAGGCAGAAGCCTCAACCAGTTGTGCCGGAAGTTGTAAAGTATCGGTGCTGTATAGAGATATCCGATGTAAATCTAGCTGCTGTGCCAGTGTTTGCATCAGAAGCAGATTTTGCGCCCCGCCGCCACATGCATATACGCTGCCGGCATCAGATGCGGCATTTATAATGGCGTTTACTGCACTGTGTGCGGTTAGTTCAAGCAGAGTGCGTAATACATCTGCGGGATTTTCCTGTCCGTTAAGATACTGGCTGAGCCAATCGAAACTGAATAAATCACGGCCGGTGCTTTTGGGATAAGGCTGGCTGAAATAGGCATGGCTGAGCATGGCTTGCAGCAATGGCTCAATTGTCCGGCCTTGTGCGGCAAGTGTGCCGTTAAAATCAAATTCCTGCTGCCAGTTTTGCTGTACCCATGCATCCATCAGCATATTGGCCGGACCGGTATCGAAGCCGAATGCCGGCTGGTGTGGTTGCAGAACACTGATATTGGCAATGCCGCCTAGATTCAGAACCACACGGCATTGCTTTTCATCAGCAAAAACTGCCTGATGGAAGGCCGGTACCAATGGCGCACCCTGACCACCGGCAGCCAGATCGCGGCTGCGAAAATCACCTACTGTGGTAATACCGGTAAGTTCGGCCAGTAGTGCCCAGTCCATTAGCTGAATACTGTAATGCTGTTCCGGTACATGACGTATGGTCTGACCGTGACAGCCCAGTGCTGTCACGGCTCGTGCTTCGGTTTGTGCTGTACTGAGCACTGTACTGACAGCCTGAGCATTCAGGCGTGCTAGCTGCTGTGCCAGTACGGCAGCCTGTGCCAGTTCGTTCTGCTGTGGTATTTGTAATGATAATAGCTGCTGCCTGAGTGTTTCCGGGTAGGCGACAAATGCATGTGCACAGACACCCAGCCATTGAGTACCGGAAAGCTTGGCCAGTACGGCATCAATACCATCCATGCTGGTACCTGACATCAGGCCGATATAGTATTGAAAAGAAGGTGTGCTGTTCATCAGGCGAAAGTAGCCATTACCGGTGCATGATCACTGGGGCGTTCCCAGCCGCGGGCTTCGCTGTCTATCTGTACTTCACGCAAAGCCGGCAATAACGCATTGCTGATCAGTATATGATCTATGCGTAAACCAAGTTTGCGTTTAAACATATTCATACGATAATCCCACCAGGTATAGTTTGTGCTGTCCGGATAAAGATAATACAGACTGTCTGTTAATCCCAGATTCAGCAACTGCTGAAACCAGCTGCGCTCCTGTGCTGAACACAATACTTTGTCCTGCCATTTTACCGGGTCATAAACATCTGTATCGTGTGGTGCGATATTAAAATCGCCCAGCAATATGGTTTTGGGATGTTGTGCCAGCTCAGTGTTGATATAGTTATTCAGTGCCGCAAACCAACACTCTTTATAGGCAAATTTTTCGCTGCCTACAGCCTCACCATTGACGCAATAAGCACAGATAATTCTGACATCATTAACCGTTGCCGCAATAATACGTTTTTGCGGTTCATTCAATTCGGGAATATCAACTGTTACGTCCTCAAGAGGCTGTCTGCTGAGTATGGCAACGCCATTATAGGTTTTCTGTCCGTTCCATGCTGCATGATAGCCGATTTGAGTAAATTCAGTTTCCGGGAATTTATCCTGCTCAAGTTTCAGTTCCTGCAAAGCCAGAATATCCGGTTGGTTTTCTTCGAGCCAGCGCAGCGTATGCGGCAGACGCACATTGAGGGAGTTCACATTCCAGGTGGCAATTTTCATGATGGATTCTGTTTCAGCAAAACGGGTATTGTATGCGTAAAATTTGGTGAGTTCCAGAGCAGATAACGCTATCAGTTAATCCAGCTGGGCAATGGTAACATTCAGATTACGAAAACCGGATAACTGCTTATCCCAGTGATGCTGTTTCTTTTTGAAGTCAGCCAGTTCACGTGCATTCAGTGTGCGGGTCGGCAGGGCAACGCTGGTCGGATTTACCGGCTGTCCGTTAATCCGGACTTCGTAATGCAGATGCGGGCCGGTAGAAACGCCAGTACTGCCTACGTATCCGATGATATCACCAGCCTGTACACGCTGACCAACACTTAGATTAGCAAAAGCACTCATGTGTCCGTACAGGGTTTGCATGCTGTCATTGTGCCGAAGCACAACTGCATTGCCATAGCCCCCTTTGATACCAAAGCTTTCAACAGTACCATCCGATGGGGCATGTATGGGTGTTCCGCTGGCAACAGCATAATCGATACCGCTGTGCATGCGCAGAGTTTGCAGTATCGGATGAAAACGTGTACCAAAGGGGGAAGAAATTCGTGCACCATCAACTGGTACACTGGAAAATCCTTTGCGCAAAGGTTTACCATTTACATCATAGTACTGACCGTTACCATCATTACCAGTATCGTAATAATAGGCATGATAAATATTGCCATTGTGGCTGAATTCTGCTGCGCGTATATCACCTGTTGCCAGTTCCTGACCGCGATAATACAGGCTGTCGTAAATAAGGCGGATAGTATCGCCACTTTGCAGCGAGTTAATATCAATTTTGTCTTTGAAAATTTCACGCAGTGATTCTCTGATTTCTACCGGAATACCAGCTTGTGCCAGTGCTCCGCGTGCAGAGGTTTTAACGACAACGGCTTTAAATGTCGGCAGGGTTTCAGTATCCACTGCGCTGATATCGGCATTCCAGTTATTACCGGTTTTTTTCAGTGCCACCAGATTTTTTTCGCCATTGTCATCATCGTTAAAAAACTGGATATCGGTAAGGAGGCCATTGTTATCCGTGCGGATGCTGAAAACCTGATTGACCTGTAAATGCTGTACCTTATTTTTGATGATGTTAAGACTGGTAATGCGCTGAATTTCATCTGCACTGATACCAAAGCGGCTTAGTACCATGTTAATCGTATCGCCGGGCTGGACGATTTCATCCCGCCAGAAATTCTGTACAGGCGCCTGGGTTTTAATGTTAACCGGTGCCAGTTTAAGTGTTATATGCTTTGGCTGATAACGATCTGAATTGTGTTTACGGCCGGATATGAGTACAACCAGTATAATCAGAAGCAATACGATTGCCACGGCAATACCACACCAGAGTTTTGGTTTGGCGGCTATTTTCTGTTTTAACTGCTTTAACAAGGCTGATGATTGAGTTAACAGGGACATGGTTGTGTATCGGGCAATCCATCCTAAAACAGGTAAATGTAAAACTATTTATCTGAAATTACCAGTGTCAGAATAATTTTTATGATTGATTTTGTGTTTGCTGTTGTAGTTGTCTTGCCCATCGGGACAGACTGATATTCAGTTGCTTTAAACATGGCTGTAGCAGGGTGTTTACGGAAGTAGCTACGGCTGAATTGTGATTAGGCTGATAAATAAATAGTTGATACAAATCTGACAGCATGATTTTATCCGGATCTTTTTGCAATACCCAGCCGTCACTACAGTAAGCAATATAATGCTGCTTTTCGAGTTTAGAAAGTATCTGGTCTAAATGTTTATCACTGATTCCGAGCTTTTGCTGCAACAGACAGGATTTGACAGCCTGTCCTTGTTGCTGAGCTGTTACCAGTTGATACAACAGATCAAGTGCATTTTCAAATGGCTGATACTGACGCAGATGGCGAAATCTGTCCTGATGCCAGTAGGGCAAAGAAGAGGTAAGTACAGCACCGGCAAGTAACAGCAACCATAATAAATTCAGCCAGATTAAAAATACCGGTATTGCTGCAAATGCACCATATACTTTCTGATAATTGCCAAAATAGGTAACAAAAATAGCAAAGCCGCGCCGCAATAAATCCAGCCCTACTGCTGTGATGAAAGCACCCAGCAGTGCATGTTGCCATCGAACAAAACAAAATGGTACCAGTTTATATAATAAAAACAACAAAATGGTGAATAGCGCCAGATTGGTGATAATTTTAAAAAGTGTGCTGTAAAACGGTATCTGATTGGCCATATTGGCCGGATTAGATAATAAATTAATAAAAGACAGGCTCATTCCCAGCACGACCGGTCCCAGGGTTAGCAGTGCCCAGTAAATCAGAATACGAATCCATAGTGGTCGCTGATCGCGTGCCTGCCAGATTTGATTAAATGCATGCTCGATTGTTTGAATCAACATCAGTGAAGTAATAATCATAAAACTGATACCGACAGCAGTTAATCCGCTGGCTTTATCCCGGAAGTCATACAGATAGTCACTGACAGAATCGGCACCGGCTGCCGGTACAATAATATGAGTCAGAAACTGATTAAAGCGTGTGGCCATATCTGCAAACATGGGAAACGCATTAATGACAATAACAGTAATAGTAAAAAAAGGTACCAGTGCCAGCAGCGTAGTAAATGTCAGGCTGGCGGCAATAAGCGGCAGCTTGCAGCGCTGATAGTTATGCGCAACAAACAATAAAAACTGTGGCAGGCGCTGCTGTAAATATTTGCTTTTAAATAATTGTATATTCATGGCGACTCCTCACATGGCTGATTGTAATCAAAAAGAGCAGACGGCGCAGACTTTCCGTGCAGGCTGGTCAATTTATGACACTTACGGCACAATAATAGCCTTCAGACAATCTTCAAGGAGCAGTATATGGCCGATTTACCTATTCTGGTGGTGTATTACAGCCTGTCAGGCAGTACCCGTAATCTGGCACTGGCACTGGCTCGAGGTGCAGACAGTGTGGAAGGGTGTGAAGCTTTGTTACGCACTATACCGAAAGTATCGGCTGTATGTGAAGCAACAGCAGCGGAGATTCCGGATGAAGGAGCGCCTTATGTTACTCTGGATGAAGTTCAGAACTGTGCAGCGCTTGCTCTGGGCAGTCCGACGAGGTTTGGAAATTGTGCTGCACCGGTTAAATATTTTCTCGACAGTACCAGCAGCCTGTGGCTGGCGGGAAGTCTGATTGGCAAACCAGCCTGTGTATTTACCAGTACCACCAGTTTGCATGGTGGTCAGGAAAGTACGCTTTTAAGTATGATGACTCCGCTTTTGCATCACGGGATGCTGTTGTGCGGTATTCCGTTCAGTGAACCACAGCTTAATGGTACCCATAGTGGCGGAACACCTTACGGTGCCAGCCATGTGGCTGGTCATAATAATAATACCCAATTGAGTGCTGAAGAAGAGGCACTGGCGTTTGCGCAGGGTAAGCGGCTGGCTGAACTGGCGCTGCGTCTGAAACGCTAAAATTAATATCAGGAATAATCATGAGTTACCACACCAATCTAAAGAGTGAAGCTACTTTACCGACTATTTACCGTCATCGCTCCATCCGTAAATTTACTGAAGAAGCTTTAACGGATGAGCAGCGTGAAGCGATCTGGGAGGCCGGTCGTGCTGCTTCTTCATCCAGTTTTATGCAGAGTACCCAGATTATTCGCGTCACAGATGCAGAAAAACGTGCGGCTTTATGTGAAGTTGCAGCCAATCAGAAATACGTACGTACTGCTGCAGAATTCTGGGTATTTTGTATTGATTACACAAAACACAGGCAGGCTTTTCCTGAAGCCCAGCTGGACTGGACTGAAGGATTAATTCTCGGTGCTGTGGATGCCGGTATCATGGCACAAAACTGTCTTCTGGCAGCTGAATCAATGGGCTTGGGCGGTGTGTATATTGGTTCTCTGCGTAATGATGTCGCCCGTGCGGCAGAAATACTGGCGTTGCCGCCATTAACTTTTCCGCTGTTCGGCATGTGTATCGGGCATCCGGCTCAGGATCCGATGTATCGTCCCCGTCTCCCTCTGGAAACACTGGTGAGTGAAAACCGCTATAAGGCACTTGATGCAGCCAAACTGGCTGCTTATGATGAACAGCTCACTGCTTATTATAAAGAGCGCAGTGGTCTGGATCTGAACTGGAGTAAGGCTGTGACTAACAATTTTTCTCAGCCTTTACGTCCGCAGATTCTGCCATTTTTGCATCAGCAGGGGCTGGCGAAACGTTAAACAGACTGAATAAAAAATAACCGGTTTTGCAGGATAATTACCCGCAGAACCGGTTTTTTATTTAAATGTAGAATTACCGCTGCTGACGCATGGATAAAATACTTTCACCCAGTGCCTGACCAAGTCGCTGATAACCTTTTGAGGTAAAGTGAACACCATCATTGCGGGCCAGTCCCTGATTAATCCATGGTTTCATACTGCATTCACCACCCATTACAGCCTGCCAGTCCCAGAAAAATACCTGCTGGCTTTGTGCCACTTCTTTTTGCATTTCCTGTAATTCAGTGAGTTTTTCCGGTCGTACGCCGCATGAGCCGGCTGTACTTTTCAGGCTTTCCGGTGCACCAAGAATCATAATGGCGCTGTTGGGTGAGGCCGCACGAATGCGGTTAATAGTTTCAATCAGATTTTGTCTAATGGTTTCAATCTCAACTCCGTTATAGGCTTCGTTGGTACCGTAGGCAAGAATAATCAGGTCAGGAGCAATAACATTCAACTCCTGCTGCCATGCCTGAGTATTCCAGCGTTGCCACTGAGTAAGCTGGGCTCCATTAATTCCCAGAGCAGAAAATACCACACCCTGACGGTTTTGATTACGTACCCACCAGCCGCCTATGGCTGTCTGAAAATTCATACCGGCGGTAACGGTAATCGGAAAACGTGCATTAAACTGACTGAAATGCCATTGATTGTCTTTGGGTTGTGCGCCAAGTTCAATCTGTTTACCATTACTGTCGGTAATCGTTAAATCTTCATCATTCGGTCCCTGACGGATAGTGACGGTAACCGTTTGTTCGGCTTCGGGCTCTCCACGTGTTTTGATGGTCATTACAGCCCCCACAGAAGGAACAGCTACCAAACCGCCAAGTGCATAATTCTGGCTGGTATCGGTACGGCTGGAGATAGCCTGCCAACCCTGATTCTGATAGGTAAAACGCGCCAGACGTAAACCCGGAAACTGAGTCGGCATAGCCCAGCCGGGACCGCCATTGCCTAATTGCTGCTGTAAATACATACGGGCAGCATCAGTAAGGTAATCCGCTGCTGTATGTGAATCACCGATTTGTACTATATTGATGCTTTTTTTCTGTAATGCCTGGGCTATCTGAGCAGCATGATTATTCTGCGAAGATGCTGATACCTGTTTGCGGCCAGATTTTGCCGGAACCGGATCTGCTGAACAGGCCATGATCGACAGGCAGCAACTTAAAATGACAAAATGTTTTTTACTGTACATTTGTTGAATCGTTATCCATAGTTTGTGCTGGCAGGTTAAAGCGGTTAAAAATATTTTGGGCAATAATTTTTTGCCCGGTCACAGTAAAATGAATCCCGTCTGAACTGCGGGTTTTAATTTTTTTTCCATCGGTTTGCGTTACCGTATCATAAAATTGATCACCATTACTACCCAGCATTGCGCGGGTATCTACGACATATCCATGATTTTTGCTTACTTCATCGGCTGTAATCTGACGCAGATAAATCATTTGCTCATTCAATTTCTGTTTTCTCATACTTGGCGGAGTCAGCCACAAAACGGTGACCTGATGCTGTCGGGCACTATCCATAATCGTTTTGATGTGGTTGCGGTAAATACTTTCCCATTGAGGAGATGCGAAGCTGACAAATCTGCTGCCGTTATGCGGATCAGGAATATCCCATGGATCATTAGGACCAAGAAACATAACCAGTATTTTGATATGCGGATTATTATCCAGCGTATTTGCAATAGTTTGCGGCCAGTTAAAAAAGCTCGGATAGGTTAATCCGGTACTCTGTTTGCTCAGGTTAATGGTTTTAATACCATAAACATCACTGAGCCATTTTTGCACATGCGGTGCCACTCCCTGCATTAATGAATCACCGGCAAAAAACACTTCATCAGCAGCTGTAAGCGTAAAGGCTGCTTTCATATCATTTTCTTTTGCTGCTTTTTTCTGGGCTAACCGATGCTGTTCCTGTGCAAGTTTTAGTTGTTGCTGCAATTTGGCTTTATAGCTGTCCGTATAGGCATAATTATCATTAAAAGCAGTGATGATGCTGAGGTTAGCAGACTTGATATACTGATTAAGCTGGCTGACACCGTTATTAAGTGTTTCGCCGGCATGGCTGCCTGTTTGCCACCATGTCTGCTGTTTCAGGTTCGTTAAAATACTATTGCTGTGGTAAGTTTGCTGATAATAGGCGATGACAGAATTTTGCATCAGCCAAAGTGAAATAGTTGCAGTGATGAGAAAGAATAGTAAAACAAAACGAAATTGTTGTTTATTACTTTTCTTTGGGCGCTCTCTGGTTTCTGTTTCTTCACTTGCAACGACAATAGGTACGGTCGTGATGGTTTTTACACTAACATCTGTTATTTCCCTGAACTGGGAAAACTTTTTTTTACTTCCCTTTTTGCGGTAAGAAGGCACGCGGCGATATTTAGAAATTGGCATAGATAAATCCCGGAATACCAGCCGGCGCACAGATTAATACCAGAACCACTAACAGTAATAAAGGAAGAATCAGACGGTATCGTGGCAAAGAATCCGCGCGCTTGTATAACATATTGGTAAATTTTGCCAGAAATGGATACAGTGTCCATGCCAGCAATAACAAACTAAAAAAATAAAACGGATTGGTACTCAGAGGTACATTAATATTGTTGTAAAGCAATGCGTGTAACAAAAGCATAGCATCGTTAAGTGTAGGTGCGCGGAAAAAAATAAAACAAAAACATACAAAATGTATAGTCACAACTATGCTGACAATTTTAGCTGGCCGGCTACTTTTACTCAAAGCGTCGCGAGCTTTATTCAATTCACAATGACGCAGACGACTGTACAGCCAGTCGCCCAGATTAAGCAAGATCATCCCGGCTGCATGCAATAAGCCCCAGATTAAAAAATGCCAGCCTGTCCCGTGCCAGATTCCGGATAATGCCATCGCTATCAGCAGGTTAAGCTGAGTGCGAGCCATTCCATGTCGGCCGCCGCCCAATGGAATATAAATATAATCCCGTATCCAGGTTGATAAGCTGATGTGCCAGCGCAGCCAGAATTCGCGGATATTGTGTGCCAGTAATGGTGTGCGGAAATTTACCGGAAGGCGAAATCCCAGTAGCAGCCCCATCGCAATCATCAGGTCACTGTAACCGGAAAAATTAAAAAACAGCTGAACAGTATAGCCATATATGGCAGCCAGTATTTCCAGACTATGATATTGCATGGGATTGGCAAATACCGGATCTACCCAGTTGTCGGCAATCCAGCCGGACAGCCACCAGTTTTTCATTAAAGCCATTACAATCAGACACAATGCCAGAGTAGGTGCCAGAATTCTGCGGCGTTGCGGAGTATAGATTTGTGTTGCCATGCCGCAGGGCTGTTTATATATATCCGTTAACCCGCGTGCATCGTAGGCGCGTGCAATCGGGCCTGCAGTAATAGTAGGGAAAAAAGCCAGATGCAGGGCCAGACCCGGTAATGTAAAAACTTTACCGGCAGGCTGATTGTGGCATCGCTCCTGATAAAGCGAAACCAGATAGCTGATGGCCTGAAATGAGTAGTAGGACAGTCCCAGCGGTAATATGATACCCGACAGCCAGTCGGAACTCAGTTTCAAACTATCCAGGCCATAGCTGACAGACGTGCGGAAAAAATCAAAATATTTCCATAATGCCAGATTCAGAATAGTGCATATGATTGCAGTTATCAGCCATATTCTGGGTTTAGCGGCATGAACTATTCGTACAGATGTGGCATAAATAAATACCGTAAATAGCAGTAATGCAATTAGTGCCTGTATTTTTCCGCACAAATAAACAATCAGATAACTGGTGCACAGTAAAAGCAGATTTTGCAGTTTCGGTTTGCTGCCCAACAGCCAGTAAAGACAGAAAAAGACAATAAATGAAAGGCCGAATTCAATAGATATAAAACTAAACATGAAACAGATAAACAGTCAGAAAGTAGTGATTGTTAAACCATGCCAAACATAAATAATAAGAAAAGCAACAGTTGAGAATCAGTTAATTCATGTTTATGCTTAAATCCGGATTATTTCCGGCAGCTAATATATGCATACAATATTTGTTTTGTAAAAGCATATAATCAATCAATGATCCGGTATTATGAATAAGCTTACAAAAAATCTCACATTACCAGAATAAACAAGTATTCTCAGTGTGAATGAAAAATACATATTCATAAAATATAAACACTGCAAACCGGAATATGTATTCTTTTCGCTTAATCTGAATTGGCTGTCAATTCTCAAGTCTATTAATGATTCAGTAGCTCACTGAACATGACTTGTACATACAAGTATTTTACCTTGATATGTGAAACAATGTAAGGAAATTAATAAATAAAAATTTATTATTTAAATAATAAACATATTAAAAATATTTACTGCTTTTGCTGATATCAATATTTCTCCGCACGAAGCCAGAGTAAACACCGGCAAAATTTCTGTGTTTTCTGCTATTATCAACTTATGTAAAAAATTTATTGCCGGTATGTATATAAATATTAACTATGGATTCCAGAATGATCTGAGCTGAAATCTGCTGATATTCACATTTGACTTTTACCATATGTCAGGGTTTAACGTATTAAATGGTATCAGACAATATTTAAAGGAATACTATGCACGACCACGACCATAACCATACACATGAGCATAAACATGATGAAACTCATCATCACCATCATCACCTTGGTGCACATAGTGCAGATAAAAAAGTTTTAAGTATTTCACTGCTGATTATCGGTGCATATATGGTGGTAGAGATTATTGGCGGCTGGTTAACCAATAGTCTGGCACTGCTGTCGGATGCTGGTCATATGTTTTCGGATGCACTGGCACTGGCACTGTCGTTAATCGCATTTCACCTGAGTGAGCGACCGGTAAACGGTCGGCAGACCTTTGGTTATAAACGCTTTGAAATTATTGCGGCGGCAGTAAATGGTCTGGCGCTAATGGTAATTGCAGTCATGATTGTTTATGAAGCCATAGGTCGTTTTGTTAATCCGCCGGATATTGCTACTCGGGGCATGCTGGTTATCAGTACGATTGGTTTACTGGTAAATATTATTATTGCCTGGTATATGCACAGCAGTAGTGAGACAGAACATAATGTAAACATGCGCGGGGCGTTTTTACACGTATTGGGTGATTTACTCGGTTCGGTGGGTGCTATTGCTGCAGCCGTACTGATGATGCTGTTTGGCTGGCGCTGGGCTGACCCGGTAGCAAGTATAGTGGTAGCCTGCCTGATTGCTTACAGTGGAATCGGAATCCTGAAAACCACTTTGCGTATTCTGATGGAAGGCACTCCGGATGCAATTGAGCTGGAGCAGCTGGGCAGAGTGATTCAGGATATGCCGGGAATTAAAGCTGTACATGATTTACATGCATGGACCATTACCAGCAATATGAATGCTTTGTCCTGCCATATTGTTGTTGATGGTACATTAACGATAACGGAAGCAGAGAAACTGGTTAATGAGCTGGCAGAAGTATTGCTCAGACATGATATACATCATGTTACAGTACAGACAGAAAGCGCAGCCCATAAACACAGCAATAATCTTTTATGCTGTATCCCTTCTGTTGCCGGTCAGCATGTTCATTAATACAATATAATCAGATTATCAGACCATATTTCAGGTAGAAAATCATGATTAAAGCTGTGTTATTTGATCTGGACGGTACCTTGGCCGATACGGCGCCAGACTTAGGGATAGCCCTTAATAATGTGCTGCAAAAGCAGAATTTACCGCCTAAAACTATGGCAGAGATTCGTCCGGTTGCCAGCCATGGTGCAGCAGGACTGATTAAACTCGGTACAGGTATGCAGCCTGATAATCCTGCGTTTGCAGCTTTGAGGCAGGATTTTATGGCTGAGTATGAACTGCATTTTACTGATCAGACTGTTTTATTTGGCGGCATCAATGAGTTATTAGAAAAACTGGCTGAACAGAATATAGTCTGGGGGATTATTACCAATAAGCCGCATGTTTTTACTGACCGTCTGGTACCAAAACTCGGATGCAGTATTGAACCGGCTGTAATCGTAAGCGGAGATACCACCAGTGCGCCGAAACCCAGTACCGAACCCATGTTCTATGCCTGCCGTCACATTGGCGTAGCTCCCGAAAATTGCCTGTATATCGGTGATGCAGAGCGTGATATGCAGGCAGGACGTAATGCCGGCATGATTACAGTGCTGGCGAACTGGGGATATATCGGTGCAGAAGACAACATATCGCAATGGCCAGCCGATTATATTGTTGAGCAGCCAAAAGAAATTCTTCAACTATTAAGTAAATAATTTTTTAAACGAACAAGGGGAAAACATGAAAACCATTGGGTTGCTCGGTGGCATGAGCTGGGAAAGTTCTGCTGAATATTACCGCATGATTAATGAACAAGTACGTGAGCGTCTTGGTGGTACGCATTCAGCCCGCAGCATCATGTTATCTGTTGATTTTGCTGAAATCGAAGCTTTGCAGCATCAGGGACGATGGGATGAACTGGCTGAAAATATGTGTACAGCAGCACGTCAGCTGGAGCAGGGCGGAGCACAGTGTATTGTAATTTGTACCAATACCATGCATCGTATGGCTGAACAGGTACAGAATAGTATAACAATACCTTTGCTACATATCGCTGATGCAACGGCTAAGCAAATTTGTAGCCAGAAACTGCAAAAAGTTGGTTTACTGGGTACCGAATTCACCATGAAGCAGGATTTTTATAAAGGCCAGCTTACAGAAAAATTCGGTTTAGAGGTATTGATTCCTGACGATAAAGATTGTCAGACAGTACATAAAATTATTTATGAAGAGCTGGTATCAGGTATCATATGTGAAGAATCACGCCAGCAGTACCGGCAGATTATCCGGCGTCTGGCTGATAAGGGCGCTCAAGCCATCATTCTTGGCTGTACCGAAATTATGTTACTGGTTTCGCAGGATGACAGTCCGGTACCGGTATTTGATACTACGGCAATTCATGCTACTGCAGCAGTAGACTGGGCTTTAACAGATAAATAATGCAGTTTCCGAAATATAAAAGCGGATAAACGGATAAAACAGATGGCTATCTAACCATCTGTTTTGTTTTTCAGATAGATTCAGTTAAACGGTTGCGCAGCCAGCGTGCAGCTGTAGCTATTTCACCGGCGCATAAACCTATAGGACCGGTATCATTGGCAGCAAGAATATCTGCCGCAGCACCATGTAACCATACTCCGGCTGATACTGCCTGCTCCGGTGGGATTTGCTGAGCCAGCAAACTGCCGATGATGCCGGCTAAGACATCACCGCTACCTGCTGTTGCCAGTCCCGGATTGCCGGTTTCATTTTGCTGTATCTGGCCATGAGGTGAAACAATCAGACTCTGATGGCCTTTTAAAACTATCCATGCTGAATATTTTTGCGCCAGCTGGCTCGCGGCCTGATAACGGTTATTCTGAATTTCACTAATACTGCATTGCAGTAAGCGTGCAGCTTCTCCCGGATGCGGCGTTAAAACAACATTTTGATTCTTTTGCCTGCCAGTCAGCAAATTAGGTTGCTGAGCAAGTAAATTCAGTGCATCGGCATCGACTACCATCATATGCTTCTGTTGCAGACATTCAGTCAGTGTTGTCAGTGCTGTAGTTGAAGTACTCAGACCACAGCCAATCACCCATGCGGTAATATCGGAACGGTGTAAAAGCCGCCCAGCGGTATTTAACATAATTTCTGGCTGCTGGCTTAGTATTGGCATTGGTAATGCCGGTTGCTGAAAACCAAGCCAAACTTTACCGCAGCCACAATGAAGTGCAGCTATTCCGGCCAGAATAATCGAACCGGCCATGCCTTCTGAACCGCCCAGAATACCCAGCGTGCCAAACGTACCCTTATGGCTCTGAGATGGACGCTGCTGACATAATGCAGGAAACTGTCTGTTTGCCTGCCGTTGCCACTGGCTGAGAATATTTTTATCAATCTGAAAACTGTTCATTACTTGTTTCCTGTTATCACTGCTTAGCGCAGTAATTGATCAAGAAGGGCATTTTTAAGCTGCAATTGTTGTTGAGTGTCGGCCAGTTGAGGTGCATATACCAGAAAACTGTCTTCTACCCGTTCATCCAGAGTAGTGATTTTGGCAAAGCGAATACTGATATTTAAATCGGATAAAACAGCAGCAATGTTGGCAAGTAAAAAACGCCGGTTTGCTGTAATAATGTGCAGGCTGTACCAGCCGGGATTATCTTCTTCATCAATACTGATTCGCGGTGCAATCGGAATATGACGGCTACGTCGGCTCAGACTGGCCGGATTACTCGCAGACATCGGCAAATTACCATTTACAAACTGATTAAGCGCCAGCTCGGTTTTATTCTGGATGGTCAGATAATCATTCGGGTTGAGATTCGGCGGAAATTGCAGAATAAAAGTATCCAGAATAAAGTTGTGTTCGGTGATATAGGCGCGGGCAGTCAGAATGTTCATCCCTGCTTCACTGAAAACCGAAGCCAGCTCAGTGAAGAGTTTCGGGCGGTTAGGCATATAAACCATCACCTTCAGGGTATCATTATCCGGCAGCATCTGGCTGTGTGCCTGAGCCTGCTGTTCGTAATTAATAATTTTTGATAAATGCCATAAAATATCCTGCCACTCATGGCGGGCAAAATAAGCCTGACCGAGAATATGCCACAATTGGCGCTGCTGTGATTCGCTGATGTGATATTGATTTAACTCATGCATTGCCTGCTGCCGGCGGTCAAGAATAGTCGTGTGCCGGTTGCTTTGTTTACCATTGAGCTGATGCAGCGTGGCTTTATATAAATTTTCCAGCAAACTGGCTTTCCATGAATTCCAGATTTTCGGATTGGTGCCCCGGATATCTGCTACGGTCAGCAGATATAAAGCAGTGAGCCGTTCAACAGTTTTAACCTGTTTGCTGAATCGGGTAATCACTTCAGGGTCCTGAATATCTTCTTTCTGCGCTGTCATAGACATCAGCAGATGCTGTTCTACCAGCCACGCCAGTAAATCGCTTTCTTCACTATCCAGAAAATGATCTTCGGCAAAGGAGCGGGCATCGGCTACGCCTTTTTGTGCATGGTCACCACCACGGCCTTTGGCAATATCATGAAACAGTGCAGCCATATACAAAATATGTTTGCGTGCAAAAGTATGCATTAATGTTGCGGCAAAAGGCAGTTCATGGCTGTGCTGTTCCATGGCCAGACGCCGCATATTGCGTACTACCATTAAAATATGGTCATCTACCGGATAAATATGAAACAAATCATGTTGCAGCAGACCGACTATTTTTCCCCATGCCGGCAAATACCGGCCGAGCACACCATACAGATTAATAAAGCGCAATAAATGAGTCAGACCCTCCCCGTGTTTGAAGAATCCGGCAAAGCATTCGCGATTTGCCGGATTCTGATAAAACTCTTCATTCACCAGCTGATGTGCAGCCGCCCACCATACACGCAGGGTTTTGGGCGCCAGACCAATTATGTCATTGTGTTCCTGAGCAACACGTAAAATGGTAAATATATGCTCAGGCTGTTGCGAGAAAAGTTCAAGATTATGCACCGCCAGCATATTACCTACCTGATAATAATGCTGATCCAGATTAACCACTACACGCGGCAGAGAAGCGTAAACACGGTCGCGCAGCATAGGTACCAGAATACCACTGAGTTGTTTCACGCCTTTTAGTGCACGATAAAAATCATGCATTAGTTTTTCACTGGCACGGGAATTTGCATCATCGCGATAACCAAGATTCTGTGCTACCTGAGTTTGTAAATCAAAAATTAATCTGTCTTCAGCACGTTTGGCAGTCAGATGCAGCTCAATACGGATTCTGGCCAGCTGTTTCTGGCAGCTCAGTAACAGCCTGGCTTCAGTTCGGTTCAGAATAGCATTTTTCATCAGCTGATGAATCTGAGGGGGTAATCCCTGAACTTTTGCCAGCCACAATAAAGTATGAATATCGCGTAAACCGCCCTGAGTGGTTTTTACATTGGCTTCCAGCAGACTGGCTTCACCGGCCGCTTTGGTATATCGTTGCCGTTGTTCCAGTATTTTACCTTCGATAAAAGCAGCCACATCCCGCTGTAAATCAAGCTGATGAATCAATTCAGCAGCCAGATCCTGCCGGCCGCATAAATACCGGCTTTCCAGTAAGGCTGAATCACCCGTTAAATCAACCCGGGCACTTTCACATAACTCATTAATTGTTCCCACCTTAGGGGCGGGCTGTAAATGGATATCCCATAATATTTGAACAAAAGCACCAATTTTCTGCTGAATATCGTCATCAATCGGATTTCTGCTGACAATAGCAATATCCATATCCGAATACGGATACATTTCGCCGCGTCCGAATCCACCTATTGCCAGCAGACACATTTCTTCTTCGGCAAACAATTCCTGCCACAGTGTAGACAGCACATCAGCAATTACTCCGGTATGCTGGCGAAAATAGACAAACGGATGCCTGCGTTGCTGGTATATTTCTGCCGCTTGTTGTTTGTGCTTGTGTAGCTTGTCCGACAACTGAGTAATAAGTGCTGAAGATGACATAATTAATAGCCGTGTGGTTGAGATTGACAATATGCATTTTGTATCGGGCGAATCTGATTCAGCCTTGCCTGATCGATTGCCTGAGCTATCTGCTGCGGTTCAGCCACTGTCCGGGCAATTGATGCTGCATCAATTGCCATTGCCGCAGACTGTAAATTTAGCCAGTGCTGTTGCTGAGGATATGGCTGATGTTCAAATCTGAGGCGTCCGCGTATATCAGCAAGGCATACACGCAAAATTTGCCTGAATCGATCCGGACGGCGCAATGCATCGGTTTTTTTCAGAATATCCAGTGTCGTTTTGGGTTTAAGCTGGCTGACACTATGTAACCTGATATGATATTCACATACCAGTAATGCCAGTTGCGCACAGGCTTTGGGTACCTGCCAGCGCCGGTTTACCGCTTCTACGGGTTTTATTCCGGCATAATCATGTCCGGGGTGGCGTGGTAATTTATCTGCCGGAGTCAGTGCTTTGCCCAGATCATGAGTGAGAGCAGCATAACGTTCTTCCAGTGAATAATCATTTTCAGCAGCATACTGCAGACACAGTAAAGTATGCTCACCGGTATCTATTTCAGGGTGAAAATCAGCGCGTTGCGGTACGCCGAATAACGCATCAACCTCTGGTAAAATTACTTTCAGCGCACCGCAGGCACGTAAAACGTCTATCATCAGCCGCGGATTCTTTTCCATCAGCCCTTTAGCCAGTTCCTGCCATACCCGTTCGGCAACCAGAGCATTTACTTCACCATTATTTACCATCCGGCACATCAGTGCCATAGTTTCATCGGCTACTTTAAATCCATAACGCGCTGCAAATCGGGCAATGCGCAAGATACGTACCGGGTCTTCTGCAAACGCAGGGCTGACATGACGTAATATACCGCAGCGTAAATCAGCCAGCCCGTTATACGGATCAATCAGATTACCCGATGCATCTTCGGCCATAGCATTAATGGTTAAATCGCGTCGTTGTAAATCCTGCTCCAGCGTTACATCTGCCGCTGCATGAAAAGTAAAGCCATTGTAACCGGCAGATACTTTACGTTCGGTACGCGCGAGCGCATATTCTTCATGAGTTTGCGGATGCAGAAATACCGGAAAATCCTTGCCTACGGGCTGATACCCGGCTTCCAGCATTTTTTTTGCATCTGCGCCAACCACTACCCAGTCGCGGTCGACCACCGGCCGCTGCAGATACTTATCTCTTACTGCACCACCAACCAAATAAATTTGCATATAAAATATAAAAAAGTATTAACAGAAAACAGATGATTATTGTGCCGTAGTCCAATCAGCTTGTTAACTGGTTTTTTGCAAACATGCAGCTGGCAGTTCCGTCAGCCAGCATTAATAAGCAAAACAGCCTTTGGAAAAGAGCAGGCTGAATCCAAATCATCTTAAAGAATATTTAACAGGCAGATAAATATCTGCTGTACGGAAATATAAAACGCTCTGCTTTAAAGCAGAGCGTCTTTAAATAATATTAATATTACATCATCAGAGCCGGAACAATCATAGCTAGTCCGGGAAAAAACGGTACTGTAGCGAAGGCAATAATCAGTAAACGTTTAAACATCATTTCCTGTTGTTTTTCTTCGGTTACACTTACCACCAGAGTACCGGCAATATGAATCGGGTTAACGACACTGAGCATAGCTGGTGCTGCACAGGCAGTCAGAATCAAAGAAATTTGCGGAGAATCGCCAAAAATCGTAAATACCATCGGAATCATCAGGCTGATAACACCCAAAGTAGAGGATTCCACATTACTCAGGAACGTAGTCAGGTAAGCGAGCATAAATAATAAAGCAATTTTACTGCTGGTCATACTGAGCAGACCTTGCTCTACCGCTTTCATTGTATCTACTTGCATCATGGTGCCGATGAAAACCAGCAGACCACTAATAACCACTACAGCATTCCATGGGATTTTTTTCACAAAATCTTTACTTTGCTGCGTAAAAAACAGCATCATAATTACTGCCAGCGTCAGAGCAGTCAGACCGACATTGGCTTTAGCAAATATCACTAATATCAGAAAAATCAATACCGCAATAGTAGAACAGATTGCATAAAATGGCTGTAACTGATGGTTATCACCATTTTCCTGTTTAATTGGTTTCAGCAGTACAAAGCCTTTTTCAGGCGCTTTAGAATCACTTGTTTCGACTACTCTTTTATCCTGAAATACAATTTGCAGGGCAATAACCAGCACAAAACTGATTAACATTCCCAGAAACCAGACCAGCCACGGACTATACTCAACATGTGCTTTTTTTGCTGCATCCAGAATAACCTGACCAGTAGGATTAATAGGTGAAAGTGCACCGGTATTGGCACCAATAATTGCTGCCATTTCACAGATAAAAAATAATCTGGGGTGTTTTCTGCCTAAAGCAGCAATAACCGGAACCAGCAACGTTATCGATGCCGTAGAAAAGGCACCGGCTGTCGAAATCGCAAATCCGATAAAATAGCCAATCCAAGGAACAATATTAGTGCGATGCCCCATTTTTGCGTAAATCTGATCTGTAAACCAGCTTAAGCCACCGCTTTTTTCCAGATGAGCAAAAAGTAAGGACACACCGATTAACAGCGTTACAATGGCTCCGGGAAAATGGCTGAGTACATCCTTGCTGCTTAAGACTGTATATGTATCAGAACCATCAGCAATTGCAGTTGTCGCCATAACCATTATCGCCGCAGCACTAAAACCTAAAAGACCAATATTGACATGTCGCCAGACTGCCAGAACCAAAATCACAACCAGTAATATAAGCGATAAAATTTGTGGTAAGTTCATAAAGTGTCCTGAATGGTTATTGTTTCAGAATGAATATGCTGAAAATCGCACAATAAATAACATTTATATTTATTTCGGATTCAGAGAACTCTTCAGCCTGCAGCTAATATACGGATATCATTAAATTGTCATATAATTAGATTTAAAAAATATATATTCTTTATAAAATAATATAAAAAATCACTTTTTATGTAAAGTAAAGTACAAGATATCTTTTTTAATGTTAAATCAAAGAGAATAAATCTGTATAGTCTGAATTCAGATATCTATATACAGTACAGCCATGAGAATCCTGTAACCGGCCTTAACAGAAGCCAAACGGCAGCATTTAACTTAAAGCTAAAGCATCACTGCCGGCAAAATCATTGTTAATCCCGGAATAATCGGAACAATGAAAAAAGCAATGGTTAGCAGGCGCCTGAACATTGCATCCTGCTGCTTTTCATCGGTATAACTTACCACCAGCGTACCGGCAATATGAATCGGATTAATCACACTGAGTAAAGCCGGTGCTACACAGGCAGCCAGAATCAGCGACATATGCGCTGAACCGCCGAATATCGTAAAAATCATAGGTGTCATCAGACTGATCACACCAATAGTAGAAGATTCAACATTACTCAGACTGGTAGTTAAATACGTAATAATGAATAATAAAATTATCTGATTGGTAGTCATACCGAGTAAACGGTTTTCTAATGCATCCATGGTATGTACCGACATCATCGTACCAATAAACACCAGTAAACCACTGATTACTACCACAGCATTCCAGGGGATATTTCTGGCTAAATTTTTACTATATTTCGGAAACAGTAACATCAATAATACAGCCAGAGAAATTGCTGTTAATCCCACGTCAGTACCTGCAAATACCACCAGAGTGATAAAGAGCAATACAGATAATGTTGAGCAAATTGCATAGGCAGGATTCAGTTGTCCTTTATCATTATTATCAATAGCAACTGGTTTCAGTAAAGCCAGACCACGAGCCGGTTTTTTTCCATTCGTACTGTCCTGCATGCGACTAGGACTAAAAATTATTTGTAATACCAATACAGTACTGACACTAACTATTGTGCCCAGTAACCATAACAGCCATCCGTTAAAATTGACCTGGGCATGATTTGCAGAGTCACGAATAACCGTACCTACCGGATTAATCGGAGATAGAGCACCGGTATTGGCACCCACAATTGCAGCGACTTCACTGATGAAGAAAATTTTTGGCATACGTCTGCCTAAAGCCGCAATAACCGGTACCAGTAATGTAATTGTCGCAGTAGAAAAAGCGCCGGCAGTAGAAATAAACAAACCAATCATGTAGCCAACCCACGGAGTCAGTAAAGTATGTTCACCAATTGCCTTATATACTTTATTCGTTAGCCAGCTCAGACTTCCGCTGCATTCGAAATGCCCAAAAAGCAGCGATACACCAATGAGTAAAGTAACAATTGAACCCGGAAAATGCTCGAATACTGATTTAGAAGTCAGTAGCAGTGCCGGGTCTGGTGCTGTCGCTGAACCAGTTACCGCATAGAATTGTGTTGCTGTAACCATTACTGCGGCTGCACAAAAACCCAGTAAGCCAATATTTACATGCCGCCAGATTGATAATACCAATATCAGTACCAGCAATACTAAAGATAGTATTTGTGGAAAAGTCATAAAAAATCCGTAATTTATAATTTATTTAATAAATTAAATATTTAAAATGTTTAAGTTTTAATGGATCAGATTAATCATGTACTGTATTTCTTCATGGATTAATACCTTCGATGTGTGTGAACAATATATTATTTTTTCTTTAACTTTATAACTATTATCCATAACAAATATTATTATCAATTAATTAGCTTTATTCAGCCAAAATAATAATGATAAAAACAATATTGATGCTTATAGTTAATATAGGTATTAAATATCTGTACAGCCGTAAAGTAAAGTAATTTATCAGACAAACTTAAAAATTAAATTTTGATTCAGATGGTATTTGGAACCGGATATTAATATTTATTAATAAAAAACATAAACTATGCATAAAAATAAAATAAAGTACATCCGTTTCGGTGTTGCATATTTATGCAGAACGTTTATCCGGATTCGGAGCAAAACCACTTTAGTTTGTCCGTTTTAAGCGGAAATATTGAATCAGAGAATAAAAACAGCTTGATATTCAAAGAAGATTTGATGATTCAGACAGAACTTTGATAAAACGAAATAAACAGATTAATATCAAAGTATTCAATCAATTCGGACTGTTGTAAGATTTTTTTCTGAAAAAAAGCGGCAAATAATATCAACTGATATAAGTTTGATTTTTATAATCAAGTAACATGATCAGGATTAAAGAAAAGAAAGCTGCCTGATTACATTAATACAGACTGTAAATATAGTTTATCCGAAAAAATACATACATGTAATCAGGCAGCTTAATAACAGAAAATATTTAATGTTTACCGTCAGGAGTCCTGTTTTTTAATTTCCAGGTATTACCCGGATGCTGGGTTGGAGGTGCTTTTTCATGGTCTTTAATCGTGGCAAAATTTTCCAGCTCATGACCATGCTGATCAACTTCCTGATAAATCCCGCCATTAGTTCCGGAGTTATCGCCGGGTTTAAGATTGCTCATATACAACTCCTTTTCAGTAATTACCGTGAATCTACGGTAGCTTTATTATTCTTTTAAATTTTAAATAATACAAGTACTTAACTATAATTTAATTAGTTAGAATTAAATTAACACAGTAAATTCTATTTAGGTAATGAAAAGTAAATTACTTAATGCCAATACTGCCATAATAATGTCGGTGCTGCCTATACCGGATAAAATGAATAAAAAATATAAATTGCTTTAAAATGCCTGAGCTTTTGCTATCCGGTATCTACATCGTTTTCGGTTACAATACCTGTTTGCAAAGAAAAAAGTAAGGAAGTGTATGACATGCGCTCAGGTGCGTGATTACTTGCAAACGCAAGGCTTGAAATTACCAGAGCAGGAAGTCCAGATGGCAATGCTGGTTGCGCAATCTGTACTGGAGCTTGCTCAGGCAGAAATCGATATGTCTGTGCTATGGTATGAAGAAAACGGATTTAGTCTGGCTCGTAAATTCAATTTAAGTCCAGATTCACTATACCAGATTCATCCGGCTGACTTATTTACAGCCAATGAGAACAGTGCATATACCTTGCGCCAGCTATATCTGGCTTTCGATTCAATAGCAAGCCGGCATCATAATGATGTATTTGCTTTATATTTATATGAAGGAAATAATGAAGCAGGGGAGTTATGTCGTCTACTGGCACGCGGGTATCATTTTCCCGCTGTATTAAACTGCGATCAGCAGCAGGTAAATCAGTATCTGTTTGCACGTACAGCTTCTACTGGCTGGTTGAATCAGATAAATAATGTACAAATGTGGATTAATGACAGCAGTCTAACAGGAGAACAAAGCGGGGCTTCACAGCTGGCTGTTCCTGTTACCGGTGAAGAAGGGCAAGTATTGGGTGTATTGTTTGCTGCTCATCAGCAGCAAGATGCCATTACCGATACGGAACTTATCGACTGGATTGCTCTGGCAATGGTAATTACACCACTGATGCATAATTTGCATAACGCTGCCACAACACATACCAAGGGATAAATATTATGTCAAAAATATATCAAAACCAAATACAAGATAATAGTCCTGTACGCTTTATTGCTTCCTGCCGTTTACCAACGCAATGGGGTGAATTTACCATGCACGGATTTGAAGATGTACGCAACAGGCAGGAACACATTGCTCTTACTGTAGGTGATATTTCTACAGGAGAAGATATACTCGGACGAATTCATTCTGAATGTCTTACCGGTGATGCTTTATTTTCCAAACGCTGTGATTGCGGCCCCCAGCTTGAAGCTGCGATGAAAGCAGTACAAGAGGCAGGAATAGGTGTAATTATTTATTTACGTCAGGAAGGCCGGGGTATAGGTTTACTGAATAAAATCCGGGCTTACAAACTTCAGGATGAAGGGCTGGATACCGTAGAAGCAAATCTTGCTTTAAATTTACCCATCGATGCCCGTGATTTTTCTTTGGCCAAACATATTCTTGATCATCTTGGCATACAGTCTGTACAGTTAATGACCAATAATCCGCAGAAAGTCGATACACTAAAAGCACTGGGTATTCATGTAACTAATCGTGTTCCCTTACATGTCGGACAAAATCCTGAAAACCGGCATTATCTGCATACCAAAATGGAAAAACTCGGACATTTTGCGGATTAATCTGATTAAATGACATCGAGAATGTTCTCCATAATATTTTTGCAATTAGTTAAATATTATGAATTAAATTTAAAATCTCAGAACACAGATACTTTAAAAACTGCAACTGTGTGCCTGAAAATGAAATAAAGCCAAAAATTGCAACTGAACGTTTTCAACAGCTTTAAATATTACGTGAATCACAATCTGAATTATTTTTGAATGTAGCATATCATTCTGTTATTACTCTTTGATTCACATTTGGTGATATTACCAAATACAATCAACTCGTCAGTATCAACCCATAAATAAGAAATTATCCCCTGAAATTTTATACAAATAAAATTTCAGGGGATGAGTGTAATGTTTATGTTTAAATGAAGTTTATAAATATTACTAGCTTAAATAACCAGTCTTAATTTCTCTCCATGATAAACGATTGATGCTGACGGGACACATAACAACCCCCTTAATCTCAAATATTTCACCTGTATCAGTAAATCCATAAGGTTTTTTTCGAAAACAATTACTTGGAGGTATGTGGTGCTCAGGATCTTGCTCTTTACCCGAACCCCCGACATCCATAGCATCAACATATCCATTATTAGTATTTGAAACTAGCATTCCAATAATGTTATCCATTTTAGACCTGCTAGCAAGTGGATAGTTTGAGTTTACTACAATATGTGCCTCGTTTTCGGTTAATGCTCCGCCTGTAAGTGCATTAAACTGAATAAGATGACTAACAACATTTGTTTTTTCAGTCATTTTTGTTTCTTCACAAGGATCATTTAATTTACCATTTGTGTCAACGGAATATGATCTTGTCATTACAATACCTGTTGTTAGTAATCTTTGTACTGACTCTGTTACGCGTTCTCCGTCTTTATTCAGGTTAAAATACCAGCCCTTATTTCTTTCCGATGAAAAGGGTTTGTTGCTCAGATAACTATAATCATTCCCATATGGCATATCCTGTTGCACTAACGAACCTTTATCAATTAAAGTATCTGTTTGTTCGTTATAATTATCGTAGATTCCGTACATGGTTTGTTGCTGCAAATTATCACGATCAGACTGATAAATATCACTTCCTGTTCCAAATACAATGACCAGTTTGTTTTTTGCTAAGGGATCTTTCAGGTTTTCGGCAGCTCGATAGATAGCCGGAGCAACCGTTATAGGTGCATTAGCTGAAAAAATCTTTTTTACAGTCCATTTATTTGGATTCGGACTTCTGAAATCAAATCTATAAACATTTCCTTTATAATCACCAGCATATGCAAGATCGGCAATCCCGTCATTACTGATGTCCACAGCAGTAGGGCTGGACAATCCGCCACCATCTGATGATGCAATCATTTTACGGATTAGGGTTCCTTTCGGATCACCTGTTTTTTGATAACTCTCTACGCCTACATCAACACCTAATGCATCATAGATATACAATGCGGATTCATCATTAGAATCTTGAGATTTATAACCATTACTGATTAAAGCTGTTTCACGAAGATGGTCTGTTATCGTTGTATCTGATGCATTTGTATCTCTGTTAACCCTTATTTTGGCAATCGCCGGCTTACCAATAGTATAACCGAACTCATTATTTGCACCGCTTGGTGTCTGAAACAGCGATACATTGTTATACCAGCCAGCACTGCCAATATTATCTGCAGCAATGTTGTTACCAGTAGCGATATCCTGTCCGCCAATATTAATAGCAAATGCTCCGCGTCCTGCCTGTCCCATTGTTGATACTATAAATATTTGGTTTACGCCAGCTTTGTCTTTTCTGTCGGAGGTTTGTCTTATTACCATCCCCCCGTTTAATAAATATCTGTGAGGATGTTTAGAGTCTTTACCATAATCATTATCTAGCATATCCTTATAATAGTGACCAACTATATCACTTCCATCACTACTGTCCCGTTCAATAGACATTGGCATATAATTAAATTTAAGATCATACGGATGATTCGAATTATCTGCTGCACGGAAAACATATACCATTCCATCATTAGCCGAAGTGACGAGATATTTCTGTTTGTTAAACTCAATTCCGCCTGCTGTTACAATAGTATTATCAATAATGTCACCCATATTACGGGCACTATTCGGTCGCTGACGATAACCTAAAACGAAGCCATCCTGCTTAATTTTGTCATCGTCTTTGGAACGGCTTAACCAGGTGAGCAGACCATCAAGCCATTCTCTTTTATTTTTATCAGCATTCGTGCTAATTTCAAATGAGTTATTATTCAGGTTCTGATTAGGAGTCAGATTTGAATATAAATAAGTGGTCTTGCCATCATTAATTAATAGTTGTCTGTTAGCAAAAGATGGTTGCACTTTACAATCATTTTTATCAATTGTTTGTCCTGTATCTTCTGAATTTTTATCTGAATTTTTATTAGTTAAATCATGTATGCAAATCTGGCTGCTCCAGTTACCGGTTTCAATTTTAGCTGTAATGCCCAGATCATCTGTTGATGTACTTGAAATACCCATACTTGGAGCATTTGTCGTTACATTAATTGCAGTAGCTTCCTCTTTACTGATAATATTATTAAATACAGTTCTGAACGCTTCAATGATTTCAGTTCGTGAGTTTGCATTAAAGAAATTACCTCTAGGGTGAAGTCCGGGTGGGGTAGCACCATTACTTAGATATATAAAAGCTCGCTCATCTTTACTTTCGTCATCCGGATTATCAGGATCGACCTGAGCTAATGCAAATCCGATTGTATATGTTTCGGCAGTTTGATAAAAAGGTTTTCCGGTAATTTTATCAATTGAATTCCAAGGTTTACCCGCATCATCTGTAATACGTTTAAATTGAGATATACCTTTAGTTATATCGGTGCCTTTTATGTTGTAATAATCCTCACTGTATATATAGGGACCAAAACCAAGTGGATTTGCCGGCTGTTGTGAATCTGTATGAGCATATGGGTCTGCTAATGTTTTTGTATAAAAAGCCAGCCTGTCGACTATTTTACTGTTTATGCCAGTACCATGTTTGTGTAATAAATCCTCCCTCTCCGTATTTGAGGAAAATCGTTTATCAAAAAACTCATCTAAATCTTTATCTGGTTTAGTAAAGCTTTTATCTGATTTTGCTCTCTGTCCACCGGCCAGACCATCACTTAAGAAAATAATATAAGATTTTTGACAGCGATATTTCAGTTTATTCATTATCAAATTTCTGGCCACAACAGGAAATACCCGGGTAGTTGGTGTAACACCTCGGCCCTTTAACTTTTCAATATTATCAAGCATTGACTTAAATTCTGATGAGATAGAAGTTTCGTGAAAGGAATTACTCCATTTTTGCTGATCACTATCATCTCTTTCAGAATGTAATGGACGCAATGCGAAATACATCTTATCGCGATATTCTGTAATTATTGTTGTCAGAATATCTTTAGCCGGATCAAATCGAGTGTAAGGATTACATCCATACCCTCCTTTGCTTTTTATTGCATCTGCTTCTTCTAAAGTTAGATCTTGTATCCAGCCACTGTGACTATCCCAGTATTTAGGTAGTCTTCTTTCTACTTCGCCTGGAAGTAGCTTACGACATTTATATAAAAGTTTCTTTGGATCTTTAGAAGGTTTGTTATGAGTTAATGTATAACCCATACTTAAAGAATCATCTATAAATATAGCAACATTAGGCTTTACGCTGTAAGCTTTCTGAGTAATGGATTTTTGCTGAAGTCGTAATGGCGTATCTGCGAAAGAATTTGCTGTAGCATAAGTATATGGTGCCATAAAAATACCTAAGGCTCCAGTAACAGCTGAAACTAAAACTTTTTTACCTTTAGGAAATCTGGTTTTCCTGTTATTTTTAATCGCAGTATTCATGCTTTACCTTGCTAAGCTGAAAATAGATTTTGGATAGATTCTGGCGAAAATTAAATTTCGCTGAAATCAGCGTACAAATTTTAATGTTAAATTGTTTGATAATATAAGTAAAAATAATCTTTAAGTCAATAAAATTGAAATGTATTTCATTGTGTAATGAAATCTGTGGTTTATATGTATAATGTTTTTCTTAACTGGTTTTATATAATTATTTATATACTTAAAAAGTAAAATTTATATAAAAAATATAAATTTATTTGGCTTCATAAAAGGAAATTTTTCTGTTTAAACCGAATTTATTGGTATTTATGTATATTTGTCATAAAAATGCCGGTTAAACTATATAGTTTAACCGGCAAAATAAATTAAAATTAATTAAAAGTTGTAATTAATATAAGTTTGGTTAAAGATAACCTTCTTTTATTTCACGCCATGAAATCCGGTGAATTATGACCGGGCAGCGCGGGACGTTAATAGTTAATTTATTCCCGTCTGTTGTCGCTGCTATCACGGCGGCACGCGAGCAGTTTTCTACCGGAGGAGATTTTTCAGTTAATGGTTTCTGGGTATATGAGCCGCCTATATCAATATTATTATTGCCTGAAACGGTAAAACCAAAAGGTCCTTCCGTACTCACGCTACTGCCTGCCGGCGCTGCTTCATCAAATACAAAATTCGGATCTGTGCTTTGTAATGCGCCCCCGGTTTTTACATTAAACTGAATTTTACCGGTGGTAACGGAGTTGCGCTGGACGATAGAAGTAATTTTGCACGGATCAGGCAGTTTATTTTCTTTTTCTACGTTATAAGTGCGCGATAGGACTGCGCCAGCATAAGAAACAATTACCGGTTTGGATACAATGCGCTCACCGGTGTTTTCTCTGAGATTAAAATACCAGCCTCGATGAACTGCCGGGTTTAGCGGATAGTTACTCAGTAAACGGTAATTGCCGGCTTGGATAAATTCTTGTTTTACCAGACTGCTTTTGCTGATTTCGTGCACTTCCTGCTGGCTCAGATCGTCATAAATGCCATATACACTTTGCTGATCTTTATTTGTCAGGTCTGACTGATAAATATCGCTGCCTGTGCCAAAAGTAACAATTGCTGTTGGTATTTCGCTATTTGTATGCTGTGCTCCTTTTGCTTTAAGAAGAAATACCCCGGGTGCTGAAGTGATGGGACCATCAGCAGTAAAGATTTTATACACTTTCCAATTTGACGGATTAGGAGCACGTAAGTCAAACCGATACAAATTACCCTGATAATCACCCGCATAGACAATATCAGCTACGCCGTCTCCGTCTATATCGATAACTGTCGGGCTGGAAAGGCCGCCGCTGCCATTAGGAGCAACCAGTTTGGCGATTAAATCTCCTTTTTTGCTGTCGGTATGAATATAGGCCTGAGTGCCTACATCTATTCCCAGTATGTCGTAAATATATAAAGCTGATTCAGGTGAGGGTTTGGTAGCGATATCCAGAGCCAGAGAGGGGGAGTAGTTATAGCCATTGCTGATAAATGCAGCCTGACGTATATGGTCTGTAATAGATGAATCTGAGGCATTAATATTTGAATTGACCCGCACTCTTGCAATGGCAGGTGAACCGATAGTATAACCAAACTGATTGTCTTTTCCTTTAGGTGTCTGGAACAGGAAAACATCTTCATACCAGCGGGATGACTGCATGTTGTCTCCGGCTAATGGTCTGCCGGTAATAATGTCGTTTCCGCCGATATTGATGGCAAATGCGCCTCGTCCCGCTTGCCCGAGGGTTGAAACCATAAATATCTGCTGTGGCCGCCCGTTGCTGCCATCTGTTTGCTGTACCGCCATGCCTCCGTTAAGCAGGAAACGATGAGGAAAATTATCATTAACGCCATATTTTTTGCTGGTTAAATCCTTGTAATAGTGAGCAACCATATCAGAACCGTCATTACTCTGCCTTTCAATCCCCATTGGCATGTAATTAAATTTTAAATCATAAGGAAATTTGGAATTATTACTCGAGCGGAAAACATAGACCATTCCGTCATTAGCTGATGTAATCAGATACCGCTGGCGGTTATTTTCTATATTGCCGGCTGTAAGAATCGGATTATCTATAATATCTCCTAAATCCCGCGTATTTCCGAAGTCTGGCAGAGAGCGGCGGGTACGATAATCCAATACAAATTCATTTTTTTTCTGAGTATCAGCAGTAAGTGACCGATTTAGCCATGCTAGTAAGCCATCGTGCCATTCATTACGATTTTTATTATTGTTGCTGATTTTAAATGTGCTGTTATTAAAGCTGTTAAGGCTTTCGTTAAAGAGATGTGTATATTTACCATCATTAAGCAATAATTGCCGGTTGCCGTATGTAGGCCGCATCGGGCATGAGCTGCTGTCATTTTTGGTATTGATATCGTAAATACAAATCCTGCTGCTCCATGAACCGGTTTCAACCTTGGCGGTAATCGACAGATTACCCTGGTTGGTATTGGAAATGGCTACAGTCGGAGCTGTTGTAGTAGTCTGAATGGTTGATGCGGTCATTTCTCCTTTGATGGTTTTAAATATTTTTTCAAAAGCGCTGATAATTTCATCACGGGAATTGGCGTTAAAGAAACGTCCGTTAGGGTTGGTTGTCTCATTGTATTCGCCACTTGGCGTTGCGGCATTTTCCAGATAAGGAATGGCGATTTTGGCTTCGTTTGTATTGCGCTGCCCGAGTCCTACTCCGATGGTGAATGTTTGTGCAGTTTGGCGAAAACGTTTTTTTGTTTTTGGATCAACTTCATTCCATGGCTGACCCGCATCATCAGTTTTTTTTCGCACTGGTGAGGCATTAATGGATTTACCGGTTGAGCTATAGTAATCACTGGTGTAGATGTAGTCGCCAAAGTTATAGTTATTGAGCCTGTCTGTATAGTATTTCAGACGCAGTGGTTTATTGGTATTGTGATTGCGGGCAAGAAAATTTAAGCGATCGTTATTAGTTTCAAAATCCCGATCAAAGTAGCTATCGTAGCGTGAATCTGTATTTTTGGTGAAATTTTTATCTGAAATAGAATATGTATTATCAGCTTCACCATCACTTAGCAAAATAATATAAGATTTTTGGCAGCGATATTTCAGTTTGTTTATTACCAGATTGCGCGCAATAACAGGAAACTGGCGTGTAGTGGGGGTGTCGCATGGTGTTTCCAGTTTTTTGATGTTATTTAGCATGCTTTCATAATTGGCCGGATCAGAAGTGTCATAAAATTTATTGAATTTTTTCTGGTCACCGGTGCCGCACATCGGGCGAAATGCAAAGTACATATCATCATGATATTTTTTGATGATATCTGTCAGTACTTCTTTAACGGAATCAATACGCCGGTAGGTATCACAGCTATATCTGACTTCTGAGGTATTTTTGGGTTTTTTTGTAAATCCGTATTCATAACTACCAAATGGCGGCCATTTGCCCCCTTTACCATCCGGATTGGGAATCCATTTACTCACCCGACATTTATAGGTAATCGGTACGATGTTCATAGACATACTGCCTGAATCATCAATGTAAAAGGTAACATTGGGTTTAACGCTATATGACGAAGTAGTAATGGATTTACTTTGCAGATGCAGCGGAATATCAGCAAAGATATTTGCCGCAGCCAAAGCTGACGGAATAGCAAAAAGATTAAAAAGGCCCAGGACTGTGCGGCACAAAGTTCGACCGGATGTGATGTGTTTTGTTCCGGTAATTTGGAATTTATCTTTTTGTTTTTTCATGGAATTCCTTGTTCAGTAGCTTCTGTTGCTTACTTTTAGTAAATTCTTAGGCAATTAAGCTTTTTATGTGACAGACAGAAAATAAAATATGAATGTGCAGCTGATTGTCAGATAAAATATAAAGATTCAAATAGAGGGTTATATTTAACTTTCCGGTGATAGTTACTCAGGAAAAATCTCTGTCATGTTTCTGATTCAATACCGACGGCATTAATATGCTAAATAACTTATTTAGCAATTTTATGCTATTAAAGTTTAAATCTGAAAAATTAAAATCTATAGTTTATTTTAGAAGAAGATTGATTAACTTTGATTAGTTTATGCTGATAAGTTAGCGTAAAATTCTTAATTATTGCTCTTTATCTATTTTTATTATTATAAATTGCTATTTAATTTTATATAAATAATTTTTTATTTTTATTTAATAAATATTTAAAATCATTATTTCAATGTGAATAATTTATTTTAAAATTAATTTTATAGATTTTTAGCAATTTTATTGCTTGGAAGATGATAATAAGTGTTTATTGCTGTAAATATTGTATTTGGTTTTAGATATTTTTTTAATTTTAAGTGAGTATGAAAGTATTGTTTGATATAACAAAAGTTCTATATGCTTTGGTTTGTTTTGCAGGTATATAGAATATCATTTTCTACTTTCAATATAGAGATATTAGAAAAAGGAGCAGAATTTTATATATTGAATGTCTGAATTAAACTGAGTATCCAACCCCTGCTATTGGTTAATCAATAACAAGTTTCAAGTACCCTAAAATTTAAATTTAAAAAACAGTAAACTAAAAAAAATGTGCAATATTGCGATAAAAAGGGCTTGCTGTGTTTCTTACTCTGTGATTAAATACGCGCCTCGACAGCACAGGGTGATTAGCTCAGTTGGTAGAGCGTCTGCCTTACAAGCAGAATGTCGGCGGTTCGACTCCGTCATCACCCACCAGTTTTCTGTTTTATGCGTTGCATAAAACTTGCGCGGTGGTAGCTCAGTTGGTTAGAGTACCGGCCTGTCACGCCGGGGGTCGCGGGTTCGAGCCCCGTCCGCCGCGCCAATTTCATATTTGCTGTTTTCTCTCTTAGGGGTGATTAGCTCAGTTGGTAGAGCGTCTGCCTTACAAGCAGAATGTCGGCGGTTCGACTCCGTCATCACCCACCAATCTATTTTTCTCCTGATTTCTGATTTAATTAAACTCTTGGTTGTTAGTGGACTATTTGTTTGCTGTTTTTTTGTATGCAATCAAACTATCTGTGCTGGTGGCATTCATAGCCGATCATTAGTTTGTGATATTCAGACTATTATTACTTGGTATTGGGCAATAAGAAACTCCACGGTATTTATGCTTATTCACAGCTCATTTGCATCTGTCTGTATATGCTTAAGATATTTCACTTGGCACAATTTGCAAACTAACCTATAATTCATCGCTCAATCTTTTACTGATTGATTGCGGATATGGCGAAATTGGTAGACGCACCAGATTTAGGTTCTGGCGCTGAAAGGCGTAAGAGTTCGAGTCTCTTTATCCGCACCATCGAATTTTAAAGATATCTTGTAAGCTAAGATATCTTTTTTTATTTCTACTCAGTGTGTCTGAACACTAACTAAAAACTATTTAGAAATTTGTTTTATCTGCTTTCAATTTTGTATTTTAAGTATAATTATCTTTAGTATGATATTCGAATTTACCTGAATTCGTAGTTAAATTAATTCTATATATTCTGTTGTAAGCTTTTATTGACAGGTATTTATGCAGATATATAGTTTATGCGTAAGGTATGATTTACGGATAAATGATATTTATCAATAGGTAAAAAACAGGTTATCTGACTGATTTTGAGCTTATTTGTCAGTGGAAATAAAAAATGCACCATTATATAAATTTAAATGGTGCATTTTTTGCTGATATGTTTGTATTAGTTACATGGTTTCAAGAGTATCTATACCTAATAATGCCAGACCTTGTTGTAAGGTTTTGCCGGTAAGGCTGGTGAGTTGCAACCGGCTATTGCGAGTGGCTTCGTCTGCTTTCAGTATCGGGCAGGCTTCATAAAAGCGGCTGAACAGGGTAGCAATCTGATACAGATAAGCGGCGAGATAGTGCGGATAAGAGGTATTGGCAACACTATTCAGAACATCTTCAAATTTAAGTAATTCTACAGCCAGTTGCTGTTCCATGGCTTCGTTCAGAGTGATCGCAGCATTGTTATCCCAGGTACCTGCTTTGCGAAAAACACTTTGTACACGAGTATAGGCATATTGTAAGTAAGGAGCAGTATTACCTTCGAAAGAGAGCATGCTGTCCCAGTCGAATATGTAATCACTGGTACGATTTTTGCTTAAATCTGCATATTTTACGGCTCCTATGCCTACGACTTCACCTATATGCGCGATTTCATCGGCGCTCAGTTCAGGATTTTTGCTAGCAACCAGAGCAGATGCACGTGTTACAGCTTCGTTTAGTAAATCCATTAATTTTACTGTGTCACCGCTACGGGTTTTAAACGGTTTGCCGTCTTTACCCATCATGGTACCGAAAGGTACATGTTCCGCATGCACGGTATCAGGCAGCCAGCCGGCTTTACGGGCAACTATAAATAATTCATCAAAGTGCAGGCTTTGGCGCGCATCCACAACATATAACAATCTGTTGCCGTGCAAGGTGTTGATCCGGTAACGCAGGCAGGCTAAATCGGTGCTGGCATACAGGAATCCGCCATCTTTTTTCTGAATAATAAATGCTGCCGGTTCATTATCCTGATTTTTAAATTCATCCAGAAAAACAACTTTAGTGCCATCACTGTTAACGGCAATACCTTTGGCAAGAAGTTCATTCACTGTTGATTGTAATTGGTCATTGTAAAATGACTCGCCGGTTACATCGGCTGGTAAGAGTTTTAGGCCAAGTTTTTTATAGACCGCCTGAGCATGTTGCAAAGAGGTCTGTACAAACTGTTGCCACAATGCCAGTACGCTGGCATCTCCGCTTTGAAGTTTAACTACGTAATCACGTGCTGTGTCGGCAAAGTTTTTATCTTCATCAAAGCGTACTTTGGCATTACGATAGAATTGTTCTAAATCCGCCAGTTCGAGATCTGCACGCCCGTTTTGCTGTTGTTCTATCAGGTAGGCGACCAGCATACCAAATTGTGTGCCCCAGTCACCTACATGATTTTGGGCAATAACTTTATGTCCGAGAAATGTAAGTACCCGGTTGAGGCTGTCTCCTATGATGCTGGAGCGTAAATGACCTACGTGCATTTCTTTAGCCAGATTGGGTGAGGAGTAATCTATAACTATTGTTTGTGGTTTGCTGTTTCTGGCAATGCCCAGATGCTCATCCTGCAATGAAGTCTTAATATATTGTGCCAGTTTTTCAGGACGAAGTTTTAAGTTAATAAAACCAGGGCCGGCAACTTCTGCTGTGGCAATCAGTGGGTTCTGCTGTAATGCATCGGCAACTCTTTGTGCCAGTTCGCGAGGGTTTTGTCTGGTTTTTTTGGCGGCACCCATGACGCCGTTAATCTGATAATCGCCAAAGTCACGATTTTTGGCTGGTTGCAGAATAATTGGCTGGTCTGTGAGCCCGTTTGCGCTAAATGCTTGTTCAACTTCAGCTGCAACTAGTTGATGTAATTTCATGTTGGTCTGATAAATAGGAAAATGGCTAATTTTCGCATAAATAAGCGTAAATCGCATTAGCGCAGCACAATGAATAAATAAACTTGACGGGAATAATGCTTAAATTAGTTAAGAAAATTGTTCTTTGGCTATATAAGAATACTATATGGATAAATGAATTGGTAATTATCAATCAGATTGGCTGATTTATGCTGAATATGATTTGTGCGTTTTTAGTGTGTAAATGGATAATGCTGTTAAAGTATACCGGATACCAGCCGGTATACTTTAACTGTGTGATGATCAGCCTACGCGATAAAAGGCCAGACTACCAAGCAAGTTTGGCCAGAGGGAAATGCGTTTATTTCCGCTCATTACTGCTCGTTGCAAAATTTTTAAATGATTTTTGGCACATAATTTATCAAAATCCTGAAGGGTGCACCAATGAATGTTCGGGGTGTTATACCATTGATAGGGCATGCGTTCGGATACCGGCATATGTCCGCCCAGTGCGATTTGTAGGCGGTTGCGCCAGTAGCCGAAATTGGGAAAGGTGACAATAGCTTCTGCGGCGACTCGTTTCATTTCCTGCAGGATATTTTCCGTATTTTGCATAGACTGAATGGTTTGGCTCAAAACAATGATATCAAAGCTGTTATCATTAAAATGTTGCAAGCCGGCTTCCAGATCCGCCTGTATTACGTTGATGCCACGTTGCATAGCAGCTAATACGCTATTGGTATTAATTTCTAATCCATATCCCTGACAATTTTTGTGTCTGACTAGTGCGGCCAGCAGTTCTCCGTCTCCGCAGCCTAAATCCAGTACACGACTATTGGGTGTAATCCAGTCGAAAATCATTTGCAGGTCATCACGCAGTGGTACTGATGATATGTTCATTGTGTTAGTTCAGTGGCAATATTGTTGAAATAAATGCGGATAGCCGCCTGATAATCAGCATCTTCCATTAAAAAGGCATCATGTCCGTGAGCTGATTTAAGAGCAATATATTGCACGGGTTTGTTGGCTGCTACCAAAGCATCCAGTAATTCCTGTGAGCGTCTGGGTGAAAAACGCCAGTCGCTGCTGAAGCTGGCTATCAGTATTCTGGCCTGAATTGCCGATACTGCGGCTACCAGATTACCATCATAATCACGCGCCGGATCAAAATAATCAAGTGCTTTTGTCATCAGTAAATAACTATTGGCATCGAACACTTCAGCGAATTTATCGCCCTGATAGCGAAGATAGGATTCAACTTCAAATTCAACGTTGTAATCATACTGGTAGTTTGGTTGTCGCATCTGGCGCCCGAATTTTTTACCCAATCCGTCTTCTGCCAGATAGGTAATGTGTCCCATCATACGAGCGATACGCAAACCTCGTCGTGGAATTTTCTGCTGTTGCGCGTATTGTCCCTGACAAAAATCCGGATCGGTAAGAATGGCTTGTCTGGCTACATCATTAAAGGCAATATTTTGGGTAGATAATCGTGGAGCTGAGGCAATAATCAATGCATGTCTCAGGCGTTGCGGTTTGTCGATTGCCCATTGTAATGCCTGCATCCCGCCCAGACTTCCGCCCATAACCGCAGCCCATTTATCAATGCCGAAGCGGTCGGCCAGCATAGACTGACTTTCTACCCAGTCCTTTACGGTTACCATCGGAAAATCAGCGCCGTAAGCTTTTCCTGTGTCCGGATTGATACTCAACGGACCGGTGCTGCCGTGACAGCCGCCCAGATTATTTAAGCCGACAACAAAAAAACGATTGGTATCAACAGGTTTTCCCGGACCAATCATATTATCCCACCAGCCGGGGTGTTTATCATTTTTACTATAGTAACCCGCTACATGGTGATTTCCTGACAGTGCATGACATATTAATACCGCATTACTTTTATCTGCATTAAGTGTGCCGTAGGTTTCAATCATTAATTCAAACCGGGGCAGAACACAACCGTTTTGCAGGGTGAGCGGGCTGTCAAAAGACCACTTTTGCGGGGTTACAATGCCAATGCTGTCTATTTCTTTCATAAGATTAGTTAAAAGAATAGAAAACTGGCATTATAACGACTTTGTCTGGTTTGCACAGATATAACGTGTTTTGGAAAATAAATGATAGGCCGTTTGCTGCGTCTGTTTCTTTTTGTAATGTTATTGGGTGTTTTGCTTAAGTATTTGCTCGGAAGGCAGCAAAAACAGACGCTCGGATACTGGGTAAACTGTCTGGCGCTGGTGTTGATAGTAATTAGTTCGCTAATATTGCTGATATTTGTATTGAAATCTGTTTTGTATTAATCAGCATTAATACAAACTGGTGATAAAAAAGCCGGTCTGATGTTTCAGGCCGGCCAGAGATATTTTCAGTATTTAAAGTAAGCTGCTCACTTCTGCTTTTTCTTCTTCAAGTTCAGCCAGTGTCTGATTAATACGCTGCTGACTGAATTCATCAATAGGTAAATCCTGAACAATAGTGTACTCGCCATTTTCACAAGTCATGGGAAAGCCGAATACTATTTCTTCCGGGATGCCATAAGAACCGTCTGAGGGTACGCCCATAGTAACCCATTCTCCATTACTGCCAATTACCCAGTCATGAATCTGATCGATAATTGCATTGGCGGCACTGGCAGCAGAAGACAGACCCCGGGCTTCAATGATGGCTGATCCGCGTTTGCCTACTTTAGGCAAATACTCTTTTACATACCAGTCCTGATCATTAATCATTTCTGCTACGTTTTGATTATCTATCTGAGCAAAGCGGTAATCAGTGTACATGGTGGGACTGTGATTTCCCCATACACACAGCTGTTTTATTTTGCTTACTGGTTTATTAATTTTTTCTGCCAGCTGACTAAGTGCGCGATTCTGATCCAGGCGCATCAGTGCGGTAAAATTTTTCGCCGGTAAATCAGGGGCAGACTTCATGGCGATATAAGCATTGGTATTGGCTGGATTACCAACAACAAGGACTTTAACATCGCGGCTGGCTACTTTATTCAGTGCTGCACCCTGTGTTTTGAAGATTTCGGCATTGGCCTGTAATAAGTCGCTGCGTTCCATACCTTTACTGCGCGGACGTGCACCGACGAGGATAGCTATATCTGCATCTTTGAATGCCAATTCTGGATCATGAGTTGCAAACATATCGGTAAGCAAGGGAAATGCACAGTCCTGTAATTCCATCATTACCCCCTGGGCAGCAGTTTGCGACTGAGGCAAATCAAGCAATTGCAGGATAACCGGAGTATCAGCTCCCAGCATGTCACCGCTGGCAATCCGGAACAGTAAAGCATAACCAATCTGACCGGTAGCACCCGTCACGGCAATGCGTACAGGTTTTTTCATAACATATCCTCTTAAAATAAAAACACGACTATAAATATTTTTTCTTGTCTTAAAGGTATTTAATATGTCTGTACTACAAGAATTTGGGCTGTATGATAGCAAAATTATTTTCAAAATTAAATTAATTGAAGTAATAGATTGATGCTTTTTTGAGAATATTAAGTGAGTTTTTCTGTGTTATCTTATGTCTTATATAAGACTTTATTTACATGAGTTTGAAATGTCGTACAATAGATTTAAAATCAGTTCGCTTAAAAGACACATTCCTTTATACCAGTCTGTAATGCAGCGGGTTTTTCATTTGCTTGCTGATGGTGATTTCAAGCCTGGCCAGCCTTTGCCCAGTGAATGGGATCTGGCCAGGCAGTGGAATGTAAGTCAGGGAACTGTGCGTAAAGGTTTGAGTGAACTGGCGGCGCGGGGTATTTTACAGCGTTATCAAGGGGTAGGAACCTTTGTTACCCAGCAAAACTGGGACTGGGGATATTATCCTTTTACTGAAATTCCGGTATTGCAACAGGCTAAAACTGAGCAGGTTTGGCCGGTAGCTGAAGTTTTGAGTGTGACTGTTGCTGTTGCGGATGAAGAAACTGCTATGCAGTTGGGTATAAAAATCGCAGAACCGGTATGGAAAATTATGCTGCTATGGCGTACCGGTTATATTGAAGTGGCGGTAGATGAATTATTTTTACCTGTTGCGTTATTGCAGGATTTAAATGTACGTTTTATGCGCCGCCGCCGTAGTTTTTATGCTTTTTTGTTGCTTGAGTATGATGTTTTGATGGATACTTCGCGACAATGGCTTTGGCAGACAGTTTTGCGTCCTGAGATTGCCAGACTGTTGAAGGCAGATATGGGTTCGTATGCCCTTTGTATCGGGCGTTTGAGCCAAAGTGTCGACGGTGTTCCTTATGAATGGCGCCGGCGTTATTTACAACTTGGAAATCAGTCTTTGCAATTAAGTGGTAGCTCTGCTGAGTACTGATACTGGTATTGTAAATAATTGGTGTGTAGTAATGTTACCTGTTTGTTAAAAACTGGGTCAATTGCAGTAAATTTCGGTTGGGTGCGGCTTTGGCCGCTGGTTTTGAGTTTATATCTTCTAATAATACAAGAGGAGTTACCGATGCAAAAAGAAAGGCCAGTGTATCTGGATATACAAAAGATACGATTACCCATTCCGGGTCTTGTGTCTATTTTTCATCGTTTTAGTGGTATCGCGCTATTTATCTGTATTCCGCTGTTTTTATGGCTGTTTTCAGGTACGCTTTCTCATGAATCTGCGTTCAATACTTATCAGGAGCTTGTGCATCATCCTTTGGTGAAGTGCATTCTTTTTGTTCTTTTGCTGGCATATGTTTACCACAGTCTGGCCGGTATACGTTTTTTGTTTATGGATATTCATAAAGGCACAGAACTAAAAACGGCACGCGCTTCGGCTAAAGCGGTGGTTATTTGTGCAATTGTATTGTCCGTTATTATTTATGGAGCGTGCTTGTTATCATGATTGATCGTAAATTAGCCGGCGCGCACTATGGTCTGCGCGATTGGATTATGCAGCGTATCACGGCAGTAATCATGCTGGTGTACTCAGTCTTGTTTTTAATTATGATTATCTGTTTACCGCATAGTTATCAGGAATGGCAGTGTTTCTTTGCTCAGACGTGGGTTCGTCTGATAACACAGATTTTTGTGCTGGCACTGGTATTGCATGCATGGGTTGGTATACGTGATTTGTGGATGGACTATATCAAACCAGCAGGTTTGCGCCTGTTTTTGCATGTTGCCACTATCCTGTGGTTGGTTGGCTGTCTGATTTATTCTGTTAAAGTGATTTGGGGGGTAGCATGAATATGCCCAAGAGTTTGCCGGTACGTCGTTTTGATGCAGTAATCGTAGGCGGCGGTGGTGCAGGGCTTCGTGCCGCTCTGCAATTATCTAAAGCAGGTTTAAATACAGTAGTGCTTTCTAAGGTTTTTCCAACCCGTTCTCATACGGTAGCCGCCCAGGGTGGGATTTCTGCTTCGCTGGGTAATGTACAGGAAGACCATTGGAACTGGCATATGTACGATACCGTTAAAGGTTCCGACTGGCTGGGTGATCAGGATGCAATTGAATTCATGACACGCCGCGCTCCTGATGCTGTAGTTGAACTTGAACATATGGGTATGCCGTTTGATCGAGTTGAATCCGGCAAAATTTATCAGCGCCCGTTTGGCGGACATACTGCTGAGTTTGGTAAACGTGCTGTAGAACGTGCCTGTGCAGTGGCAGACCGTACCGGCCATGCAATGCTGCATACCTTATATCAGCAAAATGTGCATGCAGAAACTCAGTTTTTTGTGGAATGGGCTGCTCTGGATCTGATTCGGGATTCAGAAGGTGTGGTAATCGGGGTTATTGCAATGGAAATGGAAACGGGTGAAGTTTTCATTTTGCATGCAAAGGCTGTACTTTTTGCTACTGGCGGTGCCGGACGTATCTATGCTTCTTCTACCAATGCCTATATGAATACTGGTGATGGTCTGGGTATGGCTGCCCGTGCAGGCATTCCTCTGGAAGACATGGAGTTCTGGCAATTCCATCCTACTGGTGTGGCGGGTGCCGGGGTGCTGATTACTGAAGGTGTGCGTGGTGAAGGCGGTATTCTGCTCAACAGTGAAGGCGAGCGTTTTATGGAACGTTATGCGCCAACTGTAAAAGATCTGGCCTGTCGTGATGTGGTGTCCCGTGCAATGGCTATTGAAATTCATGAAGGCCGTGGTGTAGGTAAAAATAAAGACCATGTACTGCTGAAAGTGGACCATCTTGGCGCAGAAAAAATTATGGAAAAACTGCCGGGTATCCGCGAGATTTCCATTCAATTTGCCGGTGTGGATCCAATTAAAGATCCGATTCCGGTGGTTCCGACCTGCCACTATATGATGGGCGGTATTCCTACCAATTATCATGGTCAGGTGGTAATGGCCAAAGGTGATGATCTGGAAGCTCCGGTTCCTGGTTTCTATGCAGCAGGTGAATGTGCATGTGCTTCAGTGCATGGTGCAAACCGTCTGGGTACTAATTCTTTACTTGACCTTGTGGTGTTCGGGAAAGCCGCCGGCGATCATATGATTGACTACATCAAAAAGCAGGTAGCACATCGTGAGTTGCCGGCAGATGTTGGTGAAAAAACACTTGCACGTCTGAGCCGTCTGGAAAATCAGACTAATGGTGAAGAGGTATCTGAAGTGCGTAATGATTTGCAGCGGTGTGTACAGTCACATGCTGGGGTATTCCGTACAGATGCTCTGCTGAAAGAAGGAATTGAGAAAATCAATGAAATTGCCGAACGTGTAGCCAAAACCCAGATTCATGATAAGAGTAAGGTTTGGAATACTGCACGGCTGGAAGCGCTGGAGCTGGATAATCTGATTGAAGTGGCTCAGGCGACCCTGGTTTCTGCTGAGGCACGCAAAGAATCACGCGGAGCACATGCTTCCGATGATCATCCGAACCGTGATGATGAAAACTGGATGAAACACACATTGTACTACGCTGAAGATCAGCATCTGGAATATAAACCAGTACACACTAAACCTCTGAGTGTGGAATACATAAAACCAGCTGAACGCGTTTACTAAGGAACTATCAAGATGGAAAAAATCCGCTTCCAGGTGTACCGCTATAATCCCGATGTGGATGATAAGCCGTACATGAAAGATTATGAACTCGAAATTGAACCGACTGATGTGAAGCTGTTGGATGCGCTGATTAAACTTAAAGCGCAGGATGACAGTTTGTCATTCCGCCGTTCCTGCCGCGAAGGTATTTGCGGTTCTGATGGTATGAATATTAATGGTAAAAATGGTCTGGCATGTCTGACCGATATTCGCAATCTGAAACAGCCGATAGTGTTAAAACCGTTACCTGCTTTGCCGGTTATCCGTGACCTGATTGTCGATTTTACTCAGTTCTTCAATCAATATCATTCAATTAAACCCTATGTGATCAATGATACAGCTGCTCCGACACGTGAACGTTTGCAGTCACAGGCTGAGCGTAAAGAGCTGGATGGTTTATATGAATGTATTCTGTGTGCCTGCTGTTCTACTTCATGTCCTTCTTTCTGGTGGAATCCTGACAAATTTGTTGGTCCTTCAGGTTTGCTGAATGCTTACCGCTTTATTGCTGATACTCGTGATACGCGCACCAATGAACGTCTGGACAATCTGAATGATCCTTACCGTCTGTTCCGTTGTCATACGATCATGAACTGTGTGGATGTTTGCCCTAAACATCTGAATCCGACACGTGCTATTGGTAAGATTAAAGATTTAATGTTGAGAAGAGCTATCTGATGCAGGATTTTGATGATAATGCCAAACGTCGCATACGCTGGCTAACCCGACGCGGTTTACTGGAGCTGGATATTATTCTGGGCCGGTTTATGACACATGCTTTTGATCAGTTATCTAACGAAGAGTTAGCTGTGTTTGTGGCGTTAATGGATTTGCCTGATCCGCAAATTCTGGCGTTAATCAATCAGTCTGAGGGTTGTACTGACTCTGAATTTGAGTCTGTTCTGGCTAAAATCAGGCAGGCTCAATAGCTGTAAACACATTGCTTTTGTTAACGTATTTAAGTTTAGTTTATTTAAATAGAAAAATTGAAAATTAAGGAGTTATGGATGACTAAGAAAGCTATACTGAGCATTGAGGGGCAAGAGCCTTTTGAGATGCCGGTTTTGTCTGGCAGTTTGGGTCCGGATGTAGTGGACATTCGTAAACTGTATGGTGAGACCGGGACATTTATGTTTGATCCCGGGTTTACTTCAACCGCATCCTGCGAATCGAAAATCACTTTCATTGATGGTGAAAAGGGGCAGTTATATTATCGGGGATACCCTATTGAGCAGCTGGCTGAACACAGTGATTATCTGGAAACATGCTATCTGCTCGTATATGGTGAATTACCTGATGCAGTCGAAAAGCAGAAATTTGAACTGGGTGTTTTGCGCCATAATATGGTGCATGAACAATTAACCTGGTTTTTCAGGGGTTTTCGTCGTGATGCTCATCCGATGTCAATGATGGTCGGGGTAGTAGGTGCACTGGCTGCATTCTATCAGGACAGTTTGGATATCAATAATCCTGAACACCGCCGAATTGCGGAATACCGCATGATTGCCAAGATTCCGACTCTCGCAGCTATGTGTTACCGCTACTCAAAAGGATTGCCATTTAATTATCCGCGGAACAATCTGACTTATACCGGTAATTTCCTGCATATGATGTTTGCTAAACCAACTGAGGATTATGTTGTTAATCCTGTGCTGGAACGTGCTTTAGACCGGATTTTCATTTTGCATGCGGATCATGAGCAGAATGCATCTACTTCTACAGTACGCATTGCCGGTTCTTCTGGGGCAAATCCGTTTGCATGTATTGCTGCCGGGATTGCCTGCCTGTGGGGACCTGCTCATGGTGGTGCCAATGAAGCAGTATTAAAAATGCTGGATGAAATTGGTGATGTGTCCCGCGTTGAAGAATTTATGCAGGGAGTTAAAGAAAAGCGTTATCGTCTGATGGGTTTTGGACATCGCGTGTACAAAAATATGGATCCGCGTGCCAAAATCATGAAGCAGACATGTGATGAAGTGTTAAAAGAACTGGGATTGCATGATAGCCCTAAATTCAAGCTGGCAATGGCTCTGGAAAAAATTGCGCTTGAAGATCCTTATTTTGTTGAACGCAAACTTTATCCGAACGTGGATTTCTACTCCGGTATTGTGCTGAGTGCTCTGGGTATTCCGGTAACTATGTTTACCGTGCTGTTTGCACTGGCACGCACAGTAGGCTGGGTATCACACTGGCACGAAATGATAGCTGATCCGAATCAGAAAATCGGTCGTCCGCGTCAGCTGTATACAGGGTCCGGTCGGCGCGATTATCTCCCGGTGGATAAACGCTAGTGATTTATGTATTCAGGCAGCTTTATTGCTGCCTGAAGCATACTGATGCTTCATCACCATGCTTATGCGTGGTGATCTGGAATCGGTATGTTGATATGCGGTAATCTGGAATCGGCAATCGATTCTTTATTGGTAGGGGATAGTGATATTCCTGTTTTATTAGTTTGAGGTAAAAAGGATTTTTACCATGATGGAAGAACAAACCAATCTTTCTTATTTATATGGTGCCAATGCTCCTTATATTGAGGAGCTTTACGAGAGCTACCTAAAGGATCGTGATTCAGTTGACGAATACTGGAAAGATTATTTTGACAAAGTAGCTGCATTACCGGGCTATGTTGCCAAGGATATACCGCAATTACCGATTCAGGAATCTTTTGTTAATCTGTCCAGACAGCATGCTGCTACTCAAGGTAGTGTTGATTTAAATGTATTGCAAAAGCAGGTATCAGTATTAAATCTGATGAACGCTTATCGTATCCTCGGCGCGCGTAATGCAAATCTGGATCCGTTAAAACGCCGTCCTAAAGAATATCTGGCTGAACTTGACCCGGCACAATACGGGCTGACTGCGGCAGATATGTCTACTAAATTTTATACCGGCAGCGATTTTGGAAGCAGTCCTAAACTGCCTTTATCTGAAATTATTAACCGCCTGGATCAGACTTATTGCAGCACCGTGGGTGTTGAGTATATGCATATTACCCGGCCGGATGAACGCAACTGGGTACAAGAGCGGGTGGAAAAAGATTTATCAGTTTCCAGTTATACGCCTGAACACAAACGTCGCATTCTGAAGCAGCTGACTGCGGCTGAAACGCTTGAACGCTATTTGCACACCCGTTATGTCGGTCAGAAACGCTTTTCACTTGAAGGTGGTGAAAGTACAATTGTCGCCCTTGATTATCTGATTCAGCACTGTGGTAGTCAGGGTGTTGAAGAAGTTATGATTGGCATGGCCCATCGCGGCCGCCTGAATGTGCTGGTAAATATTCTGGGTAAAGAACCCCGTGATTTATTCAGCGAATTTGAGGGTAAATATACAACTACTCTGCCAAGTGGTGATGTGAAATACCATATGGGTTTCACTTCTGATCTGGCTACCGGTAACGGCCCTTTACACGTTTCACTGGCTTTCAATCCTTCTCATCTGGAAATTGTTAACCCTGTTGTTGAAGGGGCAGTACGTGCGCGGCAGAAACGCCGTGGTGAATCCGGTCGTAATGCGGTATTGCCGGTATTGATTCATGGTGATTCTGCATTTATTGGTCTGGGTGTCAATCAGGCTAATTTCAATCTGTCACAAACCCGCGGCTATACTACTGGCGGTACTATCCATATTGTTATCAATAATCAGATTGGTTTTACGACTTCTGATTTACGTGACACTCGTTCTACAGTTTACTGCACAGATCTGGCTAAAATGGTTGATGCGCCGATTTTCCATGTGAACGGTGATGATCCTGAAGCTGTTAGCTATGTAATGGGTCTGGCAATGGATTACCGTAAGTCTTTCGGTAAAGACGTGGTGGTGGATATTGTCTGCTTCCGTAAACTGGGTCACAACGAGGGTGATGATCCGATGCTGACTCAGCCAATGATGTATAACAAAATTCATCAGCATCCGGGCACTCGTTCTCTGTATTCTGATCGTCTGGTAAGTGAAAATGTCATTACCAAAGAACAGGCTGAGGGACTGATTCAGGCTTACCGTGATGCACTGGATAAAGGTGAGCATGTTGAGCAGACTACTCTGACTGATTATAACCATAAGTATGCAGTAGACTGGACACCTTATATGGGTACCCACTGGAATCATCCGGTTGAAACCGGTATTCCTGCTGCTGATATTAAACGTCTTGCTGAAAAATTTACTGCATTGCCGGAAGGGTTTACTCCGCATAATACGGTGAAAAAAATGCTGGCCGGTCGTATGGCGATGGCAGAAGGTACGCAGCCGGTAGACTGGGGTATGGCAGAAACTCTGGCTTATGCCAGTCTGGTAACTAATGGTAATGGTGTACGCATTTCCGGCGAGGACTCCGGTCGTGGTACTTTCTCACACCGTCATGCAGTACTGCACGATCAGAAACGTGAAAAAAGTGATGCCGGTGCTTATGTACCATTGCGTAATCTGAGCGAAAATCAGGCTTCTTTCTTAGTCATTGATTCTATTCTGAATGAAGAAGCTGTATTGGCTTATGAATACGGATTTGCCTGCAGTGCGCCTGACCAGCTGGTTATCTGGGAAGGGCAGTTTGGCGACTTTGCTAATGGTGCTCAGGTTGCCATTGACCAGTTTGTCACTTCCGGTGAAACCAAATGGGGACGTTTATGCGGTCTGACGGTCATTCTGCCGCATGGTTACGATGGTCAGGGTCCGGAACACTCTTCTGGTCGTCTGGAACGCTGGTTGCAATTATGCTCTGAAGAGAATATTCAGGTTGTCATGCCGTCTGAGGCTTCTCAGATGTTCCACCTGCTGCGCCGTCAGGTATTACGTCCATACCGTAAACCACTGGTTATTTTCATGTCTAAACGTCTGCTGCGCTTTAATGAATCCATGAGCCAGCTCAGTGACTTTACTGAAGGCCACACTTTCCGCCCGGTTATCGGCGATCAGGTTGAAGGTAATGAAAATAGTGTTAAGCGTGTGATTTTGTGTGCCGGACAGGTTTACTACGATATCAATAAAGCACGTCTTGAACGTGATCTGGGTAAAGACATTGCGATTATCCGCGTAGAACAGTTATATCCGTTCCCGTACGAACAGCTGGCTGCTGAACTGAGCCGTTATCCTAATGCAACTGAAATTCTTTGGGCTCAGGAAGAACCGAGAAATCAGGGTGCCTGGTTCCAGATTCGCCATCGCATTGAAAAGATTGCTGGTAGCAAGCAAAAGGTTATTTTTGCAGGCCGTCCGGCTAGTGCCTCACCAGCAGTGGGTTACATGAGTAAACACGTTGCCCAGCTTAAACAGCTGGTTGATGATGCGTTGGACTTGAAGTAATCCGAATCTGTTATGAATAACTGGCCACTGTAGTGGTGGCCGATACCCTTTTTTTAGGAGTAATCCATGATTATTGATGTAACCGTTCCTATGCTTCCGGAAAGTGTGACCGAAGCTACCCTGATGACCTGGAATAAAAAAGTGGGTGATTTCGTACAGCGTGACGAAAACCTGATTGATCTGGAAACAGATAAAGTTGTACTGGAATTACCGGCTCAGCAGGCAGGTAAACTGGTTGAAATCATTGAAGCAGATGGTGCTACCGTAACTGCCGGTCAGTTACTGGCAAAAATCGATACTTCAGCTACTGCTGAAGCCGCTGCTCCAGAAGCAGCCGCTGCTGAAACTGCTCCGGCAGCTGCTGCAACTCAGACTGCCGCTCCGGCTAATCAGTCTCAGGCTGGTGTTGCAATGCCTGCTGCTGCCAAACTGGCTGCAGAAAAAGGTGTGAATACTGCTAATATTCAGGGTTCAGGCCGTGACGGACGTGTACTTAAAGAGGATGTTGCCGCTGCTGCTTCAGCTCTGGCTACTGCTCCGGTTATGGCAACCGGTAAAGCCTCTGCACCTTCTACAGCCGGTGAACGGGTGGAACAGCGTGTACCTATGTCACGTCTGCGTTCTCGTGTTGCTGAGCGTTTATTACAGTCACAGCACGAAAATGCTATTCTGACAACATTTAATGAAGTGAACATGAAGCCGGTTATGGATTTACGTAACCGTTATAAAGAACAGTTCCAGAAAGAGTATGGCGTTAAACTGGGCTTTATGTCTTTCTTTGTTAAAGCAGCTGTTGCCGCATTGAAAAAATATCCGGTTGTCAATGCTTCTATTGATGGTACTGATGTTGTATATCATGGTTATTTTGATATTGGTATCGCGATTGGCAGCCCGCGCGGTCTGGTAGTACCGATTTTGCGTGATGCAGATCAGATGAGCATTGCCGATATCGAACAGGCTATTCATGATTATGCAGTTAAAGCGAAAGACGGCAAGCTGGCACTGGAAGACCTGACTGGTGGTACCTTCAGTATTACCAATGGCGGGACTTTCGGCTCTATGATGTCTACACCGATTATTAATCCTCCTCAGTCTGCTATTTTAGGCATGCATGCGACTAAAGAACGTGCTGTAGTAGAAAATGGTCAGGTTGTTGTACGTCCGATGATGTATCTGGCTCTTTCTTACGACCACCGTTTGATTGATGGACGTGAAGCCGTACTGACTCTGGTAGCGATTAAGGATGCTCTGGAAGATCCTGCTCGTCTGTTGCTTGAACTGTAAGCAAATAAACTGGCTGCTATAGTTAGTATTTTTATCTGGCAGGCAATAATAACAACCGTAATGATGGCCGCCACACATTATCAAATGGCGTTTGTGCCGCATTACGGTTTATTTTATCAGTCAGAAATATTCATGATTGAAAGGAATTTTAATGTCTCAATTTGACGTTGTGGTAATTGGTGCAGGTCCTGGCGGCTATGTTGCTGCTATTCGTGCAGCTGAGCTGGGTTTTAAAACTGCTTGTATTGATGCCGGATTGAATAAAAAGGGTGATGCACCGGCATTGGGCGGTACCTGTCTGAATGTTGGCTGTATCCCTTCTAAAGCTTTATTACAAACCAGCGAAAATTACCATGCAGCGCAAACTGAATTTGCCGAACATGGTATTGATGTTCAGGTTAAAGGCTTTGATGCCAAAAAAATGATTGAACGTAAAGATGCCATTGTAAGTAAACTGACTAATGGTATCGGTTTTCTGTTTAAAAAAGATAAAGTAGAAAGTATTTTTGGCCGGGGTTCTCTGCAAGGGCAGGCTGATGGTTTATGGCAGATTGAAGTTGACACCAATGGTAACAAGCAACAGATAACTGCCAAACATGTAATTGTGGCGACAGGATCTTTACCTCGTCCGCTGCCTTTAACTGAAATTGACAATGTTAATGTACTGGATAATGAAGGTGCGCTGAATCTGGAAGCGGTGCCGGCTAAACTGGGCATGATTGGTTCCGGTGTCATCGGGCTTGAAATGGGTTCTGTTTGGAATCGTCTCGGTTCAGAGGTGACTATTCTGGAAGCAATGCCGACATTCCTTGCTGCAGCAGATCAGCAGGTAGCGAAGGAAGCCTTCAAAATCTTCACTAAAGAACAAGGTCTTAATATTCACCTTGGTGTAACAGTTAATGAAATTGTTAAAGGTGAAAACAATGTCACTGTTAAATATACAATTGCTGGCGAAGAAAAAACTGAAACTTTTGATAAACTGGTTATTGCTATCGGCCGTGTTCCCAATACTAACGGTCTGAATGCTGAAGCTGTTGGTCTGCAAAAAGATGAACGTGGCTTTATTATCGTTGATGATGAATGCCGCACCAGTTTGCCAAATATCTGGGCAATTGGTGACGTGGTTCGTGGTCCGATGCTGGCGCATAAAGCTTCCGCTGAAGGCGTTGCTGTGGCTGAACGAATTGCCGGTCAGAAACCTTTTGTAGATATGAACACTATTCCTGCAGCCATGTATACTCATCCGGAAATTGCATGGGTTGGTCAGACCGAAGAACAGCTAAAAGCTGCCGGTGTAAAATACAAAAAGGGTCAGTCCAGCTTTGCTGCCAACGGCCGCGCCCTGGGTATGGGTCAGGCTAAGGGGTTTGTGAAAATTCTGGCTGATGCAGATACTGATCGTGTACTGGGTGTGCATATTATTGGACCTGTTGCATCAGAACTGATTGCCGAAGCCGTTATGGCAATGGATTTCAAAGCTTCCAGCGAAGATATTACCCGAATTGTTCACGCTCATCCTACTTTATCTGAAGTGACCCATGAAGCAGCATCTTCAGTTAAATAAGTTTTAAATAATATTCAAAAACAGCCCGTATCCATGAGGATACGGGTTTTTTAGTGGATTATTTTGCATTGCTTGATTTATCTATTTGTACTATCTATTTGTATTATATAATTATTTTTGTGGGTTTTTGTTTTGTTTTATTGTAATATCTGTAATATTGCTATTTTATTCATTAGAAAAAACTAAATCAGGGAAGAAATATGGCGCATAATTACAGTATTTTTCATGTTGAAGAACCGTTCAATGAGCTATCTGCGGGTGCTTTAGCTCAGAAGGACTATTATTATTATAATCAGTTAAGAACATGGAAATTTAAGGATGAACTTTTTCCTTTTAATGATATTCATCATAAAAAATATGATGTCCGTGACGGTAGCGACTGGGACAGTGTGTTAAAACCACGTATTAAAGAGCGTCTGGACAAAGCTGATAATATAATTTTGTTTTTGAGTGAAAATACTTTTCAGTCCAGAGGGGTAAAAGAAGAATTGGAGTATGGTATAGGATATCTGAAATTACCGGTTATTGTGCTGTATGCAGACATACAGGATAAAAAACTTATGATGGTAGAGGGGAAAAAAGACATGAGTTTTAAGGTACATTATTTTATAAATAAATTACCCTTATTCAAACAATTGAAATCGCAAGTTCCTGTGTTGCATGTACCGCTAAATAAAGAAATGGTATCTAAAGCCTTAAAGAAAAATAATTTTGTTAAAAATAGTCATCTCAGTCCGAATAATTATATGCTAAATGATTAAAATATAATTATATTTAATCGTTATAAATTTTAATGTATTTTAGAATCTGAATATTATTACCTATTAAGGTTAAGGATTTATTCCTGCCAGTGTTTTTTTATTTTATCAAGTGCTCTGCGATCACGTTTGGTGGGTCTGCCGTCCGGATATGCAGCAGTTATCTGACTTGCCTGATTTAAAGCCTTAATCTCTTCACGCTTAGCGATGCTGTTGTTGTCTTCGCTATAAAGTAAACGGGCTTCAGGAGCCGGGCGGCGCATATGATTTAATCGTTTTACCTGAATTTTGTAAGGAAGAGAATTGAGAGTTAAATCAATGGTATCGCCAATCTGAATATTCTTACTGTTTTTGACTTTGGCGCCGTTGACCTGTACCCGTCCCAGTTCAATATGCTTTTGTGCCAGTGCGCGGGTTTTAAAGAATCTTGCAGCCCAGAGCCATTTATCCAGACGCATTACTACTGTGCTGATATTGTTGCTTTTATTCATATAATTTATATATTCCTGCTTGTAATCTTTATTTATTTTAGTTGCTGATAATTGTTGAATTAAATAATTTAGCTTATTTAAAGCAGATTTTGCGCAAAATGTATCAGTTTAATCCGGTTTAACAGAAATTTTGTCGGTTATATTGAAAACCTGACGTAAATAAGCCAGAAAAGTGCTGTTGTCTGTCATGGTTTTACCTGGCGAATCCGATATTTTGGCCACAGACTGGCCATTACATTCAACAAGTTTTAATACGATATTCAACGGGGTTAAACCCATATCATTGGTAAAATTAGTGCCGATACCAAAGCTGGTTTTAAAACGGCTGTTAAAATGAATATATAAGTCCCATGCGCGTTGTAAATCCAGACTGTCGCTGAAAGTTAGCATTTTGGTACGGGTATCTATTTTGAGTTTCTGATAATGGGCATAAGCTTTTTCACCCCAGATATACGGATCACCGCTATCATGGCGCAGTCCGTCAAATAATTTGGCAAAATACAGATCAAAATCACACAAAAATGCATCCATGCCGACTACATCTGTTAAGGCAATACCCAAATCACCACGATACTCATGTACCCAGGCCTCCAGTGCCGCTTTCTGAAAATCACGTAACCGGACATCTAAAGCCTGAAAAGCCTGCAAAAATTCATGAGCCATAGTGCCAATCGGAATCAGATTGAGTTGTTTGGCGATATGTACGTTGCTGGTTCCTCTGAAAACGCCAGGAGCCGCCTCATGAAGGGTTTTAATCACATGTTTTTGCCATGAATAACGATAACGCCTCCGGGTGCCAAAATCGGAAACAACAAAAGGAGAGTTGTAATGATGCTGTTCATTAGCATAGTGATGAATCAGTTCGGCCTTTGCTTGCAGACGACGCTCTCCCTCTGCCAGTATTTCCGGAGATTCCAGCCGATGAAAGTACAATTCGTTAACAATAGACAGCACAAATATTTCGAAAAACATCGCCTGAATAATCGGTCCTTCAATGCGGATATTCAGGTATTGATTATCATCTACAGAAGTTTTGATAAAACGCCTTTTTAGTTGAAAGAGCTCCATATAGTCGACGAAATCACTTTTAATAAAGCGCAGGCTGCGCAAATATTGCAATTCATCTTCAGTAAATTTCATCTGGCACAGACGGTCAAGCTCCCAGTCAAGTTCTTCTAAAATTTCACCAAGCGGGTAGGCTGTTTCATGATTGTTACGACAACGAAACTCATAGACACCGGTTGCCTGAGGGAATTGATGCAATACTACCTGAAGCATAGTGAATTTATATAAATCTGTATCCAGTAAAGACTGAATAATGGGCGGACGGTTGGTATCTATGGTCATATTGCTGGAGCAATTCATAAAAGTAATTAATATGTACTATGCGGAAATATATGTACTGAATTCTGTTTCAGAATTGTTACAGAATTTTTATCTGCATTTCAAAATTTGAGCTCGTTCATTAACAACCCTTCATCTGTTCAAATCAAACCTTTCAGCTCCTGTTTTCATTTAAGAAAAGGATTTTATCTGTATAGCTGTAATCGTTACTCGGTTGCTGAGCAGTTCATCTGAATAACTGTAACATGATTTATTATTACAGTTGCGTTGCTTGAATATAATTTACTATCAGTATTGTTTCTGATCTGCTTTGGATTTACTTAAACTGGGATTGAGCTTAATTTCATGTTCAGCCGAGATTTAATACTGTTTACTTTTGAAAAGCTTTTTATCAGTTAGCAATTGCCGGCATTTGCAGATGTGCCCGTGCAAAAGCAATGGGTTTATCTGACTGAGCCTGCCACATAGTTGCAGTAACATGTGAAATGCGCTTTCCGGCATGCATAATTTCACATTGTGCATAACTGTCTACAGGTTTACCGCTTAATAAATAATCCGTTGAGTAGTCAATAATCTGGGCAGATTCTTGCAGGTTTTGCTGCTCCATCAGATATAAGCTGATACAACTCTGTAAAAAGCCGCCAATCAGCCCCCCATGCAGTGCAGGCAGGAAAATGTTACCAATATTTTGTCTGGCAAAAGGCAAGCTGTACAGACGTTTATTAAGGCTATCCGTACCAATTTGCAGATTGATTGCTGCACAGTACGGTATGCACTGATGAGCTTGAATAGTCAGCTGTTCATCCAGTTGAAAAATTGTTGGGTTCATTTTGCCTGCTCCTGTTGCAGATACGCCTGTAATGCTTGCTGTTCTGCTTGGGTTAACGGGTTATGAATAAAAGTAGACATTCCCAGTGCAAATGGCCGGGTTTCATCATTTTGAAAGCAGTGGCTGCGGATAAAGGCAATTGAACCTTCCTGCCGGTAACAGTGTGCACGTACATGTATAGGCTGATCAGGCACTGGCTGCATCAGATAATCTATGCGCATATCCAGTGTAGCAGTCGTTTCAAACTGTTGAAACAATGCTGCTAATGTACAGGCGGAAGCCATATCTACCAGAGTAGTAATAATGCCGCCATGAATATTGCCGGTTTTCGGACTTTCCAGCAATTCGTCGCGCCAGTCTACCGAAATAACAGGTTCATCAGAACTACTGTCACCGTAGATTTTTAACCAGCGGCAATGCGGAATATTTAAGTAATGATTAAACAGAGTTTGAAATAATACAGGGTTAGCAGGCATAAGATTATCCTGATTGGAATATTAACTGTTATATTAGGGTTTTTTACAGTTATTGTCACTAGAATGCTGGTTTATTAATCAATTCTTGATTGTTGCCGGATTCGATACCGGCAGTCTGGATAGAGATCGGATCTCCGGTACTATGCTGGGTAATAAATACAAGCCCTTCTTTGGCCAGTTCCAGTAATGCTATGAAGGTGGTGACAACCAATGCCATACTGTCGTTATGCTTAAAGAGTTCTGTGAAATAACAGTGCTGCCGGGTTTGCAGGAAGCGCAGGACAACGGTCATCTGAGCCCGTACTGATAATGTTTCTTTGACCACATTATGGCTCCGATTGTGCTGAGAGCGGGCAAGTATCGCCAGCCATGCCCGGGATAAATCAGCTACTTGTACATGCGGTGGTTGCGTTACGGCTACCAGTTCAACTGGTAACCATGCCCAGCCGAAATCACGTCCGGCACGGGGTAAAGCATCCAGACCGGCTGCAGCCAGCTTCATTTGCTCATAGGCAAGCAGACGGCGAACCAATTCAGCACGCGGATCGGCTACTTCTTCTTCACTGGCGGGCGGAGCAGGGAGGAGTAAACGGGTTTTAATTTCAATCAGCACCGCAGCCATTAGCAAATATTCAGCGGTTAAATCCAGCTCATGCTGTTGCATCTGATGAATATAGGATAGATACTGCTCAGTAACAGTAAGCATAGGAATATCCAGTACATCAATATTTTGCTTACGAATCAGATACAGTAATAAATCCAGCGGACCTTCAAAGCTTTGTAATACCACTTGAAGTGCATCCGGGGGAATAAACAGATCCTGTGGAATTTCAGTAACAGGCTGCCCGAAAAGCATAGCAACAGTTTTATCCGCTATACTTTCTTTACTCATGTTATGGTTCAGTGTTTGCACAGATATTCCAGACAAGCCTGAGCACAGCGCAAACCGAAGCTGGCTGTTACTACCATAGAGGCACCATAACCGGCGCAGGAAAGACCTTGCGGAGTAGTTTGTTCTGTTAGGCAGATACCGGACTGAGGCGGAGTTATAGTTTCGCTGGAATAAATACAGGGGATGTGCATTTTATCTGCCGGCTGACGGCTAAAACCATAGTATTTACGCAATGTATAACGCATATTTGCCAGCATGCGGTCATGGGTTACTCTGCTTAAATCAGCGCATTGAATCAAACCGGCATTTTTTTGTCCGCCTGCTCCACCGGAAACAATAAAAGGCTGGTTTCGGGAAGTAAAAAATGCAGCCATGGCCGCTTTTACGCGTACCTGATCAATAGCATCTATTACGAAATCGAACGGCTGGCTGAATATATGTTCGATATTATCTGCTTCCACAAAATCTTCAATGCAGTTAACCTGACAATCTGGATTAATATCAGCAATACGTTCGGCCAGAGCTTCGACTTTGGGCTTGCCAATCAGGCTGATTAAGGCCGGAAGCTGGCGATTGATATTTGATTCGGCTACATTATCCAGATCAATCAGGGTTAGATAACCAACACCACTTCGTGCCAGAGCTTCTACTGCCCATGAGCCGACGCCGCCCACTCCGACTATACACACATGAGCCGAGGCAAAACGCTGAAGACAATCTTCACCGTACAATCTGGCAATGCCGCCGAAGCGACGTTGATAATTTGCAGAAAAAGTGAGTATTTGCGACACGTGAATTAAATCCGTAAAGCTGTTTTAGGCAGGTAGTGGTATTATACTGTATCTGCCAAGTGATTCGAATTGCTAAAAAGATAGGAGGGTTTCATGTATAGACATTTACTGGTAGCGGTAGATGGCAGCCATACTTCAGAAAATGCTTTAGATCATGCTATTGGTCTGGCTAAGGGGGAGGATGCAGAATTAACTGTCGTGAATGTTGCCAATCCGACTGAATATATGGCTTTGGCTCCTGAATTTCTGCAACATGAAAGTTATGAAGCTGCTGCGTTGTCAGAAGGCAATACTGTACTGGATGCAGCAATCGAAAAAGCAAAAGCAGCTTTACCGGAAAATAAAGTTCACCGGCATTTGCTGATTGCCAATAAAGGGGCAAGAGAAATGGCTCAGATGCTGGTTGATTACGCTGACGGACATGGCAGTGATCTGATTATTCTCGGTACTCACGGACGCAGTGGCCTGATGCATTTATTAATGGGTAGTTTTGCCGAAACTGTCATGCGTGAAACTAATCTGCCGTTACTGATTATTCGCAGTGAATCCAAAAGTGAAAGTTAAATAGTTTGATTTTATGAATTAAGTATAAAGTCACAGATGAAAAATAAAGCTGAATCCGTATCAAATCGGGTTCAGCTTTTTAGCTATTTATCTGAATTGCATTAACCGCACAATAACTTAAAAGTATTCTGGCAATTTAGCGAATATATTTTTTATGAATGTCTCTGAATAGCGGGTTGTTGGCACTATCCAGCCATTCAAATGCAATCATCTCACGGCTGACAATTTCACAACCAGCCGCCTGCATTCGTGCCAGACCTAATTTAACGTCTTCCGGTTTGCGAGAGCTGACAGCATCAGCAACCACAAAAACCTCATAGCCATGTGCGCGCAGATCCAAGGCTGTTTGCAGCACACAGATATGAGCTTCAATGCCGGATATGATGATTTGGTTAGCCTGTTGCAGGCTGTCTTCATTCAGCACACCGGCAGCATATACAGAAAAACTTTGTTTCTGAACGATTCTTGCTTGTGGTGCAGCAGTGATGATTTCTTCACGAGTTGCACCGATTTTATCAACACAATGCTCACTGATTAGGGTAGGAATCGCCATATCATGCGCCAGACCGGCCAGCCAGATATTATTGGCCAGCAATTCTTCAGTGTTGTTTAAAGCAGGCAACAGGCGTGTTTGTAAATCAATCATTAATACTGCGGAACGTTTACTGTCTAACAACATAATGTGCTTTCAGAAAGGTTAAATAATCTGCATGTAAATTATGCAGTATTTATATGTAGCTTAAGGTAAACACAGGTTAATCAGAGCAATGATGCTCACTGGCTGTACTAGCGGGCGGGGACGGTACCCATGCGTTCTGTAAGGGTGGTTCTGGGTTCACCAAACAGATTGGCGTAATAAGTTGTATTGGCCATTACATTTTTAACATAAGTTCGCGTTTCATCGAAAGGTATCGTTTCCGCATAAATTGCTCCTTCAAGAGGCGTATTGGCCTGCCAGCGACGAGCACGTCCGGGGCCGGCATTGTAGCCGGCTGTAGCCAGTACTTCATCGGCAAATTGTTTACGTACGCTACTCATATACCATGTACCCATGCGAATGTTTCCGCTCATGGTATACAGCTCACTGCTGTCCATGCCCAGACGTTTGGCTATATCACGGGCTGTAGCTGGCATGACCTGCATCAGTCCGGTCGCGCCAACACTGGATCGTGCACCTATCATAAAACGGCTTTCCTGCCGGATTAAGCCATACACCCAGGCAGGATCTATGCCGACTTGCTGAGCAAACGGAACAGTCAGTTCTTTAAATGGTGCCGGATAGCGCAATTCATAATTAAGCTGGTTATCAGCCCGGTCTGCACTATAGATACTCATTTCATAAAAACCATTGTTTTCGGCTAATGTTGCGGCAGCAATTAAGGTGTCATCATTGAAGTTACGTGTCGCATAGCGCCATTCCTGCTGAGCCTGACGTCGCATTGTCCAGTTGTTTTCAGCCTGTGCAGTTTTAAATAAAGTCAGGGAGCGGTCAATATTGCCATCAGTTGCTATTTTGCCTTGAATTTGCTGGCTACTTTTAGCAACAGTGTTTTGAACACTTGCTTTGCCCCCGAGTGCTTCTTTTGCAAGCAGAGAATAAAAGTTGTGTCCGCGTTTGGCAGTTTGTTCGAATATTTCCCGTGCCTGATTATTTTGCCCTAATGCACGGTAGCTGCGTGCCAGCCAGTACTGCCATGTAACCTGTTGCTGCAAAGCTTCCGGCATGCTGCGGATAATATTATTCAGTTTCTGCCAGCGTTGTAACCGCAGCGCAGAACGGGCATACCATTCCCACATTTCATTATTCATCTGTGCCGGATCGGCACGGTCGAAATATGTCAGTGCATTTATAGAATTCAAACTATAAGCCTGCGCCAATCCCAATTGCCCCCAGCCAAAACCGATTTGTTCTTTAGTCAGACTGGCTGATATTTGCATTAATGTGTTTGCAGCACTGTCTTTACTGCGGTTTTCTTTGCTGGTTACCTGATATAACAAAGCTTCCTGTGCGCCCTGACTGTTTCCAGCGCTGGCATTCAACGGATCAGGTAAAGGACTGCCCAAAGCCTGAGCCAGATTACGTGCATTAGTAATTTGATTTAGTGCAAGCAGATAACGTACGCGCCGCCAGCCATTTTGTGCATTAATTTGCTGGCTGGCAGCAGCTTGTACAAGCAGGCGATTACATCCTGTCGGCAGATTACCCGTTTCCTGGCTCAGACTGGCGATCAGGCTGGAATCACTTTCTATACCACTTTGTACCGCATAGCAACGGGTTTCCATATCTCGCGCATTTTTATCCAGTAAAGCATATTGTTGACGAAAAACAGCCCAGTTCCCCCGTTTCCCCAATTGCTGTAACCAGTTATTACGAATACTGTTACTCATTGCACTGTCCGGCTGACGGGCCAGGAATTGAGCTGGTAAAACATCATCTCCGTCTTTAACTGCCTTAAGGGCATTCTGATATTGCTGGTAGCTGCTAATAATTCTATCCGGTGTTTCGCTGGCCTGAGTCCCTGGCAGAACCGCATTACCTGTATTAGTATTGATTGGCTGGACAGCTACTTCATGCTGGTTGCTGCATGCTGTTATTAAAAGCACAGTACCAGAAATCAGACGATGCCGTTGAACTAATAATTTTGATTTCAGCATCATTAAATGTTTTATCAATTTTTTTCCTTCACTTTTTCTCATAATGTAATTTATTTTTTCCAGTAAGCTGGCGTAAAGAGTATAAAAACAGTAAAAATTTCCAGACGGCCAAGTAGCATAATCATAATACATAACCACTTTTGAATGTCTGAAAGAAAAGCAAAATTATTGGCCGGTCCTACAGCACCCAGTCCGGGGCCGGCATTAGTAATACAACTTATGGCAGCGGTAAGTGCAGACAGAAAATCCAGTCCGCTGATCATCAGTGCAAAGCTGAATAAAATAATAGTCAGCACATATACAAATACAAATGCCATTACTGTCAGTGCACGCCGGTCAGGAATGTTGCTGCCGTTTATTTTAACCATACTGACAGCATTTGGATGCAGCATCAGCAGCATTTCTCTCAGACTGAATTTAAATAATACAATAGCTCGTACCGTTTTAATACCACCACCGGCTGAACCGCCATTAGACAGTATATTGGACAGAAAAAACATCCATAATGAAGCAATTAAAGGCCATTTAGCAAAATCGGTATTTGAGTAACCGTTTGCCAGCCCGATTGAAATCAGATTGAAACTGGTGTAGCGAAATGCTTCTGAAAAAGAATAAAAGCTATGCCACCACAGATACAGGCTGATACCGACAATGCTGAATAAGAGTACACATAATAAAACTCTTACCTCTTCATCACGCCAGTAATAACGTAATGAGCCTTTCTGTAATGCATTAAAATGATTACTGAAATTGATTGCGCCTAATAAGGTAGCAATACTAAGAATTATTTCAATCGGAACGGAATGAAAATAGGAAATACTGTTGTCGTGGGTAGAAAATCCGCCCAGTGAAAAAGCGGACATGGCATGACAGACAGCATCAAACCAACTCATTCCGGCCAGACGCAACGCCAGTAAAGCGACTATAGTAAATAAAACATAGACACCCCATAAACGTTTAGCCGTTTCAGAAATACGCGGTGCCATCTTACTGTCTTTATTTACACCGGGTATTTCTGCTTTAAATAGCTGTGTACCTCCTACTCCTAGCATTGGCATCACCGCAACAGCCAGTACAATAATACCCATGCCACCCAGCCAGTTAAGCATGTGTCGCCAGAAATTCAATGATGGCGCAAGTGAATCCAGACTGGTAATAATGGTAGCACCGGTAGTAGTCAGCCCTGAAATAGCTTCAAAATAGGCGTTGGTAAAGCCTAGTCCGGGTAAATAAATATAAAAGGGCAGACAGGCGATCAGCGCAAAGCCAATCCACAGCATAAATACAAGTGTATAACCATCACGCGGTCGCAATTCACGGTTATAGCGCATGGTTAATAACCATGCTACTACACATACACTCATGCAAATGCCGGCAGTAAAAGCAAAGGCTGGAAACACATGATCCATATAGATTAAAGAAACAATCGTCGGAGCAAGCAGTAACAAGGAAAACAGAAAACCGGTTTTAGCCACAATATGTGCCGTAGGCGCAATTTTATTTAGAAAACCTGATTCCTTGTGATGCAAAACAAAGCGATTGGTAAAATGGCTCATAGTCTGGCAGCCTTAAGCAAAAAAGCCCAGTTTGACCTGAATCATTTTTTCCAGATCCTGAACAGCCTTACGCCGAGCGATAAAAAATATAACATGGTCTCCATCTGCAAGAACTGTATCTTGATGATACATAATTATTTTTTCATTGCGAATGACTGCGCCAAAATAACAGCCGGCTGGCAAGCGCAGTTGAGTCATGGTACGACCGATTAACTTGGATGTATGGCGATCACCGTGCAGCACTACTTCAATCGCTTCTGCAGAACCGCGGCGTAACGGATAAACTGCCATAATATCGCCCAGATGTACATGAGTCAGAATAGAACCAATCGTAATTAAATGCGGAGATATCACAATATCAATGGCACTTCCCTGCAATAAATCAACGTAGCTGGAGCGATTAATAATCGCCATTACTCTTTTTGCCCCGAGATTTTTAGCCAGCATTGCCGACATGATATTATTTTCATCATCATTAGTAAGCGCACAGAACACATCTATTTCATCGATATATTCGTTTTCCAGCAGACTTTCGTCAGATGCATTACCTACCAGCACAAGAGTATTGTTCAGGTTTTCCGCCAGCCATTCGGCACGGTTTTGTTTCCGTTCAATAATCTTGATATCCAGCTGAGTTTCCAGTTGTTTGGCAACGCGATAGCCAATATTTCCGCCACCGGCAATCATTATCCTGCGTGTGCGTTTGTTAATCGGGCGCAGCTCACGCATGATGTTTTCTAGATAGGCTGTGGGTGTAAGAACAAAAACCTCATCATCTTCCTGTATGACTGTACTTCCGGTGGGAACGAGCAGATGATTATTGCGGTAGATAGCACAAATCTGACAATCTACACCTTCTTCCAGATGCTGTTTCAGGTTACTGATGGGCTGATTGACCAATATACCGCCATTCTGAGCACGAATTACCAGTAAACGAATTTTATCGTGTGCAAATCGCAGAATTTGCAGCGCACTGGAATGTAGTAATAAATTGACAATCTGCTCTGTTACCAGTTGCTCTGGACTAATGGCTTCAGTGATGTTGAATAAGTCCAGACTGGTTTTATAATTATTATTACCGGTTTCGAATTCAACAAAATCGCTGTAGCGAACCCGGGCTATACGGTTAGGTGTATTGAATAGAGCATAGGCAATCCGGCAGGCTGCCATATTGGTTTCATCGTTTTGAGTTAATGCTAATATCATGTCTGCATCCTGTGCACCGGCTGCTGACAATACAGAAGGCCAGGCACCATTGCCTACAATAGTTTGTACATCAAGGCGCTGGTTAATTTGCTGCAAGGCACTCTCATTGATATCAATAATAGTGACATCATTATTGGTCATTCTGGCCAGATTACTGGCAATAGTTGAACCAACCTGCCCGCAACCGAGTATCAGGATTTTCACGTTATTTACATCACTTCAGTGGTACCTTCTTTATTGTAGCCTTTGTGCTGAATGGTGGAAATATTGGTGTAAAACTACGACACTTATGTTAATTAAATATTAAAGATAGCAGAAAATCCAAATAGATTTAAAACTGATAAGAATAATATTTAAATAATTGAATCTATGTATTAATAATAATTTAGACGAACACGGATGACGGTTGAAAATTGCAGTATGGAATTCTTAAATGTATTATTAAGCTAAATTAATTATATGTAAATTAATGTAATACAATACAATAAAACCCATTATTACATTTTTGGCTAAATGTAAGACATTTAAAAGTGTTAATTTTCAATTTACTTTTATACTTGGATAAATTATGAATTTAATCAGGCTTAAACCGAAATTAATTACTCTGGCATCTGTTTTAATGGCTTTGAGTGGTTGCGCTCAGGTTGCAGAAGTAATGGGTTATGATACTCAGACATTAAATGCCGCTGCTGCCAAAAGTTATACTCAGATGATGGGGGAGGCTAAAGCCAAAGGTGAAATTGAAACCAATACTCCTGTTGCGAAGCGTGTACATACAATATTTCAGCGATTAGTACCTTATGCTAATGAAGCTAATCAGACAGGAGTTCCATTTGACTGGCAGCTTAATGTAATTAATAGTGAAATACCAAATGCCTTTGCAATGCCGGGTGGAAAAATGGTGGTTTATACCGGTATTGTTAATCGTCTGAATCTGAGTGATGATGAAATTGCGGCAATTATTGGTCACGAAATGACGCATGCTCTTCAGGAGCACAGCAAAAAAGCTGCCGGTCAGCAAATTCTGACTAGTGTTGCTCTTGAAATAGGTAGTTCTGCCTTACAGTCAAAAACAGGTGCCAGTGCCAACAATGTAGGCATTTATAAAGATGTTTTAAATCAGTTTGGGCTGACCCTGCCTTTCTCACGTCATCAGGAAAGTCTGGCAGATGCCGGCGGGCTGAAACTAATGGCACAGGCTGGATATGATCCGCATGCAGCCATTACGGTATGGGAAAAAATGAATAAAGTTATGGGTAACAACCGTGGTACAAGCTTACTTTCTACTCACCCGAGCAATGATGCCCGTATTAATGCACTAAAGAAAATGCTGCCAGAGGTATTACCTGTTTATGAGCAGGCAAAACAAAATAATCTGACAATGCAAAAAACCGGGATTAGTCAAAGTAAAAACACACAGGGAAGTGGTGCGCGAAAAGGAACCACTAAAAAGAAAAGTCGTTCCTGAATTTAAATAAATAAGATTGATTTCTTCAGATTAAATTCTGTCCTATATTATTTTCAGCAGCCTGTCTGAGGCTGCTTTTATTTTAATCTTTACATTTTCTTATCCTGACTACATTCGACTACAAATTGTTTCAATCGTCCCTGTTTTCGGTTATCATTCATATTATTGCATTGGGAATGCATAATAAATTTACAAGAAAAATTTAAAAAACCATTACATTAAGGACATTCAAGATGTTAGAAGCCTACCGCGCAGCCGCTGCTGAACGCGAAGCACTGGGTATTCCGCCATTGCCGCTTACAGCTAAGCAAACAGAAGAGTTGGTTGAATTGCTGAAAAATCCTCCCAAAGGAGAAGAAAAATTTCTGGTTGAGCTGCTGTCGCATCGTGTACCGCCGGGTGTAGATGATGCATCTAAAGTAAAAGCATCCTTTCTGGGCGCAGTTGCAGAGAAAACTGTTACCAGTCCGTTAATTACACCGACTTTCGCTGTTGAATTGCTGGGTACCATGCTGGGTGGATATAACGTCCAGCCTTTAATAGAGTTTTTGGATAATGAAGAATTGGCTTCTACTGCAGCAAATGCCTTAAAACATACCTTACTGATGTTTGATGCATTCCACGATGTAGAAGAAAAAATGCGTGCTGGTAATCAGTATGCAAAGGAAGTCATTGAATCATGGGCTAATGCAGAATGGTTTACTGCGCGTGAAAAAGTTCCGGAAAAAATCACGGTCACAGTATTTAAAGTAGTAGGTGAAACCAATACCGATGATTTATCACCTGCACCTGATGCGTGGAGCCGTCCGGATATTCCTTTGCATGCACTGGCTATGCTTAAAAATCCGCGTGAAGGTATTCAACCCGATAAACCGGGTGAGGTGGGACCAATCAGACAACTGGCTGAGCTGAAAGCCAAAGGTAATCTGGTTGCCTATGTAGGTGATGTAGTTGGTACAGGTTCGTCACGTAAATCAGCAACAAATTCCGTAATCTGGCATACCGGTAAAAATATCCCTTATGTACCGAATAAACGCTTCGGCGGCGTATGTCTTGGTGGCAAAATTGCTCCGATTTTCTTCAACACACAGGAAGACTCAGGTGCATTGCCTATAGAAGTTGATGTATCCGAATTGGAAATGGGCGATGTAGTTGATATTTTGCCTTATGAAGGCAAAATTATTAAAAACGGCGAAACAGTTGCTGAATTTGAATTGAAATCACAGGTAATTCTGGATGAAGTTCAGGCGGGTGGCCGTATTAATCTGATTATTGGCCGTAGTCTGACTGCTAAAGCCAGAGATGCATTAAATCTGGGGCATTCAGAAGTTTTCCGCTTGCCACAGTCTCCGGCGCCAAGCACTGCCGGCTTTACTCTGGCACAAAAAATGGTTGGCCGCGCTTGTGGTTTGCCGGAAGGTCAGGGTATTCGCCCGGGTACTTATTGTGAACCACGTATGACCACAGTCGGTTCACAGGATACTACAGGTCCTATGACCCGTGATGAGCTGAAAGATCTGGCCTGTCTGGGATTTAGTGCGGATTTGGTGATGCAATCTTTCTGCCATACCGCCGCTTATCCGAAACCGGTTGATGTTAAAACCCATAAAGAATTGCCGGTATTCATGTCTTCACGCGGTGGTGTGGCACTACGTCCGGGCGACGGCATTATTCATTCTTGGCTAAACCGCATGCTGCTACCCGATATGGTAGGTACTGGTGGTGATTCACATACACGCTTTCCGTTGGGTATTTCATTCCCCGCTGGTTCCGGTCTGGTAGCTTTTGCTGCTGCAACCGGTGTTATGCCGCTGGATATGCCGGAGTCAGTACTGGTACGCTTCTCCGGTAAAATGCAGCCAGGTATTACTTTGCGTGATTTGGTTAATGCCATTCCCTTACAGGCTATCAAAGAGGGTTTACTTACCGTTGCCAAGGCAGGTAAAAAGAATATTTTCTCTGGCCGAATTCTGGAAATCGAAGGTTTACCGGATTTAAAAGTTGAGCAGGCCTTTGAGCTCACAGATGCTTCTGCTGAGCGTTCAGCTGCCGGCTGTACGGTAAAACTGCACAAAGAACCTATTGAGGAGTATCTCAAATCCAATATCGTATTGCTGAAAAACATGATTGCCAATGGTTATCAGGATGCACGCACACTGAAACGCCGTATTGAAAAAATGGAGCAGTGGCTGGCAGAACCGAAATTACTTGAAGCTGATGCTGATGCAGAATATGCTGCCATTATTGATATCAATATGGATGAGATTAAAGAGCCTATTCTGGCTTGTCCGAATGATCCGGATGATGTAAAAACCTTGTCTGACGTGGCCGGTACCCATATCGATGAAGTATTTATCGGTTCATGCATGACAAATATTGGTCATTATCGTGCTGCCTCAGCATTACTGGATGGTAAATCTGATCTGCCAGTCCGGCTGTGGGTAGCTCCTCCTACCAAGATGGATGCCAAAGAACTGTCTGATGAAGGGTATTACGGTATTCTGGGTAGGGTAGGTGCGCGTATGGAAATGCCGGGCTGTTCTTTATGTATGGGTAATCAGGCACAGGCAAGAGAGGGATCAACTGTCGTTTCAACCTCTACCCGTAATTTTCCGAACCGACTGGGTAAAAATACCAAGGTATATCTAAGCTCAGCCGAACTGGCAGCCATCTGTTCAAAACTGGGACATATTCCGAATATTGATGAATATCGCGAAAATATCGCCATTATCAATGATAAAGGTATTGAAATTTATCGTTATATGAACTTCAATGAAATTCAGGAATATGTAGATGTAGCGGCTAAAGTAGATGCCTAAGATGTAACATATATACTGATTGCTTTATAAAAGGCTGCCGGAAACGGCAGCTTTTTATTGGCTTAAATTTTTTATGGCAATATCAAACCTGAATAAACTTTCTGTTTGAGTAGTTTTCAAAATGTTAAGATTAAATAATTTTTCAGATTACTGTTATAATAATTGATGGCATTTTAGCAATAATATTAATATTTTAAGCCTACATCATATATATTTAGTACGCCTATATAAATATTAATTGTATCTATCCGCATATAAATTATTTAGGCTGGTCACAATTTTCATCTAAGATAACAAAGATAGTTTCTCATGACGAAGGATAATAAATGAATATCGCCTCTAGCATCACCGATTTAATTGGTAATACACCACTAGTACAGTTGAATCGTCTAAGTGCGGGTTTACCGGGTAAAGTTGTAGTCAAACTGGAATTTTTTAATCCGGGCAATAGTGTTAAGGATAGAATAGCAGCCAGTATGATTGATGCTGCAGAAAAGGCCGGTAAAATTCATTCTGATACAGTAATTGTAGAGCCGACAAGTGGTAATACCGGTATTGGGCTGGCCATGGTTTGCGCTGCACGCGGATATAAACTGATTATTACCATGCCGGAAACAATGAGTAAAGAACGGCGCATGTTATTGCGTGCTTTTGGCGCTGAGCTGGTATTAACGCCCGGAGCAGAAGGCATGTCTGGTGCCATTGCCCGTGCACAGGCTTTCGTTGATTCAGACCCGAAAAAATATTTTATGCCGCAACAGTTTGAAAATCCGGCTAATCCGGAGATTCACCGTGAAACTACTGCACAGGAAATATGGCATGATACCGATGGCAAAATCGATATTTTCGTAGCCGGTGTCGGTACAGGAGGTACTATAACCGGGGTAGGGGAAGTATTGAAAGAGAAGAAACCTGAAGTAGAAATTTATGCAGTTGAACCTGAAGCTTCTCCGGTATTGTCCGGTGGTTGCAAGGGGCCGCACCCGATTCAGGGTATTGGCGCAGGTTTCATTCCCAAAACTCTGAATACCAAAATATATGATGGTATTATTGAAGTGCCGAACGATGTTTGTTTTGATACTGCACGTGCCATGGCATCTAAAGAAGGTATTCTGGTCGGTATATCTTCCGGTGCTGCTGTATGGGCAGGCCTGCAGCTTGCAGCTAAACCGGAAAACAAAAATAAACTGATTGTAGTTTTAATTCCTTCTTATGGTGAGCGTTATCTCTCTACACCACTATTTGCAGATCTTGCCTGATAATTTATTTGTCTGAATAATGCCGAACCAGAAAACAACTGGTTCGGTTTTTTATTACAGTCATGGCTGTGTTACAATTGTAAACGATATATGTACAGCCACACGCTTAAGCTAGCTGGCTTTTAATTTTGTTTTAAGCAATATTTTCAAGCAATATACTGAGTAAACAAATGATGAAAAAAACATTAGCATTATGTGTCGTTGCAGCCTTTTTGGGTGGTTGTTCATCTGTTAAAAACCCTTTAACGGCTAAGAATAATAAAGAAGTTAAACCAGTACAGGTGGTAGATGGTACTGGAAGTAACGAATTTCATTTAGCCAGCAGTCATTGGTCTGATGTGGCACGAATCCGTGATGAAGCTACCCGCCTGAGCTTTCAGGTTTCACAGGGAAGCATGACCAAAGTTCAGGCTGCACAATTACTGGATCAGTTTCGCATTGCTCAGGTAGGGCATAACATGGTAGATGATGACATGTATGCCATTTATTTACGCAGTGTGGTTGAAAGTCAGCAAGGTTCAATCGATACAGCACAATCAAAAGCTTATATTCAGAATGCTTTATCAGGCTGGCAGCAGCGCTGGCCGGTAATGCGCTCCAAACCGGCTAATCCGGCATTTACCAACTTCCTGATGGAAGTAATGAATATGAAGCCACTTCAATAAATCATTTTATATAGCTAAATACCCTGCCAAAATAGTTTAGCAGGGTATTGTTTTATTCATAGATACAGTTTTATTTGATAGCATAAAAAAAGCAGCCTTTAAAAGACTGCCTGCTGTGAAAAAATGAACTTAATTACTTAATAAGTTAGGCGAGATTTTAGCAGCCTGAAATAAAGTAAATTCTAAATCAACAAGATCATAAACACAAAATGGATCTGACTTCATAATGTTTTTGACTTCTTCAATTGAGTCACTCATTACTATAATAATAGCACCAGTTTTATTGTCTAAAGGACCTGATGCTATAAACTTATTTTTAGCAAAATACTCATCTAAAAATTTATTATGTTCTTCAAATTTAGCTAGTAGTTCTTCCAGCGGTTTTTTGAATTTGAAAGTTACTATAATCATTAAGTACTCCTCGTATTTTAAATTATTGAAGTAAATCTTTAGCAGAATTTTTCAATGCCAGAAAATTTTGCTTATTCAAGTGAATCACTCATTACTATGCCGCGACGCTTTTAATGACTTCATATAAAGAATTTAATCAAAAGCTTTTGTGGACATTCCTATCAGGTGCAATAAATTCTTTTTCAATATAGAAATAGTCTATATTCCTATTCGGATAAGCTAATGTACCTCATTGCCGCATAGAAATGGCAAGTCTGTTCATTCCATTCATCAGCGATATTGCAAATGTAAGGTCAGATATCTCTGTATCATTGAAGTAATTTTTTAATAACTCAAACGACTCATCATCGGCGTGGCTTGTCGATATTAGTGTTAACTGCTCTGCCCAGTTAAGTGCCGCTTGTTCTTTTTTTGAAAATTGATCACTAACACGCCATCCTGCCACTTCAGATATGCGGCGTTGCGTTTCACCAGTTTTTAGCAGGGAATTTGTATGTAGATTCAGGCAATATGCGCATCCATTAATTTGAGAAACTCTGAGATAGACTAACTCAATAAGATTCTGATCTACAACGCTTTTCTCAAGGGCGACTTTCACGGCTCTAAAACCACTCATGAGTTCTGGTGATAAGTCAAAATATTTCATTCTAAGATTTTTCATGTTCTCATCTCCTTATTATCATTATTGTTTGCTAAATATATTAATAACGCAGCGGCACAACAAACTATAACATTAAAATTACTCATCATTTTTACCACAAATAATATTAACATATTTGCAATAATAATGATTTTGTTCTTTACGTTAATAATATCACCAGTTTTATTGTCTAAAGGACCTGATGCTATAAACTCATTTTTAGCAAAATATTAATCTAAAATTTATTATGTTCTTCAAATTTAGCTACTAATTTTTTCAACGTTTTTTATTGAAGTAAATCTTTAGCAAAATTTTTCAATACCAAAAAATTTGGCTTATGAAGACATCATTAATTATATAAAAAAGGGTTAAAAAAGCAGTTAATTGCTCTTTTAAAAATGCATTAGGATTATCTAATGCATTTATTTTTAATGTTTTTTAAACAATTTCAGCTTTTTCAATGATCACATTTTCAACTGGTACATCCTGATGCGGGCCATGATTACCGGTTTTAACGCCTTTAATTTTATCAACCACATCCTGTCCTTCAACTACCTTACCAAATACAGCGTATCCCCAACCGTGTAAATCCGGTTTAGTATGGTTCAGAAAATCATTATCTTTTACATTGATGAAAAATTGTGCGCTGGCTGAATGAGGCTGCATGGTACGAGCCATTGCAATAGTATAGCGATCGTTTTTCAAACCATTATTGGCTTCATTTTCAATCGGTTCATGAGTGGGTTTTTGTTGCATATCTTTATCAAAGCCGCCACCCTGAATCATAAAACCGTCGATAACCCGATGAAAAATGGTACCATCATAAAAGCCTTCACGAACATAGCGTTTGAAATTTTCAGCGGTTTTGGGTGCTTTCTCATGGTTAAGCTCAATACCGATAACACCAAAATTTGTAGTTAATTTAATCATTAAAATCTCCTGAGGGGAGTGAAATAAAAAATTTGCAGAAGGATCTGCAATGGTTAGTCTGCATTATGCATAGCAGTAACGTAGTCTACTTCTTCCTTGCTGCCAAGTACAACGGCTACACGCTGATGCAGACCTTCTGGCTGAATATCAAGAATGTTCTGACAAGTGTTTGTGGCAGCTCCTTGAGCTTGCTCAACCAGCAAACTCATTGGATTTGCTTCATACATTAAGCGTAGCTTACCAGGTTTATCAGGATTGCGATTATCCTGCGGATAAGTAAAGATACCGCCGCGAATAAGAATCCGGTGCACCTCGGCTACCATCGATGCCACCCAGCGCATATTATAGTTTTTTCCGCGACAGCCACTTTTACCTGCCAGCAACTGAGCAATATAATTTTGCATAGCTGGCTGCCAGTGGCGCTGATTAGACATATTAATAGCAAATTCAGCTGTAGATACTGGTATCTGCGGATTTTCCTGAGTCAGTTGAAACTGGTTATGTTCATTTAAAGTAAACATGGCAATACCATGTTTCAATGTCAGTACCAAAATGGTTTGCGGTCCGTACAGCACATAACCACTGGCAAGCTGTTGCCGGCCGGATTGTAAAAAGCTTTCTATAGTAAGCGCACCATCCGGTTTAGCCAATACCGAAAAAATAGTCCCGATGGATATGTTCACATCAATATTGGAACTTCCATCCAGTGGGTCGAATAACACCAGAAACTGTCCATTCTGACTAGCTGTAACAAATGAATCCTCTTCCTCGCTGGCCAGTCCGGCAATAGCCGGATTAGCAGAGAGGGTATCAATCATAATCTGATTGGATAAAACATCCAGTTTTTTCTGCTCTTCACCTTGTATATTACCTGTATGAGCACTGCCCAGAATATTATCCAGAGCGCCCAGACGTATTTCACGATTAATGTGCAGACAGGCCTGACTAATGCTAGTAATCACATCAGGCAAATGCGGTGTAACAGCATATTTTTGCTGCTGCTGTTGCAGATAATCAGACAGTAAAACAGACATGCGAATACTCCCTTTTAAAACTCACTATTATTATACATTTCTTAAGTATTATTCAGCTCGTTTAATCACTATATACATTAGATTGTATTTATCTTTGAATGATTTTTTTCAGAAAATCAATGAAATTATTCAGCGATAATGATTGAGGATTTCAACTTTAATCCGACCTTCTAATTTCTTTATTACAGGCCGGATACACTCCGCATGAAAGCTTACAGAATAGCTTTAACTTTTCCCAACTAAATAACAGACTCTGCTAACCATAATTGATTTATATTCAGGCAATCACAGAGTTAAGAACGAAATGTGCGCTGTCATCCTGAGCCAGTAACCGAGTCATTGCCGGTAATACCTTTTCCAGTATCCCGGGCAATGTGTACGGCGGATTGATAATAAACATACCACTGCCGTGCATACCAAAACCATCCGGGCGTGGTGCATGTACATACAATTCTGCCTGAACAAAATTATCAGGAGCCAGTTTTTGCAGATTTTGGGGTAATTTCAGACTTTCACCACGGCTCAGACATGGATACCATATTAAATAACAGCCACTAGCAAATTTTTTTAGGGCGGTCTTAAGCGTGTCTGTTACCTGTTGGTAATCTTGCTTTAATTCATATGGCGGATCAATTAACACGACTGCACGCCGGCTTGGTGGGGAAAGCATAGATAGCAGACCTTTAAAGCCATCATCGCAAAAAACTTGAGCACGGTTTGGCTGTTTAATATTACGCATATTATTACGCAATAGTTCTGCATCCGCTGGATGTAATTCAAACAAGCGCAGACGATCTTGTTCGCGGGCCAGAGCCTGAGCCAGCCATGGGGAGCCGCAATAAAGATTTGTATCATCCGGCAGGCAGGAGACAACAGCATTACGGAATTGTTCTAAACTATTATCCAGATTAGTTGCAGCCAGAAGTCGCCCGATTCCCTCCCTGTATTCACCAACCTTCTGAGCTTCTTTACTGATCAGACTATATAACCCTGCACCTGCATGAGTATCAACATAGCAAAAAGGTTTGTCTTTCAGTTTGAAATATTCCAGTACTGTCATCAGACAATAATGTTTAAGAATGTCGGCATGATTACCGGAGTGAAAAGCATGGCGATAGCTGAGCATGTGTAATAACTGCTGTAGGGCTGATTAATTTAGCCTGTTATTGTACCGAATTTACCGGCACGGGCAAAAAAAACTGTATTAAAGCACTTTTCTGATTTATCTTTTCCGTGCGCTAGATTACACAAGATTAAGCTGATACTATGCTTAATCAATTATAAAATATGACTACTAAAAGAGAAAAGCGAATGAATTACACACTTTATATCGGCAATAAAAATTATTCTACCTGGTCAATGCGGCCATGGGTAGTCATGAAGCATTTTCAGATAGATTTTACTGAGCATCTGGTACGCTTTGACAGTTTTGAACCCGATTCGGTTTTTAAACAAACCATACTGCCGCTCAATCCTTATGGTACTGTGCCTGTATTAATAGATGATGATCTGATTGTTAGTGATTCTCTGGCAATTTGTGAATATCTTGCAGAACAACATCCGGAACTGGCATTATGGCCGCAAGACTATAAAGCCCGTGCCAGAGCCAGAAGTATAGTGGCTAAAATGCATAATGGTTACAATCATATACGCCGGCATTTACCCATGAATATTGAGGCAGTGCTGCCTGAAACCGGCCAGATTATCCTGCGGGATTTTCCCAATGTAAAACAAGAAATTGATTTCCTTGATCAGCATTTGTCATCATTTCTGGCTGTATCTGAAGGGCCGTTTCTGTTTGGTAAATTCAGTATTGCCGATGCTTTTTATGCACCCATGTGTTTAAGATTAAAAGGTTTCCAAATTCATACTTCAGCAATCCTGACTGATTATATAAATGCATTATGTGCCAATGAAGCAGTAGCAGCATGGATTGCCCAGGCGCTTGAAGAAAAAGATTTTATTGCTATGGATGAACCTTATCGCATAAAGCGATGAAAAAATTCTGAACATATAAAGCAGACAGCCTGATCAACTTCCGGCTGTCCGCTTTTATATTATTTATTCAGACTTTTCTTAATTTCTATAGCCAGCTGCGAATTCCACATAGCACCAGTAGCACTCATCACAGCATCAGCTCCGGCGGCACGGTAAGCCTGATAATGTTCAGTACAGCTTACACCGCCAACACCAATAATCGCAAAATGGTTTTGCAGACGGGCTCTTAATCTGGCCAGACGTTCTACCATTTCTAATCCAGCCCAGCGGATGGCATCACCACAAACACCACCGGTAGGCCGGTCTGTGCCTAAAGCAGGTTTACCATCTGCATCAACCGGTCTGGCTGATAACGTATTTATAGTACTGTAGCCGTCAATTACTCCGTCCAGCTTACTTAATAAGGGGAAGATAGCATTATCATCTGCAAAATACGCCAGTTTCAGAAACAAAGGTTTATCCGGCACAGCATTTTTAATTTCTTTAGCTATCCGCTCCACTTTCTCAAAATCAAAGCACAATAATTTATTTACCCCTTCATTCGGACAGCTTAAATTGGCTTCCAGTATCGGTGCCTTTGTTTCATTTACCAGAACGGCCGTTCGGGCATAATCTTTTTCTATACTGGATTCATTACCTGGTGTTCCCTGAAAGCTGCCGATAACATATTGACCTTTCTGCGCAGCCTGAATTGCTTCTGCCATATCAGCCTGCCAGATATCGGGATTATAAGAAGGTACGCCAAAAGAATTTGTTATAGATAAAGGCTGAGTGTACTGATTATCAGCAAGAACAGTATCCACATTAGCAGAAAGCTTACCGGCAGGATGAATAGATAGTACATTAGGCAACGGGTGACTGGCCTGAGCTCGGCTTCGGACAGTTTTATAAACACATAAATCAAAACCATGCTTAAATGCAGCCCGAATAAAATTTGCATTTAACAAAGGACCGGCAGGAATACCAAAAGGTAAATTAACCTCCATATTCAGAAAACGCTCAGGCTGGCTTTGAATATCAGCAGATACATTTAAATTTCTGAAATCACCGAAAGGCCCTTGATGATAATTATCTTCATAGCTTAATAAAGGGTTATAAAACGGAGTCGGGCTATTTTGCATTGTTATTCCTGTTAGTTTAAATTATTTTCTGTGGCATATTGAGTAAATATTTAATACGCACACTTATCCATTGCCTGCCTGAAAATATATATAATTCGCTGGCGCAAAAAAAGCTACAGGTAATTTGTAGCTTTTTTCAATTGTCTCAAAAACTCAGATTTTGTTTGATAACTTGTAGTGTACACCGCGTTTTAAAACAAAATATTGTTTTAAATTAATTTAACTCGGATGTGCAGTTCGGGCAGCGTTTTGCCTGAATCGGAATATCAGTACAGCATTGCGGGCACTGTTTTGTAGTAGCTTTCGGGGCAGGACTTTTATGCAGTTTATCGATTCCTTTGACAACCAAAAAAATCGCAAATCCAATGATTACTAAACTAATAACAGTATTGATGAATAAACCAATATTGAGTGTTACCGCACCAGCAGCCTGTGCCGCCCCCAATGTTTCATACGGGCCCGGATATTTAGAGCCACTGCGTAAAGTAATAAATAAATTGGAAAAATCTACCCCGCCAATCAGCAGACCAATTGGTGGCATAATGACATTATCTACCAGTGATTTCACCATATTAGTAAAAGCAGTACCCACTACCATACCGACAGCCAGATCAATGACATTGCCTCGTAATAAAAAAGCTTTAAACTGTTCAATAAATTTCATGTTTGCCTCCATAGTTGGCCTGAAAATCAAGTATTTGGCTTTTTCATAGTAGCGCGATAAAGCAGGCAGTCATACCAGAGCTAAGTTATTCAATGTAAAAATAATAAAAGAAATAACTTAATTAAGAATAAATTAAGTTGGCTAAAGAGAATAGAATAATTAAAACAGATGGCTTCAACTTAAATTTGTCAATCTGGTTACTTTATATACAGTTTGCTAACCAGATTAGTAGCATAATAAAGTAAGTCAGATTTTGTTTATTAGCTTGGCTTAATTGTCAGATTTCTTAATATCTGAATATTTAAGTTCAATAATAGAATATTCGCACATATCCATATAATGCATACAATGGTCTATCGCTTCATCCATGACTTTTCTGTCAGTTGCATGCGTTGCCTTCATAAATGCCCGGAAATTTTTCTTTTCCATTTTATGCAGAGCAGATGCATTACAGATATTTAATTCCTGACAATAATCATGCTGTACCTGCTGTTTAATAAATTGTTTTACTGCTTTTTTCTGTTTCTGAGAACCATCGTAATCCATCGGATGAATAAATTCAGCCTGTACCAGTGCTGAATATAATAAAATTAAAAAAAGTATGGTTTTCTTCATTATATTTTTGAATTTTATACACGAATGAATTGTCGGGATGAGAGGAGTTACATCTGGCATCAGCTCTGTTGCCATTATAAATAGAAATAATAGAATTATTCGAAATTATTATTAATAAATAGACTTTAGTGATTCAAAGCTTACATTACAAAAGCCAAACCCGAAAAAAGTTTGGCTTTGCATATACTGAGTTTTATATCAAAACGGCTGATACATAATATTTTATATACTCTAAATTAAGTTTGTATTAATAAAACTATTTACAATTTAGCTGTGATGAGTACTTACCAGATCTTCCGGTACTCCCAGAGCATTGATACTGTAACCGCCATCAACATATGTGATTTCGCCTGTGATACCTGAAGCCAGATCTGATAACAGGAAAGCAGCAGTATTTCCAACTTCATCAATAGTGATATTACGACGAATAGGATTTTGTGCAGATACATGTGCCAGCAAACGGCCGAAATTGGCAATGCCTGAAGCAGCAAGAGTTTTAATCGGGCCTGCTGAAATACCATTGCATCGAATTCCTTCCTCTCCGAGGCAGGCTGCTGTGAAGCGGATACCTGCTTCCAATGATGCTTTAGCCATACCCATTACATTATAGTTAGGTATGGCACGTACTGCACCAAGATAGGTCAGGGCAAGAATAGAGCTGTTATGGCCACTCATTAACGGACGGGCAGCTTTAGCCAGTGCAGGCAAGCTATAAGCAGACACTTCATGAGCCGTCATAAATGCTTCGCGTGTAATACTATCCAGAAAATCCCCGTTTAAGGCTTCTTTTGGTGCAAAAGCAATAGCATGTACCAGACCGTCAAGCTGTGACCAGCTTTTCCCTAAATCAGAAAACAACTGGCTGATTTCATCATCACTTTGTACATCACAGCGATATACCAGTTCTGAACCCAGTTCGGCAGCCATTTTGCGTACCCGGTCTTCTAGTTTGTCTACAACATAGGTGAAAGCCAGTTCTGCTCCCTGTTCACGACAGGCTTTGGCAATGCCATAGGCAATAGAGCGTTCAGAAATCATACCGGTGATGAGGATTTTTTTGCCTTGCAAAAAGCCCATAATTATTATCCTTGAACGTGATTTGTGTTTAGCTTAAAGGTCGCATTATAACTAATATTTACTTTTACGCGAAATATAGCGCTAGAGTAGAAACTTTAAAACCGGCTGATGTGATGACATTCAGCCGGTCAGTTTATAACAATAAAAAATTATTCAGTTAATCCGGATAAATAATGGTCTGCATCCAGTGCAGCCTGACAGCCTGATGCTGCGCTGGTAATGGCCTGACGGTATATGTGGTCTTTCACATCTCCTGCGGCAAATACGCCGGGAATGTTTGTTGCGCCGACGTTGCCATCATTACCACCTTTGGTAATGAGATAACCTGTTGCATCCATATCCAGCTGGCCTTTGAAAATTTCGGTGTTGGGCTGATGGCCAATAGCAATGAATATGCCGGTTACTGCCAGAATTTCACTTTCATTATCGGCATAATTGATGCGTACTGAGTTTACTCCTTTGTTATCACCAAGAATTTCATCAACGGTAGCATTAAGTTTAAGAATGATTTTGCCTTCTTTTACCCGCTCCAGTAATCTGTCAATCATGATTTTTTCAGCACGAAAGTTGTCACGACGATGTATCAGGGTAACGGTACGTGCGATATTTGCCAGATACAAAGCTTCTTCAATCGCAGTATTACCTCCGCCGACAACAGCTATATCCTGATCTTTGTAGAAAAAGCCGTCACAGGTGGCACACGCGGAAACGCCTCTGCCAGCAAAAGTTTCTTCACTGGGTAATCCCAGGTACTTGGCAGAAGCACCTGTTGCAATGATTAATGCATCACAGCTATAACTTCCTATATCACCAATAAGAGTAAACGGGCGCTGCTGTAAATTCACCTGATTGATATGGTCAAAAATCATATTGGTACCAAAGCGTTCGGCATGTTCCAAAAAACGCTGCATCAATTCAGGACCTTGCACACCATTGACATCAGCCGGCCAGTTATCCACTTCGGTTGTTGTCATCAACTGACCACCCTGTGCCATACCGGTAATCAGTGTAGGTTTCAAACCTGCACGGGCTGCATAAACTGCAGCTGTATAACCGGCTGGTCCGGAACCAAGGATAATTAATCGGCTGTGTGTGAGTTCGCTCATGACATTTCCTTATTATGTGGGCAATCCTAAGTAGGATAAATGGAGGTAACTGTACCACAATATCAAAAAAGAATTAAATTCTCCAATTTCGATTTAATAGAGTAGTTATTGGTTATCTGCACGCCTGAACAAAGTTAGTGATGATTGTCAGCAATACCATCCAGATGATATTGTTTGCCACAATAGGGGCATTCAATACTACTGTTAGATTGAATGGGTAAAAATACCCGGGGATGGCCATTCCATGTTTCATGTTCCGGGCCGGTACATATCAATGGTAAATCATGTGTTGTAATGGTTGTAACTGATTGGGCAGTATTACTCATAATTATTTCCCTTGGTTGAGCTGAGAGCTAATCATACAAAACAGGCCTGATTACAGCAAATAATGTTGTAATCAGGCCTTTTATTCAGATAATTAAATGATATAAGTCAGCCAGGATTCATATTTGGTATTTTTGCCATGAACAATGTCAAAATATCGCTGCTGAATCTCTGTAGTCAACGTACCGCGGGAGCCACAACCAATTACGCGACCGTCAACTTCACGGATAGGTGTGACTTCAGCTGCCGTGCCTGTAAAGAATACTTCGTCTGCGCAATAAACTTCATCACGGGTAATATGCTTTTCAGTAACGGTTAAATTCATATCAGCTGCGATAGCCATTACTGTACGCCGAGTAATCCCATCTAAAGCTGCATCCAGAGCCGGTGTGTAAAGTTTGCCATCATTGACAATAAATATGTTTTCCCCGGATCCTTCAGCAACAAAACCGTTTGAATCCAGCATAATGGCTTCATCATAGCCATTACGGGTAGCTTCGGTATTAGCCATAATAGAATTCATGTAGTTGCCATTGGCTTTGGCTTTAATCATGGTGATATTGGGGTGATGACGGGTGAACGAGCTGATTTGCACGCGAATACCCTTTTGCATACCTTCTTCGCCAAGATAGGCTCCCCATGGCCAGGCAGCTACAATTACCTGTACATCATTTTGATCTGGAGCTACGCCCAGTTTGTTTGAACCATAAAAAGCCATAGGTCGAAAATAGCAGGAAGCCAGTTTGTTGGCTTTAACTACTTCAATGTGAGCCTGATTGATTTCTTCCATTGTGAATGGCAGATGCATGCCAGTAATTTTGGCGGAGTTAAACAGACGTTTAGTATGATCCTGTAAACGGAAAATGGCTGTTCCGTTTTGCGTTTCATAAGCACGTACGCCTTCGAAAACCCCCATACCATAATGCAATGTATGAGTTAAAACATGAGTTTGAGCATTTCTCCACTCAACAAGATTACCATTAAACCAGATAAAACCGTCTTGGTCGGCCATAGACATAATAAAACTTCTCCAAAATAAGACATTAAGCTGCGGTGGCCGGAACCCTGTGTTGCAATGGATAGGGCAATGCAGGATTGATGACTAGGCAGTACAAAAAATAATGGTAACAACAGCTGTTGGACTTATCTTTAGCCGATAGCCGCTGTTACTTTATATAAAAGTAAATATTATCACTGCCTGTTTTGCTTGCCAATGCTGAAAGCAGGGGGCAGTTTTTGCTAAAAAGGCGTGAAATCGTTTAAACTGTGTTGCTTCCTCAATAATCCGGCTTGTATCTGACGTCTGATTAAATCTTCAGAAAACAGTACAGTGTAAGGTGAATAAGTATGAAAATTATTTATGCATTAATAAAAATAGTGGTGTTGCTGATATTGTTGCTGCTTGCTGTAAGCAATACACAAATGACTGCATTCAATTATTTACCCGGACAAACTGTCAATTTGCCATTAATTGTCCTGTTACTGATATTTTTTATTATTGGTGCTGTTTTTGGTGTGTTTGCCATGTTTGGGCGGTTATTACGTCTGCGCAGTCAGGTCAATCAGTTACAGGCTAAGCTCGATAAACAAATTAAGGCAGCCGCTCAGACAGTACATACTGAAAATCTTGCCACTACTGCTACTCAGTCACAATCCGGTAATTCTGATCAGAAGAAAGTAAATAATTAATATGGATAGTAATGATTTCTGGATGTGGTTGGCACCGGTTATTTTGTTACCTGTATTTTTTGCTATGGGCTGGTTTGCTGCCCGGGTAGATATGCGGGCTGTGCTGAAACAGGCGAAAGCCATTCCGGAAGGATTTTATAAAAGTCTGGATGCTCTGGCTGAGAATAAAAGTGCGGTTGCAGTACGTGAACTGGCTGAGGTTGTCGATCAGCAAAATGATGCCCGTCAAAGCACGTATGAGCTGCATCTGACATTAGGGAAGTTGTACCGTCAGCGTGGTGAAAATGATAAGGCCATCGCTTTACATCAGAAGTTACTGGAGCTGCCGGAAACTATCGCAGAACGTCGTGATATTGTCGCTTTCGAGCTTGGACAGGATTATCAGGCCGCCGGTCTGGTAGACCGTGCCGAGCAGATTCTGGTTGGTTTGCTTGATGGCAGTAAAGCCAGACAGGCACGGCAGATATTGCTGAATATTTATCAGCAGGATCGGGACTGGGAAAAAGCCATTAAGCTGGCAGAAGAACTCAGTACCGGAGACCAGACTTATCAATTTGAAATTGCTCAGTTTTATTGTGAGCTAGCTCAGCTGGCTTTGTATCAGTCTGAGTACAATAAAGCACGTGAGTATATTTTTCAGGCTCTGGCAGTCAATCGCAAATGCAGCCGGGCTAATATGATTCTGGGTGATGTTGAACTGAAACAACAAAATTTTCAGGCTGCTGTAGATGCTTATAGCGCTATTGAAAAACAGAATTATGAATATCTCAGTCTGGTAGGTGAGCGTTTATATGATGCCTATGATGGAATGAATAAAGCCGCAGACGGTCTGGAAGTTTTAATTGGTTTTGCCCAAACGTTTCCGCAGCTGGATTTATCTGGTGTGATATATGAAAAGTCCTTACCTGTATATGGTGAAGACCGAGCTACCGAAATTGTTATTGATCTTGTGCGGCGTAAGCCTACTCTGACCGGAACTTACCGTTTACTTGGCGTTTTACAAAATACTATCAGTTCGAAGTGGAAAGCCGAAGTTGATATGATGCGTTCAGTAGTGGGCATGCAGATGCAAAAATCTGTGATGTACCGTTGCCGCCATTGTCATTTTAAATCTCAGGTATTCTTCTGGCATTGTCCGGCTTGTAATAAATGGGAAACATTTACGCCAAATCGTATTGATGTGTAGAGTTGGCTGATAAGTCTTATCAGTTGCTGAATATTTGGTCTGATATACAGAAATTCTGCGCACAATCAGTTACAGATGATTTTTTATAATCATAAATGACTTTTAAAAATAATATGATATTAAATTAGAGATTGATATCATAATTAAATTATTTCTATGAATAAGTCTTTAACAATATACATATATGTATATTGTTAAAGACAATATTGAATGATGACTTTCGGAATATGAATCCATTGATGCTTGATACTACTTTAATGAATCAGAAAGCTAAACCTGTTATTGTGGCACTGGATTTTGCCAATGCTGAAACAACGCTGGATTTTGTTCGTCAGTTGGACCCGGATTTGTGCCAGCTTAAAATAGGTAAAGAACTATTTACTGCTACTGGCCGTTATCTGGTTGAGCAGCTTGTATTACAAGGCTATCGGATTTTTCTTGATTTAAAATACCATGATATTCCCAATACTGTAGCGTCTGCCTGTAAAGTGGCTGCTGATATGGGAGTGTGGATGGTAGATATGCATGCATCTGGCGGCCGAAGAATGATGGAAGCTGCTGCTGAAGCTGTTAGTAATTGCAGCCAGCCGCCATTATTAATTGCAGTAACGGTATTAACCAGTATGACTCAGAATGAACTGGCAGAAACCGGTATAAACTCATCTATAGATGAAACAGTTATTCGTCTGGCTGAATTAACCCGGCAATCCGGTCTTGATGGCGTGGTTTGTTCTGCTCAGGAAGCATCTTTATTACGCGGACAGCTCGGGCAGGATTTTTTACTGGTTACGCCCGGTATCAGATTACAAAATTCAATTACGGATGATCAGCGGCGCATTATGACTCCAAAAGCAGCTTTAGCAGCAGGCAGCAGCTATCTGGTAATGGGCAGACCGGTAACGCAAAGCCAGAACCCGATTGAGCTATTACAACAAATTAATAACGGTCTGATTTAAGTAAAAAAATTTTGATAAAAAATAGCTGCTAACACATATACAGTTAGCAGCTATTTTATTGGTTGTATAAATTGGATTATCCGGTTAGCTGTTTGCTAATCAGTTTTTTCACCGGAGGCAGATTATTGCTGATACGCAAAACCAGTGAGCGCATCAGTCGGGCAGGGTGGCTGTCGTTAGTAAATAAAGACACCATAGCGTTAGTTCCGTGATACAGAATCCGGGTATGAGGCATATGCTGTCTCTGGTATTGAGCCAGTAATGTCTGGCTACCAATATCTTTTCCTTTAGATACGGCTTCGTTAATCAGTTTGGACAATATGCCTACTCCGCTTAGTCCAAGATTAAAACCATGAGCTGTTACTGGGTGCATACCAACTGCCACATCTCCAATAAGCGCACTGCGCTGAGCATAAAATGCATTGGCATGAACGCCGACAAGCGGGTAATGATGAACAGTGCTAACCAAATGCATCTCACCTAGTTTACCTTTGAGCTGTTGGGTAATATCAGCCGCCAATTCAGCGGGAGACATGGCCAGAATGTCACCTGCATGTTCATTATTAATAGTAACAACACAATTAGTGAGATTTTCTTCAAGTGGCAGTAGCGCAAGAGTACGCCCGTAATGGAAACACTCCAGTGCAGTATGCTGATTACTCAATGTATGCTTCATTCGGAAAACAATTACTGTACGCCCGAAATCGTGAATCTGAGCCGAAACACCCAACTGGCGGCGTGTATTGGAAAAACGGCTATCGGCAGCAACAAGTAGTTTCCCTTTGATTAGCCGGCCATCATCCAGCTTGGCTTCAATTTGATTTGCATGATCATTTTTTACATCAATAATACTATGGCCAGTAATTATATTTACATTATTAAAGGCCTTGACTGCTTCGTATGCAGCACGCCGGATATTATGATTACTGATTAAAAAACCCAGTGTATTGGCCGGTTTGCCGCGAGCCATTGTTGGCTGTTCAAAATGGAGCTGATAGTTAGAATAGCCGTTAATTACTTTAGCATCGCGCAAAGGATAAATCTCATCTGGTGCAATTTTGTCCCACATATCCAACTGCTGCATTAATTCTTTTGAATAATGTGTCAGAGCAATTTCCCTGCCATCAAAAGGCGGGTGCGCCAGTACAGCCATTTCTTGTTTTTCAACTACAGTAATTGAAAGTCCTGATGGAGCTAAAGCGCGTGCCAGACTTAAACCAGCAGGTCCGGCTCCGACGATAATGACATCAGTTTCTTTATCTGAGTGTGAAGACACATTATTTGCTGCCATAAAATCCATTCCTGAATGAATATATTCAATACAGCGTTAGAATAACTGAAAATGAGCTTGAATCCTATATCCGTTTGAAAGAAAGTTAATAAACGTCAAGCTTAACCCTTAAATTATTGCTCTGTTAAAATCATGGTAATAGGATTTATATATGAATGATTATACAAATGGTTAAAAACTCATTTCAGGATCAATTGCAGCAACTGGGTAAACAGGCTAAAGCGAAACGTCTGGCAGAAGAGCAGCAGGCAAAAGAAGTACAAAAGCGCCAGACAGATGTCAATTTTGCTGAAGCGATCGGAAAAGATATTACGCCATTAAAGGCAAGAAATCAGTTTCAGCATCCGCGTGATACCAGCCCGATTAAATTGCGAACCCGTCAGGAAGAATCAACAGACGAAAGCAGCTATTTTTATGTTGGTGAAAATCAGAATGATACTGCACCGCCAGTGTTCAGTAAAAATGGTCGCGGTACGGCTGATATTAAGCGCTTGCAGGCGAAGCAATGGCCTATCGTAGCTTATGTAGATTTACATGGCTATCGTCAGGATGAAGCCCAGGAAGTACTGAATGAATTTATAGATTATATTCAGCAATATGGAGTAGTAGGTGAAATAGTCCATGGCAGCGGACTGGGATCAAAGGATTATCAGCCTGTATTGAAAACACTTGTACGCCGCTGGTTAATGGCACACCCCGAAGTGCTGGCTTATGCCCAGCCAAATGAGCGTAATGATGGTGCAGTATATGTGCTGGTTAAAAAGAAGCATCGTGCGTTTGAACGGGAATAAATTTGTGTTTAATTACCTGTTTTAACCAATCAGCATAAAGTAAAAGTGAAAATCAACAGAATCAGGTTAAACCGGATATTAGTATTGAATTATTATCATCGCAAGTATCTGATTTTTTTGTTTGATTTGTAATTAAAAAATTAGGTTATGTTTTTTAGTATGAAAATCTGTATTGGTAATTTTCAAATTTGGTCTCGGCAAGATGATAAATAGTAGCCTGACCAAATGGATTCAGTATATGCGGCAAAAAATGCCAACACAGGCATCATTATTTTCGTCTCCATGGTTTAAACCATTTGCACGCTGGTTTGACAGGCCATACTACTGGCAGCTCAATCGAGAACGTGCTGCCTCTGCTGTAGCTGTTGGCATGTTTTGTGGTCTCATGCCCGGACCTACCCAAATGCTTACCGCTCTGATAGTGGCTTATGTGGTACGCACACATTTACCCGTGGCACTTTTAACTACACTGTATACGAATCCGCTAACTTATATACCCTTATATTACTGTGCTTATCAGATTGGTGAGGGCTTATTATATGGTCAGTGGGGCAAAGCCATGCCTGAACTGCCAGAGTTTAAATTAGGTCATCTCGGGACTGAATTATGGCAATGGTTGATTCAGTTTGGTAAGCCTTTACTTTTGGGTGTGCCAGTATTGGGCATGATACTCGCAACCCTCGGATATATTGTGGTCTGGAATGGCTGGCAGTGGTTTGCCCGCAGACAGGTGACCACCATTCAGAAATAAAGACATGCAAAGATCATTAACGGATAACGAGTTGAGGTTGGTCAGAAAGTTTCTGGGTAATGCAGCAGACTGGACAAAAGTGCAGATAGTATGTGATGCATGGTGGCTAGTACATCCGCATGCTGCCATAACGTGCGGAAATCATATTATTTTTCCGGCGGCATATTATGTTGATGATTTTACTCAGTTAGATTTGAGTATGCAAGGCTGGCTGATGCATGAGCTTATGCATGTCTGGCAAAGCCAGCATGGTTTTCCAATTTTATTTGCCGGAGTTTGTCTTGCACTTAAAGCAGGCTACTATCAGGCTCGTGCCTACCGGTATCCACCGCCAGAAACAATTATCAGCCTTAATCAGCTGAATATGGAGCAACAGGCGAATATAGTACAGCATTATTTTCTGGCATTGAGCGGTGATAAACGGTATCAGCACTCTCTGGTAGATTTTCGTCGCTTGCTTAAACCGCTTATCAGACATCCGGATAATCGTAGTCTGTTACCGCATTATTAACAGCCGGCTTTGGCCGGTTATTTTAGATAACTCTTAACTGTTATAATCCACACTTGTTTTATTGCCGGAGTGATACATGTCTGTATTTGAAGCAGCAGCGCAGCAACTGCAAACTGTACGTGATTTTTTACGCTTTACTGTGAGTCAGTTTCAAGAGGCAGAATTATTTTTTGGTCATGGAAATGATAATGCCTATGATGAAGCTGCCTACCTGATTTTACATACCTTACATTTGCCACTGGACACATTAGAGCCGTTTCTTGATGCCCGTTTGCTCGACACAGAAAAGTCACTGCTGTTACAGCTTGTTCAACGCCGTACCAGTGAACGCATACCAGTGGCTTATCTTACCCATCAGGCATGGCAGGGAGCGTATGAATTTTATGTTGATGAAAGAGTAATTGTGCCGCGTTCATTTATTTATGAGCTTTTAGGTGCACCGCTTCATCCATGGATTGAATATGATGAGCTGGTACACAGAGCACTGGACTTATGCACGGGCAGCGGTGCACTGGCTATTCAGATGGCACACATTTATCCGGATGCGATGATTGATGCTGTAGATATCAGTCTTGATGCGCTTGAAGTAGCAGGTATGAATATTGAAGACTATGGATTAGAAGATCGAATCAATCTGATTCATACCGACCTGTTTACCGGTATTGATACAACTTATGATTTAATCGTGTCAAATCCGCCCTATGTAGATGCCGAATCAGTCGCACAATTGCCAGAAGAATATCTGCATGAGCCAGAGCTGGCATTAGGCAGTGGGATTGATGGTCTGGATGCTACTCGGCAGATTATTCAGCAGGCTGCCAGATATCTTAACCCCAAAGGGGTATTGCTGGTTGAAATCGGGCATAATCGCGAAGTACTGGAGCAGGCATTTCCGGAATTACCATTTACCTGGATGCCTACTAGTGGCGGAGATGGGTTTGTCTTTTTGCTGACACGCGAACAATTATTAGGTGAAGCGTAGATTAACTGTGATATATCTGGTTAGATTGTTCAGAAGTCTGCAAATTAAGAATTATGCCACGATGTAAAAGGCTTTCTGACCAGATTATTATTGTAATATCTGGGATCATCCGATACTTCCTGTCCTATCCAGTCAGGAAAAATAATATGCTCATCAGTGTGGTTTAATTCAACTTCAGCCACAATCAGGCCTTGATTCACACCTAAAAATTCATCAATTTCCCAGATAAGTCCATTTAAAGGTATGCGGTAACGATATTTTTCAATTATTGGCTGCTCTGCCATATGAGTGAGCATATGTCTGGCATCTGCAACCGGAATTGAGTATTCAAATTCAGTACGAGTAATGCCACAATTTGTGCTTTTAATCGTTATCCATGCTTTATCATCACAAATACGGATACGTACGGTTCGTTCTTTAACCGTCGATAAATAGCCCTGACAAAGATGCTTAGCTGATGCCAGATTCCGCCACGCATTGCCTACTACTAGAAATTTACGTTCAATTTCCTGTGCCATAATAAAATTTTATGAATCAACCTATATGCTAAAAAAGCACCAGAAACTGTTTGGCAGTCAACTGGTGCACAGATTTGTGTCAGGCTGAATAATAACAGTTATGATGCAAGTTTATTAGCAATTGCATTAAACATTAAAGATGCTTCCAGTGGCTGCTCCAGAAAAGAGGGCTCAGCTTTAGGCCAGGTAGACCATTGTACAATAACCAGCTTCTGTTTCTGATTAACCATAATAATCTGTCCGTAAATTCCTAAAGCCCACATGCTGTCCTGACTGTTCAGCCCTGTTTTTGGAGAAACATCATTTACAGTAGCTGGTACACTATTATTCCACCATTCATAGCCATAACTTCCTTCCGGATGCAGTTTGCTGACTGAATTTTTCGCCTGATTCCAGTTACGGGAATCTTTAACCCAGTTTTTAGGTAAAATCTGCCTGCCATCTGGCAGCGTACCATTATTCATTACGAAAAGGCCAAATTTACCCCAGTCTTCAAGCGTGGCATTAAATCCGTGTGCACCCACATCATGTTGTCCCACGGTATAACTGTGCCACACACCATCTCTGTTCATACCGAATGGTTGCCAGATTTTATTCTGTAGATATCGGGCAATACTTTCACCTGTTGCTTTTTCCAGTGTGTCTCCTAGCAGCCATGCACCACCGGATGAATAAGACCATGCTTTACCGGGCTTAGCATATGATTTGCGGCCGGGTGCTTTTACCAGACTGTTAACGCAGGTATAAGTTTCAGGATTGGCCTCACATTGAGTAAGTTGTGAAAAATCAGATTTCGGATCAGTGTAATCTTCGTTCCAGTTCACACCAGAAGTATGTTGAAGCAGTTGACGAATTGTCACGTGCTCCCATGCTGTTCCCCGCACATCAGGATTATATTTCACTATCTCATCATTCAGCGATTTGATTTTACCTTCTTTAAGAGCAATACCTACAAGTGTAGAAACCACCGATTTACCCACTGAGCGTGATGTCCAGAGTGTAGTAGGATTATTACCATTAGCGTAATAATCCCATACTACTTTGCCATCTTTAATTACCATCATTCCAGTTACATTATTACGCTTTAAATAATCTTTTAGCAGATATGACTGACCATGAATCTGATAATTTACATTAGACAGATTTTGAGGCGCTCTGGGCAGTGGCAGGCCATGAGCAGCGTGAAAAACATCACCGGGATAAGAGCGATAGTCATTACGAAAGCCAATTGCCCGTTGTTGCTGATTCCAGCTTAACATGTTTTTGACATCCGGTAATTTTTTGTCCAATGGGGCAGGGCAATTGTTGAGACCTAATGATTTACAGCTATTTGGCGTAGTTGCTGCATGAATATTAAAACTGATAGTTAAACACAGAGTTAATAAAGCAGTTTTAAAAGTTTTATTTATCATTTTCATAAAATATTCTGTATATCATCTAAATTATTATCAGGTATCTTAAAAGCTTATAAATGCCACCAATATTTAAAGTGATAATTTCAATGATTTTGGTTTATTAATTATATAAAATAAATATATAAAGCTGATTTGAAATTAAAAAGAAACCTGCTTTACAGCAGGTTTCTCAATTGATAATCAGGCAAAAGTCAAAATACCATCCTGAGCCGTTAACATAATTGTACTGTTAGGAGCATAGTCTCCAGCCAGTAATTCTTTAGCCAGTGGATTTTCGATTTCAGTCTGAATGGCCCGTTTCAGAGGACGTGCGCCATAGACCGGATCAAATCCCACCTTAGCCAGTACATCCAAAGCGGCATCATCAACCTGTAAATGTAAATCCATTTTTTCCAGACGCTGACGCAGACCAGCAAGCTGGATATTAGCGATAGCACGAATATTAGACTGGTTAAGACTATGGAATACAACAACTTCATCAATACGGTTAATCAGTTCAGGGCGGAAGTATTGTTTAACTTCATCCATTACTACTGCCTTAATCGCAGCATAATTATCGCTTTCCATTTTCTGGATTTCCTGACTGCCAATATTGGAAGTCATAACGATAACCGTATTTTTGAAATCAACTGTACGTCCCTGACCATCAGTTAAACGACCATCATCCAAAACTTGTAGCAAAATATTGAATACATCCGGATGAGCTTTTTCGACTTCGTCCAGCAAAACCACACTATAAGGATTGCGGCGTACCTGCTCAGTTAAAAAACCGCCTTCTTCATAACCAACATAGCCGGGAGGCGCACCAATTAAACGCGCAACGGAATGTTTTTCCATATATTCCGACATATCTACCCGAATCAGATGGGTTTCGCTATCAAACAAAAAGCTTGCCAGAGTTTTACACAACTCTGTTTTACCTACACCGGTGGGGCCGAGGAACAAAAAGCTGCCATAGGGTTTATTCGGGTCTGATAAACCGGAGCGTGAGCGGCGGATTGCATCTGCTACAGCGCGTACAGCCTCATCCTGTCCCACTACACGTTCATGCAATACCTCTTCAATTCTCAATAATTTTTCCCGTTCACCAGCCATCATTTTGGATACCGGAATACCGGTCATGCGCGAAACAATTTCGGCAATTTCTTCTGAACCTACTTTAGTGCGTAACAGCTTGTTAGGCTGATTATTCTGTTGCCCGTTGTCAGCAGCCTGTAACTGGGATTCAAGCCGGGGTAATTCTTCATACTGCAGCTTAGCCACTTCTTCCCATTTACCATTACGCTTAAGCGCATCCATCTTAACTTTTAGCTGATCAATCTGCTCTTTAATTGTAACGCTGCCTTGAGCTTTGGCTCGTTCTGCTTTCCAGATTTCATCCAGATCAGCAAACTCACGCTTAACATTATCCAGCTCTTCATCCAGCAGTGCCAGACGCTTTTTGCTGGCTTCATCATCTTCTTTCACCAGAGATGCGCGTTCAATTTCCAGCTGTATTTCACGGCGTTTAAGCTTGTCCATACTTTCAGGCATAGACTGGCTTTCAACTTTAATTAATGATGCAGCCTCATCAATCAGGTCAATGGCTTTATCTGGTAAGAAACGGTCGGTAATATAACGATTAGATAATTCAGCAGCAGCTACTATTGCCGGATCAGTGATTTCTACACCATGATAGATTTCATAGCGTTCCTGTAAGCCACGTAAAATGGCAATGGTATCTTCAACTGTTGGTTCTTTTACCAGTACTTTCTGGAAACGGCGTTCCAGAGCAGGGTCTTTTTCAATATATTGACGATACTCATCCAATGTTGTCGCGCCGATGCAATGCAATTCACCCCGCGCAAGAGCCGGCTTGAGCATATTACCTGCATCCATAGCACCATCGGCTTTACCGGCCCCTACCAGTGTATGTATTTCATCAATAAAAATAATGGTATTGCCTTCGTCTTTAGCCAGATCATTAAGTACTGCTTTGAGACGTTCTTCAAACTCACCCCGGAATTTTGCACCAGCAATCAAACTAGCCAGATCCAGCAAAAGCAAACGCTTATTTCGCAAAGAATCCGGAACTTCATTATTCACAATTCGTTGAGCCAGACCTTCAACAATAGCAGTTTTACCTACACCCGGTTCACCGATGAGTACAGGATTGTTTTTGGTACGCCGTTCAAGCACCAGAATAGTGCGCCGGATTTCATCATCTCGCCCGATCACGGGATCCAGCTTACCCGAACGTGCTTTTTCAGTCAGGTCGGTTGTATATTTTTTCAATGCTTCTCGTTGATCTTCTGCGTTAGGATTATCCACACTTGCGCCTCCGCGAACGGCATCTATCGCCGAATTCAATTTATCTTCTGTAACACCAGCCTGTTTTAGAATGCGTCCGCATTGTCCGTTTTCCTGAACAGCACCAAGCAAAAACAACTCGCTGGCTATATAAGCATCATTACGTTTAATAGCAGCTTTATCCATCAGATTGAGAATATGCTGTAATTCAGTACTGGGTAAGATTTCACCACCCTGACCGGACACTCTGGGTAAACCATTAATAGTAGAGTCAACCTGCTGTTTAACCTGTGCAACATTTGCACCAGCCTGAGTAAGTAAAGCAGCACAGCCACTATCATTATCATTCAGTAAAGCCTTCAATATAAATACGGCTTCCAGATAACCGGCATCCTGTCCTAAAGCAAGACTTTGTGCATCTTGTAAAGCTTGCTGAAACTTTGCGGTAAGCTTATCGAATCTCATCAAAATTTCCTTTAGTTATATTTTCATTAATAGATATATTGGTATCAGAAAATTAATGTCAAGTACCAGTATGAATAAATATTTTGATTGGATTTAAATTATTGATTTATATAAAATCAATCTGTATATACTTATATTTTTTTATTAATGTTTATTGAGGAATTTAAGTCTAAATTTCCTTTTTGGTAGAATTTATAGTGCATCATTAATGTTATTGAAACAAAATCTATACGAATAGAAATTGTGAGCGTTTGTCAGGATATTTTTAATTCAAAACATCTAAAGCTACTGAACTTGAATTTCAATTATGTTGTTTTACTTTTTCAATTTACTTAATAAATTAAAAACTCTTTAAAAACATATATATATTATTGGTTATTTTGATTATTTAGTCTTTACTATCATTTTAAATTCCTTCAGAATTTCACAATTTTTGTGAGTATATCTGTGGATAACTATAAAAAAACAAGGTGAATCAATCCAATTTAAGCGTGATTAATTTTTGTGCAATTGCTTTGCTTATATCTCTAATATTTTGAGAAAAAAGTACTTGAAATTTTGATTCAGAATTTTAAATTTCTCTATTCCCGTATTTGTGAGAATAAAGATAAATTCTTTAACGAATGTAATATCAGATATTTAGATTAATAATATCTGAATAACTTAAATATTAATTCAATTTCTCAATGCTAATTTCTGTAAATGGTGTAAAATTTAGATATTGAGATTTTTTTAATATATGAGCCATGAGAACTGAAGAGTTTAATAAATGCCGTGAATTTCTTGAAGGGCAAATCATGCGAACTCCTGATAATAAAGAGTTGATTGCTACTTATCAAAAATTGCTCGAACTGAAAAGCATTTATGATACAGAAATTCATATATCAATGCTGGATAAAAAAGCCCGGAAAATGGAGTTTCAGCAACATGTTCAGACAAGTTTATCTTCAGGATCCAGTAGTACTGAAGATAATCCCGAGCTGAAAGATGGTAATTCCAAATATACTGAACTACAACAAAATCAACCTAATTCGATGTCAAATCAAACAAACTGGTATAACTATCAGCGAATCAAGCATCATGATTTCGGGAATAGTTAATTAGTTTCACATGGTAGAGTATAAAAAATATGTCTATGATATGTATGTTAAAATTGTAAAATAAAAGTTTCATGATATCGACGCAAAACTTTTATTTTACATATCACAATTATTTGCTGTATCTTTTAAAAACTATAGTAAGAATTTAGTTTTTTTATAAGTAGATAATCTTTCGTATAGAGTAGTCATTTCTACTAATATTTTCTAGCTAAGACAGTCTATGCAGTTTTCTGCTATTTATCCCATTAAAGCATTAATATCAAAAATTTTTTTGATAATTGGCAGAAATATTGCCAACCAAGAATAGTGAAATGAGTGGTAAAAATTATTTATTTCATTATGCAATTTACTTAGACTTATTCTTATAAAATATTCTAATATTTTGGAAATAACTGTGATCAGCAGGTTAAAGGTTTTGCTTAAGGCTTATCAGTCTTTATCTTAGCTTTTTTACAATCTACTTTCCTTTTTAATGTGTAATTCAATGCAGTATTTTATTTTTTATCTTCGACTTTAAGCTAGATAAATGAAATTTGAATAAAATTATCGTAGTAATATATCCGTTTTATAATTATTTAGTCTGTTAAAGTTGATTAGCATAGGACGGCATGCCGTAAACGGTGCAGAAAGACTGCCTCTGCGCATCGTTGGGAGATTCTGGGTATAAGTGGTGCGCGTAGCTGACGGACATGATAGAAAGACAATGGCAAGTCTATAGTGCATCGGTAGGGAGAACGACTAGGCAGTTAACCTGAAGTTTCGTTGATCGAAGCTCGCGACAAGACCTGCTAACTTTGTAAATAAGTTTGAAGCGGTATATCGACCCATCGAACAGAGAAACAAGACTGCGAAGCCTTGCGCATTCATTAATCGAAGGTAAAGACGTTCCGCGAATGCGCCCTAGTCGTGATTGTGAACGATTCGCGCGAACCCAAGTACGCATGCAATGGAAATCGAAGCTTCAAACCTACGCTTAACCGATTACTGTCGAACCTATCGTAAAAATATTATGAAGTCCGATGTTATCACCGTGCTTAAATCTATATGGCAGACGAAGATTAAAGAGAGAACTACCTTCACGGGTGCATCGAAACCATCTTGGATTATGCAAAAGCGATGGAATACTGCGAAGATGACAACCTCGCCGCATGGAAGAGAGCGCTAGAAACAATACTTGGCAAGGTAGGTTGAGAAGTGAAGGCGCAACCATCTTTATTTTACCGCGAAATCAGCACGTTCATTGTCGACTGCGTAAGCACGAAAACGTGTCACCGCGCGCCAGCCATGAAAGCGAAATTCGGAGTATAGCCGCGAACGGGCGATGCAAGCAGACGGTTCGACGAAGGTGTGTACGGCGGGCGATGCTCGAAAGCAAGGATGTTGCCGCCGTCATCTTCCATCCGCCCAGCTTCATTGTGGGCTTCAATGCCGAAACCCGTTCGAAGCTTTGTTACGATACGATGGAACGTTGGGTTTCAGACGTCCACAAGCGCATGACAGACAGCATCGCGCTTGGGGAATTTATACCGAAAGTCAACAAGGCTATCCGGCAGCATTTACAGCAGTTTATAAAATAGGCGTTTGTTTCGAAAGCTTTAAAGCGCGTTCGCATGTGAATTCACAGTACCAGAAGGAATGCCCGACCTTCATACCGGGCTTTTTTCGTCTAGCTGCGGCTGTTTAGCCCCAAATCGCTTTCTTGGCTGATTCGCTCAGAACGTCTACAACAATATCCCGAACACCTGATGCGATAGACTTTCCGACCTTGCCCATTACCTTCTTGAAGCGAATCGATGCAACTTGCGTCTTCGGGCTATCTTTCGTTAGCTCTGTCAAGTCGGAACGGAATTGTTGCATTTCTTCGTGGGATAGATCCGCCCCAACTTCGACCAACTCAATGGCACTTGCGATCTTTCGTTCAGTCCAAGGAAACGCTTTACCACAGTTGTGGCAGAACGCAGAGGGGGTGTAGTCGTCGCTGAACCTGACTACACCTTCGATGTGATAGGTGCCCCGAATAAATGCGTTGCAGTTAGGACAATTCATGATGGTCGCTTCGCCACACTTCGAACAGAATGCTTCTCGTTGTTCGGGGTATCGATCTGCGGCGCTTGTTGCAACATGCCCATTCAAACAGACTTGAGCGATTAGATATGTATCCATATCTTCCCTTTTCGGCAATGTCCGCTTCGTTGTAGGTTTTTATGTGGGAGATAAACTAACATTAATTAGTTAATTGTTTATTTTATTTATTATTTGGCGGAAGCGGTGAGATTCGAACTCACGGAGGGCTATCAACCCTCGACGGTTTTCAAGACCGTTGCATTAAACCGCTCTGCCACGCTTCCGTCTTTGAAGATGCGCATAATAGACGATTAATACAGATTTGCCAAGTGTTTTGTATAAGCAAACAGCGAATTTCTGATTAAATCGTTCATTTTATTTTTGATTAAATTTAGTGATGGCTGTTTTCGTCACGCAGGAATACCCACTCTGATTCACTGGATGAAGCTTTATCATAATAATAGCCATCATAATCGAATTCTTTTAACTGTTCCGGATCTGTTAGCTGATTTTCTGCTGCAAAGCGCATAAACAAACCTCGCGCACGCTTGGCATAAAAGCTGATAATTTTATATTTACCATTTTTTTGATCTTTAAAAACAGGTGCAATAACAGGTACAGATATTTTTTTAGTATTTATTGCTTTGAAATATTCTTGTGATGTGAGATTAATAAGTACTTTATATTCTTCTAACTGTATATTCTGTTCAATGGTGTTGGTAATGATGTCTCCCCAGAAAGTATATAAATCTTTGCCGCGAGCATTTTTAAGTTTAATACTCATTTCTAAACGGTAGGGCTGAATTAAATCTAAAGGTTTAAGAACACCATATAAACCTGACAGAATAGACATATGTTGTTGCAAATAATCTAACGCAGATTCAGTTAAATGCAGCGCATCCAAGCCTTCATAAACGTCACCATTAAAAAGATATACAGCCTGTTTGGCGTTTTCAGGTGTAAAAGGGGGTTGCCAGTTATGATAACGTTCGGCATTTTGTAAAGCGAGTTTATCGGAGATACTCATAAGAGTAGCAATTTCGTGGGGAGCCAGTTGTTGTAGTAATGGCATTAGTTGTTGTGCCTGATCCAAAAGTTTAGGTTGCGTATATTTTTTGGTAGGAATCTCTACTGATTCATTTAATTTTTTTGCTGGTGAAATGACAAAATACATTTTTTATCCTTATTTTCAATTATTTTTTCCAATATATATATAAATTATCAAAATGCATGATAAACATATACTGAGGCACTGCTACTTGCTTGATGTATGGGGCTTGAAATAAAGAATACTATATTCTTAATTTATAAAAGCCGGTTATTTGCACAATTATAAAAAAAGCGGCACAATTCTTTACTCAATATTTATAGATAAATTAAACAATCATGTCTACTTTACAATTGCATCCTGAAACTATCGCCATCCGGGGTGCTAAGGAACAAACTCCTTTCAATGAACACAATTCTGCACTGTTTCTGACCAGTAGTTTTATGTTTGAAAATGCAGAAACTGGTGCATCTTTATTTGCCGGTTCTACACAAGGTTATACTTATACACGTACTAATAATCCAACTGTTGCGGCTTTTCAGGCAAGGGTGGCTCAGCTCGAACAGGGAGAGGCTGGTCTGGCAACGTCTACAGGAATGGCTGCAATCAATGCTACTTTTCTTGCTCTATTAAAAGCTGGCGATCATTTGGTAGCCAGTAAAAGTTTGTTTGGAACTACGATTGGATTACTGAATAATATTTTGCCACGTTTTGGGATTGAAGTGTCACTGGTGAGTCAGACTGATATTACTGAATGGAAGGCCGCTATCCGCCCTAATACCAGAATGCTTTTTGTTGAAACGCCGTCTAATCCGCTGAATGAACTGGCTGATATCACTAAACTTGCAGAAATTGCACATGATAATCAGGCTATACTGGTTGTTGATAACAGTTTTTTATCGCCGGCTTTGCAACAGCCGCTGCGACTGGGGGCAGATTTATCAGTAGAGTCTGCTACCAAAGCGATTGATGGTCATGGGCGTGTAATGGGAGGAGTTATCTGCGGCAGTGCTGCATTGGTAAACGAAATTTTTTTACATGTCCGTACTACCGGCGAAGTGTTGTCACCTTTTAATGCATGGATACTCCTAAGTGGTTTGGAGACTTTGTATATCCGCATGGAAAAGCAGTGTGCTAATGCGCTGGAAGTAGCTCAGTTTCTTTCAACTCAACCACAGGTAATAACAGTACATTATACTGGTCTGTCTAATCACCCGCAGAAATCACTGGTGCAAAAGCAACAGCAAGGTGGCGGAATTGTTGTAGCTTTTGAGGTTAAAGGTGGTGAAAAAGCTGCCTGGCAGGTAATTGATATGTTAACTCTGTTTAGTAAAACCGGAAATCTGGGCGATGTTAAATCAACTGTCACTCATCCATGGACGACTACACATGGCCGTATGCCTCCGGAAGCCAAGCTGGAAGCCGGAATTCAGCACGGACTGATTCGCTTATCTGTCGGTTTGGAATATGCCTCTGATTTGAAAGCTGATTTAGCTAATGCATTAAGTAAGATAAATATTTGATATATTTAAAATAATATTCAGATTAGTTTAAACAGCTATTAGTGTTTTGTGTACATGGTATCTGATTATCATGTAATCAGTTAGTTTTATTTTACTATTGCATTGATAGCTGATTAGCTATATTTTATATAGAAATCCGATAATAAAAGGAAACCATAATGAGTAGCGATTTAATTGTTCATGTAGGTGATGGCAATTTCGATAAAGAAGTTTTGCAGGCGAATGTGCCGGTACTACTGGATTTCTGGGCTCCATGGTGTGGGCCGTGCAAAATGATTGCGCCAATTCTGGACGAATTGGCTTCGGCTTATCAAGGTAAGCTGAAAATTGTGAAACTTAATGTAGATGAGAATCAGGATACTCCTGCTAAATTTAATGTTCGTGGTATACCCACATTGATGATATTTAAAGATGGCGCCAGTGTTGCTACAAAAGTTGGAGCTTTGAATAAAGGACAACTGGAAGCATTTATCAATGCATCTATTTAATAATTTCTAACTAAATTAAGAATTATTTCGTGCTTTTGAAAGACTAAATCATATATAAGCCAGATAAATAGCTTAATATGATTCAGTCTTTCAAAAGCATAATTTTTTATTATTTGTATTTATCTATTATTTTGTAGCTGGCAGGTTTTTCAAAATTTTCTCAAATCCATTAACTGCAAGTTTATTTGTATAAACTGAATAAATATTCTTATAATAAAGTTTTTTACTAGATTAATATAAAAATATATTTAATGTCTTATAATTTTATTATTTATTGAATTTAAATAATAATTAATCCATCACCAAAACATATAATACTATCGCTATCAATATTTATAATTCATAAAATATTTGTTTATGTATTAATCTTGAGCTTAATTAAAATTGTGTTTATAAAACTTCATTTAATACTTTTGTTCATGCTATGATGTTTTTTGTGTCCTGTGTAAATATGGTGTAAATCAAAAATCCGATAATTAGTGAAATATAGTTATATTTGTAAAATTGAACAGAATATTTTATTAATTTGACATTTTGAAAGCATAATATTGTTCTAATAATGCTTAAGTTTGATTAATGTTTTATTTTTTTGTTTAAATTAATGTAATTTAATTATATTTTTTCTTATTTTAAGTATTTGGGAACTTTATTGTGTACGTAACACGGGTTTTGTTAGAATGATTTTGTGATATTTCATTCGGAATTAAACGAAAGCGAGTACGCTATGAATCATAAATCCAATATGTCAGTTTCTCCACCAAATGCTGATCAATCCAGTGCATTAAATAAAACGTTTATAATTGCCTGGTTTATTTGTGCCATTTTTTATTTTGTACAATATGCATTGCGCTCGGCCCCAAGTATTATGCAGGCTGAAATTATAGACACTTTGCATATTTCTAAAGTTGAAATGGCTGGCATTATCGGTCTGTATTTTTATTCATATGCTTTCTTTGCGCTGGTTTCAGGTGTGATGCTGGATCGTATCGGGCCGCGTTTTACTGCCTCGTTGGGTATTATTTTAGTTGCTATTGGTTGCGTACTATTCTGTTCCGGAACAGTTATTACTGCTCAATTCGGTCGATTCCTGCAAGGTGCAGGCTCCGGGCTTGCTTTTACCAGCGCGGTATTTCTGGCCACACGCGGTTTTCCGAAAAAATGGCTGGCAACTGCTGTCGGTATGACTCAGTGTTTCGGTATGCTTGGCGGATTTATGGGACAAGCTGTTGTATCGCCGATTATTAAAAATCAGGTGCTGACATGGCAGATGTTCTGGATAGTGGCTGCTGGTATACTGGTTGTGGTTTTCTTTGGTTCAGTGTTATCTACACCACGTACTCGTGAAGGTAAAATTGACTGGAGTGGTTTAAGCCATCCTTATATTGTGGTATTGAAAAATCCACAGTCTTACATTTGTGCTTTCATCGGTGCCATGATGTTCCTGCCTACCAATGTTGGTAATATTGCATGGGGAAATCAGTTTTTACAGGACGGACTGATTGCTAAAGATGATATAGCCTTACGTTTGGCAATGGTTCCGCTAGGCTGGGTAATTGGTTGTCCGATTTTAGGTTATTTATCTGATGTAATTGGTCGCCGTAAGCCAGTTGTGATGGGTAGCCTTATTGCTATGGGCATTACTGGTGGTTTTATTGTTTACTTGCCTGATGTTATGCCGCCTTTTGTGATGGGTTTATTATTCGGTATTGCTTCCGGCGCGGCAATGATCCCTTATACGATGATTAAAGAAGTGAATCCTGATGAAGTTAAAGGTACAGCTACTGGTGTGATTAACTTTTTCGTATTTGTGATTAGTGCAATTATGACCAATATGTTTAATATTCTGATTGACCATCTGACAAAAGCAGAAGGTCAGCTGAATTTGAAAGTTTTCCAGACTGCTGACTATGTTTTTGTAGGTGGTTTGATTCTTGCATTTATCATGACAATGTTTGTTCGTGAAACCGGCAGTCAGGCTAAAAAATAATGTTTGAGCGGATATAATAATCGGCTTTAAATTTAAAACGGCTACTTTATGTAGCCGTTTACTTTTATATATTCTAAGTCAGAAAATTATTGGACTAAAGAAAATTCAGTCCCAGTTTAAGTCCGGATTTTGAGCAATAACTGCTTTGAACTGAGCGATAATATTGGCTAAAGCCTGCTGATTATCAGCTTCAAAGCGTAATACTAGTACAGGAGTGGTATTGGAAGCTCTCATCAGGCCGAATCCATCTTTAAATTCCACACGCAGTCCGTCTATAGTGATGCGCTCAATCTCATTTTCAAATCGTGCATTTTGTGCCAGACTGGAAATAATTTCATGTCCGGTTTGTCCGGCCGGAACAGCAATATTCAGTTCTGGTGTAGAAACTCCTTCAGGTAAATCATTCAAAACAGCAGAAGGATTTTCATGTCTGGATAAAATTTCCAGCATACGTGCGCCGGCATATAATCCATCGTCAAAGCCTAGCCAGCGTTCTTTAAAGAATACGTGACCACTCATTTCACCGGCTAATAATGCATTGTGTTCCTTGATTGCTGCTTTGATAAAACTGTGACCAGTTTTGCTCATGATAGCTTCGCCACCATGCTGTTCAATCCAGGGTTTTAATAATCTGGTGGATTTTACATCATAGATAATTTTTGCTTGCGGATTGCGTGCGAGAACATCAGCAGCAAAAAGCATTAGCTGACGGTCAGGATAGATAATCCGTCCATCTTTTGTTACAACACCAAGACGGTCACCATCTCCATCAAAGGCTAGTCCGATTTCGGCATCGCTTTTTTGCAGTACCTGAATTAAATCCTGTAAGTTAGCAGGTTTAGCCGGGTCAGGGTGATGATTGGGAAAATTGCCATCTACTTCGCAAAATAATTCCTGTACTTCACAGCCCAGAGCGCGATATAAATCGCCGGCATAGGCTCCAGCTACACCGTTTCCGGCATCAATAACAATTTTCATTGGTCGCTGGAGCTGAACATGATTAGTTATATAATTAATATATTTTGATGCAATAGGTAAGGGAACAACATTACCGGTATGTTCAGATTGAGCGGCAAGCTCGTCGGATTCGATAATTTTACGTAAAGCCTGAATATCATCTCCAGCTAGAGTAGTTCCAACCAGCATCATTTTAAAGCCATTATAGTCGGGCGGATTGTGACTGCCTGTAATCATGATGCCGCTGCCTTGGCAATGTTCAACAGCTGCAAAATACAGCATTGGTGTGGCAACCATACCTATATCGATTACATTGATACCACAGGCAGTAATGCCCTGAATCAGACTTGTTGCCAGAATCGGACCGGACAAACGGCCGTCACGTCCTATTGCAATCTGATCAACTCCTTTGCTGAGGGCTATTGTGGCAATAGCACGGCCAATCAGTTCGGCAGTATCTTTATTCAGTGAAACATCTACGATGCCGCGGATATCATATGCTTTGAATATGCCGGCATCTATCTGTTTGGTATTCATGTGTTTTTCCTTGTTTGTTCCTGTATTTGGATCGAGGTATGTTTATATTTTATTGGTATTTGAAGATAAAACCGGAATATTGGTGCAACAATTAAGCTTTATTGCCGGATGTAGGTAAACCAAAATGACTATAACTTAATTCAGTGGCCATGCGTCCTCGCGGCGTGCGCTGTAAGAATCCTTGCTGAATTAAATAAGGCTCGATAACATCTTCGATGGTATCAGTTGATTCACCAATTGCTGCGGCAATATTATCCAAGCCGACAGGTCCGCCTGAAAATTTGTATAAAATTGCTTCCAGATATTTACAGTCCATAACATCCAGTCCGGACTGGTCAATATCCAGCATTTTTAAAGCCGCATCTGCTGTAACAGCATTTATTTCACCCTGATGTTTTACTTCTGCATAATCTCGTACGCGTCTGAGCAGACGATTAGCGATACGCGGTGTGCCGCGACTGCGTCTGGCTATTTCTGCCGCTCCGGTATTATCAATTTTGAGTTGCAGCAGCTGAGCCGATCGGCTCACAATCGTAGTTAAATCTGCATTATTATAAAATTCCAGACGTGAAACTATACCGAAACGATCTCGCAATGGGTTTGTTAACATGCCGGCGCGTGTAGTTGCTCCGACCAGAGTAAATGGCGGAAGATCGATTTTAACTGAACGCGCAGCGGGTCCTTCACCAATCATGATATCCAGCTGATAATCTTCAAGTGCCGGATACAATATCTCTTCTACTACAGGATTCAGCCGGTGAATTTCATCAATGAAAAGTACATCATGCGGTTCCAGATTGGTAAGCAGTGCGGCCAGATCGCCTGCGCGTTCGAGTACAGGTCCCGATGTCTGACGTAAATTGACGCCAAGTTCATGAGCAATAATATGTGCCAGAGTGGTTTTACCAAGTCCCGGAGGACCAAACAATAAAGTATGATCCAGAGCTTCGTGCCGTATTTTTGCTGCCTGAATGAATATTGAAAGCTGCTCTTTGGATTTGTGCTGACCTATATAATCTGATAACGCACGCGGACGCAGAGCTCGTTCGAGTAGCTCTTCCTGTGCTGAAGCTGTCTGCGGGCTGATGACGCGTTGTGGCTGTGCGCCTGATAGTTGGTCTGTTTGTAACATGAGTAAATAAAAAAATAAATTATATCAATATTGAACTGAAACCTGAGTAAATAGAAAACAGACTAAGTAAAGTTATGATTTTAAACAGGTGTACACATGCTGGCAAAAACCTGAAAATATTCTGGGAAGGTCTTATTGACACACTGCGGATCATCAATATAAACAGGTGTTCCCAGTAAACTGATAAGTGAAAAACACATGGCCATTCTGTGGTCATCATAAGTGCTAATATGAATATCTGAATGTAATTTTGCCGGTGGTGTAATACTGATGCTGTCTTCAGTCTCTAATACTGTGGCACCTAGTTTACGTAATTCGCAAGCCATGGCATTGATTCGATCAGTTTCTTTAACACGCCAGCTGGCAATATTGCGAATATGACAGGTACTTTTGCTGGCAAGAGCGACGATAGCCAGTGTCATAGCTGCGTCAGGGATATTATTAGCATCAATATCAAAAGGCAGAATGTTCTGATGTGGGGCACGGGATATTTCAATAAATTGTTTACCCCAGTGTACAGTTGCTCCGATTTTTTCAAGCTCTTGCACAAATGCTACATCACCTTGAATACTTTGATTGTCTATACCATTGACACGAATAGGTTTTCCTGAAATCAGACCGGCAGCAAGAAAGTAGGAAGCACTGGAGGCATCTCCTTCCACATAAATTTGAGCCGGAGCATGGTAATGTTGTCCTGCATTCAGTCTGAATGTCTGATAATGATCATGTTCAACGTCTACTCCAAACTGTTTGAGCAGATTCAGAGTAATTGCGATATAAGGTTTAGAAATTAATTCACCTGTAACTTCGATAGTATACTTTTTACCTATTAATGGTAGGGCAATGAGTAATGCAGTTAAAAACTGGCTGGAAACATTACCTTTAACACTAATATGATCAGTATTCTGTTGCCGGATTTCATGAATTTGTAATGGCGGAAAGCCGTTTTGTCCTTTATACTCAATCTCGGCACCTGTCATTCGCAATGCATTAACCAAATCGCCGATAGGACGTTCATGCATACGATTTACACCATGTAAATAATATTCACCGCCTGTTATCGCCAGTACTGCTGTTAATGGTCTGAATGCAGTACCTGCATTACCAAGAAATAAATCAGCTTTCTGTTTAGGGAATTTACCCTGACAACCATATATTCTGATATTTAAACCAGAGTTAGTACTGTTTACGGGAAGATGTTCAACTCTAACGCCAAGTGTTTTCAGTGCTTCCAGCATATAGCGGGTGTCATCTGAATCAAGTAAATCATAAATTTCACTGACATTATCCGCCAATGCAGCAAGGAGTAAGGTGCGGTTGCTGATACTTTTGGAGCCGGGCAGATTAATACTGGCAGGATGACAGGTACAGGCTTTTAAATGCAAGGTCTTCATGTATAAATTGGTAAATTTGAAGTATTTGATTGAAAGTTTATCAGTTAATTGTACTGTGGGATATGCATATCAATCGCAAACAGGATAAATATACATAAAATCTGGAACCATGAAGGAGTATAATTTAGCTGAGCAGCAGTAATATTGGTTATAATAGCAAATATATTAATATATTAATTTAGTAAGTATAAATATGAATTTTGATTGGCGCTGGTCTAAACCCAGTACAGTTTGGTTATTAATGATACTGGCTGTTCCTTTTGTTCAGCAATTACATATCAATCCTGACTGGGTATCCTATGTAGAAAATACACAAACCATTTTTCTGCTATTTTGTTTTTTATTTACTTTACTTTCAACTTTATGCAGTGGTTTAAAAGGAAAAGAGAAAGCATTCTGGCTCTGGGCATCATTATGGTGGTTGGTATTGCTGGGTCGTGATCAGAATTGGGGCAGGCAAACTTTTTCCGGATATTCTCATGCTGTGTATCATGGAATTGCTGCTGTACTGATTTTAGGTTTGATTTTAATGTTGCTGTGGCCGCGGCTGCGTGCAGGAATCCAGTATTATTACCATCAACCATTTCCTGTATGGAATTTCCTTTTGGCTGCAGCCGGCTTTCTGCTGGCTGATGCAATTGAGCGTGGCCGATGGATTGCACAGTTTATTTTGTTAAATCCGGTTTATGATGATATGCTTGAAGAATTGTATGAATGTCCGTTTATGCTTGCATTATTTACTGTCTCTGCAGTATTGCAATGGCGAACAATTATGCAGATGAAAAAATCTTTAAAGCAGGTTAAGGTGTAATATTTTATTGATTCAGATAAAAATTGAGCCATCAGAGTTTGCTAACCAGTCTGATGGCTCATTAGTTTTTGATATAAATGATATCAGTTTGTGTTTAAAACGAATTTTATGATATATAAATATAATTCAGGCAATCTATAAGGCTGAAAAGAGCTTGTTAAAAGGTACTAATATGGTTGCAATACAATCAGAACCGCGATTAAAGGTAATTGCAATTGATGGTCCCAGTGCATCTGGAAAAGGAACGGTAGCAGCACGGGTGGCGGCTATTTTGTCCAGAGATTATCTGGATTCAGGGGCGCTTTATCGGTTAACTGCACTATATGCCCAGCAACAGGATATAAGCTGGCATAACGAACATGAAGTGGCTGCTCTTGCACAAGAGCTTCCGGTAGTTTTCAAGAATGATTCAATTATTCTGAATGATGAGGATGTAACTTCAGCTATACGGACAGAAAGTATTGGCATGGGTGCATCAGCTATTGCGGCATTGCCTGAAGTGCGGACTGCATTGTTGCAGCGTCAGCGAGATTTTTTAACTCCAAGAGGACTGGTTGCTGACGGAAGGGATATGGCTTCTGTTGTATTTCCGCAAGCTGAACTCAAAATATTTCTTACAGCCAGTGCACAAGTACGGGCGCAGCGGCGGGCTTTGCAGTTAGGGCTAGCTGTTGATGGTCCGGACTTTATGCAAATTCTTACTGATATTGAAACACGTGATCAGGCGGATCGTCAGCGTACTGTGGCACCGCTTAAGCCAGTCAGTGATGCAAAAATTTTAGACACTTCTTCTCTTAATATTGAAGAAAGTGTGAAAAAAGTACTTGATTGGTATCGAAAAATCTAAAATTAGGTTATAATTAAGCTTTTTGTACTAGCATTCTTAGCATTTTAATATTTGAAAATGTTTGGATTTTGTACTAAATAATTGTTTTACATGTTTTTATGCTGACAGGCTTGTAATGGATGTCAGCAGTAATTATATGGTTTGACTGGCACAGTCAGGGTGTGCCGGTTTTGATTAACTAACTTTTGTATCCCCTGACGATACCTGTTTGAGAACATAAATATATGACTATGGAAAATTTTGCCCAGTTGCTGGAAGAAAGTTTCACCTTGCAAGAGATGAATCCCGGCGAAGTCATCACCGCAGAAGTTGTTGCCATAGACAATAATTTCGTCACTGTGAATGCCGGTCTGAAGTCAGAATCTCTGATTGATGTGAGCGAGTTCAAAAATGCAGCGGGCGAGATTGAAGTTAAGGTTGGCGATTTTGTCACCGTAACTATTGAATCTGTGGAAAACGGTTTTGGTGAAACCAAGCTGTCACGTGAAAAAGCCAAACGTGCTGCTGACTGGATCAAGCTGGAAGAAGCTATGGAAAATGGTGAAATTCTGTCTGGCGTGATTAATGGTAAGGTTAAAGGCGGACTGACTGTGATGATTAACAGTATCCGCGCATTCCTGCCTGGTTCACTGGTTGATGTACGTCCGGTTAAAGATACTTCTCACTTTGAAGGCAAGGAAATTGAATTCAAGGTAATTAAACTGGATAAACGCCGTAACAATGTTGTGGTTTCACGCCGTGCTGTTCTGGAAGAAACTCTTGGTGAAGAACGCAAAGCCTTGCTGGAAAACCTGAAAGAAGGTTCAGTAGTAAAAGGTATTGTGAAAAACATTACCGATTACGGTGCTTTCGTTGATCTGGGTGGTATCGACGGTCTGCTGCATATTACTGATCTGGCATGGCGCCGTGTTAAACATCCAAGCGAAGTGCTGGAAGTTGGTCAGGAAGTTGAAGCTAAAGTATTGAAATTTGATCAGGAACGCAGCCGCGTTTCTCTGGGCTTGAAACAGCTGGGTGAAGATCCGTGGAATGGTCTGGCCCGTCGTTATCCGCAGGGTACCCGTCTGTTTGGTAAAGTTACCAATCTGACTGATTATGGTGCATTTGTGGAAATCGAGCAGGGCATCGAAGGTCTGGTACACGTTTCTGAAATGGATTGGACTAATAAGAATGTTCATCCAAGCAAAGTAGTTCAGATGGGTGATGAAGTAGAAGTGATGATTCTTGAAATTGATGAAGATCGTCGCCGCATCTCTCTGGGTATGAAACAATGTCAGGCTAACCCATGGCAGGAATTCGAATCCAACCATGAAAAAGGCGATAAAATCAAAGGCGTTGTGAAATCCATTACTGACTTTGGTGTATTTGTCGGCTTGCCTGGCGGTATCGATGGTCTGGTTCATCTTTCTGATCTGTCATGGACAGACGGTGGCGAAGAAGCTGTACGTCAGTTCAAGAAGGGTGAAGAAGTTGAAGCTGTAGTTCTGGCCATTGATGTTGACAAAGAACGTATTTCTTTGGGTGTAAAACAGCTGGCTGGCGATCCGTTCAGTAATTATGTCAGCGTAAATGACAAAGGCAGCATCGTAACCGGTAAAGTGAAATCACTGGATGCTAAAGGTGCTGTTATTGCATTGGCTGATGATGTTGAAGGCTATCTGCGCGCATCAGAAGTTTCAAATGATCGTGTTGAGGATATTCGCAATGTCCTGAAAGAAGGCGATGATGTTGAAGCTGTGATTACTACGGTAGATCGTAAAAATCGCAATATCAATCTGTCTATTAAAGCTAAGGATGCTCAGGAAAGCAGTGCTGCTATGCGTTCGTTGTCTACTAACAACAATGCTTCAGCCGGTACTACCAGCCTGGGTGATTTGTTAAAAGCTAAATTATCTGGTGAAAGCGAATAAGCGGTTATGACGAAGTCGGAATTAATGATTCGCCTGGCGGAATTATATACTGCTAATAATGATAGTACTGTATTAAATGCTAAGGACGTTGAGCAAAGTATTAAGATTCTTGTTGATACGATGACTCGAGCTTTAGCTAAAGGTCAGCGAATTGAAATTCGTGGATTTGGTAGCTTTGATTTAAATCACCGTCCAGCTCGTGTTGGACGTAATCCTAAAACAGGTGAAAAGGTGTCAGTACCGGAAAAATATGTACCGCACTTCAAACCTGGTAAGGAATTACGTGAACGTGTTGACAAAGCTCTCGTATCTAAAGATAAATAATTCTGTTTTATTTTAGATAGACGTTAACGCCGCAGTTTCTGCGGCGTATTTTTATTTTATGGTGGTCGGATGTTAAGTAGGTGTGCTAAGGTTACGTCTTTTAACTTTTGCTAAATACAATTCTGACATCCAGAAGAAATCAATTATATGACCACATCAGTCTTTGTTGCTCCCGAATTTAATAATCAAAGTCCTCTTACTTGGTATCAGGCTGCAGAACAGCAACCCGGATTTATACATGATGCAGCTCAGTTACGTGCAATTAAACAACTGGACAGACTCTGGACAGAGTTGATGATGTTCAAACGTAAACGAAACCGCTTTCTCGGGCGCAGTCTGCGTTCGCCGCGTGCACCGAAAGGTTTGTATATGTATGGCGGAGTCGGGCGTGGCAAAAGTTTTTTAATGGATGTTTTTTTTGGATGTTTACCATATCGGCGCAAACGCAGGGTACATTTCCATGCTTTTATGGCAGAAGTACAGGGACGATTAAAAGATCATCATAGTCAGACTAATCCATTAAGTGCAGTCGCACAGGATATTGCTCGTGAAGTAAGAGTGTTGTGTTTTGATGAATTTCATGTCAGTGATATTGCTGATGCCATGATTCTGGGAAGATTACTTGAGGGCTTATTTGAGCAGGGTGTGGTTATGGTGGCTACGTCCAATTATGCTCCGTCTGAGCTCTATCCGCAAGGTCAGAATCGTTCCAGCTTTTTGCCTACTATTGCACTAATTGAAAAAGAGCTGACTATTTTAAATGTAGATGGTGGTGAAGATTATCGAATGCGAACATTAAAGCCCGCAGATATATTCTATATACCAGCAGATGCAAGTAGTGAACAAAAATTAACAGAGTTATTTCACAAAATTAATGGTGAACAGGAAATTACTGGCGGAGAAATTGAAATACTTGGGCGTAAATTACCGTACAAAGCAATTTCTGATACAACAATCTGGTTCGACTTCAATACATTATGCTGTGGTCCGCGCTCACAAAATGATTATCTGGAACTGGCAAAAAAATTTCGCGTATTAATTTTGTCAGACATACCCAAAATGGGATCTGGTCAGATGGCTGAAGCACGGCGGCTTACCTGGTTAATTGATGTTTTATATGATTATCGTATTAAGCTATGTGCCAGTTGCGAGGTCGCTATAGACGATATCTATACAGACGGCGATTTCGCCAACGAGTTTACTCGTACAGCCAGCCGTCTTACAGAAATGCGTTCAGAAGAATATTTAACTTTACCTCATTTAACACTTGATGGTGAAAATGCAAGTATAGGAAAAGATATTAAATAAGACTGAATTTTGTTAAAATGACAAGATATGTTTTTTGAAGCAATTTTGCGGCAAAAAATTAGTATATTCAATATTTATGGAAACAAATATGACTATCGAGCGCACATTATCTATTGTTAAACCTGATGCAGTTGCTAAAAACGTTATCGGACAGATTTACAGCCGTTTTGAAAATAACGGGCTGAAAATTATTGCTGCTAAAATGAAACATTTGTCTCAAGCTGAGGCTGAAGGTTTTTATGCTGTTCATAAGGAACGTCCGTTTTTTGCAGATCTGGTAAGTTTTATGATTAGCGGACCAGTGATGATTCAGGTGCTGGAAGGTGAAAATGCAGTCGCCAAGAATCGAGAATTAATGGGTGCAACTAACCCTAAAGAAGCCGCTGCAGGTACAATTCGTGCTGATTTCGCTGATTCAATTGATGCCAATGCTGTTCATGGCTCAGATAGCCTTGAAAATGCAGCTATTGAAATTGCATATTTTTTTGCAGCCGATGAGCTATGCGCTCGTTAATACTGTAAATAAATTTACTGAACTTAGTCCACCTGTACAGGTGGACTAATTTGTATAAATACAAGTAGGAGAAATAAAATGTCTGATTTTTTTAATTTATCTGTTTTGAAATCGCTTCCGGTTCAGAAATTTAATGAAACCAAACCATTTCCAAATCATTTGTTTAAAGAAATATTATTACCCGAAGCATTTAATGAATTGTATAACAATTTTCCCAGTCTGGATCTATTTGAAAAGCATGTGAACAGACCGCGCGGAAAAAGCGGGCAGCGGCCTCATAATCGATACTATCTGGCATTTGAAAAATCTATCTATCATAAAAATGATCGGGCCGGACTTGGTGTAACCAAAATTGAGCAGTTGCCGAATGTATGGCAGGAATTTGTACGTGAGGTACAAACATCGGAGCCTTATCTAGAATTTTTAAATCGTTATTTGAATCTTAATGAATATACTATTCGTTACGCATGGCATGTAGGTGAAACTGGTTCTGAAGTTTCACCTCACTGTGATAGTCTTGATAAAATCGGTACACACATTTTTTATTTCAATACTTCAGCCGACTGGGAAATTGAGTGGGGCGGTTCTATTTTAGCTCTTGGCGGTAAAAAAACAGATAAAACGAATCCTGATATCAGTGATTTTGAAACGGTGGAAGGTTTTGATATCCGCGATAACAGCAGTTTTTTATTTAAAAATACTTCCGACGGATGGCATGCTACTGAAGTTTTGACTTGTCCTCCAAACCACTATCGTCGTTTATTTAATGTCATTGTTCAGAAAAAGAAAACGGAAACACCACTGAAAAAAATATGGCATTATCTGTCTGGTAAAAATTAAAGAATTGTATAGATTGTTGAATAAATTTGTATTATCAGCATAATAGAATGACTGAAAACCAGTTATTACTATTTATTGCTTACTTAATGTATTACCCTGATGAAAACCAATTTGCTAAATTTTGACTTACCCGGTTTAACTGCCCATTTTGCTCAGATGGGAGAGAAGCCTTTTCGTGCCAGACAAGTGATGCGCTGGATGCACTTAGGCGGGATAGCCGATTTTACAGATATGACTGATCTGGCTAAATCTTTGCGTCATAAATTACTGGATAATGCTGAAGTGAAAGTACCGGATTTACTGATTGAGCAAAAGTCAGCTGATGGTACATGCAAATGGTTGCTTGATGTTGGTACTGGTAATGGTGTGGAAACGGTTTTTATACCGGAAGATACCAGAGGTACGTTATGTATTTCTTCGCAAATAGGCTGTGCATTGGAATGCATGTTTTGCTCTACCGGCAGACAGGGTTTTAACCGCAATCTGACCACAGCAGAGATTATCGGGCAGTTATGGTGGGCTAACAAAGCCCTTGGTGTTACGCCTAAGGATGAAAGAGTAATTTCCAATGTGGTTATGATGGGAATGGGCGAGCCATTAGCCAATTTTGATAATGTGGTGACAGCATTAAGTATCATGCTGGATGACCATGGCTATGGTTTATCACGTCGTCGTGTAACTGTATCTACTTCGGGTATGGTACCCCAGATGGATCGCCTGAAAGAAGTTATGCCTGTAGCATTAGCTATTTCACTGCATGCTTCTAACGATCAGGTGCGTGATAAACTCATTCCATTGAATAAGAAATATCCGCTTAACCAGTTAATGGCTGCATGTCAGCGTTACTTGGTAAAAGCACCGCGTGATTTTATTACCTTTGAGTATATTATGCTGAAAGGCATTAATGATGCTCCCGAACATGCGCGTGAATTAATCGCTCTGGTTAAAGATGTGCCGTGTAAATTTAATCTGATACCGTTTAATCCGTTTGCAAATTCGGGGTTTGAACGTTCAACAAATGAACGGATCCGTGTATTTCGTGAAATTTTGCAGGAAGCAGGTTTTGTAGTAACAGTCAGAAAAACCCGTGGTGATGATATTGATGCAGCATGTGGTCAGCTTGCGGGAAAAGTAAAAGATAAAACGCAGCGACAACAAAAGTGGCAACTTGTACAGGGATGATTCGATGAAAAAATTGGGGTTAACTCTATTATGTGCACTGGTATTATCAGCCTGTGCTACTCAGACTATGAACAAAAAACCGACAGCGGCACAGCGAGCCAGAGAGGTAGCACAGATTAAAACTCAGCTGGCGGTAGAGTATTTGAAAAATCAAAATTACCGTCAGGCTGTTGAAGCAATTGATGAAGCGATAAAAAATAATAGTAGTTCACTTGATGCATGGTTGATACGCGCTCAGATATGGCAGTATTTAAAAGAACCGGCAAAAGCAGAAGAGAGTTTTCAGCGTGCTTTGTCATTAGCATCAGATAGTGCAGAAGTAAATAATAACTATGGCTGGTTTGTGTGTGATGTTTTGAAAAAGCCGAATGCATCATTAGCTTATTTTGATAAAGCTTTGGCTGATCCGACTTATCCTACACCGGAAATTGCCCAGTTCAATAAAGGTATTTGCAGTAGCCGAATGGGGCAGTATCAGCTGGCTAACAGCTATTTTGAACGATCTTTGGCAGCTAATCCGAATTTTATTGCTGCAAAGAAAGAAATGGCTCGTAATAATTTGTTGGCAGGTAATGCTTCGGATGCCAATTATCTGTTTAAGCAGTATCAGAGTCAGATAAATAACTTATCTGCTGATGATTTATTATTGGGGTGGAGAATTGCAAGATCTTTGGGTAATATGCAGGCCGCTTACGAATATGAAGCACAACTGCGTAATAATTTCCCTTATTCTGCTGAGTTAGAGCAGGTTTCTACAGGAAAATTCTGATGAATGAGCAAACCAAAAACCCCGAGTCCAGCCCAAATGCAGCAGTTACTCTGGGAACATTACTCTCACAGGCACGAAAACAGAAAGGACTGTCTGTAGGAGAAGTTGCCGAACGTTTAAAACTGCCGGCGCGGCAAATTGAGGCAATGGAAAGCGGTAGCTATAAAGGTTTGCCAGAAGCTGTATTCATCAAAGGCTTTTTAAGCTCATATGCCCGTTTGCTCGAAGTAGATGAAAAAGAACTGAAGCAATATTTTCAGCAGATTTTTCCTGCTGCCAGTCATTTGTCAACTTCAGACAATAATAAAGTCGTTTCTGCGGATCTTGATTTTAAAGGTAAGCCGCAGCGTCGTCATTTTCCACGCTGGCTGATTGTTGTATTGGTAGTAATTTTAATCAGTGCAGTGGTATATGCATGGCAGACTAAATCTACATCTGAAAATGCCAGACAAACTGCTACGGCGGGTCAGGAAGTATCTGTGCAAACAGCTTCTATTAGTGATATCGCTGCCAGTAATATTCGTGTTGTACCAATGACGGACAATGAACACACCGGTTCCCAGACTGTTACCGAAGTTACTGCCGCCAGTCAGTCTGCTAGTACAAGCAATACTACAGATACACAAGTTTCTCAGCCTGCTGTATCAACTTCAGATAAATTGGTAATAAAACTTGAAAACAGAGGCTGGTTACAGGTAAGTGATAAAAATGGCAAGCTGCTTATTAGTCAGGTAGTAGATCCCGGTAGTACACATCAGTTTAGCGGAGCTGCTCCATATAAAGTAATACTTGGTTATACCCCTGGTGCCAGTATCCGGTTTGCCGGCAAAGATATCGCTATTGAACAAAACAAGAAAAGAACCGCAGCAATGACGGTAGGTGGAAATTGAAATGACCTTGGCTGGAGTACGAAGGAAAACCTATCAAGTAAAAATTGATCATGTAGTTATCGGATCTGAAGCACCCGTCAGAGTACAGTCTATGACTAACACTGATACTGCTGATGCTGAACAAACAGCCATTCAGGTAAAAGCACTGGCAGATGCCGGTTCTGAACTGGTTCGAATTACAGTTAACTCACCTCAGGCGGCGGCCAGAGTATCTGAAATTCGCCAGCGTCTGAATGACATGGGCTGTAATGTCCCCTTAGTTGGCGATTTTCATTTTAATGGCGATCGCCTGCTTAAAGATTATCCGGATTGTGCGACAGCACTTTCAAAATACCGGATTAACCCGGGTAATGTGGGTAAAGGTGTTAAGGGCGATGAAAAATTTGCTTTCATGATTCATACAGCAGCAGAGCACAATAAAGCTGTTCGCATCGGAGTAAACTGGGGCTCGCTGGATCAGGCTCTTGCAAAGCGCATGATGGACAATAATCTGGCTTTAGCAACTCCCCAGCCTGCAGAATCAGTTATGAAAGAAGCATTGATTGTTTCTGCACTGGAATCTGCGCAAAAGGCAGAAAGTCTTGGTTTACCGGCTGACCGGATTATATTGTCTTGTAAAGTATCTAATGTACAGGATTTAATAGAGGTATATCATAACCTTGCTTCCCGTTGTATGTATCCGCTGCATCTTGGTTTAACCGAAGCTGGAATGGGGAGTAAAGGTATCGTAGCGTCTACTGCGGCTTTGGCTATTTTATTGCAACAGGGTATAGGTGATACCATTAGAGTATCGCTTACACCTGAGCCGGGAAGTGCGCGGACTCAGGAAGTAGTAGTTGCTCAGGAAATCCTGCAAACCATGGGATTGCGTTCTTTTACGCCGCTGGTAACAGCATGTCCCGGATGCGGACGTACAACCAGTACCGTGTTTCAGGAACTGGCGCGGGATATTCAGCAGTATTTGCGTGAAAAAATGCCAGTATGGCGGCTGCAATATCCGGGCGTTGAAAATCTCAATGTAGCGGTTATGGGTTGTGTTGTTAACGGGCCTGGTGAAAGTAAACTCGCCGACATTGGCATATCTTTGCCCGGTACGGGTGAAACACCTGTTGCTCCTGTATATGTGGATGGCGAGCGCAAAACTACCTTAAAAGGCGAACATATGGCTGAAGAGTTTCTGGCCTTAGTAGAAGAATATATTCAGACCAATTATGGTGAGCAGGGTAAAAAGCGGGAAACAGCGAAAGTGATTCCGATTACGGCTTTATAAGATAAATATACTGTTATAGCTGTCAGCAGCTAATATAGTTTAATAGGGATATACAAATTAATTAATATGGGTCAGAAAATCCAGGCCGTTAAGGGCATGAATGATTTACTGCCAGTAGAGCAGAAAGATTTTAAACTGACATCTGCACTCTGGCAGGCGTTTGAAGACGTAGTGGTCGCATGGACACGCAGTTTTGGTTACAACCAGATTCGTACACCGGTTGTTGAGCAAACTGGTTTGTTTGTACGTTCAATCGGAGAAGAAACCGATGTTGTGGGCAAAGAAATGTATACATTTGCCGATTCCAACGACAAGCTGAGCCTGAGCCTGCGGCCGGAAGGTACAGCCTCTTGTCTGCGTGCAGTTGTTGAGCACAACTTACTTTATAATAGTCCGCAAAAATTATGGTATATGGGACCGATGTTCCGACGGGAGCGCCCACAAAAAGGGCGGTATCGTCAGTTCCATCAGGTTGGAGTTGAGGCATTAGGATTTAACGGCCCTGATGCAGATGCCGAGCTGATTGCCATGACTGCTAATCTCTGGGAACGGCTGGGTATTCGGGAATACCTTACACTTGAATTAAATACTCTGGGTAATCAGCAGGAACGTACTGCTCACCGTACTGCACTAATTGCTTATTTACAACAGCATGAAGCCATTCTGGATGAGGATAGCCGGCGTCGTATGCATACTAATCCGTTACGTGTGCTGGATACCAAAAATCCCGATTTACAGGCAATGGCGAATGCTGCGCCACGTCTTATAGATTATCTGGGCGCAGAATCACTTGCACACTATAATACTTTAAAAAATATGCTGGACGGGCTGGGTATCACATATGTAGAAAATCCGCGTCTGGTTCGTGGTCTGGACTACTATAATCTGACCGTATTTGAATGGACGACAACTAAACTTGGCGCACAGGCAACTGTATGCGGTGGTGGTCGTTACAACGGGCTGATTGAAGAGCTTGGCGGTAAACCAGCGCCGGCTATTGGCTTTGCATTGGGTATTGAACGTCTATTACTGCTTGTACAGGAATTTGGCAAACTGCATATTAACAATGCGCCTGACGTATATATCATGCATCAGGGAGAAGGAAGCAGTTTGATTGCCATGCAGCATGCCGCATTATTACGGGCAGCAGGTTTGAATGTTTATTTACACTGTGGTGATCAGAGTCTGAAAGCCCAGTTGAAAAAAGCTGATGCCAGTGGTGCGGCAATAGCAGTAATCGTTGCTCAGGAAGAGCAATTAAACAATACACTAACGCTTAAGAATTTGAGTACTCATGAACAACAGACTGTTGCTGCCGAAGCAGCTTTACAGTTAATCCAACAATGGAAGAATGCATAATGGTTGTACATATTCAGGATGAACAGGAAGTTGCAAATTTCAAATATTTCTGGCAACGCTGGGGACGCTGGATTTTTGCTATACTGGTTATATTGTCATTGGCATATCTGGGTTATGTGCTGTATCAAAGTCATTTACGCAGTAATAATGAAAAAGCAGCAGAAGTATTTGATACATTTATTTCACAGGCTAGTGCCAATAATTTGACTGAGAGTAAAAAAGCACTTGTACAACTACAGGAAAAATATCCTGATACCATGAATGCAACTCAGGCTACACTGATGATGGCCGGTTCAGCATTTGACGATGGTAAATATGACGAAGCCATCCGCCATTTGCAATGGGTTAAAGCCAGACAGCATGATGATTTATTGCAAACAATCGTTGCGCAGCGGCTGGCTACCGTATATTTGCAGCAAGGTAAATACAATGAAGCCTTACAGGCGCTGGATGTAAAAGTAACCAATGAATTAAAGCCGGTTCTGCTTGAAACCAAAGGTGATGTTTTACAGGCACAGAAAAAAAATACCGAAGCCGTTGCTGCTTACCAGCAAGCTTTGAATTTATTATCAAAAGATTCAGTACAACGCGAAGTCATCCAAATGAAAATAAGCAGTTTGAGTTAATCAATGCTTAATAAAACCTGAAATTCCGGCCGGAAAAACCGGTAGGAATTTCAGGTTTATCAGTTGTACTGAAAAGCTTGCCGCTGGCAGGCTATTGCTGTTTTAAAGCAATAGAAATTATCTGAAAGAATGAATATGAAACCAACGATTGTTCTGGTTGGTCGCCCGAATGTAGGCAAATCAACATTATTTAACCGCCTGACCCGTACACGTGATGCACTGGTTGCCGATTTACCCGGTCTAACCCGCGACCGGCATTACGGGCACGGCAGAGTGGGAAGTAAACCTTATCTGGTTGTTGATACCGGTGGTTTTGAGCCGGTAGTAGATAGCGGTATCTTATATGAAATGGCACGCCATACTCTACAAGCCGTAGATGAGGCGGATGCAGTTATCTTTCTGGTAGATGGACGTACCGGTCTGACACCACAGGATCAGATTATTGCTAACCATTTGCGCCAAAGCTCCCGGCCTGTATATCTGGCAGTGAATAAAGGTGAGGGCGCTAACCGACCAATTCTGGCAGCAGAGTTTTATGAATTAAGTTTGGGAGAGCCTATCGTTATATCCGGGGCGCATGGTGACGGCGTGTATGGACTGATAGAAACTGTACTGGAAGACTTTCCCGAAGAAGAGGAACCGGTAAACAGTCATCATCCGGTTTTTGCAGTTATTGGTCGGCCGAATGTCGGCAAATCAACTTTGGTCAACGCAATCTTGGGTGAGGAGCGGGTTATTGCTTTTGACATGGCCGGTACCACACGTGACTCAATTCACATAGATTTCGAGCGCAACGACAAACCTTTTACCATTATCGATACTGCCGGAGTACGTCGTCGTGGCAAAGTAGATGACGCCATCGAGAAGTTTTCCGTTATTAAAGCAATGCAGGCTATCGAAGCAGCTAACGTAGCTGTACTGGTACTTGATGCACAACAGGATATAGCCGATCAGGATGCAACTATTGCCGGCTTTGCATTGGAAGCTGGGCGTGCTTTAGTTGTTGCAGTAAATAAATGGGACGGAATAACCGAAGAGCGCAAGCAACAGGTTAAACGTGATATAGCACGTAAACTGTTTTTTCTTGATTTTGCTAAATTTCATTATATTTCGGCATTGAAAGAAAAAGGAATTGACGGGCTCTTCAGCTCAATTCAGGCAGCCTATGATGCTGCAATGATTAAACTGCCTACTCCGAAAATTACCCGCGTATTACAAAGTGCGCTGGAACGACAGCAGCCTCCGCGCGCCGGCTTAATTCGCCCCAAAATGCGTTATGCTCATCAGGGCGGTATGAATCCGCCAGTTATAGTCATACATGGTAATGCCTTACAGCATATCAGTGATGCTTATACCCGATATCTGACACAAACATTTCGCAAAGCATTTCATTTACAGGGGACACCTTTACGTATTCAATATAATGTAAACGAAAATCCATATCAGGAAAATGACAGCAAACCGGCGCAGCCATTGCGTCGTGTCAAATTAAGTAACCGAATTGCCAAGCGAGAACAGATAAAACAATCGAAAAAGCAGGTAAAGCGTAAAAATAAAGTCAGTTCAAAGAAAACAAATGCCCATTAATGTGATAGCATTGACACTGCTTTCTAAATCGCTGTACGCAGGTGCAGCTAAGCGATAACATAATCAAAAAAACAGGAGTAGCCAAATGAGCGCCAAAGGACAAATGTTACAAGATCCTTTCTTGAATGCACTGCGAAAAGAGTATGTGCCAGTTTCAATTTATCTGGTAAACGGTATTAAACTACAGGGTCAGGTGGAATCATTTGACCAGTATGTTGTACTTTTACGTAATACTTCAGTAACACAAATGGTATACAAACATGCGATTTCCACAATTGTGCCTGCTCGTGCAGTAAGCTTGCAGCATGAACCGAAACCTGCATCAGCAGAATAATACAGTCATACTGCATTAGCAAAAAACCGTGGATTTCCACGGTTTTTTGCTAATGAGTCATCGATTTGGAAAACAGATTAATCACAATAACACCCACCAGTATCAGACCGATGCCAATAATTGCCGGCATATCCAGCTTTTGTCCGAATTTGATCCAGGCTATGATTGACACACAAACAATGCCCACACCGGACCACACTGCATAAGCAATGCCTACAGGCATAGTTTTCAGAGTTTGTGCAAGCGAATAAAACGAAATAATATAGCCCAGAATAGAGCAAATACTGGGCATCAGCCGGGTAAAACCATTACTCAGCTTAAGCATACTGGTTGCAAATATTTCAGCTAGTATAGCGATGGAAAGAAAAATCCATTGATTCATGTTTATCCTTCTCGTTACTGCATTAGTTTCCTTGTGCAGCTATATTACGTATGGTTGGTATAAACTGAGTACAAATTTATCGAGTTTTACATAATGTTCAACCAAAAATTTTTAATATCAGCTTGAATGAAAATAAAGCCATTCCTGAAAAATTTAACCTGAACACTTTCCACTTTCCCATATAAAAACGGATTCAAGTCTGAATCCGCTTTTAGAGAGTAATACTGATGAAGTGACTCAAAATACAACCAATGATTAGCAAAAATACTTAAGCCTTTTCTTCAGTACCATAAAATTTCGAACCAATTTTAATGCTTTCTCTGCCATGCTCCCGCCGCCAGGCATTGCTGTCACGTAAAGAATAAGCACAGCCACAGTATTCCTGCTGATAAAACTGCTCACGCTTACTAATCTCAATCATACGCTGACTACCGCCGCCTTTACGCCAGTTATAATCCCAGTAAACAAGATTAGGATATTTTTCTGCCGCACGTTTGCCGCAATCGTTTATTTGCTGCATATTTTTCCAGCGGGAAATCCCTAATGAGCTGGTAATAACCGAAAAACCGTTTTCATATGCGTACAATGCTGTGCGTTCAAAGCGCATATCAAAACACATAGTGCAGCGAATGCCGCGTTCCGGTTCAAACTCCATTCCTTTAGCGCGTTCAAACCAGTTGTCCATATCATAATCAGCATCAATAAAAGGAATATTGAATTTTTCCGCAAATGCCTTATTTTCATCCTTGCGGATTTCATATTCCTTTTTTGGGTGAATATTAGGATTATAGAAGTAAATCGTATAATCAATACCAGAGGCCAGCATTGCTTCCATAACCTCACCTGAGCAGGGCGCACAGCAAGAATGAAGTAATACTTTATTTTCTCCGTTGGGAAGAGTTAATTTCGGGCGTTGTATATCGGTAGTCAGTTTTTGTGGGTTCATTGATGTGATTTCCTGTTATTCTAGTTAAATATCTTTATCAGTAGATTTTAACAAAGCTATCAGCGCAACGACATAGCCCGAAAGAAAAAAAGCGTTCAGAAATCTGAACGCTTGTATGAAAAAGCCATTTTAAAGAGCGGCTAATGCCTGCTCATAATCCGGTTCTGTCGTAATTTCAGCCACTAACTGACTGTATAAAACCTGATTATTTTCATCCAGTACAATAACCGCACGGGCACATAAGCCGGCTAAAGCACCGCTGCTCAGTTTAACCCCGTAGTTTTCCTTAAATTCAGGATGACGGAATGTTGACAGAGTTTTTACCTGATCCAGTCCTTCTGCACCACAAAAGCGAGCCTGCGCAAATGGCAAATCGGCAGAAATACACAACACAACAGTATTAGAAAGATTGGCCGCAGCTGCATTAAAATGGCGTACAGATGCAGCACAAACACCCGTATCTACACTAGGGAAAATATTCAGTACTTTACGTTTACCGGCAAAATCGGTAAGCGATAATTCATTTAAACCGGCATCAGTCAGCGTAAAAGCTGGTGCTGTACTGCCTGCTTTTGGAAACTGACCACTGACTTCAACAGTGGTACCTTGCAGAGTTACTGTACTCATGACTGCATCCTTATGATGTTTAATTTGATTAACAATGTGCAGGCTTATTGTGGAGGATTGGCAGGGAACTGTCAAAGATTATCTATGCTGATTATATGCAGTAAATAGCAGCAAATATAGCATCTGCATAAACGCAGAAAACCAGCATTTTCCAGACAATTCAGCGAAAACGTAAATCTTAGAAAATACGACTGAGAAAATTTACAGCATCATCAATCTGCCAGTTTGCATTGCAGTCTCTGATTTCAGAGCAATCGGACTGAATACAAACTGACTTGCGCAATAAAATTTACTCAACACCAGACCGGCGTACATAATGCTGTAAATCATAAGCAATATTATTTTTACTGCTTACATGACTACTGCTTTCAGTTTGCTGCCAGATATCCGTATCAATTGCCGGAAAAAAAGTATCTCCGGCAACATCAACATGAATTCTGGTTAACCGCAAATCGGTAGCCAGAGGCATCGCCTGAATATAAATTTGTGCCCCGCCCATAATAATAATTTCAGAGCAACCGGCTAATTGTCTGAGCGCATCTTCAACACTGTGACACAAAATTGCTCCGCTGAATGTCTGTGCATCCTGCCGGCTGATAACATAATTGGCGCGGCCTGGAAGCGGTTTTCTGGGCAGCGACTCCCACGTTTTACGTCCCATAACAACCGGCTTGCCCATAGTGTAACTTTTAAAAAATTCAAAATCTTCGGGCACATGCCAGGGAATACGATTATTTTCGCCAATACAGTTATTATCCGAAAGAGCGGCAATCAGCGTAATTTTATTCAGAGTATTCATACAGCTACAGGTGCTTTAATGTGGGCATCCGGATAATAATCAGTAAGCGTAAAATCTTCAAACTGAAAAGAAAACAGATCTTTTACATCAGGATTCAGATGCATTTGCGGCAGTTTTTTCGGTGTGCGGCTTAACTGCAGTTTGGCCTGTTCAAAATGATTACTATATAAATGAGCATCACCCAGCGTATGAATAAATTCCCCCGGCTCTAAATCACATACCTGAGCAATCATCATCGTAAGCAGAGCATAGCTGGCAATATTAAAAGGCACACCCAGAAAAATATCAGCACTGCGCTGATAAAGCTGACAGGAAAGCTTGCCTTCAACCACATAAAACTGAAACAGAGCATGGCAGGGCGGTAAAGCCATCTCATCTATCAGTGCCGGATTCCATGCAGAAACAATCAGGCGGCGGCTGTCGGGATTGTGTTTAATCTGTTGCAGCAGATTACTGATCTGGTCAATATGGCTGCCATCCGGTGCCGGCCAGCTGCGCCACTGATAACCGTATACCGGCCCCAGATTACCATCAGCATCTGCCCATTCATCCCAGATAGAAACATTATGTTCATGCAAATAGCCGATATTAGTATCGCCGCGCAGAAACCAGAGTAACTCATAAATAATTGAACGTAAATGCAGCTTTTTAGTAGTCAGCACAGGAAAGCCATCAGCCAGATTAAAACGCATCTGATAGCCAAAAACCGAGCGCGTACCCGTGCCGGTACGGTCTGCTTTATCTGTGCCACGGTCTAAAACATGTTGCATTAAGTCAAGATACTGTTGCATGCGGATTTATCCAAATAAAAACGGCCTAATTGTAACTTAAATCAACTCAGACTGGTTTGCGGCACCTTCTTTTACCGCCTGCCATGCTTCTGCAATCAGGCTGGCATCGTTATTTTTTAATAACGAAGCATCAGACAGCATCCTCCGCCACTGGCGCGCACCGGGTAAACCATGCATCAGACCCAGATAGTGCCGAGCCATATGGCGCAATGAAATATCCGGATTAGCCAGCTGCCGTTGAGCATAGTCAATTAACTGATTAACCAGGTCTTCATATTCAACAGCCGGCTGGTGACTGGCGTAAAATTCAGCATCCCAGCTGCGCATCAGCATCGGATTATGATAAGCCTCACGTCCGACCATTACCCCGTCAACATACTGCAAATGCCGGTGAATTTGTGCATTATCAGTAACCCCGCCATTAAGAATAATTTCCAGATCAGGAAATTCCTGTTTCAGACGATAAACATAATCATAACGTAAAGGCGGGATATCACGGTTATCTTTCGGCGATAACCCTTCCAGCCATGCATTGCGTGCATGAACAACAAAAATACGGCAGGCCGTTTTTTCACGTAGCGTACCGACAAAATCAGCCAGAGGCTGATAGGCTGTTTCCTTATCCAGACCGATGCGATGCTTAATCGTAACCGGAATATTAACCGCTTCCTGCATAGCATTTAAGCATTGTGCTACCAGTTCAACTTCACGCATCAGGCAGGCACCAAAAGCACCTTGCTGTACCCGCGGGCTAGGGCAGCCGCAGTTAAGATTAATTTCATCATAGTCATAACCGGCAGCAATTTTAGCAGCCTGTGCCAGAACTGCCGGCTCACTGCCGCCCAGCTGCAAAGCAACAGGTTGCTCCTGCGGATGATAGGCCAGTAATCTGTCACTGTTGCCATGGATGATTGCATTAGCATTAATCATCTCTGTATACAGCCACGCATTTCTGCTAATCAGTCTGGCCATATAGCGGTAATGCCTGTCTGTCCAGTCCAGCATCGGCGCTACGGATAAAGTTCTTTTTGGTTTGGCATTTTGCCGGAGCTGGTGTGCATCACTTCCGGCTGAATATTCTGCGGCAATTAATTGTTTATGTTCCTGCATAATCCGGCACTCATATAACACCGCCAAAGAAATACCGAACGGATATTTCCGGCCGGTATTTAGTCGGTTAAATTTCTGATACAGGCAGATTATACATGGGATAACCGAACTGCCAGTTTAGCAATAGCAGTAAAGCTGATATTTTAATTAATCCTGTTGTTTTAGCCTGAATCAGCGCAACGGCATTTCAGATTTAATCAGCTTAATTTCTCTTTCACGCCGTTTCTTTTTAAAATGATTTTGCAGCCATATTTTATGCTGTATCTTGCATTGCGGACCCAGATAAATATTATCAATATATTCTTCTACATGCGTATATTCGACATACAAACTGTTAGCAGATTGGTAATCCTGCGGTTCAACAATATTATCATCGGCAATATGAGTAATATAAATCATCCGGCACTCATCTTCATCTTCAAAAGCAGCATGTTTTATCAGGCAGGAAATGGGTAAAACCGCCAGACTGAGTAGTTCGTCTAGATTAGAGATTTTTTGTAACTTGGAATTATCCAAAAGTTCTTTAATCAACTCTTTTATTTTTTCTAAATTGTCACGAATACAACTGATTTTTTTAGGTTCATCTAATGATTTAATATATTCATTCCACTCGCTATCAATGGCTTTTGGTGTTTTTTCATTTTTGTTTTCCAGATAAAAGGATTGTTTATTGCGTTTTGCTAACGCCATATATCCTGTTTCTGGATCAAAATACAGGCAACGGTATAAAGGCAAAGGATAAAGAGTATTGGCACTTATAATTTCGATTTGCTCAGTTTCAAGTTTTACTTGTTTATTTTCAAACGATTTGATAGATTTAATACTGTGTAATGAGATTATTTCGTTATTGATACTGCGTTCTGTATCCAGACCAAAAAAATTTTTATTAAAAGCAATACTGATACCGGAACCAATAATGTTATCATCATTACCGTATAAACGAAACTGATTCAGACAATTATGATTAAAGGAGAAACTGGCTAAAAAGCTTTTAATTTCATTATCAGGATGATTGCTAATATTCAGCCAGCTGGTTAATACCTGATTTTCACTGGGGTCATTCATGAAATCTACGATATTAAGCCGGAATTTACTGGGATTTTCTCCTTTAAGCAGATTAAATAATACAGCTGGCTTGGTATAATGAGCGACACGTCGTTCCGGCTGTTTTTTGCTATATTTATTATCTAATATTTTAGAAATAAATAAAATATTTTTAATATTATTAGTTAAGTTACATAAATTTTCAATTTTATTATAGATGAAATCTTTAAGTTCGTTAAATTCTTTTTCATTAAAATCATGATTAAAGTTATTTTGTTTCAACCCCAAAATTAATTGAGCGCAAATATATTGATATGGATAACGATTTGAGTAACTCTCAATTTTAGAGGCAAGGAGAAAGCAGTCTGTAGCTTGAGTTTCTTTTTTAATTTTTTCTGTATAGATTTTGCCTAAGATATCTTGAGCTTGAGCATAGATTTCAGGATTGTTCTCTTTAGTAATTTTAAAATAAAAAGCTTTAGCCTGATCATAATCGTGTTTTATTTCTTGATATATATATCCTAAAAAAAATTGAGCTTTAGCATAAACTTCAGGATTATCTTCTTTGTTGATATTTAATAAAAAAACTTCAGCCTGATCATAATCGTGTTTTATATCATGATATATATATCCTAAATTACCCTGAGCTAGAACATAGATTTCAGGATTATCTTCTTTGTTGATATTTAAATAAAAAACTTCAGCTTGATCATAATCGTGTTTTATTTCTTGATATATATATCCTAAAAAAAACTGAGCTTGAGCATAGATTTCAGGATTATCTTCTTTGTTGATATTTAATAAAAAAACTTCAGCCTGATCATAATCGTGTTTTATATTATAATATATATATCCTAAACCAAACAGAGCTAGAGCATAAACATCAGGAGTATCTTTTTTGTTGATATTTAAATAAAAAGTTTCAGCCTGATCATAATTGTGTTTTATTTCTTGATATATATATCCTAGACTAAACTGAGTTTTAGCATAAACATCAGGATTATCTTTTTTGTTGATATTTAAATAAAAAGCTTCAGCTTGATCATAATCGTGTTTTATTTCTTGATATATATATCCTAAAAGAAACTGAGCTTTAGCATAAACTTCTGGATTATCTTCTTTGTTGATATTTAAATAAAAAGCTTCAGCGTGACTATAATCGTGTTTTATATTACGATATATATCTCCTAACTCAAATTGAGCTTGAGCATAAGTTTCCTTACCATCTTCACGGGTAATTTTACTTAATTCTTCAATTTGCTGATCAATATCTTTTTCTTCCATTACTATTCCTGTTTATTTATGGCTAAGCAATTAATCTGTATGCTGTTCGTAACATAGTCTGGTAGTAATCAAATATATTAAAATTCTTAACCTTGTCGAAAAAGGAACAAATTTATTAATTTACAATTTAACTAATAATAACAAAAATTAAACTTAATATCATAAAATTCATAACTATCTACAGCTGTATTTAGTCAGATGGATTTTTATTGATAGTTAAAGAAAATTGTTAATAAATTGATATTGAGTTAATTAACTGCATGATTTACCAATTAATTATTTTTATATGTAATTAGCTGCAAATATTGGCGTTTTCCATTGCTTACCGCTAATTGTCTCTCTAAGATAAATTCTTGAAGGATAAGAATTTACTTGTGTTTAATTGAATACTGTTGCATACAGTAGACATACAGAATGGAGATGGTTATGAGCGATAACGGATTTGTAGATAAAGCCAAAGGCGAAGTAAAACAGAATGTGGGTAAAGTAGTGGGTGATACTAAAACCCAGTCTGAAGGAATGGTAGATAAGGCCGTTGGCGGCGTGAAAGAAGCTGTGCATGATGTGGCTAATGCTATAGATGGTGCAGTAGATTCAATCAAGAAAAAATTTCAGGATTAATTTGTAAACTAAACAAAACCGCTCTTATGAGCGGTTTTGTTTAGGAATTATCCTTAGTTTTTTGAATTAAATCAGGATGTTTATTCATGATTCGATTTATAGCAGATACTGCATTTTTATCACAATACATTATCAATGCGCCAAAAAGTGTTGTTAATATAATAGGTAGTATAAAAAAATAATTTACAAATTTTCCAAAAAAATTATTAAATATAAAAAGAATTAACCCTATTAATATTAAGAATGAAACCCAAAAAAGGTAAAAAGGCCATTTATTTTCTGATAGCATTTTCTTTCTTGTATTTGTTTTGTCATTCAACGAAAGTGTATTAACATAATAATAAGTTAATTCGTTTTCATTCCATATAATTCTTCTTATTCCCTTATGCCAGATACCTTGCGCAATATATAGATCAAATAATAAATCAATATCATGACTATACTTTTGTTGCCAATTGTCTATTTGGCTTAACTCAAGGTATTTTAAATAAGGTATTGTATATAGTGTAAGTTTTTGTTCCATAATACTAGCTTTTTTATTTTTTAACTTTTTTCTTGTTTTTTTTAAATACTTTAAAATTTTTTTCACATCATCTTTTGAAGGTTTGAATTGAACATTGAAAATATTTTGAATAAAGCTCTTAGGGATAATTTTGAGTACTGATTTGAGTACTGATAATATATTCATATTATAAATTTCTTTTCTATTAGTTAGTATTTATTTATCCGTAAAAAAGATAAACTATTTTTATTAGTGGATATTTAAATTTATATAATGAGTTATTATAAGAATCTTAAATATCAGCAATCAAGAAAAAATTTCAGGATTAATTCTGAAAAATGTGCACAGGGCCGCTTATTTCAGCGGCCTTTGATTTGAGTTTATATTTCTTTTAAATCAGACAAATTAGTTACAGCTTAAATTTTTCTGAATTGGCGGTATTAGATATAGAAATGTATAAGTAAAATATATTGGTTTCACTGCGCCGGCTTATGCATCGTTTTACTGATTAGTAACTGCAACAAACTGAATAAGGTGATCAAAGAGGCAATTAAATAGAGCATTTTCATATTGCCGAAATCAATAATTCCCGCTCCGATAATCGCCCCAATGCCTACGGCTCCATTAAAAATAGCTGCATAAATAGCAGAGGCGGGTAAAGCGTTATCGTATCCTGCCAGCCGGATTACCCACGCCTGAATACCAACAAATAATATGGCTACACCTAAACCCCACGCAAACACCAATACCATCAGCATGATTGGATTATGTGTTAATACTGCGCTCAGCAGAATCAGACTGCTACAAATCAGCATTATGCCTGCACCAAGTATACTTTTCAGATATCTGTCTATAAACAGACCACATAACAGATTACCAGCTACACCGGCTATACCGAATACAAACAGACAAACCGCAATCCAGTTGGCAGAAATAGCCATTTCTTCGGCCATAAATACTTCAATATAGGTAAAAGCAGCAAAATGGGCGATGATGGCAGCAGTAGCAATCAGATAAACTTGGCGTAACTGCTTAATCTGAAGAACTGCTGAAAATTGTTTTCGCCCCATTCGGGAAGTACCGGATACAGCCGGCAGGGTAAAAGCCAGAATAATTGCCGTAATTATGGCTAATGCGCCCAGTAATAAAAATGATAAACGCCAGCCAATGGTGCTGCTAATCCAGTTAATAAGGGGAACACCGAGTATACTGGCTATCGAAACACCGCTGAATATAATTGCTGTGGCTCTGCCGGTATATTTGTCTGATACCAGTTGCGCCCCTATAGTGCCCGCCATCGCCCAGAATGCGCCATGAGCAGCTGCACCGGCCAGACGAGCGATTAAAAGTACAGAAAAATGCTCACTAATAGCTGCAATACCATTCGATGCAGCCATCAGCAACATTAATACAATTACTACTGGTTTACGAGGCAGATGGCTGAATGTGGTAACTGAAACAAGAGCAGAAACAGCCCCCAGCCATGCATACAGAGTAACAACCAAACCGGTAGTACCGCTGTTTTGTCCCATAGATGAGGCTATAGCGGATAACATACCAATCGGTGCCAGCTCGGTACTCACCACAATAAATGACGCTATTGCAAGCATGCAAACAGCCATCCAGTTACGCCATTGTGTCTTATTTTCTGAATTATTCACTAAATCATTTCCTCTTTTGCAATCAATTTTTCAAACAGATAGAGTTCGGCCTGATATACAAACCTAAAAATTCGGCAGTTGTTCACATCCGGCTGAAAACAAATTGTATTGAGTTGTTATAAATCTGCTTTTAAACATAGTTATCAGCTTGGTGAAAGCAGCGTTAATTCAGTATACTTTGCGAAAATAGACAGATATATAGCTAAATCTGGTAACTGGTTTTCCAGAATCGGAAATCAAATATGAACAAAAAACTATGCTGGGATGATACTAAAGTATTTCTGGCAATCGTACGTGAAGGCACATTGAGTGGTGCTGCGAAGACATTAAAACTTGGCATTGCTACAACTTACCGCCGTCTGGAACGTATGGAAGAAGTGCTGGGATATAGGTTATTTATCCGCGATCAGCAAGGTTATAAGCTAACAGATGAAGGCAGAATACTCGTTTCGCAGGCAGAAATACTGGAACAGGCCGGACACGCGTTTGATGCCATGGCTACCGGAGTCAATGCCAGTGTCAGCGGGCACGTGCGTTTGGCTACGGCTCAGGGGCTGGCTGATCATCTTATTATTCCGGCTTTACCCAAGCTGTATTCAGCACATCCTGATTTAACCCTGGAACTGGTTACCGGAGTATCAACTATTAATCTTCAAAGAAGAGACGCTGATATGGCCTTGCGTCTGGTTCGCCCGGAGCAGGGTAAAGTAACCATCCGCCGTTTAGGCGAGCTTGGTTTTGGTTTGTATGCCTCTGAAAGCTATTTGCAGCGCAAACCGCTAAACAAAGAAGAAACAATATTAAAAAACGCTGATTTTATCGGCTGGCCGGAAACACACCAGAACTTGCCAGCTGCAAAGTGGATAGAAAAAAACAGCCGTGGCAAAACCTGTTGCCTGACAACCGGCAGCATGTCTGCACATATCAGTGCAGTTGAAGCAGGTATCGGAATGGGTGTCTTACCGAATTTTATTGCTTTAACCAAAAATCTGATTTGTGTTCGCCACAATATTGACTGCAATCAACCCATTTGGCTAGTCATTCACTCCGACCTTACTAACTCCCGAAGAATAAGAGTGGTAGCTGATTTTCTGAGTAATTTGGTGCAAGAAAATAAAACTCGGCTTGCTTGAGCAGCCTATCCAGACAACAGATTTATTTCTTCACAACTCATTAAATTAATCAATTAATATGCAAAAATACAAACAATATATCATTGGTTTAGCAAATGCTGTTTACTTATAATAATGAGTAAACTATGTTATATTTTAGGTTAATGCTCTTAACTATAAACGATGTATGGATATTAAACTTGGCAAAAACGATAAGCGTTATATAGAAGGTTCAGATGATGTATTCAGCATCATGCAACGCGTACTTCTTCGTGAAAATAAGATAGACAAAGAAAAAGAGCATTTCTGGATTATCGGCATGAACGAAGCAGGATATATCCTCTATATCGAATTAATTGCTTTAGGTTCAGTAAAGGCTGTGAATATAGAGCCTATGAATGTATATCGTGTTGCGGTTATGAAAAATGCGACACGTGTTATTGCTATTCACAATCATCCGACTGGACGCTTAGCTCCTTCCAATGCAGATTTAGATATCACTGATCGTCTTATCCAGGTAGGCCGTATACTTAATATTGCACTCGTTGATCATCTTATAATCAGCACAGAAGCCTATGAAAGTTTCAGAAGCATGGGCATTATGGATGATTTAGAGAAAAGTCTTACCTATATCCCGACTTATCAGGTGGTTGAGCAGATTAGGAAAGAAGAGAAGAAGATTGCTAGAGAAAAACTAGCTTTGGAGAGAGATAAAACAAAATCTGCCCAAGAAAAAGCTAAATTAGCTAAGGAAGCTGAGAAACTGGCTCAAATACAAGCAAAGGCCCTTGCCAATGCACTGCTTGATAAGGGTGTCGATTTAAAAACAATTGCTAAGATTATGGAAATTACACCTAAAGCAGTTGAAAAAATGATTAACAATACACAATAACTATGTGTATTGTCTCATACTTGATCTAACATCTTTGTTATTCAAGATGTAATCAGATCAGAAAGTCGGCTCTACGCCATAAATGGGCATTGCTAACGCTATAGGTATAATTATCCATGGTAGTAGTCACTCTTGACCTGCCCAAGTATCGATACAACGCGGCCAGTCAATTAAGTAAAACTCAATAATGCTCCTCTATATACCCGTAAGCCTTTTGGAATAGTTCCTTATCTTTACCCAATCCAAATTGGGCCAGAGTCAGCAATAACGCCTTTTGGATTTCACGCGGGCCGCTATTGGAGTTCTGCCAGCCATCAAAGCGGGTGGCTTTGACGATTTTGTCAATTTGTTCAACCACATCGCCGATTAACTTAGGCGTAGACTCTGGACGGGTTTCCAGAAAAAGCTTGGTTAGAGCTTGCTTGTTATCTGCTTCTGTCACTGGGTGTTCACCAGTTTCGCGCTCTGCTTGCACTGTGTCCTTCGCAGCATCCAACAAGCCCTTTAACCACTCAATGGCTTTAATAACACCGGCCTCATAGTCCTGGCGAAGTTTTTCCAGTCGCTCGCCTAACTCCACAAATTTAGGCTCATGACTGCCCCGCAAGCGGCCCATAAGATCAATTTCCAATCTTTTAGCACGTTGCTCTTGCTCTTTTTCTGTCAGGGTAAAAATGGCGTGTTCATCCATGATTAACTCGTCGATATCATCGCGAATTCGATTAATATCAGTATGCTCATGGATCATCTTGATAGTTTCGGGGCCTAAAGCAGCCCAAACAAGCGCCCCCGTCTGGCCTACTGGACGCACTGACTCGTAAATTTGCACTAACCACTTATAGTTTTGACGATACGGGCTTAAAAAAGGATCGGGGCTAATAGCCGACCATAACTTAGATAACACCCCAAAACAAGCGGCGAATTCATCGCGTTTTTTGTTAGTCGGTAAGCACTCTTGCGCGGCCATAATGCCATCGAAACCCTCTAAGGTGCGGTCCACATTGGGGAAGAAGGACAAACATTTATCCAGTTGTGCCGGTAATAATTTTTTAAAGGCCTCGATACCCTCTACGACACCATCAATTTCTTCCGGCTTATAAGCCAATGCGGTACGTAGATTTTCAAATACGCCGAGGTAGTCGATAATTAACCCCATATCTTTGCGAGTATCATCGGTTTCGTACAATCGGTTAGTCCGACACATGGCCTGTAAAAGAGTGTGATCGCGTAAAGGTTTATCCAAATACATGCAATAACAGATAGGGGCATCGAAACCAGTTAACAATTTGGCAGTAACGATGATGAGCTGTAAAGGATGTTTTGGATCTTTGTAGCATTCGATCAGTTCTTTTTGTACTTGGCTTTCCGCATCAATATTCTGCCAGCGCTCGAAATCCTCTTGTTTGATGGGTAGCTTTAACTCATCGTGCCACTTACGCCAATCGTTGTTGACCTTGTCTTTTTTATCGCCCTCTTTGGCTTTTATAGGGGATTGATCAACGTTCATAACCACTTCAACTGCATTAAAGCCAAGCTTTTCACCGAGCAAGTAGTACATTTGCACACAAGCTTCGCGATCATATACCACTACCATACCTTTCATTTTTTTTGGCTTTACGTGGCTGGTAAAGTGTTTGACAATATCGCTGCTAATGGCCGCCATGCGCTTGGGGGCTTTCAACATTAAAGCCAACTTACCAGCACGTTTAGATAATGCCGCTTTTTCTTCATCGTCTAAGTCGTTTTCTTTAACCAGTTGCTCGAACTCGTCATTGATAGCATCACGATCCACCCGCAGTTCAGCAAGGCGCGGTTCAAACTTAACCGGATTGGTGGAGCCATCACGAATCGATTGCTTATAACTGTAACGGTTCATATAGCGACCGGGATCTTCGTCAGCGCCGAACAATTTGAAAGTATTGCGATCGATGCCTGATATGGGTGTGCCGGTTAAACCATAGAAGTGGGCGTTAGGTAATGCCCAACGCATTTTCTCACCTAAACCGCCTTCCTGGGTACGGTGTGCTTCGTCTACAAGTACAATGATGTTATCTCGGCTGTTCAAGCCATTCGGGTTGCTATCATCAATCTCGACATCTTTAAACTTAAAGATAGTAGTGATTAAAATGCCACGACTGTCTTGTTCAATATATTCGCCCAGCTTTTTGCAACTTTGTACTTTGATTAGGTTTTTAACGTCGGCACCGCCAAAGGTTTCGTTGATTTGGCTATCCAAGTCTCGCCGGTCCACCACGACCAATACGGTTGGGTTTTTTAACGCATTGTCAGCACGCAACATTTTAGCTGCATAGAGCATCAGCAATGACTTACCGGATCCCTGAAAATGCCAAATTAGGCCTTTTTTCGGGTAGCCTTTGCGAACTCGCTCAACAATCTGTTTCGCTGCTTCAAATTGCGGATAACGTGGCAGAAGCTTAATACATTTAGGTGGGGTATCTTTACCGGTTTTGACAGTTGAAAATAGCGCGAAGGATTCCAGTAATTGTAATAAAGTCTGCGGATTTAACAGACCCTCGCAGCTGTTAAGTACCGATGCCAATCCCGGCAGAATCTCATCTCGAAGTTCTGTATTGTGCCAGGGACCCCAGTCTTTTACTCGAGCATTAATGGCACCATAGGCAAAGGTTTTTCCTTCACTGGCAAAACACAGCAAATTAGGAACAAAAAATGATTCTACATTTTTCCAGTAATGCTTTTTGCCGCCCATAAAATCGGCGGCACCATCTTGCCAGGTCACACTTGGCCGCGTCGCAGTTTTAACTTCGCCCACTACTAGCGGTATGCCGTTCACATAAAGGACAATATCAAAAAACACTTCGGTGGCCGCGATATAATGCACCTGTTGCGACAATACAAAGTGATTGTTCTCTATGTTATCAAAATCAATCAGATTAATGGTGATATGGTCGCCGTTCTCGCCAAAAGGCAAAGTTTTCTCAGCCAATAGCCATTCATGGAAGTTTTCGTTGGCCTTTACTAAACCAGTATGGCGGGCTTCTAACACCACACCGCGCAATTTATAAATTACTTCATCAGCATAATCCGGCTGCTTGGCGATATCGGGATTTAACGAACACAACGCGTCTTTTAGCCACTCATCGACAAAGATATCTCGCGCTTGCTTAGGCAGGTTCTCGCCGTGGCAGTAACTCCACTTGGTTCCGCTTAGCCCTTTTAAGCGGTCGATAATTCCATTTTCTGTGACGGTTTGTTCGTTAAACATATCCACTCCTAAAACTAACGATATAAATAACTATTCTTTATATTAAGTAGACTTAATTTCTTTTGTTTTAATAAGTTAATAAAATCATCACATGCATCTAACTGACTAATAATATCTTCTTGTTTAGTAACATCATGAACTCTAAACTTTATTGATTTTATTATCTTTGCACTAAAATTTGGTTGACCTCCTTGAACTAAGTTCATTGCTTCTTTCATTACATACTCTACCAAGTGAAAGAAATAAGAGGGAGAAATACCTATATTTGGTTCCATCGCTAAAATCGCCTGATTTATAGCAGCGCCATCAATTTTATTTATTGCCACTTTGCCAGCAGTAGCACCATACATAGCAACCAAAATCATGTCTTTTTTTATTAACTTCGCAGATGACTTGCTTAAACCTAGCTTTGAGATAAATTCATCTGTTGATTTAATTACTCTATTGTTTATAAGAGTTGACGTAATCCAAGGAATATCACCACCATAATAATCTTTTACCTTTGTAGATGGTGTTCCACCTGAATAGGATGTGCAAGTCTCGCCAATAGTGACAAAATTTTCATTCATATCACTCATTTTATATTTATCTAATGAGAATGCTTCATATGCTAGTGAGGACTTAAGTATTTCAGATGTGGTCAGTAAATCTTCAACTTTTGAAATCGAATCTTCTAATATAGTTAAATTTTTAGTTAACTCTTCCTGTAAATCCCGGCTAGGAAATATAAAGCTTTGTTCTGCCAACGTTTTCCATTTTATTCTTGGAGATAATGACCCTTCTGAATGTGAAATTACACGATTTACAAATTCATCAGACTGCATAAAAAACGGCAAAAACTCAGGAATAACGCTATCAGGATTAGCTTCCAAAACCATGGCATCTGTAGAACAAATACAATCCCAATCAGCCACGGCCACTTTACGTTGGTAGGCACGCCTCTTACAAAAAATGATCTGACCTTTTTTAACCAATAGCTTTTGTCCTTCGACATCGCTTGGTACACCATGACGTTTAATCTTCAAGCTGTCGGGATCTAAGTGTTCCAACCCAACATAGATTTCAAGATCGGTTTCGCTTGGCTCGACTCGTTTAGAGATATGTTTAGCAATATCGCCAAACTTCACCATCTGCCAACCTTCTGGTAATTGTTGTTTCGTCATTTACTGTTCCACCTTGTCTTCAACGCTATAACCAAGTTCCGCAAGGCTCTTGAATAATTTTTGGGTCTGCTTCTTTAATTGCATGCGACTAACTTTCCACGCCTCAATGGCATGTTCAATATCATGTGTTTCGCCGTTACCCTGTGCTTGCACATATAGCGGAATCGACAGGTTATAAAGATTCTCCTTGATTACTTCGATATCCACCAAGGCAGTGATATCACTCTGCTTGTCAGGCGTAAAATAAGCCTCACACAACGCCATTAAATCATCATCGGATAAGCGGCTATGGGCGCGTTCACGGGTGACATGCTTAACACCGTTGATAAACAATATCTTGTTTTTGCGATCGACAGACTTATTACAGTTAAGTACAACGACACAAGATTCCATCGGCGAGTTATAAAACAGGTTTGGCCCCAAACCAATCACTGCTTCAATGATATCTGATTCAATTATCTGTTTACGAATGGCTTGCTCAGAATCGCGAAACAAAACACCGTGCGGCCATAGCATAGCGGCACGACCTATATTAGGCTTCATGCTTTTGATGATATGGGTGTAAAACGCATAATCGGCACAGCCTTGTGGTGGCAAGCCATAGAGATTACGGCCATAGGGATCGTCAGCAAACTTGTCACGGTTCCATTTTTTAATGGAATATGGAGGATTGGCAAAAATCACATCAAACTGTTTGAGCCGATCGTTTTCAATAAACTTGGGATCGGCTAAAGTATCGCCGCGCAGCACATCAAACTCTTCAATATCGTGCAGAAACATATTCATACGAGCGATGGCCGAGGTGAGCAGATTGACTTCCTGCCCGTAAAGATGTACCGAACGCCACTCTTTGCCCTGAGAACGTAAATCCATCACCGCGTTAAGAAGCATACCACCGGTACCACAGGTAGGATCGTAAGCTGTTTCTCCGGGCTTTAAGCCCATGATGCGTGTCATCAAATGGACTACAGTACGGTTGGTATAGAATTCTGCTGCGGTATGGCCGGAATCGTCAGCAAATTTCTTAATCAGGTATTCGTAAGCTTCACCAAGGTCATCCTGAGCGACAGATTTAATACCTAATGGAATTTTACTAAAATGCTCAATCAGATCGCCCAGCAGATGATCGGGCAGGCGTTCTTTGTTGGTCCACTGGGCATCACCGAACACGCCATGCAAGCGCGGATTATTGGCTTCGATTAAGCGAAGCGCGTTCTGAATAGCTTCACCAATGTTTTTGCTGGTGTTGCGTATCTTCTCCCAGCTCGCTTCTACAGGAATATCAAAGCGGTGAAACATGGGCATGGCAGCGTATTCAACGTCTCCCTCATGAACCTCCATCGCTTCGTTATATTCTTCCAAATATACGTCCGATAGACGTTTATAAAACATTAGCGGGAAGACATATTGCTTATAGTCTGAGGCATCGATTTGGCCCCGCAAGAACTCAGCCGCTCCCCAAAGCAAATCTTCCAGTTTTTTCTTATTCATTATACTCATATCTCAAACCCTTCTTTGATTAACAGGGCTTCTAGCTCCTCTTCTGCTTTTTCCAGGGCAGCCAGTTTTTGTTGGAAATCTTTGAGTGCCTCTTCTACTGTAATGGTTTCTTCTTCGAGTGGCTTTTGCACATAACGAGCGATATTAAGATTGAAGTTATTTTCTTCAATCTCGTTTAAGGGTACCCAACGTGCAACGCCTTCGATTTCTTGTGCTGCCGGCCCTTGTTGTTTCTGGCTCTGGTAGATGTGGTAGATCTCATCGGCCTGAGCGTTGGACAAGGTATTCTGAGCCCGGCCTTTGGTATAGATTTCTTCAGCATTAATGATGAGTACATGATTTTTGTGTGACGCCGGCCGTGATTTACGTAACACCAGAATACACGCAGGAATCCCCGTGCCATAGAAAAGGTTTGGAGCAACGCCAATAATGGCTTCAATGCGGTTTTCTTGCAATAATTTGGTACGAATTGCGCCCTCAGCACCTCCACGAAACAGTACGCCATGAGGTAAGACAACTGCCATACGGCCTGTATCGTTGAGTGAGGCAAACATATGCTGCACCCAAGCAAAGTCACCATTAGTTTTAGGTACCAGACCATACTGCTTACGCCCATAGGGGTCATTTGACCACAGGTCATAACCCCATTCTTTTAAACTAAAGGGTGGATTGGCGATAACACAATCAAAAGTTTCTAAACGATCATTTTGCAAAAACTTAGGCTCACGCAGAGTGTCTCCACGCACAATATCGAAATCTTCCTGCCCGTGTAGAAAAAGGTTCATACGCGCAATAGCCTCGGTGGTTAGGTTTTTTTCCTGACCTTTGATTTTTAGCAGGCGTGGGTCGCCACCGTTTTCTTTTACATGGTGAATGGTTTCGAGCAGCATACCGCCGGTACCGCAAGCAGGATCGTAAACGCTCTCACCAGCTTTAGGATCGAGAATGTTAACCATCAAGCGAACAATAGTACGTGGAGTATAGAACTCACCGGCTTTCTTGTTAGCTTTATCAGCAAAGCGTTTGATCAGATACTCGTATGCGCGTCCCATATCATCGTCACGGACACTAAAAACGCCAAGGTTCACCTTATTGAAGTGATTAAGTAACGTAGCCAGCAACTCATCAGAAAGACGTTCTTTATTGGTCCAACTGGCATCGCCAAAAATGCCATGCAATTTGGGATTTGCTAGTTCTATGCCGCGAAATGAGTCTTTTAAGGCTTGGCCTACATCTTTAGGCTTGGCAAAAACGTCACGCCAATGACAGTTTTCAGGTATTTGAATACGGTGGAACATCTTGCCTTTGGCAAGTTCTTCATCCCCAACGCTCTCCATCGCATCGACAAACTCTTCGTCATACACGTCGCAAATACGTTTGAAAAACAAAATTGGGAAAATATAAGTTTTATAATCTGATGCATCGATAGGCCCAGTGATGATGTGGGCTGCATGCCAGAGATGGGCCTCGAGATCTTTTAGGTTAATCAGTGTCATTAATTTTTCTCTGTACGATTCTGCGATGTTGGAACCTTTTGTAGCAAATCGTTTATGCCACAGTCAAAAAACAAGCAAAGCCTGTCCAATGTATTCAGGTCAACCTTCTGGACAATCTCCCTGTAAAGTAAAGTTATGGTGTTGCAACTAAAGCCGTTTCCCTAACCGCATCGGCTATCCACATTTTGTGTTCGCCCATGAGTCGAGCAAGATGGCAACGGATCATAACAGTCCTTATCGTTGTATCTAATGATGCGAATTTTACATTAGAACTTTGTATCAAACGAACATTTTTAAATTGAAAGATTATTTATACGTATAAAATAGTGCTACAACCTGCAGCGCTATTTTTAAGTTATATCTGATAGATCGCTATTTATTTTTCTCCTTCTTAGCCAAATGCCTATCAATCCAAGCATCAATATCACTCTCTAACCATGCAACAGCTCGTTGACCTATCTTGAACTGCTTATAGATATAACTACTGATAAAAGAAGAATCGGTAAGAAGAAGGTATTATCCAAATTTTTCACTTCAACAAAGGCACAGAAATAACAATATTGGCATTTTCTGAACATATTAAGTTTTTTACCGTTTAATTTACGATAAAAAATAGTAGTGGATATTACCAAGCTTTAATAAATAGAAAAACCAGCTAATCTAATCGATATAACTGGTTTTAAGAAAGAATATTAGGAGTTAATAAAAATTAAATTTCTATTCCCACTCTATTGTAAACAAGACATTTTTATCTTTTATATTCAATGGCTTATTTTCCTGCTAATTGGTAATACCATGAAAAATACCATGCTCAGAAAAGGCTTAACAATATTTTGAAAAATTGCCTACTGAGCGCTGCCGCACAGCTCCATAGGCCGCTTTCCTGGCTTTGCTTCCAGATGTATGCTATTCTGCTCCTGCAGCTAATGGATCACCGCAAACAGGTTACTCGCCTGGGGATTCCCTTTCGACCCGAGCATCCGTATGAGACTCATGCTCGATTATTATTATTATAGAAGCCCCCATGAATAAATCGCTCATCATTTTCGGCATCGTCAACATAACCTCGGACAGTTTCTCCGATGGAGGCCGGTATCTGGCGCCAGACGCAGCCATTGCGCAGGCGCGTAAGCTGATGGCCGAGGGGGCAGATGTGATCGACCTCGGTCCGGCATCCAGCAATCCCGACGCCGCGCCTGTTTCGTCCGACACAGAAATCGCGCGTATCGCGCCGGTGCTGGACGCGCTCAAGGCAGATGGCATTCCCGTCTCGCTCGACAGTTATCAACCCGCGACGCAAGCCTATGCCTTGTCGCGTGGTGTGGCCTATCTCAATGATATTCGCGGTTTTCCAGACGCTGCGTTCTATCCGCAATTGGCGAAATCATCTGCCAAACTCGTCGTTATGCATTCGGTGCAAGACGGGCAGGCAGATCGGCGCGAGGCACCCGCTGGCGACATCATGGATCACATTGCGGCGTTCTTTGACGCGCGCATCGCGGCGCTGACGGGTGCCGGTATCAAACGCAACCGCCTTGTCCTTGATCCCGGCATGGGGTTTTTTCTGGGGGCTGCTCCCGAAACCTCGCTCTCGGTGCTGGCGCGGTTCGATGAATTGCGGCTGCGCTTCGATTTGCCGGTGCTTCTGTCTGTTTCGCGCAAATCCTTTCTGCGCGCGCTCACAGGCCGTGGTCCGGGGGATGTCGGGGCCGCGACACTCGCTGCAGAGCTTGCCGCCGCCGCAGGTGGAGCTGACTTCATCCGCACACACGAGCCGCGCCCCTTGCGCGACGGGCTGGCGGTATTGGCGGCGCTGAAAGAAACCGCAAGAATTCGTTAACTGCACATTCGGGATATTTCTCTATATTCGCGCTTCATCAGAAAACTGAAGGAACCTCCATTGAATCGAACTAATATTTTTTTTGGTGAATCGCATTCTGACTGGTTGCCTGTCAGAGGCGGAGAATCTGGTGATTTTGTTTTTCGACGTGGTGACGGGCATGCCTTCGCGAAAATCGCACCTGCTTCCCGCCGCGGTGAGCTCGCTGGAGAGCGTGACCGCCTCATTTGGCTCAAAGGTCGAGGTGTGGCTTGCCCCGAGGTCATCAACTGGCAGGAGGAACAGGAGGGTGCATGCTTGGTGATAACGGCAATTCCGGGAGTACCGGCGGCTGATCTGTCTGGAGCGGATTTGCTCAAAGCGTGGCCGTCAATGGGGCAGCAACTTGGCGCTGTTCACAGCCTATCGGTTGATCAATGTCCGTTTGAGCGCAGGCTGTCGCGAATGTTCGGACGCGCCGTTGATGTGGTGTCCCGCAATGCCGTCAATCCCGACTTCTTACCGGACGAGGACAAGAGTACGCCGCAGCTCGATCTTTTGGCTCGTGTCGAACGAGAGCTACCGGTGCGGCTCGACCAAGAGCGCACCGATATGGTTGTTTGCCATGGTGATCCCTGCATGCCGAACTTCATGGTGGACCCTAAAACTCTTCAATGCACGGGTCTGATCGACCTTGGGCGGCTCGGAACAGCAGATCGCTATGCCGATTTGGCACTCATGATTGCTAACGCCGAAGAGAACTGGGCAGCGCCAGATGAAGCAGAGCGCGCCTTCGCTGTCCTATTCAATGTATTGGGGATCGAAGCCCCCGACCGCGAACGCCTTGCCTTCTATCTGCGATTGGACCCTCTGACTTGGGGTTGATGTTCATGCCGCCTGTTTTTCCTGCTCATTGGCACGTTTCGCAACCTGTTCTCATTGCGGACACCTTTTCCAGCCTCGTTTGGAAAGTTTCATTGCCAGACGGGACTCCTGCAATCGTCAAGGGATTGAAACCTATAGAAGACATTGCTGATGAACTGCGCGGGGCCGACTATCTGGTATGGCGCAATGGGAGGGGAGCAGTCCGGTTGCTCGGTCGTGAGAACAATCTGATGTTGCTCGAATATGCCGGGGAGCGAATGCTCTCTCACATCGTTGCCGAGCACGGCGACTACCAGGCGACCGAAATTGCAGCGGAACTAATGGCGAAGCTGTATGCCGCATCTGAGGAACCCCTGCCTTCTGCCCTTCTCCCGATCCGGGATCGCTTTGCAGCTTTGTTTCAGCGGGCGCGCGATGATCAAAACGCAGGTTGTCAAACTGACTACGTCCACGCGGCGATTATAGCCGATCAAATGATGAGCAATGCCTCGGAACTGCGTGGGCTACATGGCGATCTGCATCATGAAAACATCATGTTCTCCAGTCGCGGCTGGCTGGTGATAGATCCCGTCGGTCTGGTCGGTGAAGTGGGCTTTGGCGCCGCCAATATGTTCTACGATCCGGCTGACAGAGACGACCTTTGTCTCGATCCTAGACGCATTGCACAGATGGCGGACGCATTCTCTCGTGCGCTGGACGTCGATCCGCGTCGCCTGCTCGACCAGGCGTACGCTTATGGGTGCCTTTCCGCAGCTTGGAACGCGGATGGAGAAGAGGAGCAACGCGATCTAGCTATCGCGGCCGCGATCAAGCAGGTGCGACAGACGTCATACTAGATATCAAGCGACTTCTCCTATCCCCTGGGAACACATCAATCTCACCGGAGAATATCGCTGGCCAAAGCCTTAGCGTAGGATTCCGCCCCTTCCCGCAAACGACCCCAAACAGGAAACGCAGCTGAAACGGGAAGCTCAACACCCACTGACGCATGGGTTGTTCAGGCAGTACTTCATCAACCAGCAAGGCGGCACTTTCGGCCATCCGCCGCGCCCCACAGCTCGGGCAGAAACCGCGACGCTTACAGCTGAAAGCGACCAGGTGCTCGGCGTGGCAAGACTCGCAGCGAACCCGTAGAAAGCCATGCTCCAGCCGCCCGCATTGGAGAAATTCTTCAAATTCCCGTTGCACATAGCCCGGCAATTCCTTTCCCTGCTCTGCCATAAGCGCAGCGAATGCCGGGTAATACTCGTCAACGATCTGATAGAGAAGGGTTTGCTCGGGTCGGTGGCTCTGGTAACGACCAGTATCCCGATCCCGGCTGGCCGTCCTGGCCGCCACATGAGGCATGTTCCGCGTCCTTGCAATACTGTGTTTACATACAGTCTATCGCTTAGCGGAAAGTTCTTTTACCCTCAGCCGAAATGCCTGCCGTTGCTAGACATTGCCAGCCAGTGCCCGTCACTCCCACTCAATAGTTGCTGGCGGTTTACCGCTGACATCGTAAACGACACGGTTAATGCCGCGTACTTCGTTGATGATGCGATTGGAAACACGGCCGAGCAGGTCGTAAGGGAGGTGGGCCCAGTGTGCTGTCATGAAATCGCTGGTAATTACTGCTCGCAGGGCTACTACGTATTCATAGGTGCGACCGTCTCCCATTACACCTACGGATTTTACTGGCAGGAATACAGCAAAAGCCTGGCTGGTTTTATCATACCAGGATACACCGTCTTCGTCGCAGGTGTTACGCAACTCTTCAATGAATATATGGTCAGCACGGCGCAGTAAATCGGCGTATTCGCGTTTTACTTCACCCAGTATTCGCACGCCCAGACCCGGACCGGGGAAGGGGTGACGGTAAACCATATCACGCGGTAATCCCAGTGCAACGCCCAGTTCGCGTACTTCATCTTTGAACAAATCGCGCAGTGGTTCCAGCAATTGCAGATTAAGGGTTTCAGGCAGGCCGCCTACATTATGGTGGCTTTTAATGGCATGTGCTTTTTTGGTTTTAGCACCGGCGCTTTCGATTACATCAGGGTAGATGGTGCCTTGTGCCAGCCATTTTGCATTTTGACGTTTGCCGGCTTCTTGCTGAAAGACTTCGACAAATTCGGCTCCGATGATTTTACGTTTACGTTCAGGATCGGTTTCACCGGCAAGTTTGGCGAGAAAATCGGCAGAGGCATCAACGTGAATCACATTGACACCAAGGTTTTTGCCGAACATATCCATAACCATTTGCGCTTCCTGATAGCGTAACAGCCCATGATCTACAAATACGCAGGTGAGCTGGTCGCCAATGGCGCGATGAATCAGTGCTGCAGCTACTGATGAGTCTACTCCACCGGAAAGGCCAAGAATAACTTCATCGGAACCAACCTGTTCGCGAATTTTGATAATGGCTTCTTCGATATAGTTAGGCATAGTCCAGCTGGGTTTGGCCTGACAGATATCAAGTACAAAGCGGTTGATTAGTTCACGTCCCTGTTTGGTATGGGTAACTTCAGGATGAAACTGAACTCCGTAAAAGTGCTTGTGCGAGTTTTCAATGATGGCATACGGACAGCTTGGTGTATGTCCGATACTTTTAAATCCTTCTGGCAGTTTGCTTACTTTATCGCCATGGCTCATCCACACATCCAGTGTGTTAGGCTGGTTATCAAAAATGCCATTGGTAAACTGGCTGTCTTCTGTATGTACCTGAGCATAACCGAATTCGCGCTGATCGCCACCGCTCACTTCGCCGCCCATGGTATGTGCCAGCCATTGCATGCCATAACAGATGCCAAGAATGGGTATACCGAGGTTGAGTATTTCCGGGTTAGCCTGATAGTCTGATTCATAAACTGAATTGGGACCACCGGACAGGATAATGCCTTTAGGGGCGAATGCCTTAATATCTTCAATAGGCATGTCAAATGAATGTAATTCACAATAAACATGAGCTTCACGTACGCGCCGGGCGATAAGCTGGGTTACTTGTGAACCAAAATCGAGAATTAATATTTTATCCTGATTCATGCTAGGCTCTTGACAGGTTTTATGTATGAAGCCAGTTATTTTAACACTTTTCCGGTTTTATTTCTGCAAGTGCTTTGTTCTGGAAAAAATAGTTTTTGAAAACCAGACATCAGGTTTGGATAAAGATATTTGATAAATTGATATATGATTGTATTTTAGGTTATCTGCTCAGAATATTAGTGGTTATATTGCTGTACTCACACATTTTAATGAGTCTCTTTTTTCTTTTGCAAAAGATTTCAGAATATTGATAAAGTTGTTTTGATAATCGTAATTAGCAATATTTTCTACAATTCCGTCACTAAATTGTATATAAAAGTGTATATCTTCTTTTATGTTTGAGTTTTTATTAAATGTCATAACAAATTCAAAGGCTTTTATATTGTCAGGATAATTCTCGCTGGAGATTAATGCATTAGGTTTGATTATATGCTGAACAAATACAATAGATTCCAGATAAGATATATCTATTTTTTCATTTTCTACATAGATTGCATCTGGTGTGAAAAGAACCTTTTTAATTAATTCATTAGTATTTTTGAATTTAATAACTGCAGGGATTACTATAAATAGAAGAATTGTTGACCAAAACCAAAAGTATTGCCCAAAGACGAAAGGAATCAAATAAGCACAAAAATAAATAAAGTAAACGAAATAATTAATATGTGCAAAAAGTTTATTAGAGGTAAATTTTTTAGATTCACTTCTCCATTCTTGCATGACTTTTAAATTTTGTGCTTGGTCATTCATAAAATCTCTTTCTTGGATTCTGCATGATTTAAAATTTACAGGATAGATTTTTATAAAGTTTGATGCAATAGATAAAGTGGTTTGATTTTTAAGTAAAATATGTTGGTGGATATTATTTTTCTTATTCAGATTCTACCAGCATGAATAATTTATTATTCAGAAATATTAGATTGCTTTACCGGAATCTTTTAGTAGCTCTCTTCTTTCTTTTGCTAAATCTTCCAGAATAGTGATGAAACAGTCTTCAAAATTATAATCCTGATACTTCCATCGAAATGGCTTACCGAATTCCATGTAAAAATATATATCTTCTTTAATTACCCGGTTTTCAGTAAATCTTATGCAGAACTTAAATGTAGACCCTCTATTATAAGTAGGGTATTTAAGTTTAATAAATGTAATTGATTTAAGATAAGATATATCTATTTTTTTGTTTTCTATATAAATTGCTTTTGGTGTGAAATAAACCTGTTTAATTTTTTTTCTTTTAGCTTTAAAAAGTTTCCAGAAAAAAAAAATACTTATTGCTGCAAGTAAAGCTACTAATGTGTTTAAAATCTGATCTTCAAATAATATATTTAACTGTTGATCTTTTAATATTATATTTAACAGGTACATAAGGCAAATATAAGCACCCGTAGCTCCAAAATACAAATGAATAAATGCATGATATCTTGAACAACAATGCCATTCTTTCATGATTTTTAAATATTGGGATCGGTCATTCATAAAATTTGAATATACAGTTTTCTTAAATCAGGTATGGAATGTCAGTAAGGGTGTTTGCTTATATTGATGTAGCAATACTATTTTAACGTAATTTAACTTTTTTGTCTGGTGAAATTATAAAATTCAACGTGATTTAAAGTGCACAGGAGCGGTTTTTATGTGATTAGATGCAATGAGTAAAGTGATTATGTGATTTGATTTTTAAATAAAAATATGCTGGTAGATATTATTTTCCTTATTCAGATTCTACCAGCATGAATAACTTGTCATTCAGATATATAAGATGCTTTACCAGAATTTTTTAGTAGCTCTCTTCGTTCTTTTGCTATAGTTTCCAGAATAGTAATAAAGCGGTTTTGATAGTCATAATCTTCATTCCATTCAAATAGCCTATTACCAAATGCCATGTAAAAATATACATCATCTTTAATTACTGGGTTTTTGGTAAATTTTATGCAGAACGTAAATAGAGCTTTATTTAAACTAGGGTATGGTTGTTCAATCAATGTAACAGATTCAAGATAAGATATATCAATTTTTTTATCTTCTATATAAATGTCTTTTGATGTGAAGTAAACCTGTTTAATATTATTTCTTTTAGTTTTAAAGAGTTTCCATAAAAAAAGTGTACTAATTGCTGCAAGTAAAACTGTTATTATGCTAAAGTTCGGATATTTAAATAATATATTCATTAGGTACAAAAAACAAATATAAGCACCTACAGATCCAAAATATAAATAAATAAATGCATAGGCTCTTGAACAACAATACCATTCATGCATGATTTTAAAATCTTGTGGTCGGCCATTCATAAAATTTGAATAAACAGTTTTCTTAAATTAAGTATGGAGTCTGATGGTAAATAAAATATTTATTTAATAATTTATGTTTACCGGCATTTTCGCGGACTTTTTCCTTTTAGTTCTTGATTTGTCCTGGTGTCGTAAATCCGGACTGTGGCTTTAGGAAATGCCTTACATAGTACAATTTTTGAGCGATAAATTCCTGTTCCGTGAGCCAGCATTTGTACTTTAGGCGCCAGGTCGTTACCATTTTCATCCAATGCAACGAGACGGTAATCTCCGTTTAATGTCATACAGCCGTTTAGCAATAAAATTATTGATAGCAGACCGATTTTCTCCATCATTACACACCCTGTATTGTTAATAATGCTTGCCTGTATTGATACAGTAATACAAGTTTAACATAATTTAACTTTTTTATGTCTAGTTAAATTTAACTATTTATTATATTGAGAATGGATATTAAAGGATGATATATAAAATACTGATTTAATAATAGATTATGATTAATTTAATTTGGTTTATATGAAATATGATTTTCTGGAGTTTATTAGCTGTATTATTTTACCAGATAAAAAGAAATGCTTTAATTAGTTTAATTTTTTATTTATACGGGAAATTAATGAATTTAATTTCCCGTTTTATTATTAATATTTGCCAGGATTTAGCGTGTCTGTTTAAGCAGGCGTTGTTTCTCACGATTCCAGTCTTTTTCTTTGCTGCTTTGGCGCTTGTCATGCTGCTTTTTACCTTTGGCCAATCCCATATCGATTTTTACATAACCATGGCTGTAATGCATGTTAACAGGCACAAGGGTATAACCACTGCGTTCTACTTTGCCTATCAGTTTGTTGATTTCTGATTGTTTCAGTAATAGTTTTCGCTGCCGTACGGGATCGGGTTTTACATGATTGGATGCGGTGGGTAAAGCAGTAATGTGACTGCCAACCAGATAAAAAGCACCTTTTTTCCATTGGATATAGCTTTCTTTGATTTGTACTCGTCCGGCACGAATAGCCTTTACTTCCCAGCCTTCAAGAACAATTCCGGCTTCTATCTGTTCTTCGATAAAGTAATCGTGAAATGCTTTTTTATTGTTGATAATGCTCATTTTAGATATCTGCTACATAGTATTTTTATGTGTATTTTAGCAGAAAGATTTATTATGGAAACAGATTAAGCTAACACTAATGTGAATTAATCGCTAAGATAAAAAACCGATTGGTTAAATCGGTTTTTTATCTGTTTTAATTTTCAATTTCCTGTTTATGTGTTTCTGGTAGCAATAGTACTGCAATCATGCTGAGTAAACAGGCGGCAATCAGAAACCAGCCTATATATACTGTACCCTGTAAGCCATATGTTTTAACTATCCATGCTGCAGCAAACGGGGTAAGTGATCCGCCCAGAATACCGCCAAAGCTGAAGGAGATAGCTGCACCGGTATATCTTACGTTGGTAGGGAATATTTCTGGTAAGAATGCTGCTAAAGGTGTCCACAAGATACCCATTATAAACAGAGCAGAGGATAAGAAAATGGCAGCTGTAATGGCACTGGAAGAATTGATTAAGTCACCAAAAAAGAAACCGATTATGATTGTGGCTATACCACCTATAAGAAATACCGGGCGACGGCCGATTCTGTCTGAAAGCCATGCAGATATCGGGGAACCGACTGCCATAAATACAATGGCACCCATGAGAATGGATAAATACTCAATTTTATTAAATAATGCTGTACTTTGCCACTCATGCTTTGTAGTAGCATATTGTAAAGAAAATACGGTTGTTAAAAAAAACAGGGTAAAGCACGACGTGGCGGCCAAAGAGCCTAAAAAAAGCTGATTGTAATGTTTGCGTACAGTGTCAGTCAGAGGGATTTTTACAGCACTCTGTCTGGCAACCATGGTACGAAAAGCATTACTTTCAATAATGGACATGCGAACATACATACCCAGACCAACCAGAACAATGCTCAGTAAAAATGGGATACGCCAGCCCCACGACATCATTTGTGCATTATCAAGATTTTTGGATAAAACAATGAAAATCAGGCTGGCAGTAATGAATCCGATAGGAGGCCCAATTTGCGGAAACATAGCAAAAAGAGCACGTTTACCTCTGGGCGCATTTTCGGTAGCCAGTAAAGCGGCTCCGCCCCATTCACCACCTAAGCCAAGACCCTGACAAAAGCGCAGGACGCATAAACAAACCGGTGCAATAATACCTGCCTGCTGATATGTCGGCAGAACACCGATCAGGGTTGTACTGATACCCATTATCAGTAATGATGCTATCAGGGTGGTTTTACGGCCAACTTTATCGCCAAAATGTCCGAATAATCCGGCACCAATAGGGCGGGCAACAAAGGCTATTCCAAAAGTAAGAAATGAGGACATGATAGCAATTGCCCGATCTTCGGTTGGAAAAAACAGGTCGCTTAATACGAGTGCAGCAGCAAGCCCGTATATGTAGAAATCGTAAAACTCTACGGCTGTACCTACGAGGCTGGCAATCGCTACTTTGGTAGGGGAGTTCTGAGTAATTTTGTTTGCAGATTCAGACTGCTGAGCGGGTGGAGTAGTCATATTCTTTCTTGAATTCGGGGTTTAAAAAAAGCTTGTATATGAAAATGCATACACAAGCTTTTTGCTTTGTTACAAACAGACTTAAGCAGCTATATTAGTTTTTATCCTGATCAACCAGTTTGTTTTTGGCAATCCATGGCATCATGCTGCGTAATTGGTTACCAATGATTTCGATCGGATGATCAGCATTCTGGCGGCGGCGGGCAGTCATAGACGGATAGTTGGTTGCACCTTCTACGATAAATGATTTGGCATAGTCACCATTCTGAATGCGTTTTAATGCCTCACGCATAGCCTGACGTGAATGTTCATTTACGACTTGGGGGCCGGTGAAATATTCGCCGTATTCGGCATTATTAGAAATAGAGTAGTTCATATTTGCAATACCGCCTTCGTAGATTAAATCTACGATCAGTTTCATTTCATGCAAACATTCAAAATAAGCCATTTCCGGAGCATAGCCTGCTTCTACCAGTGTTTCAAAACCGGTTTTGATTAATTCAACCAGCCCGCCGCACAATACGGCCTGTTCGCCGAAGAGGTCGGTTTCAGTTTCTTCTTTGAAGGTTGTCTGAATCACGCCGCCTTTGGTACCGCCATTGGCGGCAGCATAGGATAAAGCGATGTCGCGGGCACGACCGGTTGCATCCTGATGTACTGCAATCAGGCTGGGCACACCACCGCCTTTCAGGAATTCACTGCGTACTGTGTGACCAGGGCCTTTGGGTGCAATCATCACTACGTCAAGATTTTTGGCCGGAATAATCTGGTTGTAATGAATATTAAAACCATGAGCAAAAGCTACTGTGGCATTGTCTTTCAGATTAGGCGCGATTTCATTCTGATAAACTGCCGGCTGAAATTCGTCAGGTGTCAGAATCATCACTACGTCGGCTGCTTTTGTGGCTTCTGCAACTTCCCGTACGTCATGACCGGCATTTACTGCTTTATGCCAGGAATTACCGCTTTTGCGCAGCCCGACGATTACGTTTACACCTGAATCTTTCAGGTTGGCAGCGTGAGCATGACCTTGTGAGCCATAACCGATGATGGCTACGGTTTTGCCTTTGATTAATGAGAGATCTGCGTCTTTATCGTAATAAACTTGCATTGCTATTCCTTCAATTTAATGTGTTGATTTTAAAATCAGGGTTTTAATATGTTTTTAGGTCGGATAATGCTTTAAAAATGTCCGGCTTAAATACGTAACATGCGTTCGCCGCGACCTATGCCTGCTGCACCGGTACGTACGGTTTCCAGAATAAGTGTTTTGCCCACGGTATCCAGAAAGGCATCTAGTTTGCTGCTGGTGCCGGTGATTTCCACTGTATAGGTTTTGTCGGTTACATCAATGATGTGTCCGCGAAAGATATCGGTTAGACGCAGTATTTCATCGCGATCCTTGCCGGTAGCACGCAGCTTAACCAGCATTAATTCACGTTCAACGTAGTTGCTATCGTTCAGATCGATAACTTTGATAACTTCTATCAGTTTATTAAGCTGCTTGGTTATCTGTTCCATTACTTTGTTATCGCCGCTGGTGACAATTGTCATTCGTGACAGGGTTTTGTCTTCTGTTGGAGATACGGACAGGGAATCGATATTGTAAGCACGGGCTGAAAACAGACCGACAATACGGCTCATGGCTCCGGCCTGATTTTCCATCAGAATAGATAAAATGTGTCTCATGATGTGCTCCGGCTATTCTTCTCTCATATGTGGCGGTAATACCATTTCATCCAAACCTTTACCATTGCCTACCATGGGATAGACATTTTGAGTACGGTCGGTAATGAAATCCATGAATACCAGTCTGTCTTTGAGTGCAATGGCTTCTTTCAGTGCACCTTCGATGTCGGCTGCTTTTTCTACTCTGATGCCAACATGCCCGTAGGCTTCAGCCAGTTTGACAAAGTCAGGCAATGATTCCATATAGGTTTCAGAATAGCGGTTGTCATAATAGAGTTCCTGCCACTGACGAACCATGCCAAGGAAGCCGTTATTAAGATTGATCACTTTAATCGGCAGACGATACTGATAACAGGTGGAAAGTTCCTGGATATTCATTTGTATAGAACCTTCACCGGTAATACAGAATACGTCTTCTTCCGGTTTAGCCAGTTTAGCACCCATAGCATAAGGTAATCCGACGCCCATTGTGCCCAGCCCGCCGGAGTTGAGCCACTGGCGCGGGCGTACGAATGGATAGTATTGTGCTGTAAACATCTGGTGCTGACCAACATCCGATGTGATGAGGGCATTGTTGTCGGTCAGTTTTGCCAGTGTCTGGATTACTTGCTGAGGTTTGATAATTTCATCTGAACTTTCAAACCAGAGGCTGTTACGGCTGCGCCAGTTTTCGATGTTTTTCCACCATCTGTCCAGTGCATTACTGTTAAAGTTCAGATTCTGTTTCTGCCACAGGGCTAGTAAATCAGCCAGAACGTTTTTAACATCACCAACAATAGGTACATCTACTTTTACACGTTTGGCAATGCTGGACGGGTCGATATCAATATGGATAATTTTTTTGCCATCGTCAGTGAATTTATTGGGTACAGAAATAACACGATCATCAAAACGTGCACCGACAGTAAGTACCACGTCAGCATTTTGTAAAGCAATATTAGCTTCGTAGCTGCCATGCATACCTACCATGCCAAGAAATTGACGGTTAGTGGCAGGAAATGCGCCTAATCCCATCAGGGTAGAGACGCAGGGTGTACCGGTAGACTGAATAAAATCGGTAAGGATGTTGCTGGCATTGCCCAGGATTACGCCTCCGCCGTACAGTACAATTGGTCGTTTAGCTGCAGCCATCACTTGTGCTGCTTTTTTTATCTGACCTGTATGTCCCTGAGTAACGGGCTGGTAGGAGCGGATATTGATGTCTTCCTGCGGATAGCTGAATTTTGCCATTGCCTGAGTCACATCTTTAGGCACATCAATCACTACCACACCGGGTCGGCCGGTGCGCGCAATCTGAAAGGCTTTTTTAACTGTTTCTGCCAGCTCGCTTACGTGGGTAACCAGAAAATTATGTTTTACACACGGGCGGCTAATGCCGACGGTATCGACTTCCTGGAAGGCATCAGTACCGATAGCAGGTGAGCCAACCTGACCGGATATGACCACGAGCGGGACAGAATCGGAATTGGCGGTGGCTATGCCGGTTATGGCATTGGTAGCACCCGGACCTGATGTTACCAGAGCGACTCCGATTTTTTCTCCGTTGCTGGCGCGTGAGTATGCATCAGCAGCATGAACTGCAGCCTGCTCATGACGGACAAGTATATGGCGGAATTTTTTTAATTGAAAGATGGCGTCGTAGATTTCGAGAACTGCTCCGCCGGGATATCCGAAAACATATTCTACATTCTCGGCTTTAAGACTCTGCACGAGTATTTGTGCACCTGAAAGTTGCATATCAACCTCTTATGTTCTAGTAGTCCGACTGATACATTGCCAATGCATCTTCATCCGGTAAGATTAATAAGTGTAAACGGCGGTTTAGGGTACGCGAATATACTTATTGTGATGATCTGTTGGCTCTGCATCCGGTAGTCGGAATAGCAGGTTTGGGTTAGCTAAATGAGTGTTTACGATAAAACAGGTATAGATGTTAAGCAAGCGCTAATTTTGAAAAGAATGCTAGTTATATGATTATATTAATTTATTTTATGCTAAAGATTTTATATCTTGCGCAATATTATACTTGTTTTAGACAAATTTAACGTTGAAAATGATTAAATTTGTCTAAATTTATAAATAATATATGTTTTTATAAAATTATTGGTTTTGGACTTATTGTCCAGTTAATGTATGACAATATGAGCACCTGCAGCTTGTGCCAGTTGCATAAGTGTTGCACTGTCCATATAGGCATGAGCGAGGCGGGAAATATTGGCCACAATAGGCAAATGAGTAATCTGTCTGGCTTTAACAATGGCTTCTACATCAAGCCGGTAAGGAGCGTTTCGCTCCAGACTTAATGTACCTGCTTCACCCAGCATCAGATGATGATTGCCCTTTAAGGCAATATGCTCAGCTGCAATCAACCATTCATCTACCTGATGATGTTTGTCTTTGCAGAGTACAACCGGAATATTCAGACAGCCTACTTCGTTAAGGAGGGTGCGATTAGACATTAACTCTCCGCCCAGATAGATAATATCTGCTTCTGCCTGTAAAGCCGGTTCTAACTGGCGCACATCCCTGATACGCAGCCAGACGGGTTTATTGGCTGCATGTGCCTGCTTAATTTGCTGTTGCATGCTGATATTGGTTTGCGGCACTGTCGAATAGGGTGAAAATGCCTGATAAAAAGGATCGATAAAGACATTAGCTCTTTTCGGAAGCCGTGTGCCGCTCATGCTGTCGACTATATGAAAATGGTTGCCGCCAAAGTTCTGTCCTCGTACGGTGATAACTGTATCCTCGGGCTGACTTTCACGGCTGATGATGCGCCAGTCCTGTAGTATGCGCATGGCTTTTTCAACGCCGGCAAGTGCTTCCAGTTCGCGTGGTTCGAAGACTCTTTCATCACCAACAGCTCCGATGATGGTGCGTTCTGCGCCACGGGATAAATGTTCGTGCAATCCGCGTCCACGGATAAAACTGATGACATTGCTGATCTGTGTTTCGGTTGCCTGACGCTGCATTACGATAATCATATCCGAATTCCTTGAAAACAGTATTCTGATTGTCAGAAAAAAACAGAATGCTGACAAGTGGCAATTAGTTGTTTAGCACTCAGAATTTGCTTGGCGTAATTTTCGCAAATATGTAACAGTAATAGTAAACTATTGTTATTGATGAAATGAATGGATATTTTATGTGTTAAATTGTGTGAGCAGGATATGGCGAGTTTCGTGATGCGGAACCAATAAAACAGTTTGTTCAGGGAAAAATAAATGAAAACAAAAAAACTGTTGTTTGTGTTGGTGGTACTGGTATTAGCCGGACTGGCAGTGTGGATTAATATGCGCAGCCATACTGATTTACCTGATGGTTTTGCCGGCGGTAATGGCCGTATGGAACTCAAGCGGCTGGATGTGGCTACTTTATATGCTGGTCGTGTCATTGAAATGAAAGTGGATGAAGGTGATGTAGTAGCTAAAGATCAGGTTCTGGCTGAGCTTTCATCTGATCAGACCAGTAGCAGGCTGGATGCTGCCCGTGCTGATAAAAAGCGTGCACAGGAAAATGTCTCTAAAGCAGAGGCAGAAATTGCCGCTCAGCAGCAGATACATAAGGTTGCTCAGATGGATCTGGATAATGCGCGTCAGCTTAAATCAGATGAGCTGGTTTCTTCACCTGAATTACGCCGGAGACTGGCTGAACGTGATGCTGCAATAGCCAGAGTTAAATCTGCTCAGGCAGCCCGCGCAGAGGCTCTGGCGGCAGTACAACAGGCGCAGGCTCAGATTAATGCTACTTCTTCTGCTAATAACGACATGCTGATACGTGCGCCTAAAGCAGGGCGTGTAGAGTATCGTATTGCCGAGGCCGGTAATGTATTGGGTGAAGGTAATAAAGTTGTGTCATTACTTGATCCGTCTGATGTAACACTGTCGGTGTATTTACCCACAGATACTATCGGTAAATTAAAGCTTGGGGATGAAGCAAGGATTATTCTGGACGGAATGAATGCAGTCTGGCCGGCTAAGGTGGATTTTATTGATTCCAATGCTCAGTTTACGCCTAAGTTTGTAGAAACTCAGAATGAACGGCAAAAGCTGATGTATAAGGTTAAGCTGAAAATTCCGCCTGAGATTGCATTGAAATACAGTGGACTGCTTAAGGGCGGGCTGACAGGTAATGGATATATCCGTTTTGATAACAATAAAGCATGGCCGCAGCAATGGCAGGTAAATTTACCCAGTATAAAACAATCTGCCAAAGGTGCCTGATATGGATAGTACGGCCAAAGCGCAGGCTGTAACAGGAGAAGAATGGGCTGTAGATTTACGTCATGTTTTTCATCAGTACCGTCAGACGAAGGCATTGCAGGATGTATCATTGCAAATCCGGCGTTGTGCAACGGTGGGTCTGATTGGTCCGGACGGGGTGGGTAAGTCTACTTTGCTGTCTTTGATAGCCGGTGTAAAAATTATTCAGCAGGGCGAGGTACTGGTATTTGGCGCCAGTATGGCGGACAAGCATAGCCGGCAGTCGCTAAGCCACCGGATTGCGTTTATGCCGCAAGGGCTTGGTCAGAATCTTTATCCAACATTGTCGGTTAATGAAAACGTAGATTTTCATGCTCGTTTATTCGGTTTGCGCGGACGTATGCGTCACGAACGTATTGCGCGTTTGTTGCGGGCGACAGGATTATCACCTTTTGCTGACCGACCGGCAGGTAAGCTTTCCGGAGGCATGAAACAGAAATTAAGTTTATGCTGTGCGCTGGTGCACAATCCGGAATTACTGATTCTTGATGAACCAACTACTGGGGTGGATCCGCTATCCCGTCGGCAGTTCTGGCAGTTGATTGATGAATTGCGGGCAGAAAATCCAGATATGACGGTGATTGTGGCCACGGCGTATTTTGATGAAGCGAAACGCTTTGAATATCTGCTGGCAATGGATAATGGTCGTCTGATTGTCAATGCGCCCACTCAGCAGGTTTTGGATGATACCCATACGGATACGCTGGAACAGGCTTATGTCAAACTTTTGCCTGAAAATAAGCAGAATAAATCGGGCAGTCTGCAACTAACGCCGTTTGTTCCGGATAAAGACTCTCCACCGGCGATTGAGGCAAAAGATTTAACCAAACGGTTTGGTGATTTTATTGCCGTTAATAATGTTAGTTTCAGGATTGAGCGGGGCGAAATTTTTGGTTTTCTTGGTTCGAATGGCTGTGGTAAATCAACAACCATGAAAATGCTGACGGGGCTGCTGGATGCCAGCTCCGGTTCTGCTGAGCTGTTAGGTCATACGGTTAATGCCAATGATATGACGACTCGGATGAAAATCGGTTATATGTCGCAGTCGTTTTCTTTATATGAAGAGTTAACGGTACGACAGAATCTGGTACTTTCAGCCCGATTATACCGTATGGATGCTGCCCAGATTGATTCTTCTGTTGAGCAGTCTTTACAGGAATTTGATCTGCTTGAATTTGCAGACATTCAGCCTAGTGAAATGCCGCTCGGTATCAGACAGCGTTTGCAGCTGGCAGCAGCCTGTCTGCATCATCCTCAGGTATTAATTCTGGATGAGCCGACATCCGGGGTTGATCCGGTAGCCAGAGATATGTTCTGGCATCATCTGCTAAATTTGTCGAGAAATCATCGCACTACTATTTTTGTCTCTACGCATTTCATGAATGAAGCGGAGCGCTGTGACCGGATATCATTCATGCATCAGGGGCGGGTTCTGGCTATCGGGACACCAGAAGAACTGTGTGAAAGTAAGGATACAGATGATCTTGAAACCGCATTTATTGATTATTTGCAGGAGGCTGTAGATAAAAATCAGCCTAAATCTCAGGTATCTGCTTCTGATACAAAAGAAACCGCAAACACCGCGCATGAAAGCGGATTTGGTCAATCATCGGGTAAAACAACGGATGTTGATAGCCTGGCTTACTGGCTACAGACTATATGGACATTTGCTGTACGCGAAGGCAAGGAATTACTGCGGGATAAAATTCGTTTATTCTTTGCTCTGTTCGGACCGGTGGTGTTAATGATGATGGCTGCATGGTCAGTATCGTTTGATGTTGAGCATGTTAAATTTGCGGTAATAGATAGGGATCAGACGGTAGAAAGCCGCGCTTTGATTGAGCAATTTCAAGGTTCGCGTTATTTTACTTTCACCGGCAATCTTCATAGTGCTGCTGAAATTGATAATACGCTTAAGCTTTCCAATGCCAGAATGGTGATTGATATCCCGCCGCATTTTGGTCGTGATCTGTTGCGTGGTAATAAGCCGGAAGTGGGCTTTTATGTTGATGGTACGATGCCGTTTATGGCAGAAAATATTAAAAGTTTTATTTTATCGACACTAAATAACTATACTGCGATGAAATGGACTGAAACAGGTTTGCCAATCTCTCTTAAGCCGGCTGCGCAGATTGCGCCACGCTATGTTTATAATCAGGATTTTAAAAGTATTTTTGCAATCACCCCCGGTATGATTATGATGGCAATGATGCTGATACCGGTAATGATGACGGCTCTCGGGGTAGTTAGAGAACGGGAAATCGGTTCAATTACTAATTTGTATACTTCCCCCGCATCGGTCAGACAGTTTCTGATTGGTAAACAGCTTCCTTATGTTTTTGTTTCTTTTCTCAGCTATCTGATTCTCGTATGGCTGGCCATAGTGGCATTGGGTGTGCCGGTGCGTGGCAGCTTTCTGGCGATGAGTCTGGGTGCGCTGGCATTGATATTTGCAGCGACAGCTTTCGGTTTATTGATTTCCAGCTTTGTAAAGTCGCAGGTGGCTGCCATTTTCGGTTCGGCAATCTTATCATTAATTCCGGCGCTGAATTTTTCCGGTCTGCTGTATCCGCTGTCTACACTCAGCGGGGTTAATTATTGGTTTGGCTGGAGCTTCCCGACTGCATGGTATCAGTTAATCAGTTTAGGCGGTTTTACTAAAGGCTTAGGCTTTCTGGACTTTATTAATTATTACTTGATATTAATGGTATTTTGTCTGGTATACGTTTTTCTGGCCGGCTGCTTGCTGAAGAAGCAGGAGGTATAGATGCTGCAATGGTTTAAAAATGTATGGGTGCTGAGTGTAAAGGAGCTGAAAAGCCTGCTGAGTGATGTGGTTTTAATTGCATTAATGATAGTCGTGCTGTCTTTAGCCATTTACTCAGTTGCAACCAGTATTACTACCGAGGTGCGCCATGCTTCAGTTGCCATTATGGATGCTGATCACAGTGTCTTGTCTTACCAAATTCGTGATTCTTTGCTGGAACCCTATTTTAAAACGCCGGTAGAAGTAAAGCGTGAAGAAATTGATGCGGCCATGGATAAAGGCGATTATGTCTTTGTACTGGATATTCCGGCCAATTTTGAACGCGATGTGGTCGCAGGACGGTCTCCTACTATTCAGGTGCTGGCTGATGCAACGTCAGTAACTCAGGCTGGTATAGGTTTTAATTATTTAAGCCAGATAATTGATGCACAGACACGTTCTTTTTTACATCAGCAGTCTGCAGTGAAGTTATCTCCGGTTACGCCGGTGTTGAATATTCAGTTTAATCCCAATGGTGAATCCTCATGGTTTATCGCTACGATGAATGTGGTATCCAATCTGACTTTATTGGCGATTATTCTGGTCGGTGCTGCGGTAATCCGTGAGAAAGAGCACGGTACGATAGAACAGTTGCTGGTTATGCCGGTACGACCCAGTGAAATTGTGATGGCCAAGATTTTTGCTAATGGTGCGGTTATCTCAGTAGCTTCTCTGCTATCTTTATGGCTGGTTATTCAGGGCTGGCTGCATATTCCGATAAACGGCTCAATATTTTTATTTAGTATGGGTATGTTTATTTATTTGTTTTCTGTGGCGTCTCTGGGTATCTGGTTTGCAACACTGGCTCCTACCATGCCCCAGTTTGGTTTGTTATGTTTGCCGATTTATGTGGTAATGCGTTTACTTTCGGGCTCTGAATCGCCATTGGAAAGTATGCCGGCAGTTTTTCAGTATATAACTTGGTTTTCACCGGAAACTCAATTTACTCAGTTTAGTCAGGATGTGCTCTTTCGCAATGCCGGTCTGGATATTGTCTGGCCGAAAATTTTGATGATGAGCATAATGGGTGTGTTGTTTCTGGCTCTGGCGCTATCGCGATTTCGTGGCATGCTGGCACAGCATTCCTGATGCTTACACCGGATTTTAGGGAAGTATGGTGATGAATAAAATATGGTTGTCTGTATTATTGGCTTTAGGATTGGTGGCAGGTTGCAGCAGAACTGATATTCAGGTGAAATCTACTGTCGGAATGCCACAGCAGTTTGATCAGAATGCGGCAGCACGCGGCTCAGCTGATATCAGCCGCTGGTGGCAAAGCTGGCCGGATCCGGTATTGAATGAGTTAATCGAAACCGGATTAAAAAATAACCGGAATCTGGCCAAAATGAAAGCAAATATGCTCGCAGCACGAGCCAGTGCCGCTATGGCTGAGTCTGATTTAGGACCGAATGCAGGTGTGGAAAGCAGCGGAGGATTACATCGTTACAATGGTGATAATGCACTTAAAGATTTAAACTTACCGGCAATTGGTAATGCAAAGGATTACTTGCAGGCAACTGGTTCGCCGCTGGGTAATAATCGCCGGCATGTTCATGGTAATACGGTTCAGGCAGGTTTTACAGCCAGCTGGGAGCCGGATGTATTCGGACAAAAACGCAGTGATGCTGATGAAATGCATTATCTAAGCCTGAGCGAAACAGAACGCTGGCATGGTGCGCAGATGATGCTTGGCAGTGAAATTGCCGATAATTATCTGAAAATGCGTGCGATGCAGCAACGGGTAAAAGTAGGAGAGCACAGTGTTGCTACTCTTAAGCAATTGCAGCGATATACGGAAGGGCGTTTTCGTGCAGGTCAGGCATCAGCTTATGATGTCAGAGAAGTTGCGGCAAAACTTTCAGGTATGCAGGCAAAAATTGCTACTTATCAGGCACAGGCTGATGTTTATCAGCGCAATATAGCAGTATTGACCGGTCAGTCTTCGCAAGGGTTTGTGGTTGCGCCTGCGTCTTTGGATATTTTTCAGCATTTACCTTCTGCTCCGGCGGGACAGGTTCCACTGGATCTCATTACCCGGAGACCGGATATCCGCACTCAGGAAAATCTGGTGAAAGCAATGAGTGCCGGTTTAGCCAGTGCTAAAGCTGACCGTCTGCCACGATTTTCGCTTAATTTTTTATGGCAGACTGGACAAATACATTTAGACAGCAGTACTTCATATTTAAAAAATACGGCCGGTTTGCTGAATGCAAGCATGACTATTCCTGTGTTTACTGCAGGCAGAATCAAACATAATATTGAGCGGGCTGATGCTCAGTTACAGGCAGCTATTGCCGGATATGACCAGATGATTTTACAGGCTCTGGCTGAAGTAGATAGTGCATATCAGATGCAATTTAGTCTGAATAAACAAAACCGGTTAATGCATGAGGCTCAAATGCAGGCTGCCAGTCAGGCCGGTGCGGCTGAAAAACTGTTTCGCTATGGCGATATGACCCTGGACCGCAGTTTACGGGCACGCCTGAATGCAGAAGATTTGGATGATCAGCAAATTCAGGGCAAACTGGAAGAGGCACGTAATCTGGTTAATCTGTATAAGGCATTAGGCGGTGGCTGGCAAATTACTGATGAAAACTGATTTAAGATAATTAAGCTGAAAATTATGTTATCGTTTAATTTTCTGTTTGTATGAATAAGTGGCAGTAATGGTACACTGATAGATTACATGATAATAGCAATTATTAATTAATCAAAATATATCAGGTATCCTGATATTTTCCGCTCCGGGAGCTGTAATGCCGCTAAGTATTACGAGATCTGTTAGATGGTATCTGCTGATACTGATTGCCGTATTGAGCCTGAGTGCCTGTTCTACACTGCAATATCAGCCTATAGACACAATTGATCATATTGATGAACAGGAGGGTTATCGTATACAACATGCATTGTTAAACAATGATGCGAAGAAAATAGACGATGTAATCGGTATTGTGATGCTTTCCGGTGGCGGAACCCGTGCAGCTGCGTTTGGTTATGGGGTTCTGGAATCTCTGAAAAAGCAGCAAGTAAAAATAGACGGTAAACAGGTGAGTCTGCTTGATACGGTTGATGTGGTTTATGGTATATCCGGAGGCTCAGTTTTAGCTACTTATTTTGGATTACACGGAGCCGATACAATACCGAAATTTGAGCAAAATTTTCTCAATTTAAATTTGCAGAAAATGTTAGTTGGTCAGGTTTTTTCGATGGCTAACTGGTCGCGGCTGGCTTCACCGGAATTTGGCCGCGGTGATTTGTTACAGGAACAGCTGGATTTACATTTATATCATGGCGCTACTTATGCGGATTTAAATAATAAACGTAAGGGGCCGTTTGTGGTAATTAGTGCTACTGATATGAGTTTGGGCAGCCGGCTGGATTTTACGCAGGAGTATTTTGATTTACTCTGCATTGATTTAACTAAATTACCCATTTCCCGTGCCGTAGCGGCATCCAGTGCTGTGCCACTGGTTTTTGCACCGGTAACTCTGAATAACAATGGCGGTAATTGCCATTATCAGTTACCAGATAATCTGGTTGATAGTAATAATGCTGATGCTACCGGCACGACAGCTTTCCGTGCTCAGACGCGCACAGCTTATCGTAATAATCTCAAGCAATATCAGGATAGTCAGAAAAGACCTTATATTCATTTACTGGATGGTGGATTAACGGATAATCTCGGATTACGCAGTTTGCTGGACACAACTGAGTTATATAGTAATGAAACTTTGTATGACCAGCTGGAATCAGCGAATATTCATAAAATTATCATTATTAATGTCAACGCCCAGACACAGCGCAAAAATGAAATTGACAGTAGCGCCAGTGTTCCCGGAACTACTGAAGTAGTGAGAGCTTTAACCAGTATTCCGATTGAGAAGTATTCAGAAGATACTCAGCATCAATTTCAGAAATATGTAGACTGGTGGAATGAAAATCGTAGTGAGGGTACACCGCGGGTATATTATATAAGTGTGAATTTACTGGATTTACCTTCTTCCCCTTTAAGGGATAAAGTAATTCATATACCAACAACGTTTTATCTGGCACGCAGTGAAGTGAATAATTTGCGTAAAGCTGCGAAAGAGCTATTAGCCCAGTCTGCCGAATATCATCGGCTGATTAAAGATATTGGTGTAGATTCATCCGATACTGATACAAAGGCATTTAGTTTATATGATGAAGAATCTGATGATGGTGATGATTCAGCAGATGCTACAGATCAACCGAATGCAGAAGATAATCCTCAAAATAATTTGAGTAATGTGGTTAATTTTATCAATACTGAATCATTACCTTTATTACGCTGAAAAATTTTATTGTATAGTGAAGTAGATACTTTTATCTGTTTGATTGTTTGAAAAAAGCCTGAAAGAAAATTATTCAGGCTTTTTTATATTCATTTCCGGCAATACTCAAACTCTTATCAGATATAGCGTATATATGTCAGGCTAAAATTCTTGTCTGAATTGATTTATTTTAAGTATTAAAGAGTTATTGGTATAAATGTCGATGAAGTAATCCCTTATCAATAAAACCATCTGCCTGAATTCAAGTCTGAGAAATCAAAAAATAATTATGTAAACTTTATGTAGTTAAATGGTTTTAATTAGTTATAATTTGGAATGGATATTTTAATTAGCAATTTATGTTAATTTTAATATCATTTTTTTTAGAAAAAATAGATGATTTGTTGTGAAATGGCAACAGAAATCTGACTGTTCAGCGTAGTTGTTAAATAGGATTCTTATTATCATTTCAATATGTTAGAGATTATCAATCGTATTGAAAAATGGTTTATATAGTTTAATAATTAAATATGCATTCTGATTAAATATATTTAATTAGAAATAAATTATTTTATTGGCTATTAAGATATAAGAATAACAGATTATTTAATGAATTTTATTTAATATAGATATTATAGTTCTAAATTACATTAATATATTAATAAAATATTCTGAACAAAATCTTAACTTTTCTCTTTAAAATCAGTTGAAAAAAGCAAAAAAACAGGATTGGCGCATGAATGTGAAATTATTCTTACATAGTAATTAAACGTGATTAATTGGATTAATTAAATGTCAATGTTGTTAACAAAATACCAAAATTATCATTAATTTTCGTACATATGAATATTTAGACAAAAATTAAAAGCGCACGAGCGCACACTAGCCTACGTTCTTTCAGGAGAAGGTAGACATATGTTGAATTGGGTATTGACTAATATTCAGGAATCACCGGTTATTCTGATGTTTCTGTCGTTAAGTCTGGGTTATTTGCTGGGCAATATACGCTTCGGTAAGTTTCAGCTCGGCGGGGTTGCCGGTTCCCTGCTGGTGGCAGTGGTTTTGAGCCTGCTCAATGTTCACATTGATTCTGGTCTTAAGGCATTGCTGTTTACTTTATTTATTTACGCTGTGGGTTATGAAAGCGGTCCTCAGTTTTTCCGTTCACTGGGTGTAAAAACTCTGCGTGAAATTTTTCTGGCATTGTTTATCGCCATTACCGGCTTTATTACGGTAATGATTATGGCACGCCTGTTCCATCTGGATAAAGGTCTGGCCGCTGGTCTGGCTGCCGGTGGTTTAACCCAGTCAGCAATTCTGGGTACGGCTGCCGATGCTCTGACACATATGGGTCTGCCTGCCGATCAGTTACAGCAGTTACAGGCTAATGTAGCTATTGGTTATGCGGTGACATATATCTTTGGTTCTCTTGGCGCAATCATAATTTGTATGAATGTGTTACCGAAAATCATGGGTCGGGATATTCGTGATGATGCGGTAGCTGCTGAAGCTGAACAACTGAAAGGTGCTATGGCACTGGAAGGTAATCAGGGGATGGCAATTACGCAGATGGTGGGACGTATCTATGTAGTTGAACATGATATTCAGAAATCTATTAAAGATATTGAATTAGAGAATCTGGGTATTACGATCGAACGCATTAAACGTCACGGTAATCTGATTGACTGTACTCCGTCTACGATTCTGAAACGGGAAGACATCATCCTGATTGTTGGTCGTCGTGAAGCTGTTACTTCTGTCAGCACTTTATTCGGCCGCGAATTAGATGCCGAGCCGGGTCTGGAAGTCATTGTTGATACCAAAAATGTGGTTTTCCGCAACCCTGAGTATGCGAATAAAACCATGGCTGAAATTCGTTCCAAAGTTCATATGAGCGATAAAGACTTTGAAATTCAGCATGGTATCTACCTGATTGAACTACATCGCAATGGTGAAAAAATAGATCTGACACCTGATACAGAGTTCAAACTGGGCGATGTAATGACCATTTACGGTTCTACCAGTGATATTAACCGTGTTGTACACATTATCGGTGCACCTATTACGGTTAATAGTAAAACCGACTGGGCTTATCACGGTATGGGTGTAGTACTTGGTCTGATTATCGGCTGGGTAGTAATTCGTATCGGCAATATTCCGATTACGCTTGGTGCCGGTGGTGGTGCATTGTTATCCGGTCTTTTCTTTGGCTGGCTGCGTGCCCGTAAACAGACATTCGGCAATATGCCTGCTGCGGCTTCTCAGTTTATGAAGGACTTCGGTCTGGCCGGCTTCGTGTCTGTTGTAGGTCTGCAATCAGGTTTACAGGCAATTACCACTATTAAAGAACATGGTCTGACTCTGTTCCTGATCGGTGTGGTGGTTACTCTGGTTCCGATGATTCTGGCTATTTTCTTTGGTCGCTATGTGCTTCGTTATGACAATGCAGCTGTATTTGCAGGTGCCTTGGCTGGTTCACGCAGTGCCAATCCTGCATTTGGTGAAGTTCTGGATAAAGCTGGCAATGCAATTCCGACTACTCCATTTGCCGTTACATATGCATTAGCCAATGTGTTCCTGACATTGTTAGGTCCGTTGATTGTGGCTCTTGTTTGATATGTGCTTTAACTTCTTGAGGAAACTATTATGACTTCAAAACATGATTTTGAAAAATATGCTAATTTAAGCCCGTTTGAGTTGAAAAATCACTTGATTGATCTGGCACAGAGCCGCAACGATCGGATGATGCTGAATGCCGGTCGTGGTAACCCTAACTTTTTAGCTACTTTACCACGCAATGCTTTTTTTGAATTAGGTTTGTTTGCTGCAGAAGAGTCTGAAATTTCTTTCTCTTTCCTGGATCAGAATATCGGTGGTATGCCGTTTAAAGATGATCTGATGGCACGTTTTGATGATTTTATCCGTCGTAACCGCCACAAACCGGGTGTTGATTTTCTAAGCAAAGCCATGTCCTATGTACGTGACCAGCTTGGCTACAATCAGCATCAGTTCCTGCTGGAAATGACCGAAGGTATTCTGGGTTGCAATTATCCTGTACCTGACCGTATGCTGCGCTGGTCTGAAGAAATCGTTAAAACCTATATTCTGGAAGAAATGGGTGCTAAGACGATGTCTAATGACGATATCGATCTGTTTGCAACTGAAGGTGGTACTGCTGCTATGGCATACATCTTCAGTTCTCTGAAACAGAATGGTCTGATTCGTCATGGCGATAAAATTGCTCTGGGCGCACCAATTTTCACACCCTATCTGGAAATTCCAGAACTGAACGATTATGAACTGGAAGAAGTTCTGATCAATGCTGATCCGAAACTGGACTGGCAGTATCCTGAAAGCGAATTGCGCAAACTGGAAGATCCTTCAATCAAGGCATTCTATTTGGTTAATCCATCCAATCCGCCTTCAGTGAAAATGGACGACCGCAGTCTGCAGATTATTGCTGACATCGTGAAAAAACGTCCTGACCTGATTATTCTGACTGATGACGTATACGGTACATTTGCTGAGAACTTTGAATCTCTGTTTACTCTGTGCCCGTACAACACTATTTTAGTGTACTCTTTCTCTAAATACTTCGGTGCTACCGGTTGGCGCTTGGGTGTCATTGCCATGGCCAAAGAAAATGTACTGGACAAGAAAATTGCTGAGCTGCCTGAAGAAGAACGTCAGGTATTGCACAAACGTTATCTGTCTATTACTCCGGAACCGGAAAAACTGAAACTGATCGACCGTATGGTTGCTGACAGCCGTGCTGTTGCTCTGAACCACACAGCTGGTTTGTCTACACCACAACAGGTGCAGATGGTACTGTTCTCTCTGGCCGAAATGATGGATACCAAGAAACAGTATAAAGATGCTCTGATGGCTCTGATTCGCAACCGCAGTGCTGCCATGTACAAACAGCTGGGTATTAAACATGAGTTTAATGAAAACAGTGTGGATTACTACACTCTGGTTGATATGGAAGATACTGCACGTCAGCTGTATGGTGATGAGTTTGCTGAATGGGTTGTTAAAACCAAAAATCCGAATGAACTGCTGTTCAGAATTGCGGATGAATCCGGCGTAGTATTGTTACCGGGTAAAGGTTTTGCCGTACGTCACCCATCCGGTCGTGTTTCATTAGCCAATCTGAATGAATATCAGTACAAAGCTATTGGTGCATCTCTGCATAAACTGGCTTGTGAATATCATGAAGAATTTAAAGCCAGCAAGTAATTAATTTTACCCTAGCTTAAATCAGCGCCGCACTGTTTGTGCGGCGCTATTATATTTGCTTTGGCTATATAGTAAATCAAAAATCTGATAAATGGAAATCCTTTTATAATTGGATATCTACCGGAAAAAACCGTATAGTTTAACCGGTTCATTCTGATTTTATTGTATATGGAGGAGAATAAAATTGCGGGTACATTTTATTATTCATCAGGATTATGAAGAAGCTGCAGCTTGTGAAGAATGGGCAATCAGTAGAGATTATCAGATTTCGCATTCACGCGTTTATCTTGGCGACAAATTACCCGAATCTGCAGCTGGTTTCGATATGCTGATTATTATGGGGGGGCCGCAATCACCAGTTACGACAATTGAGGAATGCCCTTATTTTGATACTAACGCAGAGCAAAGTCTGATTCTCAGTGCCATTAATAATGGTAAGGCTGTGCTTGGTATTTGTTTAGGTGCCCAATTAATCGGGCAGGCTTTAAACGGAATGTATGAACACAGTCCTAATAAAGAAATTGGTTATTTTCCAATTTATCTAACTCATGCAGGTATGGCGGATGAACTTATCTCTCATTTTGATAAAGAAATGCTAGTGGCACATTGGCATGGTGATATGCCGGGTCTGACCGAACAGGCACAAGTGCTTGCCTATAGTAAAGGTTGTCCGCATCAGATTATCCGTTATGCACCGTTGGTATACGGTTTTCAGTGTCATCTGGAGCTGAATGCAAAAGCTATTGATAAATTAATTGCAGCTTCTGCATCTGAATTAGAGAAAGCAGCTGATTATCCTTTTATTCAGTCAGCAGAGGAAATCAGATATTTTGATTATTCTGTTATGAACCAGCAACTTTTTATTTTTATGGATAAACTGATGCGGCTATATCAAAATAATATTGAATAGCTTAGCAGGAAGGTATGATTTAACGGTGAAAGAATCGGGAAACAGCTATTTCAGCCTGAGCTTTAAGTGCCGGTGTGATGGCTTTTTGCAGTTGTCTGCATACCATGGTAATAACCGCAATATCATCAGTAAATCCTATTGGTCCGAGTAAATCCGGAATCAGATCTATAGGACTGAGAAAATAGAGCAGGGCACCCAATATCAGCATTTTACTGCGTAGCGGTGTTTCTACTGATTTAAAAAGCAGATATAAGGTGTATAGCTGCACCATTACGGGTTTACCCAGAATTAAGGCATTTTTACTAAGCTTTGTGAAAAAGCTTTTTTCATTGAACTGATTATGTCCGATATTGACATTTTTATGTAACCAACTCATCGCTATATGCTTTCATTTGCAGATTATATCTGTATGGTTTATTTTAAAGCAGCGGGTGAAAGAACGACTTTTAGCCGTGCCTGATGGCGCTGTTGATAAAAACGGACATCAAACCACCAAAAAGCTGATTTTTTCACTGACCAGAATTGCTGCGGTAACCAGATGCCGTTGAGCAAATAAGCGCAGAATTGACCTATCCAGGGTTGATGACCTACCCATATCTGTGCAGAAGAAGCAGCGTTTTGCTGTTGCAGAAAAGTAGCGAGATTAAGCGGATGGCTGTTAGGATTCAGTAATTTATTAATAGTCAAAGGCTGTTTAAGAAATTCTGCAGTTTGCTGTGCTCTTACTGCTTCTGAGCAGAAAACTTGAAAGTTATCCGGTAAATGCTGATGCAACCATTGAGCACTGGACTTTGCCTGCTGCTGCCCTTTAATTGTTAATCTTCGTGCCATATCATTGCGGCTGTCTTCAGCCTCGGCATGACGCCATAAAATTAAATCCATATCTTACTCCTTTGGATTATGGTTTCAGAGTGCAGTTAGCTGTTATGCTTATGCTACAATTATTTGGTTTGCCGACTTCTTTCTGATAGTAGTAGCATCAGTAGTGTTCTGGCAATGTGGCAGAGGCTATCTTTGTATTTTTTAATCATGCATTAACATTGAAAGACAGGTGTGAATCGATTTTTTGTAGAAAGGAAACTGCAAGATAAAAAAAACGGGCAGTTGGCTGAGCGCTTTCAAGTCTATATACAGTTAATGCGAATAGACCGGCCGATTGGTACGTTATTGCTGTTATGGCCAACCTGGTGGGCTTTATGGATTGCTGCAGACGGATATCCGGACTGGTTAATCGTGCTGCTGTTTACAATCGGCACTTTTTTAATGCGCAGTGCCGGCTGCGTGATTAATGATTATGCAGACCGCGATTTTGACGGTGCGGTTGATCGTACCTGTCAACGACCTTTTGCTTTAAAAAAGGTAAGTAAAAAAGAAGCGCTCATACTGACATTATTATTGTGTATTTTGTCTGCATTCTGTTTACTGCCTATGAATCGGCTTACCTGGCTGATGAGTATTCCCGCACTATTTCTAGCCATGACATATCCGTTTACTAAACGTTTTTTTCCTTTACCGCAATTATATCTTGGTCTGGCATTTTCGTTTGGGATACCTATGGCGTTTGCAGCGATAACTAATCATGTGCCGATGATTGCGTGGATTTTACTGGCTGCCAATACATTGTGGACTTTAGCTTATGACACTATATATGCCATGGCAGATAAGGAAGATGATTTAAAAATCGGCATTCATACATCTGCAATTACTTTTGGTAATCACGATATTACTGCTGTTATGTTGTGTCATGCAGGGTTTGATCTGCTGATGATTCTGGCTGGCTGGCAGATTCACGCCACTATCTGGTACTGGCTGGCACTGGTAATTGTATCTGTTTTGCAGTATTGTCAATGGCTCAATATTCGTACAAGAGACCGCAAAATATGCTTTACCATGTTTGTTCGTAATAACCGGATTGGTCTTATCCTGTTTATTGGATTGCTTCTGCATTACTGGATAGGCAAATCATGAGCAATGAAAACATTATCGGGTAGAAATAAGAGATAATTTTTGTAATTTGATTGTATTGAAATAAATTGTATCTGATTCAGCAAAGTAAATTAGTCCCCTTTCCGGATTAGCCGGCTGTACAGTGCAGTTTGATAGGAATTGAATATGAGCATGAGTTTAATTGGGGATATTTTACCGGTTTCACATGTGGTTCTTGATTTAAATGTAAGTAGTAAGAAACGTCTGTTTGAAGAAGCCGGTCAATTATTATCCGAAGAGGCAGGTTTGTCGCAGGAAGATGTTTTTAATTGTTTGTTTGCACGCGAAAAGCTGGGTTCTACCGCATTAGGTAAGGGTGTGGCCATTCCGCACGGGCGTACCGGTGCAGTAAAAGATACGGTAGGTGCGTTTTTCCGTCTGCAGACACCCATCGCATTTGACGCTCCGGATGAACAACCCGTCAGTCTGGTATTTATACTATTGGTACCGGAAAATGCATCAAGCAAGCATTTGAATGTTTTATCGGAACTGGCCGGAAAATTTTCACAAAAATCTGTACGCAATGCATTATTGTCTGCTACCAGTGCCGAAAGTGTGCGTGAAATTCTGATAGCAGATCAGGTATAAGGAAACATTACTATGCCCAGTATTTCGGTACGGCGCTTATATCATGACAATCAGACAAAACTGAAACTTGCATGGTCTGCCGGCACAGCCGGTGCGGATAACCGTATCAGTATTGACGCCGATAAGCCGGTACTGGCGCTGGTAGGACATCTGAATTTTATTCATCCCAATCAGGTGCAGGTAATCGGGATTGCAGAAGTCGAGTATCTGAATAAAATTGAAGCGGGTGAAATCAAAACCACGCTTAATGAATTGTTCGATTTGACTATGTCTCTGATCATAGTCGCAAATGATTTACCTGTGCCCTATATGCTGCGTGATTATTGTCATACGCATAATGTACCTTTGCTGACATCCAAAACAGAAAGTCCTTTTCTGATGGATGTTTTGCGAATTTATCTGCAGAGGGTGCTGGCAGCTTCTACAGTTAAATACGGCGTATTTCTGGATGTATTTGAAGTTGGTGTGCTGATAACCGGTCAGTCAGGTCTGGGTAAAAGCGAACTGGCGCTGGAATTGATATCACGCGGACATGGCTTGGTGGCAGATGATGCGGTGGAGTTATACCGTATCGGGCCGGAAACACTTGAAGGCCGCTGTCCGGCTATGCTGAAAGATTTTCTTGAAGTGCGCGGTCTTGGTGTTTTGAATATACGGGCAATTTTCGGTGAAACTGCTGTACGACCCAAAAAGCAGTTACAGTTGATAATCAATCTGGTATTGGCCGATGATACCCATATGCAAAGGATTGACCGTCTGAGTATAAAAAGTGAAACTGAAAGCATTCTCAATGTATCTATTCGCAGTGTTACTCTGCCGGTAGCAGTGGGTCGAAATCTGGCTGTATTGGTAGAAGCTGCTGTCAGTAACTTTATTTTACAAATGCGTGGTCAGGACAGTACCAAGCAATTTCTGGATCGTCATAATTCAATGCTGAAAGAGGATGCGGTGAATCATGAGGATAGTATTGATTAGCGGATTATCCGGTTCCGGAAAATCCATTGCTTTACGTTTACTGGAAGATGTTGGCTTTGTCTGTGTTGATAATTTACCAGTAAAGCTGTTGCCTGGTCTAATTGAACACTATGCAGCCAGTCATGTAGCGCAACTTGGCGTAAGCGTAGATATCCGTTCACGCTTCAACCCTGCAGATCTATTGGAACTGGTCACACAGTTACGTACTCTGGGACATCAGGTAGATTTGCTGTTTTTAACTTCTTCAGTAGCCGTTTTACTGCGCCGGTTTTCAGAAACACGCCGCAGCCATCCATTGGCACGGGAACATAAAACATTAAGTGAGAGTGTTTCTGCTGAACAGCAATACATGTCCACTTTGCAAAGCCATGCTTATGTAATTGACACCTCATTACTGAATGTACCGCAATTGCGCCGCCAGATTCAGCAATGGTTGCACTTGCCGGTAGCGCCAATGCGTGTTGTTCTGGAGTCTTTTGGTTATAAATTTGGTGTACCTGCCGGTCTTGATTTCGTTTTTGATGTACGTTTTTTACCTAATCCCTATTACGATTTCCTCTTACGTCCGTATAGTGGTCTGGATGAACCTGTAAGGACATTTTTTTCCGGACAGCCGATTATGGCAGAAATGATAGATGATTTATCCGGTTTTCTATTGCGCTGGTTACCGTACATGGAAAAAGAAAGTCGCAGTTATGTTAATATTGGCATCGGCTGTACTGGTGGTCAGCATCGTTCTGTTTATATTGTAGAAGCACTGGCAAACAGGTTAAATGCTTATTCAGTATTGATTCGGCACAGACAGTTAGAATTAAGTAATCATTCTGAAAAAACGGTATAATACGCATTATGCGTTATTCAGGCAGCCTGATGTCAGGCTGCCTGAATGTTTTCAGTTTTGATATTTTTGATTTCAGACAAGGACAGTTTATGGCTATTCAGTGGTATCCCGGGCATATGAACAAAGCCAAAAAAGTCATTGCCGAACGGATAAAGAGCGTGGATATGGTAATTGAAGTGCTGGATGCCCGCCTGCCTGCTTCCAGTGCCAATCCTTTGCTGGCAAAACTGTCCGGGAATAAACCAAAATTAAAAATTCTGAATAAGCAGGACTTAGCTGATCCCGAGCGCACAGAGTTGTGGCTGGCTGATTACCGTTCCCAGCCCAATACTAATGTCTTGGCACTGGATGCATCAGAAAAGCAGGCTGCTAACAGAATTATTGCGGCCAGCCGTGCACTGGTTCCTAATCGCCACGGTTTGGACAGACCTCTGAGAGTGCTTATTTGCGGTATTCCCAATGTAGGTAAATCTACCTTAATTAATGGCATGCTGGGTAAACGCAGTGCCAAAACCGGTAATGAGCCGGGTATTACTAAGGCTGAACAGCGACTGATACTGGCTGATGATTTCTGGTTATACGACACGCCCGGAATGTTATGGCCGAAAATTATAGTTGAGGAGGCCGGTTATAATTTAGCTGCCAGTGGTGCCGTGGGTCGTAATGCCCTGGATGAAGAGGTGGTGGCACTGGAATTATTGGATTATCTGCGCCGGCATTATTTGCCATTACTACAGCAACGCTATCAGGCCGACTTGAGCGAAAGCTCGCACTGGCTTGATGATCAATGGTTAGAATGGGTAGGTAAAAAGCGTGGTGCATTATTAAGTGGCGGGCGCATTGATTACCAGAAAGCTGCTGAACGCCTGCTGACTGATTTTCGTGACGGACTAATCGGTCGTATTACATTGGAAACGCCCAATCAGTGGGCAGTTTGGTTGAAAAAAGGTCAGCAGCATGAAGCACAGCTTAAGGCAGAACGGGCAGCCAGAAAAGCTGCGCGCAAAGGTTAATCTTTATAGATTATTTAAAACGGATTTCAATTTAAGTATAGAAATATATGACTATGAATCAATCTGTTTCTATCGAAGCATTAATTGAAGCTGCATTGCTGACCCAAAGTGAAGCATTAAGTGAAAAAATTTTGTCTGCGCTTACTGATCCGCCTTTATCATCAGATGAGTTAACCAGCATACTGGAAGCACTGCAAATACGCTGGCAAGAAAGGGCACTTAATCTGGTGCATAGTGCCGAGGGCTGGCGCTTTCAGGTTACTCATGCGGCTTATCCCCGTTTGGCCAGTCTGGATGTTCAGCGCACCCCCCGTTATTCCCGGGCTGTACTGGAAACACTGGCCATTATTGCCTACCAGCAGCCGGTAACGCGAAGTGATATTGAGGCTATCCGTGGTGTTGCTGTCTCAAGTAATGTTTTACAAACATTACAGGATCGAGGCTGGATAGAAATTATCGGACAGCGTGATAGCCTGGGAAGGCCAAATTTATGGGCTACCACAGCTGGCTTTCTGAGTGATTTGCAGCTGGAAGATTTAAGCCAGTTACCACCATTAACAGAATTGGGTGAGCTTGTCTTACCTGATTTAAATGAACCTGCCGTAGATCAGTCTACCGCAGAAGAACTGTCTGAAGACAGATAGGAGTATATGAATGAATCAAGCCAAGAAAAAATTAACTAAACGCCAGATACGCGACGGAGTAGCCAGTAAAAGCAATAAACATGTTTCCGGGCGGCACTCCGGCAATAAGACCAAATCAGCTCTCAGACAGCAAAATAATACAGGTGGTAAAGCGGATAGTTCTGTAATTACAGCTAATACAAAAACGAAAGTACAGCGTGCCAAAAAACTGGTGCAGCGTACGCCTAATCAAGAAATTCAGCAACGGGCACGGATGCTGAAAGACCAGCGTATCAGTCTGGAAAAAATGGAGCCTGTGAGACTGCAAAAAGCTCTTGCCGCTTCTGGTGCCGGTTCAAGACGGGAAATGGAACAGTGGATTAGCCAGGGGCTGGTACGTATTAACGGTAAAGTGGCTCAATTGGGAGACAAAATCACGCCGGATGATGAAGTCAGTGTGCGCGGTTCTGCTATTAATATTAAATGGCCGGATCGTTTGCCGCGCATTATGGTTTATTACAAACAAGAAGGTGAAATTGTCAGCCGTGATGATCCCCAGGGAAGGGTCAGTGTATTTGACCGCTTGCCTCAGACAGCCAGCAGTCGCTGGGTAGCCATTGGTCGTCTGGATATTAATACATGCGGGTTATTGATATTAACCACCTCCGGTGAACTGGTTAATCGGTTTGCTCATCCAAGTTTTGAAGTAGAACGCGAATATGCTGTTCGTGTTCTGGGTGAACTGAGTGAAGAACAGAAACAAAGTTTGCTCAATGGTGTCGAACTGGAGGATGGTATTGCTCAGGCTCAGCATCTGTGGGAACAGGGTGGTGAGGGAGCGAATAAATGGTACAACATCATCATTAAAGAGGGGCGCAACCGTGAGGTAAGGCGTTTATTTGAAAGTCAGGGGCTGACCGTAAGCCGTCTGGTTCGTGTGCGTTTCGGACCGATTGCTTTACCTAATAGGCTGAAACGTGGTCAGTATTACGAACTGAATGAATTTGAAGTAGCCAATGTTATGAAATGGGCTGGTTTATATCAGTCTGAGTCCTCAAGGAAACGGTAAATATAGAGCTTTTTGGAGGTGATAGACGGCTCAACTGTATGTTATATCTAATTAATCAGTGTATATTTTTTTTTACATTAAGTTGAATATTGATTGATTCGTGTCAATAAATAGTGTCTTTTTTTACACAACCTGATTAAATGCTTTGTGTTCTTTTGCTAATCGGCGCAATATATATTGCAAATTAATTTTTGCATTATTTGCTTGGTTGTCCACATTCAAGAAAATGGAGTCATAATGATTTCACCAATGAAAGTGCCAGAAATCGAACACCGCACATTTGAATTGACACATTACGATGGTGTGAAACGCACGGTATATTGTACTGATGTAGAAACAGAGTTTCCTGATGGCTGTCTGATTACTTCCAGAACAGATCTGAAGGGAATTATTACTCATGCAAATGAAGTGTTTGTACACATGAGTGGCTGGTCGCGCGATGAACTGATGGGTGCCGAGCACTATATTTTACGCCATCCTGATATGCCCAAAGTAGCTTATAAAGATTTGTGGGATACTGTAGAGCAAGGAAAGAAATGGCATGGCTATGTAAAAAACCTGCGTAAAGACGGTGGTTTTTACTGGGTTTACGCTACGATAGTACCTAATATCCGCGATGGTGTTATTGAAGGCTATACCTCTGTACGACGTAAACCTTCCCGCAGTAAAGTATTAGAAATGCAGGCATTATATGAAGGCCTCATGAAAGAAGAGCGGGGTGACTCATGACAATCAATTTTTTAATTGCCCCAGACTTTCCTCCTGAATACTATGCCGGCTGGCATTTTCTTAATACTCGCCTGCAACGGCTGATTGATGCACCGGTGCATTTATCTATGGCCAGTAATGCTGAAGAAGAACAGCAGGAAATTGATAAGGATAATGTTGATATTATCTATGCTAATCCGTTCAATGCTTCCAAGCTTATTCGCGAACTTGGTTATTTGCCGGTGGTAAAGCCCGTCAATTGTTTTGATGAGATGATTATTGCCAGTAGTGCAGACAGTGAGATCAAGTCACTTGAAGATATCAAGCCCGGTATGTCAATTCTGTGTACCGAGAATTACGATGTTAAACTAATTGCTTTGCGACTGTTGGAAGCCGTTGATATAGATGAAAAAGATTTAACGTGGATTAAAAGTGAATCTTTTGCAGCTGTTGCCCGCGGACTGATACAGAATCAGGGTAATATTGGTTTATTTATGTCCTCTGCCTATCATAAATTGACTGCTATTACACGTAGTCGCTTAAATCTGTTAATTGAAAGTAAAATCAATGATTTATATCATTTGATTTTATTGCATCCGCGTAATGCAGAAATGCTGGAAAACTTACAGAATGCATTCAGTACCATGCGTGATACTCCGGCTGGTGAAATGTTGCTGGAGGACTTGGGTTTAAATGACGGCTTTGAAGTATTGAAAAAAGAAGATGTTGAATTATTAATCGATTTGATTGAAACATTACGCGATTAAAGCTTTTAAAAGCAATTTTATTTTATAATTGTCGACGCAACTTGTTTATAAAACAAGTTGCGTTGTTTTTTGATTTAAGTAATTGTAATTTGTGTGAGCTGTATTATTTTGCAAACTAAAAGTACTATACCAAAATTATTTTTGGCGCCTATGCAGGGTTTAATAGATGCGCCAATGCGCGATCTGCTAACACGCATTGGCGGATTTGATGTTTGTATTACCGAATTTGTGCGCATAACTCATACCATTCATGGTCGCTCTATCTGGCTGAAATATATGCCTGAACTGACAAATAATAATCAAACTCAGGCCGGTACTGCTGTAGTTGTACAGATATTAGGAAGCGATTCAGAAAATATGGCACTGAATGCTCAAAAGGTGGTTGAACTGGGAGCTACACATATTGATTTGAATTTTGGCTGTCCGGCTCCTACTGTTAACCAGCATCAGGGTGGTGCAGTTCTTCTGCAGTATCCGGATAAAATTGAACAAATAGTAGCCAAAGTACGCAAAAGCCTGCCAGATAAAATTATGCTGAGTGCCAAAATGCGTCTGGGTTATGAAAATAAAGATCTGGCTCTAGATTGTGCACAGGCCATAGAACAGGGTGGTGCACAGCAGCTAACCGTACATGCACGTACAAAAAGCGAAGGATACCGGCCTCCCGCTCATTGGGAATGGATAGGGCGTATTAATCAGGTAGTTCGTATTCCGGTTATTGCCAATGGTGATGTATTTACACTGGCTGATTATCAGAAAATCCGTGCTGTTAGTAATTGTACAGATGTTATGCTGGGGCGCGGGGCAATTCAATGTCCGGATCTGGCACGCCAAATTGCTGCCTATAATCATGGGCAAGTAATACCTGCACTATCATGGCAAGAAATTCTGCCGTGGATTAATGATTTTTTTAATAGTTGTTGTGATAAAGCCGCTGAGGGTTCAGCTTATCCGGTATCCAGACTAAAGCAATGGCTGGGCATGCTTAAATTAAATTACCCTGAAGCCGGAAAGTTATTTACCCAGCTGCGTACTTTAACAGCCGTTAATCAAATCAGTCAGGTTCTTAATCAGCAATTAGAAGAAAGCCAGAATAGTGTATGAGTTATAAAATTATACAATCTGCCAGTAATAATGAGCTAAAGCATTTGTCCAGATTAATTGCACAGTCTCATTACCGCCGTCAGCATCAGCTTGCTGTACTGGAAGGTGTTCATTTGATTGAAACATTCATTCAGGCAGGATATTTAATTCAGGCATTATATTTACCGCAACAGCGTATTCATGACTCGGAAATTTCTGATTTACTCGTAGCGATTCCGGCACACCAGGTTGTACTGGTTGCGAACAATCTGCTGGATAAAATCAGTGATTTAGTTAATTCAAGAGAACCTGTGGCAATAGTGAAGTTACCGAAGGTTGTATCTGCATCAGATATTCAGGATGTTATTCTTTTAGAAAGAGTACAGGATCCCGGTAATACTGGCACCATTTTACGCAGTGCTCTGGCTGCCGGTGTTCATAATATTGTACTGAGCAAAGACAGTGTCGATGTCTGGTCGCCCAAAGTATTACGTGCGGCAATGGGTGCACATGCCTATTTGAATATACAGACTGTTTCCGATTTAACAGCCTGGTGTACAGATTATGCCTATCCGTTGTATGCTACGGCATTGAGTCCTGAGTCGCTTAGTCTTTATACATTAAATCTGAACGAACCTGCCGGCTGGATATTTGGCAATGAAGGAAGCGGGCTGAGTGCAAAAATGCTACAAGCTGCTTCCAGACTTGTAATTATTCCCATGACCGGTCAGACAGAATCTCTTAACGTGGCTATGGCTGCAACTATTTGTTTATTTGAACAACAGCGGCAGCGGCTTCAGGTAAACACCCTACCAAACAATTAATATTTTTATTTTTCGGGTCTGATTTGCAGATACCGGAATGAAACTAGGGCAGTTATCAGCAGCAAACCCGGCGGACAAATGCTCTGTTTGATGTTATCCTGCTAATCTTGCAGAACGTAGATATATAAGACATTTCAAGCATGAATAAACGTATTGTAACGATTGTTGCTGCCTTAGTGGCGGTTGTATTACTGATTTTACTGGGTTTGCCATATTATCTGGGTATTAAAGCCCAGCAAAGTCTGGACGAACAGCGTGCTTTACTTGCCAAAAATTCTTTTCTGCTGATTGAAAAGCAGAACTATGAACGCGGCTGGTTTAGTTCAACAGAGACTATGCAGATTCGCTTTAAACCCAGTTTTTTTGCCGGTGTACAGCAACAGTTACCGGATAATGTACGCACGGTACTGCAACAACCGATTACTTTGGTTAATCATGTCCATCATGGATTATTTGCCGGCAGTATTCGTCCTGTACGGGCTCATGTAGAAACTGAACTGCAGTTCACGCCTCAGGCAAAACAGATTCTTGATCGTTTTTTTGGCCAGAACGCGCCGCTAAAGCTTGAAAATACCATTAATCTAAGTGGAAGCGGACAAATGCACGTTGTGATTCCGAAATTCAATTATGAAGAGTTATCCGGAATTAAAATTAATTGGCAGGGACTGGATTCAACAATTGATTATGCTAAAGATTTTAATAGTTATGATAGCCATACAGTCAGTCCCGGCCTGGATGTGATTCTGGCGACTAAAGGACATGCGTCTTATCAGGATTTAAAGCTGAACAGCCATACAGAACATGGTAAAACATCACTGGCTTTAGGTAATAGTGATCTGAGTATCAAAAACATTACATTTACATGGAATGATGCATCTGATAACAGTATCCGTTTAGATCAGCTGGTTAATCTGGTAACTAATTTGCAGATAGGTGCATTTATTAGTCCGGCTGGTAGCAGTATTCCTGCCAAAATTAACATTCAGGATCTGAAACTGGCTACTTCTACTCAGGAAAAAGATCAGTGGATTAATAGTAATGGTAAATTTGGTTTTGCTAAATTAGAGTATGGCAATGATGTTTATGGTCCGCTGGATATTGATGCATCTGCCGAACATCTGGATGCAGCCAGTCTGGTGGCGATCAATAACAAAATTACTCAGTTATCAACTCAGAATCTGAATAATGAGCAACTTCGCGCAGCAATAGTATCTGCTGTGCGTAATGAGGGGCAGGGACTGTTTACTCATGACCCGCTTATTAAACTGAACAGTTTTAAATTGCAAATGCCGCAGGGCTTAATAGATATACATGGCAGCCTTGGTTTTAAAAACCTACTTGCCTCTGATATGCAGCAGTTTGGATTAATGCTGAACAAAACTGAGTCAGAGATGGACTTTGCCATTCCTCAGGCGGTAATGGAAAATTTTGCCATCAGTCAGGCGCGTGCCTTTTTTACTGTAGATGCCAGTGCAGGGGGGCCGGAAGCTCTTGAAGATATTGATCAGACAATCCGCTTGATGATTGATAGTGCGGTTAAATCCATGCAGACCAAAGGCTATATACAGGTCGACAATGGGGTTATTAAAACTCATCTGAAATTATTGGGCGGCAAGCTTTATCTGAATGGCAAAATGTGGAATACCGAATCAGAACCTGAGCCGGATTATGCTGAATTACCGGCAGCATCTGAAACTGCTTCTATCCCTCAAGCTGCCACTAATCACTAACTACCATTAGTATAAAAACCTCTTAATCTTGCTGATTAAGAGGTTTTTTATTAATTCATATATCAAATTTTAGTATAGATAATTATTTATTGTCCTCTCAAAAATAAAGCATCCAAATCCTGTAAGCGAAGTTTTACCCATGTAGGGCGACCATGATTACACTGATTAGCACGTTCTGTATTTTCCATATCGCGCAGTAATGCATTCATCTCCGGTAAAGTTAATTTACGTCCTGCACGTACTGAACCATGACAGGCTAAAGTGGAAAGAATGCGGTTTTCCCGTTCCCTGATGACTTCGCTGCTGCCAATTTTCATTAAATCATCCAAAACTTCCTGTACCAGCAGCTTAATATCGCTTTTTACCAGCATAGCCGGTACGGTATGCACCACCAATTGCTGATGATTTTCAACCGAAATATCCAGACCATAATCTTGTAAAGTAGCAGCATATTCATTTGCCAGGGCAATTTCTTCATGGCTGGCATTAAAGCGGATTGGAATCAGTAATGTCTGACTACTTACTTTACCCGTTGCATCACGCTGTTGCTTCATTTTTTCATAATTTACCCGTTCGGCACTAGCATGCATATCGACCAGAATAAGTGCGTCTTCTGCTTGTGCCAGAATATATATATCAAGTAGCTGGGCAATAGCATATCCCAGTGGGGGAACTATCGTTTCATTTGCCTGTACTGATTGATAAGTAGAATCTATACCGCGTACTTGCTCCAAGCTGGACAGTTCATTATCAACTTCTGCTGATTGTGGGATACTGATTGTATTGTTTTCAAGTACTGGTTCTGATTTATATAATTCAGCATAAGTATTCAGAGCACTCTGTGATTCTTTTAAACTCAGATTGCGCTGAACCGGTGTATGGCTTCGCTGATATGGTGCCGGAGACTGTATTGCAGTATTGATTTTATTAGAACCAAATACTTGGTGAACTTCAGCCGGCTGTTTTTGCATAATATCTTTGAGTGCTGTTTCCGGCTGGGATACAGAGGTGGTATGGCTGGCATTCGTAGAAGCCAGACATTTATTCAAAGTATGAAATACAAGCTGATGTACAGCCTGCCCCTGGCGGAAACGCACTTCAGTTTTGGTTGGATGGACATTTGCATCAACTTCGATAGGCGGCAAGGTAAGAAACAGGATAAATGCAGGTGTTAAAGCCTGATGTAAAACATCGTTATATGCCTGTTTAACTGCATGCAGAATAATTTTATCCCGTACAAATCGCTGATTGACAAAAATATATTGCTGGCTGGTTTTGCCATGTGTAAAAGTGGGTTTACCAATGAGTCCGTGTAAACGCATTTCATTGAGTTTTTCGTCAACACTCAGGCTGGCAGCGGTAAAATCTGTTCCCATAATGGCTGAGCAGCGCTCTTGCAGGGATTGCGCAGGCAATGAAAGTATATTTTTATTATTATGCTGTAAACTGAATGCTACTTCAGGATGAGCCAGTGCCAGACGTTCTACCATGGTACGACAATGTGCAAACTCAGTTGCAGGTGATTTAAGAAACTGACGCCTTGCCGGTGTGTTGAAAAAAAGTTCAACTACATCAACAGTTGTTCCAGTGGAATGTGCAGCTGGTTTAACATCACTGAGTTTGCCGTCTTCTGCATAAATTTGAGTTGCGTGATTATCCATATCTGTACGGCTGGTTAGAGTCAGGCGGCTGACTGAGGCAATACTGGCCAGACCTTCACCACGAAAACCCATGCTTACTACTTTTTCCAGATCTTCCAGAGAACTGATTTTACTTGTTGCATGGCGATGTAAAGCTAGCGGAATATCTGTCTTATCTATGCCCTGGCCATCATCAGTAACCGACAAACGTTTGATACCACCGGCTTCCAGCTGAATATCAATATGGCTGGCTCCCGCATCCAGACTGTTTTCAATTATTTCTTTCAGTGCATTGGCCGGACGTTCAATCACTTCTCCGGCAGCTATCTGGTTAATTAAATGATCGGGTAATACATGTATCTGACTCATAACATGCCTGTAATATCGTTATTAACAGCAGAAAAGAATATTTAATTTTGCTTTGAAGCTGCAAATCTGTGGCGCAGTATTTCTATAACAGCCGGCAATAGAGAAACAGCAATGATAATAATCAGTGCCAGAGAAAGATTCTGTTTAATGAATGGCAGATTACCAAAAAAATACCCGGCATAAGAAAACAGCACAACCCAGAGGATAGCACCAATACAGTTATAGCGTATAAAATGACCATAATGCATATGTCCCATTCCGGCTACAAACGGTGCGAATGTACGCACTATTGGGACAAAACGGGCAATGATAATCGTCTTGCCGCCATGCTTTGCATAAAATTCCTGTGTTTTGTGTAAATAAATTTGTTTGAATATTTTCGAATGCGGATTTGCAAACAGATGGGCACCAAATTTTTTTCCGATTGAAAAATTTACAGCATCACCGATGATAGCGGCAGCCAATAACAACACAACCATAAAATGCACATTCATCTCGCCTATAGCAGCGATTCCACCGGCTGCAAACAACAAGGAATCCCCAGGCAGAAACGGAGTAACTACCAATCCGGTTTCACAAAAAATCAAAGCAAACAGAATTACATAAATCCATATTCCATATTGAGTCACAATAAATTGCAAATGTTGATCAATATGTAAAATGAAATCTATCAGGGTTGAGATTATATTCATGAAGGATAGCAAAGAAATAAATGGTGGTATTTTAACGCAAAGCATTCGGAAACAGCAGGTATATGCATGCTAAAATTAAAATCATAATCATCAGCTCTTCCTTTCAGGCTGATTCTGACTAATTTACACTGATGAATACACTATGAGCCAATATGTATACTCAATGCTGCGCGTAAGTAAAACCGTGCCGCCTCAAAAACAGATTATCAAGGATATTTCTTTATCTTTCTTTCCCGGTGCCAAAATTGGTTTGTTGGGACTTAATGGTGCTGGGAAATCCACTGTGTTAAAAATTATGGCTGGAGTGGATACCGAATTTGAAGGTGAAGCCATTCCAATGAGTGGTATCAAAATCGGCTATTTACCACAGGAGCCCCAGCTTGATGCTGATAAAACAGTAAGAGAAGAAGTGGAATCCGGTTTGGGGGATGTAGCCGGTGCACAGAAAAAACTGGAAGAAGTCTATGCTGCTTATGCAGAACCGGATGCTGATTTTGATGCGCTGGCCGAAGAGCAGGCACGGCTGGAAGCTATTATCGCGGCAGGTGCCGGAGATAATTTAGAACATCAGCTGGAAATTGCTGCTGATGCACTGCGGTTACCAGAATGGGATGCACGGATTGGTAATTTGTCCGGCGGGGAAAAACGCAGGGTTGCATTATGTAAATTACTATTAAGTAAGCCGGATATGCTATTACTGGATGAACCGACTAATCACCTCGATGCAGAATCAGTAGAATGGCTGGAACAGTTTCTGGTTCGTTTTCCGGGTACAGTAGTAGCTGTTACGCATGACCGCTATTTTCTGGATAATGCTGCAGAGTGGATTCTGGAATTAGATCGTGGTCATGGTATTCCATGGAAAGGTAACTATAGTTCATGGCTGGAACAAAAAGAAGCCCGACTGGAGCACGAAGCTAAAACCGAGGCCGCAAGAATTAAAGCCATGAAGCAAGAGCTTGAGTGGGTAAGACAGAGTGCACGCGGTCGTCAGGCTAAATCTAAAGCGCGTCTGGCGCGTTTTGAAGAAATGAGTAATTACGAATATCAGAAACGTAATGAAACTCAGGAAATATTTATTCCTGTAGCTGAGCGTCTGGGTAATGAGGTGATTGAGTTTGAGCATGTCAGCAAAAGTTTTGGTGACAAATTACTCATTGATGATTTAAGTTTTAAAATTCCGCCTGGTGCCATTGTCGGAATTATCGGACCAAACGGAGCCGGTAAATCTACATTATTTAAACTGATTACCGGACAGGAACAGCCGGATACGGGTGAGGTAAAGATTGGTCAGACAGTAAAATTATCAATTGTTGATCAGAGCCGTCACGGTCTGCATGATGATAAAAACGTATTTGATGAAATAGCAGAAGGGCGTGATATTTTACAGGTAGGACAATTTGAAATTCCTGCCCGAGCCTATCTTGGCAGATTCAACTTTAAAGGCAGTGACCAGAGTAAAATTGTAGGAAAACTATCCGGAGGTGAGCGCGGACGTCTGCATCTGGCCAAAACTTTAATTTCCGGTGGTAATGTATTGCTGCTGGATGAACCATCAAATGATCTGGATGTGGAAACTCTGCGTGCACTTGAAGAGGCCTTACTGGAATTTGCCGGCAGCGTACTCGTCGTTTCACATGATCGCTGGTTTCTTGACCGGATTGCCACACATATTCTGGCTGCTGAAGGCGAATCAAAATGGGTATTTTTTGATGGCAATTATCAGGAGTATGAAGCTGATAAAAAACGTCGTCTAGGCGAAGAAGGTGCAAAACCCAAACGCATTCGCTATAAACCGGTAATTCGCTAGTTTATCTGGCCGGACAGATTAATTTCAGATGCTATATATATTTGTCCGGCTAATATTTCTCTTTTTAAAATAAATCTTCTTGATACAGAATTTTTCAATAATTATTCAATATTTGAAATACTTGAAAAAAACTGGTTTAGCACCATTTTAACATCCAATTTAATTGCATATTTCCAGGAAAGATTGAGGCATTACATGGCTGAAATTTATGATTCTGCTCCGTTACAGCCAACCACGATGGCAATGTTGCCTTTGCGTGATGTTGTCGTTTACCCGCATATGGTATTGCCCCTTTTTGTAGGACGTGAAAAATCCATAGCGGCTCTGGATGCTGCCATGGAGCATGATGAACCGGTATTTTTGCTGGCACAAAAAAACGCAGATACTGATGAGCCACATGCTGAAGACATGTATGACATGGGCACAGTAGCCAGTATTCTGCAAGTGCTTAAATTACCTGATGGTACGGTTAAAGTACTTGTGGAAGGTCTGTACCGGGCTAAGGTACAGTATATTGATGAAAGCGGGCCATATGTTGAGGCTCATATAGAAAAATGTACGGATGCCATTGAAGAGGATAAACATGATGATGAGGCATTACGTCGTACCTTATTATCCCAGTTTGAACAGCTGGCGAAATTGAATAAAAAAATTCCGGCAGAAGTCATTACTACTATTAACGGTATCGATACTCTTAGCCGTCTGGCTGATACTATTGCAGCCCACTTGCAGCTGAAACTTGACCAGCGTCAGCAAATCCTTGCTATGACCAATGTGACTGCCCGTCTGGAACATTTACTTCATTTGCTTGAGTCTGAGCTGGATATCCTTCAGGTAGAAAAACGTATTCGCGGGCGAGTAAAGCGGCAAATGGAAAAGTCGCAGCGTGAATATTATCTGAATGAACAGGTAAAAGCGATTCAGAAAGAGCTGGGTGAAGAAGATGATGATCTGGCTAATCTTGAAACGCAGATTCGTCAGGCTGGTATGAGCAAAGAGGCAGAAGAAAAATGTCTGTCTGAATTCAAAAAATTGCGCATGATGCCTCCGATGTCAGCTGAATCAACTGTTGTTCGCAATTATATAGATACGCTGCTTGAATTACCGTGGAAAAAGAAATCCAAGGTAAGCAAAGATATTGGCAAAGCCGATATGATTCTGAATGCCGACCACTATGGTCTCGAAAAAGTTAAAGAACGCATTCTTGAATATCTTGCAGTGCAAAAACGCATGAATCAGCTTAAGGGGCCTATTTTATGTCTGGTCGGCCCTCCGGGTGTAGGTAAAACATCACTGGGTGAATCCATTGCTAAAGCGACCGGACGAAAATATGTTCGTATGGCGTTAGGTGGTGTGCATGATGAGAGTGAAATCCGCGGCCACCGGCGAACTTATATCGGCTCAATGCCTGGTAAAATTCTGCAAAACATGGCCAAGGTTGGTGTTAAAAACCCACTATTTTTACTCGATGAAATTGATAAATTAGGTAATGATTTCAGGGGTGATCCTGCCAGTGCTTTACTTGAAGTGCTTGATCCTGAACAAAACCATTCTTTTTCTGACCATTATGCAGAGGTTGAATTTGATTTATCAGATGTAATGTTTATTGCTACCTCTAATAGTATGAACATTCCGTCTCCGCTACTTGACCGTATGGAAATTATTCGTCTTTCCGGTTATACCGAAGATGAAAAAATTAATATTGCCATGAAATATCTGGTAGCTAAACAGATCAAGCAAAATGGTGTACGCGACGGTGAAATCTGCATTGAGGAATCAGCTGTACGCGATATTATCCGTTATTACACCCGTGAAGCCGGTGTACGTTCACTTGATCGTGAAATAGCCAAAATTTGCCGTAAAGTAGTAATGAAGCAAGCGGTTGCAGCAGAAAATACCAGTAAAGGTAAAAAAACTAAAGCAAAACCAGAAACGATTGTCATTAATGCAGATAATTTACATGACTATCTTGGTGTCCGCCGCTTTGATTATGGAGTAGCGGAAAATGAAAACCGTATTGGTCAGGTAACAGGACTAGCCTGGACAGAAGTAGGTGGTGAGCTTTTAACTATTGAAGCCAGCAAATTTCGTGGTAAAGGCAATATTCTGCGTACCGGTAAGCTGGGTGATGTGATGCAGGAATCTGTCAGCGCTGCGTGGAGTGTTGTTCGTTCACGGGCTGAAAGTCTGGGTATCGAGCCTGATTTTTATGAAAAAAATGATATTCACGTACATGTTCCTGAAGGTGCTACGCCGAAAGATGGTCCGAGTGCTGGTAGTGCCATAACTCTAGCTTTGGTTTCTGCTTTTACCGGTATCCCGGTACGTGCGGATGTAGCCATGACTGGCGAAATTACTCTGCGAGGAGAAATTCTGCCAATTGGCGGGCTGAAAGAAAAGCTACTGGCTGCTTTACGCGGCGGAATAAAACATGTGCTGATTCCGAAAGACAATGTTAAAGATCTGGAAGAAATTCCGGCTAACATCTGTGAACAGCTGACTATTCATCCGGTACAATGGATAGATGAAGTACTTAATCTTGGACTGGCTTATCCACCCAGCCCATGGCAAAGTGCACCGGAAGAAAATGTAATAGCTAATTCAGCGCCTAAGTCAACAACAAAAACCGTAAAACACTGAGTATGCAGCCATTCACCAACACTAATGGTGAATGGCATTGTTTTTGGCATGATTTAACTCAATGTAGATGTGTCGGCGCTTGACATAAAGAATTTGGGCTTGTTATAAAGTAATCGTAATGTATTGTTCAGTTTTTGCCATAAAGGAAATGGTCGGAAACTGAAAATCATATGAACATAACAACAGAAAGGGACTTTATTGTGAATAAGTCTGAATTGATTGAAGCTATTGCTCAGGAAGCCGATTTACCTAAAGCTTCTGCAGCAAAGGCTCTGGACGGTATGATTAGCTCTGTTACTAAAGCACTGAAAAGTGGTGATACTGTAACTTTAGTGGGTTTCGGTACATTTTATGTTGGTGAACGTGCTGCACGTGCCGGACGTAACCCGAAAACTGGCGAGCCATTGCAAATCAAAGCAGCCAAAACTCCTAAGTTCCGTGCAGGTAAAGCACTGAAAGATGCTCTTTGATTTGAATTCTGTAATCAAGCTGGGCGGGATATTTTCCCGCCTTTTTTATTGTTTGTCGCTTTTGTGCATTAATTCTTTAATCAACATGGTTTAGCTTAATAAAAAAAGTTACAATATCGTTCTGTCTGTTTTAAATAAAGTTAACTGAATCTCATGTTTCATATTGTAGAAAAATATAAAACCCCGGCTCAGATTATTCTAGGCGCGATTTGTCTAAGTTTTGTATTTGCAGGTGGCTATTCACTGGCTGTTCCCGGTTCTGATTATGTCAGCAAAGTAGGTGACATAAAAATTAAAATAAACGACGTCAATGATTTTCAGCGGCGTCTACAGAACGCATCTGGTAATCCGGTAAGTAAACAGCTTGCTTATGAAACACTGCGTGATCAGGCTTATATTCAGCAGGCTGCTAATGATATGAATATTAATGTTTCTATCAGCCAGATAAAACAGGTGATTGCATCTGATCCGAGTTTTCAGGAAAACGGAAAATTTGTAGAAGCCAAATATCGTGCATTTTTACAACAGTCAGGAATGACAGAAGAAGCTCTAATAGACGGTATGCGTAAACAGTACGCTATGCAGACTATGCTGAATCTTATGAAAGCCGGTAATTTGGTAAGTGACGTACAGGCCAGACAAATGATTAATCTGTTGCAATCTGCACGTCAGGTTCAAACAATTACCTTTCCTGCAGCAAATTTTGTCAGTCAGGTAGCTGTTGATGACAGCAAGCTAAAAGCTTATTACGAAGCGAATAAAAAACGTTATTATCTGCCGCAGGCTGTGAAATATGAATTTGTACAATTGTCTGCTGCAGAGCTGGGCGCTAAGGAAACAGTCAGTGAAGCTGAGCTGCAGGAAGCATATAATCAGATTCCGACTTCCGCATCAGCTCCGAAACCCTCATTGGAAAGTGTAAAAGCACGATTAACTCAAGAGATTCAGATTCGTAAGGGTGCAGCTGTTGTTGCGAAAATGAAAGAAACTGTCAGTGATTTGGCATTTAATAACCCAAAAACATTACAGCCGATTAATGATAAGCTCGGTTTACAAATTCACAAGGTAGATCAGGGTTGGGTAACACGCGATATGGCCAATGCCAATCGGATGCCTAAAGCGTTGCAAGATGTTTTATTTGGAAATGATGTACTGGTAAAACGATATAATTCTGAACCAGTTGATTTGGGTAACGGAACATATAGGGTGGTACGTGCACTGGATGTACGTAAAGAACATCAGGCATCTTTTGCAGAGATTAAAGCTCAGATACAACAAGACTACATTGCCGAGGAAGCCAAAAAGCTGGCGACAGCATCAGCTAAGCAGGCTCTGGAAAATTTAAATAAAGGTGACATTTCCAGTCTGTCATGGTCACCAAGTACAGATCTTACACCACAACAAGCTGTAGCGATGATGTCTAAGGATGATTTCCAGCTTTGGATTAAAGCCAAACCCGCAAACAATAAACCGGCATATATTTTACTTACCGATCAGCAAAATCCAGTATTGGTTAAAATTAATGCAATTAAACCACCTCAGGATATGGGTAATGTTTTGCCACAGGCTAAGCAAATTATCAGTGAAAATCTGGCACAGAACCTTGCTATTGCTAATCTGCAATGGTTAAAAAATCGCTATAAAGTGAAGCAGGGTGTACAAAAGCTGGATACGGCTGACGAATAATAAAATGATTATTGACCTTATAAATTTTATAAGGTCAATATTTTTTACAGACATATATTGTCTTGTATTCAATAAGTTTAGATTTTCCGTTTGCAGTTGAAGGATTTTTGAGTTGTATACCAGTTATCATGCCATTACAGGTGAAATTCTATTTACCCGTGAAAATCTGACCAGAGCTGAATTCGATTTACAGTATCAGCAGCTGTCCAGTAAACAACGTAATTTTGCCTGTGAAAATGTGCAAACACGTACTCATTATCTTTTAGAGTTTGCTCAGCGACTGGAACAAGCACAAACCGAACTGGCCTATCAGATTTGTATTGAAGTAGGACGCTGTTTACGTGAGTGTGAAGCAGAAATCAGTAAATCTATTGCTCTGATTCGTTATTATGCGCATTTAGCGCCCGAGCTGCTTGCCCATAAAACTATTGCCACGCAGGCAAGCCTGAGTCAGGTTCGTTTTGAGCCTTTAGGAACAGTATTGGCAGTAATGCCATGGAATTATCCGGTATGGCAGATTTTGCGCTTTGCTATTCCTGCTTTATGTGCCGGAAATGCCTGTCTGGTAAAACCGGCACCTTCTGTAGGCAAAATCAGCCAGATGCTGTTTGAATTGATAGGGGATGATTTACCTTTACAACTTGTCTGGCTCAGTAATGATGATATTGAATATGCTATTGCTCAAACGCAGGCACTGGCTTTCACCGGTTCAACCCAAACCGGGCGATATCTGGCAGCACTGGCCGGCCGCCATTTACGCAAATGTGTTATGGAGCTGGGCGGAAGCAATGCCTTCATTGTATTAAAGGATGCGGATATTGAGCAGGCTGCTGCAGATGCTTGTTATTCACGCTTTCGCGATGCCGGTCAGTCATGTAATGCAGCCAAACGTCTGATTATAAATAATGACATTGCTGATGAATTTCTGGCTGTTTTTATGCAATACTGCCGGAAACTGCAAATGGGAGAGCCATGGCTGCCGTCCACAACTTTGGCACCACTGCATCGCAATGATTTACGTTCATTGGTTCATGCACAGGTTCAGGATGCACTTACCCAGGGTGCGCAATGCTTACTTGGCGGTAATATCCCGGAAAATGTACAAGGCTGGTTTTATCCGGCTACTATTCTGGATAAAGTCAATCCGGATTGTCGTGTATATTATGAAGAAGTATTCGGACCAGTAGCTATTATTCTGCGAGCCAGTGATAATCATCATGCATTAACGCTGGCTAATGATAATCCTTTTGGTCTGGGAGCCAGTATTTATATGCAGAACACTTCACAGGCATGGAAATTCGCAGAACATTTAAATGTAGGTAGTGTATTTATTAACCGACATACGAGTAGTGATTTACGCCTGCCTTTTGGCGGAGTAAAAGATTCCGGATTCGGACGCGAATTGTCAGAATTTGGTATTTATGAGTTTGTTAATGTGAAAACCTACTGGCAAAAATAATTGATACATTCATATAATCAATCATTTATTTGAAAAAGAATGTAATATCTATAGATATAATTTTTATTGCATAAAATAATGATTCTACTTAGTAAAAAGGGACAGAAACTATGTATGTAGCCAGACGCTTTTACTGGTTCGTACTCGCCATAATACTATTTTTGATTGTAATAACAGTTGTATGGCAGATAAAGTCCCAAGCGCATAAAGCTGTCAATACAGATATAAACCAGCAGGTTGTGAATAAGCAGCCAAAGGTTCAATATCATCAGAATTCTCACCAATCAAAAAACGATCAGGTTAATGAACAGATTCTTTCTGAACCTGAAAAAAACAAATATGATGCTGAATATGCTTTGCCAATAGATCAGTTACAACAGTTAATTCCGGCTATGAAAGAAGGCGTATTACAGTTATCGTATCTGGATGGTAAAAAGAAACTACAAGGCAACTATAAAAATGGTAAACCAATCGGACGATGGCATAGCTGGTATCCAAATGGCCGGCTTGCGATTGAAATAAGCTGGAAAAACGGTTTACCGAATGGCAAAACACGCAGCTGGTATGAAAATGGTCATAAACGCGGAGAAATTTATTTTGTTAACGGAAAAGCAGAAGGGCGCTGGCAGCGCTGGTACGTTAATGGGCAGATAAAACAGGACATGATTGTTCATCAAGGCGTTGTAAAAACGATGACCACGTGGGATAACAGCGGACATCTGATCTCTGATGTAGCAATTATAGATAATAAAGTCAGCGGTGTTGTTCTAACCTGGTATGATTCAGGTGCCAAAAAAAGTGAATCTGTATTTGAAAAGAATGAACTAGTACGTAAAACCGAATGGGATGAAGACGGACTAATTGTTGACCTTGATGATAATTAATAATATATATTATTTAAAATAAATATCTTTATGTGATGCACAGCGTGGGTTAAAAGCAGCCTGACAAAACGGACACTGATATTGCTGATACTGTTTATAGGTTAAGAGGGTTTTGCAATTTCCACACATAACCGGTTGGCTATTTTCTGTTGTCATGGCTACAAATGTATGATCACACATCAAATCATGGCATTTAAAGCAGGCATAGTATTGTTTACACTGGGCACATTGAAGGGCAGCGATATCATTTTCATTATGATAGTGTACACAGCGACCGCAAGAATCGGTTTGAATTCCTAAAATCATTGTTTTCAACTTTTCAGATAATATTCATTATAGCTGAACATAACTGTTTTTGAAGATAACGGTCTTTATATATCGAACGGATTAAAAATTTTATTTTATAAAAAAACCGAATCCCGTTTCAGGATTCGGTTTTATGAATACATGATATGAAAAGTTACATACGTTCAATCAGAGCTTTACCAAAATCTGAGCAGGAGACTTCTTTTGCACCTTCCATCATACGGGCAAAATCATAGGTGACAATTTTGTCGGCAATGGCTTTTTCAATTGAGGTAATAACCAAATCTGCAGCTTCTTTCCAGCCTAAATGACGTAACATCATTTCGGCAGACAGAATAATAGATCCCGGATTAACTTTATCCTGACCAGCATATTTAGGTGCAGTACCATGTGTTGCTTCAAATACGGCATATTCATCAGAGATATTGGCTCCCGGAGCAATACCGATACCACCAACCTGAGCGGCCAAAGCATCTGAAATGTAGTCACCATTCAGATTCAGTGTCGTAATCACATCATATTCAGCCGGACGCAGCAAAATCTGCTGCAGGAATGCATCAGCAATACAATCTTTAATGACGATATTTTTACCGGTTTTCGGATTTTTAAATTCGCACCATGGTCCATCACCAATCAAGGTTGCGCCAAATTCATTTTTAGCTACTTCATAAGACCAGTCACGGAATCCGCCTTCGGTGAATTTCATGATGTTACCTTTATGAACAATGGTAACACTGTCTCGGTCATTATCAATTGCATAACGTATAGCTGCGCGGGTCAGGCGTTGTGAACCCTCTTTAGAAACAGGTTTGATACCAATGCTGGATGTTTCAGGGAAGCGGATTTTGGTAACACCCATTTCACCTTGCAGGAAATTGATAATTTTTTTAGCATCTGCTGTTTCTGCAAACCATTCAATACCTGCGTAAATATCTTCAGTGTTCTCACGGAAAATAACCATGTTAACTTTACTAGGATTTTTAAGCGGAGAAGGTACGCCTTTGAAATACTGTACAGGACGCACACACTGATATAAATCCAGTTGCTGACGAATGGCAACATTCAGTGAGCGAATACCGCCGCCTACCGGCGTAGTCATCGGTCCTTTAATTGCTACTTTATATTCTTTAATGGCTTCCAGTGTTTCTTCCGGTAACCATACATTTTCACCATAAACCTTAGTGGCTTTTTCACCGGCATAAACTTCCATCCAGACAATTTTTCTGGAACTGTTATATGCTTTCGCTACTGCTGCATCAATAACGTCTTTCATCACTGGCGTAATATCAACACCAATACCATCCCCTTCAATAAAAGGAATGATTGGATCATTCGGAATAGCTTGGCCAGAAACGATTTTATGACCTTCTGTCGGCACTTTAATGTGACTCATGGTAACTCCTGTGATGTTACTTTTTCTGATAAAGGGCTACTTATTCCCGCTTGCAGCCTGACAGCCTCATTATCCTTTATTTTGTTAACTTAAGCCAGAAAAATGTAGTGCGATGTAGTCGGAAATTGTTTCAGGGCGATATCATCAGAATACATTTTCAGAAGCCCATAAATCAGGCTGATATTCATGCTGATAGAAATGGCTGATACCCAGACCAATCAGTCGGAATTGTTCGCCATTGTCCGGTAATCGTTTGAGTAAATCCTGCCCGGCAGCAATCAAAGCTGCAGCATCAGGTAAAGGAGAAGAGTAGGTCTGCGAACGTGTATGAATCTGAAAATCGGCAGTTTTTAATTTTAAAGTTACACAATTTCCCTGCAACTGTTTCTGCTGCATTGTTTCTACCAATGTTTGTGCCAGGTCAGGCAGATGGCGGGCGATTTCAATCAGATTTTCATTTTTGATAAGTGTAATTTCCGTAGATATCTGCTGTCGGTTACGTTCAGGAGTAACTTCGCGGTCATCACGCCCCTGAGCTAGATCAAACAGCCGGTACCCCCAGCGACCAAAATAATGCACTAAAACAGATAAATTTACCTGACTTAAATCTCCGACTGTTTTCCAGCCTAAAGCATTCATTTTCTGCTCTGTTACTTTACCGACTCCGGGAATTTTACCTAATGGTAATTTCTGCAAAAAATTCATCACTTGCGAAGGTGCAATAACAAACTGACCGTTTGGCTTGCGCCAGTCAGAAGCAATTTTAGCCAGAAATTTGTTAGGAGCAATACCGGCGGAGGCGGTCAAACCGGTTTCTGACAGAATTGATGCGCGTATTTCACTGGCAATATCCCGGGCATAAGGCAGATTGCCCTGATAATTAGTGACATCGAGATAAGCCTCATCCAAAGATAATGGTTCAATTTGATGTGTATAGCGGCTAAAGATACTGTGAATATGCTGTGATACTGCACGGTATTTATTGAAATCTGGGGTAATATAAATTGCCTGAGGGCATAATCGCTTAGCTGTAGATACAGCCATAGCAGAATGTAATCCATATTTGCGAGCCGCATACGAGGCAGCACAGATTACTGACCTTGGTCCATCCCATGCTACAACAACAGGTTTGTTTTGAAGTTCGGGACGATCACGCAACTCTACTGACGCATAAAAAGCGTCCATATCAATATGAATGATTTTCCGATCCGACATGTTTATACTTTATTATTTACTAATTATGTGGGATCAGACACCAGTAATATAAAAAATAATACTGATGTCCAGACTAATAAAATGACGAATTAATGCAGACTATAACCGTTAAGATACTTAATACGTTCATTAGTCATTAGTGTATCACATTCCAGCCGTATTAGTTCTGCCTGAGCGGGCGAACCAGCTTTAGCCGCTTTTGCCTGACACTGACTGGTTTTCTGGGCTATCCATTTCTGTTCTTCCTGCTGCAAGGTATTACGAACAGTATCGTTCAGATTATGCCATTTCGCATTAATAACACTATTGGCATTGCGGTTATTATCCCGTGCCTGCTGCAACTGATCAGCAGTTATATCATTTTGGATAACATGATTGTTATCAGCCTGATTATTACTCTCTGTTGCTAAGGAATGACCGTTAAGAATATCACTTGCTTTCTGAGCTTCTGGGCTGAGGCGATCTAATGGTAAAACCTGGGCATTGGGATTAGTGATCAGCTTGATAGCATCTGCACGATTGTACATATGCCCGGCAATCATGACTGTATCCTTGATACCATAGGGTAATAGTGCATTACCTAAAACAGTACTTAAGGTTTGAATACCTGTCTGATCAAATTTGCTGGCGGAATTGGTTACAGATGCTGCATTAGCATTTGTTTTGTCTGAAACAGGTGCATATTGGATAGGTTTAGTAAAAACATTATCATGCAGGGTAACTTCATTACCTTGCAACTGCTGATTCAGATGGGCAATAAAATCAGTTTTACCAAATAACAACGGTGCATTTGTCTGAATTTGCTGCCAAATATTAGTTGGAACGGTAATTTTTAGCTCACTGCTGCAAACAGGATTACCATTATTGTCTTTATCCAGCTTGCCATCAGACACGGCTACAGATAATTCATGGCTGGCATTGATTACTTTATCTGCATCTACAAACTGACGGCTGTCATTTTGAGCAAACTGATGAACATTATTATTGATACCTGTCTGCAGGGTTTGCTGAATCTGACTGCGAAGCTGCTCACTATTGCAGCTTAGCTTTGCTTTAGATGCTTCTGAATCATCCCTTGAACAGGCTGCCAAAGAAATAATGCTGATGATGCTGTATACAAGTATGCTTCTTTTCATGATTGTTTCCTATATTGATAATGGATAAAAGACAACTTGATTACAAATAATGCATCTTTATTATGCTGCGTATGTAATTATTAATCATTTGATTTTACTCAAAAATACAAAAAGCCTGAAATATCTCTCAGGCTTTGAAAACAATATGACTGATTTAACGCAAACTATCCAGTATAGAGTAAATCGGGCTTAAAATTGCTTCCCCCAAACGCAGAGAACGCTGGCCGTTCCAGCCAAAATCGTCATCCGGCCATTGATTATTGTCTTTAAATGGCATTTCAAGTGTATAAGCTAAACAATTAAAGGTTTCGCCAATATATGCAGTAGCAATATTCAGATTGGCTTTACCCGGTTCATCTTTTTCATAACCATATTTATCCTGAAAATCCGGACTTGCTACCAGAAAGGCCTGTTTGAACATTTCCTGTAACGAATGCAGCCTGTCATCGAAGGAAGGAATTCCCTCATTACCTGAAAGAAATACATAAGGAATAGATTCATCGCCATGAATATCCAGGAATAAATCCACTCCTGTTTCATGCATTTTTTCACGTACCAGATAAACTTCCGGACTGTTTTGCATGCTGGGCTGTAACCATTCGCGATTGAGATTTGCTCCGGCAGCATTAGTACGCAAATTACCGAGTACGGATCCATCAGGGTTCATATTCGGAACAATATAAAATGTAGCCTGATCCAGCAAAGCACGTGCTGTCGGATCCTGATGATCTAATAATCTGCCTAACAGACCTTCAATAAACCATTCAGCCATCGTTTCGCCAGGATGCTGACGCGCAATCACCCAGATTTTCAAATCGCTGGCAACCTGATTGCCAATTGTCAGCAGATTAATATCACGTCCCTGAATAGTGCTGCCTAAATCTTCTATCTGGCATAAGCCGCTGCTCTGGCTGTCACCTAGTAAATTCAGATGCTGTTCATATGAATAAGGTTCGAAGTAGGCATAGTAAACACTATTGGATAACGGAGTATGAGAAATAGTTAATATGTCGTTTTCGAAAGTTGTAGGAACACGAAACCAATTGATGCGATCATAAGAGCACATTGCCTGATAATCTTCCCAACCTTCCGGGTAAGCGGATTCAGTTGTATTAATGAAGTTCAGGCGAATATTCTGATAGGCAACACCCTGTACACGGAAATAAAACCATTGCCGAAATTCGGCCGCATTGTCTTTAGGTAATTTGAGCTGGATATTAGCCGGATCACTGGCATCGACAATCTCAATATTACCACCATCAAACTGTGTGCTGATTTTTAGCATACAACTACTTTCATTGAAATAAACAACTGAGTTAAAGATATTGTAGTCTTTCTGGCAGTGACTTTCTATGTTTGTCAGACAAAATTTATGGCAGGATAATATAGTATCGCTTTGCTAATAAATAATTTCTGTACCGCTTAAAATTTATTTTATGAGTTTAAAATTTAATTTGAACATTAAAATATCTGCTTAAGGTGTGAATATTTAAAAATCTGTTAATTTATTAGCACTTTGCCCGGAGTGATAAATTTAATGAAAGCTTTTAAGCTCTAATGTTTGAAAATTAAAAGCTTTTCTGAATTATTATAAATTCTTGGGCGCGCTACAGTACATTCCGCTAAAATAAGCAGTTATTTTCTGGTTTTCTGGTATTGATTTACCAGAATGTTGCTGTCTGAATTAATTTGAATTATTGGCTTACATGAACAATATACGCAATTTCTCTATTATCGCCCATATTGACCATGGGAAGTCGACACTGGCTGATCGTTTTATTCAGTATTGTGGCGGTCTTGAAAATCGGGAAATGAGTGCACAGGTACTCGATTCCATGGATATTGAAAAAGAGCGCGGTATTACAATTAAAGCTCAAACTGCAGCTTTACAGTATAAAGCCCGTGACGGGCAGGTTTATCAGCTTAATCTGATTGACACCCCGGGGCATGTGGACTTTTCCTATGAGGTATCCCGTTCTCTTTCTGCCTGTGAAGGTGCATTACTGGTGGTAGATGCATCACAGGGGGTAGAAGCTCAGACCGTAGCCAATTGCTATACAGCTATTGACCTGGGGGTAGAGGTTTTACCCGTTCTAAATAAGATTGATTTACCTTCAGCAGAGCCTGAGCGGGTTATAGAAGAAATAGAAGATATTATCGGAATTGAGGCCATTGATGCTGTACGCTGTTCTGCTAAAAGCGGCATCGGTATTGAGGATGTGCTGGAAGAGATTGTAAAAAAAGTACCGGCACCTAATGGTAAAATTGATGCACCGTTAAAAGCGTTAATCATTGATTCATGGTTCGATAATTACGTTGGCGTAGTAATGCTGATACGCATGGTCGATGGAACGGTACGTCTGAAAGATAAAGTTCGTTTCATGGCCACAGGAGCCGAAACACAGGTAGAACAACTGGGTATATTTACACCTAAATCTGTGCAGAAGCAGGAATTAAAAGCCGGTGATGTAGGCTTTTTAATTACCGGTGTCAAAGAGCTTGGTTCGGCTAAAGTAGGTGATACGATTACCCTGGCGCGGGAGCCGGCCAGCGAACCTTTACCCGGTTTTAAAGAAGTGCAGCCGCAGGTGTTTGCCGGTTTATATCCTGTTGAGAGTCACGATTACGATGCATTACGTGAAGCTCTGGAAAAATTACAGCTCAATGATGCTGCACTGAAATTTGAACCGGAAGTTTCACAGGCACTAGGATTTGGTTTTCGCTGTGGTTTTCTTGGTCTGCTGCATCTGGAAATTGTCCAGGAAAGGCTTGAACGAGAATTTAATATGGATCTGATTACCACTGCACCAACGGTGGTATATGAAATACTGATGAAAAGCGGAGAACGCTTAGAGATTGAAAATCCGTCTAAATTACCTGATATTGGTACACTTGAAGCAATTTATGAGCCTATTATCACGGCAACTATATTATTGCCGCAGGAATATGTCGGTGCGGTAATGACATTGTGTAATCAGAAACGCGGTGTTCAGAGAAATATGCAATACATGGGCCGGCAGGTAATGCTGACTTATGAAATGCCAATGAATGAAGTTGTGATGGATTTCTTTGATAAGCTGAAATCGACTTCACGCGGCTATGCTTCGCTTGATTATGAATTTCTCGAATTCAGGGCTGCAGATCTGGTTAAACTGGATATTCTGGTTAACAGTGAAAAAGTCGATGCGCTCAGTCTGATTGTTCACCGCAGTAATTCTGTTCATCGCGGCAGAGAGCTGGTAGCTAAAATGCGTGAGCTGATTCCGAGACAAATGTTTGATATTGCGGTTCAGGCGGCAATCGGCGGTAAAATTATTGCGCGTGAAAATGTAAAAGCTCTGCGCAAAAATGTGCTGGCCAAATGTTATGGCGGCGATATTACCCGTAAGAAAAAATTATTGGAAAAACAAAAAGCCGGTAAAAAACGTATGAAACAGGTGGGTAATGTAGAAATTCCGCAATCTGCATTTCTGGCGATTTTACAGGTTGGAGATTAATAAATGTCAAACACGATGATTATAGGCGCAGCAATCCTTCTGGTGCTGGGAATAGTTCTATTTTTGAAAAGCTCGAAAAAGCGTGAAGAAAATGGGGAATGGAGCGGAGCATTACAATGGGGGTATTTGCTGATTCTGGTTGGTGCATTTGGTGTATTGTCATACAAAATGAGTTTTACCGCAGTTTTGCTGATTTTTGTATTGTTTACCGGAATAGCCTGGATTATTCATCGTGGCCAGAAGAAAAAAAATCCGGGGCATATAGATAATAATCACTTTACTGATTACATGAGTGGTTTTTTTCCGATTATTCTGGTGGTATTTATTCTGCGCACTTTCTTAGCTGAGCCTTTTCAGATTCCATCCAGTTCTATGCGTCCGGGGCTGATTACCGGTGATTTTATTCTGGTGAATAAATTTACTTACGGTATCCGTTTACCAATTCTGAATAACGTACTTATTCCGGTAAACAAAGTAGAGCGTGGTGATGTAATTGTATTTAATTACCCCCGAGATACACGTATAAATTATATTAAACGGGTAATCGGTTTGCCGGGTGATGTTATTACATACAAGGATAAAATTCTGTCAATCAACGGTAAAGTAATCACTGATACTGATGAGCAGAAAATTTATAATTATTCCGAACAGGTTCCTCAGTTTGGAAATATAAATATGCAGGCTCAGCAAGTAACCGAGCAGCTTGGCAATAAATCGATTCAGATACTGAAAATGCCTCAGCAACCCCCAGTTATTCTGCAAGCAGTACATACTGATTTTCCATATCGGGAATTGTGTAACTATGAGACTGATGGCAGTGGGTTTAGTTGTACCGTTCCTGCAGGAAAATACTTTATGATGGGTGACAATCGTGACAATAGTGAAGATAGCCGTTATTGGGGATTTGTAGATGATAAGCTTGTTGTAGGTAAAGCCTTTCTGGTATGGCTGAATATGGGTGATATGAAACGAATCGGTACGAAGATTCAGTAATATCTGATACCGGGCGCAAGATTTTTCTTGCGCTTTGTTTATTTAATTATGGTTATTCATTATCAAAGACGGTTAAATGAGAAAAACTGATGTACGCCATGAAAATGCTTTGAAATATGTACAACAAAAGCTTGGCTATCAATTTAAGCAGTCTGATTTATTGCTGCAGGCTTTAACTCACCGCAGTTACAGTGCGTTACACAATGAACGTTTTGAATTTGTTGGTGATTCGATTTTAAATTATTCTGTAGCTAAAATGCTGTTTAATGCATTTCCGCGCCTGACAGAGGGTGAACTTTCACGAATGCGGGCGAATCTGGTTAATCAGGAAACGCTGGCTCAGATTGCAGCTGAACTAAAAATCGGAGATGCTTTATTGCTGGGTACTGGTGAGTTAAAAAGCGGTGGCTTCCGGCGGCCTTCTATATTGGCCGATGCTATGGAAGCATTATTTGCCGCAGTGAGCTTTGACGCAGATTTTAATACTGCTGAGACTGTCGTAAGACATTTATACGCAGACCGCATCCGTAATATTAATCCTCAGAATAGTGGAAAAGATGCAAAAACACGTCTGCAGGAAGCCTTACAGGCACGACATATGCCATTGCCAAAATATCGGATTGTAGATCAGATTGGTGATGTTCATGATTTACAATTTGTAGTGCAATGTGATTTAGGAGAAACCGGCTTTCAGACTGAAGCAGCCGGACACAGCCGGCGTGAAGCAGAACAACAAACCGCACAAACAGCTCTTGTTTGGTTAGAAAAGCAGTTTCCGGCAGCTAAACCTAGAAAAAAATAAATAAGTTACAATATATTGAAGGTGGCATATTGTTATTACTTATTGTCTTACAATAAAGGGGAAATAATGGGAAAAACAAAGTCAATTTCTGAAATACTGAATGAATTACCCGAGTGTGTTAGCCTGATTGCGGATAAACCGGACTATCTTGATTGTCAGCAAAAAGAAATCGGTAAAAATATTACAGCTTTTGAAGCATATAAAATGATGACTTCACGTCAGCCTGAATGGCTAAGGATATTATTTAAAATCAGAGATAATATAGTTAGACCTGCTGGCATCCGTACTATAGAGGGATTTACTTATCTGGATGAGGAGAGGATTCAATCCGGTGAAACAAATTCAGCACATTTCTTTACTATTACTGAAAATACTGCAGATAAACTTACTTTAGAGATTAAAGATTCTCATTTAGATGTTTGTCTTTGCCTGCGTATTACTGATAATACCCAGCAGCCGGATAAAAAAATGCTTTATCTGATCGCTTCAGTAAAAAATCATAATTTCTGGGGACGGTTATATATGATGCCAGTTAGTAAACTTCATCCGTTTATTGTAAATAAACTTTTTGAAAATATTGTTTAATCACTCTGAGGTCTTTCGTTACTTAGTATTCATAAAGTATTTGTTCAGTAAGAATGACTCCATTTCTCTAAAATCGTTCGAATAAAACTGTATATATTCAGGTAATTTAGTAGTTTATAATTGGTATCTGCAATGTGTTATTTAGCAGAATTCATTTTACTTGTTTTGAAATAATTCAGCTTATTATCAACCATTTTATGGTTATTTGTATCATTTAAGAAAGAATGTATGTCTGAAGTATCCAGTTACAATTATCCTCCTCAGTCAGAAAATTTTCGCTGCGGTTTTGTTGCAATTGTTGGCCGGCCTAATGTGGGAAAATCCACGTTAATGAACCACCTTATTGGTCAGAAAATCAGTATCACCAGTAAAAAAGCTCAGACTACTCGCCATAAAGTTAATGGTATTTATACAGATAATGAAGCACAGCTGATATTTGTAGATACTCCCGGTTTTCAGACTTATCACCGCAATGCACTTAATGACCGTCTCAATCAGAATGTTACTGAGGCAGTTGCCGGTGTGGATGTTATTGTATTTGTGATTGAAGCATTGCGTTTTTCGGATGCAGACAGAGAAGTACTGCAACAATTACCTGCACATATTCCGGTAGTGCTGGTAATTAATAAGGTCGATAAGGCTAAGGCAAAAGACCAAAGTGTACTGCAGAACTTTATTGATGAAGTACAGCAGGCATATAAATTCACTCAGGTTGCTCTGGTGAGTGCAAAGCACGGACTGGGCGTGGCTCAACTTGTGCATATTCTCAAGCCCATGCTGCCAATAGGTATTCCGCTCTATCCTGAAGATATGGTGACAGACAAATCGGCAAGATTTCTTGCTATGGAAATTGTGCGGGAGAAACTGTTTCGTTATCTTGGTGAAGAATTACCTTACGCTATGAACGTCGAAGTAGAACAGTTTACCGAAGAAGACGGATTATACCGGATTTATATTGCAGTTCTGGTGGATAAGGAAAGTCAGAAGGGCATTTTAATTGGTAAAGGCGGGGAAAAACTGAAAAAAATATCTACTGAAGCCAGACTGGATATGGAAAAATTATTTGAAACAAAAGTTTTTTTAAAGGTTTGGGTAAAAGTAAAATCCGGCTGGGCTGATGACATTCGCTTTTTGCGTGAATTAGGGATGTGAGGTAAGAGTCTGGCACTTCTAAACTTAATATGTATCAAATTTTATCCTAGTATCAGCATTACAGATAACTAAAATTACTATTCATAGTATGCCTGCTCATTCTGTTAATATATAATCTGATATGCTTAACGCTTATTTATCTTAGATGTAGCCATGGCGGCTAACTAAACATCAGACAGCACAAATTAATTTATGCTTCTCAATATTCTGGATTTTGTACATAAAAACATTCAGCAGACAGTAAAGGCTGGCGATACAGTCATTGATGCTACTGCTGGTAACGGACATGATACTTTGTTTCTGGCCTCTTGCGTTGGTGCCCAAGGTAAAGTATTCGCATTTGATATACAGGCAACTGCATTAGAAGCTACCAGTAACAGACTGGCAAAAGCCGGTTATCGTGAGCGGGTACAGTTAATTCAAGCCGGACATGAACATCTAAGTGAGTATATTCAGAGTAAGGTTAGTGCCATCATATTTAACCTTGGATACTTACCCGGCGGAGATAAAAACTGTACAACTCAAGCCAATACAACCCTTAAGGCGATGCAAAACGGATTAAACCTTCTTACTGATAATGGGGTATTAGCTGCAGTTTTATATCCGGGTCATGAACAGGGAAAAATTGAAGCGGAAACAATACAAACATGGGCGCGAAGCTTACCGCAACAGCAGATAGCAGTGTTGAAATATGCTTTTATTAACCGGATAAATGATGCACCTTTTGCATTAATATTGCAAAAACATTCATAGATCATTGCTCTAGAAACTAAAGGGAAATAGATGAAACGTAAGGAATTTATCAATCTGGCTGCAACTGTTTTACAGCGGCTGGATGCCATTTTGCCACCATTGGCTCAGGAACCTGACTGGACGGCAGTTGCTTACCGCTGGCATAAATTAGGTAACAAGGGTATTCTGGAAAGTTTACCAAATCCGCATACCTTTTCTCTGGACTGTCTGGCAGCTGTTGATGAGCAGCGCCGACAACTGGTACGTAATACAGAACAGTTTCTTGCTGGCAGACCGGCAAATAATGTATTAATGACAGGAGCACGTGGTACCGGAAAATCATCATTGGTTAAGGCGTTACTGCATCAGTATGCAGATCAGGGGTTGCGTCTGGTTGAGGTTGATAAAAGTGACTTGTTAACGTTACCTGCTTTACTTTCTTTACTAACCGCCAGACCGGAAAAATACATTCTGTTCTGTGATGATTTATCTTTTGAAGACGGTGATGATGCTTACAAAGCATTAAAAACTACCCTTGATGGCGGATTATCCCAGCGATGTGACAATGTACTGGTATATGCTACATCTAACCGCCGGCATTTAATGCCTGAGTATATGGCAGACAATGTGGCTCATACAGGTAATGGCGGAGAAGTTCATCCTCAGGAAGCCGTAGAAGAAAAAGTATCTTTATCGGATCGTTTTGGTTTATGGCTAAGCTTTTACCCATTTGATCAGAATGCATATTTACAGGCTGTACAGAACTGGCTGGAAGAAGCTGGTCTGAATCTGGATGAAACAGCAAGACGTGCAGCATTAAATTGGAGCCAGAGCCGTGGCAGCCGTTCAGGAAGAGTAGCATGGCAGTTTGTATGCGACTGGGCAGGAAGAAATCCTCAGGATAGAATTGTATAGCTAAATCAATTGGTTGTTCTGTATTCAGTTTTCTGATTAACTGCTGGGTAACTCGGTCTCAACGGAAACAAATTATGTCTGTATTATTTAGCGAACAACTAATGATATTACTTCCCATATTGATATTTATCGGAAGCATCGGATTAATTATTTATCCTTTTTTCGCTAATAAAAAAAATCCGGTAAAGACACTATCTCGAAGATTAATGACTATCTGTATGATTGTTATCGGATTCGCGGGCGTAGTTGCAGGTGTATCATTATTTTTTAGAAATTATACTATTGACCAGAAAATTAAAACTATAGATATAAAAAATACGGCAGTAACAGTCTCTCCTCCTGTTAGTGGTGACAAAATTTATCTGCGATTATTCAAACAGGAAGGAATATTAGAAATATGGTATAAGCACAAAAATAATAATTATCAGCTGTACAGGACATGGGATATCTGTACATATTCAGGTGGTCTGGGACCTAAAAAAGCCGAAGGTGATGGCAAAAGTCCGGAAGGATTTTACGCAACCGAGAAAAATCTATTAAAGCCAAATAGTAATTATCATCTTGCTTTTAACATCGGCTACCCGAATGCCTATGACCGTGCCAATGGATACACAGGAAGCTTTATCATGATTCATGGAAACTGCGTGTCCATCGGTTGCTATGCTATGACTGACAAGGGAATAGAACAAATCTATGCTGTTGTTAATCAAGCTATAAACAGCGGACAGAAGCGAATACCCATTCATATTTTTCCATTCAGAATGACAGCATTAAATATGCAAAAGTTTCAAAACTCAGCTTATATGCCTTTTTGGAGCGAATTGAAGCCTGCTTATGATATTTTTCAGTCTGAGCACAGAGTAGCTGATATTACTGTGCACAATAAGCATTATGTTATCAAATAAACAGAAGCAGTAAGGTAACTATCTGATATCGTGATATTTAAAATAATTATTGATTGTGTTTGCATATCTGATTGAACAAACAATTATTTTTTAATTTACCTAAATATAAAACGACTTCCGATATCAAATTTAATATCGGAAGTCGTTTTATATTGCTTAATAATGGATAATTTCTGCTTAAGAATAATTTATTGATTTGTTTAACTATTTACCGATCTCTACAACCAAAACATTACCTGTATCTTTCAGAAAGTATTCATTCTCCTGCGGAGATCGCAATGACAACATTTTATTATCGCCAATTTCCATTGTATCCCCGGGATTCATAGTTGCTCCGCTCTGACGCAGATAGGATAAAATATTACCAAACATATCGAAATAGTCAGAACCTTCATCATGGTTATTTGCTAATACAGCAAAATCAGGCAATCCAAATACATCAGCACCGTAAGTGCGCATCCAGACACCTTTAACGTCTTCTAAAATATATTTAACAAACCCGCAGAAAAATAACGGTAAACAATCGCATAAACTCTTTGCACTGTCTTCATCACTAAGTAAGTTACTTAAAACATTTGCAGGAAGTGAAGAATGAGCGTTTTCATTAATAACTGCTAATGCGTTAAATTCTTCAAAACATACCGCCAGACGGGATAAAGCTAAATATTGTTCTAATACATCTTCATCATGTCCTGTATAGTACAAAATTACATGACTATCATTTTTACGAACTTGATTTTTGACATCCTGACTATAATGTGCTGGCTCAACACACGTTTCCAATGCATCAGCAGGAAAAGGCGCATTGAATCCGATTAGTTTAACTACGTGTTTTCCCCAGCTTATTAAAGCAAAAACGCCTTGTTCAAGCTCTCCGGCAGGGGTTTCGTATTTGACATTTGTTATTGAAGAATCCAGATATCTTAATTTATCTAATAAGTTATCTTTATCAAAATTAAGAGATCCTTTAAATACAACACTTAATCCTATTGATTGTTTAGTATTTGTATTTTCAGCTACCGTAGTAACTGTATCTTTAGATTTTTTCCCAAATAAACGAGCAAACAGTGACATTTAAATTCCTATTCTTATTAAGTTAATTGTCTGTCAAAAATTTATTTAACATAACATTTCAAAGAATAATTTATTTTTAAATTAAAAATCTGAATTTAAATCAACAAACAGTTAATCACCGAATTCTTAGTGATAGCAATTTACGCAATAGAATAGAAATACATTTGAAAATGTATATCTTAATTATCAAATAAATCAGACTGAATTTTCGGCGGAGCAACCTGTACGCTACGTTCACCGCAAGCAAAGCGAATATTAAGATACTGGCCGGTTTTTAATTTGTTTGCATCACGTATTACCTGCCCGCGCTGATTAGTGACAACGCTATAACCTCTGGCGAGAATCTGTAGAGGAGAGACTGCCTGTAACACAGATGTCTGCTGTTGCAGCCGTTGTTGCGCGCGCATAAAAATATTTTGCCAGATCTGATGTAATTGTTGTTTCCGATATTCAAGTGCCTGTAGTGCATGAATAGTTTGCGGTCGTGTATTTTCCAGACTGCGTTGTTGCTGTATTAGATTTTGCCGATGCTGCCTGATCTGACGCTGCATGCCAATTTGTAACAGACGTGCTAAATCCCTTAGTTGCTGCTGCTGTTGCTGCCAGTTTTGCTGCGGGTGCTTTAACTGACGAGCAAGCCAGTCTAGTTTTTGTGAAGCATCATAATAACGTTGTTCCAGTAATTGGTGTATACGCTTTTGCCATTGAGTAACACTATGTCTTAATTGCTCCATATCAGGGCTAACCAGTTCGGCAGCTGCTGTCGGTGTTGGGGCGCGAACATCTGCGGCAAAATCGGTCAGGGTAAAGTCAGTTTCATGACCAACACCGCTCACAGTGGGAATTGCGCTGTCGGCTACCGTTCGTACGACGATTTCTTCATTATAAGACCACAAATCCTCAATACTGCCGCCTCCTCGGCAAATTATCAGTACATCAGCCAGTGCCTGCTGATTGGCCCTGGTAATAGCAGCAGCAATCTGATGTTCACTCCCTGCACCCTGTACGGCTGTCGGATAAACAATAACACGGATACCGCTATGGCGCCGGCGCAGGGTTGTTACAACATCGCGTAAAGCTGCTGCGGCCAGACTGGTCACTACACCGACCACTTTAGGATGAACAGGTAGCTGACGTTTGCGTTCCTTTGAAAATAAACCTTCGGCAGTTAACTGCTGTTTCAGCCGCTCATACGCTTCATATAATTGTCCCAACCCTTTGTGGCGCACTGCATTAATGGTAATCTGAAATTCACCCCGTGCTTCGTAAATACTGATTTTTCCGGCTACTTCTATATGATCACCTTCCTGTAAGGGCTGGCTCAGCTGCTGTGCCACACCTTTAAACAGTACACATCTGACTTGTGCACGGGCATCTTTTAAAGAAAAATAGAAATGACCGCTGGCTGCACGGGTAAGATTAGAAACTTCACCGCCAACCCATAAATCAATCAGATTGTCTTCAAGCAATTGACGGGCGTAAGCATTGAGTTCAGATACACTTAAAGCAGCCGGAGCAAAGAAATCAGACATAATGGATACCATATTCAGAGCGGTTTTATTCTGTAGATATTATACGGCGTTTTTTTATCATAGTTCAGTTCTGCATATACAGCATGGTATAGTGCAGCTTTGTTATTAATAGGCAGAGTTATGGGCTGGTTAGCCGGTTTAATACAAAAGCACTGGCAGCATCCGCGTATAGCGCTGGTATTGTTACTGTGGCCGCTTGCACGATTATTTCAAAGTATTGCTTTGTTACGGCGCTGGCTGTACAAATCGGGCATTTTGCCGACTAAAAAACTGCCTTGTCCGGTAGTGGTAATCGGTAACATTCATGTTGGCGGTGTTGGTAAAACACCTTTAGTCGCTGCGCTGGTACAGACTTTACAGCAGCGGCAGATAAGGGTAGGTATCATCAGCCGCGGCTATGGGCGTTTAAGTAAAGAAACGGTTATTCTGAATGCCCAATCTACCGCGGCAGACGCCGGAGATGAACCATTAATGCTGTATCAGCAAACTCAGGCACCGGTTGCAGTTGCTTCTACTCGTGAAGCTGCCGGCAGAGCATTGTTAAATGCATATCCGGATTTGCAGCTTTTATTAAGTGATGATGGTTTACAACATTATGCACTTTGCCGGGATATGGAAGTTATAGTATTTCCGGCCGCAGATATCGGACAAAAACTGGATATATTGCCTAATGGCCCATTACGCGAACCAGTTGAGCGCTTACAGGGAGCAGATGCGGTAGTATTCAGTCAGGGTGATGCGAATTCTGTTCAGCAGGCACAGCAACTGAATTTAATAAAAACACAATGGTGTGGTTTCAGTCAATTGAACTATGGCGATTTCTATTGTTTAAATCAGCCGCAACAGACTGCAAAAGCCCATGAATTTTCAGAAAAAAAATGCGCGGCAATTGCAGGTATCGGACAACCGCAACGTTTTTTTCAGGCATTACAGATACTGGGTATTCATCTGAAAGAAACCATTGCGCTGAATGATCACGCAACTATTCAATCCGAAGACTGGCCTGATGCAGAAATAATATTTATTACAGAAAAAGATGCAGTCAAATTGAAAAAACCTTTGCAATATAATATTTGGGTCTTACCACTTTCAGCACAAATCTGCCCGGATTTAGCTGAATTGATTCAGTTAAAATTAGGCTTAGACCTTACTAAATAAAATAAATACTTTTCTGCAATGAAAAAGATGCCATAGACTCCGGCTGCTGGTAAAATTTCAATAAATTGTCAGTATATCGTTGGTAGACGATACAAACTGACTACGATTTCAGGTTCTGTATTAAGCAGCCTCTATATTGCCATTTTAATATATGGTAAAGTCATTTAAAGACGATATTTATAAATTATTAACTGGTATTACTGCATTCAGGAAACCTGCTAAATCAACAACCATAAACTTCGCTTGCCACTTTTGCGAAACTAAGGATTAAAAATGAATCAAAAATATCTGGATATACTGGTATGCCCCGAGTGTAAAGGAAAACTGCAATGGCATGCACAGCAGCAGGAACTGTGGTGTAAAGCATCACGGCTGGCTTATCCGGTAAAAGATGGTATTCCCTATATGCTGGTAAATGAAGCTCGTAATTTAACTGATGAAGAATGTACGGCGACACATGAGTAATTTTGTTGTTCTGATTCCGGCACGACTATCCTCCAGTCGTTTACCCAATAAGGCTTTAGCCGATATATATGGTAAACCGATGGTAGTAAGGGTAGCTGAGCGTGCACTTGCCAGCAAAGCCGGAAGAGTAGTTGTGGCAACAGATCATGCTGATATTCAGACTGCATGTCAGGTTCATGGAATTGAAGCTGTTTTAACCGCTCCGGAGCATGAGAGCGGGACAACTCGTCTGGCTGAAGCAGCCGGCATTCTGAATCTCGCTGGAGAAGACTGTGTTGTAAATGTCCAGGGTGATGAACCTTTGATTGAACCTGAGCTGATTAATGCTGTAGCTGAACAATTACAGCAAAGTTCAGCACCAATGGCCACAGCAGCACATCTATTAACTGATTACACAGATTTTACAGATGCCAATTGTGTTAAAGTTGTGTTAAATAACAAAAATAATGCCTTGTACTTTAGCCGTGCGGCTATTCCATGGCCGCGTGAATTAATGCGCAGCGGCGCTGAAGTCATGCCGGCAAATATTCCGGTATATCGTCATATTGGCATTTATGGTTATCGGGTACAGTTTTTGCACCAATATGCAGATTTGACTCCATCACCATTAGAACAGGCTGAATCACTTGAGCAGCTGCGCGTACTGTGGCATGGTTACAATATTGCGGTACAAATCACACCGCATGCTCCGGCTGCGGGTGTGGATACAGCTGCGGATCTGGAGCGTGTACGCACGAACTGGACAGAAGTAAAAAAATAAATATTAGTAATAATATTAAATCAAATCACAGATATATTCAGGAGTTGAAATGAAAGTTTTATTATTAGGTGCACCGGGTGCCGGAAAAGGCACACAGGCACAGTTTATTACTGCTGCGTTTAACATACCGCAGATTTCTACCGGAGACATGCTGCGTGCAGCAGTAAAAGCCGGCACACCTTTGGGCATTGAAGCCAAAAAAATTATGGATGCGGGCGGGCTGGTTCGTGACGATATTATTATAGGTCTGGTAAAAGAGCGTATTGCCCAGCCGGATTGTGCTAATGGTTTCTTATTTGATGGTTTCCCGCGTACACTGGCTCAGGCTGAAGCAATGGAAAAAGCGGGTGTGCATCTGGATGCTGTAGTAGAGATTGCCGTACCCGATGATGTCATTATTGAACGTCTGTCCGGTCGCCGTGTCCATCTTGCTTCAGGCAGAACTTATCATCTGGTTTACAATCCGCCAAGAGTCAACAATATTGATGATGAAACCGGTGAACCACTGATTCAGCGTGATGATGATCAGGAAGAAACTATTAAAAAACGTTTACAGGTTTATCACGAGCAAACAGAAGTACTGATTGATTTCTATGGTAAACAGAATGATGCCAACGCACCGGATTATATCCGTGTAGACGGAACCCAACCGGTAGAAGCAGTAAAAACTCAGGTTCTGGCCGCCTTAAAACTTTGATGGCAGAATCCGGCTGTCTGTTCTCATGAGATTACAGACAGCATTTTGTTGTATGACAAATGATAAACAGTATTTCAGAATAAAGCCGGATTGTATATCCGGTTTCGGAGCATGGTATGAAAGTTACCAAAACCGTATTGACTGTATTACTTCTTGGTGTTTGTGCTTGTGCACTGGCACGCAGGGAAACTTTATATAACGAGCATTATATTGGACCTGATGAAAATCAGCCTTGGGAAGAGCAGGCTGTACCTATGCCTGCGTATCCGGCCGGTAATGAGCAATGGGCTGATGTTTATATCAGCCAGACATATCAGGGCCAGCCAAAATTAATGCTGAACAGTATTCAAATCAATACAGACCGTACTATCCATTATATTCTGAACCAGCAATCAGATCAGGGGATTAATAACCTTACTGCTGAAGCTATTCATTGCCCGACACGGCGCATGAAGGTGTTCGGATATGGTGACGATGTGAATAAACGCTGGATACAGCCGCGCAATAGTCAATGGAAAGTAATTGGTACCAGCCTGAATCAACTGGATAAAGTGCGATCGGTGCTGTATCAGACTTTCTGCGAAGACGGATTACCCCGTAATCAGCAAGAGTTAATTAAACGTATTACCACACGTGCCATGCGCTAGTAGGATATATCGTGGAATGGTTAAGTGATTCTCATATCTGGTGGTTATTAATTATCGGATTCAGTGCCGGTTTAATGGATGCAGCTGTCGGTGGTGGCGGGTTGTTACAAATCCCCGGGCTGTTTGGTGCATTACCACAGAAAACCATCACACCGGTTGTTCTAGGGGTAAATAAATTTGCTTCTGCCTGTGGTACTTTAGTAGCAGCTGTGCAATATACCCGACGTATACCGGTTCCATGGGCAATGCTGTTACCTGCTGCCGTACTTGCATTTGCTTTTTCATATATGGGTGCTCATGTTGTGGAATATCTGCCCACAGCGTGGATGAAACCGTCTATTCTGGTTATTTTAATCATTATGGCGATTTATACCTTTTTGAAAAAGGATCTGGGTCAGGTTCAGCGCCAAAGCCGGCTGACCCGACGTGAGTATATTATCGGACTGTTAATGGGCGCCTTAATCGGTTTATATGACGGTATATTCGGTCCCGGTACAGGCAGCTTACTGGCTTTTATATTTGTTCGCTTTTTTGCCTTTGACTTTATTACCGCAACAGCATCTTCTAAAGTTATTAATCTCACAACAAATTTTGCCGCACTGATATTTTTTATTCCACATCAGTATGTCGTATGGCATTGGGCAATTCCACTGGCTATTGCCAATCTGAGCGGAGGGATCATCGGTGCCAGATTAGCAATGCGTGGCGGCAGCAAATTATTGCGTAAAGGTTTTATTATTCTTCTGTGTATTATGATTGGTAAATTTGGCTACGATCTACTGTAATTTCTGATTGCAGCAGCATTGGTTTATACCGAGCTGCGCTTGCGCCGGAAAAAATCCTGTAATAATTGGGTGGATTCATTAGCCAGAACACCACCAATGATTGCAGTGTGTTTATTTAACTGCTGATTAGTAAATAAATTAATCACACTGCCGGCTGCCCCGGTTTTTGTTTCACTAGCTCCATAAATTACCCTTCTGATTCGTGCTTGTATTAATGCACTTGCACACATAGCGCACGGTTCCAGAGTAATATAAACATCACAATTTTCCAGACGGTAATTTCCCAATGCCTTACTGGCTGCCGTTAATGCCTGAATTTCTGCATGATGGCTAATATTACAATCAGCGATACAGCGATTGTAGCCATAACCAACCAGAGTGTTTTCACAGACAACAACAGCACCAACTGGCACTTCATTCAGTATAGAAGCCTGATGCGCTGCATCCAGAGCCTGATGCATCCATTGTTGCATAACTTTTTCAGACGGAAAGACAGCTACTGGCGGATGCAGTTTAAGCTGCTGGCGCCAGTAATCTTTTTCTTCAGATGTAAACGATTGAACTGAGCGATCTTCTACTAGAGCAATAAATTGCCACAAAAGACTGTCTGTACAGCCTGTACTGATGCTTTTAAATTGTAAAAACGCTGTTATCGCTCCGCGAAGATGTAAATCTTCTAAGCAATATATATTAAGTTGTTTAAGAATAGCTATGGTTTTAGGTGCCAGCGGAGGTGTTGTTAACGGCGTGCTCATAAGTAAAGGTGTCAATCATTATAAATCATTCAAAATACAATAAATATTCTAAAATTAACGCTAAAGTACCACCTTAAATTCCAGTTTTAAGTTCATATTTGTATAAAAATTGTATACAAATGGATGAGCTGATACTATAATTCAGCTGTATTTGAAATTCATTAAAAGGTGTTCAGAACAATACTTCATAAGGTACATGAAGTTAGGATTTGAATCAAACCAGTACACCAAAAAATTTAAAAAGCATAAATGGAGGAAAAAGAGTAATTCTATTAACTGAGGATTGTGAGGTTTTGCATTAACAAATTAACATTAGGTTTCAGCAGAAATATTTATCGGGCTGAGTAGCATTAAATGACCCAAAAGATATTGAGTCAGAGGCCCAGGAAAAAATCAACAGGATGGGTCAGTTTAAGTCTAACTAAGGAAAATGAATGGCTAAATTTAATCTAAGTATTGACTTCGAATATAATCGTCGAAATGTAGTTAATAATACCTTCGGCACATTAAATTCCAAGTTTTCGAATAATGATTGTAACAAAGCAATTAAGCGTACAAGTTCTAGTGCAATGGTGCTGTGTGAAGAAAATGATGAAATTGAAGGTTTTGTTAGTTCTGTAGCCTCAGGTACTTTAGACGGTTTGTCGTATGGAGTTTGTGTTCACCATGCATCATTAGTTCGTATGTTTGTGACAGGACAGGATTTGAGTTTTGGGGATTATGTTGTATGTGGAGCTCAAACTCCGCCTAGTACATCCAATGAAAATCTCAATCACCCGTTAAATACGTATGGAACGACCCTAGTAAAGAAAGGAGCACCTGTTAACTTTAAATGGAGAGTTATCGCTGTAGATGCTTGTAATCCGAATTTATATTTAATTGAAGCAGTTTAATAAAGGAGATATATGTCATAAATAAAGTAAAGGAAACCTTGTTATGGATTCGTCCAGAGTTATTCAGTCACTTGGGTACTTTGCATAATAAACGGTTACTAGAATTTGTTAAACGTATTGTTCTTTATAGCATCTGCAACACGTTGTTTATGGTGTATTCTGCCTAAACCCAAATAGGCTACTGGTCCGATGCGAAATTCCATCTGACCAGATTTTTGTAGATACTGAGAAGTACTGAGTTGTTTAAATTACCAGAATTTATGCAAAAACATAATAAAGGTTAATTTTTATTTTCTATTTTAGAATGTAATTTCCGTAAATCACTCAAACATCTTAAAAGAATCTCAAGTTCCTGCATGCTGACATTATTTTTTTTCAGCATTTCTAACATTTTTGTGGAAGATTTTGAATCAATAGGATTATCAAATACTTGGTTGAGTGGCTCCCAGCTCAGATTAAAGGATTCCGCTATAAGAAGCATAAGTTTCCGATTAGGCTGTCTGCTGTAAGATCTATCTGAACTTTCATATTTGACACCAGAACTTCTGGATAATCCTAAAATCTCCCAGAATTCTTCAGCAGATAAACCCAGAAGATTAACTCGAAGATTACAGATAAACGACTTCCATTGTTTAGAGTCTTGCGGGATAAGTAGATTTACACCTAAGTCATTAAGAGTCCGTTGAGCTCTCATAGCTAATATTGTGTTGTCTTTAGTTTTGTTTTTGTTAGTCATTCTCACTTGTTCTTGGGAAAATTAATTAAAAATTTGATTTTATCGTATTAATTAGGAAATAAAAACCGAAGCTTATTACCTTAGTTTAATAGTTACAATGTAATCAGGGTATTAGCAATAGCTTAAGTCGTGTCTTCATGCGTTACGATAATTATCTGATAAAAATCTGTAGGAATAATAAAGTCCAAGGCTAGCATCTGCCGTTCTATATCACAGGCTGTGAAAATTTCACCTAGTAACATAAAACGCATGTAAGCAAAAACGTTTTAATCAGTTCTATCTGAATCACTATACTTAATACATTCGCTGTACCACCTGAAAGAACCTTAGTATTGTGACCATCAATTTCCGCTCACCAGTAGAGCAGATTAGGCTACCGCTCTTCAGGTTTTCAAGAAATGCAAGTTTTGACAGCAACTCTTGCTTTTTGTTTTTATGCACACTAAAGGTTAATTCAAGGAATTTTATATATTGCAGTATAGATTTATCAATTCACTCAACTGTACAAACGAGCTTAAACAACACTGAGTTACTAAGCTTCGTTAATATTACCAGACATATTATTTTGTGTTTGCTCGGAAATTGCTTGAACAATAGCCGCCCGGTGTATCTCATCACTATAATCTTCACATTGTTCGGGATTGATACCCAATTTAATAAATAAAGCATTATCTTTTTCAACTTGAGGATTAGATGTGGTAAGCAATTTATCTCCATAAAATATAGAGTTTGCTCCTGCTAAAAAAGCCAGTGCCTGCATTTGCTCATTCATTTGTTCACGCCCTGCGGATAATCGCACATGTGATTTAGGCATCATAATACGGGCCACTGCAAGCATTCTGATGAAATCAAACGGTTCAATATCCTGTTCATTCGCTAAAGGTGTGCCTTTAACCTTGACCAGATTGTTGATGGGAACACTTTCCGGATGTTCATCTAAATTAGCCAGTTGAATTAATAAACTGGCTCTGTCTTTTAAAGATTCACCCATTCCAAGAATTCCGCCTGAGCAAATTTTAATGCCTGCTTCTCGGACATAAGCCAATGTTTGCAAACGTTCCGCGTAGGTACGGGTAGTAATGATGTTTCCGTAAAATTCGGGTGAAGTATCTAAATTATGATTATAGAAATCTAATCCGGCCTCAGATAACGCATGAGCCTGATCCTGTGACAATTTGCCCAGAGTCATACAGGTTTCCATGCCCAGTGCTTTAACACCTTTTACCATCTCCAGAACATACGGCATATCTCTGGCAGTGGGATGCTTCCAGGCAGCACCCATACAGAAACGTGTTGAACCGATTGCTTTTGCAGCCTTGGCTTTTTCAATTACTTTTTGAACTTCAAGTAATTTTTCTTTTTCCAGACCAGTATCATAATGAACTGATTGCGGACAATATTTACAGTCTTCCGGACAAGCACCGGTTTTTATGGATAGTAAAGTTGATACTTGCACTTTATTGGCATCAAAAAATTGTCGGTGTATTGTTTGTGCTTGAAAAATTAGATCATTAAATGGCAGTTGAAATAATTCGATAACCTCTGGTAGCGACCAATCATGGCGAATAATGCTTAACGACATAAAAGTTTCCTTTAAATAACAGGCATAAAATTTACATCGCATGATAATACTTAACTTAATAAAGTCAATCTCTCCGTAAATCAAGTTGATATTTAAACAAATTAAAATCTGATTTTTTTACTGCATAAGTAAAGTGTATGATTACTATCTGGCTAGAAACTCAGATAATTTTTGAAAAAGGGAATTTAATATGCAATGTTGTGTAATTATTACTGGTCATAGTCGGGGGTTGGGACGGGCTCTGACAAAATATTACTTGACAAAAGAAGTTAAAGTTGTCGGTCTATCACGGCATGGCTGGGATAATCCGCCGGAAAAATTACTGGAATATTCAATTGATTTTTCTGATGCTGATGCTATGGCGACATTAATCCGGTCAGCCAGCTGGCAAAGTGGTCTTGAAAATAAAAATGAAATTATTCTGATAAACAACGCTGGTATGGTAGAGCCAAATTCAATAATAGGCCAGCAGGATTGTGATGCAATTATTAAAGCGGTAACTGTAAATATTACTGCACCATTACTATTAACTAATGCGGTGATTGCCGCTGCTCCGAAAGCTGAAATTCGCATTGCGCATATCAGTAGTGGTGCCGGACGGCATCCGGTAGCAGGCTGGAGTGTATATGGAGCTACTAAGGCGGCACTGGATCAGCATGCAGCAGTAGTAGCCGCTGAACAACATCCGCATGTACGTATTGCCAGTATTGCTCCCGGCGTTGTTGATACCAATATGCAGCAAAATATCCGTTCTGCCGATGCTGATAAATTTCCCCTGGTACAAAATTTTATAGGCTTAAAGGATAAAAATCAGTTGCAAAGTGCTGAAGATACTGCAAAAAGAATTGCGGATATGATTGCTGCAGATGATTATGGCCGGCAAATTCTGCGCGATGTACGGGAACAGAACGGGGTTTGATATAATAAGCCCTTTTTGCTTTGGCTGATAACTATATGACCGGTATTACTTACCAGCAACAATTATCTGATAAACAGCACTATCTGGAGCAACTATTTGCAGACTGTGCTTTTCCGCCAATACAGATTTTCACTTCTCCGGCTTCTCATTACCGGATGCGTGCGGAATTTCGTATCTGGCATGAAGGAAACAGCTGTAGTTATGCTATGTTTACCCCGGGAGAAAAAGCCAGTTCCGGTAATGTATGTAAAATACGTGATTTTGCCATAGCTCATGAAAATATTAACTCATTGATGCCTGTTTTACTGAGCAAAATACAGGCCAGAGAAGAGTTAAAAACACGCTTATTTCAAGTTGAATTTTTAACAACACTGGCTGGCGATACGCTGGTTACTCTGATTTATCATAAAAAACTGGATGATGTCTGGGCTCAGTCAGCTAAATCGCTGGCCACCGAACTGAACATTCAGATCTTGGGACGCAGCCGTGGGCAAAAGGTAGTTCTGGAACGCGATTATGTTATTGAACGCTTAAAAGTTCATAATGAAATCTTTGAGTATAAACAGTTTGAAGGTGGTTTTACTCAGCCGAATGCAGAAGTTAGTCAGTCGATGCTGGGTTGGGCTGTTGATGTTGCTCAATCGATCAATGGCGGAGATCTACTGGAGCTTTATTGTGGTAATGGTAATTTTACTTTGCCGCTGTCCCGCCAATTTCACAAAGTTCTGGCTACAGAAGTATCAAAAACTTCTGTACAGGCAGCGCATTGGAATATTGAAAATAATCATATCAATAATATTGCATTAGCACGACTTTCGGCAGAAGAATTTACAGAAGCATTTACAGGCATCCGAACTTTCCGGCGATTGGCCAGCGAGCAGATTAATCTGGCTGATTATCAGTTCAGTACGGTTTTTGTGGACCCTCCGAGAGCCGGTATTGATCATGACACTCTTAAGTTGTTACAGAAATTTGATAACATTATTTATGTATCCTGTAATCCGGTCACTTTGCACGAAAATCTGCAAACATTATTAGCTACTCATAGCGTTAAACAGGTCGCCATGTTTGATCAGTTTCCTTTCACACCGCATATCGAATCTGGTGTCTGGCTAAAGAGACGCTGATTAAATTTAATTTATAAATAGTACTTTGCCTAAAAGATAAAAAACTGCCTGATAAATTTTATCAGGCAGTTTTTTATCAAAAGAATAAATTAATTTTTCTCTTCAGTCTGAACTTTTTGACGTAAACGCAGGCCAAGCTCACGCAATTGTTTTTCGTCAACATGATTTGGTGCATCTACCAGTAAATCCTGCGAACGCTGAGTTTTCGGGAATGCGATAACATCACGAATGGAGTCAGCACCAGCTATCAGGGTTACCAGTCGGTCCAGACCAAACGCCAGACCTCCATGCGGAGGAGCACCGAATTTCAGGTTGTTCAGCAGAAAACCGAATTTATTCTGTTGCTCTTCCGGAGTGATTTTCAGTGCAGCAAATACTTTCTCTTGAATATCTGCACGATGAATACGAATAGAGCCTCCACCGATTTCCCAGCCATTTAGCACCATATCATAAGCACGGGCAATACATTGATCCGGTGCAGATACCAGTAAATCCTCATGACCGGCCTTAGGTGCAGTAAAAGGATGATGCATAGCAGACCAGCGATGTTCTTCTTCATCATATTCGAACATCGGGAAATCAACTACCCATAATGGACGCCATTCGTCAGCAAAATAGCCGTTAGCAGCACCATGCTCGTGACCAATTTTAACGCGCAGCGCGCCAATAGCTTCATTAACCACTTTGGCTTTATCAGCACCGAAGAAAATGATATCGCCATTTTGTGCACCGGTTTTCTCAATAATAGACTGCAAAGCACGATCAGAAAGGAATTTCACAATCGGAGATTGCAAACCGCTATCTTCTGTATTGTTTACTTTGCTAATGTCATTTACTTTGATATACGCCAGACCTTTTGCGCCATAGATACCAACAAATTCTGTATAGGTATCTATTTCCTTACGGCTCAGGCTGGCACCATTAGGGACACGTAAGGCAACAACACGGCCGTTTTTCATATCGGCAGCCGCACGAAATACTTTAAACTCTTCCGTTTTCATCAAATCGGTTAATTCGGTAAATTGCAGATTTACACGCAAATCCGGTTTATCCGAACCATACAGGAACATAGCTTCATGCCAGCTCATGCGCGGGAAAACAGGTAGGTCTACAGCCAGAGCTTCCTGAAAAACCAGCTTAACCATGTTTTCAGTGATATCCATGATTTCGTTTTCACTTAAAAACGAAGTTTCAAGGTCTATCTGAGTAAATTCCGGCTGACGGTCAGCACGCAGGTCTTCATCACGGAAACATTTTACAATCTGGTAATAGCGGTCAAATCCTGCCACCATCAGTAGCTGTTTGAATAGCTGCGGAGACTGCGGTAAAGCAAAAAATTCACCCGGAAATACACGGCTAGGTACCAGATAGTCTCGTGCACCTTCCGGAGTAGAGCGGGTTAACATTGGTGTTTCGATGTCTATAAATCCCTGACTGTCCAGATATCGGCGAACAGCCATTGCAACACGATAACGCAGTCGCAGATTATTTTGCATTACCGGGCGGCGCAAATCGATTACGCGGTTAGTCAGACGTACATTTTCACTGATGCTTTCGTCATCAATTAAAAATGGCGGGGTGGCAGCAGTATTGAGTATGTCAATTTCTTTTGCTAATAGTTCAATACCGCCGGAAATCATTTTATCGTTTTTGGTACCTTCAGGACGTGCACGTACACGACCGGTAATACTCAGTACATATTCGTTACGGGCAGAGTCAGCCAGAGTAAAAGCTTCAGGTGTATCCGGGTCAATCACTACCTGTACGATACCTTCCCGGTCGCGCAGGTCAATGAATATTACACCGCCGTGATCGCGGCGACGATGTACCCAGCCTTTTACGGTAACAGTCTGGTCGAGATATTGCTCATTAATTAAGCCACAATAGTTGGTTCGCATTTTGATGCCTTTGTTACTATGATTACGGTTAATTGTGTCATTCAGGAATATTATTTCCGGCCAATCATGCATTAATGCGGTTTGGCTGGTTTGTGTAAAGAGAAAATAGCCTGTAATGACTGGTTGTGCGGTGGTTCATCCGGCTGCACCATACCTAGTGAAATAACATATTTCAGTGCATCATCCACGCTCATATCAATTTCGCGGACATCTTTACTGTTAACCATAATATAGTAACCACCTGTCGGATTAGGTGTAGTGGGCACATATACTGAAATATAATTATCTGACGAAGTTTCTTCAGGGTGGTGCGGTAAGGCGGATGCCAGTTTATCCGGTATGTGACCTGATACGAATCCGATAGTCCAGATATCCGGCTGAGGAAAGGGTACCAGTACGGGTGTTTTAAACGACTGCCGGGAATCTGACAATAGAGATTCAGAAACTTTTTTGACTCCGGAATAAATACTTTTTACGACAGGAATACGTCCCCACAACGCATCCCAGGCAGCGAATATTCTGCGTCCGAGCATATTTGCTGCCAGTAAACCAGTGAAAAATACGACAATAATAGCAAACAGTAAGCCTAAACCATGAATCTTGAATCCCAATATTGCCTGAGGCTGCCAGTGAGCAGGCAGAATGTTGACAAGCTGATCTGCCATGCCAATGATATAGCTGATTACCCAGATTGTTACAATAATAGGTAACCATACCAGCACGCCAGTGAGCATGTATTTCTTTAATGATTTTTTCAGTTTTCCGCCCTCGGCAGGCTGTTGTGCCATAGTGTGATTAAGTCCTTTTAATTAAAGCCGGCTTAAAATTATCAAACTTTATATTATACCCATATTTGTTTGTTTTCACAGCGGCATTACTGAGATTAATTAAATTTAATTCAACAGTACAGATACTGAAAATTCAGATTAGCAAAATAACTGTATATTTTCAAAACAACATATTGGAATTTCATCTTAATCCGGATTAAACAATTTTAATAGAACTGAATAAAACCCGTTAATCGAGTATTTATTTTTTCATTTGCCTGATTTAATTTTATGCATGATTATCTGTCCTGTTATTATTTCAGATTTCTATAAATCTAGTATTAAAAAAGCTTTAACGGCTAAAAAATTACAATAACATTTTTAAATTAATTCAGTATAATGTGGTTATGGTAATTACAAATAAATATTTATCTAAAATTAACAGCAGCTTGTATGTCAAAAACTCTCGTAGTCAGTGGATGGTTACCGTGGTGGGTATTGGGTGTTTGCAGTTCTTATCTGCTGCCATCACCAGCGATTTTACCGTGGATATATGCTTTTTTTATTTTGTTAGTCTTCACAGTTTTTACGCGCTGGCAGTTTTTTTTGTTTGGTTGTGCTTTATGTGCCGGAATAATATTTGCATTATGGCACACGGATAATTTATTACAAAATCAATGGCCACTTACTGATAAAGCAAGTGTGCAAAATATTACGCTTACTGTAAGCGATATCCCGCAATATGAACAGCAACGCAGTCGTTTTGTGGCGCAAGTTAAATTACCAGATGGACGGCAGCAGCAATGGCTACTGACTGATTATTCAAAACAACAATGGCCGGCTGGCAGCCGATGGCAAATAAAAGCAAAAGTGCGAGCCATAATCGGTGAAGCTAATAAGGTTGGTTTCAATCGTGAAGCATGGGCACTGGCTAATCATATCAGCGCTCAGGCTACTGTGGTAAAAGGTCAGCGCAAAGCACTTCCGGCTGCGTCCGGCTGGAAGGAAAAGCTCACAAGCTGGCGCGTCTGGTGCGGTGGCCGATGGGAAACACAATCTCAGATATATCCGCAGGGCGTAGCATTAATAAAGGCACTTACGGTTGGCGAACAGTCTGCATTACCGGCTGAAGCATGGCAGGTATTCCGTCCTTTGGGTTTAAATCATCTGGTCAGCATTTCCGGCTTACATGTAGGGATGTTAGCCATGCTGGCCGCATGGCTGTGCAGCAAATGCTTACAATATCTCCCTTTTCAGATTTCACAACCATGGATACTGACACGCGGTGCAGCGGTAATTACTGCGATTGTATACAGTGCTCTGGCCGGATTTGCCGTGCCGACTCAGCGAAGTATGCTGATGATTATCATTCTGGCGCTGACGTGGCGGCGGGGGTATTTGCGAGCATTTCAAATTTGGTGGCTGACGATAGCACTTGTATTGCTGTTTGATCCTCTGTCCGTTCTTAGTGTTGGTTTCTGGCTTTCTTTTTTGTTAGTTGCAGTTCTGATGTGGGCAGGAGAAGGTGTAAATCATAAAATTAAATTGTTTCAGTTAGTGCAGGCACAATGGGCTGCCGGGCTTGCTTCAGTCGTACTGGTAGCTTTCTGTTTTGGTTCAATACCTGTCATATCGCCATTGGTAAATGCTCTGGCCATTCCGTGGTTCACACTGGTTCTGGTACCAATAGCATTATTATCAATGATTGTTCCGTTAGATTTCTTGCGTACTTTTGCTGCATATCTTACCGAAAAAACTATGCAGATACTGAACACAATAGCCGAATATGCGCCGGAATATTATCCCGCACATGCGCCATTAGCTTTGTGGTTGCTGGCGATGCTGTCTGTTTTAATTATGTTGCTGCCACGGGGCTGGCATCTGCGTCCGCTATGCCTGCTTATCTTATTGTTAATGCTCAGTTACCGGCCGCCACGTCCTGCTCATGGTGAAGCATTAGTTAGAGTATGGGACGTCGGGCAAGGTCTGGCTGTGAGCATTAGTACGGCCGGGCATGAATTATTATTTGATACGGGTACAGCATACGCTGCGCAATCGGTGTTATTACCTAACTTACGCGCAGCCGGTATCAGGCAGCTTGATACGCTAGTACTCTCACATAATGATGCTGATCATGACGGCGGTGCTGTACTGATTAAAAAGCAGCTGCAACCTAAAAAAATCATCGCCGGACAAATCAGCGCATATCAGTTTCCTGTCCACCCATGTACAGCCGGAGCTAACTGGCAGTGGGACAATATCTGGTTTGAATTTCTTAATCAGCCAGTAGCGACTAATAAAAAAGGAAAAAATGATTATAGCTGTGTTTTAAGAGTAGTCAGTGCCGATAAAGCCGTGTTGATAACCGGCGATTTAGGTAAAAAAGGCGAGCAGGCCTTGCTAAAAGCTTACGGAGATAAATTGTTCAGCCAGATTTTAGTTTTAGGTCATCATGGGAGCCGTTATTCAAGTGATGCTGCTTTTATCCGGACAGTTGCCCCTCAATATGCCGTGGCCAGTGCAGGCTTTGCAAATCCTTACGGTCATCCGCATATTCAGGTGCAAGCATTGCTGGCACAGGAAAATATTAGTCTTTTACGAACAGACCGGATGGGAGGAATACAGTCAATTTTATCCGAACGAAATTTGAGCTGGCAGCCATTACAGGCTTATAAACCATACTGGCAACGAAAACCGATAAACCAAACATCAAGGCTATAACAATTAAATGCCATAATGTCCTGGTGTATAATTATAAGGATCTGAAAGTAATCGGATAAAAGGAATCTGTATGTATTGGCGGAAAATTTGCTATTTAGGCATAGTCGTTTTAGCATTGGCTGCTTGTGCTACACCTGAGCAAAAAGCTGCCCGTCAGGCCGAGCGTGCAGCAGCAGAAAAGGCTGCACAGCAAAAACTGCAGCTGGATCTGGCTGCACAGTGTGATACCCGTACTGCTGAATTAATGCGGGAACAAATGCAAAACCCGACATTTTTATCTGATCCTGCCAATGCCAAATTAGCAGAAGAATACCGGCAAAGAGTTAATTTGCCTATTTTTCAGAGTTGTTACAAGCTGGCATGGAATAATTATATTAACAAAATTAAATTGCAGCAGGCGCAGAACTGGGCAATGCAGCGCAGATGGGATGATGATATGGACTGGATGATGTTCCGCCCGCGCTGGTGCCGGGGTGTTCATAACGGACGCTCATACGTTTATCGTTGCTGACATCTAATTAATAAGTAATATAAAACAGGCAGGTACAGGCTGCCTGTTGTGCTATTAATCTATTTTACTGGCTTAATACATCTACACCTTTGGGCGGTGTAAATTTGAACTGATTGCGATTAAACTGCGGATGAGTATTAAGCTGACTGAAAGTAATATTGGTCAGATTACCAAAACTGTCTTTCAGCTGCATATTGGCCAGATTGTCACCACGAAAACCAATACGAATATTCTGATAGCCTGTATCGCTTCGTTTTGGAATGGCCCGAACATAATCAATACCATTACTGCTGCCATCATCTGACAAGGTATAATTGGCATTCAACGCTAATTTATTCGAAAGAATAGCTGCCGGAGAATCGCCAATGGTCTGATTCTGAGAGCGCTTGGTTACCTGAGCTAAGTCCTGATCATATAACCAGACAGTTTTACCATCACCAACAATAGTTTGCTTATATGGCTGTGTATATTCCCAGCGGAAAAGTCCCGGGCGCTGAATGGAAAATGTTCCTGAAGTAGTTTGAGTACGCTTTTTACTGTGAACAGTCTGACTAAACTGACCGGAAATACCATCTGTATCGGAATTGAATTTTTGCAGAGTATCAAGACCTCCGGCATAGGCCAGAGTTAAATTGACAGTCATAAAGCCGGTTAGTATTGCTTTACTCAAAATTCGCATTAATTACTCCTCTGATAAACTACTAAAGGATATTTTAGCTGCTCCTGAACAAAGATGAAACTAAATTAAGCTATTAATCTCTGTTTGTATAATTACAAAATAAATGAATAATGACAATAGTCTTAACAAATAAGGAATTTGAAAATATCTGGCGAATATATCAATCAATGATGGTATAGGGATTTCTTATTAGTTTACATAAAATTTCTAAGAATTTTCAGAAAATAAATTTGCTAATGAAAAAGCCTTAAGTGAAAAGCTCTTTCATCAGCAATATTGGTGCATTTAATGTTTAGCAGCCTGCTCAAAACGGGCTAAATTCTGTTTAGCCTGTTGAAGCTTTGATGTATTTTCGTTTAATTTATTTTGTAATTCAGCAGTTTTTTCTGTATCTCCTTTAGCCTGAGCCTTGGCTAGTTTACGCTGTGTTTCACTGATTTTGCTGTCTAATTTATTAATTTTCTGAGTGTATTTTTGTCGTAAATCATCATTTGAGCAATTTTGAATGATGTCTGCTTTTTGTGCATTCAGCCGGTTAATTTGCTTTTGATTATGGTTAGCCTGTGCATATTGCAATTGTTTTTCAATCTGTTGCTGTTTTTCTTTACAGGTTTGCCAATTATGATCAGCTAGTGCAGGAATGGAAACTGCTAAAGTCAAAGTTAAAAGAACAGCTTTTGTTGTGCGTGAATAATACATTTTAATCCTTTTATATATTAATAAATTGATATTGTAATTCATAATAGCTGATTAAAACCATTAAATTGTTAAATCATATTAAATCGCGGTTTATTTAACAGCGACAGGACATGTATACTCAATCATAATTTTGCCATAACGTAACTTCTATATATGTCTATTGTCTTATTACTCGAATCTGCTTTGTTAAGTTGCCAGCCTGAGGAAAAATGTACGCTAAGTTTAACTGCACAGCAACTGTGCTTAGATACACCTGCGAATAGTCTGAGAAGGGATGAAACAGGTGAAATAAAAGATTTTCGTCTGGCCGGACATCCACCGAAACCTGAGTTAGTGCCTCCCTCCAGAGTTACAAACAGAAATTTAACTACTATAGAAGGTTATGCAGCTTTGTTGCATGCAGTTTGTCATATTGAATTTAATGCAATCAATCTGGCTTTAGACGCAGCCTACCGATTCAGATTATTACCGGAAGAGTTCACACGTGACTGGGTACGGATTGCTGCTGAAGAAGCAAAACACTTTCAGCTTATGCGTCAGCGTTTGCAAGCAACCGGATATGATTATGGTGATTTTTCTGCTCATAATCATTTATGGGATATGGCTTATAAGACTGCATTTGATCCATTACTGCGTATGGCTTTAGTACCCAGAGTACTGGAAGCACGAGGGTTGGATGTAACACCGGGAATGCGTAAGAAAATTGCTCAAAAAGGGGATGATGAAACTTGTGCTGTATTGGATATTATCTATCGGGAAGAAGTAGGGCATGTACGTGCGGGAAATTACTGGTATCAGTATTTATGTAAACAGCGCGGACTTGAGCCACTGACATTATTTCGTCGCTTACTCAGTCGTTATGATTTATTTATTTTTCGCGGCTATGTTAATCTGGAAGCACGGGAACAAGCCGGTTTTTCCAGTTTTGAACTGGAAATGCTGGAAAATTTTGAGCAAAACCGCCAGACAGATATACACAACTGGCGGCAGGCTTTACAAAATTAAAAACAGCATATAGCCAGCTCTGACTATATGTTTATCTGTAAATTTATTTCATCGCACTGCATAAAGCATTTACATTATAACGGAACATATCAATGTATGTAGCTGCCGGAGCACCTTTGCTCAGTGCATCAGAATAAAGACGACCAGATATTTTGGTTTGAGTCTCGCTGGCAATACGCTGAACCATCTTCGGATTTTTTATGTTTTCCATAAATATAGCTTTAATATGATCGCGCCGGATCTGGCTGATAATAGCGGCAACCTGACGGGCAGAAGGCTCTGCTTCGGTGCTCATACCTTGTGGCGCAATAAATTCAATCCGGTAACGTTTTGCCATATAACCGAAAGCATCATGTCCGGTTAACACTTTTCGTTTTTCTGCAGGCACTGCATTAAACATTTTGCTTGCCCAGTTATTCAATTCAGCAAGTTGTTGCTGATATGCAGTCAGACGCTGCTGATAATAGGCTTTACCTTGCGGATCCACACTAATCAGAGCATTAGCAATGTTGCGTGCATATATTTGCATGAGAATAGGGTCATTCCAGACATGCGGATCGGTATGCTGATGATGTCCGTGACCATCATCAGCCAGCATTAACGGCTTAATGTTCTGAGTAACAGTAAACAACGGTACCCGGCTTTGCTGAGCAGCACGTTGCAAAGCAAGAGGTTCAAGCCCCAGTCCATTAAGCAAAATCAGTTTAGCAGTACGCATGTCACGTAAATCTTTACTTACTAACTGATACATATGTGCATCCTGATCGGTACCAATCAGGTTTCGTACGTGTACTCGTTCACCGCCGATTTGCCGTGTAACATCTCCCAGAATACTAAAGCTTGTGATTACCGGTAATGGTGCTGCATGAATTATGCAGGCAAAACTAGTCAGAAATAAAGTTAACAGACAGATAAACAGACCACGTTTCATCAACTAATATCCTAAAATGAGTTTACTGAAAATTTTTCAGGCAATATGATGACGGTGACGTTTATATAACCGCCATAAAATACCGTTTTCACAACCAATAAATAAAGACAGAATATAAACAAAACCACAACACAAAATAATTGCCGGACCTGAAGGCAGATCTATATAGTAAGAAAGCAGTAATCCGATAAATCCGCAAACTATGGCAATACCGGCAGCAATGGTCATCATACCGCCCATTGTTTTATGCCATAGCCTTGCGCTGATAGCCGGTAACATCATCAAGCCTACAGACATCAAGGTACCTAAGGCCTGAAAACCAGCTACCAGATTCAAAACGACAAGTATTAAAAAGATAATATGCCAGAGTGTCCCTTTTCCGTTTACGGCACGCAGAAACAGCGGATCGATACTTTCCAGCATCAGCGGCCGGTAAATAACAGCCAGTAACAGCATGGTTATACTGCTGACTACCGCAACCAAAGTTAAGGCCGCACGATCAACCGATAAAATTGAGCCGAATAATAAATTCAGTAAATCGACGCTATTACCGCCACGACTGACCAACACCACGCCTAAAGCCAGACAGGTAAGAAAAAAAGCTGCAAAGCTGGCATCTTCACGTACATCGGCAAAGCGGCTGGCTAGACCGGCCAGTAAAGCCATCAGTAAACCGGCAATAAAGCCGCCTAAACTCATTGCGGGCAGACTGAGACCGGCAATCATATAGCCAGCGGCAGCACCCGGTAAAATTGCATGACCTAAAGCATCACCAACCAGACTCATGCGGCGCATCATCAGAAAAACCCCTACCGGTGCCGCCCCTAAAGCAAGAAATACAATAGAGCAGAGTGCATAACGCATAAAATCGTAATCAGCAAAAGGTTCTGTAAGTAAATGGACAATATTCATCAGTTTTACCTGTCACACCACTGGTTTTGTTCATATTGCTGCATAGCTGCCGCTGCCTTTTGCAGATTATTTTCTGTTATTACTTTATCTGTTTTACCTGCTGCAATTTTTTCACGGGCAATTAATAGCGTATTGGGGAAATAGGCCTGTACTTGTTCATAATCGTGCAAAACGGTAATAACAGTACATTTTTTTTGCTGCTGATATGTCTTGAGTATATCCAGTAAAGCAAATGTGGTTGACGCATCGACAGCATTAAATGGTTCATCGAGTAATAATACACTTGCATTCTGAATCAGCATACGCGCCAGCAATACACGTTGAAACTGGCCGTTGGAAAGCTGGGCAATACTGCGGTCTTTATATTGCAACATCCCTACCTGATTAAGTACATTAAAAATTCGCTGATACATGGTTTTAGATATACTGGCAAAAAAACCGGTTTCATACCATAAACCCATTGCTACCAGTTCAAATACACTCATCGGCTGGCTACGATCAATATCCGACTGCTGAGGCAGATAAGCAATATCGGAACGCTGCAATTTTCCCCAGCTAATTTGCCCGCTATCAGGGCGAACAAGATGCATAATGGCTTTAAGCAAAGTTGATTTACCCGCTCCGTTCGGACCAAATATAGCCCACATCTCATTCATATTAAAATCAATATTGATATGATGAATAGCAGGGCGATGTCTGTAGCTCACAGTAACATTTTCAAGCTGAATACTCATGATCCGCACACCGCCCATGCATACATTAACCAGAGAAAAACCAGAATCAGGCTTACCCATGACAGACGTTTTATTGCTCCGCAAAGCAAGAGTGAAAACATACTGAGCCTTTAATAACCAATATTAATCAAGAATGTTACTATATAACATTACATAAATGATACCCTATAACATTATATATATGCAAAATGTTACTTAGTCTGTTCAGCAAATGTGAATGATTGGTGATGAGTTAGCATCCTGATGGGTAAACGATTAGGATGTAAAGCCTGTTGTAAGCGTACCGATAAAGGAGAGGGCAAACCAAGAATAGATGCAGCTATAGCTTCAGCGCATAGCGGAGCAGTAATCAATCCACGGCTGCCATGAGCGGTATTGATAAATGCTCCCGGCAGCCATGGACAGGGCTGAGTAAGCGGGTAGTTTTTATCCATATGTAACTGCGCGTAATATTTGAACATAGCAGATGTATCGCCGATTGGTCCGACAACCGGTAAATGATCATAAGCATCACAACGTATGGCTGCATGTCCCTGCAAAGGGCTATCAGAATCTAAGTTAGCTGCAAGATGGGGTATCCATTGGCGTAATTGCTGCCAGTTTTCTTTTTCGTCTTCACTGGTTAAATCATCATTGGTTTGATTGGGATGAAAGGTAGCGCCAAAACACAATTTATCACGCCATTGCGGGGTAATATAACTATTTGCACTCAATGCGCAGTGTGGCTGCACAGCCTCCTGTTTTATACTGGCTGTAGTCGTCTGACCGCGTATTTTATGAAATGGCCATCCGGCTACCGGATACAAAAAATTACTTTCGGCTCCGGCACAAATGACAATATGTGATGCATTAAGTGAAAATGCCTCAAGCTGATTCTGACAATCTATCTGCCATAAATCCTTTTGCCGGCAAATGGCATTTACTTTCGTTGTTGTTAATACCTGAATCAGCGGGTGCCTGAGCATATTCTGAATCCAGCTGAGAGGATTAATTGCTGCGCCATAAGGCCACCATAAACCACTATGCGGCAAATCTATACCGGCAATCTGACTGGCTTCTTCCTGTGTAACAGCATGAAATAATTTACTTTGCGGATTTTGATTAGCCAACAGCATATTACGTTGCTGTTCTTTTGAATTGTAATTCAGATGGATAACACCACAATCCAGCCAACCCTGACCGGCAGGCAAACAGTTGCTGAGCAGTGCCCGGCTATAGCCATAGCCAGCTAGTAGTAGCTCAGTCTGAACCGTAGCATGAGCAGAAATTTTTGCGTATAACAGACCAAGATGATTGCCTGAGGCTGCGCTGGCAATTGTATGCTGTTCTATAACTGTTACTGCTATACCACGCTTTGCCAGAGCAAAAGCAGTGGCAGCTCCGGCAATACCTGCGCCAATCACCACCACGGATTTAACCGGTAATAAGTCCGGCAAGGTAAGCCATGGTTTATATCTGAATTCAGAATAAACGGGCGTCGTACTTGTACAGGCTATACCGGGATTAAACTGAACCCATTGTTCATATACATGCGGCTGAATAAAAGTAAATTTCCCTGCATGACGAAATGGATAACTAAATACCGGCTGGCGCTGCCAGAATATCCTGGCTTCAATCCAGAGCTGTACAATAATCTTGCCGGCATGTGATTGTGCAGTTAAAGATTCAGGCCAGTTTTGTGCAATTATTATAATTTCTGCCTGCTCATCACTACCAATCTTCTCAGCCAGTTCATCAGGCTTCGGCCACACGTGGAAAATATAAACGCTCATGGCTGACGAGCAGAGGTATGAGTTTCAGAAGAAGAACTGGCTCCCTGATTAAGCCATAACCATTGCTGCTGTAATGTTTGCCGCAAACTGTCCTGTTTTTGTTGTGAAGTGTGTAAACCGGCAGTCAGTTTCTGATAATCAATAGTAAAGGAAGGGCGGCTAAAAGTGCCATTAATGCGTAATGGTAGTAAATTTTGCTGCTGGGCACGCCGAGTAGCAATCAGCACATTATAATCCATTTGCTGCTGTAACCATTTAACACTACCCACACCTTTAATATCAAAGTTATCAGCATGCAATTCTATTCGTCCGTTTTTACTATTACCGTTCTCTACCGGAATAAACAGCTTAATAATTCTGAATGGTGTTTGGCTGGTTTCATTGTAAGCAACGGTAGTCTGATTTTCACCGTTTTGCAGAATATTATTGATATCAATCCCATTCCAGAAACCCTGATGGATTTGTAATTTAGCATTACCAGTCAGAGTCGACAGCCATTGATTACGGTTAATTCCATTACCATGTAACTCAAAATCGGCATCTGCAGTGCCATCAAGGTTATGCCAGCCAAATATATCTTGAAGAAAAGATTTAATCTGCACGTTATTTACATGTTGCTGAATTTTCCAGCTCAAAGGATTGGCATTACTAATCTGTAACATTCCCTGAGTGTTTCCGCCATACATCTGAATACTGAATGGTTGCAGTGTAAAATTATGCACATCAATTGAAAGATTGGTTTTCAGTTGATTCAGCTGCACTTTATGCGTCTGCAAAGAATCGATATTAAGCAGGATATTAACAGAACGGTTTTTAAACCAGTTTTGCCACAACTTTTGCCAGTCAGACGGAAGTATACCGGTAGTATTATCTGTATACGGGCGCAGATTTAGCTGAACAAGATGAATATTTCCATTCACTTTTGCTGAATTTTTATCACTTTGGTAATTTAAATTAATATCCACAGGCTGATTATCGAACAGACCTTGTAATACTAACTGTGCATTTCCGTTGTCATCTCCATGAAGGCTGCCAGTTAGATCACTGATAAACCGCGAATTGGGCAGAGCATTAACAGTATCCTGATGGCTGTTAACCGATAAATTACTAATTTTCCAATGTCGCATATCCAGCCAGTTTAACTGACCACTCACGGTTAAAGCAGTTTGATATAAATGACTTTGCCAGCCGCTATCAATCTGAAATTGTGATAAAGACCACTGATTCTGTATCCAGCTAGTATTACTGGCTGATAAAGTTGCATTAATCTCATTATCACCAATTTGTGCGGTAGCCACACCGTTCAATTGAGGTAATAAGAGTTTAGCCCAACCAAGTTGCCAGTTCTGGCCATTACCTGAAATATGCAACTGATTATGCTGACTGTGCCATTGCCATTGGACAGCAGTTGTCTGAAAAAGCTGCTGCTGAGGCAGCCAGCGCGCATCAAAATGCCATTGGCCATTACTATCGCCCAAAGAAGGTAGTTTAGTTTTTACTTCAAGATTGACATCCTGCCATTGCATAACCGCATCAGGACGGTAAACAGCACTTAGTTGACATTGCATAGTCTGCATGTATTGGCCGCTGAGCGTCCCATCCAGTTTAAGCAAACTGTTATTACCAAGATTATGCCATTGTAAATTTAGCTGATTAATTTTCTGAATATTTTGTCCGTCATTGATACGGAAGCTGGCATTTTCCAAAATAAAGCGATTAATTTTCAATTGATTATTTTTATGTTGTTGTTCCCATAAATCGCTCAGATTCCATTGCCCCTGACTATCTCTAACAAGATTAACGTGTGCATTTGTAAGCTGTAATTTTTCAATTGTCATGCGACCGAACAAGCTTTGCCACCCTAAACCAATTTTCATATCATCAATATGAATATCGTCTGCTTTGCTGAATTTATTTTTAATACGTACATTGTGCAAAGTAACTGTCGGGCGTGGAAACATAGCACGGTTTATATCCTGGTCAAAAACAACCTGATGGCCACTATTTGCCATCATGGCATTTGCCCGTTTATTAATTTCTTCTGCATTAAATAAATAATGCAAAACGGCTATATCAATGGCCAGCAAAAGGATAATGCTCAGGCAGCTGAATACGATCAGCTTCAACCAAAATTTGCCTGAATGCAATAAGGAAATCATATTGAATTAAAATTGGATTATTCTCAAAAACTTTGTTCTGATTTATCATCAGAACAAAGAAACAAAATATATTTTTATATAAAACAAATTCAATCAATAAAATAAAAATATCCTACTGATTAAATTAGAAGCCAACAATCAGCTTAGTCAATTAAGTAAACGAATCTATTGAAAGACCAGAGATTGTAAGATAAAGATAAATGCCAGCCTGTTTAACAGACTGGCTGCAAAACTAATGATGCATATGATGATTATCTGAAGCAGAAGAACCGACACTGACAGGAACATTAAGCATTAACGGTTTGGCATAACGAAAAGTTAAACGAACCGGAATTGTTGTTCCTTTTACTAAGGGCTTTTTTAAACCCATTAACATAATATGCATTTTCCCCGGTTGAAGCTGGGTCACCTTACCGGCAGGTAAGGGCAAACCTTGCGGTAAAGGGCGCATTTTCATAACGCCATCTACTTCGGTTGTTTCATGCACTTCACCAGACATAGCCACCGGGCTGGATACACTCAGTAAAACATCATCTTTACCTGAATGATTATCCAAATCCATAAATACACCACTGGAAGACATTCCCGGCACACTGAACCGTGCCCATGCATGATTAGCAGCAATACCTTGTGCCAATACCAAACCTGCATATGAAGCCAATAAAGTCGAAAACAAAATTTTTTTCATAATTATCATCTTTATAAAAGCAGATATAAAATTTGTTGTACCCGTATGACCTTAACCGGAGCAAGTTGCCATAAAAAACATTATACAGCTAAATGCGGAGCAATAATTTGTAAAAGCTGGGCAAGAATTTTGGGATTTGCAGCAACAATATCCCCACTATCCAACCAAGTTTGTTCACCATGCATATCAGTAACAATACCACCAGCTTCCTGCACAATCAGAGCACCACCAGCAATATCCCAGGGTTTCAGGTTAAACTCAAAATATCCGTCAACTCGGCCACAGGCAACATTACATAAATCTAGAGCAGCAGAACCTTCTCTGCGACCACCGGCTGTTTTAGCCAGTACGTCTTTTAAAATTGCCAGATAGGTATCCATCATGCTTTGGTCAACAACTGGAAAACCTGTGGCTATCAGGCTGCGCAATAAGTCACTTCGATTGCTAACCCGAATACGTTTATCATTAAGCAAAGCGCCCTGACCCCGGCTGGCAACATATAAATCATTCTGTTCCGGTGCATAAACCAGTGCTTCGGCTAAAGTACCTTTATGCAGCAAAGCCATAGAAATAGCGTACTGTTTATGTCCGTGTAAATAATTGGTTGTACCGTCCAGCGGATCAATAATCCATTGATATTCCGCATTAGTATTACCTAAATGACCAACCTCTTCACTCAAAACAGCATGATGAGGATAGACTTCCTGAATAGTGTTAACAATAATATGCTCAGCCTCACGGTCTACATCTGAAACAAAATCATTAGCAGCTTTGTTATCAATTTTAATGTTGTTTAAATTGCTGCTGGCGCGATGCATCATTTGGCCGGCTTTGCGTGCTGCTTTCCACGCAGTAGTTAATATAGGATTCATGCTAATTCTCGAGATAGGGCTTAAAAGCTAAAACAGATATACAATGGGTATTTTAAAGAACAAATGCCGCATAGAAACACTGCGGCAATATAAACAGAATATTGCCAATTATACGACAAAAAGCGTTTTTGCCAAAATTATGCTCTCATAGCAGATTGAGAGACATGATTTTGCTATAATATGCAGAATTTCTGCATTCAGCAGATGTCTGTATTAATCACTGATATGAATAAACCTGTTCTACCGGATTTTCTCAACAACATTACTATTGTACTTAGCCGAACCAGTCATCCTGCCAATATCGGATCTGCAGCAAGAGCCATGAAAACAATGGGTTTAACCAGACTTACTCTTGTTGCACCGAATTTGATGCAAACACCGATGACATCTGAACCTGCTAAGTTCGATTATGCCAATCCAGCTGCATTTGTATTACCTGAAGAAAGCTTTATCCTGGCCTCAGGTGCTCGTGATGTACTGGAAAATGCACGGATTGTCGCTACACTGGATGATGCTCTTGCAGATACTACTTTATCTTGCGCCTTAACCAGCCGGCGGCGTGAGTTGTCCGCTCCGCTACATACCCCGCGGGAAATCATGCCCTCATTAATTTCGGCAGCCGGTACAGGTCAGCAAATAGCACTGGTATTTGGAAATGAAACTTTTGGATTAAGTATAGATGAAGTTCAAAGTTGCAATCGTCTGATTACTATTAATGGTAATCCGGATTATTTTTCTCTTAATCTGGCCCAGGCGGTGCAAATTATATGTTATGAATTGTTCAGCCATGTTGATATCAGCATGACACATCTAAAACAAGAACAGAATCTGGCTACTCATCAGCAAACAAGCGGTATGGTAGAACATTTACAACAGGTAATGAATTTGGCCGGCTTCTTTAACCGGCGCAATGAAAAAAGGCTGATGCGACGCATGGCTGCAATGTTCGACCGTGCACAGTTAAGCACAGAAGATATCGATGTCTTGCGCGGATTCTACAATACTGTTAGTCAGCAATTACAAAAAAATCAAAATTAGTATTATATTGTAAATATTTGTCTGCAAAAGAAAAGGGTGCCAGTATGAATTATTCTTCAGATCCGATTTGGTGGCGTTTAAAAAAAACGATCGTACGCGATCTGGCCAGTCTGTTAACGGCACCACCTCCATGGATATCATCTGCCGAGATACCAGTTTCAGTACTATTGGGAGATGAAGGATTCCGATTTTTACTTTCTCTGGATGAGCAGCCTGAAAGCCTGTATTTATTTCTGAAAAAACATGGCGGATATCAGAGCCGCCTGGGCATTTATGCAGAACGTTTACTCAGGTATTGGTTTTTACATGCTCCGCACAGCAGACTGATTGCACATAATGTGCAGGTTCAGCATAATCAGCAAACATTGGGGGCTTTCGATTTTATCGTACAGTTAAACGAAAGTATTTACCATCTGGAGTTAGCAACTAAATATTATGGCAGCCGGTCAAATCAACTTGAAAACTTTACCGGTCTGAATCCGACAGACCAGCTTATTAATAAAATGCATAAAATCCAGCAGCAGCTCAGGTTAAGCACGGAGCCTGCTGCTGAAAATATCCTGAAAGATTTATCTTTGGAGCATGAGCAATTGCAACATGCCAGCATTATTCGCGGTATGCTGTTTATGCCTGAACCACAGCAACAATTGCCAGCACCATTAAATTCTTTGAGCTGGCAAGGGTATTATGTAGAAAACTGGGATGAATTTAAATGCTCAGAAAATAGTCGTTTTTATGTACTTGACCATTTATCTTTTCTGTCTCCTGCACGCATCAGTAGTAATGCTATAGTTACCTTCAATCAGATTAAGCAAATCCGCCAGGGTATGGTTGCAGTGGTTGAAGAGCGTGCAGACGGCTGCTGGCATGAAGTGCAGCGTATAATGAAAACAAATTGTAAAAACAACTAAACCTGAACAGCGGCAAGTGTTTTTATCAGTACATAGGTTTTTGTAAGGGCTTATGGTACACTTGCCATTTAATTTTTGTCTGCATGAGTAAATGCCCGTGTGCGTACAGCCCAAAAGCAGTAGCTTAAGACAAATGAAACCAAAACCAGATCAACTGACATCTAAGGGTTTACGATGAGCGTAACAGTAGAAAAATTAGATAATTTAGAGCGTAAAATCATTTTGGCTCTGAACTGGGAAGACATCAGAGCAAAAGTCAACGCACGCATGAAAGTAGCACAGAAACGTGCCCGTGTTGATGGCTTTCGTCCCGGTAAAGCACCGCTGAGAATAATCGACTCTATGTACGGCTATGGTATTCGTGATGAAGTATTGAACGAAATGACCCATAAAGCATTTGAAGATACCATTGTAGCTGAAAAACTAAAAGTTGCTGGTCTGAAAAGCCTGACTGCTTTGGAAGATGCCGATCAGGATGATGAAAAAGTTTATAAAATTGCCGTAGTATTTGAAGAATTTCCAGAAATCAAAGTCGGTGATTTAAGCAATCAGGAAGTAACGAAGTTCAGCACTGAAATCGGTGATGCAGAAATAGATAAAACTGTTGATATTCTGCGCCAGCAGCGTACCCGTTTTAATCATGTTGAACGTGAGGCACGTGAAGGCGATCGGGTTATTATTGATTTTGCCGGTAAAATTGACGGTGAAGCCTTTGCTGGCGGTACTGCTGAAAATTATCCGTTTATGCTGGGCAAAGGCCAGATGCTGCCGGATTTTGAAGCAGGTATTGCTGGCATGAAAGAAGATGATGTAAAAGAAGTTGCCGTTACTTTTCCGGAAGATTACCAAAGCAAAGAGCTGGCAGGAAAAACTGCAAATTTCACTATTACTCTGAAAAACGTTTCTGAAGCAGTTCTGCCCGAAGTAAATGAAGAATTTGCCAAGTCACTTGGTATTGAAGATGGTGATGTCGAAAAAATGCGTGCTGAAATCAAAAAAAATGTCAGCCGTGAAGTAAACCGTCGCGTTAGCGAAATGACTAAAGACAGTGCAATTAATGCATTACTGGCTGCAACACCGATTGAAGTACCTTCCTCACTGATTACAGAAGAAGCTAAAAGCATGGCAGCAAGAATGAAAGAAAATTTTGCTGCTCAAGGTATGGATCAGAAAGATCTGGAATTACCTCTGGACATGTTTAACGAACAGGCTAATCGTCGTGTTGCCATCAGCCTGATTATGGGTGAATTGGTTCGTGAAGAAAAGCTTGAGCCAACAGAAGAGCAGGTGCGTAACGTTATTAATGAATTTGCTGATAGCTATGAAGATCCGCAGGAAGTTATCGACTGGTACTACAGCGACAGAAAAAATCTTCAGGCACCTACTTCATTAGCCATTGAGCAGAATGTAGTTGATTATGTATTAGGCAAAGCAAAAGTGACTGATAAAGTACTGACTTTTGATGAAGTGATGGGTCAGCAGGTCCAAGCCTGAATCTAAAATACATAATCTGATATGACCAAGCACCGAAGTAGTTGCAAAGCTGCTTAGGTGCTTTTATTTCAACTGAGGAAAAAATATGTCACATATTGAAAATCTGGGTCTGGTACCTATGGTAGTAGAACAGAGCGGCCGCGGCGAACGTGCATACGACATTTATTCACGCCTGCTTAAAGAGCGCATTATTTTTATGGTGGGACCGGTTACCGATGAAACTGCCAATCTTGTGGTTGCCCAGTTATTATTTCTGGAAAGTGAAAATCCTGACAAGGATATTTCTCTTTACATTAATTCTCCGGGTGGCTCAGTTACAGCAGGCATGTCAATTTTTGATACGATGAATTTTATTAAGCCCGATGTAGCAACTTTGTGCCTGGGACAGGCCGCCAGTATGGGTGCTTTTTTACTTTCTGCAGGGGCTAAAGGTAAACGCTTTGCCCTGCCTAATAGTCGCGTTATGATTCACCAGCCGCTTATCAGTGGCGGATTAGGTGGTCAGGCCTCAGACATTGAAATCCACGCACGTGAGTTACTTAAACTGAAAAAACAATTAAACGAGCACCTTGCCCGTCATACCGGACAAAAGCTTGAACAGATTGAAAAAGATACCGACCGTGATAATTTTATGTCAGCTGAAGAAGCAAAAAAATATGGTTTGATAGATGAAGTACTAGTTCACAGACCTAAATAAAATTTTCAAAAGCAGTCAATTAGATAGTATATCTAATACATTAGAAAACGAAACCTTCGAACAAGGTTTCGTTTTTTATTGTAGTATTTATAACATGTAAGCTAACATTATTTTTATCTTGAATAAATAAATAGAATATTATTGTTTACGCTGATTGCTTATACCCATCAGCATAGCTAAGATTACCATTACCGATAAAGTAGCTGTACCACCATAGCTTACCAATGGCAAAGGCACTCCTACCACAGGTAATATCCCGCTAACCATACCCATATTTACAAATGCATAGCAAAAAAGGGTCATGGTTAATGCACCGGCCAGTGTTCGGCAATATAGAGTTGGCGCTTTAAAGGTAATATAAAGGCCACGCACAAGAATAAACGTATATACGGTTACCAGTAAAATATTTCCTATCAGGCCAAACTCTTCTCCAAACACCGCAAAAATAAAGTCTGTAGTTGATTCAGGAATATAATCTAAATGAGTTTGCGAACCTTCTAACCATCCTTTGCCCCATATTCCGCCAGAACCAATTGCTGTCATGGATTGGAGAATATGATATCCGGCACCCAGCCGGTCTTTAGTTGGATCCAGTAAAGTCAATACACGCATACGCTGATAATCATGCATACCGTAATTCCAGATCAATGGCAGCATGGCAACGAAACCAATAATTGCTGAAATGATAACTTTCCACGGTAAACCGGCAAAAAATATCACGAACAGACCTGAAGCCATAATCAGAGTAGCAGTCCCCAAGTCCGGCTGTTTTAAAATCAGTGCTACCGGAATAAATATCAGTACAAAAGCAATAATATAATGATACCAGCGAATATTACTTTCATTTTTCTGAAAGTACCATGCAATCAGCATCGGGACAGCAATTTTCATAATTTCTGAAGGCTGAATACGGGCTACACCAACATTCAGCCATCGTGTTGAACCATTTACCGTAATTCCGGCAAAATGTACCCCAATTAATAGCAAAATCCCCAAACAATATGCAGGTAAAGCAAAATTACTTAATATCTGAGGAGGAGTACGCGCAATAACCCATAGTAAAATAAAACTTAGAATAGTATGCAGAGTCTTATTTTCAAGCTGACCAAAATCCTGACCATCGGCAGAATAAAGCAAAAACAAACTCATTACATAAATAATCAACATGGCATAAAAAAGCCATACATCCATCGGTGCCCAGAGCTTGATCCAGAGACGTTTAAACCATTTTTGTTCATTGATCATAGTTTATCTCACAGGCCTGGCTGAGGACGATAAGCACGCAATAACGGAGGTAAGTCAGTCTGACTATGCTCATTATGTTGTTTTGCATCCATCATGGCATTATTGGATAAATCATTCACCGGTAAATCAGCAGAATTAGTCGCTTCTTTTGCACTAGGGAGATTTTTTAATTTCAAAAGATAAAAATCAGCTAATTGACGAGCCAGAGGAGCCGCTGTAGCACCCCAACCATTGTTTTCAAGAATAACTGCAATCGCTATCTGTGGCTTATCTGCAGGCGCAAATGCAATAAACCATGCATGGTCTCTCAGCTGTACTTTTAATGCTGCCGCATTATAACGTGCACCTTGTTTAATCTGCACGACCTGGGCAGTACCGGTTTTGCCGCCCATAGTATAAGCTAGACCCGAACCCACTGCCGCGGCCGTACCGCCCGGTTTTAATACTTTTTGCATAGCATCTTTAACATATTCAAAATTGCCACGTTTGAAAGGGACAGTTCTAACCGGTTGCGGATCGATTAAAGTCATTTTTTTCGAATTATGGTCAAGTAATGCCTGAACTAAATGAGGGCGGTAAACAACACCATCATTACTGAGAATTGCTGTAGCAAAAGCCATCTGCAGAGGAGTATACGCATTATAGCCCTGACCGATGGCCATGCTCACACTATCAGCCGGCTGCCATACGCGTGCTTGAGGTTTAGAACGGGCAAATCTTTTTTCTTTCCAAGCGCGTGTTGGCAATACACCAGCATATTCATGATTTATATCAATACCCGTCTGCTTACCAAGATTAAACTCAGCTAAATAAGGTGACATACGATCCACCCCCATTTCATAGCCCAGACGGTAAAAAAATGTATCTGACGAAACCTGAATAGCTTTATTCAGATTGGCTGACCCATGACCCCCTCGCGCAGCATCCCTGAACTGATGGGTTGATCCGGGAATACTCCAAAACCCCGGAGCAGGTAAAACTGTACTCTGAGTCAGTTTGCCACTTTCCAAAGCAGCCATTGCCAGAAAAGGCTTAAATGTAGATCCGGGAGGATACATACCCTGAGTCGCACGATTTAATAGCGGGTGACGCCAGTCTTCATTCAGACTTTTCCACGTATCAGTATCGATTCCGTCAATAAACAGATTCGGGTTATAGCTGGGTTTGGATACCATGGCCAGAATTGCACCCGTTTGCGGATTAATTGCAACTAAAGCACCACGTTTATCACCCATCAACCGGTCTGCTTCTTGCTGTACACGGATATCGAGTCCCAGGCGAAGCGTTTGTCCGGGTACTGCCGGCACTGTTTTAATAGTACGAACAATATGTCCCTGCGCATCCTTTTCAACTTCACGATAACCCGGAATACCATGTAATTGCCGTTCATAGTATTCTTCCAGCCCCATTTTTCCTATATGAGTACTACCACGATACAGTGTCGTCAGTTCTGCTTTGTCAAGAGCTGCCATATCACGGTCGCTGATCCGGCCGATATAGCCTACGATATGAGCAAGTAATTCGCCATAAGGATAATCGCGAAATGTTCGCGCATTAATCTCAACACCCGGAAAACGATAAAGCTCAGCAGCCAGACGGCTGGCTTCTTCCATTGTTAACTTAAGTTTTAAAGGTACTTTTTCATAAGAACGGTATTCTGCACGGAATTTATTAAACCGCTTCATATCGCTGGGGGTAATGTCCACATAGTTGCGCAAGGCATTAATTGTATCTTCGAGTTTACCCGGTATCTGATTAGGGGTTATCTCAAGAGAATAAGCGGGATAATTATGTGCCAGTACCACGCCATTAACATCAACTATTTCTCCACGAATGGGTGGCGTAGGAATTAATGAGATACGATTATTAGTAGCGGCAATGACATATTCATCATATTTGATTACCTGTAAGTATACAAACCTGGCAATCAGCATAGAAAAACAAATAATAATCAAAGCAAAGGCTACTGCAATCCGTAAACCCAGATCGCCATTTTGCGCAGGTTTAGATACACGCTTTTTTTTAGTTCGGAATTGCAGTGCTTTCATAGACGTCTTGAATAGGCGAGATAAAGCATGAATTTAGATAAAAGAGGCCAGAGCAGAGCACTGATAAATGGTGAAACAAACAGATTCCAGCCACTAAACTGATGGGTCGAAAAGAAGTGTACAACCACTAAAATCAGAGTCATTAACATCAGACTCCCGAAAATAGTCAGAGCCTGGTAAGCATAAGAATAACCAAGCATCTGATGCCTGTTTTGTTCAATCAGATAGACAGCTGCCATCAAGCCTAATGCATGTTGCCCGAACGGAGTACCAATTCCCACATCCAAGAGCAGTCCTAATACAAAAGCCATACCGATACCGATATTTTGTGGTCGGTGCAAGCTCCAATACAATGTCATCATGACTGTAAATGCAGGCAGGCAGCCAGCCAGAGGCTGAGGAAACGGAATCAGATCCAGAAATAATGCAATTACTAAGCTTAGTACAATAAGCCTTTTTCTGGTATGGCGGTGCAAGCTGTCAACTTCAGTCATGATTGATGGATAAAGTATTAGTGGCTGTTGCATCAGCATAATGATCAACTATCTGCGTATGCTTTTGCGGGATAACCAGCACAAAATTACTATTGCGCAGTTGCGCTACAGGTTCAATCTGTGTCCGGTAATAGGGTGAACCATTACCACTCTGCGCTTGTATGACAGTGGCAATAGGTATTCCGGCAGGATAAATACTGTCCATGCCTGAAGTAACCAGTAAATCATTACGTAACAGGCTGGCATTAGCCGGAAAGTAACGCAGATCCAAACTACCTGAACGGCCATAAACCAGTGTGCGTACTCCAGTACGCATTACCATCGCCGGAATAACTGCATTACTATTGGTAATTAGTGTCACTTCAGAACTCAATGGCTGAACAGCTGTAATCTGACCAATCAGACCATGTTCATCACTTACAGCATCACCCTGTCGAATTTGATGATGACTGCCTTTATCTATAATGAAGCGGTCAGTCAGCGGATTAGTATCACTTGATACAATCTGTGCAATCTGTGCCTGAGGTAATGCTGCTTTCTGAAGCTGAGTCAGATGATCAAGACTGATTACTGATTTTAACTGTACGTCACGCTGACTAATTTGTAATTTAAGCTGCGCATTTTGAGCCTTCAACAATTTGTTTTCATCGCTCAGATTCTGCTGCTTTTCAAGAAACACCATACCATTAGATACAGCATTAACCGGCTGCATAGCCAGCCACTGTAACGGATATAATGCGGTACCGATATAATTGCGGCTAATTTTAACCACATCATACCGGTTATCAAGCAACAGCAATACAACTGCTAACAGTGACAGTACAACCAGTTTACTGGTACTGCGCAGACCATTGTGTACAAAATTGAGTGAAGGCTCTGCCATTATTATCTTATGTCTGATAAACAGTGCTGCATTTACGGATTGGATACAAATACAGAGTTCATTTTACCAATCATATCCAATGCATGACCAGAACCCCGTGCAACACATGTCAGCGGGTCTTCTGCAATCATAACAGGCAAGCCGGTTTCCTCAGAAAGCAAACGATCCAAACCTTTAAGCAAAGCGCCGCCTCCGGTTAACACCAAACCACGGTCGGCAATATCCGCACCCAGCTCTGGGGGAGTCTGCTCCAAAGCATTTTTAACTGCCTGTACAATCTGATTAAGTGGTTCAGTCAGCGCTTCCAAAACTTCATTCGAACTGATTGTAAAAGCACGAGGAATACCTTCTGCCAGATTGCGGCCTTTTACTTCAATTTCTTTTACTTCCATACCGGGAAAAGCAGAACCGATATTTTTCTTAATTTCTTCAGCAGTAGATTCACCAATTAGCATGCCATAATTGCGGCGCACATAGTTAATAATGGCATCATCAAATGCATCACCACCTACGCGGATTGAGTGAGAATAAACCACACCAGATAAAGAAATCACACCAACTTCAGTTGTTCCGCCACCAATATCCACAACCATTGAGCCTGTTGGTTCTTCAATAGGCAAACCAGCACCAATTGCTGCTGCCATAGGCTCTTCAATCAGATTTACAATCGATGCGCCGGCTGCCAGAGCTGAATCACGAATAGCTTTACGTTCTACCTGAGTTGAACCGCATGGAACACAAATAACGATTCGGGGAGCTGTAAACCGGCTGTTGTTTACCTTTTTGATAAATTGCTTGAGCATTTTTTCAGTGACATTAAAGTCAGCAATCACACCATCTTTCATAGGTCGTATTGCCTGAATGCTTCCCGGCGTACGCCCCAGCATTTTCTTTGCTGCTGTTCCCACAGCCAGCATGCCGTTTTTAGCATTTATGGTGTCATTTTGCACGGCCACTACAGACGGCTCGTTTAAAACAATACCCTTATTTTTAATAAAAATCAAAGTGTTGGCGGTACCAAGATCAATAGCCAGATCATTGGATAAATATTTGGAAAAAAAGCGAAACATGAGGATGTCCTAATGAACTTTTAAATTATAAGTATGGCAAAAGCAGTTTTGCGGCGCACTGTACTCAGCAAATCAGTACGCCAAAGAATAGGGTTTTCGGTTATAATTCTATATTATGTAACAACCGAATCAGAACGCGCAATGATACCGCAGTTTGCCCGTTTTGCTAAATCAAATTTAAGGATTTTTGATGGCTTTAACATTAAGTGATGTAGATAAGCTCGCACGCCTCTCTCGCTTGAGTCTTTCAGAAGCAGAGCGAAATAACATGCTGACAGAGCTAAACCATGTATTCGATCTGGTCGAAAAAATGCAAGAAGTCAATACTGACGGGATTGAACCGATGGCACACCCGCATGAACTGGCCTTGCGTTTACGCGACGATGCAGTTACTGAAAAAGACGAGCATCATGCAATCCAATCATGCGCACCGCTAGTAGACAGGGATTTATATCTTGTACCTAAGGTTATTGAATAACTCAACCCTTACCACAATGACTTGTTCATTCATATTTAAATTTATTGCAGGTAACTACAGACATTGTTGCCTGAAAGTTATATAACCACTATGCCAAAAAATTATACATTAAAACAGTGCAGTGATTTACTGCAATCAAAACAGGCTTCAGCTGTCGAATTGGCGCAGGAGTATCTGGCTGCAATTGAAAGTGAAAATGCCAGTCTTAATGCCTATATCACACTGGATAAAGAACGCACTATTGCTGAAGCTAAGGCTGCTGATGCATGTTTGGCGCAGGGTTCCGCAAATGTATTAACTGGTGTACCCATAGCCTATAAAGATATATTCTGCCAGCAGGGATGGCGCAGTGCCTGTTCAAGCAAAATGCTGGATACTTTTACTGCACCTTATACAGCAACAGTAGTTCAGAATTTGCTTGATGCAGGTATGGTAACCCTAGGCAGAACCAATATGGATGAATTTGCCATGGGTTCAACAACTGAGTCTTCCTACTATGGTATAACTCACAATCCCTGGCAGCTTAATCATGTTCCGGGTGGTTCCTCAGGTGGTTCAGCAGCAGCCGTGGCTGCGCGGCTTGCACCGGTTGCGCTAGGTTCAGATACTGGCGGCTCCATTCGTCAGCCTGCCTCACACTGTGGTATTACTGGTCTGAAACCTACCTATGGTGTAGTTAGCCGTTTCGGTATGGTTGCATATGCTTCCAGTTTTGATCAGGCCGGACCAATGGCTCAGACAGCAGAAGATTGCGCCTTGTTAATGAATAGTATGGCGAGTTTTGATGAGCGGGACTCTACCAGTATTGAGCGTAACAAAGAGGACTATACCCGCGATTTAAATCAATCGTTACAAGGTTTAAAAGTAGGTCTGCCGCGCGAATTTTTTGGCAAAGGTCTGGACGCACAAGTACATTCATCAATTGATAGTGTTGTAGAAGTACTCAAAAAACTGGGTGCGGAAATTGTAGATATTACTTTACCACATACAGAACTATCCATTCCTGCCTATTATGTACTGGCTTCAGCTGAAGCCAGTACAAACCTATCACGCTACGACGGTGTTCGTTATGGACATCGCGCTGCTGAATTCGGTAATCTGGACGAAATGTACAGTAATACCCGTGCCGAAGGTTTCGGGTCTGAAGTAAAACGCCGCATTATGATAGGCACTTATGTTTTATCTCACGGTTACTATGATGCTTACTACCTGAAAGCACAAAAATTACGCAGAATGGTTGCAAACGATTTCCAGGCAGCATTAAAACAGTGCGATATTATTCTGGCTCCGGTTGCGCCTACTGCAGCACCATTATTAGAAAGCCATAATAGTGATCCTGTTGAAATGTATCTTTCAGATATTTACACCGTTTCTTTAAACCTTGCCGGTTTGCCGGGTATTTCTCTGCCTGCAGGATTTACCACAAACGGATTACCCGTAGGCGCTCAGCTTATCGGTAATTATTTCGCAGAAAGCCGTCTGCTAGGTATTGCACACCAGATTCAGCAACATAGTGACTGGCATACCAGAACTCCATTTGTACAATAATTGCCAGTATACGAATTGAAAGAAGATAGAATGAATTGGGAAACAGTAATCGGTCTGGAAATCCACGTTCAGTTAAACACGCGTTCCAAAATTTTTAGTGGATCATCTACTGCATTTGGCGCAGCACCCAATGCTCAGGCCAATGTTGTGGATTGCGCGCTGCCTGGTGCCTTACCAGTAATGAATCGTGATGTAGTAAACAAGGCCATTAAACTTGGATTGGCTTTAGGTGCGAATATTAACCGGAAAAATGTTTTTGACCGGAAAAACTACTTTTATCCGGACTTACCTAAAGGTTATCAGATTAGTCAGCTTGATTTGCCGATAGTTGAGCACGGAAAACTTGAAATCGTGGTTGGCAATGAAGTTAAAACCATTAATGTTACCAGAGCTCATATGGAAGAAGATGCCGGTAAATCCATCCATGATGAATTTGAACACTATACCGGAATAGATTTAAACCGGGCTGGTACTCCGTTACTGGAAGTCGTGTCAGAACCGGAAATGCGCTCAGCAGCAGATGCTGTTGCTTATGCTAAAACAATGCATAGCCTGGTAACCTGGTTAGGCATATGTGACGGTAATATGGCAGAAGGTTCTTTCCGTATTGATGCCAATGTTTCAGTACGTCCGAAAGGACAGACTGAATTTGGCACCCGTTGTGAAATTAAAAATCTGAACTCATTCCGCTTTCTGGAACAAGCCATTAATTATGAAGTGGAACGACAAATTGAATTAATTGAAGACGGCGGTAAAGTCATTCAGCAAACACGTTTGTTTGATCCGAACAAGGGTGAAACTCGCGCCATGCGCAGTAAAGAAGATGCTCATGATTACCGTTATTTTCCTGACCCTGATTTATTACCAGTGATCATTACCGATGCCATGCTTGATGCAGCTAAGGCAGGCATGCCTGAACTACCTAAAGAGATGGCCGACCGTTTTATCGATCAATATGGTATTTCTGATTATGATGCACGATTATTAACTAGCAATCATATACAGGCAAACTGGTTTGAACAGGCCGCAAAACTTCATGGTCACGGCAAACTGGTTGCTAACTGGATGCTTGGAGAACTTGCAGCTGCTCTGAATAAGGCCGGAATAGATATTTCTGAAAGCCCGATTAGTGCAGAACGTCTTGCCGGTTTAACAAATAGAATTGCGGATAATACCTTAAGCAATAAACTGGCTAAACAGGTATTTGAAACCATGTGGAACAGTGATCTTACTGCTGATGCCATTATCGAACGTGATGGTTTGAAACAGATGACGGATACAGGTGCCCTTGAAAAAATTATTGATGAAGTACTCGTCAATAATCAAAAATCTGTAGAAGAATTCAAATCCGGCAAGGAAAAAGCTTTTAATGCTCTAGTAGGGCAGGTAATGAAGGCTTCTCGAGGTAAAGCCAACCCTCAGCAAGTTCAGTCTTTACTTCATAGCAAACTGGCATAAGCAAGATAAGGTTCAAATATGAAAAAATGGCTGCTATTGACTACTCTGTTCGTATTAACAGGCTGCGGATTCCATCTGAAAGGAACTTCTGGATTCGATACGCCCATGCCATATCATAGCTGGAAGATTGAAGGCGGTAATATGCAGCGGGCTCTGGAGGGTGTACTACGGCGTCAGCCTGATGTTATCGTAGATAATGAATATCCGGATGTAGTGGTAAAAGTCATTTCAGCAACACAAAATTCAGCTACTTCAGCCGTAGATTTATCCGGTGGAACCAGCGAATACCTGCTCACACTGAATGTGAATGTACAAGCCTATCGTAACAATCAGCCTTTAGGGGATCCGATTCAGGTTATCGTACACCGTTATATGAATTATTCTGATCACGAGGTACTGGCAAAAGAAGACGAACAACGTATGATTTGGCATGATATGCGCACAGATGCTGCTGAACAGATTGTACGCCGCCTGGCTTTTCTGCCTGTAATCAGTAAGGAATGAGTAATTTATCAGTCCAGCCTCTGTCTGCAGCATATCTGATTCACGGTGAAGAAGAATTATTGCGAATAGAGGCTCTAGACACTATCCGTTCAGCTGCACGCATTCAGCAATATAATGAACGCGAAGTTATCACCATAGAAACCGGTTTCGACTGGACATCACTTCTGTCCTCAGTCCATTCCGTTGGATTATTTGCTGATAAAAAATTACTGGAAATTCATATTCCCTCTGGTAAACCCAGCAAAGAAGGAACTGCAGTATTACAACAATTGGCTGAACAATTGCCGGAAAGTACCTGCCTGCTTTTAATACTTCCTAAACTGGAACGATTACAAACACAGAGTAAATGGTTTTCAAGCTGGGCAAAAAATGCTCAGATATTTGAGGCAAAAGCAATTAATCAAAATGCATTACCCCAGTGGATAAAAAATCGGCTGGCGGCTCAGAATCTGAATATCGATAATGATGCACTTGCCCTGTTTGCAGAGAAAGTGGAAGGCAATCTTTTAGCCGCAAAGCAGGAAATCGATAAACTGGCTCTAATTAATCCGGCCGGACATACTGTCACTCTGGAGGAAGCACAGACAGCAGTAGCCAACGTAGCACGTTTTGATATCTTTCAATTGTCAGCAGCATGGATGAGCGGAAACTCAGAGCGCGTATTACGTTTACTGGAAGGTCTTGCATCGGAGGGAAATGAACCGGTACTATTATTATGGGTTATCAGTGAGGATATTCGTACTCTCATACGCTTACTTGCAGCATTAAAGCAAGGCAAATCAATCAGTGAAATGCGTCAGAGTCTGCGTTTATGGGGTGAAAAACAGACTTTAGCACCACAGGCTGCCAGACGTATCGGCATCAGACGTCTTCTTGAAGCTTTACAGATATGTGCGTATATCGACCGACAAATTAAAGGTGCAGAAGAAGGTAATGCATGGGCAGAAATCAAACACCTTTTTCTGTCTATGACCATCTGAACATTATTCTGGTAACTCACCGTTAAACTATTGATCCAATAATGATGAAAACAGTTGAAAAAAGCGTTTTAGTACTACACAGTGCTGAACACATATTTGACCTGGTCAACACAGTTGAAGATTATCCTAAATTTTTACCCTGGTGTAATCGTACGGATATTCTGAAACGGGATGAACAATCTCTGGAAGCAGTATTGTACATGGATTATATGAAAATACGTCAGTCATTTGCTACCAGAAATATCAATCAAAGACCAAATAAAATCCAGATGAGTTTACTTAATGGTCCTTTTCGTAAACTGGAAGGTATCTGGCAATTTACTCCTATCGATGATCTGGGCTGTAAAATCGATTTTCGTCTGGAATATGAATTCTCCAATGCAGTACTTTCAGCACTAATAGGTCCGGTCTTTAACATTATCGCTACAACATTGGTTGATGCTTTTATTAAGGAAGCAGACAGACGCTATGATGACTGAAATTGTTGTTGAAGCAGTATATGCCACCACTGATTATCAGCATCTCTGGCAGGGAAAAGTTCCGGCAGGAACCAGTGCACGTCAGGCATTATTACAGTCAGATTTACCAGAAAAATTTCCACAAACTGATTTCTATGTAGCACCCATTGGTATATTCGGTAAAAAAGTTAATGATGATTATATATTATCCAATTGGGATCGAATTGAAGTTTACCGACCGTTACTGATTGATCCGAAAGAAAACCGGCGACGGCGTGCAAAGCAAAAAGAATCGTTTTCTAGTTAACTTTTAAACAGTTTGTAATTCCCGAGGAATATACATGTCTCATATCAGGCTAATAGTTGGCTTGGGCAATCCGGGCACAGAATATGAACATACACGGCATAATATAGGTTTTGATTTTGTTGATGAACTTGCCAGGTTATGGAAAATCAGCTTAAAAGAAGAAAAAAAATTTTTTGGACAAGTAGCAAAAGTTAACTTACCCGAAAACGAAATCTGGCTGCTTAAGCCTTCCACATACATGAACAAATCAGGCACATCCGTGCAATCTATAGCCAAATTCTTCAAAATATCACCTGAGGAAATACTGGTAATTCATGATGAGTTGGATATTCCCTGCGGCCAGATCAGGTTTAAAAAAGGGGGAGGAAGTGGTGGTCATAACGGACTAAAAGATATACAGGCCTGGCTGGGCACCGCAGATTTTTACCGGCTACGACTAGGTATTGGTCATCCGGGTGATCGTAATCTTGTTGTTCATTATGTATTGCATAAACCATTGGCTGAAGAAAAAGTTTTGATAGACGAAGCTTTGCATAAATCTCTGAATGCTATACCTCTGCTGCTAAAAGGAGAATTCGGCAGGGCGCAGCAACAATTACACAGCAAGTAAAATTTGAAAGATCGTGTTATGAAATATCGTGACTTGCGGGAATTCATTGCTGTTCTTGAGCAGCAGCAATTATTAAAGCGAATTCAAACATCAGTTTCCCCTCATCTGGAAATAACAGAAATTGCTGACCGGGTATTACAAAAGCAGGGACCGGCATTATTATTTGAAAATACTATAAATCAGACAGGAACAACATACCAGTTTCCTGTTCTGGCTAATCTTTTTGGTACTCCAGAACGTGTTGCCATGGGAATGGGGGCAGATGATACCAGTCAATTACGTGAAATAGGTAAAACACTGGCTTACCTGAAAGAGCCGGATCCTCCTAAAGGATTCAAAGATGCTTTTTCTAAATTACCTTTACTCAAAGATTTATGGAGCATGGCTCCGCATATCGTCAAAAAAGCACCTTGTCAAGAAATTATTCTAGAAGGTGATAAAGTAGATTTAACACAATTGCCAATTCAAAAATGCTGGCCGGAAGATGCAGCTCCGCTAATTACCTGGGGCTTAACAGTTACACGCGGCCCAGAAAAAAAACGCCAGAATCTAGGCATTTACCGACAGCAACTACTGAAAAAAAACAAACTAATTATGCGCTGGCTTGCTCATCGTGGCGGTGCTCTGGATTTTCAGGCTTTTAAACAAAAATATCCAAACAAACCTTACCCTGTATCAGTCATACTGGGTTGTGATCCTGCTACCATCCTCGGAGCAGTCACCCCGGTACCAGACAGTCTCAGTGAATATCAGTTTGCCGGCTTATTAAGAGGATCGCGTACTGAGCTAGTTAAATGCATCGGGAATGATTTGCATGTTCCGGCCCGGGCAGAAATCATTCTTGAGGGAGTTATTTACCCGGATGAGACAGCACTGGAAGGTCCTTACGGAGACCATACCGGTTATTATAATGAACAGGATAACTTCCCGGTGTTTACCGTAGAACGCATTACTATGCGCGAAAATGCCATTTATCACAGTACTTATACTGGTAAGCCGCCCGATGAACCGGCAATTCTGGGGGTTGCTCTGAATGAAGTGTTTATCCCGTTATTACAAAAACAATTTCCGGAAATTATTGATTTCTATCTGCCTCCGGAAGGTTGTTCATATCGCATGGCCGTTGTCAGCATAAAGAAACAATATGCAGGTCATGCCAAAAGAATAATGATGGGGTGCTGGAGCTACCTGCGTCAGTTTATGTATACAAAATATATTATTATAGTAGATAATGACATTAATATAAGAGACTGGAAAGAAGTAATCTGGGCAATTACCACACGTATGGATCCGGTGCGGGATACAACACTAATCGATCATACACCGATTGATTATCTGGATTTTGCTAGCCCGATTAGCGGACTTGGCGGGAAAATGGGTCTGGATGCAACCAATAAATGGCCCGGAGAAACAAACCGTGAATGGGGTAAAGTAATACACAAGAATCCGGCAACCATAGCTAAAGTTGATGCCATATGGCAAGATTTAGGTTTATAACAATTTTCAGTCACTATAAATTTACAAGTTTAAGTTTAACAGCATATACGGCATAAACATGGGAAGTAAATATATAAATCGTATCTGTACATGGTGCCTGAAACTGGGTCTTGTCTCTATTCTGGCGGCCTGCCAAAACTTGCCTTCTCAACAGGGGCGTAGTATTGAAACACATATTACTGCCGACACTCCGTCCTCTCTTGCCTATGCTAATGCTTCACTTGTATCCGAACATAAAGGTTTATCCGGTCTTTATCCGCTTGATGACGGACATGAAGCATTCGCCGCGCGGATAGCTCTGGTTCGCGCCGCAGAACACAGTCTGGATGTGCAGTACTATATCTGGCGTAACGATACGTCTGGTCAGCTACTTTTTCATGAATTAGTTTTAGCTGCACAGCGTGGTGTACACGTTCGCTTACTGCTTGATGACAATAATACTGTCGGCCTTGATAATATATTAAAAGCAGTTAATCAAGAACCCAACATAGAAATCAGATTATTTAACCCTTTTATGCACCGGCACTGGCGCGCTTTAAGCTACATGACAGATTTTGCCCGCCTGAACCGGCGTATGCATAATAAATCTATCACGGCTGATAATCAGGCCACTATTCTGGGCGGACGGAATATTGGTGATGAATATTTTGATATGGGTAAAGGCACACTTTTTGTAGATTTAGATATTCTCGCCATAGGCCCTATTGTTAATCAGGTTTCAAACAATTTTGACCGCTACTGGAACAGTGCTTCGTCATATCCTTTAAACGGTATAGTTCATCCCCGCCATATTAAATTACAGGCAAGCATGCCTATATTCAAACATCGCAGTTTCAATCATCTACGTGCCAATAGTTATGATAATGCCTATAATCGTGACAATTTTGCCAACCGGTTATTAGACGGATCACTGGATTATCAATGGGCACACCTGATACTGGTAAGTGATAATCCTGATAAAGCTCTGCCTAAAAACAAGCGAAAAGTAAATGCCACCCAGTCTGACAATAATCTTTTAATTGAGCCGGATACAGAACAACCACCGGTAATTAAATACCAGAAAGCCAGTCTGACTCTGAACGCACTTGCCGCATCTGTTGTTGAACCTCAAAAAGATTTACTGGTTATCACTCCGTATTTTGTACCCACACAAACAGGTCTTGAGTATCTGCAAAAATTACGAGAAGAGGGTGTGAAGATACGTATTCTCACAAACTCCTTAGCAGCAACCGATGTGGCAGCAGTACATTCTGGTTATTCTCACTATAGAACACCTCTGTTAAAAGAAGGTGTAGAAATTTATGAACTCAAAAATCAGGGCTTTTTAAAAGGACCACGTGACCGTGCTTTTACAGGTAATTCCGAATCAAGCTTGCATGCTAAAACTTTTACCATCGATGGACAACAGCTATATATCGGTTCATTAAACTTTGATCCACGTTCGGCACGACTCAATACAGAAATGGGTGTCGTAATACAGTCTCCGGAAATGGCACAATTTATGAATCAAGCGATTAATGAAGCATTGCCATATGTTACTTATCAGGTAAAACTAACACCACAAGGCAAGCTGGAATGGACAGAAACCAACGACAAAAATCAAACAAAGGTTTATCATCATGAACCGGATACTACTTTTTGGCAGCGTGTCTGGGTAAAAATGCTCTCCTTACTCCCACTGGAAAGTTTACTTTAACCAGTTTTAGCCATCTCTCATTTGTTCACAACTTGATATTTCTTTTAAAAGGTATTGCCAATGCTTTTGTTTATAGATAATTACGATAGTTTTACCTTTAACATAGTGCAATACCTTGGCGAACTGGGCGAAAACGTAATTGTTAAGCATAATGATGAAATTACACTGCAAGATATTAGCAGACTGGCTCCGGATAAAATTGTCATCGGTCCGGGTCCATGCACACCCAGAGAAGCTGGTATTTCTGTTGATACCATTAAACATTTTGCACACACAATACCGATACTGGGTATTTGTCTGGGACATCAGAGTATAGCTTATGCTTTTGGCGGAAATATAGTACGTGCCAAAAAAATTATGCATGGTAAAATTTCACCCGTCTACCATTACAATAACTCCCTCTTCAATAACCTGCCTAATCCGGTGAATTGTACCCGATACCATAGTCTGGTTATAGAAAAGGAAACTTTACCCGATTGTCTCGAAATAACTGCTTGGACTGATGACAACGAAATTATGGGTATCAGACATAAAACTCTGCCTGTCGAAGGTGTTCAGTTTCATCCTGAAGGGTTGCTTACCGAAAATGGTTATGCAATGTTGCACAATTTTCTGCAACAGCATAACTAATAAAGTAAAATTTTTAAAAATAGTTATATTTTAGAAAGAATTATCATGATAACGCCGCAACAGGCACTTAATCGTTTACTGGACAACAATGAATTATTCTATGATGAAATGACAGATTTAATGCGCCAGATAATGAACGGAGAAGTGGCGCCTGAAGTCATAGCTGCTATTTTAATCGGATTACGTATTAAAGTAGAAAGCGTATCGGAAATCGCGGCTGCGGCAACCGTTATGCGCGAATTCTCAACTAAGGTACCTGTACAGCAGCGTGAACATCTAGTCGATATCGTTGGGACGGGTGGAGACAACGCACATACATTCAACATATCTACAACCAGCATGTTTGTAGTTGCAGCAGCAGGAGCAAAAGTAGCCAAACATGGAGGACGTTCCGTATCTTCTTCAAGTGGCTCTGCTGACATCATTGAAGCCATGGGTGCTGCACTGGAATTAGCTCCTGAACAAGTAGGAGAGTGTATCGATCAGCTTGGTGTCGGATTTATGTATGCGCCAAATCATCATAACAGCATGCGTTATGTAGCTCCCGTACGTCGGGCATTAGGCGTACGTACAGTCTTTAATATACTAGGACCATTAACCAATCCGGCAACAGCATCCAAGCAGGTTTTAGGGGTATTCCATATTGATCTGGTCGGGATTTTATCTCGTGTGCTGAAACAGCTTGGCAGCAAACATGTTTTAGTTGTTCATGGAAGTGACGGACTGGATGAAATTACACTTACCGGCACAACCCGCATAGCTGAATTAAAAAATGGCACTATCATGGAATACGATATCCATCCGGCTCAGTTTGACATGCCGGTAATTGAAGACTTAAAACCTTTAAAAGTGGCCAATAGTGAAGAATCGCTGCATATCATGAATAGCGTATTAAACGGAGAAAAAGGACCTTGCCGTGATATAGTCGTGCTCAATGCAGCTGCTGCAATCTATGCGGCAGACATAACTTCTTCATTAGAAGAGGGTGTTGATTTAGCCATTACCGCCATAGATTCTGGTAAGGCAAAAGCGAAACAAACAGAATTTATCCAAAAAACACAACAATTGGCTAACCTGTCAAATAGCTAACATTAAATAAACCCAGCTTATAAGCTAAATAAAATTTGTATGCATTCATTTTAGCAATGAATCGTTTACAATAATGGCTATAATCTGTCACTAAACACACTATATTATTATGCTAGACATTCAATTACTCCGTCAGGATATCAACAGTATTGCGGAAAAATTACAGACTCGTGGTTTTAATCTGGATACCGAAACTTTCACCCGACTGGAACAACAGCGTAAACAATTACAAATACGCACAGAAGAGTTGCAATCTAAACGCAATAATCTTTCCAAGCAGATTGGTGCACTAAAAGGTCAGGGCAAACATGATGAAGCTAACCAGACAATGGTTGAAGTTGCCCAAATCAAGACCGAACTGGAAAAGGTTGATCAGGACTACCAAACCATACAAAATCAAATTAATAATTTGATCCTGACAATTCCGAATCTACCGCATAGTGACGTTCCTGTGGGCAAAGATGAGAATGACAACATCGAAATCCGCCGATTCGGTACGCCAAGACAATTTAATTTTGAAATTAAGGATCATGTTGATTTAGGTGAACCGTTAGGCTTAGATTTCAAAACCGGCTCAGAGCTATCCGGAGCAAGATTCTCATTAATGCGAGGTCCGATAGCTCGCCTGCATCGTGCACTGGCACAATTTATGCTTGATACCCATACTCAGCAGCATGGTTATACAGAACATTACACCCCTTATATTGTTAATCCTGAAATTCTGTTAGGTACCGGACAATTACCTAAGTTTGCTGAAGATATGTATAAAGTAAGCTGCGGAGGCGAAGAAAATACACAGGAGCAATATCTGATATCAACCGCAGAAATTACCCTGACTAATACCGTGCGTGAACGTATTCTGAGCAAAGATGAATTACCTAAAAAACTCACAGCACACTCACCATGTTTCCGTTCTGAGGCCGGTTCCTACGGTAAAGATACACGCGGACTGATTCGGCAGCATCAGTTTGACAAAGTAGAAATGGTGCAGATTCAGCGACCGGAAAATTCTTATGCTGCTCTGGAAGAAATGGTTGGTCACGCCGAAAAAATTCTTCAGCTTTTGGAATTACCATATCGGGTAATTGTTCTCTGTACAGGTGATATGGGATTTAGCGCCGCTAAAACCTATGATCTGGAGGTATGGGTACCTGCACAAAACACTTATCGGGAAATTTCCAGCTGCTCAAACTGCGAAGATTTCCAGGCACGGCGTATGCAAGCAAGATTTAAAGATAATGACGGCAAAAATCAGCTGGTACATACATTAAATGGTTCAGGCCTGGCAGTTGGCAGAGCTTTGGTAGCATTACTGGAAAATCATCAGAATGAGGATGGAAGCATTAATATTCCAGAGGCTTTACAGCCTTATCTCGGTGGATTGAGCGTATTACGCGCATAAATATCAACGATTTATTGAATCTTAATTTATCAAAATTTTACTAAGGGCAATATTTATACACCACCGTATTAAATATTGCCCTTCAGTGTAAAGACGCGTATAATCAGCAATCCTATTGGGTCGTTAGCTCAGTTGGTAGAGCAGTGGACTCTTAATCCATTTGTCCAGGGTTCGATCCCCTGACGACCCACCACAAACTAACCCATTATATTCAATAGGTTACAGGACTGTTTAAGTGTTAATGAATAGTCCATTGAATTTCTGTTTTTGCCATTTTTTTGACATGCAATTTGCATGAGGCTGTCAATCTTAGCTGCGTGTGCGTGTAAATGATCATTGTCCAGATGAGCGTACTTCTGCAACATTTCCAGTAATTGCAATCCTACCATTGCTTTTAGCTCATACATCGAGACTCTATTCTGCATCAGCTAGCTTGCCTATTTATGCCTTAAATCAAGGCTTTTGTGTTAATAAAGTTCTATTACAAAGTTTTGAATGCAAAAGCAGCTTCAATCTTTCCATAAATATGTATAGATTTCAGCTTTGCAGGTGAAATGATTTCTTGGGCATAATTTTTGTTATCACTTATTATTTTTAAATCACCGCAAATCGTTGCTTGTATACGCTTAACAAGCAGACTCTTCGGTGTAGCAATCAGATATACACCATCGCCACGATGACATTTAATTGCAATATTTACAAATAACAAATCCCCATTAGAAAAAGTTGGATACATAGAATCATCTGGAGCAGTAATTATAAAAGTATTTTTAAAATCATTACCTATGTTTTTCCTGACCCATTCTTCTGAAATTTCAACCAATCTTATTTCGTTTTCAGAGTCTGCGAATAAGTCAATCTTCTTGAATTGAATAAATCCGTTTCGTGCTTGATTCTCATAAATCATTTCATCTGATTTATAAGCATTTTTCATTTGTCCATTACCAGTTTCCAACCATACAGGGTCGACACCAAGTACCTGTGCAATTGTTGCAATATTTGTACTTTCTTTATTGCGTCCTGATTCAAGGGCTGCAATTGCCGACTGGGATCTGCCAATTCTGGTTGCTAATTCCTTTTGACTTATTCCTTTTTCTAACCGCGCTTTTTTTAAGCGTTCATTTAAGCCATTCATATTATTACCTTAAAATAAAGGCACTATTGTACTGATTAAATTAGTATTTAAATACCTTTAAATAGTTTGGTTATAATATTATTTTTGATAGAAATCATCGTAAAACTAAAACCCGGATACCAGAAACAAATAAAAATTTGCTATAAATAAATCTTTAATTTATGTTATAACCTTTATATATTAACAGTCTACATTAAAGGGTTAGGGTATGGATAAATCTTCTGTAACTGAAGAATTGGAAGCATTATTCGATTTGCTTGAAAAAGGAGCGATTACTAAAGAAGAGTATGAAGCTCAAAAAGCTTTACTCTTATCAAATCAAGAACAACAGCCTATAAATACAAATACATCCTTCCCAGAATCTGTAGAATCTCAGGATGAATCAATCCCAGTATTTATAGAACAGCCTGCTCAAATTCAAAATCAGCAATCTCACAGTAACAGTGTCAAGATTATTTTAATTATCATGATTGGAATAATTATACTTGTAGCAATGTTTTTTATTTTCTTCAGCAATAGAGCAAATACCCCCTCTGTTAATGACCGGAGTACTCTTTCAGCCAGTATGGCCAGTAGTGTTATCACAGTGAATGCCCAGCAACCCAGTGATACAACCTCGGAAGCAGACACAGATGAAACAGGTTTGAATCTTAATAAAAAAACGCCAGAAGAACTCAATAAACTATTGATTAAATTTCAGCAAGAGCGTGCTAATGCGGTAGCTAATTTACGCTCTGTATGGGCTGGTCTTGATCCTGATTTCAAAGCTACAGTACAGCAAGAACAGAAAGATTGGGATAGCACTGCATTAGCAGCTAACTGTTCTTTATCAGGTTACAGCACACCATTAGCACAACAGGTAGCTAATCAGTATTGCGAAACCATGATGCTAAATAGCCGGGCACAAAGTTTACTGGATGAACAGACATCCTCTCTGGCTGATATTAAACAGGAAAAAACTGCTCAAATGGATAAAATGGCAACTGACGCATTAAAAAGAGTGAATTTAACCTGGTCAACAATTCCGGAAGATATACAACAGAACCTGAATCAGACATTTGAACAGTGGTCTGATGAGGTAAATCAATATTGCCTTTCCAGACCAACAGCCCAGAATCTAACTGAAACTCAAATAAATTATGATAATTGTGTCATTAAAAAATCTGAAAGCAAAATCAAAGAGCTGAACGGCTATAAAATCTAGTTTTAATCCAAAAGGCAAACTTAATCATAGTTTGCCTTTTAGTAAAAACTTTCGAATACGAATAGCTATGAATTGTTTTTACCCGGTAAAAATTTAAATAAAATATGGGCAAACAAAAAACCATTGTTTACAATACGCCTACTTAAACTTTAAAGCAGGACATTTAATTATGGCAGATTTTAATCAGATTCTGGATGCTGGTAATGTAGACGGCGGTATTATTAATGTAGTAGTTGAAATTCCGGCCGGATCAAACCATAAAATAGAATGGGACAGAAAACTGGCTACCATGAAACTGGATCGCGTTGAACCTGTGATTTTTGCTAAACCAACCAACTATGGGTTCATACCGCAAACACTGGATGAAGATGGTGATGAACTGGATGCATTAATCATTACCGATCAGCCATTGACTACTGGTATTTATCTGGAAGCCAGAATTATTGGCGTTATGAAATTTGTTGATGATGGCGAAGTTGATGACAAAATTGTTGTTGTACCGGCCGACGATCGCAATAATGGTAATGCAATTCAAACACTGGCCGACTTACCAGCACAATTAATAAAACAAATTGAATTTCATTTTAACCATTATAAAGATTTAAAAAAGGCCGGTACAACTCAAGTAACACATTGGGGCGATATAGAAGAGGCAAAAAGTGTTATTCGTGAATCTCAGCAACGCTGGAAACAAAAATAATTTAAACATACAATTTATGTAACCATAATATATTAGAGTGCTGCGAAATTTGAAGTTTGGTATATTCAGATATCGCAGCAAAATTTTAAATACAATAACTTAATTTCTTTAAAGAAGATTACTAGTGGATAAATGCTACAAGTTAACAGACAATAAAATGTAAACAGATCGCAATAGGGCATGCGTCCAGTATTTGTATAGCAAAGGCTTATAAAGATGATAGAAATGCAAGGATAGATGCAGGAAGCAGTGCTCATTGCAAACAGAATGCTAAAACAAGTCAACGATATTAAGTTTAATATATTAGGGCAGTCAGGTTGTTATTGATATTTATTACTAGCTAAATATAATACTAAAATTTAACATAATATATATTATGCGAAATTAAATCTGTTTAAAGCTTCGTTCGATAATACTTGGCTAATTCAATCACAGTTTTAAATTACTGATGATATTTTTATCGTAAAATACATATTAATTGAGGCTTTATATCTAACATCTGTTTCTTGCTTCTAATAATGAATGTGTAAGTAAGAATTGATATTTCTGGAATAATTATGCAAAAAAAACTATTACTGGTAGATGGTTCATCTTATTTATATCGGGCATTTCATGCTCTTGCGCCATTAACCAGTCCAACAGGTATGCCAACAGGCGCTTTATATGGCGTACTAAATATGTTACGGCGTTTGCGCTTAGATACACCACATGATTATGCTTGTTGTATATTTGATGCTAAAGGCGAAAATTTTCGCCATCAGCTTTATCCTGAATATAAAGCTAATCGTCCGCCGATGCCAGAAGAACTTAGACCACAAGCTGAAGCGTTACCAGAATTAGTGAAATTAATGGGCTGGCCGGTCTTATCTGTCAAAGGTGTTGAGGCAGATGATGTAATTGGTACCTTAGCTCATTCTGCAGAACAAGCCGGTTATCAGGTTATTATTTCTACTGGTGATAAAGACATGGCTCAGCTGGTTAACAGCCAAATTACGCTTGTCAATACCATGAACAATGAAAAGCTTGATATAGAAGGTGTAATTAATAAATTTGGCGTAAAACCGCACCAGATAATAGACTATCTTAGTCTGATTGGTGATAAAGTTGATAATGTACCCGGTGTAGAAAAATGCGGTCCTAAAACAGCGGTTAAATGGCTGCAGGAATATGGTTCATTACAAAATATAATTGAACATACTAATGAAATTAAAGGTAAAGTTGGTGAAAATCTCAGAATTGCATCATCAAAATTGCCTCTGTCCTATCAATTAATTACTATTAAAACTGATGTAGATTTACGTCATGAGTTACCGCACGGAATTGAAGATTTACAGCGAAAAACTCCGAATTGGACAGAATTAATTTCACAATTCAAGCAACTTGGTTTCAAAAGCTGGTTAAAAGAAGCACAAAATCATTGTCACGAGAATACGAACGAAACTTCTCAGCCTGCTAATGATCTGTTTAGTGATTTTGAAACCGATGATAATAGTACTGATACTAAAATTATAGAAAATACAGCAGAAACTGAACAAATCAGAAATATACCCAAAAACTATTCAGCTATTACCACAATTGAACAATTAAATAAATTACAACAACAATTAGACAACGCTAAAGTTATTGCTCTGGATACAGAAACAGATAGCCTGGATGCGATGAATGCGCATCTTGTCGGTATCAGTATCGCTCTAGAGCCAGGAACAGCATTTTATATACCTGTCGGACACAGCCCGGCAGTAATTAGTGAGCATTTACCTATTGAAACTGTGCTTGCTACCCTGAAACCTTATCTGGAAGCAGATATACCCGAAAAAATTGGTCAAAATATTAAATATGATCAACATGTTCTGGCTAACTATAAGATTAATTTACAGGGAATTACCGGTGACTCAATGCTGGCTTCTTATATAATTGAAAGCCATTTAGGCCATGGTCTTGATGAATTGGCACTTCGTCATCTGAACTGGCAAACTATTCATTATGAAGATTTATGTGGCAAAGGAGCAAAACAAATCAGTTTTGCTGATGTCGCGCTTGAAGATGCCGTTAATTACGCAGCAGAAGATGCGGATGTTTGTTTTCGCCTTGAAATTTTACTAAGAAAACAGATGGATACAGCGCAACTTGAGTTATATCGTAATCTCGAAATCCCTGTAGAGAACATACTTTATAACATGGAGCGCACCGGAGTGCTAATAGATCGTCAGGAACTGGCTCAGCAAAGCCATGAGCTTGGTACTGAATTGGTTCGACTCGAAGAACAGGCATATCAACTGGCAGGACAGCCTTTTAATTTAAACTCACCCAAACAGCTTCAGTCTATTCTGTTTGAAAAAATGGGAATCCCTACTTCCGGCCTGAAAAAAACTTCATCCGGAGGTATTTCTACCAATGAAACCGTGCTGGAAAAGCTTGCAGCAGATTATCCCCTACCCAAGCTTATTTTACAAACACGTAGTCTGGCTAAATTAAAATCCACTTATACAGATAAATTACCGCAACTAATTAATCCGAATACCGGTCGTGTACATACTACCTATGCTCAGGCTGTCGCTATTACAGGTCGTCTGGCCAGTAATAATCCAAATTTACAGAATATTCCGGTACGTACTGAAGAAGGACGGCGTATTCGTAAAAGTTTTATCGCCCCACCCGACCAGTTTATTGTTTCTGCGGATTACTCTCAGATTGAGCTAAGGATTATGGCTCATCTTTCTAATGATTTTACCTTAATTGATGCCTTTCAGCATGATGAGGACATTCATAAGCGTACAGCAGCAGAAATTTTTGCGACAAATCAGGAACAAATAACCGCAGAACAACGTCGTTATGCTAAAACCATTAACTTTGGTTTAATCTATGGTATGAGTGAATATGGCCTGGCCAAATCATTAGGAATTGAATTGCAGGCTGCGCAACACTTTATATCACGTTACTTTAACCGATATCCGGGTGTACACGAATATATGGAAAAAACTAAAGAACAAGCATTACAGCATGGGTATGTAGAAACCTTATTCGGACGTCGTCTTTATCTGCCTGGTTTAAAAAGCACAAATGCTAACGAACGCGCTGGAGCATTCAGAGCTGCGATAAATGCTCCGATGCAAGGGACGGCATCTGATTTAATTAAACGAGCCATGATTGCTGTATATAAATGGCTTAATCAGGAAAAAATGCAAACCAAACTGATTATGCAGGTACATGATGAGCTAGTATTACAGGTACCTGAATATGAGTTGCCATCTGTACAAACACATTTGCCTCAATTAATGGCAAATGTGGCTAAATTAAAAGTTCCATTAATTGCTGATGTCGGATATGGGCATAATTGGGATGAGGCTCATTAATGGAATACTCTATTTGAAATACCAGGATTAATAATAAAAGGTAGTCTGAAATTTATCAGGCTACCTTTTTAAAAATTAACAATAAAAACTATATTTTTATGGCAGAATATATCAAAATATTAACATATTAATTAAATGCTAAATAACTAACTTATTTTATTTCAGCTAATTGTGCACGCATAGCAGAAATCTGCCTGGAATAATCGCTATGGCCAAAAATTGCAGAGCCTGCAACAAATGTGTCTGCTCCTGCTGCTGCTATCTGAGCAATATTATCAATTTTTATTCCGCCATCTACTTCTAATCGGATAGATCTTTTACTTTCACGAGTATATTCATCAATTACAGCCCTAACCTTACGTATTTTTTTTAATATGGAAGGAATAAAACTTTGCCCGCCAAAACCAGGATTAACCGACATCAGTAATATGATATCTACTTTATTTAATATTTCTTCCAATACGCTTATTGGCGTAGCCGGATTTAATACTACCCCTGCTTGACACCCGGCTGTTTTTATTAGATTTAAACTTCTATCTACATGCTTACTTGCTTCGGGATGAAAAGTAATAATATCCGCACCGGCTTTTGCAAAAGCATTAATCATCTCATCAACTGGTTCTACCATTAAATGTACATCGATGGGAACAGAAGCATATGGTTTTATTGCCTGACAAACCATAGGACCAAACGTAAGATTTGGCACATAATGATTATCCATAACATCAAAGTGAATCCAGTCTGCTCCACTGTTAATTACGGAAGCAATTTCATTGCCCAAACAGGCAAGATCTGCTGATAAAATACTAGGAGCAATATAAAAATCCGGTTTCGTTAACTTATTCATATTAAAATATTATCTATAATAAATTATATTATTTACGCAAGTTTACTACCATTATATGTGTTTGACTGCTATTGAAGTATACTCATAATAACTGAAAGAAATCAAAGGGAGAACAAAATGATATTTTCATACTGGCAAAAAATAGCCCGCTATTGTGCCGGTTTTGTTTTATTAACATTTACTTTTTCTACTTTTGCCTCGGGTCAGATTAATTGTGACTTACGCAAGCTTGAATTAACTCAAATGCAAAAAACAAGGCTTAGGCTTATCAGAATGCAGTACAAACGAAATCAGGACACTAATTTGCAGCATACCGCAAACAATAAACGTAAAAGTGAGCAATTAACACAGATTCTGATGAAACCAAAATTTGATGAAACTGAAGCAAAACGCTATGTGTTGAACTATTATATGCCTCGTATACAACAAGATATAGATGAATTAAAAGTACAATATGAGTTTTTGCAAGTTTTAAATCAGCAGCAAAGACAGAACTGGATTAATAATTGTTTACGTTAAAACTATCAATTTGTACTGAATAGAAAAACTATTTGAATTAAATATTATTTTAAATAAATCAATTATATGAATTCAGATTTAACTTAATAGTGTTTCATAAAATAAAGTATATTAATACGATATATAAATGCTTATTGCCTGCTACACAAAGAATTTTGAGATGGATCTGTAATACTTTTTACAGATTTTGTATTACAAATGTAAGTACTAGAGTCATTACTCATCCAAACTGATTTTTTTAAATGGACACCATTTTTGGGTTCTGCATATAAACGAAATTTTGTGCAATCATCAGTTGTACTACATGTACCTCCAATTTCATATTTTTTGTCTACATTACCATTTTTGGTCAGTTGATTCTTAATTGATAAATCGAGATCATTTTTTAGTAAATTTCTATTAAATAGTTTTAGTTTTGTTTGTGCTATATCCTGATTGATATTGGCTAGTGTAGTAGTAGCATCTGTTAAATCTGCTTTCTCAATATAGCTACTATAAACCGGTATAGCTAAGGCAGTCAAAATCCCCATAATTGCAACTACCACCATTAGCTCAATCAAAGAGAAACCATTTTGATATTTTTTCATGCATTTTTCCAGATGTAAATCTTTATATTAATAATCATATAAAGCGGCTTGAATAGTTTCTTCAATAATACTTGAAGTTGAAGCATTTTGTCCCCAGCCTTTTGCAGTAATTCGGAATATATAATACCCTACTCCCGCTTTAGTATCAGGCCCTAAATATTCAATTACATAACGGTACTCGGCCTTCTCATCTTGCTTATCTGGATATTTGAATGATGGATCACTATCTTTTATATCTGTAAATACTCCAGACCGTTTCCAAACTTCCTTTAAATCAGTACAGGGTTCAACTTTAGCTATTTTGCTGTTTACTTTTGCCGGATCTATTCCTTTTGCTGCACATAATCCTGCTTTACAATCACAGTTAAATTGCTGTGCTGTCTTTAAACCAGGCCACTCACTAATTTTCTTTTCAGCATCAGCCAAACCAAGCTGTGCGTTTTGAAATGCAAGCTGATGATCGCTATCATTAGCACTGGTTCGCGTATCCATCGATGTACTTTGCATAGTTACTACTACAAGAAAAGCAATAACTATCATCATAATCAGCACTAAAAATAATGCAAAACCAGACTGACTGGATTGTAAGGTTTTATTTTTAATTTTCATGTCTGCAACGATTTCCAGAGTAATTGGTCTATAAAATTAAATTTTGCTACTTACACAAACTTCACCTTGTCGTACAGAGGCATTAATTTCATAATTGATAGTTGTATTATCATTTGTTCCATTAGGTCTTACTGTCAGGGTTACTCCAATTAAAACAGGTGGCTTTTCATACTTGAAATTAAGATCAGTTGTACGTGTTACATTGGCTTTCAAAGGCGGAGGGGGTTTGCTGCTGGCAGCACTGGCAGCACTGGGGCAATCATTTGCAGTATGATTATCATAATCAAAATGATAATTTACAGCAGTGACATTTCTTACTATCAGTTGTGGGGAGCTAAATGTTTTATTAGAATAATTTACTCGATAAAATCCCGGATCTGGATCCAAATTTGTAGTTCCAACTACATAAACCGCAGCACTTATGTCTTCATCATCTATATTAGTTTGACATTTCGAAGACAAAATACTATTGACTAATTTATCACTTACATAAGTTAACACTAAAGGCTTACTGCCTGTTACCGGTTTTACAGCAATACTAGAAGATGCGGTTGGTAACTCAGTTGATAAAAACTGTTTATTTTTCACACTAAAAGCATTTTCGAATATAGAGTTTAATTGGGATGTCGAAGGGGGATTCATACAACTAAAATCAGCCAACTGCCGCATATCGCTACGAATTACATTTGCTGCATTTCGCACATCTTGTTCATAGCTGATACGTGTTTTAACCTGTTCTTTTAATTTATACGTTGTTAAAAATGTAGAGCTGGCAGCCATTAAAACAATTATGCTGATTGCAGATGCCACCATCAGTTCGACCAGACTGAATCCTTGCTGCCGGCGTGGAATTTGTTTTAAATTAGTGATTTTAACTATTTTCATTATTGGATCAATCTGTGTATTTTTGTCTGTTGTGTTCATCACTGTCCTGCTGTCAGGGAATACGAAAATAGATTTTTATCTTTTAAATTATTATCATCATTGTTATCATCATTCTTATTAAGAATCTGCCCCCACCAGGTTACAGTAATCTGACCATCTTTAATTACACAGCTTTTTACTTTAGCATTTGTTAAATTGATATTAAGACGAGCTGAACAATTTTTATTGTTAAAATCTGAAAAATCCTTTTTTAAAGTATATATCTTATTTTTTTGTTTATCTTCTGTTACTTCTAAAGAAATTTTTGGTTGAGAATTCATCAGTTCAATGTAATTTTGTACCGCTCTGGTTACCTCTCCCTGATTCGCTGCATTTACTGATGTATGAACTGCAGTGATCTGAGCCAGCATTAATGCAAGTACACCAAATGATAAAACAAACATGGCCACAATAGCCTCAATGATTGTAGATCCATTCTGACGCTGAAATCTATTTGGTGAATATAATATCCTGACTGAAATATACCGGTACATATACTTATCCATATAATTCCTTGATATACTCTAATTTAGGCTTGCACTACAAAGTGTAGAAGCAGAAACAGAACCATTTTTAGAATTACCATAACATGATACAGGTCTGCCGCTAGGTAATATAACAATGCGACGTTTAATATCTTCATAATCGGCATCAAATATTTCTATAGCTACATTGGAAGTCCCTATTGTCCATTTAGTAGAATCAGTACTATAACCTAGACCGAATTGCCCATTCGGCATAAATGCCAGCATGCTTGGATCTGTAATTTTATCTGTACAATTATTTGTATTATTTTTACATACTCCCCAGTTAAGTTTTACTTTGATTCTATCCGTGTTCTGATTTATCGCAACAGTTCGCACAGGTGTATCAGTGCTTGTAAATGTTCCATCTAAATCGTTATCATTAAATGCAAGAAAGCCTTCCCATCCCTTCCCACCGGAATATTCTTTAAATATTTTGCAAATATTATTTGTACCTGTACCTTTTTTGATTACAGTAGGACAAATTAATACAGGTTTATTGGTACGAATAGCTTCAGCTCTTGCAAATTGAAACATTGCAAGCATCTGATCTGCACGGTTATTTGTCCTGTGTGATGCAACCAATCTGTTCATAGCCGGTAATGCTATTGCAGCCAATATGGCAGTAATAGCAATGACAATTAACAGTTCAATTAAAGTAAAACCAGCATTTGTTGGTTTAGGTGAAGCCATTTTCTAACCTTAATTCTAATAAGCCGGACACAAGTTAAATATACACTTATTTTAAATTAATTTTACATCAAAACATATGATTTAGACTACTAATATAATAAATAAGTGACTTTTATTCATCAAAATAACCATCAGGCATGGCTGCATTATCAAATTTAGTAAACTGCCCCTGAAAGGTCAGATGAACTTTTCCGGTTGGACCATTACGGTGTTTACCAATAATACATTCTGCCAATCCTTTAAACTGACTGTCTGGATGATAGTATTCATCACGATACATAAACATAATAAGATCAGCATCCTGTTCGATAGCTCCGGATTCACGTAAATCTGACATCATAGGTCGTTTATCGGTACGTTGCTCCACCGTACGGGATAGTTGTGACAAAGCAATTATAGGAACCTGAAGTTCTTTAGCCAATGATTTTAAAGATCGTGAAATCTCACCCAGCTCTGAAGCCCGATTATCTGAGCGGCCAGAACCAGACATTAATTGCAGATAATCCAGTACAATTAATCCCAGTTTACCGCCTTGCTGACGTGCCAGTCTGCGAGCGCGGGCACGAACTTCCAATGCTGTTAATCCGGGAGTTTCATCAATAAACATTGGGGCTTCTGTGAGCTTGACTACTGCATCATTGAGTTTACCCCAATGCTCATCCTGCAATTGTCCGGTTTTCAGAACACTTTGATCGACACGGCCTACTGAACCAAGCATTCGCAATACCAGTTGAGCACCACCCATTTCCATTGAAAAAACAGCTACCGGTAATTTTTCTGCAATAGCGACATGCTCTGCAATATTTAGTGAAAAAGCCGTTTTACCCATAGACGGGCGGCCTGCAACAATAATCAGATCTCCCTGTTGCAGACCTGATGTCTTTTTATCAAGATCAATAAAACCGGTTGAAACACCAGTTACATCGTTTTTGTTATCACGCGAGTACAAGTAGTCAATTCGTGCCACAACTTCTTTTAGCAGTACCGGCATTGTCAGGAAACCCTGTTTTGATCGTGCAGTTGATTCAGCAATCTGAAAAACGCTGTTTTCAGCTTCATCCAGCATTTGTGCTGCATCTTTTCCCTGAGGACTATAAGCCGAACGGGCAATTTGCGTTCCTACTTGAGCCAGCTGGCGCATTATGGAACGTTCACGAACGATTTCTCCATAACGCCGTATATTTGCTGCTGAAGGGGTGTTTTGTGCCAGTGTTATTAAATATTCCAGACCACCGGCCGTTTCAAGCTCTTCTCTCTTTTGCAGCTCTTCCTGTACTGTTATCACATCCGCCGGACGTGAGAGCTCTACTAATGCTTTAATTGCTCTGAATATAAGGCGATGCTCATGACGATAGAAGTCGTCTTCATCAATTAAATCTGCAATTCTGTCCCATGCACTGTTTTCGAGCATCAGCCCGCCTAAAACCGACTGTTCTGCTTCCATTGAATGCGGCGGCATAGCTAACTGATTTGTTTCTTCTGCACTGATATCGTTTTCTTCCATGTCTTCTGACTTTTTTAACAACTTTTTTAATTTTACCATTAAGTGACTGCTTATTTGCGGGTAATAAGGGCTGTGTATTACAATATTAACGAACCATATAATGGTTTAAAGTGAGTTAAATGTTCTATATATTTGCAAATATATCTTATATAACTCTACATCGAGCTCACTGCAAAAAACGCAATACTCACTCTATCAGAAGGAATCGCAATCATGGAACATAAATTACCAGTACTACCATACTCCCTTGATGCTCTGGCACCACATATTTCAAAAGAAACAATGGAATATCATTATGGCAAACATCATCAGACCTATATCACCAATATGAATAACCAAATTAAGGGAACAGAGTTTGAGAATATGCCTTTGGAAGAAATTGTCAAAAAATCTTCGGGCGGGTTATTTAATAATGCAGCTCAAACCTGGAATCATACATTTTACTGGTTTGGCTTTACACCTAAAGGTGCGGCATTAACTGAAAATGGTGCTCTGGCAAACGCTATCAATGCGAAATGGGGTAATTTTAATGCATTCAAAGAAGCATTCGATAAAGTTGCTGCTGGTACTTTCGGTTCAGGCTGGGCCTGGCTGGTAAAAACACCAGACGGTAATCTTGATCTGGTTTCTACAAGTAATGCAGCCACACCACTGACCACTGACAACACTCCTTTACTGACATGCGATGTCTGGGAACATGCATATTATATTGACTATCGCAACAGCCGTCCGAATTACTTAAGTAATTTCTGGGAAATCGTTAACTGGAATGAAGTAGAAAAACGCTTTGCAGCATAAGCTATAATTCACGGCACATAATTAAAACTGCCTTTTGTTTAAAGGCAGTTTTTTTATAACTGTACATCTGTTTCAGTTATTTTCTTTCGGCACATACCAGTAATTTTTAGTATTGTGTGTTTGCATATACTGTTTGAATTCAGCTGAGCTATAAGCTGATTTCACAGCCTGTGCCCATGCTTTTGGTGCATTATCGGCTCTTACCGCTACAACTAACTCAAATGAAGGAATAATATCTTCCTGTAACAGGGCGAGATCAGGGTTAATTTTGGCTGCGTATGCCCTGCTTCCCGGTATAACTGAATAATCAAAATCTGATAAAGTACGCGGAATATTACCCGGATCCAGCTCTGTGATATTCAATTCATAAGGATTTGTCTTGATATCATTTTTAGAGATCATTCCCGGATTGGTTGAAGGCTTAAGGGTAATCCAGCCAGCTTTTGCCAGCAGACGATAGGCTCGTGCAGCATTTGCCGGATCGTTTGGTACTGCAATAGCACTTCCCTTTTTCATTGCCTGCAAGTTTGTATGACGTTTAGAATAAATTGCTGTCGGTACAGTAGGAATATGAGTTAAAGCAATCAGATTGGCTTTTTTATTCTGATTAAATGCATCCATATAGGCAGTATGCTGATCAACATTTACATCAATATTACCTTGTTGTAAAGCGATATCAGCTTGCATTAAATCAGAAAAATCAATTTGTTTAATTTGATATCCCTGTTTTTCCAGAATAGGTTTTACTGCATCAAGAAAAAGCTGGCTATAGGGGCCGGGTGAAGTGCCGACAATAATCTGTTTATTACTGGTTTTATCCTGCTGACAGGCTCCCAGTACCAGACAGGCAGTAATTAAAATAATAATTTGCTTAAAAAACTTCATGCTATTGGCTCCGATGATAGTCAATTTCATATTTTTAATTCACATAACAGCAAGTACGTTTTATTTATGTGAATTAAAAATTAATTGGCTTATGGAAAAAATATAATATAGCCGAGTAGTCTAATCATTGCATATGAATATTAAAAGACTGACTGCTTATAACCAAAGATAAGAAATTTATATACATGCAGACATTAAAAACGGCTTAAAATAAGCCGTTTTTAATAAATAGAAAGTTAATTTTTTTTGGCCTTAGCTGCGAGCCAGTTACCCAAGGTCTGAATAATTTGAACAATTAATACCAGAACGACAACTGTAACAATCATAATTACATAATCAAATCGCTGATATCCGTAATTAACAGCTAAATCACCGATGCCTCCGCCACCAACTGTACCAGACATAGCTGTAGCATCAATTAATCCGATAAGAGCTGTGGTTAAGGCCAGCAAAATAGAGGGCATGGCTTCAGGTAAAATAAAATAGCGAATAATCTGAAAATTAGTCGCTCCCATTGACTGAGCTGCTTCGATAATACCTGCCGGTACGCTTAATAAGGAATTTTCAATTAACCGGGCAATATAAGGCGAAACAAAAATAATCAACGGAATGATCATCGCCTTGGTACCAATAGATGTATGGATAGCAAGACTGGCTATCGGTAACACACAAATCAGCAAAATGATAAAAGGTAATGAGCGAATAATATTAATAATTATATTTAGTAAATTATATAGTATTGGCTTTGGCCATACTCCTTCCTGACGGGTAAGCAATAACAGTACACCTAAGGCTGTTCCCAGTATCGATCCCAGAACAAATGAGATACTGACCATATTGAAAGTTTGCAATATTGCCGTACCAAACTGGTCAGCAGTTAATGAGGTATCAAACCACTGATTCATACACCACCTCTTTCCACTCGAACGCCTCTGTCCTGCAAAAATGCCAACGCTTTTTCTACATCTGTCTCAATACCATTCATCTGGATAAACATACTTCCCAGCACTACTCCACCTATTTCACGCATATTGGCAAAAAGTATGTTAATTTCCACTAGTTGTTTTAAAATAAGCTCATTAACCACTGGTTCTCTGGCTGAATTACCTAAAAATTCCAACCTGAATATATTTTCCTGTTCAACCAGACTATCCAACACTGCTTCGGGTATTTTTGCATTGATTACTGTGCTGACAAATTTTTTCGTTGTCTCTTGCTGAGGGGCGGAAAAAATATCAAGTACAGTTCCTTTCTCAATTACCTGCCCCTTTTCCATCACCGCTACTTTATTACAAATGGAGCTAATCACTTCCATTTCATGAGTGACCAGTAAAATAGTGATATTGCGTTCGCTGTTAATTTGTTTTAATAGTTTCAGAATAGATAAAGTAGTCTGAGGGTCTAATGCGGAAGTAGCCTCATCACATAATAATATTGTTGGTTCTGTAATCAGAGCACGGGCAATCCCGACACGCTGTTTTTGACCACCGGATAACTGGCTGGGATAACTTTGCTTTTTACCTGCCAGATCAACATACGACAACATAGCATCGACTCTGCGGTCTATTTCATCACGTTTTAATCCCTGTAAAACTAATGGAATTGCAATATTCTGAGCAACCGTTTTAGATTCCAGTAAATTAAAATGCTGAAAAATCATGCCGATTTTTTTCTTATGCTCACGCTGAGCCTTGGTATCCAGTTTGTTTAAATCTACACCGTCAACAGTAACCGTACCAGATGTAGGTTTTTCCAGCTGGTTAACCAGACGAATTAAACTGCTTTTACCTGCGCCACTCCACCCAATCAGCCCATAGATATCACCTGTATCAACTGTAAGGTTAATATCATTCAAGGCATGAACCTGTTGTTTATTTTTGATATAAGTTTTTTTTATATTTTCAAATATGATCATAACGATCCTTAAATACTCGCTGCGATCTGATTTCCAATGATCCAGATGTAATGCAATACAGATAGTGTACTTGATAAATCGTAAACGTGCTGACTGATTTTCTAATGACTACGGCTAAAAAATGCAAGTATACTGTAAATCTTGGTGATTAAGTTCATTATTATGTATTACTCTTTTTTAGGGTATAAAATAAAGCTATTGTTCAAAATTATGCCAGTTAACGCCATAACAATGATGTTGCTGCCAGCATTGCGCAAATGCTTCACTTTGTAACCATTGCCATTCGTATTCGCGCGCATTTTTAATTTCATCATTCCAGTGCTCTGAAGATACTGCCGGATGGCACATTATTAACAATGAATGTTCAGCAGGCATGCTAAGCCAGTTATTCCATTTATGCTGTAAAATTTTTAAATCGGCATTAAAGTTATAGATACCTGCAAATAAATGATTGTGCGTAATATTAGCCGCATCTAAAGCGCTGTCGAGAGCATGACCGCCAAGAGTATGAATTAATTTTGCCTTGATATCTTTCTGAGAAGTTTTTGTACTACGTACTGCTATTGTATTTCCATAACGCTGCAATATTATATTTAGTAGTACAGAACGTATCTGAGGGAGCTGATGTACATGCTGATGGCCATCGATAAAAACAGGTATATCACCAATTTTATCTTCAAAAGCATCCAGCTGGCGATTAATAATATCCTGCAAAATTTTTTCCGGCCATGCATGCAAGTAAGATTTAATTAGTACCTGTTCCAGGGTTCCCAACCCGGCAAATCCGGTGAAATCCAGATGCAAACCAATATCAGTATGGTGCTTTTTCAATTCTGCAACTTCATCTGAAGCAATGGTGCCCAGACTCATAAAGCTACTTGCCTGTATGCGTCCCGTCTCAGATAGACGAAGTACAGCTTCATTTACAGCTGCAGATAAACCCAGATCATCTACATTAATCATTACTGGTTTCATTGTGTGCCTTTTCATTAAATGCCCAGAATTTACCCAGTATAAAAGATAAAACTGTCACTATCAGCGTAACAATAAACCATAACCACCAATAGGCTTGATTTCCAAAGTAGTGTATACCTGCCATAAATAAAATCTGGTTTATCATAAAACCGGCTATAGAGCTGAATAACCATCGCCAGAGAGCCTGAAACCATGTATGTCGCGTCAGACTGAATGTAAGGTAATAATGACCGGTAAAACTGATAACAAAAGCACAAAGAAAAGCCAGAGGATTGGCCCAAACCGGTAAAAAGTGAGCATATTGAACTAACACCACCAAACATAAAAAATGCATAGCAGCAGCTGCTCCTCCTACCAGAGTAAACCATATGCCCTGTGCAGATACAGATTTCATTATTTTTCGCGACTGTCCCACACTTTGTCTACCAGATAAAGCGGTCGCTGTTTTACTTCTTCATAAATACGACCGATATATTCGCCAATTACACCAAGACAAACGAGCTGAATCCCGGCCGAAAACATAATTCCGGCTGCCAGTGTCGGCCAGCCAGCAAGGTCTTTGCCAAAAAACAGCGTATCAGCAACGATATATAATCCATAGACAATCGACAGAAATGAAATAATCATTCCCATTCTGGAAATCCAGCGTAATGGACGCTGAGAAAACGAAGTAATACCTATTAAAGCCAGCTCAAACAGGCTGAAATAATTAAATTTACTCTTGCCTGCCTGCCGTTCAGAGGCTTGAAAAGGTATATAGATGGTAGAAAATCCTACCCATGCGTACAACCCTTTCATAAAACGCTGCCGCTCAGGTAACTTGAGTAAAGCTTCAACAACACAACGTTTCATCAGTCTGAAATCACCGGCATTAGGTGTCAGCTCATACCGGTGAGTATCCTGCATAAAATGGTAAAAGCCATTTTTCAATATCCGGGTTAATAAGCCTTCATGTTCACGTGAAGCTTGTACGGCAGCCACCACATCCACATTATTGGTCTGAATTAATTCAAGCATTTGTTCCAGCACTGAAACCGGATGCTGTCCGTCAGCATCCATCATGGTAACCAGTTCACCCTGAGATTGCGCTAATCCGGCTGTAAGTGCAGCTTCCTTACCAAAATTACGCGAAAATTGTATCAGCCTCAATGCTGTATTACTTGGTAATTGCTGTCGAAATGTTTCAAATAGTGTGGTCAGATGATCTTTACTACCATCATCTACTAAAATAATTTCACAGTTCTGTTGTTGCTGACTGGTAAAAACAAACAGTTCAGGCAAAAAGCGATTTATAGCTGCTGCATCATTATATACCGGCAAAATAATACTTAAACCAGTGCTAACTTTATCCATATCATTTACCTCTCAGCCTAACAGCAAACTGAGATAATCCAAATGTATTATTAATCATTTTTAATTTTATATAAATATAAAAAATCATAGTTGTTTTAAACATTTTTTCGGTATGTATGCCTGCCACATTACCTTAAGAGGCTCTCGATCGGGTAATTTATTCCATCGAACTATCCACTCACCTTGTTTTACAACCAGCTCAGAATGATGGGCTAAAGGTTCTAACCATGGTGTCTGAGGATGTTCATCCGCAGGCCATAATGCCAGCGTACCTTGCTGCTGTAAACGACTATTGCTCATCCATGGAGAATAAGCGGAATTACCGGACACCATGACTGATGGAGCAAATTTTGAATAGGAAGCTACCAGCAATACTACCCAGTCTGAACCAGTCACACTATCAAGCTTACAAGAAGACAACTCCTGCCATTGATCATCAGCCTGTTTGGCCAGTGCAGCCTGAGGCCAGTCCATCCGAGAAGGTTTATGACGGATTCTGGCTCCGAATCCTACATAAACAGCCATCAATATGGTAACAATAAGCGCCCAGACTGCTATACCTTTCAGCAAAGATTTATCTTTAGATATAAATACCGGTTCGGGAATCAGAGACACGATTATGAGTCCGGATAAGCCCCACATCGGCATACCCCACATATCACGTAATCCTAGTCCAAAAATCAGTCCGGCAAATACAAGTATCAGCGTAGGAACTAATCCCATCCATAAAAGAAAATACCAGTCACGCTGACGCAATACCTGAACAGACGGGCGTAAACTCAATCGTGTACGGGTAAACAGCAAAATAAATAAAATAGGTAAATGATTAAGTAGCTGAGTGCCGAAATAGCCCAGAGCCGCCAGATGCCCGTTACGGTTTGCATCTTCAGCTGAGCGTGCTGAAGCATAAGTCAGTGGTAACCAGTTATGCTCTATCAGCCAGTATATATTCGGAGCAAACACAATCATAGCAAGCAGTATTGCCAGCCACGGCTTTGGTGTCAGCCATAACCGTCGATTCGTTGTACACAATGAATATAACACCATAGTTAATAGCAGTAAGGCAACGGTATATTTTACTAGCATGCCAATACCAGCCAGCAAACCAAACAATAACCAGTACTTCCAGCGATTTTCTCGAATAGCCAGATAAAAGATATAGACTAAACCCAGCCATACGGGCATTTGCGCTATATTGTGATTGAATTCAAGAGAAGGCCACGTGTAATAAAATATTGCCAGCAAAAATAATGCACCGATAAAAGCCCGGCTTTTGCTCATCAATTGCCGGCCGAACAAATAAGCCAGCCATAAACTCAATGCTATCGTACATTGACTTAAAATATACGGACCAATATGACCAAAAGTATAGTAAAAAGAATAGAGTACCCAGCTTGAAAATGGCGGATGCTTATAATATCCCCATTGCCATTCACGTCCCCAGTAAATACCCTCAGGAACATCTAAGGGATAACTTGAGGAAAGCATAAAAGGTAATACCGTCCACAAGATAAAATAAAGTACTAACCAAAAGGGTAGTCTGAGCGACAACGGTTTGCTTGGCATAAAAAGATTTCAATTTTCAAATTAAGTTATTATAAAGGGTGCAGTTACTGTTAGACACTACGGTATAGCAATATTATCAAGAAACTTATCTGTTGATTTTAAAAAATCATTTACTCAAAGCATTCAGGCGCAATGAAAAATTGCGCCTGAATAATGCAAAATCAGCTCAACTAAAGCTAGCTTAAGCTACTCGGAATGTAGCTTTGATTTTATCCGGCCAGATTAATTCTAGTTCATCACCGGATCGAATCGCTGCAACTCCGGCAGGTGTACCAGTGTAAATAATATCACCTGCCTGCAAGCCATAAACTCTGGACAAATAACTGATAATTTGCCGGCACGTAAACATCATATCTTTTGTATAACCCTGCTGGCGTATCTCTCCATTTACCTTTAAGAAAAATTCCTGTCGCTGGATATCATCAATTTCAGATGGCAGAATAAAGTGCGATAAACAGGCTGCTGTAGGAAACCCTTTGGCTTTTTCCCATGGCAAACCTTTACTCTTTAACTCTGCCTGTACATCTCGCGCAGTTAAATCCAGACCAATAGCATAGCCACCGACATAATCTAACGCCTCATTTTCCTGAACATCGAAAGCATCTTCTGCCATATAGATAACCAACTCACATTCATGATGTACATCAGAGCTATAGGATGGTAATTGAATATCATCAGACTCCAGAGCCAGAGAAGAAGTTGGCTTCATAAATACCACGGGTTCTTCAGGTTTTACATTATGTAATTCTTTAATATGCTCTGTGTAATTTCTTCCAATACAAAAAATATTACCTAAAGCAACTTTTTGTTCTTTGATATAAACGGTTTTCATCTTGTGTCACCAAAAATTAAATCCAGATTTAAAATTAATTACTGTCTGGAAATAGCAATTTATCCGGCCAAAATTAGTTTATCAAAACTGAAAATTCAGCCTGTATAGTCTGTGAGAACCAGAGATAATATATTTAGTAAAATTAAAAAGCAGTAATTTCACTTAATTTTATTAATTGCATTGGTTCTTTCAAGTATGGTTCTACTGTTTTAATCAGGTTTTGAAAATGTACAGTATTACCATGCTCATTAATTGCTGCATCATCAGCCCAGCATTCAATAAATATAATTCGATCAGCCTTATCTAAATCTTTATTAACGGTGTAAAACACATTTCCTTTTTCTTTACGTGACAATTCCACACATTGCTCAACGGCAGCATCAATATTTATCCAGGCATTTGCTTTCAGATCCATGATTGCAATTAGTTTAATTGGCTGTGACATATTTTATCTCCTTAATTTTTCTTAGACGGTACGAAAGCACCTACAAAAGTAAAGCCTATTCTTTTAATTAGCTAAAGGCAAATATAAAATTAATCACGTCGTGTAGCATCTACACCTTCCTGTACCGAATTTACCCCGATAATAGTCAGCCTCGGAAAATCTGCCGTTCGTTTGGGACAATTAGCTGCAGGTACTATGGCATGAGTAAATCCAAGTTTTTCTGCCTCTCGCAAACGTTCCTGTCCACGAGGAACTGGACGAATTTCACCTGATAACCCGACTTCTCCGAATACAATCAGCTTTTCCGGTAATGGTCGATTACGATAGCTTGAAAGCATGGCCAGAATCACTGCCAGATCTGCTGCCGGTTCGGTAATTTTCACACCACCTACAGCATTAAGAAACACGTCCTGATCATAACAAGCGATACCTGCATGACGGTTCAGCACAGCCAGCAACATGGCCAGACGCTCCTGAGCCAGCCCTACAGTTAATCGTTTTGGAGCAAAACCATGAGCATCATCAACAAGCGCCTGAATTTCTACCAGTAAGGGGCGTGAACCTTCCTGAGTAACGAGAACGCATGAGCCGGGAACATCATCGCGATAACTGGATAAAAACAATGCTGAAGGATTGGAAACTCCCTTCAGCCCTTTTTCTGTCATTGCAAAAACACCTAACTCATTAGCGGCGCCAAAACGGTTTTTAATAGCACGAATCATACGATAATTTGAATGAGTTTCCCCTTCAAAATACAATACTGTATCCACCATATGCTCCAACACCCGGGGACCAGCAATCGCGCCATCTTTGGTTACATGACCAACCAGCAACATGCTAATACCCTGTTGTTTTGCCAGACGAGTTAATTGTGCTGCACATTCCCTAACCTGTGATACAGAACCGGGTGCTGAAGTAATACCATCAGAATACATGGTCTGAATAGAATCGATTACTACCACTCTGGGTTTTTGGCGTGCAATAACTGCACTGATTGCCTCTACACGTATTTCTGCCAGTAAATGAACTTTGTCTGCATGTACACCAAGACGCTGGGCACGTAAAGCAACCTGCTGAGCTGACTCTTCTCCGGAAACATACAATACGGATTCCTGTTCGGCCATCAAGGCTATTGTTTGTAGCAATAATGTAGATTTACCAATACCCGGATCTCCGCCTAGCAGAATAACAGCTCCGTCTACTAAACCACCTCCAAGTACTCTGTCCAGCTCCCCCATTCCTGTTGGCGTTCTCTGTACTTCAACCGCACTGACTTCTGCCAGTAACTGTACTGATGATTCACTTGAAGCCCATGATTGAAAACGGCTGCCAGAAGAAGATGCAGATAAAACTGTTGTTTCTTCCAGAGTATTCCATTCGCCACAATGAGGACAACGTCCCTGCCATTTAGGTGAACTTCCACCACAACTACGGCATTGAAACTGAGTTTTTTGCTTTACCATGAAACCTTTCCGGCAATACCTGCATTAAATTCAAACATAGCTTCCTTTGATTATTGGGAAATAATGATTCAATAAAATTGACCAATTTTATTTAGTTCTCTATTTTATCTAAGCTTCACCTAGCCAGAACAAAAAATAGCCATTAATTTTACTCTTTAACAGCGTATAATTTAGTTAAATTTCTGATGCTAAAACTATTAAATCAAAATAGTAACATCCGTATATATAGACAATTGAAGCACTATAATGGTTTTAATCATAATTATTAGCAGATTAAAAAATATGGCAATTTACTGATTCAAATTCAAAAGAGTCTACACTTATAACTGAACGATAAAATCAAATGTTTTTGGCAAATAGTAATTGCTTCCCAAAACAAATTATAATAATTACTTTGTCTGGCAATTATTATATACTCTGTCAATTCGTGCAGGTTAAATCCAGTTTTACCTTGATATTCTCTTGCATGGTCAATTATTACATTACACTATTTAATCTTTAACATACATCGAAAAAAATGGAATGAATTTTAGTCTTCGGCTAATTCTTGGCGGAATATTTTAATGTTTTAAATCAATCTATTTTTATTTCAATTTTTATACACAGGGTTTTTCAAAACTATGTCTTTGCCAATGATTGTCACATTCGCTGTGTACATTTTAGGAATGATTGCAATTGGTTTTTTTGCCTATCGGTCAACACAGAATTTTGGTGATTACATTCTGGGCGGGCGTCGTATTGGCAGCGTAGTAACTGCACTTTCGGCCGGAGCTTCTGACATGAGCGGCTGGCTGCTGATGGGATTACCGGGTGCAGTATTTTTATTTGGTATTTCACAAAGCTGGATAGCAATTGGCTTAGTACTTGGTGCTTACCTGAACTGGTTATTGATTGCCGGACGTCTGCGTGTTTTTACAGAAATCAACCATAATGCGTTAACTTTACCCGATTATTTTACGCACCGGTTTGAAGATAACAGCTCCTTACTGCGTATTATTTCAGCAGTAATTATTCTGATTTTTTTTACAATTTATTGTGCATCAGGGATTGTTGCCGGGGCTAAATTATTTGAAAGTACTTTTGGCATGAGCTATGGCTGGGCAATGCTGGCAGGAGCTGGTGCAACTATACTTTATACGCTTATAGGCGGTTTTCTAGCGGTTAGCTGGACAGATACCATTCAGGCAAGTCTGATGATGTTCGCTCTGATTTTAACCCCCATAATGGTAATCATTAATGCCGGTGGTTTTTCTGATGCACTCATTCATATTGAAAACCTGAATCCGGACTATACCAACCTTTTTGCCCATATGGATTTTATTGCCATAATCTCATTGCTAGGCTGGGGGTTGGGCTATTTCGGGCAGCCGCATATTTTAGCCAGATTTATGGCTGCTGATTCGCATGAAGTAATGAAAAATGCACGCCGTATCAGCATGACATGGATGATTTTATGTCTGGCCGGAGCCATTACCGTCGGCTTTTTCGGAATAGCATATTTTGCCAACCATCCAGAATTAAGCTATCTGGTCAGCAATGGAAAACATGAACGGATTTTTATCGAGTTATCTAAATTACTTTTCAATCAATGGATCGCCGGTGTTATTCTCGCTGCAATTTTGGCTGCTGTGATGAGTACCTTAAGTTGCCAGTTGTTGGTCTGCTCAAGCGCTTTGACAGAAGATTTCTATCGTGCATTTTTCCGTCCAAAAGCAAAACAGAAAGAATTGGTCTGGATTGGACGAATAATGGTGTTTATAGTATCTGTGATTGCCATTTTACTGGCAATTAATCCGAATAACAGCGTTCTGGATTTGGTGAGCCATGCGTGGGCTGGTTTTGGGGCTGCATTTGGTCCGATTATTATTTTTTCCGTATTCTGGTCACGTATGACACGAAACGGCGCATTAGCCGGTATGATTACCGGTGCTGTCACAGTATTGCTGTGGATCAATTTTAATTGGTTTAATCTGTATTCACTCATCCCTGGATTCATACTTGCATCAATTGCAATCATTATTTTTAGTTTATGTGATAAAAAACCAAGTGAGATAGTACAGATTCATTTTAAAGATGCTTATAAGCACTACCATACTAAAACAAATTGAACTTTAATTAACCTGGCGGATTAAACTGTTTTTAAGTTAATCAGTAATCCGAATATGCTCTCAAACCAATTTATTTTATTACATAGCTATATTATGATTATGTCCTTTAATTCACATAATCGTAATAATGAGCATCAAGCATTGGCCGCAAAACGATCGCCCTCGGGAAAAACTTCTTAATCTGGGCGCCTCAGCGCTAAGTGATGCCGAGCTACTCGCAATCCTGCTGCGTACAGGTACTCGGGGTATAAGTGCGGTAGATCTGGCAAGAGAGCTTATTTCTCAACTGGGCAGTCTGCGCGCACTGCTTGAAGCAGATTGTCAGCAAATTTGTCAGTATCACGGTATGGGCATTGCCAGTTATACCCAGTTTGCAGTAATTAAAGAAATAAGCAGACGCATGCTGGCAGAGAAAATTTATTGCCGCCCTATTTTTACTCAGCCGGCTGTAGTGGCTGATTTCCTGCGTTTACATATAGGCCATGAAAAAGTGGAAGTTTGTGTAGCTTTACTTCTGAACCAGCGTAACGAGCTTATGCAAACCATTGAACTGGCTCGCGGTACCATCAATGAAGCACGGGTTTACACTCGCGAAGTTGCTACAGCAGCTTTAAAACACCACGCAGTCTCAATTATTCTGGCACATAATCATCCAGGACAATCTACTATGCCGTCTAATGGCGATATTCAATTTACCAGAGAAATAAAAGCCGCTTTAAATCTGCTGGATATTCGTTTATTGGATCATTTTATTGTTACTGCTGAAAAAATAACATCAATGGCTGAATTAAATCTAATGTAGTAAAAATTATTAATTAAACGTTCTATCTTAATAGCATAATAGTGCAAAGCTGGATAAATTTATCATTGCCGATTACAATAACTGGTTTAATAGCGTTATTTACCTTAATCATACGGAGTACCCCATGATTGATTTTGCTTATGCTGCCAACACTGCCGGTTCACAGAGTGGCCTTATGCAATTCGTCCCACTTTTATTAATTCTTGTTGTCTTTTATTTTCTGATTATCCGCCCGCAGCAAAGCAAACATAAAAAACACCAGCAAATGCTAACCGAACTGAAAAAAGGCGATAAAGTTGTTACTCTGGCTGGAATAGTTGGCAAAATCACTAAAGTAAATGAACAATATTTCACTTTAGAAATTGCTCCTAAAGTAGAAGTTGAATTTGAACGCAATGCCATCAGTGGTAAGGCACCAGAATAAAATCAGTAATCCTGCCGCAACTTTTCAGTTGCGGCCTTTGTTTGTTTTCTTTCTTTTATTAACTGAAGAACAACAGTCTGCAACAAGGCAGCAAATATGAATCGTTATCCTATATGGAAATATCTGCTTATTATCGTCTCAATAGTATTGGGTCTGTTATACACCATTCCCAATTTTTTTGGCGAAATACCGGCAGTACAAATCTCTACCAACCGGCAGGCCATTACTATCGATGAACAAACTGAAAATACAGTTAAACAGGCTCTGGCAGCTGCACACATACAGCATCAGGGTATGTTCATTACTGATGGCAGCCTGAAAGTGCGTTTCAGTGATACTGAAACTCAGCTTAAAGCACGTGATGCTATTGCATCTAAATTCGGCGAAGGCTATATCGTAGCTCTGAATCTGTTGGCCAATACTCCGGAATGGATGGAAAAAATTCATGCCAAACCAATGTTTCTTGGTCTTGATTTGCGTGGTGGTGTACATTTTACCATGCAGGTGGATATGGATTCAGCCGTTGATAAAACACTTGACAGCTATGCCGGAGATATCCGTCGTCAGCTGCGCAAACTACAAATCCGCAGCGGCAATATTGTTAAAAACGGACAGACACTGGTTGTTCCTTTCCAATCTGCAAACGATGCTTCCACTGCAATATCCGGATTAAAAAAATATCTTAATGATGCAACACTAACTCAGAATGGTGACCGTCTGGTAGTTAGCCTGAGTAACACTGCGCTGACCAGAATTCGTACAGATGCAGTGACCCAGAACATTAATACCCTGCACAACCGTGTTAATGAGCTGGGTGTTGCTGAACCGGTTATACAGCAGGCCGGACCGAACAGGATTGTCGTACAACTGCCGGGCGTTCAGGATACTGCTAAAGCTAAAGATATCATTGGCCGTACTGCAACTTTACAGGTACGAATGGTAAGTGATGATCCCAATCTGTATCAGCAGGCGCTGCAAGGACACAATCCAGATGGATTTGAACTACTGCCATCTGCCGGTAACGGAGCACCTACACTGGTCAGCAAACAGGTTGAACTGACTGGGGACAATATTAATGATGCTCAGGCCAGCTTTAACGACCGGGGATTGCCGGGTGTAAGCGTAAATTTTGACAGTACAGGTGCCAGCATTTTTGCTGACCTCACCCGCAATAATGTTGGTAAACGTATGGCGATGGTACTTATCGATCAGGGTAAGGCAGAAGTGATTACCGCACCGGTAATCAATGAACCTATTCCCGGCGGTAAAACCATTATTTCAGGAAGTATGAGTATTGCTGAAGCCAATGATACCGCATTGCTATTGCGTGCCGGCTCACTGGCTGCACCAATGAAAATTATCGAAGAACGAACCATTGGCCCGTCTCTGGGTAAAGAAAATATTAGCAAAGGCTTTCATTCCACCTTATGGGGATTTGTAGTAGTAGCCATATTCATGATGCTTTATTACCGGATGTTCGGACTGTTTTCAGTAATTGCCCTGTCATGCAATCTGTTGTTCCTGATCGCTATTTTGTCTGCCATGCAGGCTACTCTGACACTGCCGGGTATAGCGGCAATTGCTCTTACACTAGGTATGGCGATTGACTCGAATGTATTGATTAATGAACGTATCCGCGAAGAATTACGTCATGGTAATACACCACAAATATCAATTAATGCAGGTTACGATCACGCCTGGCATACTATTGTAGACTCTAATATCACTTCACTGATTGCCGGTCTGGCGTTACTGATTTTCGGTTCAGGCCCTATTCGCGGATTTGCTGTCGTACATTGTCTGGGTATTATTACATCTATGTATTCGTCAGTAGTGGTTTCTCGTGCCTTTGTTAATTTGTGGTATGGTCGCAAACGCAAACTGAAAACACTTTCTATCGGCCACATCTGGATTGCAGATAAAGCTGCCACTGGTAAAAGTAAGGCTTAATAAATTATGGAATTCTTCAAAATAAAACGTGATATCCCGTTTATGAGCTATGGTAAGCTGACAACGGCGATTTCATTAATTACTTTTATTCTGGCTGTATTTTTTCTTGTTACTCGCGGGCTGAACTTTTCTGTAGAATTTACCGGCGGTACTGTAATGGAAGTGGAATTCAAACAGAGTGCGGATTTAAATAAAATCCGTACAGAACTGGATGGATTAAAACTTGGAGAAATACAAGTACAGGCATTGGGCACAAATAAACAAATCATGATTCGTCTGCCCAATAAAGCCAATATGACTTCAGCACAATTGTCCAATCAAGTTATGGACCTGCTTAAACAACATCAGGAAGGTGTAAGTTTACGTCAGGTTGAATTCATCGGGCCGCAAGTGGGCGAAGAACTGGTTACTCACGGCTTACTGGCTTTAGGCATGGTTGTGATTGGCATCATTATTTACTTATCCATGCGTTTCGAATGGCGCTTTGCTGTTTCTGCTATTATTGCCAATATGCATGACGTAGTAATTATTCTGGGTTGCTTTGCCCTCTTTCACTGGGAATTTTCTCTTACCGTACTTGCAGGCGTACTTGCCGTGCTTGGCTACTCAGTTAATGAGTCAGTAGTTGTCTTTGACCGAATCCGTGAAAATTTCCGTAAACCACATATGCGTGGTAAAAGCGTTCCGGCAATCATAGATAATGCCATTACCGCAACCATGAGCCGTACCATTATTACTCACGGATCTACTGAAGCAATGGTCATTTCTATGCTGGTATTTGGCGGAGCTGCTTTGCATGGTTTCGCAATGGCATTAACAATTGGTATTGTGTTTGGTATTTACTCATCAGTATTAGTAGCGAGTCCGTTATTACTGATGTTTGGACTGAACCGGCAAAATCTGGTTAAGCCGCCAAAACGGAAAGAGGAAGCTGTAGTTTAAGATTAAATTACTATTGTTTTCCTCTAATTAATTAATTAAAAAACTCCAGAATAATATTTTATTTCTGGAGTTTTTTATGATTTTAAAATTTACCTACAAAATTAGGTTTATCTATACGGCAATCAAAAATGGAATTTGAAAAGCTAACAAACTGATGTTCCTAAGCCGAACAATATCTGATTGCTAACGTAATGCCCGTTCGTCTTTCCAACCTTTATCCGTTAAAACCAATACAGCCGCACGACGTTGAGGTTCCTGCATAGACTTCCACCAGTTTTCATCGGTAGTTTTCAATAATTTTTCAGCCCATTTCTCAGGTACCAGTTTTGCATCATAAACTACCTTGGAAATAGTCATTCCATTTGCAGGGGTAGGTTCAGTAAAGAGCACAATTTTATCTACTTTTTGTGTTCCTAGGCACAGCATACTTCCCTGAGCTGTATTTTGCACATTGTCCTCACCTTTACTTGTACGGTAATACACTGCCTGCGGTATATCTTTTCCGCCATTAACAACCAGAGTTGCATCCTTACCTTTTTCATACAAGTCTGCATCAGTTAAAATATCCATTTGCTTTAAAGCAGTTTTATTAACTTTATCGCCATCACTATTTTTTCTGGCAATACGTATTTCTTTATTACCAAGTGCAACCGTATTATTCATACCTCCCTGAGCATTATCCAGCATCAGATTAACCGCCAGACAAACCTTCTCATTTTTAGCAAAGTTATCTATCGCCTCAGTAAAATTGTGATTACTCGCCTCTTGCTTACCACCGCAGGCAGCCAGTAACAGGCTAACGGCTAATACACTGATTTTTTTCATCCCGGTATTCCTTATAAAATAAAATCTATACTGATTAAAGCATACTGCCAATATGCCGGATTAGCAACGCAAGCAGTTTACCTTCACTGGTCAGAAACAATTTAAAACGCTCAATCGACATAAAACCAACACTTTAAGCAAATATAAGCAAAACGGTATAATAACAGCTTATTTCCGCAAACAGGCTTTCATCAATGAGTATACAAATTTATGGTATCAGTCAGTGTAATACTGTCAAAAAAGCCCGCAAATGGCTGGCTGATCAACATATTAACGCTGAATTTATCGATTTTAAGAAAACACCGCCCACAATCACTGATATCCAGTTCTGGCTTACACAAGTACCTAAAGAAACATTAATTAACCGTAAAGGTACAACATGGCGGAAATTAAGTAACAATGAACAGACAATTGCTTTAAGTAATGATGATGAAGCCATTCGCCTAATGATAAACCACCCCTCAGTGATTAAAAGACCTGTTCTGGTAAAAAATCAATTAATATTGGTTGGTTTTGATCCGCAACGCTATACTGAATTTTTTGCCTGATACTTCCAGATACAAACCATGAACAACACAACAATATTTATTTCTGATTTACATCTTTCTGAACAGACCCTGCCTTTAAATCAACTATTTGAACGCTGCCTGCAACAATGGCAAGGAAATATCGATGCGTTATACATATTAGGTGATTTTTTTGATGTCTGGATAGGTGACGATGATGACAGTGATTTCATTCGTCATATTAAATCTCAGTTAAAATCTTTTTCTTCTGCGACACCAGTTTTTTTCATTCATGGTAACCGGGATTTCCTGATTGGTGAAAAATTTGCTGCAGAAACCGGAATACAACTACTTACATCACCTCAGCAAATAAAGCTTTACGAGCATGAATATATTATTATGCATGGGGATGAATTATGCACTGACGATATTGCATATCAACAATTCCGTGCCCAGTCCCGCAATCCTCTGTGGCAAATGGCAGTATTAAGTAAACCTATTGAAGAGCGTCGTTTACTAGCCGGACAAATCCGTCAGATGAGTGAAACACGTAAAAATAATGAAGGTAAAAGTGAGATTTCTGATGTAACAGAACAAGCCATTAATGAACTGATGAGTAGCCATATTCAACCTATTCTGCCTACACTGATTCATGGTCATACTCATCGTCCGGCTGTACATGAATCACAGTTGAACAACCATCTTTTCAAGCGTTATGTCATACAGGACTGGGCTGATAATTACGGCGGCTATCTGGCAGTAGACACAGATGGTGTACATGTACATGAGCTTAAGCTATAAATAGAAAAAATACATCTAGACTATTAATAGGAATGCTCCTAGAAGTTAATTATCTCATTATTAACTAGGCAGTCAGATTTCGTATCTGAATACAACGCCAGTAAAATAAAAACCGAAAAGATTAAAAATTCTTTTCGGTTTTTATTAATTATTTTTCATTTCCAAATACACTGATTTATCCGGGTAATAGCATATCATTATTAAATCACCCACTATATATAGAGATTTTAAAATAAAAAACCGTGTCTACTAAGCGTAAACACGGTTGATATTAGTTTTAAAAATAATTATTTACTTGCCGCGCATTAAATCAAAAAAGTCGGCATTATTTTTAGACTGTTTAAGCTTATCAATGATAAATTCCATTGCTTCAATATCATCCATTGGATGCAAGAATTTCCGCAGCAGCCACATTTTTTGTAAATGCTCATTAGAAACCAGCAATTCTTCACGGCGAGTACCAGAACGATTGATATTAATTGCCGGAAACAGACGTTTTTCAGCCATACGCCGATCCAGATGCAATTCCATATTGCCCGTTCCCTTGAACTCCTCATAAATTACATCATCCATACGGCTACCGGTTTCTACCAGAGCAGTTGCGATAATGGTCAGTGAACCGCCTTCTTCCACATTACGGGCTGCGCCGAAGAATCGCTTTGGACGATGCAGTGCATTTGCATCAATACCGCCAGTTAAAATTTTACCGGATGCAGGAATAACCGTGTTGTAAGCACGCGCCAGACGTGTAATTGAATCAAGCAGAATGATTACATCTTTTTTGTGTTCTACCAGACGCTTGGCTTTTTCAATCACCATTTCAGCCACTTGTACATGGCGGGTAGCCGGCTCATCAAAAGTAGAAGATACTACCTCACCCCGTACTGAACGGGTCATTTCCGTAACTTCTTCAGGACGCTCATCAATCAGCAGAACAATCAGTTCAGCTTCAGGATAATTAGCTGTAATCGCATGTGCGATATTCTGCAGCATCACTGTTTTACCAGATTTCGGCGGAGCTACCAGCAAAGCGCGCTGACCAAATCCGATAGGTGCAATCAGATCAATTGCACGTCCGGTAAGATTTTCTCCGGAACGAATATCCCGCTCTAGCACAAACTGGCGATCAGGGAATAATGGTGTCAGATTTTCAAACAGGATTTTATGTTTGCATACATCCGGATCGTCTCCGTTAATTTTATCCAGACGAACCAGCGCAAAATAGCGTTCATTGTCTTTAGGTACACGTACACTGCCTTCAATCGTGTCACCAGTATGCAGATTGAAACGCCGTATCTGACTCGGACTGACGTAAATATCATCAGGGCCTGCCAGATAAGATGTATCCATGCTACGCAAAAAGCCAAAGCCATCAGGCAGAATTTCCAGCGTACCGGAACAGGTAAACGCTTCTCCCTGCTTCATTTTAATGCGCACAATAGCAAACACCAGATCCTGTTTGCGCAAACGATTGGCATTTTCAATACCAAACTCTTCAGCTATGCCCAGTAATTCAGACACATGTAGATTTTGTAATTCAGAAACGTGCATAAAGATATAAATGAACTTATTTATTAGAATCGAAGATAAAATGAGTCAGAAAACTCATAATAATTCCAGTTACCAGTCTTTAAGTTGCAAAATACTTGCCAAAGACAGGTAAGGTTTTTATTGAAAGTTGATTTGGTTTAATTCTGCCACAAAAGACATTAATAAAAGATTTTTCAGAAGTGACATCTTCTTATAAAGAACAATTCTAATCTTCAAACCACATAATGTCAAGTTATTATCAACTTTCAATAACACTTGTATGAAGCATACCCTTAAAATTTAATTCTGACATCAGAAAATCCATATAGCATAAAAAGTTATAATTGTGTTTTTTAGTCTGTATCAGGAATTAACCGAACCGAACAACAATTCAGGTTAATATAAATTTCTTATTGTTATATTAATCACTAATTTTTAACTATAAACTGTTATTCAGGCCGGATTATAACCGCATTATTAAAATTAGTATAATAATGTAAATAGAAAAAGAATATATCAGAAAGACAACAGTTACAGATAGATTATATATTCAAAGAACTGAATTTCCAGATATCAGACAATAGCAAACAACCAGTAAAACAGCAGATAAGAAAATGCTTTTCTGCTGATGACTGCTATAATTGTCTCTCCTTTAAATACTAAAAGAGAAATTATGAAACACTTGTCTTTAACTACTCTGGGAATCACTACTGCACTGGTTTTATCGGCCTGTAACTTTGCTGATAATGGGTATAAAAATAACAGCAGTGAGCCGGTAGCAGCTTCAACTGCACCTTCGGCTACCCGAAACCCGCAGCGTGCAGGAGAGGAGTTTCTGGCCAAAAATAAAAATGTTTCCGGTGTAAAAACCACTACATCAGGTTTGCAGTACAAAGTTAATCATGAGGGATCCGGTAAAAAACCTAAAGCCACTGATATGGTGACGGTTCAATATGAAGGTCGTTTAATCGACGGGACTATTTTTGATAGCACAGCTCAGCGTAATAATGAGCCGGTTACATTTCCGCTTAATGGCGTGATTCCCGGATGGACTGAAGGATTGCAGCTTATGTCAGAAGGTAGTGACTACACATTCTATATACCAGCCCGACTTGCTTACGGCGAACATAGCCCGACAAGTGCCATTCCTGCTAACAGTGTTCTGATATTTGATGTGAAGCTGATTAAAGTTGGAAAGTAAATCTGATTGTAGGCATAATTAATGAAAAAGCACTCAGTAGACTGAGTGCTTTTAAAATCTGGCTCCCCGACCAGGGCTCGAACCTGGGACCTGCGGATTAACAGTCCGTCGCTCTACCGACTGAGCTATCAGGGAATGAGGCGAGATTATAGCGACTGTAATTTTACTGTCAAGCTTTTTAAACAACTTTATGGTTACAAGCTAATTAAATTATTAATTACACAATAATAATATTTTAGTAAGCAGTTTTATTTTAAATTATTCAGCCTGTTCATTCTGACCTAGAATCATAGTTCCGACACCTTTATCAGTGAAAATTTCCAGCAAGAGAGCATGTGGAACACGTCCGTCAATAATATGAGTATTGTGAACGCCATGCATAGCAGCCTGCAAAGTCGCATTAATTTTAGGCAGCATACCATTTTGTAAAGTACCATCAGCAATTAATGCATTGATATCAGATGGCGTAAGGCGACTTAATAATTGATTGTTTTTATCCAGTACACCAATCGTATTGGTAAGCATAATCAGTTTTTCAGCCTTCAGACTTTCTGCCAGCTTACCGGCTACCACATCAGCATTGATATTAAATGCTTCACCATGTTCACCTACCCCAACAGGTGCCACTACAGGGATATAACCATGTTCCACCATTTCCTGAATCAGAGCTGTATCAATTTCTTCAACTTCACCTACCTGTCCGATATCCTGCTTTTCATTATCAGAAGTGGTAAGAAACAATTTTTTCGCCTTGATAAAATGATTGTCGCGGCCGGTAATTCCGACTGCATGCCCTCCATGCAGGTTAAGTAAAGATGTAATTTCCTTATTAACACAACCACCAAGCACCATTTCAACAATATCCATGGTCTCGCTGTCAGTCACCCGCATACCCTGAATAAATTGATTTTCTTTCCCTACTTTCTGTAACAGCTCATTAATTTGCGGCCCGCCCCCGTGTACAATAATCGGATGAATTCCCACCAGTTTGAGCAATACGACATCTTTAGCAAAACTTTCTTTCAATTGCGGATCAGTCATTGCATTACCGCCATACTTAATTACCATTGTCACACCGGAAAATCGCCGGATATATGGTAGCGCCTCGGCTAAAATATTAGCTTTTGTTTTAGCCTCAATAGCATTAATGTTCGTGAAGATGTCTGTGCTCATTATTTATCCCTGCCTAATTAAACTGATTATTTTTCTACGGTTAAGTTTATCTTTAGTTATGATAAAATAAAACCATAATTTGTTATTTAATGTTTGTTTAAGATTTTAAGCAATAATAAGTACAAATTGAAAAATAAATGAAAAATATACTTGATTGAAAAAGCAGTCTAAAAATTATCGAAATAATAAAACAGTATTTGTAGTTATAAGTTCTGCGTTATCAGTAACCCGATATTTAGATTCATTTAAAACACACTTGAAAATTTAATCAAGTTTGACCATACATGCGCCGGTACTGAAAAAAGTTGCCAGAATTGCCTGTGCTGCAACCTGATCCAGTATTTGTTTACGCTTTTTCCCAAAAACTAAAGCTTCATTTAGCAAACTTTCGGCGACTACAGATGTCCAGCGCTCATCTACCCAGTATACCGGTAAATTAAAACGACCATGTAAACGGTTACCAAAACGGCGACAAAGAGCAGTAGCTTCATCGTCCTCACCATCTGCATGAGTGGGAAGACCTACTACAAGCACCTGTGGCCGCCATTCATTTATTAAAGTTTTAATACGGCTAAAATACTGTTCATTACTGATAACAGTAATAGTTTCCAACGGATGTACACTCGCCAGCTCAGCTTCACCGACGGCTACTCCTATCCGTGCGCTTCCGAAATCAAATCCGAGCACAGTGCCACGCTTTAGGGGAGAAGGGATTGATTCAGGCATGGCCCACCAATACGCTCAGATTGGCAATATCAATATTTAATAACTGCAAGGCAGCTTTATAACGTTGCTTATATGGCATATCAAATAAAATCTGGTTATCTGCAGGCACGGTTATCCAGCTATTATTTGCCAGCTCCTGCTCCAGTTGTCCGGCAGACCAGCTGGAATAACCAATAGTAGCTACAGCTTTATCAACTTCATTTTCCTGTGTAAGCCCCAGAATAATATCGCGAGAAGTAGTCATGGCTATATCGTCAGTTACCAGCAAACTGCTTTCCCATGAACCTGTCGGAGTATGTACCAGAAATCCGCGGTCTACTTGAACCGGACCGCCCATCAGAACATTTTGTCCGTGAAAACGTTCCGGTGTAGGGGTTTTAGCAGAATCAAACAGTAAATCCATCATAATCGGTGATGGTTTATTTACAATGATACCCATAGCACCGTCTGCACTATGTTCACACAGATAAATCACGCTTTCTTTAAAAAACGGGTCTTCCATTGACGGCATAGCAATCAGAAAATGATTGGCCAGAGAGAATCCGGACGGAGCGTTTTGTTGTGCAGCCATATTGTGCTTATCCATGAAAATGATGTCAGACTATATAAATTAATTTGTCGTTAAATTGGGTCTGTTTTACAGTTTCTCAAGCGTATGCTTTTCGCTATAATTCTATCTTACTCCGAACCGGATTGTTTTATCCGGTTTTTAAAATTTTATCAAAACAGCTAATACTGGCAGACTGAGTCAAAGACAGCCATCACAGAAAGGTCAATTGTGTCATTAATTAAACCTGTTGTGCTTTTAATTCTGGATGGTTTCGGCCATCGTGCCGAAGGAAATGACAATGCAATTTTACTGGCGCATACTCCTTATATCGATAACTATCGTCAGCACTATGCTTATGGCACGATAGATGCTTCAGAACGAATGGTCGGATTGCCTGTTGGCCAGTTTGGCAATTCAGAAGTGGGTCACCTGAATATTGGTGCAGGCAGAGTTATACCTCAGGATATTACCCGAATCGATATGGCTATTGAAGACCATACTCTTGAACAAAATCCGGTTTTGCAACAGGCATGGAATAATCCGAATCATACTGTACATCTGCTGGGCTTATTTTCTGATGGTGGTGTGCATAGCCATATAGAACATTTTTTTGCAGTTATAGATGCCGCACTAGCTGCCGGCATGCAAAAAATTGTTGTCCATCCATTTCTTGATGGGCGTGATACACCGCCGCAAAGTGCCCGTCCCTATCTGCAACGCCTGCAACAATATATGCAACAGCATTCTCAGATATTATGCGGTGCCCTTGTCGGACGTTTTTTTGCCATGGACAGAGACAACCGATGGGATCGCGTTGAAGCTGCTTATAATGCCTTATTCGGAGATGCGCCCTACCAGGCTGATTCCCCTGTTACTGCATTAGAGGCTGCTTATGCCCGTGGCGAGCAGGATGAATTTGTTAAACCTACCATTGTCAGCCCGCAGGCAAAGCTGCTAGATGGTGATGCCATTCTGTTTCTCAACTTCCGTGCTGATCGCGCACGTGAATTAACTCAAGCCCTTACTTTTACTGATTTCGATGGATTTGAACGCAAGTATCGTGTACAACCGGGATATTTTGCCACTATTACTGCTTACGGAACACAATTCAGCAATCCGGTAATGTTTGAAAAACAATCTGTAAATAATGGTCTGGGAGAATTTTTGGCCGGACAGGGTCTTAGACAGCTCCGCATAGCAGAAACAGAAAAATACCCGCACGTAACTTATTTTTTCAGTGGTGGTCGGGAAGAACCTTATATTGGTGAAGAAAGGATTATGATTCCTTCACCCAAAGTGACTACATATGATTTACAGCCAGAAATGAGTGCTGTCGGCATTACTGAACAAATTATTGATAGTCTGAAACATCATCGCCATGATGTTATTATTTGTAACTTTGCCAATGGTGATATGGTTGGACATACCGGTTCACTTGACGCCGCTATAAAAGCAGTAGAAACACTGGATAGTTGTGTTGCACAGGTTGTCGAAACAACACTTTCTGTAGGCGGAGAAGTGATTATTACTGCCGATCACGGTAACTGTGAACACATGTATGATGAAAAAAATCAGCAACCTCACACACAACATACAGTTGAACCGGTCCCATTTATCTATATAGGGCGTAAGGCTACAATCCGTTCAGGCGGAGCGCTTAAAGATGTAGCGCCTTCTCTTTTAACTGCTCTGGGACTGACTCCGCCTGCAGAAATGACGGGGCAGAACCTGATTGAATTCACAGATAAATAATGAAATCTTTATTCTGTCTCATTCTGATATGGTGCAGTACCCTTTTCTCTTTGGCTATCGCTGCCAATAATCAGAAAATCCAACAGCCAACTGGTGAACTGAAACAGGTTCACCAGGCTATTTCAGCAACACAAAACCAGATCAGTAAAACTACGGTTGAACAGAAAAAAATTGATGCCTCAATGGCTGCAACAGACCAGCAGCTTAATCAGGCAAAAAATGAGCTTCACCGCATTCAGCAACAGCAACAGACTAGTATGCGGCAGTTACAAACCCTGCAAACCAATCTGGATAAAACCCGTACCCAGATTGCAGAAACTCAGACCCAGATAGCCCGTTTACTTAACGCACATTACCGTAACCGTCAGCCGAACAGCGTATATTTGATGCTAAAAAAGGATCGCTCCGACCAAAAAGGGCGCTCGTTACAATATATCCGTTATTTAAATGAAGCCAATGAGCAGGTCATTCAGCGTTTACGTGAACAACAATCGCGGATGAATGCACAGCAACAGGCTATCAATAATCAGCAACAACAACTTTCTTTGCTACAAAAAAAACAACAGCAGCTTATTAACAAACTGCGTAATGAACATACTATTCAGCAAAGCAAATCCAGTGTATTAAACCAACAATTACAAGTACAGAATAAACAGTTACAATCATTAAAGGCTGATGAAAAACGATTGAACAATCTTTTAAGCCGTCTTTCTGCTCAGGCAACAATGCGTCGTCTGGCTCAGACTCAGCCTAAACCTTCTAAACAAGCCGTTAAACCGAAAAATACCGGTCAGCCACAAATTACTCCAAGTAACGATGCCGGTAACAATGATACAGACAGCACCAGACCGCCTTCTACCTTAACTGCAGAAGATTTAGCTTTACAGGCTACAGAAAATATTAAAACACCGCTTATTAAAGGTCTTGCACAGCAACAGGGACGCCTTCCCCGACCGGTTAACGGCAGCATATCAGGAAGATTCGGAGAAAACAGACCAAATGGCGGCATCTGGAAAGGATTGTTTTTTTCATGTAACAATACGGCTGTGCACAGCATTTCTAATGGTAATGTGGTCTATGCTGCTTTTTTACAAGGTTACGGCAATACCGTTATCATTGATCACGGTGAAGGTTATATCAGCATTTACACAGGCTTGTCCTCCGTCAATGTTTCTGCCGGTAGCATTCTTAGCTCTGGTCAAACCATTGGTATAAGTGGTAAATTACCGGACGGTCAGAACGGACTTTATTTTGAAATTCGTTATCATAATCAGGCAATGAATCCATTATCATGGTTGCGTTAACTCATATTATGCTTTGCTATTACTTTCAATAATTTTATAGTGTACACTCTGACCGATTTTGAATTTTCATCATAACCTGCTATAAACAGGTTATTGATATCCTGAATTAATGTCGTTATAAGAAAGAACAATAGTAATAATGGCTAAATCTAGATTAAAAAAAGCTGCTTTATATACACTGGGTGCTTTCAGCGGTGTCATTCTCACTTTAAGCATACAGAGTTATGCCAATGAGAAATCCGAGGCTTTACCGGTACAATCTCTGCATACCATGGCGGAAGTTTATGGACAAATTAAAGCCAATTATGTTGAGAATAAAACTGACGATACTATTCTTGAAGGTGCCATGAAAGGGATGGTCAATAATCTTGACCCGCATTCTGAATATCTGACTGTTAAAGATTACTCGGATTTACAGGAAAGCACTACAGGTGAATTTGGCGGCCTCGGTATGGAAATCAGCTCTGAAGACGGGCTGATAAAAATTGTGGCACCTATAGAAGACACGCCTGCTGATCGTGCCGGCATCAAAAGCGGTGACTACATCGTTAAAATTGACAGCGAATCAACTCGCAACATGACCACTACCGAAGCTGTAAAAAGAATGCGCGGTAAACCGGGAACCAGTATAACTCTGACTTTAGCTCGTAAAGATGAAGCACAGCCAATTGTATTACATCTGACAAGAGCAATTATTAAAGTTAAAAGTGTACGTTACAAACTTCTGGAACCTGATTACGGTTACGTACGCATTACTCAGTTTCAGGAACATACTGTAAGTCTGCTGGCTGATGCTATTAAAGATTTAGAAAAACAGAACAAACAGCCTTTGAAAGGTCTGGTACTCGACTTACGCGATGATCCGGGTGGTCTGTTAAACAGTGCTGTTGGTGTATCCGCAGTATTCCTGAAACCGGGCGTAAAAGTTGTCAGCACGAAAAACCGTGATAAAAAAGAAGGTATGGTATTAAAAGCTATTCCTAAAGATTATGTAGTTAAAGGCAATGATCCGCTAGTAAATATGCCTGAAGAAATTAAAACCATACCGATTACAGTTTTAGTAAATTCAGGTACCGCTTCTGCTTCTGAAATTGTCTCCGGTGCGCTTCAAGACTATAAACGTGCGGTAATTGTAGGTACACAAAGCTTTGGCAAAGGTTCGGTACAAACAGTAATTCCTCTATCAAATGGTGGAGCGGTTAAACTGACAACTGCGCTGTATTACACTCCTAATGACCGCTCAATACAGGCACAGGGTATCGTTCCTGATGTTGAAGTAAAAGATAAAAACCGAAAATTTGAAAGCCGAGAAGCCGATCTTGGCGGTCATCTGAGTAACCCGTTAGGTGGTAAGGAGGTAAAAGGAGGATTAGAAGGCAGTCAGAAAAAAACCACTTCTTCGGCTTTTGCCAGTGAACCTGTAAATCTGCATAACGAAGACTCGGACAAAGACAGCACCAAGGAAGTTAAAACTGGTAAAGACGAAAATCAAACCAATAAAGCTATAACTACTGCTGATAAAAAAGATAGCAAGAAAAAGGATGAAGAAGATTGGCTGGCGAGACGTGAACCTAACCCAGCAAAAGATGCTCAGTTAAAATCTGCTCTGGATCTGGTAAAAGACCCGGTAAAATGGAATCAGTCATTGGGACTGGCTGCTAAAAAACCAGTTAAAACTAACGACAAAAAGGATAAAAAATAAAATTTTATCTTTAAAAAAACAGATAGCTTAAGCTATCTGTTTTTTATTAAATGTATTTAATTTATTTGCAAAATCATATAGATAACCCAAAACCCAATTGCAGAGAAAAAGAACTAAATCTACATATGTTTAAATAATATTTAAAAGTACCTGATAATGAATTCAAATCATATCTTTACACTTTTAAATAAAAAGAACTTATAAAATATTAAAATAATTAAAATTCCAACTTACCCAAAAATAATGTTTGCATAATTGGTTCAATAACAACAAATAAAATTGAATGAATATAAACAATTTACTTGCCACAAACTATTAAATAAAAGTTTTAGTTAATACCTTAATACTTTTAGGTTGGGAAGTTTCCAATAATGATATTTACCTAAAAATAGTAAATAACCCACTCTTTTTTACTTTTCATCTAGTGAAATTTTAGCCCCAACAAATTTATTTAATATTTAACTCAATTGAATTAAGTACTATGAATTAAATAAAAACTTTTAATTTGAATAAAATAAAAATTGATTTATTTAGTTTGAAAATATTAAACAATTTTTATCTGTCTGGCCAATCTTTCAATAATATCAATGTTTCAAAGTTAGTTGACGGTAATTTATTTGCAAATAGATTACAGTTAATGATGAATAACAAACAATTAGCTCAATATCTGTAGACGCAGAAGTTATAACTCGCTATGAAAACGATTTTATGATTTATTGGCACTTTATTATCTTTCTCTATACTTACTTACTGTATCAATTTCACATAATATAAAAATTTAATTAAGCAAAACTAAAAATCTTTAAATAAATCATTTATATATGAAATTTCTATATTTATTAATCAAAAAATAAAGGCTGCTAATAAAATTAGCAGCCTTTATTTTACGAACCGAAAAACTTATTTTTTCAGTTCTTTAGCCAGATATAACCAAGTTTCAATTACGGTATCAGGATTCAGAGAGATAGTCTCAATTCCCTCCTCAATCAACCATTTAGCAAAATCAGCATGGTCAGACGGTCCTTGTCCGCAAATACCAATATATTTGTTTAATTTACGGCAAGCTTGAATTGCCAGACTGAACATCACTTTAACAGCCGGGTCACGTTCATCAAAAGTACCTGCGATCGGACCACCACTATCACGATCCACACCCAGTGTTAACTGAGTCATATCATTTGAACCAATAGAGAATCCATCAAAGTATTTCAGGAACTGTTCGGCCAGTACTGCATTGGTTGGCAGTTCACACATCATAATCAGGCGCAGACCATTTTTACCACGTTCCAGTCCGTTGTCTTTCAATGCGCGTACGACATTTTCAGCCTCTTTCAATGTACGTACAAATGGAATCATGATTTCAACATTAGTTAATCCCATTTCATCACGCACATATTTCAGTGCTTTACACTCAAGCGCAAAGCAATCTTTGAAATCATCAGAAACATAACGGGCTGCACCGCGGAAACCCAGCATCGGATTTTCTTCATGAGGCTCGTATTTATTACCACCTAAAAGATTGGCATATTCATTTGACTTAAAGTCAGACATACGCACAATTACTTTTTTCGGATACACAGAAGCTGCCAGTGTTGCCACACCTTCAGCAATTTTATCAATATAAAAGTCTACCGGAGATGAATAGCCGGAAATTCTGTCAGTAATGGTGGCTTTCATCTGTTCATCCTGCTGATCAAATTCCAGCAAAGCACGAGGATGAATACCAATCTGGCGATTAATAATAAACTCCATTCGTGCCAGACCAATACCATAGCCCGGTAAACCTGAGAAGCTGAATGCCAGCTCAGGATTACCTACATTCATCATGATTTTGGCTGGTGATTCAGGCATATTATCTAAAGGTATTTCATTGACATCAACTTTCAATAAACCTTCATATACATAGCCTGTATCCCCTTCAGCACAGGACACTGTTACTTCCTGACCATCCTGCAAAGCAGAAGTTGCATTACCACAGCCAACCACTGCCGGAATACCCAGTTCACGCGCAATAATGGCTGCGTGACAAGTACGTCCGCCACGATTGGTAATAATCGCAGAGGCACGTTTCATAACCGGTTCCCAGTCCGGATCGGTCATATCAGTAACCAGTACGTCACCTGGCAACACTTTATCCATTTCATCAACAGATTTAACCAGACGCACTTTACCCTGACCGACTTTCTGACCGATGGCGCGACCTTCTACCAGAATGGCAGATTTGTCATTAATCTGATAGCGACGCAGAACACGGCTGTTATTTTCCTGTGACTTCACAGTTTCAGGACGAGCCTGCAAGATATACAGTTTGCCATCAATACCATCACGACCCCATTCAATATCCATCGGACGGCCGTAGTGTTCTTCAATAGTCAGTGCATACTGAGCCAGCTCAGTAATTTCTTCGGCACTGATTGAGAATTTTTTCCGGTCAGCAGCATCAACATCTACTGTCTGTACAGATTTACCTGCCTGAGCCGCATCAGTGAAAACCATTTTGATCAGTTTAGAACCCATGGTTTTACGCAGAATCGCAGGACGGCCGGCACGCAATGTTGGTTTATGTACATAGAATTCATCCGGATTTACTGCACCCTGTACAACAGTCTCACCCAGACCATAGGATGATGTAATGAATACAACCTGATCAAAACCAGATTCTGTATCCATGGTGAACATCACCCCGGAGGCGCCTTTATCAGAACGCACCATCCGCTGAACACCGGCAGACAGAGCCACTACATCATGAGCAAAATTCTTGTGCACACGGTAGGAAATGGCGCGATCGTTATACAAAGAAGCAAATACATGATGCATAGCTTCTTTAACATTATCATAACCGCTTATATTCAGAAATGTTTCCTGCTGACCGGCAAAAGAGGCATCAGGTAAATCTTCGGCAGTCGCAGAAGAGCGTACAGCCACGCAAATCTGGTCAGTACCGGCATCAGCTACCATTTTTTCCCATGCTGCCTGTAAATCTGCTTCCAGTTCAGGCGGAAATGGGGTGTCCATGATCCATTGACGGATCTGTTTACCTACCCGGGCCAGTTCGGCAACATTATCTACATCCAGTGCCTTTAGCTCGTTATTGATACGTTCACTCAAACCTTCGTAAGCAAGAAAATTGCGATAGGCTTCGGCAGTGGTAGCAAAACCACCGGGTACACGCACACCTTTTTCGGTGAGCTGTGAAATCATCTCGCCAAGAGATGCATTTTTGCCGCCGACGCTTTCAACATCAGTCATGCGCAGATTTTCAAACCAGATTACGTTATTACCGGCCATGATGGTTATCCAGTGAGGAGTGGGAAAGTTGAAGACGACCTATTCTAACTAGTCAGGTATAAAATGTCATGTATTTTTGGCTATTTATCCGCCCATAATTGAGGATAATTTATCCCTAATCAAACACTATTCAAATACAAATCCTTGATACCTTAAGTATTTTAATTACATTTTCAATTATTTAGATTAAAATATCAATTTATACATTTTTTAGCAATTTTAATCTAAAATTATCTTTTTTATTCAATAAAACATTAATTTTATTGCTTAAATTTTATATATTCAGTCTATTTTTATTTTTTTAGTATCAATGTTGAAAAAAAACCAATATTTTACGCAGGAACTGGAAGAAACTTCATTTACAATGGATAATTCATAAAGTCACATCCCTTTTTAACTCTGAATTATGTAGATTGATTATGAAACCAGTACGCCAAGTCTTTTTTGTTTCTGACCGAACGGGTATCACCGCCGAAAGTATGGGTCTTGCTTTATTGAACCAGTTTGACAATATAGAATTCAAGCGTGCTACTTATCCATTTGTAGATACAGAAACAAAAGCTCGTGAGATTGTTGCTTTAATTAATAATGCAGCAAACCACTGTGAAGCGCGTCCGCTGGTTTTTTCTAGCATCGTTGATGAAAATGTCCGTAAACTGATTAAAACCAGTGCAGGGCTGCATATGAGTTTTTATGATGCATTTATTGGTGAGCTGGAAGATGAACTTGCCACAGAAGCAAATCATTCCATTGGCAGAACTCATGGAATGCACGATACTGAACGCTATGATAAGAGAATGGAAGCAATCAATTTTACTCTTAATCATGATGATGGAATTACTGATCGCGAATTGAAAAAAGCTGATGTGATTCTGATGGGCGTTTCTCGCAGCGGTAAAACGCCTACTTGTCTTTATCTGGCATTACAGTATGGAATTCGTGCTGCAAATTATCCTCTTATTCCAGAAGATCTGGAAAGCAGTGAATTACCTAGAATGCTGCAACCATTCCGGCAAAAATTATATGGGCTAACCATAGATGCAGACCGTCTGCACCATATTCGTTCGGAGCGTCGTCCTGATTCCCGTTATGCCAGTCGTGATAATTGCCGACGTGAGATTTTAACCGCCGAAGATATGTTCCGCCGTTTTAATATTCCATATACCAATACAACTCATAAATCTATTGAAGAACTGGCTGCAAGTATTATTTTAGCGGCAAAATTACAACGGCGGTTTTAGGTTGTTTCGTTATAAAGTTTTGCCCTGAATAAATTCAGGGCCTTTATTTTAGCTTGCAATCATGATTTGTATTTATCTTGTATCAGTAATAGACGAATAAATTAAGCAGCTTTAATATTAAATCAATCTTTGAACGCGTGAATATTATTATCTAAACACATGGCATATTTTTTATATACTATCCAAGGTAACTGTACTATATCTAAATTTCCAAATTAAAATATGTCCAACTATTCAGATAACATCCGGAAGTGCTGAGACTATTATCCTGTGGTCAGACACATGGATAATAGTGTTGCAATGATATACTTTAGATTATTATTCTCTTTCTTTAATGACGTAATCAATAAAGCATGCTTATTTGTATTTCTTAATTACATTCTATAATTAATATTCATTTAACATAATCGTTAACATCAGTAATTATTACTTAGTCAGTAAATTTTCACGCCAGCAAAAACAACGAATAATCTTGGCCTCAATATAATAATGATATTTTTAATTTAATTCTAAAAATTTATTTTTATTATGTGTTTAGATTAATATCTTTTGTTACCAATAAATCGAATTATTATCAATTTAAGTTAAGTTTTCTTGCCATTTTGTTTTTCTCATGGGATTATGAATCATAAAAATCAAAATTGTTTTAACTATTAATCCTTTGAGACAATTTTATGCAGCCGCGTCCAATCATAGGTATACCATGTGATGTAAAGCAGATAGGTAAGTGGAATTTTCACGCTGTCGGTGAAAAATACATTCATGCGGTTCAGGACAGTGTCGGTGATGTTATTTTACTTCCGGTACTGTCTGATCAGGAAGTTTTAACTCGCCTGCTCAAATTGGTTGATGGTGTTTTTTTACCCGGTTCTTATTCAAATATAGACCCGAAATGGTATGGTGAAATATCGGCACAAGAGGGAATGTTACAGGATGCTGCCCGTGACCATACTGTTTTACCGCTAATTAAATATATTATTGATAGTGGTATACCACTTCTGGGTGTTTGCCGCGGTTTGCAGGAAATCAATGTCGCACTTGGTGGTGACCTTCACCAGCATATACAGGAAATACCCGGTTATCTGGATCATCGTGAACCCGATAATCAGCCAATTGAAATTCAATATGGCGATGCGCATGCGGTTAATCTGAAAACAGACAGTTTATTGATGCTGTGGCTGGCAACAGACCACAAACAGTATCAGGTCAATTCTTTACATCAGCAAGGAGTAAAAACGTTAGCACCCGGGCTTAGCATAGAAGCAACTGCTCCAGATGGTCTTATTGAAGCATTCAGGATTGATGCAGCGTCAATATTTGGCTATGCAGTACAGTGGCATCCGGAATGGCAATATGGGAATAAGCCGCTTTCTATCGCTATTTTTAAAGCTTTTCGTGAAGCATGTATGCAATATAAATTGCACAGGCAAAAGGAATCATTTTAAGGTGACTTATGTATGATGACATATTTAACTGGCTTAAAGAACATGGTATCACTGAAGTAGAATGTATCTTACCGGACATTACAGGTGTGGCTCGCGGTAAAATTATTCCGAAAGATAAATTTATATCTGAACCGGATATGCGATTACCCGAGGCAGTATTATTGCAAACAGTAACCGGAGAATATCCACAATCCAGCCTTCTGGATGAAACAGATGCGGATATGGAGTTAAAGCCAGACCAGACTACTCTGCGCTTTGTTCCCTGGGCTCAGGATCCGACAGCATCACTAATATTTGATTGCTTCTCTCCTGACGGTTTACCGGTTGAAACTGCGCCGCGCAATGTACTCAAACGCATATTAAAATTGTATGAAAATATGGGGCTGGAACCCATCGTTGCTCCGGAAATGGAATTCTATCTGATTTCACCCAACCCCGATCCGGATGTCCCCCTGCAACCTCCGATCGGCCGTACCGGACGCAGTGAATTCGGACGACGGTCTTATGCTGTAGATGCAGTAAATGAATTTGACCCTCTGTTTGAAGAAATTTACGACTACTGCCATGAACAAAACCTTGAAGTTGATACGCTGATTCATGAAATTGGTGCAGCACAGATGGAAATCAATTTCCTGCATGGTAATGCTCTGGATTTAGCCGATCAGGTATTTTTATTCAAACGCACAGTACGTGAATCTGCCTTTCATCATAAAATGTATGCCACTTTTATGGCTAAGCCTATGGAAGGAGAACCGGGCAGTGCCATGCATATCCATCAGAGTCTGAACAACGTAGAGAATGGTAATAATGCATTCAGCAGTGATGATGGCACTCCTTCAGAACTATTTTTTCATTTTATTGGCGGCCTGCAAAAATACCTGCCGCAAACCATGCCCTTTTTTGCTCCGTATGTTAATTCTTTCCGCCGGCTGACCCGGTTTACAGCTGCACCCACTAATGTTGAATGGGGTTATGACAATCGCACTGTAGGTTTACGTGTCCCGCGTGCTAAAGCCAAAGGAAGACGGATTGAAAACCGGCTGGCCGGAGTAGATGTGAATCCTTATCTGGCGATTGCCTGCTCACTGGCTTGTGGTTATCTGGGAATTAAAGAACAGCTACAACCGCGTGCTCCTCTGAGCAGTAATGCGTATTCATTACCCTATCAGTTCCCTACTACACTGGAAGAATCAATAGAACGTTTACGCCAGTGTGAACCAATTCATGAAATACTGGGTCAGCGCTTTGTTGAGATGTACATTGCCGTAAAAGAGCAGGAAGTTTCAGAATATTTTCGTGTTATCAGCCCTTGGGAGCGCAAATATCTGTTATTGCATGTCTGAAACCATCTCAATAGCATATTTCAACTGTTATTCTTGTACTTGTACATTGAATGATTGCTTATAACATTTTAAAACAAAGGAGTTTTTATGAGTAACAAAACCGATGTGAGACTGGCTGTAAAACATCATTTACATCCATTTTCCGATAATGCTGAGCTTAAAAAGCACGGTGTACGCATGATGGTTAAAGCAAAAGGCATTTATGTATATGATAGTGACGGCAATGAAATCATTGACGGTATGGCCGGGTTGTGGTGTGTCAATATTGGATATGGAGAAAAAAAACTGGCTAAAATTGCCGAGAAACAAATGCAAGTGCTGCCGTTTTACAATACTTTCTTCAAAACAACCCATCCTGCAATCATTAAATTATCGGAAAAACTGGTTGAAATCACACCGGAGGGATTTAATCATGTGTTTTATACCAACTCCGGTTCTGAATCGGTTGATACCATGATACGTATGGTGCGCCATTACTGGGCATCTGTCGGCAAGCCTTCTAAAAAAGTGATCATTGGTCGCTGGAATGGCTATCACGGCTCTACCTTAGGCGGAGCAAGTCTGGGTGGTATGAAAGGCATGCATGAGCAAGGTGATTTACCGATTGCCAATATAGTTCATATTGAACAACCCTGGTATTACGGCTTAGCCAAAACTGGTGAAAGTGAAGAAGAATTCGGTATTCGAGCTGCTAACTGGCTTGAAGAAAAAATTCTTTCACTGGGTGCGGATAAAATTGCAGCTTTTGTTGCAGAACCGATTCAGGGAGCTGGCGGAGTGATTATTCCTCCTGCAAGTTACTGGCCGCGAATTGAAGCTATCTGTAAAAAATATGACGTACTACTGGTAGCTGATGAAGTAATTTGCGGCTATGGGCGCACTGGCAGATGGTTTGGATTCGAAACTTTTGGTTTTACGCCAGATATTTTTACGACAGCTAAAGGACTATCCTCCGGCTATTTACCAATCGGGGCAGTTCTGGTTAATGACAAAGTAACAGATGGTTTGCTGGCCGGGGGAGAGTTTAATCATGGCTTTACTTACAGCGGGCATCCGGTTTCAGCCGCAGTTGCCTGTGCGAACCTGAATATAATCGATAAAAAGAATCTGATTGAAAAGGTACGTACCAAAACAGGTCCTTATATGCGCAAACGCTGGCAGGAAACATTCAGTCAGTTTAAATATGTTGCTGATATTCGCAGTGAAGGATTGATGTGTGGTTTTACCCTGGTAAAAAACCGTGATACTCGCGAGTTCTTTGATGATTTCGGCACCACAGGTTTGATCTGCCGGGATATCTTTTTTAAGAACAATCTGATTTTCCGTGCTTGTGGTGACCACATCGTAGCGGCTCCTCCGCTAATTATTTCTAAAAAAGAAATTGATAATATGCTGGCAATTGCCAGTGTGTGTATGCGTGAATTTGAGGAACTTATGGACAAAAAGCTGGACTGTAATACAGATAAGGCTGCCTGAAACTGATTAAACAAAAACCTGAGTGATTGCTCAGGTTTTTGTTTATTTTAGAGAGTGAATTTATCGCTCTTATTCTATGCTTTTCAAAGCAACTGATGGTGCTGGATTCAGTAATATATTTGCATTCTGCGCAGTTAAAGTGAGCGGTACAGTTCGCTTGACCAGTACCAGCCCGTAAACAGCTGCCAGATGCGGCCACCAGCGATTACCCATATACTCTATAGCCTTGTGACTATCACCGTAACAGGCCGGAATACCATAACCCATAAACTGGCCTTCTTCCAGAAACAGACCAAAGCGTTGCATCTTATCAACAGCCGTACGGGCAGACAGTAACTTTAAAGCAGAATGACCTTTCAGACTGCTCTGATAAAACAGGCGCCAATATCCATGAATATTTAAGCCGGTCAGTACAAGATGCCCGCCGGGCACCAGAACACGAGCTATTTCAGCTATAGAAACTTCATAATCGGATAAAGTATCCAGACCATGAGGCCAGATAATGGTATCTATACTTTGCTGAGCCCAGGGTAAGGCCTTACATTCAGCAATAACTGCCGTACCACAATCGGCTGTATTACTTTGTACAATATACTGGGACTCAGCTGCAAACACATGCCGGAACTGCCATTGCGATATACCGCATTGTAATATGGTGCCAAAACGCAACCCTGTTAATTTATGCAGGATAAACTGCTGCTCCAGCCGGCTTAAATAGAGACCAAATTTATGTTCGGCCAGCCAGTTTTCCAATTGCTGAGTATTCATTTAAACACCATTATGTACCATATTAAATCTAAGCTGCAGACCAATGAATTATTTTATTGCATTTACATCATTACTGTAAAAATAGGGATTTATCCTTGACCGTTAAGAACTTCCTCTTTAATATTAATAGGATTTTGCACAAATTTTACGGTTAAACGAATGGCTAAATTGAAGCATATGGTACTGGCACTTACTGGCCTGATACTTGCTCCCTCATTATCATTTGCCCAATCTTACACCAGTAATGGCATTGGCTTATCAATAATGAATCTGAATGCGGCTACCCTGAAAGGAAAAACGTATTCTAATCATGATATCTGGGGACGCATGCGTCAGGATTTCCGTATGACAGAGGTTAATCCTGAAATTATTCGCCGGCAGGAGCAGTATTATTCAAGCCACAGCGATTACTTTAACCGTACGGTTGTGCGCAGCCAGCCTTATTTATATCACATCGTAAATGAAGCAGAAAAACGCCAGATGCCGGCTGAAGTGGCTTTACTGCCGTTTATTGAAAGTGCTTTCGTCAGCAAGGCTCAGTCGCGGGTAGGAGCTTCCGGTCTGTGGCAGTTTATGCCCAGTAGCGGTCGACAGTACGGGCTGGAACAGACTAATCTCTATGATGGTCGTCACGACGTATATGCAGCGACCGATGCTGCTTTAACTTATCTGCAATATCTTTATAGCCTGTTTGGTGACTGGTCACTGGCTCTGGCGGCCTATAACTGGGGAGAAGGTAATGTTGGTAAGGCTATCAAACGTGCTCAGCTGGCCGGTATAGATCCTACCTATGAAAATCTCCGCATGCCAAATGAAACCCGCAATTATGTGCCGAAATTACTGGCTGTGCGGAATATTATCGAAAATCCGCAGGCCTTTGGTGTTAATCTGGTTTCTGTACCGAACCGTCCCTACTTTGAGGCAATCAGCATTGATCAGCCAATTGATATTGATGCAGCTGCCCGACTGGCAAATATTTCGACTTCAGAATTTTTAACTCTTAATCCAAGTTTCAAGAGTCCGGTTTTTATTCCTAAAGAAAATCGTAAAATGCTGCTGCCGATTACCGCAGTAAATACTTTTGAACGCAATTACCGCAACGCAGATAAAAATACTCTGCTTTCATGGAATATCTTTAAAGCATATTCAACCACCAGTGTAGCTGATTTAGCTGCACAAACCGGAATGAGCAGTGCAGAAATCAAGCGGCTGAATAATTTGTCCAGCAATACTGTACCAGCCGGTCGCAGCCTGCTTATCAGTAAAAATAGTTTAAACACTCAGCTTATGGATTCTTTCCGCAACAGTGATACAGATCCATTACTGAATATTGCTATGGCAAAACCAGTATTACCTCCGGGCACGTTTGTGACTCATCCGGCAGCAACTACTGTTGCTCAGGCTGATAAAGTTACTGATACCGGCAATGTATCTGTACCAGCTCTTACTGAAACAGTTACAACCACAACATCCACTGTACTGAATACTGACCAGCCGTCACCGGTCAATACAACAGTACAAACCCAAACCATAACCGTGGCTGAAAACGCAGCAACCCCGGCTGAATTGCCTGCTCCTGTTGCAACCAATAAGGATGCACTGATGCAGGTTGCACAGGATGCGCAATTACAGGCAGCTGCTGCGGCTTCTGTTCAAAAAGCACTGGCACAGGCTGAACGTGAAGAAGCTCAGACTGCTGCCCGTCTGGCTGAAAACCGTAATGAACGCACCCTACGCAATATCATCAACGTTGCGGACAAACGCAGTAATATTGCTCATAAAGTAAATAAGGGTGATACATTGTATTCAATTGCCCAGCGCTATAATATCAATGTAGCTGATCTGGTTACTGCCAATAATCTGCGCGGTCATAATCTGCAGGTTGGTCAGGTACTGAAAATTAGCCCGAATCAGGATAATAAACGGATGCTGGCTGCTGTACGTAAAGGTAAAGACTCTAAATCCGGTGTAGTCCCTGTTTCATACACGGTAAAAAAAGGCGATACACTTAGCAGCATAGCTCAGCGCCTGAATATTCCTGTAAGTAAATTGCAAAAAGTACATGGGAAACAAGTATTACGTCCCGGTCAGAAAATTAAGCTGACCAATCTGTAATTTTACAGCATGTCATTGAAATTAATTTAAAAAAGGTTAGTGTGCATTCACTAACCTTTTATTTTTAGCTATATAAATTTAATTCTTTTTTGGAATAAATATACAGGTAGTTGCCGCTCCGATAACCATAACAATACCGGCAAAAGCCTGTATATTTACCGTTTCATTCAATAACAGAATGGCCGTTATTACTCCGAAAACCGGTTCCATAGCCAGAAATATCCCGCTCACACTAGCAGAAACATTTTCCAGCCCTTTATTCCAGCACCATGCAGCCAACAGACTGCATCCGATACCCAGATAGGCTATAGCACCAATACCCTGAAAAGAATAATTAATATCCCAGCTTTCAACTAGAAACAGCATAAACGGCAAACCAAATACAGTACCCGTTTGCAACGTTAAGGCTGTATATATCTTAACATCTATTTCGCGTAGTAACTTTTGTGACAAACGTATCCAGAAAGCCATGACAATAGTTGAAGTAAATACCAGCGAGACTCCCAACAATGCAGTATTACCACTGGCTTTTTCTGGTTTACCTACTACCAGCAGCACCCCTATAAAAGCCACAATGCCCAGTATAAATACCAGCAATGGTGTTTTTTCGCGAAAAAAAATCAGACCCACCAGTACTATAATAATTGGTTCCATACCGATAATGGTGACCGCATTGACCGCAGGAATAAGTTTCAAACCTGTAACCTGTAACAGATAAGTTACAGGATATGTCAGCAATCCTAGTCCGATAATTTTGATCAGTTGTACTTTGGAAATGACATTATAGTTTTTAAAATAGCTCCACGTGATGGGTAAGGTAACTACTGCTGCCAATATCAGCCTGCCGAGTACCACAAGTGCCGGATCCAGCATGTCATAAGCCATTTTTGTAGCAATAAATGAGCTACCCCACATAAATGAAGCAATTAAGAGATAAAGCATAATTTCAAACTAAAACAAACCAAAAATTCAGCGCACTGACCCGTTTTAAATATATGATTCAATCAATCTGAACAAATATTTATCAGTGTGTTAACCAAATATCATGTCTATTTGCAATACGTTTCAAAGCCAGTACGCTTTTCTGTACACAAAAGCATGCATATTAGCATACACAAACATTTATAAACTGCTAGAATCCTCCCAGCAGAATAAATAATTTGGCTAAGCTCTTCTCTGAATTAAAAGAAATTTTTGACTATGTTTTATTTTAGTATTAACAGTCCGGATAACTGCCATCTTGGTTTTCTGGTACTTATGGATGAAGATAATTCAGCTTATACTGACGGAGCTACTGGCTATTATGCTGTTAAAGCACAGGCTGATGAAACAGACCAGCAAGCTTGTCCGGCACAATGGCAGATATTGCAGCAATTATCAGAGCAAGACAGTCTTCGTTGGTTTCGCAAAGCCGATTATGTTCAGCTTTGTGATGCTGAAAACAATATTATAGGGCGTTTACAGCAACAATATCTCATCTTATGTGGTCAGCATTTTATACTGAATGACCTCACCGGCACCCTGTAACCACAACATATGTATTGGTAAGGTTATTTATGTCTACACCTGATATGCTTCCATCCGGCAACCAGTTTGCTTTCGCCTGTACCAGACGATTTCTACCGCTGTTTGGTACTCAGTTTTTTGGTGCGTTTAATGATAATCTGTTTAAAACCTCATTATTCGTTTTAATCAGCTTTTATGGGCTTGGCGCTAATTCATGGTTACCAGCAAGCCAGATGCTGAATGCTGGTGCCCTGCTGTATATTCTGCCCTTTTTTCTTTTCTCTGCATTATCTGGTGAATTATCTAATAAAATGGATAAAGCCATTCTGGCGCGCTGGATAAAAACTGCGGAAATCTGCATTATGCTGATAGCAGGTGTCGGCTTTTGGATGCAGTCTGTCACAATATTGATGTTATGCCTGTTTCTGATGGGCACACATTCTACTTTGTTCGGTCCGTTGAAATATGCGGTATTACCAGAATATCTCCCTAAATATGAACTACTCAACGGTAATAGCCTGATCGAAAGCGGTACTTTTCTATCAATATTATTCGGGCAGATTTTAGGTACTATTCTGGCTGGCACCAATACAGCATGGCTGTTTGGTATCCTGCTATTCGTCGCTATTCTGGGTCAGATTGCCAGTATATTTATGCCAAGGGTACCCGCACAAATTCCACAGCAATATATTGATTCAAACATCATGCGGAGTACAAAACAGCTACTTCGGCAAACTTATCTGCAAAAAAATCTCTGGATTGCCATTATCGGTATTTCCTGGTTCTGGCTGATTGGTTCTGTATATATAACCCAGCTCCCTACTTTTACCCGTTTGAATCTTGGTGGAAACGAAGCTGTATTTAATTTAATGCTAACACTCTTCTCCCTTGGCATAGGTACGGGTTCTATTGTTTGTGCACGGATTAGCCGCCATCAGTTACATCTTAGTCTGGTTGTGATCGGGACAATCGGCCTGAGTATATTCGGTCTGCTGCTGGTATGGTTCACACCGTCACAACCTAATCTGCCAGTTGCCGGTATCGGTACATTTATCGGCCGGCCGGACAGCATGGCAATAATCATTTGCATAATCGGTATTGGTTTTTTCGGCGGCTTTTTCTCATTGCCGTTATACACATGGCTGCAAACAGCCAGCAGCGATCAGTTCCGTTCACATGCAATTGCTGCCAATAATATTATCAACGGCCTGTTTATGGTTTGTGCAGCCATATTAAGCGCTGTATTTATCTGGCTGTTTAACAGTATTAATGCCTTATACATGATTGTGGCGCTGGGAAATGTGCCCGTTTTAATTTACTTATTGCGAAATCAAGAGTTACGTATTGATTTTAAGGAATTTATTTTACGAAAACATTAAAACGTTTACCTGATAGCTTTAAATTAGCGTTTTGAAATAGGTATAATATCGGATGGTTTTAATAAACAGCAATTTAATTAAAGCCGGTATCCTCTTTTATCCAGCTAGTTTGGGCAAGGCATTATGTCAGATAACGATACGATTCATATTCGCGGTGCACGCACACACAATCTTAAAAATATAGATCTGGATATTCCCCGTCATCAACTGGTTGTCATTACCGGTTTGTCCGGTAGTGGTAAATCCTCGCTGGCTTTTGATACTTTGTATGCAGAAGGACAACGACGCTACGTAGAAAGTCTGTCGGCTTATGCTCGCCAGTTTTTGCAAATGATGGAAAAACCGGATGTTGATTTAATTGAAGGTTTGTCACCAGCTATTTCCATTGAGCAGAAAGCAACCAGTCATAATCCGCGCTCTACCGTAGGAACAGTCACTGAAATTCATGACTATTTGCGCTTATTGTATGCACGTGTCGGTACACCTTATTGTCCTGAACATAACCTGCCTTTATCCAGTCAGACTGTTTCCCAGATGGTTGACCATATACTGAACCTGCCTGAAGAAAGCCGGGTAATGATTCTGGCTCCGGCTGTGCGCGGTCGCAAAGGTGAATTTCTTGAATACTTTGCTGATTTACAAGTACTGGGTTTTGCACGGGTTCGCGTTGATGGTGAGGTATATGCGATTGAAGAAGTACCAAAACTGCAAAAAAACATCAAGCATGATATAGATGTGGTTATTGACCGGGTAAAAGTACGCGCGGATATCAAACAGCGTTTGGCTGAAAGTTTTGAAACTGCACTACGTCTGGGTAATGAGCGTGCTCTGGCCATCGAAATGGATAGTGGTAAAGAACACTGGTTTTCAGCACGCTTTGCCTGTCCGGTATGTTCGTATAGTCTTCAGGAACTCGAACCACGTCTTTTCAGCTTTAACAACCCTGTCGGAGCCTGTCCCAGTTGTGACGGACTCGGCAGCATGGATTATTTTGATCCTGAGCGAGTAGTAATGCATCCGGATTTATCGCTGGCCGCAGGAGCAATCAAGGGCTGGGATAAACGTAATACTTTCTATTTCCAGATGATTCAGTCACTCGGACATCATTTTAAATTTGACGTTAATACGCCATTTAATGAATTAAAGGAAGAAATCCGGAATATTATTCTTTATGGTTCCGGTAAAGAGCAGATTGAATTTACCTATCTGTCTGAACGGGGCACAAAATTTACCCGCAGCCATCCGTTTGAAGGTATTCTGCCCAATCTCGAAAGACGCTACCGCGAAACAGATTCCGCTACCGTACGCGAAGAATTAGCCCAGTATCAAAGTCATCGAGCCTGTCCGGCCTGCGGCGGTGCCCGTTTGCGAACAGAAGCCCGATATGTCTATATAGGCGGAAAATCATTACCGGATGTCAATGCATGGCCGTTAACAGCCACACTGGATTTTTTCCAGAATCTGAATTTGGAAGGTAATAAAAAACAGATTGCTGAAAAAATTCTTAAAGAAATTAATGAGCGCCTTGGTTTTCTGATTAATGTCGGCCTGAATTACCTGAGTCTGGCACGCAGTGCTGAAACCTTATCTGGTGGTGAAGCTCAGCGTATCCGGCTGGCCAGCCAGATTGGTTCCGGCCTGACAGGTGTCATGTATGTACTGGATGAACCGTCTATCGGCCTGCATCAGCGCGATAATGACCGCCTCCTCGATACACTGAAACATCTGCGCGATCTGGGTAATAGCGTAATTGTCGTTGAGCATGATGAAGATGCTATCCGTGCCGCCGATTTTGTTGTCGATATGGGACCTGGTGCCGGTGAGCATGGCGGACAAGTTATTATCGCAGCTTCACCTGAAAAGGTGGCAGCATGCAAAGAATCCATAACAGGACAATATCTGAGCGGAGAAAAAGCCATTAGCATGCCGGAACAGCGCAGTCCGGTTGATAAAGAGCGCTTACTGATATTAAGCGGCGCCAGTGGCAATAATCTTAAAAATGTAACCCTTACCTTACCTCTCGGCCTGATTACCTGTATTACCGGCGTTTCCGGCAGCGGCAAATCAACTTTGATTAACGACACACTGGCAAAAATTACTGCACGTGAATTAAATCGTGCTAGTGAAGAGCCTGCTCCTTATGAAGATATCAAAGGACTGGAGCATCTGGATAAAGTTATTAATGTTGATCAGTCTCCCATAGGAAGGACTCCGCGTTCTAATCCTGCCACGTATACCGGTCTGTTTACACCTATCCGTGAACTGTTTGCCGGGGTACCACTGTCTCGCGAACGCGGATATACAGTTGGCCGATTCTCTTTTAATGTAAAAGGCGGACGCTGTGAAGCCTGTCAGGGTGATGGTGTTATTAAAGTAGAAATGCATTTTCTTCCCGACATTTATGTACCCTGCGAGGTTTGTCATGGTAAACGCTATAATCGTGAAACACTGGAAATACAATACAAAGGCAAAAATATCAGTGAAATTCTGGAAATGACCGTAGAAGAAGCCTGTACATTTTTCGATGCTGTACCAACAATTAAACGAAAATTGCAGACATTGCTGGACGTAGGACTGGGTTATGTACGATTAGGACAGTCTGCCACTACACTTTCCGGCGGTGAAGCTCAACGGGTAAAACTGGCGCTGGAACTCTCCAAACGCGATACCGGGCGGACACTTTATATACTTGATGAACCAACCACTGGCTTACATTTTGCCGATATAGCTCTGTTACTGGACGTTATTCATCGCCTGAAAGGGAAAGGTAATAGTATTGTTATTATCGAACATAATCTGGATGTAATTAAAACAGCTGACTATATCGTTGATCTGGGTCCGGAAGGTGGCGATGGAGGCGGTACGATTATCGCGGAAGGTACTCCGGAAGAAGTTGCAGCTAATCCTAAAAGCTATACCGGAAAATATCTTAAGCCAATGCTTGGCAAATAAATAAATTAAACTGTGCGGCTGTTATCGGCCGCATAGTTTAATTACCAGTTAAAAGAATTATTAACCAAAGTAAACATGCATGTAAAAAATACAAGTAACATGCATTTTGTGTTAATGTTCAGCTGTATATTTCTATTGCGTATCTTACTCAAGGTTAAATATGAAAAAATTGTTATTTGCATTATTGTCAGTGGCAGCAATCAGTACGGTACTGACAGCGTGTACTCAGAAAACTGAATCCGTACCGGCCGCCAGTTCTGGCAGCACTCCTGCAACAACAGATAAAACAATACTGAAAGTTGCTGCTTCACCTGTTCCTCATGCAGAAATTCTCCAGGTAGCTAAACCATTACTGGAAAAAGAAGGAATTGATTTACAAATCATTCAGATGACTGACTATGTACGTCCGAATATCGCCCTGAATGAGAAAGATGTAGATGCTAATTTCTCTCAGCACAAACCTTATCTGGAAGATTTTGTCCAGAAACACAAAATGCAGTTAACACCGATTGCCAATATTCATGTAGAACCGATGGGTATTTACTCTAAAAAAGTAAAAGCACTCAGTGAAACACCAGATGACGGTCTGGTTACTATTCCAAATGATGCTACCAATGGTGGCCGAGCTTTGTTATTGCTGCAAAAAGCCGGTTTAATCAAATTAAAAGCAGATGCCGGTATCAGTGCTACTGTACGTGATATTGTTGATAATCCGAAACATCTTAAAATTACACCAATGGATGCGCCCCAGTTACCGCGTACTTTAAATGATGCTACTCTGTCTGTAATTAATACCAATTTTGCTATGGAAGCCAAACTGGTTCCAACCAAAGATGCTTTATTTATTGAATCAAAAGATTCTCCTTATGCAAATATTCTGGTTGTCCGCACGGGGGATGAAAACCGTGATGCAATCCAAAAACTAAAACAGGCCATGACTTCACCTGAAGTGAAAAAATTTATTGAAGAAAAATATCAGGGTGCCATCATCCCTGCATTCTGATTAATTATTTCATTTTAGGAAATACAAATAACCCTTATGCTTGTAACATAAGGGTTATTTTTAATTTATGGCAATTCAAAAAATATTTATGATAAATCTTTTGGATTCACAGCCTGCCACTTTCCCAAAGGTAACTTAAGGGAAAAAACATCTAGCTGCCCTATTCCTACTCGCACTAAACGTAAACAAGGCCAGCCGACTTTTGCACACATGCGTCGTACCTGCCTGTTTTTACCTTCACTGATTCGAATTTGCAGCCAGAAATCAGTTACTGTTTTGCGTTCACGAATTGGCGGTACTCGCGGCCATAAACGGGCACTATCAGCAGCACTAACCAATTGAACCTGAGCCGGCTGTGTAATAAAGTTGCCCAGATTTACCCCGCCAGCCAATTGCTGTATGCGTTCATTATCCGGTTTACCTTCCACCTGTGCCCAGTATGTTTTTATCAGTTTATACTTAGGATGAGCAATTTTTGCCTGTAAACGTCCGTTCGCAGTTAATAAAAGCAATCCTTCACTATCTGTATCCAGCCGGCCTGCCGGATAGACATCCGGTAATGATACATATTGCTTCAGAGTAGGATGTTTTTCATGAGCGCTAAACTGACAAATCACACCATAGGGTTTATTCAGTACAATCAGTTCAGGTACAGACATTATGCTTCCAATCAGAAAATCAGGCTGTCAGGAATGCTGACAGCCTGCTTTATAAACACACGAGGTTTAGCTCAGTAATAAAGCATCATCAGATACTTTTTCGCCCTGAGTATGTTCGAACATCTTTAATAGATCCGCCACACTCATACCGGCACGTTTGTCACCAGCCACATCCAGCACCACACGCCCCTGATGCAGCATGACAGTACGTGATCCGTGATCCAGGGCCTGCTGCATCGAATGTGTTACCATCATTGCAGTTAATTTATTTTCACGCACAATACGGTCTGTCAACTCGAGTACAAAAGCGGCTGTTTTAGGATCCAGTGCAGCTGTATGCTCATCAAGTAATAAAATTTTAGAACTTTGCAACGATGCCATCAACAAACTGACAGCCTGTCGCTGCCCACCGGAAAGCAAACCAATTCTGTCGCTCAATCGGTTCTCCAGCCCCAGGTTAAGCATTGCCAGTTTTTCACGAAACAGTTCACGATACTGACGTTTAATAGCCGGACGCAAACCACGACTGCTGCCACGCCGCAACGCCAGAGCCATATTTTCTTCAATGGTTAAGGCTTCACAGGTACCGGCAAGAGGGTCCTGAAAAACACGTGCTACTAATGGCGCACGTTTATAAGCAGGTTCACTGGTAACATCTTTACTATTGATAGTAATCGTACCGGAATCCACCATGGTGTCACCGCTGATGGCATTAAGAAAAGTAGATTTACCGGCACCATTACTGCCGATAACGGTAACAAACTCACCATCCGCAATACTTAAACTCATACCTCGCAAAGCAGGATTTTCAATTGGTGTTCCCGCATTGAATGTGAGGCGTAAATTATCTGCGCGCATCATGCTTTGAATTTCCTTTTAAAGTAACCTTTGATTGCCGGCAAACGCAGCGCAAGTACAACTAAAATTGCTGTAACCAGATTTAAATCCTGCGGTCCAAAGCCTATATGCTGCAATGTATCACTGCCCAGCGCCAGCGCAATAAATGCACGGTAAAGTACTGCCCCCACTATAACAGCCAGTGTAATGATGATAAACCGTTTTCCCGGAATCAGGGTTTCGCCAATAATCACCGCGGCCAGCCCCACGACAATCGTGCCAATACCGATTGATATATCTGCACCGCCCTGAGTCTGCACAAATAGTGCACCAGCCAAGGCAATAAATGCGTTTGATATCGCCATGCCTAACAGCAAAATACGTGAAGTATTTACACCCTGAGCACGAGCCATTCGTGCATTTACGCCGGTAGCTCGCATTGATAAGCCAATTTCTGTAGCAAAAAACCAGTCCAGAAAAAATTTGGCAACCAGCACAAAACCAAAAATCACCAGCGGCTGCACCCAATACTGGTTGCTTCCGTCTGCATTAAAAAACGGCGTAAATACACTGTGCTGATCCAGTAAAGGCAAATTAGGTGCACCCATAATACGCAGGTTAACCGAATACAAAGCAACCATAACCAGAATACTGGCCAACAGCTGCATGATTTTTAAAGAAACATGCAGCCATGCTGTTACCAAACCGGCACATGCACCGGCAACTCCGCCAAGTGCAGTAGCCAGCCACGGATTAATACCATGGGTAACACAAATGGCAAATACAGCACCGCCGAGCGGAAAACTGCCATCGGCAGTTAAATCAGGAAAATCCAGAATACGGAATGAAATCAGTACACCCAGAGCAACGAGAGCATATATCAGCCCGCTTTCTAAAGCACCAAATAAAGCTATAGAAGACATATTAACCAATTAACAAATTGTGGTTGAAAATAAAAACAACATCGGCAAAGCCTGAATCAGCTTGCCGATGTTACGGTATCCGTCCCAGAGGCTTTCTATAATCCTAATCGACTAATTTAGCCTGTTTGAGTAATTGCTCCGAAAATGTAATACCTTGTTCGGCAGCATGAGATTTACTTACCATCAAATCAAGCTGATCTGCAGTCATACGCTGCGGAGCAATGTTACCAGCCTGCTCTCCTTTGAGAATCCGGCCTACAATTTTACCAGTAGCTGTACCAAGCTCATGATAATTAACCCCCAGTGCTACAGCTGCACCGCGTTTTACCGAACCGGTATCTGAAGCCACCAAGGGCATTTTCATATCTTTGGCAACTTTGTACATGGATTCATAAGCAGAAACCACATTATTGTCCAGAGAGGTATAAATCAGATCTGCCTTACCCTGCAAGCTTTTAGTAGCCATGGGGACATCAGTTGTACGCTGTGCCGGAGCTGCTGCCACAGTAATACCGTCCTTAGCCAGTAAAGACTGTAATTGTCCGAGCACAACAGTTGAATTGATTTCACCCGGGCTATATACATAACCCACTGTTTTCAGGTTAGGTACAACTTGTTTCATTAAATCAATCTGTGGCTGTAAAGGCAGTTCATCAGACACACCGGTAACATTGGTTTTGCTGGGTTCCCAGCTTGTTACCAGTTTAGCTGCAACCGGATCGGTTACTGCTGCAAACACTATCGGAATTTTGCGCGTTGCTGCAACCATAGACTGTGCGCTTGGCGTGCCGATAGTGACAATTACATCCGGATTATTGCCGGCAAATTTTTTAGCAATCTGACCGGCAGTAGCAGTATTCCCTTGTGCACTTTGAAAATCCAGCTGAAGATTTTTACCCTGTTCATAGCCTTCAGCACGCAGTTCATCTATCACACCCTGACGTACAGCATCCAAAGCAGGATGTTCAACAATTGCCGTAATGGCTACTTTTTTCGTATTGGTATCGCTGGTTTTATTTCCCTGTTCGGATTGCGAACAGGCAGAAAGCAAACAGACAGCAGTTAAACCCAGAATAAGTAAGGTTTTTTTTGCTCTGAGCATATAAGGTTCCTCAGCACAGGATTAATCCGGAAGCAATTTAGCAATAAAATTGCTTACACCTGCACAAGTAAGCAGATGATGGCATAAATTATACAAAAAACCAGCCTTATTGCGTAATTAAAATTGCTCAGACATACGCTTTTACATTGAAATATAATTTCAATATTTTATTTATTTAAGCAATAAAATTTTAAAAATATAATTCAATTACAAAAATAGTTCTTATAACTCATAATACTCGCCATATCACACTTTTCTTAGAAAACACCCTGCTTCACATTTTTTAATCTATCCGGCCGAAAACCACACAACCATGTTTTCCAGAATAACCTTTGCTGACGCGGTCGCGGTACGACCAGCTGATATTGCATGATATTCTGTAGTCCGTCCTGCTCAATTTCATTAAGCTGAGCCCGGGCTACTGCGAGCATGGCCAGACTGGGGCGCTGCCTGCGGTTATCTGCAGAGGGCAGCAAAGCAAGAGCAGAATTAAACTGCTGTTTTAATGTAGCAAGCCATGCGTTCATCAATGCCGTAAATTCAACTCCACCGTGTCGGTTAAGTACCAAATGAGCCGGAACATTAAATTGCTGTAATAACTCTACTGGAATATACAGCTTCCCCAGCCTTGTATCCGCACCAATCCGTGAGTAAATCATCACCAGCTGACATATTTCACCCACTTTATCGGCGAATTCCAAAGTTTGTTCTGCACTAAATCCCAAAACTCTGCTTGTTAAACGCCCCTGCACCATCCCTGCCTGTTTACTATAATGGCATAGCTGTTCCATATCCTGAAATCTGGCCTGAGTTAATTGCGTACGAAGTGCATCAGGCAAAGCCAGTATTTCAGCCAATGGTAAAGAATATCTGGTAATAAATGGTTTTAAAGCCTGTAATAAAGGATGTTCAGGAACAGAATCAGAGTTATACAGCTTATCTAGTTGTTGCTCCCACCATCGCAGTGTTGTCAAAGCCACATTAGCATCAGAACAATCTTCTACTACATCATTTAATTCTTGCTGCAAAGCATACAAAGCTATCAGTGCATGACGCTGCACCGAGGAAATAAAAGGAAAACGAAAAGCCATAGCATTCCTGCTATGGCAAATTTTCTGAAGACAATATTCGAGTGGCTGCACAGCAATAAATTAAATTAACCTAAAACAGTATTGTAACCTTTTCCGGATATTTCTCCAGCCACTAATCTGCAATAAAAATTAACTTTTTAGCGTATCTTTTTTTACTTCGCCATTACGAAGTACAAAATTTAAACTATTATTCCAGAATTCAACCAGAAATAAATCATCTTCTGTCAGGTGCTGCTGCTGAATTTTTTGCTCCAGCCACTTCTCATCCTTATTTATCCGATGCAATTCCGTTGTACGCACCTCTCCTTCCTTAAATAAAATTAATGAAGGATATTTGCCTTTATCTGTTAACACCGTCAGCGAACCACTGGGCTCAATCTGTGCATAACTGACTTCCTGAAACGAAGTAATACCCTGAGCATGCAAAAGTGAAGCCACATTAAGAATATCAATCTTATTCTTTTTACGCAGAATATTATCCATCAGAAAATGTCCGTCTTTCATAATCGGAATCGGTTCACCAATAGCAAACATTCGGATAAAGCTGACATGCTTGCATACCCAGTTTAATAATGAAATAAGGCAAACTCCGATTAACAACACAATAATATACTGATAAATCGGAATATCCTGATTATAAATTACACCACCGATAATACCGCCAAGTACAAAGTTACCAATAAAATCTACCGGGGTCATCTGATTCAACTGCGTTTTACCTGTTACATTCAAATGCAGAATGACAATAATAAAACCAACAAGAAACTTAGCCAGCACCCATAAATAATATTCCATAAGAATTTTTCCTGTATTAAAGTTAAATTCCCGACCAATTATTACCGGTCAGAGTTCATTCCCCTCATACAAGCATCATTCTTAACTTTATTCATAAACTCTGAAAATGAACATTAAGATACTTTAGTTTAATTTGCTTTATTTTAAATAAATGATAAAGATAACATTTTACAAGCAATAATTTTTTATCAAGATGTAACTGATACCGTCTTAACCCTGAGCGAAAAATTTAATTACCTGTCAACGGTATTTATTTCTTTTATCAGGAAAATTACATCACAATTACATTTTTAAAAGAAGAATGATATTTATTTGGTATAATCAGATTAGTACACTAATTTCCGTTATAATTGGTTTCTTTACTCACTAAATGAAATATACATGTCAAATCAGCGCCTCATCATTGGCTTTCACGCAGTTAATGCCCGTTTATGGCAAAACCCGGACAGCATAATTGAACTTTATGTACTGGAGGGTAAACATGATGCCCGTATGCGCGATGTATTAAATAAAGCTGAAGCAGAAAATGTGCGCATTATCAGCGCAGATCAGGCACGGCTCGATACTTTGAGTAAACATGCCCGCCATCAGGGTGTAGTGGGCTTTATCGATGCTTCCAGACAACATGTAGACATAGAAGATGTACTTGAAAATCTGAATGAACCACCGTTATTGCTGATTCTTGACGGCATTACAGATCCGCATAATCTGGGAGCCTGTTTGCGTGTTGCAGATGTTATGGGAGTTCACGCGGTAATTGCACCCAAAGATAAAAGTGTCGGATTAAATGCTACCGTAAGTAAAGTAGCCTGTGGTGCTGCTGAAACAGTACCTTATATTACAGTAACAAATCTGGCACGCACCATTCGTGAATTGAAAAAGCGCGGTATCTGGATTATCGGTACTGATATGAACGGTAGTGATGACTTATATCACTTTACGGCCCCGGAAGCAGTAGCATGGGTAATGGGTGCAGAAGGTAATGGCATGCGCCGTTTAACACGAGATCTGTGTGATACACTGGTATCCATTCCTATGTTCGGAACCGTTGAAAGCCTGAATGTTTCTGTCAGCACTGGTATCGTTCTGAGCGAAACCCGTAGGCAACGGATACTATCTGCCTGAAGTCGGCTTTACAATAAAACACATTTCTGTTAAATATTATAAAGTTAAGGAGATACTGATGATTTGGTGTATTGCAGCTTTGGTTCTGTTTGTATTGGAAATGTTTAGCGGCACTTTTTATATGCTGGTAATCAGTGCCTCATTACTAAGTGCCGGTCTGGCTGAATGGCTGCTGAAAACCAGTGAGAGCGTCAATGCTGTTATTGCAATAGTTTTTTCTATTCTGGGTATTACCATCGTACGTGCCTGGCAAAATAAACATCCGCATGAAAATATGGCAAAACCAACTGATGATCCGGACTACGGTCAGACAGTGATACTTACTCAGCTCCTACCCGACGGATTATGGCAGGTACATTATCGGGGCACTATCTGGCAGGCTCGTTTTAATCATCCGACTGACGCAAAATCCGGTGACAGTGCCCAAATCATCAGCCATCAAGGCAATATTTTAAATATTACTTCTCAAGCCCCATCTACTCAGCAGGAATAATCATGATTCTGACTTTTATTTTTCTCGCCGCCATTGTTGCATTTATCTGCATGGCATTTAAAGTTGTACCTCAGCAGGAAGTCTATATTGTTGAACGTTTAGGCCGCTATCACGCTACTCTGGTAGCCGGTCTTAATTTTATTATTCCGATTATCGATCGTGTCGCTTATAAACATACCTTAAAGGAAATACCACTGGATGTACCCAGTCAGGTTTGTATTACCCGCGATAATACACAGCTTACAGTGGATGGTATTATCTATTTTCAGGTAACTGATCCTAAACTTGCATCCTATGGCTCCAGTAACTTTGTAGTTGCCATTACCCAACTGGCTCAAACAACATTACGTTCAGTTATTGGTCGTATGGAACTGGATAAAACTTTTGAAGAACGTGATGATATTAACCATACCGTGGTTGCCTCTCTGGATGAAGCAGCGGTTTCATGGGGCGTTAAAGTATTGCGCTATGAAATCAAAGATTTGGTTCCACCTCAGGAAATTTTGCGCTCAATGCAGGCTCAGATTACAGCCGAACGGGAAAAACGCGCACGTATTGCTCAGTCTGAAGGGATCAAGCAGGAACAGATTAATCTGGCGGCCGGTCAGCGTGAAGCTGAAATTCAGAAGTCACAGGGTGAAGCTCAAGCTTCTATCAATGAATCACAGGGTGCCAAAGTAGCGCAAATTAATCGCGCCGAAGGTGAAGCTGAAGCTTTGCGTCTGGTTGCACAGGCGACCGCGGAAGCAATTCGTCAGGTAGCTGCCGCAGTAAAAGAACCGGGAGGTACAGAAGCTGTGAATCTGAAAGTGGCTGAACAATACGTAGATGCTTTTGCTAAACTGGCAAAAACCAATAACACTCTGATTATGCCTGCTAATGTTGCAGATATTGGTAGCCTGGTAAGTGCTGGCATGAGCATTATCAAAGGTCAGAACAACACAGCAGTTAAATAAATAACTTACGTAAGTATTAAAAAATCAGGTTCCGGTTAATGATACCGGCAGCCTGATTTTTTATCCTTAACCCTGATACTGATTATTTCTAAATTATTCTTTTTAAAAGCAATATATTTAAATACATACTACTCTTCTGTAAATGGCCACAACCATGCCCAGACACTGCGGCCTTCACTGCGCAATACCATAAAAGTACGGCAAGCAGCAGCTGTAGACATACTTTCTACACCGATTCCTTTTGCGACTAATTGTGAAGTCAGACGCGGATGAATAAACACATGATGATTTCCGGTACCGATTAAAATCACTTCAGGCTTAAACTGTAAAGCCTGAGTAAAATCATCAATGGTTAACTCACTGGCTGCTTGCTTATCCAGTGTGAGCACCTTATCAGCAGTAATACATACAGGTTGAGTATATTGCCGGCCGTTTACAGTAATTTTTCCGGTATCAACTTCCTCAATCCATAATCCTTGTTTATCCCGGATTTCTTCAATTTGCATTAAAATTTCCTCATGCATAACCACACAACATACTATGGCTGTAGTAGTCAAAAAAGTAGTTTTCGGCTAGCATAGTAGATTATTCACGTAAAATTGCAAGTATCAGGCAGTCCATAAATTAAATTTGTCTATTTGAAGGAGTAAACATGCAGCCTCTGCGTATAGGCTTGCTGGGCGTCGGCACAGTAGGTGGTGGTACCGTCAAGTTATTACAGAATAATGCGGATGAAATTACCCGCCGGCTCGGTCGCGAATTAATTATTACCCGTGCAGCAAGTCGTAATATTGAACGTACCCGGGAAATATGCGGCAATAGCACTTTTGTTAGTGATGATGTATTTGAAGTAGTAAATGCAACTGATGTTGATGTTGTGGTAGAACTGATTGGCGGTACAACAATAGCTAAAGACGCTGTGATTCAGGCAATCAGAAACGGAAAACACATCGTTACAGCCAATAAAAAACTACTGGCAGAGTACGGTAACGAAATTTTCCGACTGGCTTCTGAACACAATGTAATGGTGATGTATGAAGCTGCAGTTGCCGGCGGTATTCCCATTATTAAAGCTTTACGTGAGGGGCTGGCTGCCAACCATATCGAATCTATTGCCGGCATTATCAATGGCACCAGTAATTTCATTCTGAGTGAAATGCGTACCCGAGGCAGCACCTTTCCGGAAGCATTAAAACAAGCACAAGAACTAGGTTATGCAGAAGCCGATCCTACATTCGATATTGAAGGTCATGATGCTGGTCATAAATTAAGTATTATTTCCGCACTGGCATTCGGAACCCCGATTAATTTTAGCCAGTGTTATCTGGAAGGCATCAGTCATCTGGAAAGTCTGGACATCTGTTATGCTGAGGAACTAGGCTATCGCATTAAATTACTTGGTATTACCCGCAAAACTCCGCAAGGTATTGAGCTGCGTGTACACCCTACTTTAATCCCTGAAAGCCGATTACTGGCAAAAGTAGAAGGAGTTATGAATGCTGTATCTGTTCAGGCAGATATGATTGGGCAGACACTCTATTATGGTGCTGGTGCTGGTGCCGGCCCAACTGCCAGTGCGGTAATGGCTGATATTATTGATGTAACCCGATTACAGAATGCTGAAGCCAGCTACCGGGTTCCCTATCTGGCTTTTCAGTCTAATTCATTACAAAATATCTCCATTCTGCCAATGGATGAAATCACCAGCAGTTATTATCTGCGTGTATCTGCCTGCGATGAACCGGGGGTGCTGGGAGAAATTGCGAATATTCTTGCTGCAGAAAATATTTCTATTGAGGCTCTCATCCAAAAAGGTATGATTAATAAGGAATCTGCCGAAATTGTTATCCTGACACATTCAACCAAAGAACGTTTTATCAAACAGTCAATGGCCAGAATTCAGGCATTACCACGGGTGTTATCCCCAGTTACCATGATTCGGATGGAAAGCTTACATCCTAGATAATTCCATCACTTATCATGTTTCTGAAACGGGCATTATTTGCCCGTTTTTTTATTGTCGTTACAGAAGTCAGCACATAGTTAGCTGTACCGTTTGTAAAAATAAAAATTTTTATTTTTACAATATCGACAAAAGTAATTTAATTATCAATATCAGATTATTATTTCCGAGCATATAATAATTTAATATGCATAAAACAATTAAGCCAATCATATTTATATAATGTATTTATAAAATTTCAATAATTTACAATTAATTCATCATTTAAATGAATAAAATATACAAAATAAATATATTTATATATAATATTATACTAAAATATTGATTGTTTTTATTCCATAATGGTTCGTATATTCCATCAGTTACCAATCAGATATCATCCGCAGTCTACCCGCAAAAATATACAGGGCTACAGCATGCTTCAGCTTCTGGTTACTCTGGCTGTTATCATTATATTAACTGTTATAGCTTATCCATATTATCGTCAGCATCAGTTACAGGCACGATTAAATCAGGCGAAGGCGGCACTGCTGATTAATGGTCAATTTCTTGCTGTACATTATCAGAAACATCTTAGTTATAAACAAAACAAGCACAACTGGCCTGAATTACCTATCAGTAAAAATCAGCATTTTTGTTTTCGTATACAAGGGAACCCGAGTTTTGCTCGTGAAGAGCATTTCACACTTAAAGCTGTAGCCATTGATACTGAAGCTGAACCCCGAATTATCAAGCTAAATCAGGATGGCAGAATATTTATCTGTCAAAGCAGTACCAGCCGCTGCGATGAAGAAAATCATTTTTTTGATGGTAAAGGTCAGCCAGACAAAAAATGCCGGATTTTTTAATTATTCTATATACAGGACAATAGCAACATATTAACTGTTAAACTGATACAATACACTCGTTTTCATAATTGATATCAGAACATATCCGTTTTAATCATGAGTATTCTGTCACTCGATAATGCCTGCTTTGCTGTAGGTCACCACCCCTTACTGGATCATGCATCTCTGCAAATGGATGCAGGTGAAAAAATAGGCTTTATTGGTCGCAATGGTGCCGGGAAATCCACATTACTGAAAATTCTGGCCCGGGTACAGAAGCTGGATGACGGATTGTTGACCATCCAAAACAACCAAAAAGTTGTGTATGTTCCGCAGGAGTCTTTTTTTGACCCGCAGACCACTGTATTTGACACCATAGCCCAAGGATTGGGCGAACTGCAAAATCTGTTACGTGAGTATCATGAGCTCAGCCAGAATATTGTTGATGAAGCCAGTCTGAATCGGTTAACTGAATTACAAAATGAGCTGGAAAACCGTAACGGCTGGCAATTTGATGCCTTAATTGCGCAAACCTTAAGTGAATTACAACTGCCGGAAAACGAATTGATCGGCAATTTAAGCGGTGGTCAGAAAAAGCGTGTTGCTCTGGCTCAGGCATGGGTACAAAAACCTGATATCCTGTTACTGGATGAACCAACCAACCATCTGGATATTGAAGCGATAGAATGGATGGAAAATCTGCTAGGCAATTTTGCCGGCAGCCTGATTGTCGTAACACATGACCGACGCTTTCTGGATCGTGTAGCTACGCGTATCATCGAATTAGACCGCGGACATTTACGTAGCTACCCGGGAAGTTTTAGTGCTTATAGTGAAAAAAAAGCACAGGAACTGGCTGTTGAAGCTGAACATAACCGGCTTTTTGATAAATTTCATGCTCAGGAAGAAGCATGGATTCGCAAAGGCATTGAAGCACGCCGCACACGTAACCAGGGGCGGGTAAAACGACTGGAACAACTGCGCCGCGAACGCGCTGCCCGTCGTGAGGTGCAGGGTCAGGTCAGCTTTAATTTAAATCGCGGCGAAGCCAGCGGGAAAATTATCGCAGAGCTTGAACACGCTGGATTTGCTTATGGTGAACACCTTATTGTGCGTGATTTCTCTTGTGTTATTCAGCGCGGTGACAAAATTGGTCTAATAGGATCAAATGGTGTTGGCAAAACCACCTTTTTAAAATTGATTTTAGGTGAATTACAGCCAACCTCAGGCAAAATTCGGCTGGGTTCACGTCAGGAAGTTGCCTATTTCGATCAGTTTCGTAGTGCATTAAATGAAAACGATACTGTTTTTGATACTATAGGTCAGGGTAATGATTACATTGATATTGGCGGCCAGCGTAAACACGTAATTGGTTATCTTGAAGAATTTCTGTTTTCTCCGGCCAGAGTTCGTAGTGAAGTCAAATCACTTTCTGGTGGCGAGCGCAACCGGCTATTACTGGCTAAACTATTTACTCGTCCGGCGAATATTCTGGTACTTGATGAACCAACAAATGATTTGGATATCGATACGCAGGAATTACTGGAAGAGTTATTGCGGGATTATAACGGCACCGTATTTCTTGTCAGCCACGATCGTACTTTTCTGGATAATGTAGTTACCCAATCCATAGTTTTCAAAGGTAATGGTCAGTTAAAAGAATATATAGGCGGTTATCAGGATTATATTGACGCCCAAAAACGTGAACAAAGCTTACTAACACCAGCGCCCACAACAAGCAAAAATACCAGTAATCCTGATAAAAACCGGCAAAAAAGCCGACGCAACGATAAACTTTCCTACAACGAACAACGTGAACTCGCCAGCTTACCCGACGAGCTTGCTGCTCTCGAAGCAGAGCAGCAAGAGCTGAATAATAAACTTTCCGATCCGGAAATATTCAAAAATGACTATAAACTGGCAACTGAATGGCAAACACGTATTGCTGAAATTGAAGAGCTGATGCTGGAAAAACTTGAACGCTGGGAAATCCTTGAAGCAAAACAAAAAAATCAGGGCTAATCCGATAAAAAAGCCAGTATATTCATATACTGGCTTTTTTATGTTTGAATTTATCTTTTACGATGGCGTCCGGTCCCTCCACCATGCCGCATACAAGTTTCATAACGACGTGTGACATTAGTAGCATACCAGTTGGTATTATAATCTTTGCTTAACTTTGGTCCGCTAATTACAACCTGTGGCATAATGGCATATGGCGGATTCTTACCGAACTGTTGCTTATATAAAGTAATTACATTCTGATAGGTGGATGTATTTTCAAATTCTGCCTGTTTTTCCTGTAATAAATCTGCACGTATCTGTTCCGGTTTCATTGGCATACCATGATCGGCAAATAACTGATTCAGTGCAGTTTCAGTCTGACTTGGCATTGATTGCGCCTTATCATCTTTATCATACAGCAATAAATCTCCATCCAGTGCCATATCTGTATTAAGCAGTTTATTTATATCTTGCTGAAAAGCCGCATTACGGCTTGAATACATGCCGGAATTATAATCAGCAAAACGATATTGAGCATTATCATAGGCTGCTGGATACTTCATTAGCCGGTGAATACCATAATATAAACCACCTTCACGTGTATACATATAATCACGTAATTCATTTACCGAAGCATTATCGCGCTGATGTTCACGTGCGTATTTTACTGATACCTGCATTGAACCAATTGTTGTAATCGGATTATTATCTTCTCCGATATCTTTTCCCATAAATTTAGCTGCGGCATTGGTAATTGAATCTGCATAAAATTGCTTTGAAACATAAGCAAATATCTGCCGGTAAATTAAATCCAGCTGCTGTTCGGTTTTAACCGTCCGCATCTGTATCAGGAAACTGTTTTCTTTGCTGGGTTCATTAACCAGTACTGAAGTAAAATAGCGTGAAACTGCCGGTCCAAGAGCAGGTCCGAACTGTCTGACAAATTTTTGCGGCACTTCTGTCTGAAAAGCTTTAATTGCTTTATTACCAAGATCCGGAACAGTTGGATTAGCAACAAAATTAGACTCCTGATCTACAACGGCAATTACACTACATACATTTTCCTGTGTTTTACTGATTTTCAGCTCATCCATTATCCGGCTGATATCCACAGCCCACGCATCTCGTTCTTTTACACGAGCAGGTATTAGTCTGCTTATCTGAGAAGGCTGATTTAAAATTCTGCTGCTGTCATCCGGTGAATCATCATTACCGCCATACCATCCGCCACTGTCCTTACATGCAGACAGGCTGTATAGCAGAAACCCGGCCAGTGTTATATGACTAATAGTCTTCAGTAAAAATCTAGCATTCATACCATAGCATTCATTTAAACAAATCTGTTTTCAGCAGGAAACTCAGCCCGGTGTTAGCCCTTACGGCTACGCCAAAACCATACCCAGACCCAAATCAATACAGCTGTAAAAAATAACGCACTCCATATCGGTAAAGGTATCAGTAAAATTTTCTGAACCTCACCACAATTACCTGTACCGCGAATAATCGGTTCATACCAATGAAACAATGGCGCATCACGCAGACGGAATGTCCATGGTGCACCGCAAGATGGCTGATCCATCAATGGCAGATGCTGAATATATATCTGATATACAGCTACACCCAGTCCGCCTATGGGTGCCAGACTGACCACAATGGCATTTATCACCCGCTCAATACAGTTGCGATTAGGACAGCAGGCACACAAAAATGCCAGAAGCGCAGTGGCAATAACCGCAACACGCTGAACAATACACAGCACACACGGGTTCATATCCAGAACATACTGACCAACAAAAGAACCAGCTGCACAAAGTACAGCCAGAAAAAATACACACCACAATGCTTTACGGAAGCTCATTTTCAATCCTTTTAAGCAGACAGTTACCAAACATTTCTACTTTCTGCCCGTCTATTAATCAAACAAATTCCCATAATCATTTACGTTTCAGGCACCAGCAATAGTCATATTATCTATCAGAATAGATCCAACTTTATGCGTACTGCGCTTTAACGCATCATCTGCTGCACCAACCATCGCCATAAACATTTCCTGTAAACGTGAAGCGATTGTAATACCCTCTACCGGATAGGCAATCACACCGTTTTCCACCCAGAAACCTGCCGCGCCTCGGGAATAGTCACCTGTAATAGCATTTACACCCTGCCCCATCAACTCAGTAACCAATAAACCGGTTCCCATTGTTTTCAATAAATCGTCCTGACTGGCATGGGTATGATTAAGATATAAATTATGAACACCACCTGCATTTCCAGTAGTGCGCATACCTAACTTACGTGCACTGTAGCTGCCAAGAAAATAACCCGCAACAGAGCCTTCATTAATAACTGTACGTTCATGTGTGGCTACACCCTCAGCATCAAAATATGTACTGGCAAGCGCTTTTTTCACATGTGGTTTCTCTGTAAGACATACCCAGGGCGCCATAATCTGTTTACCAAGGCTATCTACCAGAAAACTGGTTTGCCGGTATAACGCACTACCACTCAGTGCACCTACCAGATGACCAATTAGACTACCTGCTATAGTAGTATCAAAAATTACCGGATATTTTCCTGTAGCCATAGATCTGCCATCCAGACGCCGTACTGTACGTGTTGCCGCTGTCTGTCCGATAATTTCAGCATCAGCAAGATCTCGTGCATCACGCGCTAAATCGTACCAATAATCACGCTGCATTCCAGAAGCGTCCGCAGCCACCACACTACAGGAAATACTGTGCCTGCTGCCGCGCTGATAAGCACAAAAATCATTACTGTTGGCATATACAAACTGATAATGATCAGTCTGTACTTCTGCTCCTTCGGAGTTTTTGATACGCTCATCCGTATCAAGTGCTGCCTGTTCGGTTTTTTTACCAATCTCAATTGCTTCATCAGCAGACAGCCGCCAGGGGAAAAAAGATTCTGTATCACCGAATTCCGTTGCCAGTAATGCCGCATCTGCCAAACCGGCGCAATCATCCTGAGCAGTAAAACGGGCAATATTCAAAGCTGCTCCGATGACTTCGTCAATTGCCTTATTACTAAAATCAGCAGTACTTGCACGCCCTTTAGCCTGTCCCAGATAAACAGTTACATCCAGAGATTTATCCTGCTGATACTCAATATGTTCGACATTCTGCTGGCGTACCTGTACATTCTGACCCGCAGATTCACTGATATCAATTTCAACAGAACTGGCTCCCTGCTTTCTGGCTTTATTTATTGCCTGCTGGCACAGCTCCTGTAACTGATCGGCACTATGATGAAACATTAATCTACTCTCATGCGAAGAAGCCTGCATTCTAACATGCTGAATTCAGCACTGGCAGCAGTTAAACATACATGTCAACTGAAATGATATGGATTTTTTGCTAAAATAGATACTTGAAATTCCGATATACACGTAATACATACATATATGAACAGTAATACAGACAGTCAGTCTCGTGCAGACGAAGAATGGGTAAGTAAAACCCAATTGAAAAAGCAAATGAATGATTTGCAGCAATTAGGTATGGAGCTAACTAAACTGTCTGCTGATACACTGAAAAAAATAAATTTGTCAGAGGATTTATTACAGGCAGTATTAAGCTATCAGAAAATTACCTCTAACAGCGCACTGAAACGTCAGGCTCAGTTTATCGGTCGTCTGATGCGCGAAACCGATACCAAACCAATTAGTGATTATCTGGCTCGCCTCAAAGGTGAAAACAGTGCACACAATGCTTATTTACAAAGGCTGGAAAATCTGCGTGATCGTTTAATTTCCGATGACAGCAGCCTTACTGAAATTATCAGCCGCTATCCGCATATTGATATCAATAATCTGCGTACATTAATCCGCAATGCCCGTAAGGAACAGGCAGCAGGAAAGCCACCAAAAGCTTTCCGCGCTATTTTTCAGGTATTGAAAACGGAAATTAGTGAAGATACAGCATCCTGAACCCTTACTTCTTTCTTCACACAATTCACCTTTCACTTTTTTCATTAATTCAGCTTCAGCATGTAACTTCGGACAAAAAAAACCATGAGTGATATCTTAAATAAAATTATTGCCACAAAAAAAACCGAAATGGTTACAGCCAAAACGGCTGAATCACTGGCTGAAGTGCGGGCAAAAGCCTATGACCAAGCCCCTGCGCGTCCTTTTCTTGAAGCAATACATACAAAACATCATCAGGGAAAAGCTGCCATTATTGCCGAAGTTAAAAAAGCTAGCCCGTCTAAAGGACTGATTCGTCCTGATTTTTCACCAGAAAAAATTGCCAGAGATTATCAGCTTGGTGGCGCAGCCTGCATGTCTGTATTAACAGACAAAAACTATTTTCAGGGTAACCTTGGCTATCTGAATCTCGCACGCAATGCCTGCAATCTGCCGGTACTGCGCAAAGATTTCATCATAGATGTCTATCAGGTATACCAGTCCCGGGCATACAATGCAGATGCAATCTTACTTATTGCAGCAGCATTAAGCCGTACCCAGTTAACCGAATATGAAGCCATTGCTCACGAGCTGGGTATGACTGTATTACTCGAAATTCATAACGAAGACGAGCTTGAAAAATGCATTAATATGCGTACCCCGCTATGGGGAGTAAACAATCGTAATCTGCGTACTTTCGAAGTAGATTTACAACAAACTATCAAACTTCTGCCTGCATTAACCGGAAAAACTATTGTGACAGAAAGTGGTATTTTCACCACAAACGATATTCATATGATGCAACAGCATCAGGTTAATACTTTTCTTATCGGTGAAAGCCTTATGCGTAAACAAAACATTGCTGATGAACTAAGTTTACTGGTCAATGCTTAAATTATTGTACACATTAACTGAATTGTTTTAATTACCCTAAAAGGAAAAATCATGGCCGTGATTATTAAGAACGCAGAAGAAATTGCTGCAATGCGTGTTGCTGGCCGGCTGGCTGCCGAAGCCCTTGACTACATAGGCCAGTTTATCAAACCGGGAATCACCACCAATGAAATTGATCGTCTGATTCACGATTATCATATCAATGTTCAGGGCGGCTATCCTGCCCCGTTAGGCTATGGCAACCCGCCATTTCCCAAGTCATGCTGTACTTCTGTTAACCATGTAATCTGTCACGGCATACCCGATGATAAGCCACTAAAAAACGGGGATATATTAAATATAGATGTCACCATTATCAAAGATGGTTTTCATGGCGACTCGAGCCGCATGTATGCAGTCGGGGAAATCAGTCCTCAAGCACGCCGTCTCATTAACATCACTCACCAGAGTATGATGGCTGGTATTTCTGTAGTTAAACCGGGCGCGACACTTGGGGATATAGGTTACGCCTGCCAGCAAGTAGCAGAAAATGCAGGTTACTCCATGGTGCAGGAATTTTGCGGACATGGAGTTGGACGCGGATTCCATGAAGAACCACAAGTGTTGCATTATGGTCGTCGTCATACAGGATTAAAATTGCAACCCGGTATGATATTTACAATTGAACCAATGGTTAATCAAGGTAAACGTCATTTGCGTATATTAGGTGACGGATGGACTGTTGTAACCAAAGACCACAAACTCTCTGCACAATGGGAACACGAGGTATTGGTTACTGATGACGGCTATGAAATACTCACAGTCAGCCCATTAACAGGCAAACCTTAATTCACTTTAAAATATCATAACTTTACATTTAAGCTGCACGAATATCTGATATAAGGCAATAAATCTTAATTTAGATTAATTAAAATAAATTTGTATTATCCTGTTATACCGCATTTTAATAAAACAATAGCAATATTGTATTGAATGTAAAAACAATTGTGATAATATTGATGTCCATAGATAATTATGCATAATGGTAAAACATTTTTCATAACATTTATTGATAAATTTTTATCAAAATAAATAATTATCTGTGAATGACCATATTAATTAATTCAACTAAACATAGACAACTCGCTTTTTAAGGTATAAAAATCATGAAAGCATTCAAGCCTATTAACAATGTGCGCGAAATCCGTAAAAAACTTGGTCTGAATCAGATTGAGTTCTGGAGTCAGGTTGGCGTTACTCAGTCTGGCGGTTCCCGTTATGAAGCAGGTCGTAATATCCCGAAGCCAGTTCGTGAACTGGTTCGTCTGGTACATGTTGAACAATTGGAATTAAGCAAACTTAATCGCGTAAACATGGAAGTGGCTGAACTGCTTAAAACTGAGCACCCTGATATGTATCAGCAGCTTAAAGCCAAAGTAGAAGGAAAATGATCCTCTCTGCTCATTAGCCCCTTATCAAAGCTCCGTACCTTCTCTGGACGGAGCTTTTATTTTGTATATTAAAAATTCCAACCTTATAATAAGCAAAACGATTAATTAGGATTTATACATGACACACACAGCATCTACCCTGATGCCCTTTTTCGGCCTTATTCGGGTTAGCGGTGAAGATCGCACTACATTTTTGCATAATCAACTTTCAAATGACATTAATCATCTTGCAGAAAGACAGGCATGTCTGGCAACTTACAACACAGCTAAAGGCCGTGTCATCACCAATATGCTTCTACTTAACAGAGGAGACGATATTATTCTGATTGCTGCAGCCGATCTGTGTGAAACACTACAGAAAAAATTGCAAATGTACATTTTGCGCAGCAAAGTAAAATTAGAAACCTTACCTGAATGGGGTGTAGCAGTTTGTTTACCAAATGATATTCCTGTATCAAATACACCAGAACAACCTCAATACGTTTTATCAGCAACAATGACAAATCAGATCTGGCATATACAACTGCCAGATCACTCTTTGGTCAGTATCGGCAAAATCGATCAACTACCACCACTGAATACAGAAATTGCCCTAGCATGGAAAACTCATGAAATTACCTGCGGCAATCCATGGATTAGTGCAGCCACCACAGAAACATGTGTAGCACAAATGCTCAATCAGCAGCTTATCGGTGCCGTGCATTTTAAAAAAGGATGTTATCCAGGACAGGAAATTATCGCTCGCGCCCAGTACCGCGGTCAGGTAAAACGCGGCTTGGTACTTATTGAAAGTACTACCCCGCTTTCCGACGGAGACAGCATATATGATAGCAACAATGAAGAAGCAGGGCTGATTATCAATCAGGTACAAAAAGACTCAGTTTCACTGGCACTGGCTGTTATTAAACACAATGCTGCCCAGGCGCAGCTAAAATGTAACAACCAAGTTTTAATAATAAAAAAATGCTTTTTTTCTACAGCTAATGACTAACCGGTTTAAATCACAGGTAAACAGCCGATAAACAAAATTTATATTCATAAAAAATTATGATTAACAGCACTAAAATATCCAATTAACAGATTTCATATCAACCTGTGCTACAATACGTATCTCTTTACAAGACGGCCACAGCCGTCTTGTTTTTATTGTTTTCAGAATATAAAAATCATGAGTCAGATTGCCCAGGAAGCGGCACGACGCCGCACATTTGCGATTATTTCCCATCCGGATGCCGGTAAAACCACCCTAACAGAAAAACTGCTATTGTTTTCAGGAGCTATCCTCTCTGCAGGTACAGTAAAAGGAAAAAAATCCGGTAAATTTGCCACATCAGACTGGATGGAAATCGAAAAACAGCGTGGTATTTCCGTAGCTTCATCTGTGATGCAGTTTGATTATCGTCAACATGTTGTTAACCTGCTTGATACACCCGGCCACGAAGATTTTTCTGAAGATACTTATCGCGTACTCACTGCCGTTGACAGTGCCTTGATGGTTATCGATGCTGCCAAAGGCGTAGAAGCACAAACAATCAAACTTTTAAATGTTTGTCGCCTGCGTGACACACCGATTGTTACCTTCATGAACAAATATGACCGCGAAGTTCGCGACTCACTTGAACTGCTCGATGAAGTTGAAAACATACTGCACATCCGCTGCGCTCCGATTACCTGGCCGATTGGTATGGGAAAAAATTTCAAAGGTGTCTATCACATCCTGAATGATGAGATTTACCTCTTTGAAGCCGGTGGCGAGAAGCTGCCACATGAATTTGATGTAATCAAAGGTATCAATAATTCCCGACTGGATGAGCTCTTTCCGATAGAAATTCAGCAACTGCGCGAAGAAATTGAGCTCGTGCAGGCCGCGTCAAATGAGTTTGATTTAGAGGCATTTCTGCGCGGCGAGCTGACACCTGTCTTCTTTGGTTCAGCCATCAACAATTTCGGTATTCAGGAAATCCTCAATGCATTGATTGACTGGGCACCGGCTCCGCAGCCCAGAGAAACACTAGAGCGGGTGGTCGAACCAACTGAAAACAAATTTTCCGGTTTTGTATTCAAAATACAGGCCAATATGGATGCCAAGCATCGCGACCGTATTGCTTTTTTACGCGTGTGTTCCGGTGAATTTACCCGGGGCATGAAAATCAAACACCTACGTCTTAACCGAGACATTGCTGCATCCAGTGTTGTCACTTTTATGTCACATACCCGTGAACTGGTTGAAGAGGCTTTTGCTGGTGATATTATCGGTATCCCTAATCACGGTAATATCCAGATTGGCGACAGCTTCACCGAAGGTGAACGCCTCACCTTTACCGGCATCCCGTTTTTTGCACCGGAACTGTTTCGTGCTGTGAGAATTAAAAATCCATTAAAAATGAAACAACTGCAAAAAGGATTACAACAACTTGGTGAAGAAGGTGCAGTACAGGTATTCAGACCTCACAATGGCGGCGATCTGATACTCGGTGCTGTAGGTGTATTGCAGTTTGAAGTAGTTACCGCTCGTCTGGCCAACGAATATGGCGTTGATGCCGTATTTGAATCTGTCAGCATCTGGTCAGCACGCTGGGTGTCCTGCTCTGACCGGAAAAAACTGGCTGAATTTGAAAAAGCCAACATACTTAATCTCGCAACGGATGCTGGTGGTAACCTAACCTATCTGGCTCCCAACCGTGTAAACCTGTCTCTGACAGAAGAGCGCTGGCCGGATATTCGTTTTCATGAAACCCGCGAATTAACAGCACAGATTAATCAATAGATTTTCTGCACAAACAGAAGCAGCTTATTCCTTAAAGGAAAAGCTGCTTACTCTTTTAAAAACATCTAATACTAATTTAAATCAATTTATTTCTACTCTGAACACATAAAATATCTGCGAATTTTATTAAGAGTAATACCATATCCCAGTATATAACTTTATAACTCTAAATTACTTAAAAGTAGCAGTAAGTATAGGATTGTTTTATTGTGCGGTGAACAAAGTATATACATTTATACATGCTGGAAATATTGTAAAATCGCTGCTGACTTAATTAAATTATCTACTTTCCCACTATAATCTAATAATAAAATTGCCCTTTTTTATCTGCAGACACCCATTTGATTCAAAAAATTTTTATTTGCAGAAGTGTTTTTTTATGATTTTTTGATTATAAATTGCTGATTTTGTTTTGCTTAATATTTTTCTACATCATTTTTTCTTAAATTCTCCTTTGTACAATTTTATTTAATTTTCTTATCAAATCTCAATTAAACATAGAGGTTATGTTCTCTTTGATTTAAGTTACTTAATATCAAGTCGGCTATAAATTAATAATTAAAATTTTTTGTATTATTAATCTGAAATACAAGCATTAATAGCAGTGCACTGGAGCCATTTTTTTATTATCTTATTTTCTTTTGATGTATATTCGATTTTATAAAAATTATTTTTATAACTTAATAATTTTATCTGATCTCCTCTAACCAAATATATTCTTGTTTTATCAGATAAATTGGGGGAATCATACAAATAACCCTTATCCACTGTAAGTTTAAATTCATATTCTTCGGGAATATATTGAGTCAACAGAAATCGGTTTATACATTCTTTAATACCAGTTGAAGGATAAAGTGAACTACAAAACTTTAAAGCATATTTTTCCGTTAATAAATTAAAATAAATATTGTACTGTTTTTGTTCTGGAATATTAGTAAGATATTGTTGTATTTCATTATTCACTAAAATTTTATTATGATTCATTAGTAAAATTAATTCATTAATCATAGCATTTTGTTCATTCAGTAAACATAATGGATAACTAAATTTATCTTCCTGACCAAATAAATAAATATCAATATTAGAATAGACCCAATTACATTTTTTATTAACTTCTTTTTCCCATTCCTGCTGATAAATATCAATATCTCTTTTTTAAAAATAATTTCAGATAATTGATTTATAATAATATAATTAGCTTGTATTTTATTATCTAGATTATTAAGCATCTCATCAATTAGACTGATTTTACTAAAAGCATTGTTACTTATAAATGTTAATATAAATAATAAAATTTTCTTCATTATTTTGATCCCTTTTCAAAAAATTAACTTTTTCATCTTTTCTTTTTAATAGCTCTGTTAAATTTTTATACGATCATAATTTCATCATATTTACATGTCTTCCTTTTCCTGATTTGCATAACCATATCATCATATTAATTACCTGAGAATTATTATAAAACACACAATTTTTTATTATCATAAATTCAATATTTATGTAAATGGCATATTTATATGCTATATTACCTATTATTTTCTTTACTTGATGCTGTACATCTTTGATTAATTTGAGCAGCATTCAACTGTTTATTTACAAAATACCTAGAAATTAAACCTGAAAAGCTCAATTAATAATATATAACGTATATCATGGGGTTGATTATCTTAGAGCTAATTGACTAAGAGATATATTTTAATAATTATTTTTTAGAAGATAATTAAATCTGAGAAGCCGAATATATTCATTTGCTACAGTAGCTGGGAAGTGAATTAAATAATATTTCTTATTAAGCAACATCTATTTACAAGCGTTATAATACTTGCCTACTATTTTTATAAAAAAGTATTATGTCTTTGCCTCTTTCTTCTGATGAGCTTCAGTTAAATATCAAATCGGATCTGGTTTTACGCGTTGGTAAAATTTGTCTGGCAGCAGGTACCGGGAGTTATCGCATTAAACAGTCAATGCGTCATGTTGCTTATATGCTCGGCGTGGAAAATCAGGCACATATTACGCTTACTGAAATCAACTCTACCTGCCGTAATGGTAAACAGTTTAAAACTGAGGTTACCACGATTCAAGGAGTTGGAATTAATACTAATAATATCCAATTGCTTGAAACTCTGCTGATAGAAACACAGGCCCGTTATCAGCAAATGAGTGAAAGCGAGCTGATTCGCTTTCTTGATAAATCTTTGTCAGAAATTGAAAATCAACCAGCCCTATACAGTTTACGGCAGTCAGCTTTGTTTGCTGCGGTTGCGTGTTCATCTTTTACTTTTTTAATCGGTGGTGGTTTGATTGAAATGCTGGGTGTATTTTTTGCCTCTGGTTTTGGCCAGGCGCTAAGAAAAACCCTATTACATAAACATCTGAATCAGTTTGTTGTCACCATGCTGGCCGCAGCTGTAGCTTCTAGTGTGTATTTTCTGATTATTGGCGGTAGTCATCTTTTGCTAAAAGTAAATATTCAGCACACAGCCGGCTATATAGCTTCTATGCTGTTTCTGATACCTGGCTTTCCTTTGATAACCGGAGTGCTGGATTTAGCCAAACTGGATTTTTCATCTGGTATTCAGCGTGTAGGTTATGCCATAACTGTAATTTTTTGCGCCACTTTTGCTGCATGGGTAGTTGCAGCCGGAATCCATATGGCACCGGAAGCTATGCTCTCGCCTAATCTTTACCCGGTATGGACAGCTTTTTTTCGTCTGATTGCCAGCTTTTTTGGTGTACTTGGTTTTTCCCTGCTTTTTAACAGCCCGGTAAAAACTGCTTTAATGACTGCTTTTATCGGCATGTATGCCAATACTTTACGGCTGGAAATGATAGACCTGACTAATATACCTATTCAGGCAGCTTCTTTAATAGCAGCTTTTATTGTCGGTATCAGTGCATTTTATTTTAGCCGCCATAGTAAATGTCCGCGTATTGCTTTATCGGTACCGGCAGTATGTATTATGGTACCGGGCATTTATATGTTTCGCGCTATGTATTTTTTACAGCAAAACGATATTATCAATGCTATTAACTGGGGAGCACAGGCAATGCTTATTGTCTTGGCTTTACCATTAGGCTTAGTACTCGCACGGGTATGCACGGATAAAGAATGGGCATTTAATCAGCTTCCGGCTACGGAACATAAATAGCTTTTTTATTTTGAAAATTATTTATATATTTGATACAAAATAAATTGATATTTGAATTAATAATTCAAATGTAGATTGAGTATGCAAATTTTATGCTAATCTGCAAATCTCTAAAATATGATTATTATTAATTTAAGTTTTACAAAATAAAAAAAGATATCTAAATATTAGATATCTTTTTTTGGAATTCTGGTGCCCAGGAGAAGACTCGAACTTCCACACCATTGCTGGCACATGGACCTGAACCATGCGCGTCTACCAATTCCGCCACCTGGGCTTTTGCATATATTGCAACTTTCAGTTAAAGTATGTCTTTAACTGAGGAAGTGCATTATATATTCTCTAAAGAGATTGTCAATACTCTATGAAAAAAAAATCAGATTTACGCCATCAAGATCCATATTTAAAACGTGAATTACAACGTTATTCCAATCCTTTACCCAGCCGGGAATGGATTATTGCTGTTTTAGATAAAGTCGGTATTCCGGTCAAAATGACTGAATTATCACAGAAACTTAATATTACTAATGAAGAAATAGCTTTTTTTGATCGTCGTTTAAATGCCATGGCACGAGACGGACAGATTCTAATTAATCGCCGCGGTGCTGTTTGTGTAGCTAATAAACTGGCACTGGTTAAATGCCGGATTGAAGTACACAAAGACGACTTTGGTTTTGCTGTACCGTTAAACCCTGCTGACGGCAGTGATTTTGTTCTCTACGCTCGCCAGATGTGCGGGTTAATGAACGGAGATATTGTCACTGTAAGACCAGCTGGTTCTGACCGTCGCGGGCGGCGTGAAGGGCAGGTGCTGGATGTCATCGAACGATCTAATAAAGATGTGGTAGGACGACTCACAATTGAACATGGTGTAGCTATGCTCGTTCCCGAAGATAAACGTCTGGGAGCAAGTATTGTGCTACAGCCTGACTCTTTGGGTAAAGCTAAAGCCGGTCAGGTTCTGGTAGCAAAAATTGAGTCCTATCCGAATGCAACTCAGGCAGCAGTGGCTCGTGTTACAGAAATTCTTGGTGATTATGCTGACAGTGGTATGGAAATTGAAATTGCAGTACGCAAACATCATTTACCCTATCAGTTTAGTCAGGACTGTATGGCTCAGGCCGCTAAAATACCTGATCATGTTAAAGCTGATGAGCGAAAAAACCGAAAAGATCTGCGTGATCTGCCGCTTATTACTATTGATGGTGAAACAGCACGCGATTTTGATGATGCGGTATATGCAGAAAAAATTGGTCGTAATTACCGCCTGGTCGTTGCTATCGCCGATGTTAGCCATTATGTCCATCCTGATGATGCTATTGATCAGGATGCACAGGAACGTGCTACGAGTGTTTATTTTCCACGGCGGGTTATTCCGATGCTACCGGAGAATTTATCTAATGGCATCTGTTCCCTTAATCCGAATGTAGATCGCCTGTGCATGGTATGCGATATGGTGATTACTTATGCAGGCAATATTAAAAGTTATGAATTTTATCCGGCGGTAATGCGCTCACATGCACGGCTTACCTATACACAGGCATGGGACTGGATTAGTAATGACCAGTTTGATGACCCGATGAAAACACATGTACTGAGTTTATACCGGCTATATCAGATTTTACTGAAAAAACGCCTGCAACGTGGTGCTGTGGAATTTGATAGTGTAGAAACACAGATGCTGTTCAATCAGCAGGGTAAAATTGAACGTATTATACCGGTTGAGCGTAATGAAGCTCATCGTCTGATTGAGGAATGTATGCTGGCTGCGAATGTCTGTGCTGCAGAATTTCTCAAACATCATAAACATCCTGCTCTATACCGTAATCATGCCGGTCCGACCAGTGAGCGTCTGAATACTTTGCGTGAGCAATTATCGCTGCTTGGTTTACATCTAAATGGCGGTAGTAACCCTACTCCAAAAGATTATGCGGAACTAAGCGAAAAAATCAAAGAACGGCCTGATCGGAATGTAATCAGTATTATGCTGTTACGCTCAATGCAGCAGGCGGTTTATGAACCACAAAATATTGGCCATTTTGGTCTGGCCTATCCGGCATATACACATTTCACTTCACCAATCAGGCGTTATCCTGATCTGACTGTTCACAGAGCCATTAAGGCCATTTTACAGCATAAACAATATCAGCCAAAGTCGTGGTCTGAACTGGGTGTGCATTGTTCACTGGCAGAACGCAGAGCTGACAATGCCAGCCGTGATGTGCAAAACTGGCTTAAAACTTACTATATGCAGGACAAAATCGGTGAGGTTTTTTCCGGTACGATTTCCGGTATGGCAAATTTTGGTTTGTTTGTTACTTTAGATAATGTTTATATTGACGGCATGGTTCATATCAGCGATCTGGGTGAAGATTATTTTAATTATCATCCTGAAATGCTGGCCATTGTCGGAGAGCGTAGTGGTATCCGCTTTAAGCTGGGTGATAAAGTTGTAGTCAAAGTAGCTCGCGCGGATTTGGATACGAGCCGGATTGATTTGGTGCTGATTAGCACGAATAGTGGTAAGCGTCGCCGGACAAATAATGCGCAAAATATTCAGAAACAGCTTAAAGCCACTGTTAAACAGCCGCGCAAAGTACCTGGTAAGAAAACTAAGTTAAACAAAACAAAAACTGTTGCCGTTCAGAAGTCACGTATTAATGGTTCACGCAAAAAACCAGGCCGTAAAAAGTCCTGATGCTGCGTTATAATTGATTAAATTAATTTCTAAAAAGGCTTTTATCTGTGTTAAATCAGATAAAAGCTTTTTTATATTTTTGACTTTTTTATGTTATTAATATATTTATAAAATAATTAGTATGCATTACTTATTTTATAAAACGTAATTTGAATGAAATAAAATATTTTTATATATTTTTCTTGTGCAGACCGTTTATTTCTGATTTTTCAAATTTAACTTTACGTTTTGCTATATGTGCTAAATTGTAATTATTTAAATTTAGGAGTTATTACTCCGATTACTATAAAAAAACTGAAGTCTGTTACTACAGACTTCAGTTTTCAATGGTATTTTACTTTTAGGTAAAATACTAATCAGATGCAGGTATTGATTTTTACTGCTTATTTGTTTTTACCAGTAGCAGAAGCAATAGCCAGATTTTCATTGCGATTTAATGCAACGCTGGTCACACCTTCCGGGAACACTAAATCGGTCAGGTGACGAATTTCACCGGCACTGATGGTAGAAACATCCAGTTCCAATACAGCTGGAATGTTTTTCGGTAAAGCATTTACTTCTACGCTGGTAGCCAGCAGAGACACACGACCACTTTGCAATTTTTCTGCCGGAGAAATAGCAGCATTCAGCAAGTGTAGCGGAACACGAATATTGATAGCTTTATTTGCATCAACGGCCTGGAAATCAATGTGCTGTACTTGTTGTTTAAACGGATGCATCTGGAAATCACGTACAATAACGTCGTAGGTTTTGCCATTAACATCCAGTTTGATGATAGCAGTATGGAAAGATTCTTTTTCCAGTGCGTACCATAAAGTACGATGATCTACTGTAATGGCTACTGGTTCGGTACCTTCGCCGTACAATACAGCCGGTACTTTACCTTCGCGACGCAGGCGGCGGCTCGCACCAGTGCCCTGAGCTTCACGGATTTCTGCTTTAATTTCGTAAGACATAACTACTCCAAAGTTAATAATGCCGTCATCGGCCGCGACCAGCTTAAGACGGCTTGGGGGTATTAAGGGAGAAACATTGCTCCCGGTATGGCCACATCTTCATTGAAAAGATATGACACAGATTCTTCGTTACTGATACGACGTACAGTTTCTGCAAGCAGGCCTGAAATACTTACCTGACGAATCCGATCACATTTCTGTGCAGCTTCAGATAAAGGAATAGTATCAGTGACTACAACCTGATCGATTTCTGATGAAGCAATACGCTCAATCGCCGCTCCGGAAAATACCGGATGAGTAGCATAAGCCAGCACGCGTTCTGCACCGCGTTCTTTTAATGCTGATGCAGCTTTACATAAGGTATTTGCTGTATCAATCATATCATCAATAATCAGGCAGGTACGATTCTGAATTTCACCGATTACATTCATTACTTCTGCCACATTGGCTTTTGGCCGGCGTTTATCAATAATGGCCAGATCAGTGCCCAGTGTTTTTGCTACGGCACGGGCGCGCACTACACCACCGATATCAGGGCTGACAACTGTCAGATTATCAATGCGCTGCTTTTCAATATCATGCACCAGAATGGGGGTAGCATAAATATTGTCTACCGGAATATCAAAAAAGCCCTGAATCTGGTCAGCATGCAAGTCAACTGTAAGTACGCGGTCGATACCGGCAGAATACAGCATATTGGCTACCAGTTTGGCAGAAATCGGCACACGTACTGAACGCGGACGGCGATCCTGGCGTGCATAGCCGAAATAAGGAATGGCTGCAGTAATCCGTCCGGCTGAAGCACGCTTGAGTGCATCAGCCATTGTCAGGATTTCCATTAAGTTATCGTTAGTCGGTGCACAGGTAGGCTGTACGATAAATACATCACGACCACGTACATTTTCAAGTAATTCAATTGCAATTTCGCCATCAGAAAATTTTCCAACTGAAGCACGTCCCAGAGAAATATCCAAGTGTCTGGCTACGTTATTTGCCAGCTCCGGATTCGCATTGCCGGTAAAAACCATCAAACTGTCGTATGCTGCCATTTCTGTTGTACCTGAGTCCTGTTTTGGTTTGGTTTGATTTGTGTGAGGTAGATTAAACATTAATCCAAAGCTTTCATATCACCACTTGGGTTGTAGTGTATCTGTCATTTAAACAAGTAATGGCTTTCAACGTTATGAATTTCGTTGCTCATTTCGCTGTTAACCCGTTTACGTTACTTTTAAATTCAAAAGCAATGACCACCTCTTTGAAAAATATTCTGTATATACTGATAGCTGCAAGTATCATGGTTAAAACAGATTTAATCAATCAATTTTGCCGATACCTGATAGCAACACAACAAAATAGTAACACTATTCTATTACTAGGATTGAAACTGTATTGCATTTTGCAGGCTTAACCATGCTAATTATCACAAAAAGTGAAAACAGTTATACAAACTTGCTTGTTTCCCGACTGGAAGTTTTCCGTACGGGATTAATGGCAAATTATATCACTTATGGCAATCTGCACGTGCTATAAAATAACAATTTGTCATTTACACATTAAATAAGCGTGTAAGTAAACTTACACGCTTATCTGAATTGGCTGGGGAGGTAGGATTCGAACCTACGCATACCGGAATCAGAATCCGGGGTCTTAACCACTTGACGACTCCCCAATAGGGTTTACTGCTTATTTGCTCGAAATGTGGCTGGGGAGGTAGGATTCGAACCTACGCATACTGGGATCAAAACCCAGTGTCTTAACCACTTGACGACTCCCCAATGCTTTTTATCAAGCAACTGGCTGGGGAGGTAGGATTCGAACCTACGCATACTGGGATCAAAACCCAGTGTCTTAACCACTTGACGACTCCCCAACTACACACATCATTGATAAAACGGATGCCTCGTCAGGGAAGCAACACAATATGCCTGATGCGCGCAAGAAACTTTATTGTAAACAGCTTGCGCTGCACTTTCAGAATTAAATGACAAAAATACACATGCACCAGAACCACTCATCATTGGTGAACCGTATTCAGCCAAAACATCAAATGCCGCTTTTACTGCTGGATACTCAGCTAAAACAACGCTCTGCATATCATTGCGCCAGTGCTGTCCTGCTTGGAAGTCTGGCATTATCCGTGGCTTGGAATCACGTGTCAAGTCTTTATGTGCAAATATTTTCGGTGTACTGACATGCACCGGAGGCTTGATAATCACATACCATTGTTTTGGCAAAGATATCGGGCTTAATTGCTCACCAATACCGCGAGCAAATGCACTTTGTCCAAAAATAAAAAACGGCACATCTGCACCTAAGCGCACGCCAAGCTGTAATAGTTCTGTCTTACTCAGATTAAGCTGCCACAATCGGTTAAGCACCATTAATACGACTGCCGCATCCGCACTGCCACCACCCAGTCCGCCACCAACAGGAATCTGTTTTTCCAGCCAGATATCCACTCCGTGTTTAGTACCGGTATGGTCGGATAATAACCGGGCTGCACGCACACACAAATCCTGCTCTTCAGTAATGCCGTCAGTTGGCGTATGTAACTTTATGCAGCCTGTCTGATTTAGGCTGAACCAGATATGATCATACAGCTCAATCAGAGTAAAAATGCTTTCAAGTAAATGGTAGCCGTCGGCGCGCCGTCCGACGATTCTCAAATCAAGATTCAGCTTGGCCGGCGCCAGAAAATGCCGTGCATCAGCTGCTGGAGATTTATTCATATTTTTAAATAATTAATCAGGATAATTTTTGACGCAATTCGCATTGTGCTGATTTTGCACTATCATCAGTATCTGTATATTCATCAAACACCAGTCTGATGTCGAAGCGTGCATTATTTAACAGTACAATACGCGGATTATGACTTCCGTTTTGTTGCTGACGCTGGATAATCCAGCCAGACTGTTTAAGTTTGCCGTTGGGCAATAACTGATAAGGTTCATCTGCAATCCAATATCCCTGCACCCATTGATTCAAGTGATCAAACGGAAGCACAAAACCAAGCATACGCTGGCTTAACTCCTCAATACTGGCTGCAGTAATTATCTGCCCTTTACTGTCTTCTGCAATTACACCTGAGCTGTCAGTACATAAAACCCCTACACTATTACCCAATGGTGTTTTGACTTCAATTGTTTGTACGCTACCGGTATTCTGCCAGCTAAAATTTGCATAGCTTCCTCTACCCTGATCCTTAATAGCCAGCCGTCCGGAACTGTCAAAACCGGAAACATCATTTTCGTTACCAGCCTGCCAGTCTGATGCCGATGTTATTCTGTCTGGTATGAGGCTGCTACAGGCACTTAAAGCCAGGCTGGTGATAGCTGCTGCCAGATAAAGATTTTTTTTACGTAAATATGAATATATCATTCTTATTCCGGTATCTATGATTGTCTATTATTGTAATATTATCAGAATTAGTTATATAAGCTGTGTGAAGTTAATTTATGTTTTAGAATTAAATGAATAGCTGCCGTTGACACTTGATGCATACGGCAGCTTTTTCGGTAAATTTCAATAGTTCAGTTGCTAAAGTCGATAACTAGTATCCGGCTATTTATTGTTTTGTGATTTCGGTGCAGTAGTCAGACTAGACGGATTTACATTAAATTTTTTCAAAATCTGTTGTAACTCTTTCTGGTCAGAGTCTTTATTAGCTAATCCCTGTGCCCAAATTTTTCGTGCCTGTTCCTGTTCTCCTTGCTGCCACAAGACTTCTCCCAGATGCGCTGCAATGGCACTTTCCTGCTGAACCTGATAGGCTGAACGTAAAAGCGGTAACGCTTTTTCAGGCTGGTTATTCAGATAATATGCCCACCCCAGACTATCCTGAATTGCCCAGGACTCATTATCCAGCTGACTTGCATGCTGCAAAATCGATAAAGCCTCTGCCCAATAGCGTTTTGGCATACTTAGCATGGTATAGCCCAGCCCATTATAGCCCTCCGCATCATCAGGTTTTAATTCAATAAAAGCACGAATATCTTTTATTGCCTTTTTCGGCTGATCCAGTTTTTCACTATAAGCTGTTGCTCGTGAATACAGCAGGAATGCTTTTAAGTCTGTATTATTATCCTCAGATGCAGCAGCTTTTTTGTCTGCATCCTTTAGCATCTGTGTCAGCTTTTGTACATAAACTTTCGGATCGAGGGTTTTACTATCAATATAAACTGACAGTGCAATGGTATGCATATTATCAGAAACGGGTGATTCTTTATTCTGATCTATCCGAGCTAACCATTGCTTTGCAGCCGGTATATTATTTTGGGTTACTTCAATCATCCCCATCAGATAGGCTTTATCTCCGATCAACTCACTATCAGTTACTTTATCCAGCCACTTACGTGCAGAGGTCATATCCCGATTAGAAAAGTAATATGTTGCAGCGAGAAGCGCTGCCTGACTTTGTTGAAGTCTGTTACCGGTCTGAATGACTTTATTAATATTTTCAATCAAAGCCGGTTCATTGGTTCTGTTGCTAAATAAAATTCCTGCCTGTTGTAAATAGATATCTGCATCAGCCTGAGTTTCTACCTTCTTTGCTGTAGCTAAGGGCAGACTATTCGGTCTGATTTGGTGTTTACTTAGTATTTGATTCAGAATTTTATGATCACTGGCTTTATTAAGCCAGCCCTGAGCCCATATCTGACGAGCTTCGTCCTCACGCCCTTGCTGCCAGTAAACTTCCCCCAGATGAGCAGCTACTTCACTTTCCGGCAGCTTCTGATATGCATATTCTAGTAAAGGCAGCGCTTTTTCTACATTACCATTAAGAAAATAAGCCCAGCCCAGGCTGTCATTAATTGCCGGAGACTGGTTATTCTGAGCATAGGCTTGCTCCAGCAATTGCTGTGCTTCCTGCCAGTGATCTTTTGACAGACTTAATAAGGTGTAACCCAGTGCATTAAGCCCCTCTATCTGATTAGGCCGCATTTTCACAAACCGGCGCAGATCTGCTACTGCTTTTGCCGGCTCATCAAATTTATCTGCATATAACAGCCCACGAAGGAGTAATAACGGCGCAACATTTTCTACCTGTGTTCTGGTATCACCATGTTCTGCTTCATTAATCACTCTATTCAGATATTGTTCATATTTCTGGTCAGTAAGTGAAGAACTATTTACAAATGTTTGTAAACGAAGCAAATCCGATCCGCTGAAAAAAGTACCTGCCGGTGTTTTATCTGTCTGAACTTTATTTAACCATTGCTGAGCTGCTTTCCAGTGTTTTTGTTCTGCTTCAATTGAGCACATCATAAGTGCCTGATCAAAGAGAAACTGCGGATCATTAACTTTAGTCGCCCACGAACGGGAAGCCGGCAGATTATGTTCATCATAATAGCGCATAGCCACCATCATGGCCGCTTTACTTCGCTGATTGGAATTCCCCAGTTCTACAATTTTCTCTGCATAGCCGGCAATGGTAGCTGTAGCAGCTTTTTGACTGACAGCCAGATAAACTGCCTGCAAATACAGATCCGCGCTTTTACTTTTCTCAAGTAATGGCTGCAAAGTTTGATATGCCTGTTGTAATTGATTATTCTTAATCAGCAATTCTATATAAAGACTTTGCCATTTAGCTGGCATGGTATCCACACCAGTTAGCTGGTAAAAATCCAGCAGATATTGTGGCTGCTTAAGATTAATCAGGTTCAGTGTCAGCTGGCTGGCTGGAAAAATATCGGTATCCAGATGAACCAGTAATTGTAACGCTTTGATGGTTTGCTCTTTATGCGCACCGGTTGCACCATAAATAGCATCGGCAATTAGGGCTTCTGCCATTTCAGGATGTAAAACTGCTGTTTTGTGAATCGGTGCATTTAACTCATCAGTGGCATCCAGATTATTTAACCGGAATTGTGCCATTTTTAAAAACAACCGGCGCAGCTGATAATCATTGGCATGAGATAAAACTGCATCTGCATTTTTCAATACTTGCGGCACATCATTTTTGGCGATAGCCAGCTCCCACATCAGGCGCTGTCTGGCTGGTGTCTCTGTCGGCTCAATTTGCTGCCAGCGATTAGCAATGGTTTGCGCTTCGGTGATTTTATTTGCGCCAAGAGCCATTTCCATCGCCCGTTCAGCCACATCTGGTTCCTGTGTATGCTCAAGCATTCGCATATCTGCGGCCAGAGCCTGATCCGTTTTACCCTGAGAATAAATAAGTTCTGTGGCAAATAAAGTAAAAATATCATTGGCACGGCCGGCAATAGCCAGACGCCGTTGCAGCGAATCTGCATCATCCGGTGCTGTAACCTGATTATTTATCCGCTCAATTTTAGTTTGAATCAATGGTACTGGTTTATGCTGCTCTGACACACTGTTGGCATTGGCCATATGTACAGCCATTAAACTTAAAACAATCGGGGTAATACGATGAATCCAACGAGGCATTAAACTTCTCCATATATGCAAATCAGTTTACGTAGACACTGAATCATAAATAAATAACAACTCTGTACTTGTGCAGGCAATTTTTTTCTAATCGCGGTTTATCATGCAATATGTGTTCAGTTATTAAATACTTTAACCGGCACGATAAAATTTGCAGCCGTTTAAAGAATAAACTATTAGGGTAAAATAATTTGCTACTTTAACACAGACAATTTTAGCTGCGTATGACTTATGGCAATTTTATCTGATTAAAACTGACACAGTATGTGCTTTAAATTTTGTTTTCATGATGCTATTGTAACGATTTTATTCTGAATAATATAAATAAATTATGCCCGAGTTACCGGAAGTAGAAACAACGCTGCGCGGAATCGCTCCTTTTATTGAAAATCAAACTATTTCACAGGTAGAAGTGCGTCAGCCGCGTTTACGCTGGCCGATAATAGATAATCTAGGCGAACAGCTTGGCGGCGAAAAGGTATTATCAGTCAGACGCAGAGCTAAATACCTGCTGATTGAATTAGCTTCAGGCACATTAATTATTCATCTGGGTATGTCAGGCAGTTTACGCGTCTTTACTGACTTTACTGCTCCGCCAGTACAAAAACATGATCATGTAGATATTGCTTTTAGTAATGGTACGCTCTTACGATTTCATGACCCCAGACGTTTCGGAGCTGTTTTATGGTTTATCGGACTCATTGAACAGCATCCTTTATTAGTTAACCTCGGACCGGAACCACTCAGCCAGGATTTTAATACTGATTATTTGCTACAAAAACTTTCAAACCAGAAACGTGCGATTAAAACAGCAATTATGGATAATAAGATTGTTGTCGGTGTAGGCAATATCTATGCTAACGAAGCTTTGTTCCGTACTGGTATCCATCCGGCCATTCCGGCTATGAAGCTGAATAAACAGCAGATTAGCGCACTGACTGATGCAATCAAACAGATACTACAGGAAGCCATTACAGCAGGTGGCAGTACTTTAAGGGATTTTGTAAATAGTGCTGGTACCAGTGGTTATTTTCAGCTACAACATCAGGCATACGGACGAGCCGGTGAACCTTGCCCGCAATGCGGGCATCCGATTGAAAAAATGATTTTGGGACAAAGAAGCAGTTTTTATTGTCCTCAATGCCAGAAAAAACGATAAATAACAATGACAAAATCAGAACATACTTCTTTAATTACCCGTTTTTCGCGTATTTTCAGACTGGCTTTATGGCTGGTTAAGACAATCAGACGGGTAAATCGGTTTAAGAACCTGAATGAAACAGAGCGAAATAAGGAATTAATTTCAATTGCGCACAATTTACTTGATATTCTGCACGTAAAGGTAAACTCTGAACAATTATTACCCGATACAGCAAGTATGCCCTGGCTTACTGTAGCCAATCATATTAGCTGGCTGGATATTTTCGTATTAATGTCCTATATCCCCGGTGGCTTTATTGCTAAACAAAGTGTCAAATCATGGCCGGTAATCGGCAGACTGGCTACAAACGGGGGCACTGTTTATATTAATCGTCAGTCGAGACAGGATATTAATCCGGTTATCAAAGCCATAGTACTGGCATTGCATGAAGGTAAAAACGTCCTGTTTTTTCCCGAAGCGTATACATCTGAGGGAATGACTACCTTGCCGTTTAAAGCAGCGCTGTTTCAGGCAGCAATAGATGCAGATACACCCGTGATGGCAGTAGCCATGCGCTATTACAACCCTCAGGGATTGCGTACATCTAAAGTAGCATTTGCCGGCAAAACCAGTTTATTGCGTAGTCTGTGGAATATAGTATCTATGCCGGAAATTATAGTAAAAGTAGATTTTTCTGCGTTGCTGAATATTGCTGAAAACAAAACAAATGATCGTTTCAGCCTGAAAACTCAGGCTGAAGATTTTATTCAAAACAAAGTTCTTATGGATAGTCCGGCTACAGCAGCCGCGCCTTCAACTTCTGAATCAATATAGGCCAAAAGATGTTTAAGGTGATAAGCGCTGTTTAATCCAGAGATTATTTTGTCTTGTATACTGAATACGGTCATGTAAACGGCTTGGTCTTCCCTGCCAGAATTCTACCAGCTCGGGTTTAACCAGATATCCGCCCCAATGCGGCGGTCTGGGTACATTGAACAAATATTTTGCCCCCAGTTTTGCTGCACGCGCCATCAGCTCGGTTTTACTATTAATTACGGCGCTTTGTTCACTAGCCCATGCACCAATACGGCTGCTGTAAGGTCGGGACTGAAAATAGGCATCTGATTCTGCTGCAGGTAATTGTTGCACGCTTCCCTCCACCCGTACCTGACGTTCCAGTTCCGGCCAGAAAAATGTGAGTGCCGCATGCGGATTCAGACTTAATGAACGCCCTTTACGGCTATGATAATTAGTAAAAAATACAAACCCTTCTGCTGTCACTTCTTTTAACAGCACAATGCGGGCATTAGGTCGTCCGTGCTGATCAACAGTAGCAACATTCATGGCTGTAGGCTCATTTACTTTGGCATGCATGGCTGCCATTAACCATTTTTGAAACTGCTCCAAAGGGTCTTCACAGCAATCAGCTTCACTAAGTGACTGCTGGCTGTAATCTTCACGAATATCGTGCAAATCCAGATTCTTCATTTTTTTGTTTATGCATGCGAAAAAGTTATTTACACCACTCTCAGGCATGATTTACTGCTTTTTCAGCACTGATAGCGTATAATTGCCCGATTTAATAACTTTATATTTATATAGAATATAAAGTCTGGCTGGCAATTATCCTACCCGCGGTAGCGGGCAAACGCAAATTACTTCAGGTAGTATGTCTTTAACCGTTATCGGACTCAATCACCAAACTGCGCCAGTTTCTGTACGTGAACGTTTGGCTTTCCCTGCCATAGAACTGGCAGAAGCACTGACTGCGCTTGGCAGTCAGGAAGAAATAGCAGAAGCGATGATTCTGTCTACCTGTAACCGTACAGAAATTTACTGTACTGGTAATGCAACCACAGCCATACAATGGCTGGCCGACTACCATCAATTGCCATTATCTGAATTTGCTCCCTATTTATATCAATTCCATGATAAACAGGCTGTGCAGCATGCCTTTCGGGTGGCTTGCGGACTGGATTCAATGGTTTTAGGTGAACCGCAGATTCTCGGACAATTAAAAGAAGCCGTACGCGTTGCCCGCAGCCGGCATACGCTGCATCAGCAGCTGAATGCTCTGTTTGAAAAAACTTTTGCAGCAGCTAAAGAAATTCGCAATGAAAGTGCAGTTGGAGAAAACTCTGTATCCATGGCTGCTGCTGCAGTTAAAATGGCCGCACAGATTTTTCCTGATATTTCAGCATTGAATGTTTTAATGGTGGGTGCCGGTGAAATGATTGAGCTGGTAGCCACCTATTTTGCCGCAGAATGTCCGCGGCGCCTGACTGTTTTAAACCGTACACTGGAGCGGGCTCAGGAGTTATGTCAGAAATTAAGCTGTGAAGCAGATGCACGCATATTAACTGCTTTACCTGAAATTCTGGCTGAATACGACGTAATTGTTTCTTCTACTGCCAGCCCTTTTCCGGTTATTGGTAAAGGTTTAGTAGAACGCGCACTCAGGCAGCGGCGCGGCATGCCGATGTTTTTGCTTGATCTGGCCGTACCACGCGACATTGAAGCCGAAGCAGGCGAACTGAACGATGCGTATTTATATAGTGTTGATGATATGGTTCATATTGTGCAGCATGGTCAGGCAGCACGACAACAGGCTGCAGCTGAAGCTGAAAAGATGGTTGCAGGCAAAGTTGCTGAGTTTATTGCATGGCAACAGACACGTAATAGCGTTCCTTTAATTTGTGAATTGCGCGATCAGGGTGAACAGCAGCGCAGCAAAGCAGTCAATAAAGCTCTGCGCCGTCTGCGTAAAGGTACACCTGTTGAAGAAGTATTGCAGCGTTTAAGCCGTGAATTAACCAATAGCCTTTTGCATGCACCCACCCGAGCTTTAAATAAAGACAGTCAGCAATATCCTGAGCTGGCCGAGGCCATTTGTCAGATTTACCAGCTGCATGGAAAAAATCAGCAGCATTAGCTACTGCCTCCAATTTATTCATAATCCTTAACTCTATATATTTAATACGACTGATAGCTTTTATTTAATACGGAATACCAGATGAAACCTTCATTGATAGACAAGTTACAGCACCTGACTGAGCGTCTGGAAGAAGTAACCGCTTTGCTGGCTTCTCCTGATGTCACGGACAATATTGACGAATATCGTCGCCTTACTCGTGAACATGCCGAGCTTACACCGGTAGTAGAAACCTATCGCCAGTATACACAGGCAGAAACTGATTTAGCTGCCGCAGAAGAAATGCTGGCAGACCCGGAATTAAAAGAATTTGCGGCTGAAGAAATCAATACTGCCCGTAATCAGATTACTCAGCTGGATGGCGAGCTGCAAAAACTTTTGTTACCGAAAGACGAAGATGATGACAAGAATATTTTCATAGAAATTCGTGCCGGAACCGGTGGTGATGAAGCAGCTTTATTTGCCGGCGATTTATTGCGCATGTATACCCGCTTTGCAGAACGTATGGGCTGGCAGGTAGAAATTGTATCCGCCAGTGAAAGTGATCTGGGTGGCTATAAAGAAGTGATTGCACGCATTGCAGGCATGAATGTTTACAGTCAGCTCAAATTTGAATCTGGCGGCCATCGGGTTCAGCGCGTACCAACTACAGAAAGTCAGGGCAGAATCCATACCTCAGCCTGTACTGTGGCCATTATGCCGGAAGCCGATGAAGTTGCTGAAGTACAGCTTAATCCGAACGATTTACGCATTGATACTTTCCGTGCCTCCGGTGCGGGTGGTCAGCATATTAATAAGACGGATTCTGCCGTACGTATTACTCACTTACCAACGGGTATGGTAGTGGAATGTCAGGATGGTCGTTCACAGCATGCCAATAAAGCACAGGCAATGCGCGTACTTGCCTCCCGACTGTATGAACAGCAGAAACATGCTGCTCATGCCAAAGAGGCTGCTGAACGTAAAAGCCTGATTGGCAGCGGCGACCGCAGTGAACGTATTCGAACTTATAATTATCCCCAAGGCAGAGTAACCGATCATCGCATCAATCTTACTCTGCATAAACTGGATTTTATTATGGATGGTGATTTATCTGAGCTGACACAGGCATTAATTGCCGAGCATCAGGCTCAGCAGCTGGCACAATTAAGTAATGCCGGCTAAGCTCATCAAAAAAAGCTGTTCTGATTTTCAGAACAGCTTTTCAATATAAATCGGCTACAACAAAGAATTAAGCCTGCTGCCATAAAATAGAAACCAGATTGCAGCAATCGCCAGTACAATTCCGGCAGCATTCAAACCATTGATTTTTTCTTTAAACACAAAAGCGCCAATAATAGTGGCCAGTGTTATTACACCCAGATTCATACCGGCAAACACCAGCGAAGGATCTTGCTGAAAATACTGATGTGCACGAATGTAAAACAGAATATTGGCAAAATTCAAACCACCCAGTATCAGACCTGCCAGAATACTGGCCGCATTCCAGACTATTCTGCGTAAACACAGATAACATATAATCAGAATGGCAGCGAGTATAAATGACACCAGCAAGGTCGGTGCAAAAGCTGTTCCGCTTTTCGCCATCTGTTTAAACAGAATATCTGTAGTTCCGTAACAAAGCCATACACCGAATAAATAGCCGGCAGTACTTAAAAAATCGCCTTTTCCTTTGCTTTTAGCCGGATTCTCACGATACAGCAAGGTAAGCAAGGCCATTAGTGCCAGTGCAATTCCAATAATTTTATTAGTGCTTAAAGTTTCTCCAAAGAGCACAAATGCGGCTACTATAGGCATAAATAGCGACAGGCGCTGGGCGGCATCTGTTTTTACCATTCCCGCCTGTTCGATAGCCCGCCCCAGCACAATAAAGCCGAGCGGCAGACCAATACCCAAAGCCAGAAAAATAATCCAGTGACTACTATAAGTATACCAGTCAGAAAAATCCGGACGTAAAAAAAACCAGGTGCAGGCAGCAGCTACCGGGTAATTAATCGCTACGGCCTGAGCAATATTAACACCGTTTCTGCGTGCCAGTTTCAGTAATACTGACACAGAGACACTACATAGAATACTAATAATCAGAAAATGCATTTTTCCCCCAAAATCAAAATTTACGAACTGACTTATCAGCTATTAAAAACTAAAAATCAAAATCTGCCTGTAGCCATATTTGCTCAATCAGATTTTGTTCTGTCTGGTCTGCTGGTTGTGGTTGCATTTGCTCCAGCTTGCGCCGGCGCAATGCACACAAACGCAGCACATACTGTTTCTGAGTATCAGACATACGTAACCAGTAAAGACGCTCGTCCCTGCTGCGCAGACAGCCCTTGCAATATGCCTTATGATTGCTTTCACAAACACCTTTACAGGGACTGGGAATAACAAAAAATTCTAACTGTTCCATTGCCTAGGTTTTGCATCCCTCTTCAATACCACAATTACAACAGACTGCCTCAAATAACCCAGCCGGAATAACACCGGAAAAACGTTAACTATGACACATACACAGATGTAAGTCAGCCTCTTTAATACGGACAGAACATCTGATTTTGCTAAAAATTCCACGAAAAGCAGAGTAAATGTTATAATTCAAGGTTAATTTTCCTTACAAATAGCTAATAAACTAGGTTACACACTCCTATGAGTAAAAAAATTCGTAATATTGCCATTATCGCACACGTCGACCACGGCAAAACCACACTGGTAGACCAGTTATTGCGCCAGTCCGGTACTTTCCGTGCCAATCAGCAGGTAGACGAACGAGTAATGGACAGCAACGATCTTGAAAAAGAACGCGGCATTACCATTCTTGCCAAAAATACCGCCATCGAATACGAAGGCTACCATATTAATATCGTTGATACACCCGGACATGCCGACTTTGGCGGCGAAGTAGAACGTGTACTGGGAATGGTAGACTGTGTGCTACTACTGGTGGATGCACAGGAAGGTCCGATGCCGCAAACCCGCTTTGTTACCAAAAAAGCACTGGCATTAGGGCTGAAACCGATTGTAGTGATCAATAAAATTGATAAGCCAAGTGCCCGCCCGAGCTGGGTAATTGACCAGACATTTGAACTATTCGATAAACTGGGCGCTACCGATGAACAGCTCGACTTCCCTATCGTTTATGCTTCTGGTCTGTCTGGCTTTGCCAAGCTGAATGAAGAAGACGAATCTACCGATATGCGTCCGCTGTTTGAAACCATTCTGAAATATACCCCGGAACCAGCCGGTGATGCAGATAAACCTCTGCAATTACAGATTTCTCAGCTTGATTATGATAACTATACCGGCCGGCTGGGTATCGGTCGTATTCTGAACGGACGAATTAAACCCGGTCAGGTAGTAGCTATCATGAATGAAGATAAGCAGATTGGTCAGGGACGCATTAATCAGTTGCTTGGCTTCAAAGGATTGGAACGCATTCCGTTACAAGAAGCAGAAGCCGGTGATATTGTTACGGTTTCCGGACTGGAAGATATAGGTATCGGTGTTACCATTGCTGATCGTGAACAACCTCAGGGGCTGCCTATGCTGAGCGTAGACGAACCTACCCTGACGATGGATTTCATGGTCAACACCAGCCCGCTGGCCGGTACAGAAGGTAAATTTGTTACCAGTCGCCAGATTCGCGAACGTTTGCAAAAAGAATTGCTGACCAATGTAGCCCTTCGCGTTGAAGACACAGCAGACGCAGATGTATTCCGTGTTTCAGGCCGTGGTGAGCTTCATCTGACTATTCTGATTGAAAATATGCGCCGTGAAGGTTATGAGCTGGCTGTCGGCAAACCACGTGTGGTTTTCCGTGAAATTGACGGCGTTAAATGCGAACCTTACGAAAACCTGACTGTCGATGTAGAAGACAATACTCAGGGTGCTGTAATGGAAGAACTGGGTCGCCGCCGCGGTGAACTGACCAATATGGAAAGCGACGGCAAAGGCCGTACCCGTCTGGAATACCGTATTCCTGCGCGCGGTCTGATTGGTTTTCAGGGTGAATTCATGACCATGACCCGTGGTCAGGGACTGATGAGCCACGTATTTGATAATTACGCACCAGTAAAAGCAGAAATACCCGGCCGCCGCAATGGTGTACTGGTATCACAAGAACAGGGTGATGCCGTAGCCTATGCTTTATGGAATCTGGAAGACCGAGGTCGTATGTTTATCAATCCGGGCGAAAAAATTTACGAAGGCATGATTATCGGTATTCATAGCCGTGACAATGATCTGGTTGTTAATCCGCTGAAAGGCAAAAAACTGACTAATGTCCGTGCTTCCGGCACAGATGAAGCAGTGCGTCTGACTCCGCCGGTACTAATGTCTCTGGAAGCTGCGGTAGAGTTTATCGATGATGATGAACTAGTAGAAATTACTCCGCAAACCATTCGTCTGCGTAAACGCTACCTGAGCGAACAGGAACGCCGCAAACACTTTAAAAAATTAGATTAATTAAAGTTTATCTGGTACAGGCAGCTTTTTAAAGGCTGCCTTTTTTCAATATCGAATATTTATCTTTAAGAAAAATATTTCATAATAAATAGCATTGTTATTCAATCTAGTTATTGTATTGCTATTGAATCATCCAGTCTCAACAAATAACGCAGGTTTATTTATCATTTATATTTTATACAGATTGTCTGTACTGCAAATGCTCACTAATATACAGATACCATGCCAAACTGATAAAATTATCTGTTATTAATCACCGGCTGATTACATATTTTTTATCTACACAACAAAATTTATCCTTGTATGTGACAACCGCATCCCCCATTTTACTATTCTATATTATGAATTTTATTAAGGACTAATTTGCCATGAATGCAGTATTGGTAATATTGGCTATTGTTTTATTACTCATTGGTTTATTAGGTACATTTATGCCTGCTTTACCGGGTCTGCCTCTCATGTTCGGAGGTGCATGGTTACTGGCATTGAGCAGCAATTATCAGATTATGGGGGCACCCACATTAATTACTTTAGGTATACTGACTTTATTAGGTTGTTTTCTAGATTATATGGCCGGTATGCTGGGCGCTAAACATAGTGGTGCAAGCAGAAGAGCTATCTGGGGTTCTTTTATTGGTGCGATTATTGGCATGTTTTTTGCCTTACCGGGCATGGTATTGGGGCCGTTAATTGGTGCAGCAACCGGTGAATTTATTGCCAGACGCAATCTGGTCGCTGCCGGCAAGGTAGGTTTTGCCACACTGATTGGCCTGGTTGTTGGTGTGGTTGCCAAAATTGGCTGTGCATTTGCCATTCTGATTACCATCGCTGTGATGTATTTGTATTCGCTATATTAATTATTATTATGTAATAATAGCCATAATTTCAGGACTGTGTCTGAAACCGACTTGTTATTCACCCATTCCAAACAATTCTGTTTCAATTGTCTGCTTATCAGGGCTTGTCTTATCATAGCTTGCCCATAAGTACTGGCAATCAATTTCTATTATCTGTAAAACTAAAATTATGCCCGCTGCTGCTTCATTCGCATTGCCTAAAACCAGACAGACTGTAATCTGGTCTGATTTAAATGCTGGTTGTCTGCCATTATTACTTAGCCAGCATTTACCTGAAAAAAAACTGAAAATTATTTTAACTGCAGATACCGAACAGGCAATCCGTATTCAGGCAGCATGGCAATTTTTTGATCCTGCTGCACGTATCATGTTTTTCCCGGACTGGGAAACTCTGCCCTACGAACATTTTTCTCCTCATCAGGAGCTAGTATCAGAGCGACTAAGTACATTGTGGCAACTAAAAAACGGACTGGTTGACGTTTTATTGTTACCGCTGGCAACAGCCATGCAAAAAATTGCTCCTCCTTCATTTTTGCTGGGACATACTTTCTGGCTGAAAACCGGGCAGGAACTGAATATTGAAGCATTGAAACACAGCCTGGTTGAAGCCGGCTATAACCATGTTTCTCATGTGGTGGCGACCGGAGAATTCGCCATGCGTGGCGGTATTCTCGATATTTTTCCAATGGGCAGTGACACACCGTTTCGTCTGGACTTATTTGACAATGAAATTGATACCATCAAAACATTTGATGCAGACAGCCAGCGCACATTAACCACAGTAAATGAAATTCGTCTGTTACCGGCACATGAATTTCCAACCGACAGTGATGCACAGAAAATATTCCGCAGCCGCTTTCGGGAAGAAATCAATAGCGATGCCCGAAAAGCAACTGTGTATAATGCAGTATCTGAAGGACATTTCGGGGCGGGTGTTGAGTATTACCTGCCTTTATTTTTTGAAGAAGAATGTGTCAGTATCTTTGATTACACAGATGATGAAGCCATTCTGGTTTGTCTGGGTGATATTCATCAAGAATCTGCCCGCATCTGGCAGGATGTCAAACAACGCTACATTCTGTCACAGGGCGATCCGGCCTATCCCCCGCTGGCACCAGATTATCTTTATCTTAGTGAAGACCAGTTCGGGGCACGTATTAAATCTTATGCGCGTCTTGTTCCGCAAATCAGCGAAGACACTACTTATACGCTGCCAAGTGTCGCAGTAGACAGACAGGCTGATGATCCGCTCCACACACTGAAAAATTTTCTCCAACAATGGTCAGGACGGGTACTGATTTGCGCAGAAAGTCTCGGACGCCGGGAAACCATGCTCAATTTTATGCGCCAGTACAGTTTACAGCCAGATATTGTCAATAGCTGGCAGGACTTTCTGAACAGTAATTCCAGCTTGTGCCTGACTATTGCGCCGTTAAGTTACGGTTGCCTGCTGACAGATCAGCAACTGGCTATTATTACTGAGGCTGATTTATACCAGTATGTTATTCGCGGCCGGCGTACAAGACGCAAACATAGTGCTGTTTCAGACGGCATGCTGCGCGATTTGGCTGAAATCAAAATTGGTGATCCCGTGGTACATGAACAACATGGTATCGGACGCTATCAGGGTCTGGTAACTCTGGATTTAGGTGAAGGTGCCTGTGAAATGATGCTACTGGAGTATGCTGAAGGTTCTCAGTTATATGTACCTGTTAGTCAGCTCCAGCTTATTTCCCGCTATGCAGGCAGTGCTCATGATAACATCAGTTTGCATAAACTGGGTCATGGAGCATGGGATAAAGCACGACATAAAGCCGCGGAAAAAGCCAGAGATACAGCTGCCGAATTATTAAATCTATATGCTCAGCGTGAAGCTCAGCAAGGCCATCGCTTTAGTCTGAATGAAATGGATTATCAGGCTTTTGCCAATGGCTTTGGCTATGAAGAAACCGAAGATCAGGCTGCGGCAATCGCTGCGACCATAAAAGATTTATGTGCTGAAAAGCCCATGGACAGACTGATTTGCGGAGATGTAGGCTTTGGTAAAACTGAGGTTGCGCTACGCGCCGCTTTTGTAGCAGCAATGGCTGGTAAACAGGTGGTAGTACTTGCGCCAACTACACTGCTTGTTGAGCAACATGCACAAAATTTTGCTGATCGCTTTGCAGACTTTCCGATTAAAGTTGCCCAGCTTTCCCGCTTTAATACCAGTAAACAAACACAGGCCACACTTGCCGGATTGGCTGACGGCACAGTAGATATTGTGATTGGTACCCATAAACTGGTTCAGCCGGATGTCCATTTTAAAAATCTGGGACTGGTTATTATAGATGAAGAACATCGCTTTGGCGTGCGTCAGAAAGAACAGCTTAAACGCCTGCGCGCTAATGTGGATGTGCTTACACTGACCGCAACACCAATTCCGCGTACATTAAGTATGGCGCTGGAAGGCCTGCGTGATTTTTCATTGATTACCACAGCGCCAAGCCGCCGGCTTGCTGTAAAAACCTTTGTTCGTCCTTACAGCGAAGGTTTAATACGAGAAGCCGTGTTACGTGAACTGAAACGTGGCGGACAGGTGTTTTTTCTGCACAATGAAGTTGATACCATTGCTAACACTTATGAAAAATTAACTACTTTATTACCTGAAGCCCGTATCGGTATCGCTCATGGACAACTGCGTGAACGCGAACTGGAACAAATTATGCGGGATTTTCTTCAGCAGCGTTATAACGTGTTACTGTGTTCAACTATCATTGAAACCGGAATTGATATACCCAATGCCAATACGATTATTATTGAGCGAGCTGATAAGTTTGGTCTTGCCCAGTTGCATCAGCTGCGTGGCCGTGTAGGCCGTTCTCATCATCAGGCATATGCCTATCTACTGATACCGGATGCAATGACCAAAGATGCACAGAAACGTCTGGAAGCCATAGAAATGGCTGATGATCTGGGAGCCGGATTTACATTAGCCATGCAGGATTTAGAAATCCGTGGTGCCGGCGAAATTTTGGGTGAAGGACAGTCTGGTGAAATGATTCAGGTCGGATTTACTTTATATACCGAAATGCTCAAGCAGGCCGTGCGCAATTTGAAGAAAGGCAGAGAGCCGGATCTGGATGCCCCGCTGGGTATTACCAGTGACATTAAATTACATAGCCCTGCTCTGCTGCCGGAAAGTTATTGCCCGGATATTCATGCCAGACTGGTGTTGTACAAACGCCTGGCCAGCTGTGAAACAGAAGCTGAGATAGACCAGATACACGAAGAACTGATCGACCGTTTCGGGCTTCCTGAACCGGCCGTCTCCACGTTGATTGCCAGCCATCATTTACGCATTGAAGCAGCCAGCTTAGGCATAGACACAATTGACGCCAGTAGTGAAGCCATTACTTTTACTTTTGGCAAACATCATCGTATTAACCCCGCAACTATTGTAGCCATTATGCAAAGTGATAAAAACTACCGTCTGACTGGAGCAGATAAACTCAGAGTTAGCATTGGTATTGAAGACGTTATGCAACGTGTCCAGATTATTAAAAACATTATGAAACAACTTGCGGTTGATGCTGGCTAAACTTAAAAATAACAGGTAAGCATTTTTAGCTGACAGCCAAAAATAAAAATCAGTATTTAAAGCTGAATAACAAAAAGCAGTCATACGATGAAAATAGTATGGCTGCTTTTATTTTGTATCAGTATTGAAAACAGCCAAAATTTACCAAATTTTCCAGAGTGAGACTTTAGCTGAATTTATCCAGAGCAAACAGCTCATTAGCATATTTTTTTAGCCACTTACGGGCATTATCAGCATCAGCACAGTATTCTGCAACCATTGCCCAGAAAGCTTTACCATGGTTGGCATGGCGCAAGTGGCACAATTCATGAATACAGACATAATCCACCACGTCAGCAGGTGCGCCAATTAATCTCCAGTTGAGACGGATTCCGCTACGCCGGCGACATACTCCCCAAAAAGTTCGCGCCCCACTTAATGTCATTGCCATTGGCTGCAACTGCATTACATTTGCCCAATATTGCAAGCGTAGCAACAATTCCTTTTTGGCACTTTGTTTTAACCATGCTTTCAAAAGTACATAGGGCGACTGTGAATTTACCAGTGGTACTAAAAAGCCATATTGCTTATGCCACTGCACTTTTGTTAGTACGGATATCTGAGTAAAAGGATATGCCTGCCCACGAAACCAGATAAATTCAGGTAATGCTGTTGCTATTTTTTCTGATTGCTTCCACAGTTTTTTAATAGCAATTTCATTAACGTTTAGCCATTCATACAAAGATTTCATTGATACAAATGGCGGAACGTTAATATCCAGTAAACAACCTGATGCAGGACGTACAATAATATTTTTTTTTGCTGTACGCCGTAATTTCAGCCTGATGGTATCGCCATCTGTAGTTGTGTGAAGAAATTCCGACATGACAACTAATCTGTTAAAAATGTAAATAAATTACTATCTGAGACAAGCAGATATTTCTATTAACCAGCTCATCATATTATTCATATCCCGTTTCAGATTCAGTCTAAAAAAATTAAATAGGCTACCTGTTTATCTGCTCAGGATTCAGCAAAACACTATTTAAAAAATAAAAAGTATCAATATTCAACTGATATCAATTAATGCGGCACGAACGGCGTTGGTACTTGCGGATGCTCTGGTGCAAACGGTCCCACCCCCTGAATTTTTACTTGCTCGGATTCTATCCATTGCTCACAGATTCTAATTAATTCTTCCGGATTATGAGCTGACTCATAATGAATCGGTTCACCAATCACTACTGTTACTTTACCCGGATATTTAAAAAAGGAATCTTTAGGCCAGAATTCGCCACTATTTAATGCGACCGGCACCAGATTCATATGTAGTTCCTGTGCCATTCGGGCAGCACCTTTTTTATAATGACCACGGAAACCTGGCTTAATTCGTGTACCTTCCGGAAAAATACAAATCCACATCCCCTTTTGCTTGCATATTTTCCCCTGACTGATAATCTGGGCATTTGCCGCTTTAGGGTTTTTACGATCAATACCGATTGTGCCGCGCCATTTCAGTGCCCAGCCAAAAACCGGTATACGAAAAAGTTCGCGTTTAGCCACAAAGGCGAGATCAGGGAAAAATACCAGCATGGCCAGCGTTTCCCAGCCGGATTGGTGTTTACAGCACACAATTCCGGGTTCGCGCGGAATATTTTCCCGACCGGTAACTTCGTATTTCAATCCGATAATGTGCTCCAGCATCCAGAAAAGAGATTTTCCCCACACAGTGGTTGTCCATGTAACCCCTTTTGGTACCAGCATGGAAACAATTACTACCACCAGCCAGATTAATGAAAATACACACAAACAAAACCAGTAAATCAAATTACGCAACAACAGCATGTTATATTATTCCTCGGCTGCCTGTTCAGCCAGAGTACGACAATATTTGGCAAAATCCAGCAAATCATCGTACACCTGAGTATCTTCCGGCAATTCTTCCATTTTTAATGTTTCCTTGCCTTTACCGGTTAAAACCAGTACAGGATGACCGCCAATTGCGGCAATTGCCTGCATATCGCGAATACCATCTCCGACAAGCCAGGTATTTTCTGCTTTCATATGCAGACGATCCAGAATATCCAGCAACAAACCGGGTTCAGGTTTACGACATTTACATTTAGCATTACCGGTATGCGGACAAAACCAAACCCCGCTTAAGCGGCCGCCAGCTTTCTGTATATGAGTATGCATTTTGCTATGTACTTCATTCAGCTGCTGCATACTGACCTGATTACGCCCAATACCAGACATATTTTCCGCCACAACAACGGTATAACCACTTTGAGTCAGAAAGGCAACAGCATCCATACTACCCGGTAAGGGAAGCCACTGATCAGGATCGCTGATGGGCTGCGGTTGCATAACATTCAACACACCATCGCGATCCAGTATGATTAATTTGCCTTTTCCATTCAATGCCATATTTAACCTTATTGCACCGGCTTCAAACTTTGCCGCCACTGAATCAAAGCACTATCAAATACGCCATCAAGTAAAGACTGATTTTCATTATTAATTTCTACATGATAAAAGCTTTGCAAGGCCGGCGTATTTAATGTTTGCACATAATCTTCCATAAAACGACCATAGCCCTCATCTTCATCTTCATAGTAATAAAGTGAAAACCGTCGTCCTTCATCGTTAAAGTCACTGTCTTCCAGACAACCGGCCATATTATTCAGAACAAATTCAGCTCCGCTCATAACCTGAGCTTTCAGTGCTGCCATATCTTCTTCTGCCGCTTCATCCCATTGCGGATTATATAAACCGCGGCGTACAGCCCATGACCAGTAATAACCCATATGTGTAGCAGCATTAGCCAGTGACAACGCAGGCGGATAATCTTCTTCTGTATGGAATACTATATTATCAAATATCATAATTTAGCTTTCATCCACTATTTAAGAATGAGCAGAAGTGTCTGCTATTATTTACTCACTTAATAAGGCAATATCGGCCACAGCATTCATCTGCTGAGATAAACACAGTAACAAAGCCAGACGGTTATTCTTAATAGCTTTATTTTCATCCATTACCATCACATTAGTAAAGAATGCATCCACTTTTTCTTTAATTCCGGCCAGCTCAGTTAATGCCTGAGCAAAATCCTGCCGTTTCAGCACAGCTTGAATTTTTTCTGCAACCTGCTCAGTTGCCTGATAGAGCTGTTTTTCATCCTGCTGCTGCAAAAGATCTGGATTAACAGCGGATAAAGTAGAAATATCTGCTTTTTTCAGTAAATTATGAACACGTTTATTAGCTGCAATCAGTGCAGTAGCTTCATCCAGCTGTTTAAAGCGGGTTACTGCTGCAAGTCTGGCTTCCAGCTCACCCAGATTTTCTACCCTACCGGCCAGTACAGCAGCCACTACATCCTGTGCAAAGGAATTCTGTAACAGAATTGCCAGTCTGGCCTGCATAAACCCGGCCACTTCGCTGACAGTATTTTCAGCCAGTCTGCCTGAAGCAAATGTATCAAATGCTGCCTGTAATAATGGCATCAGCGCCAGATTGTGCTGCATCAGCATTCGTAAAATACCCAGTGCACTGCGGCGCAATGCATACGGATCTTTATCACCTGTCGGAATAAGTCCGATACCCCAGATACCAATCAAAGTTTCCAGTTTATCTGCCAGAGCAACCACTGTACCAGTTAAATTGTCCGGTAAAGCATCATTAGCAAAACGCGGCCAGTAATGTTGCTCAATTGCTACAGCAACATCAGCATTTTCACCATCATGCAAAGCATAGTATTTACCCATCGTTCCCTGTAGCTCAGGGAACTCCCCTACCATGTCGGTCAGTAAATCAGCTTTAGCCAGCTCAGCAGCACGTACAGCCTTATCTACATCAGCATTAAGTAGCGGTGCAATAGCTTTTGCCAGCTGAGTAATACGCTGAACTCTTTCTGCAACACTACCCAGCTTATTGTGATAAACCACGTTCTGCAGACGAGGCAGACGACTTTCAAGAGTCGTTTTCTGATCCTGACGGTAGAAAAATTCGGCATCTGCCAGACGGGCTCGTAATACACGCTCATTTCCATGAATAATATGTACCGGATTTTCTGTTTGCAGATTAGATACCAGCAGGAAACGATTAATTAGTTTGCCATCACTGTTTAACAGCGGAAAATACTTCTGATTTTGCTGCATGGTTAAAATCAGACATTCCTGCGGCACTTGTAAAAAGCGCTCATCAAAACCTGCCTGTAAAACTACCGGCCATTCAACCAAAGCTGTAACCTCATCCAGCAAGCCTTCTGCATAGGCTACCTGAGCATGAAGTTCATCAGCCGCTACAGTTAAACCCTGCTCAATACGGGCTCGGCGCTCGGCAAAGCTGGCCACTACTTTACCCTGCTCTAATAATACTTTTTCATAATCTGAAGCATGGTTAAAAATAATTCTGTCTTTACTCAGAAAACGGTGACCTAAAGTCCAGTTCTGGCTGTTTAATCCCAGGACACTGCCAGTAACCGTTTCAGTACCATGCATCATCACCAGTCCATGTACAGGCCGGACAAAAGTAAAGGTACTGCTACCCCAGTGCATCACTTTCGGAATAGGCAGTTTTTTGATGGATTGATTCAATATATCACTTAACAAGGCATTCAGTGGTAAACCGGCCTGAGTATATTCATAGGCAAATACCATTTGTTTGCCATCATTAATCTGGCTAAGCTGACTGATTTCTACCTGATTACTGCGGGCAAATCCCTGCAAAGCCCTGGTAGGCTCACCATCTTTCATACCCGCTGTTACACTGGGTCCTTTTTTCACCATTTGCTGGTCTGCCTGCACCGCTTTAACATTTTGCACCAGAACACCCAGCCGTCTGGGTGCAGCAAATACCTGATAATCAGCCACACCATTAATCAGCTGTGCTTTTTCCAGACCCTCAACAACTCCGGCAGCCAGACTTTCACCCAGATTATTCAGTGCCTTTGGCGGCAATTCTTCAGTACGCAGTTCAATTAATAAAGGAGCATTCATGCAAGTATTACTTTCATTCAGTTTCAGGCAGTCTGATTAGTAGTATTTTTATTCAGTAACGGAAAACCAAGTTTTTCACGGCTTTCAACATATTTTTGTGCAACTGCACGGCTTAAAGCACGAACTCGGCCGATATAAGCAGCCCGCTCGGTTACAGAAATAGCGCCGCGTGCATCAAGCAAATTAAATGTATGTCCTGCCTTAAGTACTAATTCATAGGCAGGTAATGCAAGACTGACATCCTCTACAGCCAGCAGACGTTTTGCTTCGGTTTCATAATAATTAAACTGTGCCAGTAACCATTCTGCATTACTGAATTCAAAATTATAAGTAGACTGCTCGACTTCATTCTGATGATATACATCACCATAGGTGACAATCCGGCCATCATGAGTTTTAGCCCAAACCAGATCATAGACATTTTCAACACCCTGCAGATACATTGCCAGCCGTTCAATACCATAGGTAATTTCACCCAATACAGGCGAACAGTCCATACCGCCTACCTGCTGGAAATAAGTAAACTGAGTCACTTCCATACCATTGAGCCAGACTTCCCAGCCAAGTCCCCAGGCACCCAGAGTGGGATTTTCCCAGTCATCTTCTACAAAACGGATATCATGCTGACAGGGATCTATACCCAGTTCCTGTAAAGATGCCAGATATAACTCCTGAATATTATCAGGAGCAGGCTTCAGAGCGACCTGAAACTGATAATAATGTTGCAGACGATTTGGATTTTCACCATAACGCCCATCCTTAGGACGGCGTGACGGCTGCACATAAGCTGCAAACCATGGTTCCGGCCCCAGTGCACGCAAACAGGTTGCCGGATGGCTGGTACCCGCTCCTACCTCCATATCCAATGGCTGTAACACCACGCAGCCCTGTTTAGCCCAATAGTTTTGTAATGTAAAAATAATTTCCTGAAAAGTCAGCATGACGAGAAATTTCTGATAGTCTGCAAAATTGTCTATTTTACTGTGCTTGCAAGCAGTTGAACAGCCATAGACCTGCACGCGGATAAATACCGGCACAATAATAAAAATAAAAAACACTTGCACCTTTAGGGCGCTAGTGAAACGATAGTCATCTCACAAATTACCTTAGCAAGCAAAATATGTATCGCGGTGAACGCTTTAATGCGTACTCTCATTTTATCGGTTTTATTCTCGCCATTACAGGCACCGTATTTTTATTAATTAAATCCGCTATGTACGGAGATGCTTACCGTATTGTCAGCTCAGCCATTTATGGTGCCAGTCTGATATTCTTATATGGTATATCTACACTTTATCATTCAATTTATTCTCATCGAGCCAAAGCGGTATTACAAAAATTTGATCATTGTGCGATTTATCTGTTAATTGCAGGCAGTTATACACCTTTTACCCTTACCACATTACACGGAGGCTGGGGCTGGTCAATTTTTGGCATATCATGGGGACTGGCAATATTTGGTATTATTCAGGAAGTGACTATCGGACGTAAAAGTGAAACCCGTATCCTGTCATTAGTCCTGTATCTGATTATGGGCTGGCTGATTATTGTTGCTATTTATCCGTTGATTCACCGGATGTCTGCACCAGGGTTATTCTGGCTGACTGCCGGCGGGCTGGCATACAGCATCGGCATATACTGGTTTGTCAATGATGAAAAAATCCGTCATGGACATGGTATCTGGCATTTATTTGTTTTGTTAGGCAGCCTGGCCCAGTATATATGTGTTTACGCCTATATCTGACTGTAATAGTAAAGAGAAAACAGTATCAATATAGTCAATATCCGTTTCAATTTTTAAAACATAAAAAAGAAAGTATCATAGTGAAAAGTTATTTGAAATTCCTTTTATTAAGTTTGTGTATCCTCACTCTGGCGTCCTGTAGCGGCGAAAAAAACACTCAATCTGCAGCTTCCACTGAACAAAATAAAAAAGAAATTATTATCGGCACTACTGTAGGCGATTTTGCCGATATGGTCAGAGATCAGGTAAAACCAGAACTGGAAAAGCAGGGATATCGGGTACAATTACTCGAATTTACTGATTATGTGCGCCCTAATCTGGCATTAGCAGATAAATCTATTGACATCAATATTTTCCAGCATAAACCCTATCTGGATGATTTTGCCCAATCACGCCACTTAGATATTATGCCGGCATTTCAGGTTCCTACTGGTCCGCTTGGAATATATGCCGGCCGGATGCATGAACTGAGTGCAGTAAAAGAAGGCTCCAGTGTTTCTGTACCCAATGACCCGTCCAATCTGGCACGTGCTCTCGTTATGCTGGACAAACTAGGCTGGATTACTCTGAAAACCGATATTAATCCTCTTAAAGCTTCACTTGCCGACATAGCAGGTAATAATAAAAACATCAAACTGGTACCATTGGAAGCTGCTCAATTACCTCGTTCGCGTCATGATGTAGATTTTGCAGTGATCAATGGTAATTTTGCGACCAGTTCTGGCTTAAAATTTACATCCGCCCTGTATCTGGAACCCGGCTATACTTATGTTAACTGGTCAGCAATCCGCACTGCTGATAAAGACAGCCAATGGGTAAAAGACATAACAGCCGCATATAACTCAGCTGCATTTAAACAATATGCATTCAAGCGCTTTGCCGGCTATAAATATCCTGAATCATGGGGTATTCAAGCTACTCAACCCGCATCCGCACCGGCAAAATAATTAAATCAATTAATCATGAGCAGGCATTCCGTATACGAATTTAAAACGGAATGCTTTTACAAATAATGTTTATCTACATATGCATTCGAATAATCTTACTTTAAGCCATCCTCTGCCATTAGAACAGAAACTCAATCTGGAAACTGCCCGTATCAACTGGCATGAACTGCAAACTCACTTTGCCCGGGGTGTTTGCATATATGTTGCACCAGAACTGGATTTGGTCAATATAGCCCACATGATAGCTACTGATAACTCCGCTGCCATTGCACTTTTGATTCAAGAAGGTAAAATTGGTAAAGTAAGCGATATAATGGCGCAACAATATTATGATTGTAACCAGCCAATGTGGGCAGTAGTTGTCAGACCATATGTGCTGGTACAGCCTGACAATACTATTGTTGAAAACAATTAATCATAAGCATTTTAAAAGAAAGAGAACGTGATGCGACGCCACACTTATGGTTTTACTATTATTGATTTATTGATTACTATGGCTATTATTGGCATACTCGCTGCAATTGCCTATCCCACATATCAAAATTATGTGATTAAGGCACGAGAAGAAAATGTCAGAGCCGACATGTCAGAAAATATTAGCTTATTAGAACGTTATTACTCCTTGAATAAAACATTCAATACCTATACTGATGCTCAGCTGACCAAAAAAAGAAGCAAAACATTCTTTACCATAACAGGAGCTTATAAAGAAAGTAGTTATACTTTGACAGCCACACCAACTGAGGCAAATTCAGGAGAAACCAAAAATGTTGTCTATAATTCTGTAGAAGGGTGGTCACTTTGCAATAAAGAAAATAAAGATTGCAAACCCTTTTAAAATTTCTGTGAAATCAATTATATATTTCTCACTTATTTTCAAAATTAATGAGATATACAAAGATATTAATATTAAATTTTTATAAATTTAATCAAGGGTGAGTATATGAAGATACTGAAATTATTTCTGTTAACTGTAACAATCGGTTTACAGTTTAACCCTGTTCTGGCAGCCAGCCATAAAAACTTCGCTGATAATAATGAATTTGATGATGCAGATAAAATCTTAGCTCAAATGTATCATCAGCAACAGCAAATTGAAAAAGAAATCGACAGATTATCCGCATCAGTTATTCAGGATGATAATCAGGTTAAGCTTTTTAAAAACTGCAAACAGCCAGAGTGCCATCAATATAGTGAAACGACATCTTTCCGCATTGATCCGAATCAGAATTTTACTTATCAGAATCAGATTAGCAAAGATGGAAAAAGCAAATCAGTTACCCGTAAAGGTAAAATTACTCAGCATAATGGCAGAAAAACATTAATACTGAATAATGCCAACAGTCAGCCGGATGTTTATTTACAACAGTAAATTCTCAACTTTTTAGGCTGTATTGAATACAAAATATCCGTTAAATAAAAAGGCAATGATTTTTTTCATTGCCTTTTTATTTATCTATTATAGAAAACTTTATTTATGTTTATGCTTCGGAGACTTCACTACTGAGCGTTCGATTATCTGATCCAGCTTATAAACATACTGGTTATCTGCAGCAATACCCGTTACATCAGCCGGTTTAACCTCATATACATTCAGACGTAATACCTGATTTTCCTGCGGATTAAACTGCCAGCCATCAATCTTGCCGGCAAAATTACGCCATACACCAGTTTTAACTTTAACTCCCTGATCATTGTAGCTAATTTCTCTGACTTTCAAACACTGAGCTGCCCCCTGTGCAGTTTGGCAGGTTTGCGTTTGCGGGCTTATTTCCCAAAATACCACAGTAGGCTGACCATATTGAGCAACGGCAGCAGGGACACCGCGCCAGAGCAAATGTTCGCCGCGCCGGTTTTCAATCCATAATTGTGGCTGCGCATTCTGGTCATTCTCAGCATTAAGCAGCCCTGCATGTAATTTCTGACCATTCATAAAAGCCACAACTGCAGAGTCCTGCGCCATAATATCAGGCGCACAGGCTTTCATAGTGCTTACCGGAGCCTGAATTTGCATATCCTGATCATTTAACTGATAGTTAGAACTGATATTATTACAGCCACCGGTAACATTTAGCCGCTGACCGGAAAAATTCATTGTCATAGATGAGCCGGCTGCAAAACCGGGTAACGGCCGACCATGCCGGTCAGTAGCTTCAGCCAGCTGCCAGTCATAGGCGCTTAACTGCGGAACAGTGACGGCACGCATACTTACCTTACGGTCAGATGTATGTGCACAGGCCGCAAGACTGCCGGCAATCAGAGCGGAAACTGCTAATTTTTTGATATTCATAAGTACATCCTTGCTAAAATAACACTACACTTGCACATTAAAATAATTCAGCACATAAAACAACATTCATGTTTTATTCGGCAGACAGGTTATAGCTATCATGCAACAACTGCCGCAAATACAGGAGTATTCGTATGCAATTCGGTATCATTATAATTGGTGATGAAATTCTGAATGGTTCGCGTCAGGACAGCCATTTTGTTTTTTTCAAACAATTATTACAACAACACGGTTTATATATGGCCTGGGCGCAATATTTACCAGATGATCAGGCAGTTATTACCAGACAGCTTATTGAATCATTTAAAGAAAAAATACCTGTTTTTGTTACCGGCGGCATAGGTGCCACACCAGACGACCATACTCGTCAGGCCTGTGCAAAGGCGTTGAACCTGCCGTTAACACCTCATCCGGAAGCACTGAAAGCAATTGAAACCATTTCACTGAAACAGGGAGATACACTTGACAGCCCTGCACATTTGCAACGGACAAAAATGGCTGAGTTTCCACTGGGCTCAGCACTGATTCCTAATCCTTTCAATAACATTGCCGGTTTTTCAATCAATGAGCATTATTTTTTCCCGGGCTTTCCCCAAATGGCACACCCTATGGCCCAGTGGGTACTGAGTCAATATTACCAGCAGAATTTTTTCCGGCAGAAACTGGTGACTAAAGCAGCTCTGGTTGATGGTGTGCCTGAGTCCAAAATTACGCCTTTAATGGAAGCAATTGAACAAAACTGGTCTGGGATTAAAACTTTTAGTTTACCCACCATTCGTGATGATTTACCGGCAGAAGAACAAATACATTATTACCGTCTGGAATTCGGCCTGAAAACACATAGTGAAAATTCTGTTTTTTTGCCAGAAGCCTGGGAATATGTATTACAGGAACTACAAAAACTGGGGGCAACCAATATTATTCCACTGGATAAAAGCAGTGAGGGCTGAATATAAAGATAAGACTGATGGCTTATCTCAGAATAAATCCGATTATTTATAGAAAAATTACCTGTTCAAACGTAAAAAAAAAGTGGTTTAAACTAAATCCATTATACTAACAGGCAGAAATAACCATACTTTTGCTACTTTACATGCAAAACGGTTTTGTATTTGCTTTCCCATTATCAAGCAACTAGAATTTCACCAGTTCACTGACAGATTGCAACATTAATCTGTAAACAGACTGCCGGTGTATACACATCCATTAAGCGCACTGAAATTAATTAACAACAGTACATTTCTGTAACAGGTTTAAATTTATTCATGACAACACTGAACACATACAATTTTTCTGCCGGTCCGGCAATACTGCCAGAAGCCGTATTAGAAACAGCACAGGCTGAATTGCTGGATTATAACGGTACTGGTTGCTCAGTCATGACCATGAGCCATAGATCAGATGCTTTTATCAGTATTCTGCACCATGCCGAGCAGGATCTGCGCCAGCTTATGCATATTCCGGACAACTATAAAATTTTGTTTATGCAGGGCGGTGCCAGTGCTCAGTTCAATATGGTCGTGATGAATCTGGCCAATGGTTTTAAGCGGGTTGATTCAGTAGTCTCCGGTAACTGGAGCCGTATCGCACACAGCCAGATGGGTAAACTTTCCGATGCAGAAATACATCTGGCAGCACATGGTGGTGATTTATATAACTACACAGATGTACCGCCAGTTGAAAGCTGGGATGTGGATCCAAACTCTGCTTTTGTTCATTACTGCATTAATGAAACAGTACATGGCCTGCAATATCGCAACATTCCCAAACCAGATGGTTTGCCCCCTGTCATCTGCGATATGTCGAGCGAAATTTTATCACGACCGGTAAATGTAGCAGATTTTGGTGTTATTTATGCCGGTGCACAAAAAAATATCGGACCATCAGGTGCTACTATTGTGATTATTCGGGAAGATCTGCTTGATCGTTGTTCTGAACGAATACCTGATGTGTGGAATTATCAAAGTCATATCAGCCGGCAGGGAATGTACAACACCCCGGCAACTTATCCGATTTATATTTCAGGTCTGGTATTTCGCTGGCTGCAAACTCACGGTGGTGTGGAACAGATGGAAGCCATTAATACCCTTAAAGCTGAAACTTTGTATTCTGCCATCGATAACAGCAATGGATTTTATATCAATAATGTGAAACAGCATGCACGCTCACAGATGAATGTTATTTTCCATACACCTACAAAAGAGCTGGATAAAATATTTGTAATGCAAGCCGGTGCTCATGGTTTAAGCGGATTACAAGGCTATAAATCAATGGGCGGAATGCGGGCGAGTATTTATAATGCCATGCCTATACAAGGGGTTGAAGCTTTAGTGGAGTTCATGCAGGAATTTCAGCGCCGCTACGGATAATCAACTGATTTTTTTTCTGATTACTGGTGTGGCGATAATATACCACACCAGTTTTTCATCTCTATTCTGGAAATATTCAATTCATTCAAAGCTAAGTTCAAACACTATACCTACTGAATAGTTGCTGGACGGTATCGCTCCAGAAATAGATTACTGAATTTATTCTCCGGATCTAAGCGCTCTTTAAGCTTAAAAAATTCTATTGCCCGTGGGTATGCGCGCTGAAATTGCTCTTCATTTGCATGCAATTGATAAGGTAAATAATAAGTACCTCCGTTTGCCAATGCCGCATCTATTAATTCCCGTGTCCATATTCCTACCTGTTTTTTACTCTGTTCATCAGTTCCTTGCTGATAATAAATCACAAAAGCAAATACCTCAGTTTGAGCCCATGCCAGCAAAGAACCACTATCAGGATTAGCATGGCGAATAGAGATATTGATAATATTTGCCTGATGCTTTTTCAGGATGTCGATCATCTGCGGATAAAAATCATCAAACTTTTCTACCGGTATGAAATATTCTTCCAAAGCAAAACTTTTATCTTGCATGGAAATAGGCTCTAAAAGCGCTACTGCTAAGCTGGCTTCATAATTACGCATCATTACTGGCTGTTTTACAAAATAGGCATCATCATATAATTTGCGCAATTCTTTACCAAAATCCGATGCAGCAACAATTTTCAATTGTCTTTGGCGTTTGCGTGTAGGTGCAGAAAGTGGTCTTAAACGAGCAGAAATAGTTAATGGTTCATCAGTCTGCTTAAAAGTCACAGCCCTAACTTTTTTGAAATCAGGAGGATAAATAATGGCATTATGAAATATGGCCGTTCTGTCAGAACGAATCTGCTCAGAGAAATAAGAGGAATACTGACTAATCGGCATCACATCATTAATTCGTTTTACTTTTACATTTTCAGTAAGGCGTAATGTCACTTCTGTGATAACACCCAATGCACCATAGCCACCAATAGCACCATAAAAAATATCCGAATTTTCTTGCGGGCTGGCTAAAACTATTGAACCATCTGCCAGTACTATTTTAATTTGCTCAACAGACAGGATAATAGGACCTGCCCCCATATATCGACCATGTACATTAACACTTAAAGAACCACCGATACTAAAATCAGCCAGACTTTGCATGATTTTCACAGATAATCCATATGGATCAATCAGTTCTTGTACCTGACGCCAGTTTGCACCTGCTTCTATAGTTAAAAGTTTTTGTTCAGGATTAAAAGCAATTACATGATTGAGTTTTTGAGTATCTATTTGCACGCCATTCTGAACTGCAGTTTGCCCGCCCATACTGTATTTACCACCAGCTATACTAATGGGACCGGTTGTGTGCTTAATCAGCTCTGCAACCTCTTCGGTTGATTCCGGCTGTATTACAGCGGCCATCTGTACCGGCGTCATACCGGTAACATCATTGACTACCACCGCATACGCAGTTAATGGCAGCAACAAACAAAAACAGCTATACCAAATAATTAGTTTTTTCATTATTAAATAATATTTATTCTTATAAAAGACATATTATTGTACTAATTAATGATGATATAATATTTGTTCTAAAACAAAATTTTGATTATTTTCACTTTTTCAGAATATTCTGATTATCTGCATAATCCAGACCAATATCCAGATAACGTGCGCTGTGGGTCAGATAGCCCATCGCCAGAAAATCTACGCCTGTTTCTGCAGCAGCTACCACAGTATCAGGCCGCAAATTACCTGAAGCCTCAGTCTGACAATGTCCCTTACACCAGCTCACAGCAGTTCGCATTTCTTCTATTGACATATTATCCAGCAATACCAAACTGACGCCTTCATCCAGAACCTGACGCAGTTGCTCCAATGTGTCAACTTCTACTTCCACTGCAATCAAATGGCCGGCATATGATTTAGCTTGCTTAACAGCTGTAATAATATCTCCTCCGCTAAGCGCAATGTGATTGTCCTTAATCAGTATGGCATCATCCAGACCCATACGATGGTTACGTCCCCCGCCCATTCTTACTGCATATTTCTGGACTATACGCAAATTAGGTATGGTTTTACGTGTACACGTCAGCTGAGCTCCGGTATGGGCTATTGATTTCTGAATTTCATGAGTTGTAGTGGCTATTCCGCTAAGATGCGTTAGAAAATTTAACGCTGTGCGTTCGGCAGCGAGAATAGCACGCGCATTACCGGCAACCCGGGCCAGCACTGTACCGGCAGCGATAACATCACCATCATTTTTGTATGCAGTAAATTCCAGATTTTCATTCATCAGAGCGAAGCTCTGCCGGGCCAGCTCTAAGCCGCATACCACACCGGGCACTCTGGTTACAATACTGAATGCGGCCATCCTGTCTGCCGGTATCACTGCCTGCGAGGTAACATCTCCGCGTCTGCCTAAGTCTTCTGACAGTGCAGCCTGTACCAGTGGTCGGGTAATTATTTCTGGTAAATCGCTAATCATATTGTTAAACCCTGATATATACTCTTTTAGAGTATATATTAGTAGTCAAAGTCTGAAAATACGTTAACAAATAATAAGCAAATAAATCTGAAAAGCGGTAGTTTTTAAATTCAGCAAATTAATCAGATTTATTTGTTTAAAACCAAGAATCAAAAATTTCTAATCAGAAAATTTCTATTTTATCAACGGAATTGATGCCAATTACGCTAACCGAATTACTGAATATGATTATTAATTAATGGTAATCTGTAACCGGAGAGCAGACTTTCCTGTAAAACATTTTCATTAAAACGGTACAACTGTGCCGGACGTCCGCGCTCAGCCACTATTGTGGTTCCGGTTGGCACAACCAGCTGCTGATTGTTGATTAATCTGCGAAAATTCTGTTTATGCAAATCTACGCCATTCAGCGCCTCTATGCTTCTCTGCAACTGATATAGAGTAAATTGAGGCGGCATTAAATCAAAAATCACCGGACGATACTGCAATTTAGCTCGTAAACGAGATACAGCAGTAGCAAGAATACGGCGATGATTAAACTGCATGGAGCGACCGGTCAGCATGGCCGGCAGGCAACCGTCGAAATAGGGAGATTCAATAATCATGCCAACTTCATACATCAATTCATAACGCAACAGAGCATTTTCTGCCAGCCATTGCTGCCCGTTTATTCCCCAGCATAAATTCAGGCGTTGCTGACGTTGATTGCGGATTTCCTGATTCGGAGCAGCATCTACCCAGTTTTGCATCGGCAGGATTAATTGATCAAGTATCTGCTTATGCTGAGGTAGTCTGCTGTCTTCCCAAGGAAAAAATTCATACCAGTCATGCCATTTGGCTTCCAGCTTTAAACCACTCTCAGCAGCTTCTTTTACCAGTCCGAGATAGCTGATATTAATTACAGCATGGCCGCAATGATGGCTTCGTTTGACATCAACAAATGTATATAACTGTTCCATATAGCCTAATGGCTGACCTGTCTGCTGATGTACCCAGGTTCTGGCACCAGCCTGTAAAGAATGATGTACAGGTCTCAGCGGACCATATGGCAATAATTTTCCATCGTTTATGGTAAGTACCCGCGCACTGAAATCGGTAACAGCAAACAATACCGCCACGAGTTCAGCTGCACTGTCGCTATAACTTAAAGATGAATATTCAGCTGAAGAGTGCATGCGGATAAACTCCTTTATTAAAGCTGGTTAATTGTAAAGAATTTGTCGCAAAAAAACAAAATTCACTGATTGAGTACATTACCGCAAAAGCACCGTTGTATCTAACTGAATTCAACTGATTATCACACTCAGCCGAGTTTATACGAGTTTTTGGTTTTTTCGTATTGCCTTATATACTCATTATGAGCACAATTAATTATTCCTTTCAGGAGCGATTATGCAAAGTACCAATCAATGGCGTGCATTCGATTACGAAAAACCACAATTGTCATCAGTTGCAGCTTCTGAGAATGCTGCGCAAACTACTAAAGATGAATCTGCTGTGCTGCAATGTGCCTGGGCTAAAATTCCACAGCAATTGGACCGGCAACAAAAGCAAAAATATATTGAACAGGTAAAAGCTCTATTACTGCAACAGCAAGCTGTGATGCTGGCACATTACTATGTTGAACCGGAATTACAGGATCTGGCTCTGGCTACAGGCGGCATGGTTGGTGATTCACTGGAAATGGCACGTTTCGGAGCACAGCATCCGGCAAAGACTTTATTGGTAGCCGGAGTGAAATTTATGGGCGAAACTGCACGAATACTCAGTCCGGAAAAAACTATTCTTATGCCCGATACTGAAGCCACCTGCTCTCTTGATCTGGGTTGTCCGGCAGAAGAATTTACTGCTTTCTGCAACCAGTACCCGGATCGGACAGTTGTGGTTTACGCCAATACCAGTGCCGAAGTTAAGGCCAGGGCTGACTGGGTCGTAACTTCGTCAATTGCTCTGGAAATTGTTTCTTTTTTACATGCCCAGGGAAAAAAAATTATCTGGGGTCCGGACAGACATCTTGGAGAATATATTCAGAATCAGACTGGTGCAGATATGGTGCTCTGGCAGGGCTCCTGTCTGGTACATAATGAATTTAAAGGTCAGGAACTGGCTTTAATGAAAGCACGCTATCCGCATGCCAAAATACTGGTTCATCCTGAATCACCGGCCGCTGTAGTCGCTTTAGCTGATGTAGTAGGTTCTACCAGCCGTCTGTTGCAGGCAGCAATTCACGATTCGGCAGATACATTTATTGTAGCGACAGATCAGGGCATATTACATGAAATGCATAAACATGCTCCGGAAAAAACCTTTCTGGCTGCGCCTACTGCAGGCAATGGTGCCACCTGCAAGTCTTGTGCTTTCTGTCCCTGGATGGCTATGAACGGATTACAAGCCTGTATAGATGCTTTAAGCAAACCAGAACAGCATAAAATCGATCTACCTTCTGCTTTGGGTAAACAGGCTGGTATTTCCATACAGCGTATGCTTGATTTTTCAACTGCATGGCGGGAATTTCATACTGATAAGACCAATCCTTACCATACAGAAAACCATTCCCCCGATATTTTTGCTCACTGGATTAGCCAACATGACCAATATCACACCCTGCTCTGTTAATAATACCGATGTTTTGATTATCGGTGCCGGTTTGGCCGGGCTGACGGTAGCCTTATCTTTACCGGAAAATTTTCACATTACTTTGCTGGCAAAAGAAGATTTATCAACTTGTGCCAGTAATCTGGCACAAGGCGGTGTAGCAGCTGTTATCGATCAGGCAGACAGTGTAGCCGAACATATTAAGGATACGCTTATAGCCGGTGCCGGCTGCTGTAATGAAAAACAGACTGCCGAGATTCTGGTTGAAGGCAACAGTGCTATTGAATGGTTATGCGCCCATGGCGTGGAATTTACCCGTGAGAATGGTCACCTGCACCTGACACGTGAAGGCGGACATGGCCGGCGGCGTATCGTACATGCAGCAGATCATACTGGTCGCAGTATTACTCATACACTCCAGCAACAGCTATCAGCACGACCAAATATTCATATTTTGCCGCATAGCTGTGTTATCGATTTGGTGCATGAAAATTCAGTTTGTACCGGAGCAGTCGTACAGATGGCACAAACTGATGAGACCGTAACCATTCAGGCTAAGCATACAGTACTGGCAACCGGAGGATTGGGACAATTATTCACTCTGACCACTAATCCGGTAACAGCAAATGGACTGGGAGTTGCTTTAGCGGCTATGGCTGGTTGCAGAACTCAGAATCTGGCTTTCGTACAGTTCCATCCCACAGCACTTGCCTTACCTGAAAATCCGTGTTTTCTGATTTCTGAGGCTGTACGCGGTGAAGGAGGTATTTTACGTAATCAGCAAGGCCGGCGCTTTATGCCTGAATACGATAACCGTGCCGAGCTGGCTCCGCGTGATATTGTTGCACGCGCCATTGCCAGCGAAATAGCCAAAACCGGCCATCACTGTGTGTATCTGGATATTACTCATTTACCTGAAAGCTTTATCCGCACACATTTCCCACAAATTCACCAGCATTGTCTGCAACAGGGTTTGGATATCACTCGTGAATTAATTCCGGTAGCACCAGCAGCACACTATGCCTGTGGCGGCATTGTTGCAGACACCGATGGGCGTACCGATATGGTTCAGTTGTATGCTATAGGTGAAACTGCCTGTACCGGGCTACATGGTGCCAATCGTCTGGCCAGTAATTCTTTACTTGAATGTGTCGTAACCGGACGCAATGCCGCGGCATCGATAGTTGCTTCTAAAGAATATCCGCAAACATGGCCAATCAATCAGCAGAAGAATTCATCAGAATTAACCTGGCAGGAAATTATTTTTCCGGAACATCCTCATCCGATTCAGGATATCCCTTCTTTCAGCATGCAAGCACTGCAACACTCCATGAGCAGTTATTTTGGAATTTGCCGGCGAACTGATGAAATGCTTACACTGCTTAAAATATTACAATACTGGTATCGGCAAACTATTAATCAGCAATATAAGCTGTCACTGGTAACTGCGCTATTAATGGTACAGGACGGGCTAAATCAGCAAATGAACCGTGGCACCCACTTTAATCTTGACCTACAGGAAAATCTATAAACGAACGTTGTGCTGTTTACACAGCCGTCTGGCTTCAGTAATCACTTGATTCAGCTTTATTTCACTCAGTGTACCTATCAATGCCTGCTGAAAACCGCATTTAGGTGCCTGAACCTGAGTAAAAGGTACTCCGCCAATATTATTGCCTAATCGTTGCATCCATGCACGGCTATCCGAACCTGTATAACGGTATAACGGATACGGTACGGACACCTGCTGAGTAAAGCGTTGTAAATTTGCATCATTATCTAAAGATACACCAACGACAGCAACGGTTTTCTTCCCTGAAGTTCGTTGTTGCTGATACCAGCGCGAAAGCATAGCTATTTCACTACGACAAGGTTTACACCAAGTTGCCCAGACATTTACTACCATTATCGGGGAATCAGTTGGTAAAGTAGCCGGTGTACGCTGAGGCCAGTTTTGTAATTCTGCAGCATGCACACGAATACAGCTCAGAAACAGTGCGCTAATTAAAAATATTTTTTTTAAGACTCGAGCAGACGGAAACATATCATTACCTTAATATTACCTTTAATAGCAATTATTATAGAATAATTCATATAAAATTTTGCCGCAAAAACATTAGCAGGTAAGGGGTTTATTTTTTTATTTTGTATAAATCAATTGAAATGCATATTCAAAAGCAGATAATTTATTTACATCCGACACATTAATTCAGCTTTAGCTTTAGAATAATTAATAATACTTGTCAAAATTTGAAGTTTCGTCCACACTTCCCAATTTAGATTTTTTATTTTTAGAAGTTCAGGGATAATCATGACACACACCGTCATACTGTACCATAATCCAAATTGCTCTAAGTCGCGCGCTGCCCTGTCTTTACTCCGAGTACGCAATATTAATACCAAAGTCATTCCCTACCTGACCGAGCCTTTATCCGAAGCACAAATTCGTTCACTGAAACAAAAACTGGCCATCAATTCAGCACGGGAAATGATGCGCAGTAAAGATGATCTGTTTACACAACTGAATCTGCTTGAAGCAGATGAAGATACTCTGATTGCCGCAATGGCAGCACATCCGATTTTAATTGAACGACCGATAGCTGTATACGGCGAACATGCCGCTATAGGTCGCCCGTTAACGAATATTGAAGCTTTACTTGAACAATAAATGGGCTCCGGCACACGTTTAGGTTTTTGGTATTGTCTGCGCACTGTAATTGCCGGATGTAGCCTATTTGTTGGGGCCAACTATGCTTTTAGTGTTGCTACAGTCTACCAGCTCAGCCATCCGCAGCAAGTACCGACAGAAGCCGATGCCGCTATCGTGCTTGGTGCAGCCGCATGGGATAAGCGCCCTTCACCAGTTTTCCGTGAACGTATCAATCATGCCATTAATCTGTATCGTGCCGGCATAGTAAAAAAAATTCTCTTTACTGGTGGCAGCCCCAGAGCCGGTTTCATGACGGAAGCAGCCGTCGGACGTCGCTATGCTATCCGTAACGGTGTTGATGCCAATGATATTATTTATGAAAATCATTCGCGTGACACCTGGCAGAATCTGGTTAATGCAAAAGCCATAGCTGATGATAATGATCTAAATAGCTTTATTATTGTCAGCGATCCATATCATCTGGCACGTGCTTGCTTTATAGCACGTGATCTGGGTTTAAATGTACAGCTTTCGCCTACTCCGACTACCCGCTACACCGCAACTCAGTCGAAATTACGCTTTATTGCGCAGGAAAGCTACACTTTAATGGTATATCAGTGGGTGCAGCATTTATCAAAATTTCCGCGTTTTATTCGTATGCTTCGTACACTAGTTTAGTAATTTTCTTTTAGTTGCCTCAGAATCTGAGAACTCAGTCTATTATTCTGGCTAAAAAGCATAAACTTCATATAGCTATAAGATTTTAAATCTGAAATCTTAGCTCTGTCTTTATATATGTGACTTACGATTTTACAATCAGCTATAGATTATTCTTAATTTCTTTGAAAATAGATAAGTTTTACTTAATCAAGTATCAATAGTAAGAAATTACATATTAATATTTAATAAATCAATTATTTTTTTACCATTAAAAATACTTACTGCTACCCTGATATTTTATTTTATCTTCCGGATTCCTGTTCGAAAAGCTAAAGACAATTAACCTTTAAGGGTAATCGATAGTATGATTAATCCCTGAATGCAAGTTATCTGATATTCCAATAAAGCAGAGGTCATAATCATGGATAGAAACCAACAGCTCTTTGAAGAGGCAAAAGCCATTATTCCCGGTGGAGTAAATTCTCCTGTACGGGCTTTTGGCAGTGTCGGCGGCATACCCCGCTTTATTAATAAAGCTCAGGGAGCTTATGTATGGGATGAAAATCAAACCAGTTATGTTGATTATGTCGGTTCATGGGGACCAGCCATTGTCGGTCATGCACATCCTGAAGTTGTTCAGGCAGTCTGTCAGGCGGCCGAAAATGGCTTATCTTTTGGCGCACCGACAGAAAATGAAATCCGAATTGCTGAAGAAATACGCCATATCATGCCCAGCATGGAGCAGATTCGACTGGTCAGTTCAGGTACAGAAGCAACCATGAGTGCAATCCGTCTGGCCAGAGGTTTTACCGGCAGGGACAATATTATTAAATTTGAAGGCTGTTATCATGGTCATTCAGATAGTCTGCTGGTTAAAGCCGGATCTGGTCTGCTAACCTTTGGTAATCCCAGCTCTGCCGGCGTACCTGAAGATTTCAGCCGCCATACCCTGGTATTACCTTATAACGACGTTGAGGCTTTGCAACAAACTTTTGCCAGCAAGGGCGACAGTATTGCCTGTGTTATTGTCGAACCAATTGCCGGTAATATGAACATGATACCCGCCACAACAGAGTTTGTTCAGGCATTGCGTGAACTTACAGAACGGTACGGAAGTGTTCTTATTTACGATGAAGTAATGACCGGTTTTCGCGTTGCTCTGGGCGGGGCACAATCCATTCATGGTATTAAGCCTGATTTAACGACAATTGGCAAAGTAATTGGCGGAGGTATGCCAGTAGCAGCTTTCGGTGGTCGTGCGGACATCATGGCCTGTGTATCACCTTTAGGTGCTGTATATCAGGCAGGTACACTTTCCGGTAATCCGGTATGCGTAGCAGCCGGACTAAAAACACTGGAAATCATACAACGATCGGATTTTTACACTACACTCAGCAAACATACCCGACAGTTGAGTGAGGGTCTGACGGCAATCGCACGTGAAGCCAATATCCCTTTCAGCAGCCGCAGTGAAGGCGGAATGTTTGGTTTCTACTTTACTGATAATCTGCCATCCTGTTTTGCAGATATGCAAAATACTAATCAGATATTATTTAAAGAGTTTTTCCATGCCATGCTGTCACGCGGTGTTGCATTTGCACCATCAGCATATGAAGCGGGTTTTGTTTCAGCTGCTCATAGCAGTGAAATCATTGCAGATACACTGGGTTTAGCTGCCGAAGCATTTACGGAAATTGCGCGTACTGTCTGAGACATTTATTCTTACCAGTGTATGTCAAAAGTAAAACATACACTGGTATCCTAGATAATAATCAACTCTGAACTAATAATCACGTAATTTAAATATCTTTATATTTATACTTTTAGCAGACACATATTAAGACAAGATTAAGTTCCATTTTCTATAAAAATCTCATTTATTTTTTATTAACGAATAGATTTCAATAGTATATAAATAATAGTCTTTATTCAATATATCAAACATAAACCATTATAAATGCATATTATTTTAAATTTTAAACTAATAAGCGAATCTATACTTACTCTAAATAATAACATTTAATTACATTAAATTAACAATATACAACATTTAGCTAAGTCTTGCCTAAGTATTTAAAGCCATACTGTGCATCAACAAGAACCGAGATGGTTATTGTCTTTAATTACTTTTAATGGAGATCTGTCATGAAAAAAATCACTGCTGCTGTTGTAAGTGCTATCTTTGGTTTAACTGCTGCTGCTGCCTTTGCTACTCCCCCTAAACCAGCTACAGCCACCACCACTACTACAACCACTACAGCTGAAAACACCAGTGCTAAAACTGTAAAACCAGCTGTTAAAAAAGCACCAGCAAAAAAAGTACATACTAAAAAAGCACATGCCAGAAAAGCAGCTGCTAGTACTACTACAACTAAACAAACTACTACCACTACTGAAACTAACTAATCAGTCGCTGGTTAACGTTTGAATAAAACCGTTTCAGGAATCCTGAAACGGTTTTTGTTATCATAGATATCTCACAGTCTGAAACAATACAGACTGGTTTACAAGTCTATGCGGAAAAATGTTAACTCATGCGAATTTTACTTCTTGAAGACGACAAAATGATTGCAGAGGCATTAAGTGATATGCTGCATGCTGCTGGTTTTGCCGTTGATTGTGTTGCTAACGGTATTGCAGCTGAAAATGCATTGCAACCAGAAATTTATGATATTGCCCTACTGGATATTGGTGTACCCGGACAGGATGGTCTAAGTGTTTTACGCCACTTGCGTGTAAAAAACTGTGATTTACCCGTTATTCTGATTACTGCCCGAGACACAGTGGAAGAACGCATTAATGGTCTGGACAGCGGTGCCGATGACTATGTAATTAAACCTTTTTCGCCTTCCGAATTACTGGCGCGTATCCGGGCTTTATTACGCCGCCGTAGCGGACATGCAACTCCTATACTAAGCAATGGCACCATTACCCTGAATCCTGCTACTCGTGAAGTCAGTGCCAACGGACAGGTTACCCGGCTGTCAGCACGAGAATATGCTTTGATGTACAGTTTATTGCTCCAACCCGGCACGATACTGTCTCGACAGGAACTGGAAGAAAAGCTATACGGCTGGAATGAAGAAGTAGAAAGCAATGCCGTAGAAGTAGTTATTCACGGAATTAGAAAAAAACTGGGCAGTAATGTGATTAAAAATGTTCGAGGACTGGGATGGCTGGTAGACCGACGCGGATAGTCTCATCACTACAGTGGCGCTTATTACTGGTTTTAACCATCGTAGTGACTTCAATCGCTATTATTGGTGACATTCTTGCCTATCAGACTGCTTTTCGGGAAACACAGGATTTACAAGATGCTCAGCTGGAGCAGATAGCTCATTTACTTGATCCGCGCAGTTCCATACTGCGCAGAGATACACAGGAAGATCTCAACTTTCCTGAAAGCGCCAGAACGCTGCCCAAACCGCGCGTGCTGGCACAGACACTAGATTCACCTTATCTCAATATTCTGATGGGAGATGATAATGCTGTGCAGAACCTTCAGCAATTACCTGATGGTTTTCATAACTTTACTACGGTAGCTCGTCATTGGCGGGTTTACCTGCTCACCCGTGAACGTGAGCGGATTATTGTTGCTCAGCGTACAGCATACCGAAATCATATAGCCAAAGACAGTGCATTAAGTGTAGTCTGGCCATTTCTTATTCTAATGCCTATTCTATGGCTGTTTACAGCTATCTGGATTCGCCGCCTGTTTCGGGCAACGCAGGAAATGAGTAGCGAATTAACCGCACGCAACGCCAATGATTTATCACCTTTGGATACCAGGCACGTACCGACAGAAATCCGCCCTTTCATTACCGCACTTAACCGCCTGTTCAGTCAGCTACAGGCTGCGATGGAGCATGATAAAAAATTTATTAGTCATGCAGCACATGAATTACGTACACCAATTACCGCACTTACCTTGCAAATAGCACGTTTTGATGAACCGGAATTAACTATTCAGGATCAACACAAACTTATTGAACAAATCAAAGCAGGTATTGCACGAACTGAACAGCTGCTTACCCAGTTATTATCGATGGCCAGAGCACAGCATCAGCAGCAGCAACATCTGATAGCGAACAATGCTCAGAAAACTGCACTAATGCCCTTACTGCGTGATTTAATTGCCGAATTATTGCCGCTGGCCGAACAAAAAAAACAGAACTTAAGTTTCGACATTAGCGAAGATGTTTTTCTGCCAGTCAGCAGTAATGATTTATATACTATTTTGAAAAATATACTGAGTAATGCCATCAAATACACTCCTGTTGATGGGCAAATATGCATTGGCATTAGACCAACTACAGATAATAAAACGATTTTACTTATAGAAGACAATGGTCAGGGAATCTCTGAAACTGAACGCCAGCTAGTATTTGAACCGTTTTATCGTATTTTGGGCAACAATGAAAGCGGAAGCGGTCTCGGGCTGGCAATCGTTAAAACCCTGTGTGATCAGTGGCACATCAGTATCAGTCTGGCAGACTCTGGCCTGCGAAATTCAGAACAGAAAGCAGGACTGGCTGTAAGCCTGATATTCAGCCCAGATAAGCTGCAAGCACAAAACAAATAACATCTTAAATCTTACAAAATGATTGCATCAAATTGTAATTAACCGGCAAATATTTGATTTATCATCTTATAAACAAAAACTTATTTCTTATCCAACAAACCAATTCTATTTAGAATATTTATCTGATACCCATATCCATTTTTAAAAACAAATCTGGATTTAATTCAGCATAATAAAAAACACAGAATCTTCCATACAGAAAATTCTGTGTTTTTTATTAGCAGATTCTTTCAGCAATCAGACTGCATGAAATAATCTGAATTTAAATTACCAGTGCTTAGTACCAAAAATCTTGTCACCAGCATCGCCCAAACCAGGAATAATATAGCCATTTTCATCCAGATGATCATCCAGAGCCGCTGCATAAATAGTCACATCAGGATGAGCTTCATTGACAGCCTTTACCCCCTCCGGAGCTGCTACAAGAACCAATGCCTTAATATCCTTGCAACCTTTTTTCTTAAGTAACTCAATAGTTGCATTCATGGATCCGCCTGTTGCCAGCATTGGATCAATGATCAATGCCGGGCGTTTATCCATCTGACTGACAAATTTTTCAAAATAAGGTACCGGTTCCAGCGTTTCTTCATCGCGCTGTAAACCTACTACACTGATTTTAGCTGTAGGAATTAAGTCCAATACGCCATCCAGCATACCCAGCCCTGCCCGCAGAATCGGTACAATAGTAACCGTTTTGCCTTTAATCTGGTAAGCATCAATCTCACCACACCAGCCCTGCATTTTGACAATTTCCACATCAAAATCACGGCTGGCTTCATAAGCCATTAAGCGAGCCAATTCTTTAGTCAGCGTACGAAAACGATAAGTACTGCAATCCTCTTCTCGCATTAATGACAGCTTGTGCTTCACCAGAGGATGGTCAATCACATTTATATTCATAGCCAGTTCCAAAAAATAATTGCTATAAAACCTGAATAAAACAGCTACCGGAAAATATTTCCGAACAAAACTCTGTCAGACAGACGCCAGCAAAGTCTGCAATTCACCTGCTTCGTACATCTCCAGCATAATGTCAGAACCACCGACAAATTCACCTTTTACATACAATTGCGGAATTGTCGGCCAGTCTGCATATTCCTTGATACCCTGACGGATATCTTCATCTTCGAGCACATTAACAGTATAGAACTCTTTTAAACCGGCAGCTTGCAATATTTGTACAGCACGGGATGAAAAACCACACTGTGGAAACTGCTTAGTGCCTTTCATGAACAACACAACCGGATGTTCAGTAACAAGCGTTTTAATTCTTTCCTGAGTACTCATGTACATTCCTTCTTATATCACTTTATTTAATGCGTGTAAGTACAGCGGCAAAAAAACCGTCTGTATGATGTTCACCGGTGTTCAGCTGCAGATAGTTACCCTGCATATCAGGTAAGACATTACTTTTAAGCAAAGTCTGCACCGGTTCTATATGCCAGCCTGTATTGGCTGCCAGAAAATTATTTAACTGTTGCTGATTTTCCGTTTCCAGAATACTGCAAGTTGCATACACAAGCCTTCCGCCCGGACGTACCAGTTCAGAAGCTGCCTGTAAAATTGATTGTTGCTGCTCGAGCAACGTCCGGATATTGTCATTACTCTGACGATATTTTAAATCAGGATTACGGCGCAAGGTGCCCATGCCGGAACAGGGCGCATCAACGAGCACACAATCTGCCTTATGCTTTAATCTGGCAATACGGGCATCATGCTCATTATCAATCCGCTGCGGATGAATATTAGTGAGACCTGCCCGAACCATTCTCGGCTTCATATTAGCCAAACGTTTTTCAGCCACATCAAAAGCATACAGCCGTCCGCTGCCAGCCATCATTGCCCCCATCGCCAGTGTTTTACCACCGGCTCCGGCACAGAAATCGACAGCAATCTGACCGCGTTTAACGCCTGTTATCAACGCCAGCAGCTGACTGCCTTCATCCTGAACTTCCAGCACACCGTCTAAAAACAGCGGATGCTTGTTTAAAGCCGGTTTATCAAATAGCCGGATTCCCCATGGCGAAAAAGGCGTAGCTTCAGCACGCAATCCTTCTGCCTGTAACGCAGACAGAATCTTATCACGTTTGCCTTTCTGAGTATTTACCCGTACATCCAGCGGCGCCGGCTGCATAACACTGCGACCGTAAGTAGCAATCTGATTATTATCCCAGCCCTGCTGTTGCAGACACTCAATTAACCATTGAGGCAGCTCAGCAGCTGTTGTCAGATCGGAAGCAAAAGCAGACTTTTGCTCTTTAACATCAATCAGCCACTGCTTTTCTTCTGAGTCACAAAGTGATTCTACACCGTGTACACTTATTCCCCGCCCTAAAACCAATGCAGCCAAAGCTGCCCGACGTGGTTTTTGATGCGGTTTTGGCAGCATCTTCTGAATTTTCTGCAAATGGCGGATAGTAGCAAACACAGTTTCAGCTATTTCCTGCCGGTCACGCATACCCAGCTTGCGCTCACGCCGGAAAAAAGCTGAGAGCACAACATCTGCAGGCTGTCTGAATGTTAACACCTGTGCCAGCGCAGAAGTAGTTAAATCAAGTTGTTGTGCATTTATCATAATTTCTTAAAAAACCTTCCCGTTAATCCGGCCGCCTTTCAGTTGCAATGTATATACTTTACCATTGTCCACATAGCTAATCCGTACCGGAATATTTTCAAGCTGGGGAGCGAATGCATATTCCACTACATCATCGCCACGACTGATACTGTACTGTCTGATCTCAATTTGCCGTCCGTTTAACATCAGCTGATCACTACCACGGCTGTTAACTGCATCCAGTTGGTACACTTTTTTACCATTAGTCAGATAAGTATTTGCGGGCAATTTACCTTGATTAAATCCCAGCTGCCAGCCAAGAGCAAACATATCATATACCGGTCCGTTCACCGAGATATGTTTAACTGCTTCGGAAACCTTACCATAATCAACCCCATGCTCAGAAAAACGTGCCTGAGCATATGGTTTGCCAAAGCGGCTGTCAGTGTAGGAAAACGGATTTAAAACTGAGTCTTTTACGGTTCCGGACGAAACAAACTGCATCTGGTAAAAAATCAAATTAATTTGCGTATTAATCTGATACTGACCATCCTTTTGCACAAAATCCATATTTACCGGCAAACCATAACTGTCGACAAACTGCAATTGTGCCTGCTGAGGCAGGTCTGCTGCTTGTACCATAGGTATAAACAGCAAATTTATCCAGACAAACAACAAACCTGAATATACTTTCAACTTCATATTTTTCTCATAACATCTCAGTTTTTCAGGCAGGCCACATTATCCGTAACAGCATCAGCAAGATTTTTAACTCTGTTACCTTCAACCACCAGATTTCCTGCAACAAAATCAGCCACTGCTTTTGGTAAAAGCTGATGTTCAATCTTTAATACCCGCTGTGCCAGAGTATCGGCTGTATCCCCGTTCAGAACAGGTACTACACCTTGGGCTATAATCGGACCGCAATCCAGTTCGGGTGTGACAAAGTGAATTGTACAACCTGCAACCCGACAGCCACTATCCAATACACGCTGATGAGTGTGCAGTCCGGTAAAAGCCGGCAATAATGACGGATGAATATTAATTAACCTGTCCGTATAATGCCTGCAAAATTCAGGTGTTAAAATGCGCATAAAGCCAGCCAGTACCACCAAATCAGGCTGATAAGCATCAATATGCTTGATCAATGCCGCATCAAATGCTTCACGGCCTGGATAATCATGATGGCTGATTGCCTCTGTTGTCAGCCCGTGTTGCGCAGCCCACAGTAAACCAGCTGCATCAGCCCGATTACTGATTACTGCCACAATTTCTGCCTGCGCAATATCGGCTTCTGCAAGAGCCTGCATATTGCTGCCGCGACCGGAAATCAGAATCACAATTCTTTTTTTAGCGCTCATCTCTCACCTGTCAACCAAAATACCTAGCCCAAAGAAACCATTTCCAGCTGTTCCAGACTTCGCCCCAGAAATCGCTCACCAATTGTCTGGAAACGTAGCGGAATATCACTGACATAAAACCGGTATTGCGCACCTGAATGATCAGGATTAATCAGATTATGCTGTTCCAGTGCCAATGCAGTGGCTTCAGCAGTCGTAATCGCTGAATCAACTAATTTCAGATCAGGAGCCTCCTGACGGATTAAAGGCTTCAATAACGGATAATGAGTACATCCCAAAACCAGCGTATCCACTTCTTCTGCCAGAATCGGCTTCAGATACTCCCGTGCTGTCAAGCGGGTAACTTCATGATCCAGCCAGCCTTCTTCCACCAGCGGCACCAGCAACGGACAGGCTTGTGAAAAAACACGCGTTTGTGCATTCTGATTGTGAATCGCCCGGGCATAAGCATTACTGTTAACAGTAGTACTGGTGGCTATTACACCAATGTGATTATTCTGAGTGGTTTCCAGAGCAGCCTGTGCACCTGCGGCAATTACATCCAGAACCGGCATTGTGCCTGCAAGTTGCCTTACTTTTTCTCTTGCCACCGCAGCTATAGTATTACAGGCCACAACCAGTGCCTTAACATCATGCTCAAGCAGAAAAGATACAATCTGTTCAGTATAAACTTCAATTGTATGTCTGGATTTCATACCATACGGAACACGCGCCGTATCACCAAAATAAATAATATTTTCATTAGGGAGCCGTTCCATCAATGCGCGAACCACTGTCAGGCCGCCCACCCCGGAATCAAATACACCTATAGGTTGTTGTATTGCAGTCATTTGTCTCTTCATCATTGACCATGACAACTCAGTTCAGCATAAACTGAATTAATCGAATATCAGTCATTATTGTGATTATAGCATTGACCCGGAAATATACTCATAGCTTAGTACACAACAAATGTACATAAAAGAAGCCTGAATCCGGAAACAAGACAGACAGACTGAATTTTATTACTTTCGTTATTACAAACTTTATCGCATAATAACCCCGTTTTGATTAATTAAAAACACCATGTCTGCCACTGAAGTCCGTGAAATTTTTCTGGCTGATGAAAACGATACCCTGAAACTGGGCGAACGTTTTGCACAGCTTATCAGCCCTCCTCTGATTATCTGGCTGGAAGGTGATCTGGGTGCGGGCAAAACAACCTTTACCAGAGGCTTACTCAACGCTCTTGGTTACAACGGTGCGGTTAAAAGCCCTACCTACAATATAGTTGAAACTTATCCGTTTAAAGGCTTTAACCTGCATCATTTTGATTTATACCGTTTTCAAAATCCGGAAGAATGGCTGGATGCAGGGCTGGATGAACTGATTACAGCAGACAGTATTATTTTGATGGAATGGCCACAGCTTGGCGGCGATTTAGCACCTCCGGCTGATATTATCCTGAACATCACCATCAAAAGTAGTGGCCGCACAGTACAGATAAATGCCGTTACTACAAACGGAACAAAAACATTAAATAAAATTACAGAATAAACCATGTCCAACCACATCAGCCGCCGGAAATTATTAATTGCATCTACTGGCACGCTTTTAATCAGCCTAACTCCATTTGTACGTGCAGCCCAGACAGGGGCTGATATTGTGGCTTCACGCATCTGGCCGGCCACAGCCTATACTAGGATGACATTAGAATCCACAACACCCATCCATTTTAAATATTTTCAGCTAAAGAATCCTGACCGTCTGGTTATTGATATTCAGGGGTCAGCCACCAATCAGTTTTTACGTGAACTGAGCAATAAAGTTCTCCCAATGGATCCCTATATTGCCAGTGTCCGCGTCGGACAATTTAATCCTGAAACCATCCGTATCGTGATGGATTTGAAAACCACCGTTAATCCTCAGGTATTTTCGCTTGCTCCGGTTGCCAACTTTAAAAACAGACTGGTAGTGGATTTATACCCTACAGCCACCGTAGCCATGGAACAAGAAAAAAACGATCCGTTAATGGCTCTATTACAGGATTACAGTCACGGTAAAGTAAACAGTGACGGCACTACTCGTCCTCAGGCTACAGCATCCACACCTCCGGTAAAAAAACTGCCTGAAAATAAACCTCCAGTAACACAGCAGCCTCCTCAACCATCACGTACACCAAATAAACTGAATCGTCAGCCTGTAATTATGATTGACCCCGGACATGGTGGTGAAGATCCCGGAGCCACAGGTCCTTCCGGTCTGCGTGAAAAAGATGTGGTACTCGCTATAGGGCGTGAAGTAAAAAAAATATTGGATTCGTATGGTTACAAAACTTATATGACCCGAAACGAAGATATTTTTATCCCATTGGGTGTACGTGTAGCCAAAGCGCGTAAACTCAGAGCAGATGTTTTTGTTTCCATTCATGCAGATGCATTTACCAATCCGTCAGCAAAAGGTACTGGTGTGTATGCACTTAATCCTAAAGGCGCCACCAGTGCAGCAGCCAAATATCTGGCACAAACCCAGAATGCAGCTGATTCGATTGGCGGGGTAAATTATTCAACTGATAAAAATGTCAACAACACACTGTTTGATCTGACTCAGACAGCTACCATCAATGATAGTCTGAAACTCGGTAAAGACGTACTGAATCAACTGGCCAAAATCAACAACCTGCATAAAGGCAGTGTCGATCAGGCAAATTTTGCCGTCCTGAAAGCACCAGATATCCCATCAATTCTGGTTGAAACAGCTTTTATTTCCAATCCGACTGAAGAACGCTTACTATCTAACAGCGATTTCAGAAAAAAAGTTGCAAACTCAATTAGTAGCGGGATTAAGGATTATCTGTCTACAGCAGTGCTGGCACGCCGCTGATAAAAATTGTCGGAAAAACAAAAAGAAAATGACTAAATGATATTAATTTTAAGCAATCAATATTATATAAACATAATAAAGACAAATCGGATACCTAAATATCAAAATAATTTATTTTATAAATTTAAAGTTTGAACAAATTGGTATCAGATAAAAAGAAATACAGGATATTGATTGTGGTTATTCATTCCGCCAACAATCAATATTCTGTAATAATTGAAAATTAGTAAGTATTAATAGAATTATTAATTAATTATTAAAATAACAAAAAAACAATTTATTTAATAAATTTGATAATATTTCGTAGCTATTAATAACGATGAACTTATTACAAAGCTATAGATTAAATTATTAAAAATAATTCAATTAAATATTACTGGCTTCATGCCATATATCAAATATTTGCTTTTCACCCAGTTGCAAAACATCAGTTAAATATTTCCACCAGTTATCATCGTTTAAAGCAAAAAACTGAGTTTCCAGAATGTAATTGCGAATCTTGATTAAATCAATTCCCTTTAACACATCTTCTGCATCTTTCACTAATGCTTCTTTATTTTTCCCCAGAGTGATTTCCAATTGAGAAAGCATTTGTGTGCGGGATAATGAACCGGCATTGTTACGTTTATCCTGCAAGCGTAACTGTTCAGCATCGGCTTTTTCTATCCAGCTATTTGTTTTATCAGACCATTGATGGTAAATATCAGGACAAGGTATTGTAGTTACAGTAGCTGGCAATACGCCCAATTCATTGATTACCACCATTTCTCCGGTTTTCTTACTATAAACGGTTTCTCCGCGATGATCTTCAATATACTTCCATGTTTTACCCGTCCATTGAGCAACAAATCCATGTTTGAATTCCGGCTGTTCAGTCTGAATACATAATGCGGGAATTAAATAATGACCATTATTTGCCAGAGGGTCTAAGTCAGCGATAGTTATTCCAACAAAATAATTATTTTCGTCTAACTGGCATACAGGAATAGTTTTTGCTTGTATTTCCATTTTCATTCCTTAAATTTTAATGCAGGCTAATAATGCGATATTTTTTGGACGATTTTCGTTTGCGGTAGGTACTACTCTACTAGCATCAAAACCAAAATCATCAGTCTTGTTATTTTTGTCCATCAAATTAGTGTTTGCTGAATAACGAGTGCCTACATCGTAGAAAGCGCCAGTAAGTGTATCAAAACTTACACCTCCGGCTCCACTACAGATGCCTGTAATATTTCTGATTGCATCACTTTGTTTACTACCAAATACTCTTTCAGAATCAATATTGTTTCCATCATCCCATGCCCTAAGAAAATAACCTCTTAAATCAGGCAAATTAAACGTCGTTTTACCATCACCTGCTCCAAATATCGTTCCAATGGCAGCAAATAAATTTGCATATACCGTTCGAGACAATGCAGTTCCATTAGCTTTTAGCCAGCCAACAGGTGCTGTTTCCATGGCGAAAAACTGAACAGCTCCAGCTGGCGTGGCATTAATATCTGCACTACCATCAAATGGCACACCATTTATTGTACATATTGTTTGTAATCTGGTAGCAGTAGCAGCATTACCCGATGTATCCTGATTACCCTTAATATTGACACCCGGTAAATTTATATCTGTTTTGGCATTAAATATAACACCACCAATTTTTCTGGCGGCTATCTGAGCTGCATACGAGGCTGTAGCCGCATTTCCGGAAGTATTCTGATTTCCGGGCTTATTTACACCGGGTAAATTAATATCCTCTGTACCATCAAATGCGACCCCACCCACATTTCTGGCTTTGCTAAGTTTGTCAGCTACCTGTGCTTTTTTAGCCAAATCTGCGCTGGCAGCTGTGGCTGATTTATCCAGTTTATTGTCTTTCAGCCATTTGGTTCGGTTGGCTAACTGTCGTGTCGGTACATTATCGATACCGTTTTCCCCACCCAATACCGGATCGGATGTTTCCCATTGATAAATACCTTCTTCCCAGAACGAAGATTCTTTTAAATTTGCCATTAAGCAGTTCCTTTGTTAAATGAGCCATCCCGCTGTGCCTGTCCGTTATGCTGTAGTGGTACAGCAGTATAGTCGAGACTGGAAAGTACACAGCGTGCCGGAGCAAAAGCAGCCAGAGTTTGACGTAATAAAGCTGCCTGTTGATTAGTAATCGGGTTATTCAGTAAGATACGGTAATGCGCCCAGTAACTATTATGTCCGCGTACATACATACCATCGCGCTGAATATTACCGTTGTGCCGCTGGTGATTGAGCCCTTCAATAATCGTTATTTCACCAAAGCCAAGGCGGCGGACAATCTCCCGTAACGACCAGGGTGTTCCCTTGTTACGATGAAGCTCGTATGCACCTTTAATCAATTGCCGTTTGGCCTGATCGCTTTCTGCCAGCCAGTATCCGTTTACTCCGAGAATACAATGGCTTTCAGCCAGAAGTTCAAGATGATCCGCCAATACCAGTTCTACTAGCCGAGGCATAAGCTGTGGTGTAGACACCATATCCAGACGTAATCCCAGAGCAGCCAGTGCCCGCATACGCTGATCACGCTCAATTACTGCTGCATATGTCAGCTTAGCCATCCACTGCCTCCTCAGCTATGCTCAGGGTCAGATCAGTACAGTGTGCCCATGTATCAGCAGCAACCTTAGTCAGCACCAAATCCGGTGTGGCAACGTTATAAACACCATCAACTTTTAATAATGACTGTATAACTAACGGAACTACATCTACTCCGAGTCGTTGCTCCTGACTAATCTGATATTGCTGCCAAGCAGCTCGGGCTGCTGCAAGTACAGCTCGTGCGTCAGTACCTATATACAAAGTTAATATTGCATTTACCTGATAAGTAAACGTTTTTGGGGCCCGTACAATCACTTGATCACATAGTGGGCGTACCCGCTCATCAGACAAAGCTGTCTGAACCTGATTAACAAGTTCTGCTGAGGGTAAACCGGTTTTTGTAAGCAAATTCACTGCAACAACACCTCCCAGAGGCGTACCGTGTTTATCAGTATCATTGCTTACATAGACATCAATGATGTCCTGACTTACCTGTCTGGCAAAATATTCATAGGCTCCTACAGGTCCGGCAACTGAAAATGATTCAGGAGCAAGCAGAATACGTACCCGATAAGCATCATCGCTTTCAACATCTACTCCGCCACTTGATGTCGTGACATTGCTGACCTTAATTTCAGTAATATCGGTCAAATGATCAGCTAAAGTGTTTATCTGGCCTGGTGACCAGCCATTTCCTATGATTCCCGTTGCCTGACAGACAGCATTGAGCTCAATGCTGGGAGTGGTTGCGGTAAGCATACCTGCTGCTGTAGTAGTAAATATCAGCGAATCCACTGTAACTCTGGTTTCTTTCGGGATCACAATCTGCTCTTTACCTTTTAGTACAGCCTGAAAGCGCAGTGTTGTTTGTGCCGGCTGGGCCTGTAATCGCGGAGTGTTAACATCATCACCACATAAATCCAGCATCAGGCCGGTAGCAAAACGAACATGTTGCTGCCTGTAAGCCTCATTTACCTGTTGACGGGTTAATGCCTCGCGATAGGCGTAAGTATTAATCAGTAAGCGTTCAATATGCGCCGGCTGTAGTGTTTTGCCCGTACGATTCTGATAATCATTTATGGTATCGGCCAGAATCGTTGCCAGATCGTCCTCAACTATTTTTACATCTGTTCGTGAAAGCTTAGTTAAATCTGTCATTTTTGTACCAACCCAATATTTGTTTGATAAATTTCACCGGCTACCTCTTCTGCGATCCGCCAATGAACAGTTATCGTCAGTTCAGGTGCGTGACCCGTAAAAGTGACCTGTTCCACTACCACACGCTTTTCCCAGGTTTGAATAGCGAGAATCACTTCACGGGTTACACCCGGAATAAAGACATCTTCTGGTGTATCCAGATAGTCCAGATGGTCTGAACCAAAAGTCGGCCGGGTTACATCTGTCCCTTTACGGGTTATTAAAATATTCAAAATACATTGATTAATATCATCAATACCGGTAACAATATCGCAGCCACTATCCAGTGGCGCTAGCTGCCAGTGGCGGGTACGCGGTGTTATGGTCATAGCGGTGTTCCAAAAATAAAAATCCCTGTCAGAATGAACAGGGATATAAAAAATAAGAATTAGCAGAGCGTTTCACTGATTATCAGTTTGGTTTGCCCGTATTTCCACCTGAAGTCAGATCAGGATGAGTATGACTCTTAAGACTTTTACCATCGGCTACCACATCTCCGTTTTCAACCTTAATTGTGCCGGTTATTGAGGCTGCCGTACCACCACCGCCGGAACCGGCCATTCCGCCCTGATAGGTCAGTTGCCCCTGTACCAGTAAGCTGCCGGTAGCAGTAGTAGTAGGTGCATCAAGAGTAATATCACCTGCTTTAACCAGTACCGTATCTGCTTCTACAATTACTGCTCCACCAGTCTGAACACATACTTCACCACTATTGCGATTATGGCTGATCACCGTACCATTACTGAATTTTTTCATCCAGACATTATTATTATTTACCGGTGTGCTATCAGCCTGATTGTATAAGGCTCCCAAAACCACACCATTTTCTCCCCGTGCATCCAGAATACAGGCGACTAGCTCCCCACTGTCAGGCAGTGAATAAAAACTGTTTCCGCCTGCAGCAGCAGTCAGCATTGGCAGCCAGTCAGTGTGAATATTTTCTAATGCCGGTAAACTGACTTTAAGCATATGCCGTCCGGCATCAATGGATTCAACAATACCAAACTGTAAAGTCGCACCAAATTCATACAGTTTCTGCATGTTTATCACCATCTGCGTCATCAGCAATATATTCAATCATATTTATTTCCAGAGACGTTACATAACCTGAACTGCGGCTCAAATTATGGCTTGCCTGCTTAATCTGGTAATTTCCGGACATTTTTCCATAACCGCTCAGACGAATAATCTGACCGGCTACCAGCTTGACATTACCAAAAAGATCCAGACTGCCGGTTACCTGACACTTGCGTGCATCGGCCAATGCAGCATCTGCACGTGCAGCTAATTGCTGCTGTGATTCCCCTTTATTAGCCACAATTTTCAGCTGGTCACCGCTTGCACCCTGTTTACTTTGCGGGCGTAACGGCTGTCCTTTACGCTTAACCGTACGTACTTGTTTAGCCTTAGGGTCGTAGCCGGAAGCAACAACTTCATTAGGAACGCCTTTGATCTGATCGCGAAAACTGGCTGACTCAATATCTTCTGGCAGCAACACCAGTATCGGTTCCTGTGCAGTTAATTCCGTATTAGCAATAAAAGCCAGAGTCTTATCAACAATTTTAAAAGTATAGCCAAATTGTTTTGCTAGTCGCGCCAGAAATTCAACATCACTTTCCTGATACTGTGTGATACGTTCAATTTCCAGCTTGGCAATCGGATTTTTAACCACCAGTTGTAATCGTGCGGCTACTGTCTGTACAATTTTTTCCAGTGTGGTTTTTTCATACGCCTTAGGCTGTAAAGTCCGGCTGGCCGAAGTAATTCCCGTAGAAAGCGCTTTCAGAGTAATCACATTTGGTTTAAATGCATAATCGATATCCGCAATCTCAAAATTACCAAGATTTACTAAACCGGTAAACTGATCACCTAGTGAAAACGACAGCAAATCACCCTGTTCAGGATACCAGTTACGCAACCATCTGCCATCTGTATCTTCAAACGACACAGACAGCTCGTCTGATTGCTCGCCCAGATAATCCGTATAACTGATACTGATAAGATAAGGCCTAATTGCTAATGTAATGTCTTTTTTTTCGTATTCGATAGTGAAATCCGGCATAGTAACCGGATGTGTTTTGCTTAAGCCGGATAATCCTTTTAACATATTTACCGCATCCATGGTGGCATATCCTCCTGAGCAGCATGAGTATCAGACCGGATAACCGGAATCAGTACAGTCAGATTTGCCGTAAACTGTTCAGCCAGCGCTAAATGCGGGTTGGCCGCAATCAGCCTGTCAATCATCGTGGCATCACCATAGTATTTATGTGCAATCAAATCCCAGCGATCTCCTTCACTGGTCTGATATTGCAAGACTGAATCAACCATAATCAGACCTCATCTTTTCTTGCTGCCAGCCATGCCGTCAATGACTGGGTACCTGCAGTCGCATTTCCAATACTGTCTTCTACCGTTGCTAACACTTGTTCACTGGTATTCAGCCAGTCGCCCCACTCTCCGCTATCGTAACCGGTTTGTATTAAATTAATACATGTTTGCAGCTGACAGGCTGCCTGACCCGTGTAAGACAGAAAATCTGCTGCTCCGGCCAGATTTCCGAACCATTCACCAATCTCAGGTAAAGTATTCAGTTTATCCAGAGTCTGACCACCTACAGACAATACATCTGCAATCAACCCCATCCAGCCGGCAGTATTATGCTGAACAGTACGCGCGCGCGTAATCAGGTTCTGAATATCAGTAATATTCTGTTCAACAGAATGATAAATACGCACACCAGTCTGAACCGCTGCGGAAACTTTATTAACCGCGCCTTTAACCGACTCCGGTAAAAGAGCAAGCAGCGGATTCTGTCCGGTCATGATTCCCGGTGTTGGTAACGGATTATTCGGATCACCAACAAATTCAAGCAATTCAACACTAATTTCGCGCGCCGCCGTACGCCCTTTAGCATCCTGGATTAAAGTTGTACTGCTTAATTGCTGTATCACAAACCAGCCCGCAAACCGCCCGGAACCGAACACCAGCGCCAGCGCCTGCTGCGCTTCTTTAGCACTGATCAGCGCATTATAGGCATTATCCGGATTAGCCAGTTTCCAATGCAGCAGCATACCAAAACGTATCGTAGTCAAATCATTACCGGTAGCCTGCAGGCGCGGTCGCCCAGCCAGTACATCATGTTTGGCAAAAACAGCACTGTGCGTTTCTTCATAACTGGTGAAACTATCCAGCACTTCAAAGCGAATATCCCCTAGCATTGCATACATCAGTAACTCCTCAACTCTTTTGCCTGCATCATGCGCCGGTACATCTGTTCAAATTCACGCTGGCTCAGTGCAAGCGCCTGCTGAATGACTGAACGGTCAGCATTACCATTAACCTGAATTGTTGGATTAAAATTAATGGTTACAGCACTTGAATCATGTCCGGCCGGATAACGGTTCTGTGCAAACTCTGCTGCATTTAGCTGCATTTTTTCATTTAACTGTGCAGTCAGCTTTCCGGAACCGGCTTTAAATTTCTGCTGTAAACGCTCAGCTACCTGACCTATCGCCGAAACAGGTTTATCCGCCCCAAGATCAACTCCCAGATGCATTCCCTCCATCAGCGAGCTGCCTATACTTTTAAATACCCGGCTGGGGGAATTAATACCCAATACTGATTTAGCTTTATTAATAATTTTACTGGCAAACTCACCTACAGCATTAACAGCTTTACTGATACCTTCAGTAAAGCTTCGGACCAGACCATCAATAATATTGCGCCCGAATTCACTGAATTTAGCAGGTAATTCTCTGAAAAAATTCATACCGGCTTCAAATTTGGTCTTAACCGTATCCCATAAACCAATAAAGAATTTCTTGATTGGCTGCCAATATTTATAAATCAATAAGGCGGCCATACCAATGGCCAGCGCAACCCAGCCTATCGGTGACATCAAGAAAGCCCGGCCTACTGCCATAATTCCCTGACGCAGCAAATTAAGTACAAACCTGCCTTTACCTAAAACACTAAACCCCTTCCCCAAATTCGAAAAAACCGAAAACAGAGGTCTCACCGCCTTAGAAATCAGACCAAAAGACTGCACAATTTTTCTGATGGGAGCCATTACTGCACGACCAATTGCACCAAATGCTTTTTGCAATAAACCTAATGCAGCGCGACCTTTACTAAAAACAGCAAACTTTTTTCCAATGCCGGACAGCTTACTGCCAAAAGACATCAGTTTCTGACGCAATGAACCTGCAGATTTTCCTACTGAGGAAATTGCAGTTCGAAGACGCTTAAATACAGAACCACTTTGCTTAAGCTCACGTGCCACCTGAAAACGGGCAAAAATAGTACGCAGAACAGCCAGCGGACCGGTAACCATAGTAATCGCATAACGAACAGTCAGTAATACCATCCGTAAGCCTGCCATTCCAATACCAAAAGCCACTACAGATTTAATCAGCGTCGGATGTTTCTGAATAAAAGGCAATACAGTATTAAGCAGCACATCTTTAGCCACCTGAGCGAAAGTATTAATCTCCGGTGCCAGAATAGCACCAAAAGCATTCCCGACTTCAGCAACCGAATCTTGCAGATTTTCCATACTGACAGCCAGCGTATTTGTCTGCAGTTCTGCTCGCTGATCAAGAGAAGGCTGCTGATTTATTTTAGTTTGCATGGCCTGATAACCGGTATGGCCACCTTTAGCAGCGGCTGAAGCAACTTGTCCGCCCTTCCCGCCAAACACAGCATCCATCATATTCAGTGCAGCGCGTTCACCATACTTAGTTTTAACAGCTTTAAAGTTCGTTTCCAGCTCACTAATAACCACACGCATGTCTTTAAGTGAACCGTCTTTATTAAATAAATCAAACTTTACACCGGATTTCTGCATCATCTGGCGCATTTCCGCATTCATAGCTGACGTAGCAAGATGCATAGCTTTAGGTCCCTGCGCCAGCTTATTCAGAAATTCTTCCATCCCATCTGCGGCCACAGCTTTACTGATACCGCCTTGTATTGCCATACCTTCTAAAGCATATATTTTTTGCTGGTTCTGTAAACCGGTCAGATGAAGCCTTTGCAGAGGAGAGGCCATAGCACTTTGAAATTTTTCTATATCTTCCAAACTCATTCCGGTCGAATAAGCCATTTTCTGTACAGCGTCCAGACCGGCTGATAATTCAGTATCCTTCAGCTTATAAGTTTGCATCAGCCCTTTGGCAACAGAAATATCCTCAATTTTTTTACCGAATAATGCATTAAAACTGGCTATTGACTTCATACCTCCCTGAAGTAGCGAATCATCAGACATATTAGCCATCTTCATATTAGTGGCAAGACTGGTAAAATCATTTTTATTTCCCCGCTGCTCAAGGCTTAGCTGTGCTGTTCGGGCATTAATCTGATCAAATCTGCCTAATCTGCCATCATTTTGCATCATAGCCTGCTTCAGCCCGGTTTCAGATGTTTCGCGCTCCATATAAATTTTTACAGACTTTTCAGCCGGTTTCATCAAAGCTTGCAGCGTGCCCTTAGTTTTGCTTAATTCACTACCGATTTTAGTTCGCTGCTCCAGAACCTTATTTTGTCTTTCAATTGCCTGAGTTAATTTATCCTGAGCATTACCCGCTTTAGCCGTCGCTGCTGAAAAACTATCAATAGAGCGAATTTGTCCATGTAAACCTTGTAAAGCTTTCCCCATCTCCTCAACATGCCGTGTCGCTGTACTGATAGCAAAGCCAAAAGCCTTTACAGAACGGTGCACCTCACCAAAATCAGAAACGAATCCATTATCCATAACGGCACCAATATATTTTTCTCCAATTACCTAAACTGTATTGGAATCTACTTATTTATATTATTTGTTGTTTCGATTACTGTGACTGTCAACTTATTATCGCTTCATAACCACGCTTATAAGCTTACAACAAGTTAACAGCACAGTTACTTCAGACAGCAACCAGTTATAGTTTGCTGTATTTGGCTTTAATCTGCCGGTTAGCCTGTTGCTGCCATTGCAAAATTTCCTCCAGAGACATTTCATCAATATCTGCCGGAGAAAAACCAAACCACCACGCTAAATCCGCAGCTGCCTGATAAAAACTATCCCAATCAGTGAGTACCCAGACAAAACTGACGCACCAGCGTGTAGTCCTCCCATGACAACTCATCAAAATCTTCACTTTGCAAACCAGATGCCATAGCCAGACACTGAGCTTCCTGTAATACTGCATTATCAGGATACTGTTCTGCAGCACGTTTAAAATCTTTAACCCGTACCCGGCGCAATGTCAGCTCCGTTATCGCACCACTTGGTGTTTGCAGTGGTTCCGCCAGTTTAATTACTTTGCCTGTACCCAATTGCTCTTGCAGATTTTGCGCTTCAGTTTGTGCCATATTTATTCCTCGACTAATCAATAATTACTGAATCAATTCAGCCTATAAAAACATTTCAACCATAAAAAAGCTCACTCCGGTAATCAGAGTGAGCATTCAAATACATCAATACAAATAAAAATTACATACCAATATTTGCACGCATCTGCGCCAGCATATCCACACCATTCACCCGGTACTGATTAGTAAATGCGTTGTAATACAACACTTCACGACCAGCTACTGTCTGATGAATTTCAGTAGCCTGAAAAGTGCTGGCGAATTCAGCTTTTTCTTTCGGTTTATAAGTTCCCAACGGATTTTTGCTGAAAGTTGCCATTACCGTCACAACCATCGGAGCCTCAGCTGCAAGTCCGGAAGCATTAAATGCCTGTACATTGGCCCGAACCATTAGCTGACAAGCTTTGAAAGGGTTATATACTTTTGTAAACACATCCGGATAAAAGCTATTCCAGGTGATTTCCCCTTCCAGTGCCTCAATCCCGCTAGGCAGTTTTACTGAACCTACCAGACCCAGACCTTTAGTTTCTGTCTGACCAACAGAAATATCCGGTAATTTAAACTGGCTGGCACGCCCTAACTGACTATTACCATTAACATAAACATTGGCATTATAAATTGCATTAAATTCTGTCATAACTGTTTCCTAAGCGGCAGACTGGTTACTAATCAAATTAGCCAGATAAGTACGGGTCATCACACTGGTATTAGTGATACGTTCTGCAGGCAGTTTAGGCGTATAGTCATACTTAATTGGTACCTGCCCTTTACTGAAAGCATCAGCCAGATCATAGTCATAATCCAGGCTGACACTAAAACCAACAATACTCTTCAGCGTACCCAGATAGGTGCGCACCGTACCCAGAAGGCTGTCAATCAGCGCATCATCAATCGGCAAATCAATATACTGTAACTGAGCACGGCGAATTGATTCATTAATCAAATCGCCGGTACGCTGTGCAGTTTCAAAGTTTTTAATATGTGTTACTGTCGGGAAACAGGCCAGACGGTTACCCCATAAGCGGAAACCAGTACCATAACTGTTAAATACCGTCGTAATACCCTTTTCATTCAGACGATTGGTTTCTGCCTGCGGATCATCAATACGTGCAGTCAGCGAAACCTCCATACCCGTTACACCGGACAGTTCACGATTGGAAATACTGAACCAATAACCCTGTTCAACATCAGTTCGCATCCGTAAACCGGCTGCATGAGTAGCCAGACTTTCCAGCTCACCACTGGTACCGGTAACATAGGGATAAAATAATTGCGCCCGATCCGAAGACGTCTGGAAATTAATATTACCGAGTGAACCGCGCCCCTGAACAGCCTGGGTAAGCGTTGTTCCTTTCGGTGCAGCAATATAGGCAATGGCTTCAAGCTTATCAGCCAGAGTAACCATAGCTGCCGCCACAGTCGCTTCCGCATCAAACTGAGGCACAATAATAATTTTTGCATCTGCTCCCAGCCGGGTAAAACCTTCCGTAAGCAGTTCCATCCCTTTGCGTTTACCGGTAGCTGCCTCGTAACCGCCGATAATATCCTCTGAAGTTACCTTAGTTGGATCAAGATAAGCATAACTAATAGATACATCTGAACGCATTTGAACAAAAGTCAGCTCACCTGTTTCATTATTCAAAGCATAGTCTGTACCCTCTGATAATGTCTGATTACCAGCCAGAACTGTATAACCTGCCTGTACAGCCGGATGTGCTGTTTTCGCAGTCAGCGTATCACCGTCAATAACCAGTAACTCAGAATCAACGACCGTTTTATGTTTATCCGGATCCAGTACATTCACTACATAAGCAACACCAGACTGATAACGAGTCCAGATATTGGCCGCATCAGGTAAAGTGAAACCTGCACCAGTCAGCAAACCGAACTGACTGAAATCTTTAACAGTCTGACATACAGTTAACTCATTAACCGGACCAGACATACCGGTACCGACAATTGCAGTAATTGCCCCGTCTACGGTATAGACAGGGCTGCTGCCACCATCAATACGAATTGTTTCAACACCATGCAAATAGGCTGCTGCCATGATGATTTTTACTCCTTCGAAATTACAGAATGTGAAATAGCTCTGGCCTTAATCTCACCACGAGTTGGTATAGACTTGACCAAATTTTGCTGATTAATCACCGGACGCTGCTCTACCTGAAGTGTCTCGGTGCGAGCGCGTAACCGGTATTGCCAGACTCCGTCGGCCTCACCCAGAAAGCGCTCACTCAACAATCGGATTTGCTGGCAATGTTCAGGCTGGAATCCCACTAATGCCAGACGTAAAGAATCGAGTAAATCCAGAACACCGTTTTCACCATCCAAAGCACGTGCAAAAACAGTAAAACGCAATTGCAAATGCCGCTCCTGCGTAAGCAGGTCAGTAGTGCATGGCTTACTGAATTTACTGCGCTGATAACCAATCAGCACTGCACCCAACGGATGAACAAACTGATAATTCTTTAAATTATTTGGCATCAGCTGTACCGAATAATCCGGCAGAGCCTGCTGAATATGTATCAGAATATGGTTCAGAAGAGCCCTTGTTACAGCCATTGACATACCTTTCTTTAATGATCATGCTTCAAAATTTAAGCAATCTTCCCTATTCATCCCGTTCATTTCATTTAAATTGATATAAAAATATTGAATAGTTATGTTCAATGAATAATTATTGAAAGTTAGTTTTATATATATTAAATAAAATTAATCAAAAATCTTAAAATTAAAAAAAGCTACCATAAATTCAAGGCAGCTTGCATATCAACAATAAACTATTGTATTTTAAAACATCTAATTAAATTTCATTCAGCTTTAGATAATAAACAAATATTACGTTCAAACTTATCTTTATTGTTAATATAAAATTCTTGTGTTAAGGGATATCCTCCACCAAAACCACTAATTTTTTCGTTTGCTTTTGCACAAATTGAATAAATAATATTATGATTTTTATCAATAATATCTGTTCGCTTAAGTAACGATCCAACTTTAGGAAATGCAAAATTTCCACTTATTGGTGCCCACCAAAAGCCATTCTGTATCCATGTGGTTCCATCATTGTAAGATATACTGTAATAACCATATTTATAACCTGTGGAATTATTTTCGAAATCCGGTTTTGGAAAATCATTTTGTTCTTCACTATTTATAATGGTAGTCATGTCCAGCTTATTCTCCATAATTCAATCCTTTTATAAAAATTCAAACGGATGTTTTAGTTAAAATTACGTAGCAAGATTTTTTCTTAGTTATCTGCTATGTAATTTAAATTTCAACCTCCATAAATATGAGTATAAAATCACGCGAAAACCGCAATTTAGCAAATAAGTATTATTAATATTGATCTTAATTTATCAATATTAAATAAATATATAATTGCAATTTTTATACCCATAAAAAAATCCGCTTATTTCAAAGCGGATTTAATCTAAAATCTGGCGGAGAGGAAGGGATTCGAACCCTCGATACGCTATTCACGTATACACGCTTTCCAGGCGTGCGACTTCAACCACTCATCCACCTCTCCGTGAGAATGGAATTGCGCGCATTATAACGAGAGCGTATCTTTCTGGCAAGAACTTCGCAATCCGGCTACTATAAAATCAGCGATAACAATCCTGCCGCAATCAGAGGTCCGACCGGTACTCCGCGTAAAAAAGCCACACCAATAATGGTGCCAATCATTAAACCAGTGACAATGGTCGGATTAACCTGCATCAAATGAACACCGCGTCCCCCCAACCATGCCACCACTATACCTACCACTACCGCAGCCATGGTTTTCCAACTGGTTACCAAAGCTGCAATTTGTGCGGGCTGAACCTTACCAGTAATTAAAGGAGCCAGTACCCCTATCATAAGTAACATAATACCCAGTTGCACACCGTATTTTTCCAGTACAGGCGCATATTTAAGCAAAGGCGTTTGCTGCACCAGCAAAATAATCAGTGCAGAAATGGTTACAGAAGGGTTATGCCCGATAATACCCAAAGCCACAAACAATAATAGCAGCAAAGCATTTGCATTACTTGCCCAGAAAGACATATTCATCCCCTGATTTAAGATTATTGAAAATAAATACCCGTATCAATCCCATTGCAACAACATGGATAACTGATACAAATGTACAAAACAATAAACCATAATCAAAGCCTGAGCAATTCATGCTTGTATATCAGAAATTTTTCCGACTTCATGAGGGTTTAAACGAGCCTCATCTTCCTGCCCCAATCCGACCAGACTGCGTAAACGTGTCATATAATCATTAACATCCAGCCCCTGACCATATCGTTGCGCCTGCCATAAAGTTTCAGCCAGAACTTCTATCATATCGTGTTCCGCTTTTACCCAGTCGCCTGCATACTGCTGACACAAACGCTGATGAATAGCAGCAATCCCGAAAGGCTGATCTATCGCTACCTGCTCCTGTACAGACAAATGTAAAGATAAATGCAGAAACGGATTAGTTTCTCCTTCTTCAGGCCGCCATACCCGGGTTAAATACTGCTCGATATTTTCCAGATAAGGTGCATATTCAGAGTGTGCAGCAATAATTCTTAACGCTTTTTGTTGCAGTGCATCCAGCAACTGCGGCTGCTGACGTTTACGCCATACATCCGCAAAAAAATGACGTACATCATTAGTATTGACATCATACATAACAGCACTCATTGCAGACAAAATAATGCAAATTATAAAACAATGACCTTATTACTGATAATTTATTACTTCTATCGCAACCAGTTTCTTCTTAATAATCCTTATTTCTGTAACAGCACATATTTTCAAAAAGGATTAATAATCGGACATTAATAACTATTCATTAAATTGTATATCAATCAAAATAAAGAAAAATTAGCTGATGTATACAGTAATTACTGCTAGCCTTACCGCAGCTGAAATAATAAACAAATCATAGATTTTTTATCTTCTTATAAGCCAGACTCATCCTATCAATTGGCATTATCAGATTGCCAGTACCGTAACTTTATAAAAAGCTGGCAAATAACTTACGATATGAGATAACTGTTTGCACTAAATGGCTATGGCATACATTTTACCTGTACTGGTGCCGTTGTTCTTTCACAATAAGCTGCCCCCTTCGCATTAAGAACAATGTAATGAGGGATTTTCTCATACGCACAAACTACTGATGGATCCCTTAATGTATCTAGAACCCATACTTCTTTGTTTTTTTTATACTCAGATACTAATGATGCTTTCATACATACTGGACCATCATATACCATGACTTCAGTAAGTTTATGAATACCATGTCCGTCAGAAAATGTTGGTGGACAACTCACAACAGGTGTCTGAGCATAGCAATTAAATGAAATTAGTCCAAGAAAATAGACTGAAAATAATATCGCATTTTTCTGATTATTCAATAACATAAAATTGATCCCCATCATTAGAAACGTAGCCATGACCCTTAAATTGGATTGAGCGAAAATGTAAAGGTACGCTATTCCATTGATCATAAACATTTATAGCGGCAGCTGTTCGACTAATATAAATTGCAGTATGACCATGATATTTACCATTATTATTAAATGTTGCTATAGCAGTAACGGGTTTAATACTAGTGTTTCCTTTAATTCTGGCACCTTTTTTCCAAAGAGAAGTATGTAGTGCTTTTGCAAAATATTTGACTATAGCAACACATTCATGCATGTGATTCTCCAATCCAAATTCCATGCTCTTTAAACTCCTCAATTGATAATAATTTATCATTTTCTTCGGAAGTGAAGATTATTTTTCTGGGAAAAGAGCCGGTAGCATAGATAACTATGCAAAATCACCAAAAAAAAGTATAATTGCCAGACCATCTGGGGGCGACCTTGGTTTCGACGGGGGTTGCAAAGCAGATGCGTGCATACCGGGGTCTCAGATTCCCGTTAAACACTGAATTTATATAGTCGCAAACGACGAAACTTACGCTTTAGCCGCTTAAGGCTAAACGTTGCAGCGGTTCGCCAGTGGGCCGTGTGAGGCAACTCACCGCAACGACATTTACATTGGCTGGTTTAATGTCGTGTTGTCTGGCATTAAACAAGATTTATGGCAACTGGTTTACAAACAGCCTGTCTGTCGGCGGTTTGTGAATAAGATTCGAAGTTGGCAAGACTAAGTATGTAGATCGCTCTGTAGAGGACTTTCGGACGGGGGTTCGATTCCCCCCGCCTCCACCAGTCTTTCTATTTTTATTTCAAATTCTTTCTAATTTCTAAATATCTATATATTACAACCTGTCAAAAATTATAAATATAAAGTTTCATTTCTTTGAAATGCAAAAAAGCTCCCTTGCGGGAACTTGTGTAATCAGCTGTTTAAGGTTAAGCATACCTGTTAATTTTTAAGAATTATAACATATTTTATGATTTAGTCAATAATATTTAAAAAATATATTATATAATTAATCTTGCTAGACTTTTATCCAATAAACTAATAATCAAAATTATATTATTAAACAAAAATAGACATACTGTTACCAGAAAAATATATCGTTTTATAATTATTTTTATATATAAAAGACTTTAATCAACTGATTTAATCTGATCTTTTTAGCTTGAAAAAAGCAAAAAAATAATTTAAATCAGATAAATTATCGCTATAATTATAAAAATATTTATAAAATTTCAAAATGAGGATAATCCTTACTGGTTTTCCAGTCTCCGCCCCAGATTATCTTCACTCCAAGTTCAGCAGCCGCTTGCTTCATTGCCAGCGCAATAGTCTGGAATTTATTCAAATCAGTCCAGTCAACAGGATATGGAACCAGATCCACAGCTTTGCCTGTAACATGTTTACTGGCATAAGGATTATTTAACCAGGTCACCTTACTTAAATTTGGCTGAGCATATTTTACCGGTATTCCTTTCTGGCTGCATTGTTGTGCCGTTCGCCCCTTACCATAATTAATACAGCATTGCTCACGGGAACGCACCCCTTCAGTTATCATAAAATCCTGATTTGTTATCTGTATAGCCCGCTTTACCACGTTGGCCAGGCTGCAATTGACTCCATACAAACGCTGTAAGGATCGGTTACTTAATTTATACATATTTATCACCCCAAAAAAAAGCAGCCCAAAGGCTGCTTGATTTATATTTATATTTATTCTTTTGTTGATTTATCACTATCAATAAACTCTTCTGCTTTTTTACTTACAATATTCATTATGCGTTGTGCCAGTTTCGGTGCAGCAGCTTTAAATGCATCAAGAAACGATGTAGTTGACATTCCTGCAAATACACCAACTCCGGCAAAAAGCCATGGATGATTCTGTGGGAAAAAATAATCAGTTATTGCCGCAGCAAAAATCATTCCCAACAAGACAAATAAAATTGTCATAAACCAACCATAGCGTTTGTAATCTGTAACCAGTAAAGAACCAGCCAGCCCACCTACCAGCGCAAATAAAATACAGACGGAAAAAGCATCTTTTAAAAACTCCATACTTTATCGTCCTTTATATTTAGAATCTTCAATCCGTTTAGCGTAGTTGATCAAATTTCTCCCGGCCAGAGCACATACCACAGCCAGCACAGGATAAGTTGTCATTCCGGTTGTTAATGGTGGATAAGAGGCCCAGAAAGTAGCTGAAATTACAGCCCATATCAATGCTGAAAAAATCAGCAAATATCCAGACAATACACTGCATCGATTAGACTTAAATATTGCAATAACCAGCTGTGTTAAAGCCACACCTATCAGTAACACAGACAGTGTTAAAGGATGCAATAGCAAAAAACCTTTATATAGTTTCAGATGAAAAACTTCGCTGCCACCCAAAATAAATATGCCAGCAAAACCAATCATAACCATCGCACTGGTAACAGTAATCACTCTTGTACCAGTATCAAACAACCATCTTTGTAATTTATCTGGTAAAAATCTTAAATCCAGCAGTGAATAAAGTAATTGAAATACCAATTCCACATTTTTCATAAATCTTCCATCAAATCCTCAAAAAAAACCGGCTGAAAGCCGGCTTTAATACCAATAGATTATAAATATCTATTTATAATCATAAATATAAACAAATATCTTCCAATATATTTTTAATCTTTTATGAAATTTAAAATACAATTAAATAATATAAAACTATATTTTATATTCATAATTCTGATTTAAATCGTTTGTAATATTGCGAGATATCTTTAACAGCAAATTAGCCATACCTTTAATTTTATAAAGCATGGCTAAAACTCAGTAAAAATTAAAATACTTTTTCAGCCTGAATGTTTACATCAATTTAGCCAGGTATTCCCGTGCTGATTCCTTGGCAGGAGAATCCGGTATTTTTTCAAATAAAGGTAAGAAAGCTTTATGACATTTATTAAAAATGCTATCCATACCATAGCCAAATTCATGAATCTGAGATTCATATTTACTACCCAGGATACGGAAAGCAGGTAATAAATGTTCATACATCAACCGCATTTTCTGAGAACAAACAAATGATTCATATAAATTTATCAGACTTTGCACCGAAACATGAATTTCGTCTGAACAGTTTTTAGTAACTTCCTTACTGTTAAAATTAACTTTTTTAACAGCGACCCGGCTTAAAAGGCAAATTACATCAATAAATTTAGATGACGGAACTTTTTCATAGCTGACACCATAACGTGTGCGTACAGCCTGCCATAATGTCATAGCCAGTTCAGTCTGTTTTTCAGGCTCTACAGACATTACCAGCTGTTTGTGCAAAGTCTTGATCATGGTAATCTGTGCCGGCAACAATCCAGAAGCGCCATTTTCTTTAACTAATCCAGGTCGGCCACGCTTTTTAGCTACTCTTGATTTACGCCAATGTGAATGAATGGCTTGAGAACACTCATTCTGATACACCCCAACCAATTCCTTCAAACTGTCTTTTACTTTTTTCGGATTAATGCTTTGCAACCAGTTAGTCAGTTTTTTTAACGGAATAACCAGAATTTTTTTAGTGCCACTTTTGTTTGGTATAGATAAAAATCCACAACCATATTTTTGGTAGCAGCCTTTTAATTTACGATGCTGGGTTGACCAATCCAGTCCAATCCCCTGCACCACGGATTTCATGCAAACGTAAATAGTATTTTTGACCTTGACAGTAGCCAAACTACTCCCATGAAAAGAAACAAATGTGATATCATTATCCATTCAAAACTCCTTAAATTAGTCTTGGGTTTTGTTTATTTAATACCTCATAGGTGGCAGCCTTTGAGGTATTTCCTTTTTAAAAATAAATTCTATGTATCTAAATTTTAGTTTTTCAATTTTAACCTTATACAAATTAACCAATATTTAATAAAATATATTTACAAACTATATAATAAGTTGATTAGCTGTTTTAACTTTATGTAAGTTTAAGGTAATATAAACTTAATTGGTTATTAAAATAACCATTTAAAAGCTATAACTTCTATGAATATCCAGATGAAATCTGTATCATTAAATGATATTGAATTAATCGGCCAAATCATTTACAGAGGAGGCTTCTTATAGACTCTTTAATTACAACCTCAATATTTATAATAAATGTTTTCATGAGATATTGAGCCGAGTACTAGAAATGTGCATTCGACTTAATATATAAATATAAAATTCTAAAAAATATTAATAAATTGACTTTTATGAATTACTGTCAATTTGAAAATTTCAACATTTATATATCTTATATTTTAAAATACAAATATTTAATCTATTTTATAAATATTCAATTTCAATTTATTAATATATAAATATTAAACTAAAATTAAATATAAAATAATTAATTTGATACTACTTTAAAAATAAAATATAAGCTGAGCTATAAACCTGCTTTAATTTTACTCATTCAATAACGAAATAAAAAATTTAACTTAATAGCAAAAGGAAGTGAAAACGCTATCTCAAGACGCAAAAAAGCTCCCTTTCGGGAACTTTAATTATCAGCTGTTTAAGGTTAAGCATACCTATAAAATATAAATGTATTATAATCATTGTAAACTAATTGTCAAGAAGAAAACCGAAAATATTTTTTAAAATCTGATTGTGTTTTCATTTCTTGCCAAAAGAGCCACAAACTTTGTTCAATTGACTCATTCCAGTCCTTACTGGAATAACGTCTACGCTGATTACGTTTGATTGTATTTTGGTTCTGACGTTTATATAAAGGACTTAATTTACAGTATTTACTGGATAATAAAGCAAAAGCTTCACGATTTTTGTAAAACAGATTTCCCATAGATGCTTTTACCATATCATACACTTCTGGCTGATAAGTAGGATAAAGTGTCTGCTGAACTTTTTTTTCCGGTGTATGTGCCTGATATTTCCACTCTATACTTCGGCAATGCCCTTTTTTGATTGTGTCTCTCATGCAATATTCATAAGCGCGCAATACATTTTCCGCCAGATCTACTTCAAATTTATAGTCTTTCATAGATATACCTTAATCTAATAAATATGCTATTTGATTTTATTTTACAATAAATGGTTTAATTTATTATATTTTTCAATTAGGAATTAATATTTAAAATATACACTCAGATTAATATTGGTTAAATATTTTTTTGTAAAATCATATGATTCCTTTTTTATATAATAGATATTCCTTATAAATTAAATTATGCATTTGTATTATCATATAATTTAATAAATATATCTTTACTTATGCCTTAAATAAAATTGATTATAATTAATAGAAGCCATAATTATCTATTAAAATTGTCATAATAATAAGTCTATAACTAATAAAATGCAAATCATTGCCTAATTATGAAACCACTAAATAAGATTAGGTATAAACTAAGGGTTAATTATGTATACTGGTAAAAAATTAGGTGAGGCAATTAAATCGGCGATTGAACTCAAAGGCGTCCGCAAAGCGGATGTAGCTCGTGCATTTGGAATCAAGCCGCCTTCAGTAACTAGTTGGATCCAGACTGGTCGTGTAGATAAAACACATATTGACAAGCTGGTTTCATATTTTGCCGATGTTGTTCAACCTGAGCATTTTGGTATTGGTTCATTTGAAACTAACGAAATTTTGTTTAATGGTTATAAAGTGCCCTTACTATCATGGGTAGATGCTAACAAACAGCTGGACAAAAATGCTCTAACAGAAAGCAATATTATCTGGGTACCAACACTACGCAAACCTGGAAACCAAGCATTTGCACTTGAAGTTAAAGGTGATAGCATGGAACCTGAATTTACTACAGGCGACAGAATTATTGTTGATCCAGAGCATTCTGTAAAAAATGGCTGTTTTGTTATTGTGCGTGAAAATGACAGCGAAGCCATGTTTAAGCAGTATATCAGTGAGGGTAGCTATCATTATTTGAAACCACTTAATAATCGCTACCCGATTATTAAAATGTCTGATAACTTTTATATTTGCGGGGTTGTCATAGAAAAATTTAAAATATATATCTAAAAATTTGACTTGTTTATTGCTAATTTTTGAATACTTATAGCATTAAATGAATAAACATAGAAAAATATTTATTACTAGCTTAGATATTTTGGAACCAAGGAAATTATCCCCTACCAATCTGAAAAAATCAAGATTAATTAAAATGAATTTTATTCATATAAATTCATATTTTCTGCAAATCAGTTTAATATAAATCAGCACAATGCGTAAAATTAATTCCGTCTTATTATGTGTTAATAAATTTTAATTTTACAATAAATATTTAAAATCAAAATATTATTTTTATAGCAAAATGGATGAATCAATTATCACTTAAGAATTGAACTATTAATAGCAAATTTGTGCAGCGTTTTTTATTGGTAATTATGACCATACTAGCTCTGATTAACTCTTAATACTTTACTAGTTAATATATAGCTCTAAATATTAATAGTAGCATATAGCATAGTTGTTACTATTTTTTAATAAAATGTGATGGGATTATAATTAAGCCAATATTTGATAACAAATCTGAAGCCTATAATAAATTCGATAACACTTTAAAATATAATATAACCGCTCATTTATGATGAATTATAAACAAATCTTTATATAAATTTATATTAAATAAATGATAAAATTAGGCTATTGAAGCATTATTACAAATGTGATAAATTTTGACTTTTATTCAGAAAGTGATCCATGACCACATTCGGCGAACGTCTGGCTAAGCTTCGTGAGGGTAAAAATCTTTCACAGGCTAAATTAGCAAAAATGGCAGGCGTTCCACAAAGTACAATAGCTCAAATTGAAACAGGCAGAAATAAAAGCACCAAAAAAATCATAGAGCTTGCAGAGGTTCTTGATACCACACCGAATTACTTATTAAACGGTGTAAAGGACTTAAGCGTCGTTCCGTTATCCTCTGAAATTGGTAGTTATTCTGACAAAAATATTAGTAACAGTATTGGGGCATATGTGAAGATTCCATATTATGATATTAGTTTATCTGCAGGTATGGGTAACGCAACCTGGATAGTTCGTGATACTCAAGATAAATTGCTTTTCAGAGAAAGCTGGTTACAAAGAAAGGGGCTTGATGAGTCATCTCTTAAAGCAATGTATGTCCGTGGCGAATCTATGGAGCCATTACTCTATGACATGGATACAATTTTGTTAAACATAAATGATCTGGAAATTGTAGATGGCGGTGTATATGCAATAATCTATAAAAACAGATTATATATAAAAGAATTACGCAACACAGAAAATGGTATAGATATTATTAGCTATCATCGTGACTATGAAACTATGCATGTTACACAGGAAACATATGATCAATTCAAAGTGCTTGGTAAGATGGTCTGGCGGGGAGGTTAAAAGTCTAAATTCATACCGCTATCCAATAGCGGTTTTTTTTACGTCATTCAATCACAAAATTAATCTTTAAAACATATAATAATCAAATAATTATAATATTTACACTTAAATTATCACAAAAATGATTGCAAATATTTAATTACAATTGTAATATATACACATGGAAAAATTTATGAAACCAATGGCTTTAACATTAAACAAAACTTTAAAAAGGAAGAAATTTATGACGGAACTAATTACTCTTTTTCATAAACTTAGCTTAAATAACTTTCGTATATTTTATTTGTTAATTATTTTCTAAATAGACTTTAGCCAAAACAGAATTAAAGTGAGTTTAAAAACTACAGCATATTTGTCACATATAAGTATGTTTCAGTTTTTAGAACTTGGTAATAGCAAATTTTTATTACTACCACTTAATCATATTTTCAAGGAGCTAATTATGTTGGAAATTGTCAAACCTTCAAGCGAGAGAATTACATATCCGGTAGCTCGCAGAGATCCGGAATATGGATTTATTGTTTTATTTTTTTCTGAAAGCCATGGAGTAGTTATTTCTACAACTGAAGAAAATGAGTACAACATCGGCGACACATCTCTTAGTTGGTTATCTTGTAAAAATAGTGATGATTGGGAACCAATCGATATAACCATTTCTGGCTAAAATCAACCGTTATAAGTACTGAGAACATAATAAAAATAGATTTGAATAAAATTAATACACTTACCTTATTTTGATTAAAACATAAATAAGAATTTAAATAAATACATAAAAATATTAATTTATTAATTAATAAAAGCATGATGAAATAGTATATTTGCCAAAACACATAAGCAGGTCTACAAAGGAGAAACATTGATAAATTATTGATTATCATGCAGGTTAATTTTTTGACTACCTTTATCAGTATCAAATTTTTTTAATCATCTGAAAAATTGTGATAGTCAGTATTTAATAAAGAGAAACATGAGGAAATCAAACGAGGAAAAAATAAGAAAAAAGTTATGAACAGTAAAGAATATAATCTTATAAGCGCTGTTATATGAGAGGCATAGTAATGATTAACAATAAAATAACTTTACTCCATTTTAAAGACGAGGAACTGATTAACTATGTATGGCAAAATAGTGAAAAATTTACCAACACCTGTTTAGAAACAGAACTTTGTAAACGCCTGGATAATCGTCTGAATTGGATAAATCCGCTGCTATTACAGCAATATGGCTATGCAGATTGTAGTGCTTTAATAGCAGATCTGGATATGCTTGCCCGACTACGCAACTACTTTTACCCTAATATTGAATAATAAAATAAATAAAAAGATATATGAATACATTCATTGTATCAGCTACTAAAATTCTTTATGACATAATCGTAAATTTCTATGAAATAAACCCAACTGATTAAATGCTATCCATGATATAAGACTAATTACTGTTGATCTTAAATATAATAATAAATTATATAAGCAAAATTTATATAAATAATGATAATATGTTTTATTAATTGTCAGAATTCTTCTTAATTTAAAGGAATTTCTATGTGGCTGAAATTTAAAAAATGTTTTTTAATATTCGCAGTTGTAGAAATAGTTACTTCATGTAGCCATATAATTGAAAACTCACCAGATACAAAATCATCTACTCATGCATCAGATACCATACCTGACAATAAACGGATGATAAATAACAAGGATATTCAACCACCAATTTCACAGGAAACCATATCTGATATCTCTGTATCAGATTTATTAAAAAATTTACCCGATTATACATCTGATAGCTACGCCGCCGATCGAGGTGTCTTCAAAAAAGTAAATATTTATGACAGTTATGCAGCAATTAATCCCAATGCTTTCAAAAAGGTAAATGTTGACAAGTACGGCAAAAGGCTAAAGGCAAAATATCAGCTCAAGCTGAATACAGATAATATTGCAAGCTTGAAACATAATACTACATATCTTGATAACCTGAATATTTCTACGATATTAAAAGAAAGGTTATACAAAGCATATCCTGATAGTAAATATAAACCTGAGTTAGACGCTGCTGTAAAGAATATAGCTGCTTCATTATCTGATAGAAATAATTTTTTTATAAATAACTCAGATCAATTCGAATATCAATTTCTTCCAATGGTAAGCGATTTCTATTTTGATTCAAACGGAAAATTCATTAGTATAAGCTATCGTATTAAGATTCAAATAGAAATCAAAAATATAAACAAACCAATAAAAATAATTGTACCAATAGTATTCAGAGCCAAAAAAATATAATTATCTGAATTAATACTTTAAGCCGGTATGCACTGCATACCGGCTGTTTGATCCTGACAAATTATTCAGAGGAGATAATCTGAATTTAAATCCAATAATATAAATCAGACAAAAATATCTGACCCGTTTTTTAATATCCTCATAACCAGCTAAGCTGGTTTAACAAACGCTAAACCGCCTGCAAATACTGACGCCAGCGAGCAACCTGTGCGCGTACCTGAACCGGCGCAGTACCGCCAATATGATTACGGGCAAGAAGACTGCCCTCAGGAGAAAGTACCTGATAAACGTCTTCTTCTATCAAGCCGGAGAAAGACTGTAATATATCCAGCGGTAACTCACTTAATTCCCGTTGCTGCTCTTCTGCCAGTCGGACAGCACGTGCAACGACCTCATGACTATCGCGAAAAGGTAAACCTTTTTTAACCAGATAATCAGCCAGGTCTGTTGCTGTTGCAAAACCTTGCAAAACTGCCGCACGCATATTTGCAGGTTTAACGCTAACACCTCGCATCATCTCTGCGTAAATACGCAAAGTATCTGTCAAAGTATCAACTGTATCAAAAAGCGGCTCCTTATCTTCCTGATTATCTTTGTTGTATGCCAGTGGCTGTGATTTCATTAAAGTAATCAGCCCCATCAGATGTCCTACAACTCTTGCGCTTTTTCCACGTACAAGCTCAGGTACATCAGGATTCTTTTTCTGCGGCATGATACTGGAACCAGTACAGAACCGGTCGGCAATGTCAATAAAGCCAAAACGCGGACTCATCCAGTAAATTAATTCTTCACTCAGACGGGAAAGATGTACCATCAGAATGGATGCTGCAGCAGTAAACTCAATGGCAAAATCGCGATCAGACACTGCATCCAGAGAATTCTGGCAAATTTCTTCAAAACCAAGTAATTGAGCAGTTATCTCGCGTTGAATAGGAAATGTCGTTCCGGCCAGAGCAGCCGCACCCAATGGCATACGGTTTACACGATGACGGCAGTCCAGCATCCGTTCACTATCACGCCCCAGCATTTCCACATATGCCAGCATATGGTGGCCGAAGCTTACAGGCTGAGCTACCTGCATATGAGTAAAGCCCGGCATCACCACCTCTGCATTTTTATCGGCCAGATCAACCAAAGCAGATTGTAAATCTTTAATTAACAGAACAATACTGTCTATTTCATCACGCAGCCACAAACGAATATCTGTAGCAACCTGGTCATTACGACTACGTCCAGTATGTAAACGTTTACCGGCATCCCCTACTTTCTGAGTCAGTAAATGTTCCACATTCATATGAACATCTTCCAGATCTACTGACCAGTCAATTTTACCGGCAGCAATTTCTGCCAGGATTTCCTGCATACCGGTTTTAATTGCTGCAAGATCTTCTGCACTAAGCACGCCAGACTGATGCAGCATCTGTGCATGCGCCAGAGAACCCTGAATATCACATTGTGCCAAACGTTTATCAAAAGTTATTGATGCTGTGTACTGTTTAACCAGTTCACTTACCGGTTCATGAAAACGGCCTGACCAGGCTTTTTCACTCATACTTGCTCTCCACTATAACTCAACAATATTCAAAAAATTTACTAACTGCAGATTATAACCACTAGCCTGACATCATTTGCCTCTATCATATAAAGACAATAGTCGCTACCGTGCTTTTTCTGATCACAATACACCCCGGGCACGCTCAGCATGAAAGCGTGTTTGAAAATCTTCGAATTTACCAGCTTCAATAGCCAGACGCATTTCTGCAGTCAGTATCTGATAATAGCGCAAATTATGTATCGTATTTAACTGTGCACCCAAAATCTCACCCACACGCTGTAAATGATGCAGATAAGCCCTGCTGAAATTGCGACATGTGTAACAGTCACAGCTTTCGTCCAGCGGACGCTGGTCATGCCGGTATATGGCATTTCGGATTTTTACATCACCAAAACGGGTAAACAGCCAGCCATTACGCGCATTGCGGGTAGGCATAACACAATCAAACATATCAATGCCGCATGCCACACCGTATACCAAATCTTCAGGTGTACCTACTCCCATCAGATAATGTGGTTTATGTGCCGGAAGTTTAGGTCCGATAGCACGCAAAATACGGTACATTTCAGGTTTTGGCTCACCCACAGACAGCCCGCCTACAGATAATCCGGGAAAACCGATTTCCTCCAGTCCGGCCAGTGATTGTTCGCGCAGATCCTCGTACATTCCACCCTGAACAATACCGAATAAAGCATTCGGATTATTCAGGCGTTCAAACTCATTTTTACTGCGTTCAGCCCAGCGCAAACTCATTTGCAGAGATTTTTCGGCTTCTCTGGCATCTACATTTCCGTCAGGACACTCATCCAGCTGCATGACAATATCTGAATTGAGTACCGTCTGAATCTGCATAGAAATTTCAGGAGACAAAAACAGCTTGTCGCCATTAATAGGACTGCGGAAAGTACAGCCTTCTTCTGTTAACTTACGCATTTGTGCCAGTGAAAATACCTGAAAACCACCGGAGTCTGTCAGTATTGGCCGGTTCCAGCCAATAAAATCATGTAACCCGCCAAAATCACGGATAACATCGAGTCCGGGTCTGAGCCACAGATGAAAAGTATTGCCCAGAATAATCTGTGCCTTGATTTCTTCCAGATTACGCGGCGACATAGCCTTAACTGAACCGTATGTTCCTACCGGCATAAATACTGGTGTTTCCACCGTACCATGATTCAACTCCAGAGTACCACGACGCGCAAAGCCATCCGTGCGCTTTAAAGAAAATTTCAGCATATTAAATAATTCAGAGGCAAAAATTATGACAGAATATATTATTATAGCCTAAAGCACCACATTTCGCCGACCAAGCATTGCCAAGCAAAATCCAAATCGCTAAAATAAATTATTTGACAGAAGCAAAAGTGCACTTAAGTAACTTTGGCTTCTATTTACCCTTATAAATATAATCAAAAGCAGCCATTTGATTTTCTCACTTGTATCAAGCGAGTCTGGTCTGTTGTTTGTGGAGTATGCATGCTGAACATCACCCTGCCTGACGGTTCTGTCCGTCAGTTTGAAGCGCCATTAAGCATAGCTGACATTGCCGCTTCCATAGGTGCAGGCTTAGCCAAAGCCGCAATTGCCGGTAAAATTAACGGTAAACTGGTAGATACATGTGATCAGGTAACAGAAGATGCACAAGTCAGCATTATTACAGCCAAAGATAAAGAAGGTGTCGAAATCATTCGTCACTCCTGTGCACATCTGGTTGGTCATGCTGTAAAACAATTGTATCCGGAAGCCAAAATGGTTATCGGGCCGGTAATTGAAGACGGCTTTTATTATGACATCTGGTACGAGCGCCCATTTACACCCGAAGATATTGCTGCAATTGAAACTCGCATGAAAGAATTGATTGCACAAAATTATGATGTAATTAAAAAAGTTACCCCGCGCGAAGAGGTAATTAATGTATTTAAGCAGCGTCATGAAGATTATAAGCTGCGCCTGATTGAAGATATGCCCGATGAAAAAGCTATGGGTCTGTATTACCATCAGGAATATGTAGACATGTGTCGCGGACCTCATGTCCCTAATACTCGCTTCCTCAAGAATTTCAAACTGACCAAGCTTTCAGGTGCCTACTGGCGCGGCGATGCTAAAAATGAACAGCTGCAACGTATTTACGGCACAGCCTGGGCCAGTAAAGAAGATCTGAATGCTTACATCCAGCGTATTGAGGAAGCAGAGAAACGCGATCACCGCAAACTGGCAAAACAAATGGATTTATTCCATTTGCAGGATGAAGCACCGGGTATGGTATTCTGGCATCCCAAAGGCTGGTCACTGTGGCAGGTTATTGAACAGCATATGCGTCGCGAGCTGTCTGCTGCCGGCTATCAGGAAATCAAAACACCCATGATTATGGATCGCACATTATGGGAAAAATCCGGTCACTGGGATAACTACAAAGAAAACATGTTTATTACTGAATCAGAAAAACGTGTTTATGCTGTAAAACCCATGAACTGCCCTGGTCACATCCAGATTTTTAATCAGGGGCTGCGCTCATATCGTGATTTACCGCTGCGTCTCGCTGAATTTGGTTCTTGCCATCGTAATGAACCTTCCGGTGCCCTGCATGGTCTGATGCGCGTACGCGGCTTTACTCAGGATGATGCGCATATATTCTGTACCGAAGATCAGATTGTCAGTGAAGCAAAAGCATTCAATGAGCTGGTAATGCGTATTTACCGTCAGTTCGAATTCAATGATGTAGCGGTTAAATTATCCTTGCGTCCGGAAAAGCGCGCTGGCTCTGACGCCATCTGGGACAAAGCTGAACAAGGACTGCGTGATGCACTGACAGCCTGTGGTGTAACCTGGGAAGAACTGCCCGGAGAAGGCGCTTTCTACGGACCTAAAGTAGAGTACCATATTAAGGATGCATTAGGCCGCTCATGGCAATGCGGTACCATTCAGCTGGATTTCGTTCTTCCGGAACGTCTGGGTGCAGAATATGTAACAGAAGAAAACGGACGAGCCCGTCCGGTAATGCTGCATCGCGCCATTCTAGGTTCACTGGAACGCTTTATCGGCATCCTGATTGAACATCATGCAGGTGCATTTCCACTGTGGCTGGCACCTGTACAAATGGTAATTATGAATATTACTGAAGCACAAACCGAATATTGTCAGCAACTTGCCACGCTATTAACCGCAGAAGGATTCCGCGTGCATTTAGACTTGCGTAATGAGAAAATTGGATACAAAATCCGAGATAACAGTACGCAACGCCTACCCTATCAACTAGTTATAGGCGAAAAAGAAAAACAGGACAACAAGGTTGCCGTTCGCAAACGCGGCGGTGAAGATCTTGGTCAGATGGATATTGAAACATTCATTAGCCAGCTGAAACAAGAAGCCTTGTCTCTTCATTAAACCGTGAATAAGGAGTACGACCATCGCTCAAGAACGCGAAGCACGCATCAACGGTGAAATCACCATTAAAGAAGTGCGTTTGATTGGTCCAACTGGCGAACAGTTGGGTGTAGTATCGACTCAGCAAGCCCTGAAACTGGCCGAAGAGCACGATGTAGATCTGGTGGAAATTGCCCCCACAGCCAAACCGCCCGTCTGCAAATTAATGGATTTCGGTAAATTCAAATACGAGCAATCCAAAAAACGCGACGAGCAACGCAAAAAGCAGAAACAGGTACAGGTTAAGGAAATTAAATTCCGGCCTGGTACCGATGAAGGTGACTATCAGATTAAATTGCGTAACATTGTTCGCTTTTTGACTGACGGTGATAAAGTAAAAGTTACCTTACGTTTCCGCGGACGCGAAATGGCACATCAGCATCTGGGCGCAGAACTACTCAAGCGTATTCAGGCTGATTTAATCGAAATTGGTACCGTTGAGCAGTTTCCAAAAATGGAAGGTCGCCAGATGGTAATGATTATTGCAACGAAGAAAAAATAATCATTAACCGGAATTTCAGCCTGTCTTAAAAAAGTCTCATTTTATCTCAGTAAAATGAGACTTTTCATTTTATTAAAAACACAAATAATAACTTAACAAATTCAGGTGTGCCTGGCTATAAGTTATTATCGCTATATTGTCTTAGCAGTACAGGTATATTATAATCCGCTTCTTGTGCATCGCCGCTGTGCATGAATCAAATTTTAAGCGGCAAAAACCGTGGTGTGCGGGTTAAAGTGCTGAATTCAGCCACCCCTCGCCTGATCAAACAACAATGGAGTTTTCCCATGCCGAAAATGAAATCCAAATCAAGCGCGAAAAAACGCTTTAAAGTATTGGGTAACGGTGGTGTAAAACGCGCTCATGCGTTCAAACGTCACATTCTGACGAAAAAAACCACCAAAAACAAACGTCAATTGCGTGGCACCTCTATGGTGAATGAACGCGATATGGCTTCTGTTCATAAAATGTTACCCTACGCTTAAGGAGTTTAAATTATGCCTCGCGTAAAACGTGGTGTTACCGCTCGTGCACGTCATAAAAAAGTTTTAGCGTTAGCCAAAGGCTATCGTGGTCGTCGTAAAAACGTCTATCGCATTGCCAAACAGGCAGTAATGAAAGCCGGTCAGTATGCTTATCGTGACCGTCGTCAGCGTAAACGTCAGTTCCGTCAGTTGTGGATCGTTCGTATTAATGCAGCAGCCCGTCAGAATGGTTTGTCTTACAGCAAATTCATGAATGGCCTGAAAAAAGCTGCCATTGTTATTGACCGCAAAGTACTGGCTGATCTGGCTGTATTCGATCAGGCTGCATTTGCTCAATTGGCAGCACAGGCAAAAGCTGCTTTGGCCTAACAGACAAAAAGCTTAGCAAAAAGGAAACTTCGGTTTCCTTTTTTTGTATTTCTGCTTTAGTAAAAAAATTTCCATCATTGTTCCATCAATATTTAGCATTGTTGAACAGATGAATTTCGCGCTAAAATAATCTTTTAGTACATATTTTATTATAAATTGTTATATAGCTCATTTAAGATCTGATATACGGTAATCGATAAAATACAGCTGCCATATTCAGCAAAACTAAAGAGCATCAAAACATATTTTCATTATATTTTAAGTAAAGAATCTTGTTATGGAAAATGCCAACCGCATCGTTGCCGAAGGCATCGCTGCTGTTAATTCAGCCATTGATTTACCTGCATTAGAATTAGTAAAAGCCCGCTATCTCGGTAAAACAGGTGAACTGAATGCTTTATTAAAAACATTGGGTAAAATGTCGCCAGAAGAACGCAAAACAACTGGCGCACATATCAATGAGTGTAAAAACCAATTTCAGGATGCATACAACCGACAACGTGATGCATTAAATGAGGCAAAACTTCAGCAGCAACTGGCGGCAGAAGCGCTGGATGTCACCCTGCCCGGACGCGGACAAAATCTCGGGGGTTTGCATCCGATTACCCTTACTTTGCAGCGTATAGTAGAACTGTTTCATAGCATGGGTTTTACTGTAGCAGACGGACCGGAAATAGAAGATGATTTTCATAACTTTCAGGCTTTAAATATTCCGCCAAATCATCCGGCTCGTGCTATGCAGGACACTTTTTATGTAGAAAATGGTAACGTACTGCGCACCCATACATCTCCTATCCAGATTCGTTACATGCTGGATAAAAAAGAGCCTCCGATTCGCATTATTGCTCCCGGACGTGTATACCGTGTCGATTCAGATGCAACACATTCTCCCATGTTCCATCAGGCTGAAGGATTATGGATAGAAGAAGGCGTTACTATGGCCGATCTGAAAGCAGTCTTTACAGACTTTATCCGCCGTTTCTTTGAGCGCGATGATTTACAGGTACGTTTTCGCCCTTCCTTCTTCCCGTTTACAGAACCTTCAGCAGAAATTGACATCATGGGCGAACGCGGCTGGCTGGAAGTAGGCGGCTGCGGCATGGTACACCCCAATGTATTAAAAAATGTCAATATAGATGCAGAAAAATATACAGGTTTTGCCTTTGGCATTGGTCTGGATCGCTTTGCCATGCTTCGCTATGGCATTAATGATTTACGCCTGTTTTTTGATAATGACCTGAATTTTCTAAAACAATTTCAGGATTAAGATTACTGATCATGTAACTGACAGGTAATACTGAGCGGACTAAATCCCGTAAATATAGCGATTAAGTAGTTAGATTTTACATTCAGCCAGTTATCAATAACTGGTTGTACAGAACATCGGATAGCGCATTAAAAATGAATTTCTCAGATTTAACCGACCGGAAACTGCCAGAAAATTATTTAGTCCAATTAAGTAACCTGAACTAATTTCATTAATCAAAGATATTAATTCCAAAAGTAAAAAAAGCGTTTGTAAGGCTTTATAATCGTGTCACTGAGCATGCCTGAATCAGCCTCCGAACTTTTGGATTAAACCGAAACAGAATATATACTGGAAGCATCATGCAATTTTCTCAAAATTGGTTATATTCATGGATTAACCCTGAATTATCTGCACAAGAGCTGGCACATTTATTAACCATGGCCGGACTGGAAGTAGAAGAAACCACCCTGGCTGCCCCTCCATTTCAAGGAGTGGTCATCGCCGAAGTTAAATCTGTAATCAAACATCCAGATGCAGACCGTCTCAATATTACACAGGTTGATGCCGGCACAGGAGAACTGATACAAATCGTTTGCGGTGCTCCTAATGTACAACCGGGAATCAAAGTACCCTGTGCATTAGCTGGTGCTGTCTTACCGGGTGATTTCAAAATCAAACCAACAAAAATGCGCGGACAAGTCTCTAACGGAATGCTGTGTTCTGCTAAAGAATTAGGTTTACAAGATGAAGTAAACGGCTTACTGATTCTGCCTGCCGATGCACCAGTCGGCAATAATATCCGCGATTATCTCAATCTGGATGATGTTCTGCAAACCTTAAAAATCACACCTAACAGAGCAGACTGCCTGAGTATAAAAGGCATAGCACGTGAGGTAGGTGCTTTAACCCAGAAACCACAAAATCCAATAGAGATTGTTACTAATCCATCAACACTGGATGCCAGCCAGCCTGTCACCATCGAAGCACCGGAAGACTGTGGCCGCTTTATTAGCCGGATAATTCGCGGAATTAATATTAATGCTGTAACGCCTGCATGGTTAAAACAGCGGCTCGAACGCAGTGGCCTGCGCAGCATTAATCCTCTGGTTGATATAGGTAACTATGTCATGCTTGAGCTGGGTCAGCCAATGCATATGTTTGACGAAGATAAAATCTCCGGCAAACTGATCGTGCGCCGTGCCCATGAAGGTGAAACACTGGAATGTCTCAATGATAAAACCGTAACTCTAAGCAGTAACACATTGGTAGTAGCTGATGAAAAACAGGTTCTGAGTATTGCCGGATTAATGGGTGGTGTTGACAGCTCAGTAACAGACAGTACGCGTAATGTTGTGATTGAAAGCGCATGGTTTACCCCGGATATCATTGCCGGAAAAGCACGGCAGTATGGGTTCGGTTCAGATTCATCATTCCGTTTTGAACGCGGAGTAGACTTTAATTTACAACAACAAGCCATTGAACGGGCAACTACGCTGATAAAAGAAATCTGTGGCGGTGAAATTGGTGCAATTACAGAAGCAACCGGTAATCTGCCTGCAGTTAAACAGGTAAAAGTACGTACAGCAAGAGTAGCAAAAGTATTAGGCGTTGCCATTGATTCAGCCAGAATTGCCATTATCCTGCAGCATTTAGGACTGGAGCCACAAGCTTGTGAAGATGGCTTTATTGTTACCTCACCCAGCTTCCGTTTTGATATTGAAATCGAAGCCGACCTGATAGAAGAAATTGGCCGCGTGTATGGTTATGAAAATATCCCCAATGATCATACCAATGGCAAATTGAATATGGTAGCTTTGCCGGAAACACAAAAGCCACTGTTTAGTGTTTACCATCAACTGGCTAATAGCGGCTATCAGGAAGTAGTCAGCTACGCATTTGTAGAAGAAGCATGGGAACGCGATCTGGCCGGTAATACTGATCCGATTCGTTTACTAAATCCGATAGCAAGTCAGCTCAGCGTTATGCGCTCTACTCTGTTTGGCGGCCTGATTGAAATATTACACAATAATCTGAACCGTAAACAAAACAGAGTACGATTATTTGAAGTAGCACGTGTATTTCAAAAACAAAACCAGCAATATACACAAACCACAAAAATTGCCGGTCTGGCTTATGGTTCTGTCTTTCCTGAGCAATGGGCAGTACCCACTCGCAACACCGATTTCTATGATGTCAAAAACGATGTTGCAGGCCTGTTAAGTGCGCATAAAGTAAATTATCGCGCGGCACAGCATCCTGCACTCCATCCGGGCAGAACCGCTGAAATTATCATTGATAATAAAGTAGTTGGTGTTATTGGTGAATTGCATCCGCGCTGGACACAGAAATACGACCTGCCCTTGTCGCCTATTTTATTTGAGCTTGATTTAAGTGCTGTTCTGGCACAAGCCAGGATTACTTATCAGCCAGTATCTAAATTCCAACCGGTACGGCGTGATCTGGCCTTTATCATCTCCGAACAAACTACTGCTGAAGAGCTGATCAATGTGTTGTCTACTGTGAAACATCCAGCCATTCAGGAAATATCTGTTTTTGATGTTTATCGCGGTAAAGGTATGGCGGAAAATACGAAAAGTCTGGCGGTCAAAATTATTTTACAAAGTACAGAACAAACCCTAACTGATGAAGAAGTTGAAGAAATAATGACAAAACTCATTGATACAGCAGCCACAATTGGTGCACAATTACGTACTTAAAAAATTCAAACTGGGCAATTAGCCTAGTTAAAAATTTACATACTTGAAAACAAAAACTAATTTAGGGATAATAATGCCCTCTTTAATGAAAGAAATTCTGATATGACGCTGACAAAAGCTGAACTTGCTGATATTCTAGTTGAAAAAGTTGCCGGCATGAGCAAACATGATGCCAAAGAAATTGTTGAACTATTCTTTGAAGAAATTCGCAGTACTCTTGAAAAGGGCGAACAAATTAAAATTTCCGGCTTTGGTAATTTCCAGTTGCGTGACAAACCGCAACGCCCGGGACGCAATCCCAAAACTGGGGAAGAAGTACCTATTTCTGCCAGACGCGTTGTTACTTTCCACGCATCACAAAAATTAAAGGGTATGGTTGATCACTATAATGGAAAACAAGCCTAAGCAGTTGTTACCCATACCAGCACAGCGGTATTTTACTCTCGAAGAGCTATGCCGCCTTGCAGACATCAGTGCCGAGCAATTCTCTGTCTGGCAACAGACACATGGCATTATTGTAGGCTATGGCGGTAAGCACTATACCCGTGCTGATGTGATTAAAGTCAGACAATTGCGCGACAGCTTTACACCATATATAGACCCATTTACACGTAATCAGGTAGATGCTGATGGTAATCCCGTCATTAATGCACTGGAAACCCGTCAGCAAATTGAAAAAGTAGTAGATAACCTGAATAGTGTACTTGCTAAGTAATACGATTACTTTTATAATCGCTTCCTTTACAAAGTCGGAGTGTGGCGCAGTCTGGTAGCGCACTTGCATGGGGTGCAAGGGGTCGAAGGTTCGAATCCTTTCACTCCGACCAAAATAAATAAAAATACAGCCAGTCAGGCTGTATTTTTATTTTAACAATTTCACATATCGTTCGATACTGAATAAATTTATTATCGAAATACTCTAACCGCCTCATCACCATCAAATGTAGTAGAAAACCGAATATAACCAACCTCTTTTAATTGACATAATAATTCATAGGCAATAATAAAATCCGAAGATTTATTTTCAACCATCTGAATTTGCAAAGCCTGTACACGCGGTTCATATTTTAATAAAGTTAAAGTGATATATTTCTGCAATACAGACAAGCTGGAGGGTAAATGACGATAAATAATGCTTAAATCAGGTAACCCGTAATCAGGTATATGTTTCACACTTCCTCGACGCGTATTTAATATGCGCTCGATATTATTCATAACACTATAAATATAGCGTTCTTTAGGATCCAGACTATCAAACGGAACATCTCCAGAAAAATTTAAAGTAATTTTTTCCAATAAAGACGCATCAATCATAATAAATTTATTTACGCTTTCATAATATGAAATAATTATTTAGGTTTATTTAATAAATAACCATCAGAATATTTTACTATTAGTACATCAATTATTTATGACATACTACACACTACTTCTTGACATCAGGTAATATTTTTTGCACCTTCTTCCCTATATTTTCCTGAGCTTTTTGTTTACCCTGCTGTTGCAATTTATCCAGCTGTTCCTGCATAGCCTGCTGAGCTTTTTTGGCCAACTCCTCCTGTTTTTTCTTTTCTTTTGATGCTTTTTTCTCCGCTTTCTCTGTTTTTTTCTGTGCTTTCTCTGCTTTTTTTTGCTGCTTAAGTAAATCCTTAACCTGTTTTTTAGATTTTAACTGAGCCTGAGCACCGTCCACCAGAATATAATTATTTCTAAATAATTTTAAATTATCTATAGGAATTAGTATTTTCCATGTTTTATTATCAGACTCTGGTTTATTAAAGAAAAACACTAATCCAAGATATTGTGTTTTACTATCTATATCTCCTTTTATATTCTGTGTATCAAAAGGATAAATCATACGTATATCTTTTTTTACCAGTTCGTCAGCAAGAGCATTGTCTGAATTAGTAAGTAAATCATAATAACTTGCCTGATTAAATAGATTATCACTATTTAACTGAAAGATTGCCATTCTGAAAGTATTTTGCTGTGAATTATCGGTCTGATTTAAAAGATGCGCAGAAACCACCCTGAAATCATAATGATAATGTTTTAACTCAACTGCATCTTTACCTACCTTGCGTGCATCCTCATAGCCTTGTTGCAATAATCCACAACCAGATAATCCTGCTAGTAAAATTAATACAGCCAAGAAACGAAAATTCATCTATAACACTCCAAGAAAAATCGAAAATAGCATACCGGTTTCTGGCTGACCAGCAGTAACACCAGCTCTGAGTTGCTGGGGATTACTACCATTTAATTGTGCCTGTGGTAATAAGTCGGCATTGATTTTCGCTACCAGCTCTACATCCAGAGTACATCCCACATATTTCCTGATTAAGGTCTTCAAAACCGTTCTCAAAGGCTGATCTTCATAAAGTAAATTTAATATTGCATAATCATTAAGTTGTACAGATACTCTTATTCGGCTGTTGGCATCGTACAAAAAGCGGCCCAGCACTGCTGTATCAAAAGCTATTCCCTCACCTATGGATCGTTGCGGTACAGGATATCTAACAGCAATAAACTCATCTATAACTACTTCACTGGCGGCAGGAAGTACATAATGAACAATTTCTTTTAAACCAAAAATATTTTTATTTTTTTTATTTAAATTTTTTATAACACCAAGGTAATAACGCGGGTCAATATCTAATTTGCTCTTACCGTGAATTAATGTCAGAAATGCCCGAGAAAGACTATCTGAAGCATCAGGTTGAAACTGAAATTCATAATGAAAACGTTTCCATATCTGATAAAATATAGTCATCATACGGTGATGGAACATATCCAGAAAAGCTACTAGATTTTCCATACCATCTTTTTTTTCAGCACCTTCTGCTATCAACCAGTTTGGCATAACACCGTCAGTACCGATTAATCCCATGAAAGTAGTAAAGACTACTGGTAGCTTGTAATCATATACAGATTCAGGCAAAGCATGCTTTAATTCACTGGCAGGAAAACCAAGATAAGGCCATGCACAAAATTGCAGCGTCAGTTCACTATCACTCTGCAAATCAGGTACGCGTAAGTTAACCTGATGCGACTCCAGTAAATGACAAAACTGAAAAAAATTATAGGCTTCTGGCGCCAGCATTAATCGATTGAATAAACTGGCATTCATAAAATTTTTTCATCCACGCTTACTGGCCAGCTAAAAATCATTGCTTCTGGCTGCAATATGACATTTACCTTTATAGCCAGATTTAATTGTGCATAAGCTATTAAATAACAGTTCAGTACATAAGCAAATAAAGCAGCATCTGCTTCATTGATAAATCCGGTACTATCCAGTTCGATATCAATTACTAGGCATCTAATCATCATACCATGATGCATAATATGTTGAATTTCAGTTTGAACAGAGCTAATAGCTGCTATATTTTTTTCATTTGCTGCTGCTGTTGACCAGTTCAATAAGCGCAAGCTATTTTTCAGGGTGCCGGTATCTAAGGTAGCCAGATAATTATTACTCATCTCAAACAATAACTGCCATTGCTGATTTTTATAATCAGGCGGATAATGTAAAGCAGTAGGTATCATTACCATCTGAGCATTTTTTACGCCTAGCACAGGTGAATGCAGGCTTAGTATTTTATTATATTTAGTTATCTGACGAGGCAGATTACCATTAGCACCAAGAATACTGATAGAAAAAATCTCTTCTTCTCCGGATTGCATTTCACCACTAAAAGTAATGAAATTATCATATTTATTACCGATTCCCTGACGTGTACGGATATAATAATAAGGTCTGTCCTTTTCAAGAATACTTAGCTGACGTTTGCCGTGCTTAAACTCATTAAAGGGCAAATAATACTTTCTGTTACCACTTATCTGACTAAATGACTCCACTTCGGTAACCCCACACACAGTTACCTGATCTGGAACTGAAAACATAGGTGATAGCCTATACTCAGTATGCAAAGGAGAACGCACAACCGGTTCTGCCTCCAAATCAAACAGATTAATTACAGGTACACAAAACAATTTTAAATAATTGCGGTTAAATACCAGCTCCAGAGGAAAATCGCGATTTAAATGAAAATTTATCAATAATTCATGTTTATCATTATTGAAATCTTTTCCACTCAGATTATTTAATTGAAAAAAAAGAAACTTTTCTTTAAAGAGAAAATATTCCATCAATAAATTATGTTCATTTGCCTGATAGTTCTGCAACCATGTAACTGAATTATAATTAAAATTTGTTCGATGCAGTTTTATTTTATCGCTGATAATGTTTAAATTTTCATCAACAGTAATATGTGACAAATAATTTATTAAGTAATGATAAATACTCAGTCTGGTTTCTATTTCACCAACAAGATGAAATTTGAGGGAAAAATTATCCGGTAAGCGAATATTCTGACCCGCGTCTGTTTGACGTAGCTGCAAACGTAACTGAATAACTGATTGCCCGAGATCATTGTGAACAAGACGGAAATCATTTATTTCAACAGGATAAATATCAACTGATTGAGTTGTCCGGTACTCACACGATATACCTGTATCAGAATCAACAGCAGTCTGCAATATTAAACCTGCGGGAATATGTTGATCATTCGTATAAATCTCTTCATTTAACATTAATTGCACTATCGACATGGAGGCAATAGGCTGAAGATGATGTGGCCACAGCAATGCTAATGAGCTTTCAGTTAACTCAGGCATATCATCATCAATTTTTTGATACAATTTTGCAGTTAAAAAAGCAAATCCTTCAAATAGCCGCTCAACCATCGGATCCCGCTCAAGAGAATCCTGCATTTTTAAATACTGTGCTGCATCAGGATGAACCTCTGCAAAATCCTGTCCAGCCTCTTTCAGATAACGCATTTCCGCTTCATAATAACGCAGAATATTGTCTTTTTTTTCCATATTTTTCACTTACCTATACAATAATTGATGCGCCAGAAACGGATTGAGTAATACCAGCTCTTTTTTCAGCTCTTCAACTTGCCCAGCTATAAACTCTTTATTACTCCCCTTTACAGTAATAAATTTCTGCTGTAAAAGTTTTAATAACTCTTGTTTAATTTGGAATGTTAATTTTTTATTCCATTCAAATAAAGGTTGCTGTGAAAAAGGCTGATTAAGCTTTTCCAGCAAAGATATTGCAAATTCTGATTTGCCACTTTTAATAGCTAATCGGGCAAGTAAAAATTGTTTGTAATATAACTGCTCAAGCCCTTCATCAAATTGCACAGTAGACAGCCATTCCATAGTTTTATCAAAACCCTGCTCTGCCAGAATTACAAATGCCTGTGCGTCAATATCTTCGGTTGATGTAAGCTTATTATCGGAAGACAATTGCATTTCTTCTACATTTTGTTGCTGAAAACGTGCATGAACGGCAATCCAGTCTAAAGCCTCGCCGGAAGCAAAAGGATGATTATCATTAAATGATAATGTTTCGAGTCCGGGTACACGGTTAAGCAGAAAAGCCATATCACTGCACAGCATATCAGCCCATACATTTGCTTCAGGTGCCAAATGCTGCATTGCATTCCAGCTCAGATATTGCAAATCAAAATAAAAATGATTGGAAGCCTCCATAAAACCAGCATGGCATTGTTCTAATAATCCGCTCCACTCCTTACGCTGATACAATGTCTGTAAGCGGTTTATCAGTTCCTGTCTCGGAGGAGGAATTTTTGTCAGTCCGTCCTGATGCAAAGGTAACTGTTCAAGCATATCCCACCGGAACTGACGCAACAATCTGTATGATGCATAGGGTTTCTGCTCTTTATCGGCAATGAACTGCCCTACAGTTTTCATTGTCTGCATCAAATCCTGAAAAGAACGTAAAATTACTTCATCATTATCAGTACTATTACTCTGGTTTGAATTATTATCAGTAGTTAGTGAATCAGCTTGATTAATAGCTGCCTGAGTTTCACCAACAGGCACAGGTAATAAGCTGAGCAAGCCATTGAGCTCATCTACTGTCGCTTCAAATTGTGCAGAAAAATTTTCCTGAATCAGCTCACATAATATGGTAATTACCTGATATTCGTTTGATGATAATGTACTTTGGCACAATAAAAATGCATCTTCCATTTTTGTGCCGCCCAGCCAGCGAAGCATCGTTTTAATAAGGGTGATACGTTGGGGCTGAAAAATAGGCGTATATATTGCCTGCATTCCATATATTAATAATAAACCTTTAATCAGTCCCTGAAAGGCTTCACGACGAAACAATACATAAGTCAGATATACCGCTACGCGAATATCCTTACCTACGTTCTGGCAAAGATAATTGGCCGCGTCTTCAATTTTACCCAGCTGAATATCACTGACCTTTTCCAATTCCTGTCGGATATCCAGAAAAGAATCGTGATGTGTAACATCTTCCATCTCACCTTCCACAGGAACAAGAAGATATTCAATACTATCCCATAAAGGTTTTATATCTTCATAGATTTTCCGCTTCTGGAGAACTTTCAGTGCTGCACTAATTTGCATCTTGATCCACCTTGAAAACCTGTTGCGGCAAACTCGCCCCTTTTAACTTCAATAATGTAATCAGGTCGTTAGTTTGTAAATTCTTTAAATTCATTTCTACAACCCTATTTTTTATTGTCCACTTAAGATGATAAGTATCATCATCATTTTTGCGTGCCTGAGCCTTTTCAAGTAAACGCAAAATGCTCAAATCACCAACTACTTCAAGCTGAGCAGTCTTATCTGTCACATCAGACCACTGAATTGAAGCCTTTTTATCGGTACTATCACTAACAGACCAATTCACTTTATGCCAGAAAGATTTTTCATTATAAAATTGAATTTTCTGTTTATTAAAATTAAATGTAATCTGTTTAACTTCGGGAGTTGGCAATGGCATTATTTCAAAAGAAGCGGTATTTGAGCCATCTGAAACAAATTCTAGTAACTGATTTAATTCATTTAAACCAGTTACAAACTGATCATCAATCTGAACCTGATCCATTACAGCAGGATTAACAATCCACTGATTACCAACAAGATTCAGAATTTTATTTAAATATTGCTGATTAAACTGAGCAACAACACCCTTTTGCGGATCTATAAATTTCTGTAATTCAGGCAAAGAAACATCGAGATTGCTGGAAGGATTCAGTGGATAACGATTAGCAAAACGAGAATTCCATTGAGAAACCACCATCTGCTGCCATAGGGCATTAATATTGTTTAAAGCCGGAAGCAAAATTGCTTTTTTAGCATCAGCAAAAGGATAAGTAAGCAAAGTGTGCCCGATATCCTGCCATTCTTCTCCCAGATTAGCTACTTGTAAATTAATAGATTCTTCAGCTTTAGCCAGATTAGAACCATCATCACTATTCAAAATAGTATTGAAAGAAAGTTGTGAAGCAGAGGCCTGATTATTAGCTCCCTGAACTTTCTGTACTTCAAGATACATAGCCAGCAGATTTTCCTGATACTGATCCAGTTTACGGCTGGGTTGTTTATTCCTGTCTTCAACTGTTTTAATCAAATCTACAATTGGTTCAAATTCCTGTAAAACTCCTTTACCTTTTTCAGTCCGGTCTTCGGGATATCCGATACTGGCATTAAACTGAATGGCTGTTAGTAACTTAACAAGTACTGAATTCTTTTTATCTGAATATTTTTTCAAACGATCCATCTGTTTATTCAGACCAGTAACCGGTACCCATTGTATGCCAGATAAAAATTGTGTCCATGCTTCAAAATAATCCTGCTTGTACAATGCCATTATCTGTTTACGGATATCCGTATTTTCGTTGCTTTCCTCAGACTCATTCAGCACCCATGAACCATTTTTAAAATGTTCAGGATTAAGTTTATCAATTTCCGGCTTAAACCATTCGTTCCATGCACGTGCAGTAAATGCACCATGCAATTTATTCTTATTTGTCCAGAATTGAGTGCTATCTTTGCCAGCCAGCTGCACTAAATCAATATCCCTATATTTCTCTAATGCAGAATCCAGCAAATTCTGATAAATAACGACATCTTCCTGCTGCTGATTAACAATATTATTCAATACTCCCCGACTTTCTGCCACCAAAGCAGAATCTTCACTCAGAAACCAGCTTCGATGCTTCATCATATTCCGGGTATAAAATCTGAATATATTCTGAGCAGCATCGGCTTTTTGTAAGCCCTGTGTCCGATACAGGCGTGATAAATAATCACTTAGAAAAATATTATCCAGACGTTTAGGACGACGTAACATTAAATATGCTTTCAGAGCATTAAAACCTTCATCTAATGCAACTGCATTACTGGTTTGCTCTGCTATTTCCTCTGTTTCCGCTGCATTTGTTTCAATTACGTTAGGTAAAGTCTGCAGTTGCTGTAAAGAATTCAGAACCAGAATAATCTGTTGATCAGCGGGTTTTATCAGCCATTTTTTTGCAGCATTACCATAAGCTACAAATGCTTTATTCAGCAAAATATCATCATGATTGAATCCAAGACGACGGTAAAATGGTTGCGGAACATTATTTATCAATGCAATATGGTGCTGTAAACTGAGTATAGAATTAATCGCATTGTTGCTGCCCGAAGATTTATTCACGCTGGTGATTTGGTTTCGGAATAACTGTGCTTCCCTGTAATTACTGGTAAAAGCATACAGAATCATTATAAAAATTACAGTACTGATTACCAGACCGGCTTTAGCCAGCCGCTGACTACTGGGCTGTAAAATCAATTTAGCAGGGTGCTGATATAACTGCTCTGCTACCATCGCCCATGTTTCCCACCAGTTACTATGTTTAGCCTGTATAGCCATACCTGTAAACCAGGGTTGCTGCTCTTCAGAGTAATTTTCAGCCGGATTTAATTTAGTTAAAGCAATAGCATCAATCAGAGATAAAAACTGTCTGTCCCGGCTTTTTAAAAAAGCCTGAATAAATAAATCCTCAGCTTTAATTTTGATATCTGAAACAATATTTTCTGTTGGCAATGACCAGGTAAAAACCTGATTAAGAGGAAATTTATTTAAATCAATCTCACTTTGAAATACATGGATAAACGGAATTTTCCAGTTTAACAGCTGATAAAATTTTTCCAGCCAGACTGAAGTAGTATCGTGAGTAACCGGAGTTTTGTTACTTTTCATATCACGCAATATTATTAATCCATCAAAAGGACAATGATATTTGCCGCGAAAAGCCGGTATGGATTCAATTTCATCCACATCATTAATCAATACCAGATAAACATTGTCAACCTGTACCCACCCTGTACGCTGTAGCTGCTCACTCACGTCGCTGAAAGCATCCGGTTCACCATGTACTGCAAGAATATAACAGCGATTTAAAATAGATAAAGGATATTTCTGATCCAAATAATTCTGAAAAGCCACCAAATTCTGCTGTGCAGGACTTTCACGTGTATATTTCGAACGCTCAATAAAGCGGATTGTCCGTTCCTGCCCGTCAATAACCACAAAAATACGCCAGAATAATGGCAGTATAATGCAGAGAAATAAACCGACCAGTGCCAGTATTATCAAATGAAATTTATGATTTTGCAGCCATTTTTTATCATAATACCAATATAAAAATGCAGTTAATCCGCAGATAAGTATCAACCAGAGGAAACTGCATAATAACCATAATTTGAGAATTTTAGGGCGCTGGGTAATTTTCTGATTCACCTGCGCTAATTTGGATAATTGGCTATTTACACGTGAACTGAATTGTCTTAACGGGTTCCACCTTAACATAAACGCGCCTGTAATTGAATTTTACTTAACCTGGGAAGCAGGTATTATCTTTTCTTTATGATTAAATAGTACTACATAGGAATGTTTATGCGCCTGATAAACTGCCAGCAGCAATTGCATCCAGTCACTCGTATACTGTAATTTTTGAAAAAAATCCGGTTTATCTATACTATACGGCAAGATTTCATAATCTTTTGCAGTTAAATCTTCAGTCAATTCTTTTATTTCCGGCTGAGTTACTTCTTGTGCATGGCTTTCAATCTGGAAACCAGAAACTTTTTCAGTCATGGCTGTAAAAAAATAATCCTGATCCATACGCCACATTTGTGTATCAAAAGCTCGCTGTATTTTTGCTATTTTTCCTTTTCGGGCAAAAATCATTGCCAGATACAATTCAAACTCAGGCTGACACTCAAACCCGAGTAATAGAATTTTTTGATAAAGTTCTTCCTGAAAACGGTCAATAATCCAGTTTAAATCCTCAAACTTAACATAATAATCCGGTACCGCCGGACAATATCCGCCTTCAGCAATAACAAGCTCCCTAAATACCAGCCAGCTTTCTCTGTCTGCTGCCCATAGCCATAAATACTGTGTATATTGTTCAGTAAAATATTCTTTTGAAGATAATATCTGAACCAGTTGTGATAAAACGATATGCAAACGGTCAGAATAAACAGAAGAATTGCTTTGAACCGGTATTTCCATACTCATTGATTCGAATACAGATTTCTTCCGCTCTTCTGGAGACAGCCCTAGATACGTATAAAAATCGGAAGCATGATTTAACTGGCCGCAGTGCAATATTACCTCTTCCAGTACCATATATTCCGACCAGTACTTTTGATTATTCAAAATTTTTTCATTATAAACAAACTGATTATTACGCTGGTAAATTAACCATAACTGATACCAGATACAGCGCACCAGCAGAAGTAAAGTTACTATTACAACTGCCGGCATTACAGATATCATCCACTTTTGCCAGTGTACTGTGATTTCCAGTCCGAAATGGGTAATAATTGAATCTGCATATTTTTTATTAATACCAATTGCCAAAGCATATAAGGCCAGCCACGCAAGCCAGCGAACTGGTCTTGGCGGCAGCCATGTAGTCTGACGTTGTATACTATTCGTAATCATGCCAGCCTAAATAATCTAACATAATATCCATAGGCGGTTTTTTACTCTTTACCTGATGCAGGGCTTTAAAAACCACTTTACCCTGCTCAATTTCCGCTTTGGTCATTTTGGTTTCAACTACAGCAAGATTATGCGGTGCTTCTCTGTCTTTAAGAATCGCAGCACTGGCAAACAAAGCCCATGCAACAGAAATATTTTTAGGCAGAATTTCGCCATTAAGGGCCATCACCCCCAGATTGTTCATGGATTTGCCGTCACCTCTGTTCAGACCATTAAAATAATAGCCCATCGCCTTGCCCCAATCCTTTTTTACACCTAATCCGCGCTCATACAATACGGCGAGATTACCATTGGCTTTTACATTGCCTTTTTTTACAGCCTGTTCATAATATTTTGCTGCGGTAGCATAATCCTGCGGTACACCCAAACCCATTTCATACAGCGTACCCAAACTGTTATATGCCCGTGCATCATCATTTTCATTAATGGCTTTCTGAAATAAAACTAAGGCTTTATCATATTGCCGGTTTTGAGCAGCAGCAGCGGCATCATCATATGTACCCGCCCAGGCCATTTGTATCAAAGCAAAACATAAACAAAATGCTGTCAATATACGTCGTAACATCTTTCAGCCTTTCCTATATAATTTTCTGCAAATTATTCCTAAAAAACTGAACACGTTCTTCCTGGCTTAAAATCAATCTGGTATCAGCTTCCGCAGCAAGGACATATAGCTGGTTAATTAACATCCTTTCACCGCCATACTCATCTGCATCCAAAGCAATACCATAATTACGCCGGTAATTATATGCATCAGCCCATAACAACAAAGTATCATACTGTTTTTCAGTAAAAACAAAACCATTTACATCAAATTCATTCTGATCACACTGCGGATAATCGGCCTGATAAATTACCCACTCTCCGGAATCATCAACAAAAAACCAGCGCAACATATATTGATGCAGCCAGTTTTTTTGTAAATTTGTTAACACCATGTTAACCGGATCAAACATATCTGGTGCATAAAATCGAAGTAATCCCTCTTTTTTACCCCATTTCACTTGCATGGCACGGCGAAGATGAACTTCTAAGGTACCAAAAGGATAGTTGCTGTTGAAAGCCAGCAAGCGATTATTCATATGAGTAATTTCACATATTTTTTCCAGTATTTCCCGATGGTTTTCATTCCTGATATCAAGTGCCAGCAACAGCGGCCCTTCTTCCTTGATATGAGATTCGGGTGTTTGCTCAAATAGCAGAGAATACTGCAATGCCGGCTGCCAGTTTTCTATGGCAGCCAGAAGAGGATAGTCACAAGTACATAAATCGATAATCAGAAAAAGAGTTTTCTCATCAGTCTCATTAGTAAAATTGATAAATTGTGCCAGCACGTCACGATAAGTATTCATTGATTATCTCTCTACAATGCCAACACCTTGTGCACGTGCCTTGCGCAAGCACTCAAGACAAACTGAACCAGGTAATTCCGGTAACGGGAAATTACCGCCCTGTGGCCCCTGAAACTGATGATTACCTTTATATTCAATCGGACCGGGGCTATACAGGCTGATTTTTCCGCCTTTAATTTCTATATAAGCACCACCGCTGGCCAGCTTGATACCGCTTTTTGCATTAACCAGTACCTCATCACCTACAGACTGAACAGAGATTTTTTTCGCCGCAGTAATTTCCACTGCGCTACCATGTGAAGCCAGACGCGCAGTTTTCTTGCCGGCTACCAGATTTAAATCTTCTGTCTGAGCCAATACCTGTACAGATTTGACAGCAGTTTGTGTAATGTTTTCACCGGCACCGGTAAATACATCTTTACCCGCCTGCTGATGAATATCCTGACCAACACTGTTAAGAATAGATTTTGGTGAAACCTGCGCCATTCCGGCAACTGCACTGGTTAAAATAACCGGTTTTTCCAGATAAGCACAGTTTTCACCTAAATCAGATAATGTCTCTAATCTGGGTTTGAGTGAAGTATGCTTGGCTGTCACGTCGGCAAGATGACTGGCCTGACTGAGTGCACCTTCAATTTCTTTGACTGCTACCGTACGATCCATTTGCATGCCGTTGGCGGCAGCCTGATTTTCAGTAGTCAGATATAATGCTCGTGCAGAACGCAAAGCTCCCCAGCCATCAGTTCGCAGCTCAAAACCTTCTCCACGCTTATCCCGTCCGCTGTCTACCAGATGCCCCAGATTAAGCTGGGTTTTATGGTACTCAGTAGCCATTTTGATATGTTCATGACCGCTGAGGTCTTCCATGCGGATTTTATTATTTGCCCAGGTACGAATTACATTACGGGTACGCCATGTATTCGGAACATGATCCGGCTGAGTGCTGGTATGTAAAACGCCAATAATATACGGCCGGTCGGGATCACCGTTCTGAAAAGCCAGCTGTACTTCTGTACCTACATGCAGCGGAAAATGCTGCCCGTACTGCCCGCCCGCATAAGGCTTAGCCAGACGAATGGGTCTGCTTTCACCACCCGGCTGCCAGCCATCCATATCCAAATTAAACTTAACGATATAACGGCCCATCTCGTCAACCCAAGCATATGGCCCCTGGCCGGCATCACAGATGGTTCCCGGTATTGTCCCGTCTATAATCGGGTGCTTAATCGGCTCCGGACGCCATTGGCTGTCTGAGGGTATAGCGGAGAATGAATTAATGTAATCTTCATCGCGCGCACCAGAATGGTGAACACTGACCAGCAGCCACTGACGAATATTGCCTACTCTGGCATCAGAGGAAAATCCCATGGTAAAACCGGGAGTAAAGCTCTGAACATTACTTTTACCAGTGGCCAGAATATGGCGGGATACAGAATGCTCATGCAGAATTCGGGCATATTCCTGCGCCTGCCCGCTATCTTTATGATGAAAAAATCCGTAGATATAGGGCTGACCAAATGCAGCAGGCTGCTGCTCATTAAAACCGGCTTTGCCTAGCAGACTGTTATTGGCATCTCGGTAGTTATAATCCTTAATCTGTACACTTTCATACTGAGCTTTATAGCTTACATGAAATTCGGAAACAGAATATTTTGCTGTCAGCCCCTGCATTAACTGCTGTTTCAGATTATCCCTGATACCTTGTGCCGTAGCATTCACATCAAATGAAAGCTGCACTTCCAGTTTGCTCTCCAGCCCGTCCAGATCACTTTCTAAACCAGCATCCGGTTTGAATGGTAACGCCTGCTGCCGCAGCTGGATATAATGGCTTACATCATCAGATACGGAAATTACCTCATTGGAAGCCGTTTGTGTAAAGGTAAACCATAATCCTTCACGAGCCAGTACACGCTTAATAAATGCATAATCGGTTTCCCGATACTGCATGCGATGTTCATAGCGCGGTAACGAACGGGATGATTTCAGCAGAAAATCTTCACTGGCAAAACCATGATGACGCAGAATTTTCTCAACAATACTCAGTGCCGTCTCATTCTGAAACAGCCTTGTGGTAGTAATACGGTTCAGTAAAGCCAGGCGGGGCACAATAGTAAATCGATAGCAGGTTTCATCAGCACTGGTTGCTATCTGTTCCGCACTCTGAATAACACCATGCCAGCGCCGGTTGTCAGAATCATCGAGCTGCTGCCGAGACACCTGCATCACTCCGCTCCAGTCAATATCCGGAGCCATCTCAAACATTACACGCTGATGAATAAAATTTTCCAGAGGTAAGTCAGCAGCCATATGCGTTGCTTCAAGCTGTAACACGTAATAATCATCCAGCTTTTCTTCCAGATTGAATCTTCGCACCGAAAACTGGTCAAAATTAGCCAGATTTGCGTTCAGTTTCAGATAATAACGCTGTTGCATTTAATCACCCTTTATCAAACCTTTATACATGACTGACAGTTCTGTTTCCGTATCAGCCGATATAGTGCTGATACGGAAAAATATTCCCGCATACAGGTTACTGACTACAAAATTTAAAAAATCAATACAATTGAAAATATATATTTACTCAATTTATATACAGTCCAGTCTGCCGTATACTGCCAACTTTATTCCCGCATAAAATTTAAAAGCAAAACAAAAATATAATATCAGATTCAATCTACACTTGTTCACAGATTCGGTTAGTTTTCACAGCAGCCAGCCAAATCCGATTTGAATCTGAAATCACTTTTCAGGATTATAAGATGTAAATATTTTTGAAATTTACATATAACTGATTTAATAATTTTAACACAAAAATACTTATTTTATATATAAATCAACTTTTCAGTTATTTGTGCAACACTATTCATCATTTTTGCTTCTTATGATTCAAAACCAAATCAGATAATATACTTTCACCTTTGCACAGTTTTATCAGACCGGCAGAGAAATAATCACGCCGGTCGTAAGCCTCAGACAAGCCAGCTTTCCAGCACTTTGGCCATTAGCTGCAAACGGTATTTCGGTAATGATTGCAGTTCAGTCGGAATATCCCCGCTGCGCAGTTGCTGTACCAGCTGAACAATTTCAGTCTGGCTGCGGTTAGCAATATTTTCCGGTAAGAATTCATTCAGCTCCAGATCCGACATTCCCACACTGTTTAGTGTGGTTTTGCTGATGTTATTTACTACTTGGTCAGCAATATCACCCTGCGCATTTCGGTAAAATACCTGTGCAAGTGTCTGCGGGTCATTGACGCCATTGTGCATAAGCGACACGGCAGTCTGAGTTTGCTGCAGCAGGTTTTGCTGATATTGGGCAATCTGATTATTCAGATAATCTGCCATAGATTGCGGATTAATATCTGCCAGTTGCTGTTGCGCCGGTAATACATTTACTAAACTGCCATTCGGAACCGTTATATTTCCGGCTTGTATTGCATTTTGAGTTCCGCTTAAAGCCTGACGGGCTTTATCCAGATTACTGAGATTGTTTATATTTAATCCTTTCACCAGTTGCGGATCAAGCTGCTTGAGTATTTCCTGAGCATGCTCCAGCGCATTGGCATCCCCGCTCGTACCTGACGAGTCCAGTAATGCATGCAGCTGCTCAATATTTTTATCAATTTTGCCAATCATTGTATTTAGCTGCTCTTCAAGCTCGGCAGCGGTTTCTACCCCACCAGCTTCGGCCTCATTGGCAAGTGCTTCATTTGCACCTTCCAATGATTCCGTTTCACCAGGAGTCAAGGCATCTGCATTTTCTTTGTTTTTTTCAGCTTCAGCAGCCTCTTTAGCTGCTTTACGCTGCTCTTCAAGCAACTTACGAATCTCCTCCAGATTTTTCACTGTTTCATCACCATATTTTGCTACTTCCTGAGCAATTTTATCGGCAAAATCATGTCCGTTCCATTCTGTCAGCTGATCTTGTGCCTCTTTGATTTTGTCAACTGATTCCTTCGTCTTCTCATACAAAGCATATATATTCTTAATATTTTCACCACTAAGCACAATTTTACCGGTATCAGGATTGACAACAATCGCATCAAATCCGTCAATCAAAGCTTGATAAGCTTTACGTTCTTCTTCTGTTATGAAAAATTCAGGGTTATTGAGCCCTAACAGAATATAGGCCGGATTACCATAACGGATAGTCATATAGGCACCACGGGCAATACCGGCTATACCGATAAGATTATCCTTCAATGACAGTGCGGTAATCGGCTTGTTGGAATTCGAACCACTGAATACAAGCCGGTGTGCAAAATAACTGGTAAACGGTTCACGGTCGTTCAGTATAGAATGCATGTACATAGCGCGCGAATCATGGATCTGTTCGTCAAACATCGTAACCATAGTCCCGAAATTTTTGGAATATTGTTCCGGTGTTTTTTTAATTTTATCCATTAATATAGTCATATCACGCTTATCTTTGGATTTAAGCCTCTCCCAGACACTGGAAGCAATTGCCAGTGCACTATCCCATCCGGACAGCTTTTGCTGATTCTCATCGGTCGGATTTTTTTCAGCTTCCGCTTTTTTCTTCTCTTTTTCAATTTTATCTTTTACTCTGTCGAGTAAAATACCTGTTGCTATCGCACCAATATCCAGATTTTCAAACAGATCGCCAAAGATAGAACCTTTAGATTTATCTTTTTTACCTGATGATACTATTGGCGGTGTAGCACCTGCTGTTGCCGGATCACCTTTGAAACCATCATCCTGCGTGGGCGGTGGCGGCGGATCTTTTTTTTCTTCTTCCGCAGGTTCTCCAAAATATAAAGCATCACCTTGTTCATGGATATCTTTAAACTCAGCCGCTTCGTCCTCATTATTAAGCATATAAATACTGCCGGCAAAAGTTTTCATTAAGAATCCCAGTGACAAGAAAGATTCAAAACGAAATTCATGCAGATAATCTGCTTTGAATTCTTTGGCACTCTCCAGCATATCCCAACCATCATTTACCGGATCATAATTTTTATTAATCATGCCATTTAAAAAATCATCGCGTTTATTTGCCGGTATATCCCCCAAACCGGCCTGCTGCCATAATTTATCATTATTTGCAACTGAATCAGATGATGCCGGCACCAAGCCTCCAGATGCTTTGGACAGCTTATCATTAGCTTCTTTGCGCCCCTGTGAGATAATCTTTTCCCGTGCGCTAACCTGTTCGGCATTTTCCTTTTCTCCGGCAGTGCCTTTTTTACGGGTAATAGCCAGCCCCAGAAATGTCGCATAGCCATCTATCCCGTCTTTAACCCAACGCAGAATCCGCCAGGCCGTAATATGATGAACCTGCTGCTGTAAACTCTTAGTGATATTGTCGAGAACTGTTGTTTCCAGCCAGGCATTAAATCGCTTCACCATATCTGGTTGTATATCAAACTCATCACTAACATCTTTATCCATTAATTCATAGTTTTGCAGCTTAAATTTTGGTGTTTTTTTCAATTGAGCTTTTAATAAAGGATGTATATGCATCACTTTTAAAGGCATCCCGTGCTGCCAACAGCGTGCATACATATCATGCAAGGTTATCTGAGCTATCACATGCCCCATCCCGAAGTTACTTTTGAACTGTGCACCTGGCGGATAGCCGCCGCCTATATCCGCATGGACACCCGGATAGGTATATTCACGAAACTCAGCGCCACCTCCGCGCGGATAGCCGCCGTCAATACAGATACTTTCAACAGAGAAGCTTTTACGCTGTTCATGTCCGGCCACAAAGTGATAGCAGCTTTTTACAAAGCGCGCAGCCGCAGCCTGCTCCAGCGACATGGTGCCGTGCGCCCAGCCGAAATGACCACTAATAAAGGAAGTTAGCGGAGACATGCCTACATTGGCTACCGTATCAAACAGCCCGGCCATCTCAATATAAATCGGGATATCTCTGAGCTTAAGATAGATAAATTCAGATTGTTTAGGTTCACTTTCCTTGTCATCCTGACGATTGGCATTGATATTGGCAGACTGATTCAGACTGACCGTAGTACTGGCGCCGTTAACCGGACCAGTCTGGTTACCATTTTTTGAATTGTTTTTCTGATTAGGCGTATTATTGCCCGAGGCATTAGGCTGCCCTTGCGCTGGTTGCTGTCCTTGTGCTGGTTGCTGTCCCTGCGCTGGTTGCTGTCCCTGCGCCGGTTGCTGCCCTTGCGCCGGTTGCTGTCCTTTTGCTGGTTGCTGTCCTTGCGCCGGTTGCTGTCCTTGCGCCGGTTGCTGTCCTTGCGCCGGTTGCTGTCCTTGCGCCGGCTGCTGTCCTTGCGCCGGCTGGGCTCCGTTCTGTGCTGCCTGCTGATCAGCATTGCCACTGGCTTTATTTTCCTGTTCTATCGCCTCCTTGTCAGCCTTAGCCTTTGCTTCCGGATACTTGCGATAATATTCGCGTAACTCTTTTCGTTGCTGGCGGCGCTGTTCCATCAATTTTTCCAGCTGTTCTTTTGCTCCGGCATTCTCCGGACGCTCCAGCAAGTATTCAAGCAGCCAGTTAATAAAGGTACGTGCCTCTGCCGCTCCGCGTGAAAAACCGATTACATACAATTTGATTGCCTGTGGTAATGGCTGATTACTGTTAGCCAAAACCAGCGATTCTATATACTCATCAAGCTGATTTTTACGGCCAATTTTTGAATCCATGCCTTTAATCATTTTTTGGGCAGTACCTAAATCCAAACCTTTATCCGCAAAAATCTTGGATTTACCCAGTGTGGCACATAAACGTGTCAGTGCCCAGTTAATTCGCGACTGCCCGAAGCGGGCAAAGGCCTCACCCCGGAAACCCGGATCCAAATCACCGATTTCTTCAAAGCGCGTTCCCACACCCTGAATATAATGTTTAAACCAACCATTTTCTATCATAGGCGAGGTATAGCTAACCTCACCTGGTGTTCCTCCTGCTCCCATACAAGCATGGAATAGACGCGCCACATTACTGGTGCGCGGATAGGTATACGCAGCAATCATTTTGGCTTGCGGTGCTGCTTTATCCTGTTTTTTCAGCTCCTCTTCAGTAGGTGCTTCGGCACCACTGACCACTTTATCTGCCTTTTCATGATTATTGGTACCATCAAAGAAAAAGCTGATTTTAATGATTTTCTGGCACGGCTTGTCCTCTTTCGGACCTTTGTAAAAACAATCACCTCTATTTTCCTGAATTTCCTCAATAGAGGCTGGCAGGCGCCCGCCTGGCTCTGTCGGAAAAACCTGTGGCTTATGCGTTACCGGCCAGTCAAAATCAATTCCCTTCAATGCAGGTATGTCATCCCACAGGTCCTGAACCGCATCCGTACCTTTTTTAGCCAGTTTGCCAATGCCAGAACCAATCTTTTCTAACTTTTTACCGGCTTTGTTAATTATTTTTCCTAAGCCGCTGCTGGGTGGTTTTTTATCCTTCGGTTCATGCGTATTGACAGCCGAATGATCTAAACCTAGTAAATCTTTTCCCACATTGACTATATTAATTTGCTTGCCAGTACCACCTGTATCCGCTTGTTCATCGCTTGGCTGATCGGTTTTATCGGTTTTATCGGTCATGATATTCTCCCTTTATTAAACAAAAATTTATCTTTGACTACTCTTTACCGGCAATTTACCTTCTGCTTCCAGCTGTTTGATATAACGCGGTAAGATTACCTGCGGAATATTTTCACGCTCCGCTTTCACTGCATCCATTCTGGCTTTGTTACGGCGATAATCTGCCATCGATTTAACGCTCGGGCGTGGCGTACACAGTTTCTGGCTTTCGGCAAACAATTTGTAATGCATTGGTGTATTACGACCTTCTTCTATCGTCCCATAAGTAATAAATAACTGATTACAAGCAAGAAAATGTACCGTGATATTATCTACTTTTCCAAAATCATCTCCGGCTGATGGTGGTGGTGGTGGTAAGGGTATTTCTGCTGAATAATATTCATCATACTGATCAATTATTCGTTTTTCTTCTTTATCTAAATTCACTCCTGCGGTATTTAGCATTCTTGGCACCCATCCCGGATAAGGTAATATTTTCCAATTAATTTTCATAGTCATGCCTGGTGTCCATTTTGCTCTCAGTGCCGCTGCACCACAGGTAGCTCCTCCTCCATAACGTCTTTTACCAACTTCATAATCATCAACACCTGGTGTACCCGGAATACATCCTCCTCCGATACTACCCCCGCTCACATTTTCATAATTGTATTCATAAGCTTCAACAGGTGCGGCATACATGCGGTTTTTACCTGAGGTTATGCCAACAAAAGGTTCAAAATGATTGGTACAACCCATTAATTCGATTGCTGCCAGTATCGCCAGCCATGCCCATGTTTTTTTCATCACCCTAACCTTTTTGGTATTTATAGTTACTGTTAACTTTTTAAAATATTAACTATCTGTAAACCATTATTATCAATATGAATTTATTTTAGTTTATTATCAACATTTATCCAATTATTAATTCTTTATTTAGTGGTACTTACCGGCAATTTACCTTCTGCTTCCAGCTGTTTGATATAACGCGGTAAGATTACCTGCGGAATATTTTCACGCTCCGCTTTCACTGCATCCATTCTGGCTTTGTTACGGCGATAATCTGCCATCGATTTAACGCTCGGGCGTGGTGTACACAGTTTCTGGCTTTCGGCAAACAGTTTCCAGTGTACCCGATTACGCCCTTCTTCTATTGTTCCATATGTGATAAACAACTGATTACATGGCAGGAAATGTACTGTGATATTAGCTACCTGACCAAAATCATCACCGGCTGATGGTGGTGGTGGTAAGGGTATTTCTGCTGAATAATATTCATCATATTGATGAATAATATCAGCTTCTGCACGATCAACATTTACTCCGGCTGTATTTAAAATTCTCGCTTGCCATCCCGGATAAGGTAATACTTCCCAATAAATCTTCATGGTCATACCCGGTGTCCATTTTGCCCTTAGTGCCGCTGCACCGCAGGTCGAGCCACCACCATAGCGTTTTTTGCCTACTTCATAATCATCAACACCTGGTGTACCCGGAATACATCCTCCTCCGATACTACCCCCGTTCATATTTTCATAATTGTATTCAATTGCTTCTACCGGTGCGGCATACATGCGGTTTTTACCTGAGGTTATGCCGACAAAAGGTTCAAAATGATTGGTACAACCCATTAATTCGATTGCTGCCAGTATTGCCAGCCATGCCCATGTTTTTTTCATCACTCTAACCTTTTTGGTATTTATAGTTACTGTTAACTTTTTAAAATATTAACTATCTGTAAACCATTATTATCAATAAGAATTTATTTTAGTTTATTATCAACATTTATCCAATTATTAATTCTTTATTTAGTGGTACTTACCGGCAATTTACCTTCTGCTTCCAGCTGTTTGATATAACGCGGTAAGATTACCTGCGGAATATTTTCACGCTCCGCTTTCACTGCATCCATTCTGGCTTTGTTACGGCGATAATCTGCCATCGATTTAACAACTGGGCGTGGCGTACACAGTTTCTGGCTTTCGGCAAACAGTTTCCAGTGTACCGGATTACGCCCTTCTTCTATTGTTCCATATGTAATAAATAACTGATTACATGGCAGGAAATGTACTGTAATATTAGCTACCTGACCAAAATCATCACCGGCTGAGGGTGGCGGCGGCGGTAAAGGTATTTCTGCTGAATAATATTCATCATATTGATGAATAATATCAGCTTCTGCACGATCAATATTTACTCCGGCTGTTTTTAAAATTCTCGGTCGCCATCCCGGATAAGGTGTCACTTCCCAATAAATCTTCATAGTCATACCCGGTGTCCATTTAGCCCTAAGTGCCGCTGCACCGCAGGTTGAACCACCACCATAGCGTTTTTTGCCTACTTCATAATCATCTATTCCCGGAGTGTTAGGTATACAGCCTCCGCCAATACTACCCCCGCTTATATTTTCATAATTGTATTCAATTGCTTCTACCGGTGCGGCATACATGCGGTTTTTACCTGAGGTTATGCCGACAAAGGGTTCGAAATGGCTGGTACAACCGGTTAATTCGATTGCTGCCAGTATTGCCAGCCATGCCCATGTTTTTTTCATCACCCTAACCTTTTTGATATTTATAGTTATTGTTGAATTGTACAAATTTTATCTATCAATATCCTATTATTATAAAAATGAATTAACTTTGTTTTTCGTCAATATTTACTTTATTAATCTTTATTTATGTGTCGTTACCGGCAATTTCTTCAAGCTGCCAGATATATCGCAGTAAAATTACTTGCCAAATATTTTTACGCTGTGTTTTCAATGCATCCGTTCTGGCTTTATTGCGGCGATAATCTGCTATTAATTTAATGACTGGGTGTAGCTGACACCGATATTCACGTTGCTGAAATTATATGGTTAAATGATTCTTTTGCGAGTAAGTTTATTTCAGGCGAAAATGTTGATTTAGTAATTCTATCCAACAGTTTAAAAATATAGGTAAATTTTAACAATAGTAAGAAGACTGGAAAAACCAAAGATTTTCTGAAAATGAAATTTAAGCTGTAGAGGCAAATGAGCAGGTTAAATTTTAGATTGATTTTTAAATTATAAATAAGGCAGTACTGAATACCAGTACTGCCTTTTTCTTTTTTAGATACTATTTAATAACGTCTGCTTCTGACCAGCTGTGCTTTACGCTTCAGATAGACTAAAGTACCAAATCCGCTCCAGATATGCACCAAACGGGTAAATGGAAAGATTACAAATACACTCATACCCATAAATAGGTGTAATTTAAAAATCGGGCTGACATGCGCAATAATATCTGCTGCACCGCCTCTGAATGTCACAATATGCTGAGCCCACTGCATGAGGCTAATCATTTCTGCTCCGTCCAGATGATGAGCGGAAACATGGATAGTACCCAGCCCCAGACAAAGCGTAATCAGCAACCAGATTAATACCAGTTTGTCGCGCCAGCTACTATTGGCCAGCAAACGTGCACAGCTGAAACGCCGGTAAATAAGCATTAATAATCCGATTAAAGCAAGGGTACCCATTATTCCGCCGGCAATCATTGCTGTCAGTTGTTTGGCTTCATGAGTGACACCAAGTGTATCCCAAACTACTACAGGCGTAAGCAAACCGACCAGATGTCCGAAAAACAGTCCGAGTACACCAATATGAAACAGAATATTGCCAACTCGCAGCAGACGCGGATAAAGCAACTGGCTTGATTCAGATTTCCATGAATACTGATTTGTATCAAAACGAATCAAACTGCCCAGAAAAAAAATACTGGCGGCAATATAAGGAAAAATGCCGAAAATAAATTGATTAAGGTAATACATGCTGTCTCCCGGCTAACTGAATTTTTTATTGCGGAAAAATTGCACTTCCTGCACAGACGGCTGATTTAATAATGGTTCGAGCCCTTCTGCTGTTGGTCCGAATTTTTCCAGAGCTTCGTCCATATTGCGTACTGGTGCAGCCTGTAATGGCTGTGGTTTAACTGGAGATAAAGCGACAACTGCATCCATAACCGGTGCATACACTGATTTACTCTGATGCAGGTTGTCAGCTATATAGCCAATCACATGTACTGCATCAGCAAGTAAATTTTGGGCTTCATCTTCGGCAACATGAGACAAAAATTCTAAAAATAAAGGCAGATAATCCGGCAATTCATTATCGGCAGGTTCAAAGCCGTGTTTCTGATATTCTGCCAGTAAATCGACCATCGCCTGACCACGGATGCGATCTTCTCCATGCAGATGTTCAAACATGTGTAAAGCATGTTTGCGACTGCGATCAAAAGTAGCTACATATACTTCTTGAAGATCGATTTCATCATGCGTGCGTAAATGTTCAAAAAATGGCTGTAATACTGAAATCTGATTAGCAGATAACTGATCAGCCAGAATTGAATGCAATTCATCCGTATGGTCTAACCATTCCTGCCTTGGATAGCTTAGTAAAATGGATAAAATTTTATACATTTGTCTGTCCTATGAGGCCGACTGACGATTATTTTTCTTACGCAGTCCATGAAAAATAATCGGTGAAGCTTTACGTGTACCAAACAGGCTTTCTTTGCTGTGGCCGTTATGGCAGCCATCTCCAAAAGAAAATCCGCAACTGGCTTTTTCCTCAAAAGTATTGCTGACCAGTTCTTTATGTGCACTTGGAATGACAAATCTGTCTTCATAATTGGCAATTGCCATTACCTGATACATTTCTTCAATTTGTGCAGCACTCAAACGATGTCCGGACAATTCCTGTAATGCCTGCTCTTCAGAATAAATATTTTTGCTGCGCATGTATTTACGCATATCAATCATGGTTTGCAGCGCATTAATAATTGGTTCGGTTTTACCGGCAGTCAGCAGATTGGCCAGATACTCAATCGGAATTCGCATATCTTTTATTTCCGGAATCAGGCCATTCTGACCAATAACACCGGATTCAACCGCAGACTGAATTGGTGATAACGGCGGAATATACCAAACCATCGGTAAAGTACGATATTCTGGATGCAACGGAAATGCCACTTTCCATTCAACCGCCATTTTATAAACCGGCGAATTCTGAGCTGCCTGTATCCAGTCTGCCGGAATTCCCTGAGCCAGTGCTTCTTTGGCAATTTCAGGATCATTCGGGTCAAGAAAAATATCCAGTTGCTGTTCGTATAAATCCTGAGGATTTTCTATCGCAGCACTCTCACTGATCCGGTCTGCATCATAGAGGAGTACACCGAGATAACGTATTCTGCCAACACAGGTTTCTGAACAAATTGTCGGTTGACCGCCTTCAATGCGCGGATAACAGAAAATACATTTTTCCGCTTTGCCTGCTACCCAGTTGTAGTAAATCTTTTTATAAGGGCAGCCAGAGACACACATACGCCAGCCACGGCATTTATCCTGATCAATCAGGACAATCCCATCTTCTTCACGCTTGTATATTGAACCGGACGGGCAACTGGCCACACAGGCTGGATTCAGGCAATGCTCACACAGACGCGGCAAATACATCATAAATGTGTTTTCAAAAGCAGCGTAGATGTCTTTCTGAATGCCATCAAAAAGTTTATCTTTAGAACGCTTGGCAAATTCACCGCCTAAATCATCTTCCCAGTTCGGTCCCCAGTGAATTTTGTCCATTTTCTGCCCAGTTAATACCGAAACAGGCCGTGCTGTAGGCGGTGTTTGCATCAGCGGGGCATTTTGCAGATGCTCATAATCATAGGTAAACGGTTCATAATACTGGTCAATAGCCGGCATGTTAGGGTTGGCAAAGATATTGGCCAGTACTTTGAGACGATTACCCTGCTTCAGTTTCAGCTTGCCTGAATTTTCACGTATCCAGCCACCTTTATACTGTTCCTGATCCTCCCAGTTTTTCGGATAGCCGATACCGGGTTTTGTTTCTACATTATTAAACCAGGCATATTCGACCCCGTCACGACTGGTCCATACATTTTTACAGGTAACAGAACAGGTATGACAGCCAATACACTTGTCCAGATTTAACACCATTCCGATTTGTGCACGAATTTTCATGATTGTGTCCTTTTTATTCTGTCACCGGTGTTTTGGCCGGTTGATCCAGCCATTCCACTCTGTTCATTTTGCGTACTACGACAAGCTCATCTCGGTTGGTACCTACCGTACCGTAATAATTAAAGCCCCATGATAATTGAGCATAACCACCAATCATATGCGTTGGCTTCATAACTACTTTAGTGACTGAGTTATGAATACCTCCGCGTTTACCGGACAGCTCTGAACCGGGCACATTGACAATTTTTTCCTGTGCGTGATACATCAGAATCATGGTTTCAGGTACTCGCTGACTTACCACTACCCGTGCGGTCAGCGTACCATTCACATTGAATACTTCCACCCAGTCGTTATCTTCGAGACCGGCACGTTTAGCATCAATTTCAGAAACCCACACATGCGGACCACCGCGTGATAAGGTCAGCATGCGTAAATTATCTGAATATGTACTGTGAATACCCCATTTCTGATGTGGTGTGATGAAATTCAGTACGATTTCAGGGTTGCCGTTGCTTTGATGGCCTTTCACGTTCAGCGTGGTTTTCAGATCTACAGCCGGACGATAGGAAACCAGTCCCTCACCAAACAGCCGCATCCATTGATGATCCTGATAAAACTGCTGCCGGCCGGTTAAGGTGCGCCATGGAATCAGTTCGTGCACATTGGTATAACCAGCGTTATAGCTGACTTTTTCACTTTCCAGACCAGACCATGTGGGTGATGAAATAATCTTGCGCGGCTGTGCCTGCACATCGCGGAAACGGATAGCATCGTCTTCACGGGCAATGGCCAGATGAGTATGGTCGATACCTGTATTTTTTGATAAAGCTTCCCATGCCTTAACTGCCACATGGCCATTGGTCTCCGGAGCCAGTGTCAGAATCATTTCCGCAGCATCAATAGCTGTGTGCAGTTTCGGCTGGCCTGTGGCCACACCTTCGGAATGGGTATTGTTAAGTTTGCGCAGTAAATCTACTTCTGCACCAGTCTGCCAGCTAATACCTTTACCACCATTACCGATTTTTTCCAGCAACGGTCCTACAGATGTGAACTTGTCATAAATAGCACCATAATCACGTTCAACCACGGTCATTTTCGGCATGGTTTTGCCCGGTACCGGTTCACATTCACCCAGTTTCCAGTCTTTCGGGTCAAACGGCTGTGCCAGCTCTTCTGGACTGTCGTGCATCAATGGTGTTAATACCAGATCCTTACGTACTCCCAGATAATCTTTGGCAGTTTCGGAAAATGCTTTCGCCAGACCACGATAAATATCCCAGTCAGTTTTACTTTCCCAAAGCGGTTTTACTGCCTCGCTAAGCGGATGGATAAAAGGATGCATATCCGAAGTGTTCAGATCATCTTTTTCATACCAGGTGGCTGTAGGCAGCACAATATCTGCATACAGACAGGTAGTGGACATACGAAAATCCAGTACGGTAAGTAAATCCAGCTTACCCTCTGCTGCCGGACGGACTTGTACATCAATCGGTTTAATAGCATCAGTTTCATCACTCATCAGTGCATTTTGTGTGCCAAGCAGATACTTGAGAAAATACTCATGCCCCTTACCGGATGAACCAAGAATATTGGAACGCCAGACAAACAGATTACGCGGGAAATTCTGCGGATTATCCGGATCAGTACAAGCCATATCCAGTGCGCCCGATTTCATCTGCTCAACAGCAAATGCAATCGGATCTTTACCTTGTGCTTCTGCATCACGGGTCACATCAAGCGGATTACGTCCCAGTTGCGGAGCAGAAGGCAGCCAGCCCATTCGTTCAGCTTTAACGTTGAAATCCAGCTGACTCATATTAGCCATCTGACCGGCATGAGTAGGCGCAATGACTTCCGACATCTTGAGTTTTTCATGCCGCCACTGGCTGGTGTGTGCATAGAAGAAAGAAGTACCATTCATCTGGCGTGAAGGCCGGTTCCAGTCTGCAGCAAAAGCCAGAGGTGCCCAGCCGGTTTGCGGGCGTAATTTTTCCTGACCGACATAATGACACCAGCCGCCGCCGCTCTGACCGATACAGCCACACATCATCAGCATATTGATAATGCCACGATACGCCATGTCCATGTGATACCAGTGATTCAGACCGGCACCCACAATTACCATACTGCGACCATGTGTTTCATGTGCGTTTTGGGCAAATTCGCGTGCCACCTGAATCACCAGCTCTGGCTTCACGCCGGTATGTTTCTGCTGCCACAATGGTGTATAAGGCACATCAGCCAGATAATCATCGGTAACGCCATCACCACCAAAACCACGGTCAATACCATAATTAGCACACATCAAATCAAATACTGTTGTTACCAGTATTTTTTCGCCATCTGCATTAATTATCTGCTTAACCGGAATATTTTTAACAATTACTTCTGCTGCATCATCCCCGCCGAAGTAATCAAAAGACACACCCATGATGGCATCATGATTATCTTTGAGTGATATCAGCGCTTTGATTTCTGTACTGTCAGATTTTTGTGCCAGCAGATTCCATTTACCCTGCTCACCCCAGCGGAAGCCTATCGATCCTTTCGGTGCAACAATATCACCGGTATTTTCGTCGATAACCAGTGTTTTCCATTCAGGATGATTGCTTTCATCCAGTCCGCCTGCTATCTGGCTTGCACGCAGGAAGTAGCCCGGCAGCAGTTTGCCGTTTTCCTGATTAATCACCACCAGATTAGGCATATCTGTCAGACGACGACAATAATCAATAAAATATTCTGATGGATTCTGCAGATGAAATTCTTTCAGAATCACATGCCCCATTGCCATTGCCAGTGCAGCATCCGTGCCCTGTTTTGGTGCCATCCAGATATCACTGAATTTCACCATTTCACCATAATCAGATGAAACTGCTACTGTTTTTGTACCTTTATAACGCACTTCAGTATAGAAGTGCGCATCCGGAGTGCGTGTCATGGGTACATTAGAGCCCCATACCATCAGATAGTTGGCGTTGTACCAGTCGGCAGATTCTGCAACATCGGTTTGTTCACCCCATGTTTGCGGGCTGGAAGGCGGTAAATCGCAATACCAGTCGTAAAATGACAGCGGTACACCGCCAATCAGACTCAGATAACGCGAACCGGCAGCATAGCTCACCATCGACATTGCTGGAATCGGAGAAAAGCCAATTACACGATCCGGACCAAACTTTTTAATTGTGAATGCATTGGCAGCAGCAATAATTTCATAAGCTTCTTTCCAGTCCAGACGGACAAAACCGCCCTGACCACGCTCAGATTTGTATTTTTTTGCCAGTTCCGGATTCTGAGTAATACTCTGCCACGCCTCAATTGCATTCAGAGTCTGGCGTTTTTCACGCCACATACGCAGCAGAGAAGAGCGAATCATTGGATATTTCACCCGCTGAGCAGAGTAAACATACCAGCTATATGATGCACCGCGCGGACAGCCCCGTGGTTCATGATTGGGTAAATCGGCACGAGTACGCGGGTAATCTGTCTGTTGCATTTCCCATGTAATCAAACCGTTTTTAACAAAAACGCGCCAACTACAAGAACCGGTACAATTTACTCCGTGAGTTGAACGTACAATTTTGTCATGCTGCCAGCGCTGGCGGTAAGCATCTTCCCATTCTCTGCTCTCAGCCACCACTGCCCCATGTCCGGCAGAAAATGTTTCTTTGGTTTTACGTAAAAAATTCAGTCTGTCTAAAAAATGGCTCATGAATTTGTGCTCCATAGAGGCAAAAGCCTCAAACAGTTTCTTATTGATTTATATTTTTTCTGCACCATTATCTATGACAATGGTGCGATCACTTCAAATTAACAACTCGTAACTGATTGTTTGCGAATATAAAACCAGTAGTTAACTATCAGACAGCTTACATAGAAAACAATAAAGCCCCATAAAGCCACTGATGCGCTGCCTGTCGCCTCAATCGAAGAACCAAAACTTTTCGGAATCAGAAAACCACCATAAGCACCGATTGCGCCCATAAAGCCTAATACCGTAGCTGACTCTTTAGTGGCATGAGCTTCTGAGGTCTTAACATCGCCCTGATGCAGATGACGATGGAACTGAGAGAAAATCCGCGGCACCTGCGCGTAAGTTGAACCGTTACCAATACCGCTAAAGGCAAACAGCAACATAAAACTACAGAAAAAACCAACAAAACTGCCTTCATTGCCGCCAATAGGCTGAGATACCAGAACGCCAATAACCCCGACAATCATCATGGCATAGCTGATTTCAGTAAGTTTTGCCGCAGACATCTTGTCAGACAGCCAGCCACCCACAACACGCAGTACTGCACCTACAAACGGACCTAAAAAGGCAAACTTAACTGCATCCAGATGCGGAAAAGAATGGCTGATTAATAACGGGAAAGCAGCCGAAAAACCGATGAACGAACCAAACGTGCCCACATAAAGCCAGCATAAAATCCAGTTGTGCAACCGCTTGAAAATGACAAACTGTTCCTTTAGTGAGGAATGCATGCTGCCAATATCATTCATCCCAAACCATGCAGCCAGCGTACTGAGCACAATAAACGGTACCCAGATAAAACCAGCATTCTGCAACCAAACCTGTGCAGAACCCTGTGGCGTAGAAATTGTCTGAGACTCACCGCCCATTGCACCAAACAGGCAGCTAGTAATCGCCAGTGGCACAGCAATCTGTACTGCGGATACGCCCAGATTGCCCAAACCGGCATTAATCCCCATCGCCTGACCTTTTTCCGATTTCGGGAAAAACAGACTGATATTGGACATAGATGAACTGAAATTTGCTCCGCCAAAACCACATAAAAGCGCCAGAATGAACATCGTTGTATAAGAAGTATTCGGATTCTGTACAGCAAAGCCCAAACCCAGCGCAGGAATCAGCAAACTGGCTGTAGAAATTGTCGTCCATTTGCGGCCACCGAAAATCGGAATCACAAATGAATAGAAAATTCGTAAAGTTGCACCTGATAATGCCGGCAAGGCCGCCAGCCAGAACAGTTCATTGCTGCTGAACTTAAATCCAACCAGTGGCAGTTTTACCACCGTCACACTCCATACCTGCCAGATGGCAAACGCCAGCAACAATGCAGGAACGGAAATCCATAAATTTCTGCGTGCTATTGCACGACCACCTGACTGCCAGAATTGTTGATCTTCCGGCCGCCAATCTTTTAAAACTTTACCCATATCAAACTCACTTTATTGGTGCTTAGGGTTTTTCAGAGAAAAATGCATCCAGATTAAACTGATACATACCGTGCCAAACATCAGCATGAAGGAGGTAGAACGTACACCTGTCCAGTCTACTAACCGACCAAACATAATCGGCAACAGAAAACCGCCCAGTCCCCCGGCCAGACCCACTACACCAGAAACAGTACCCATATCATCCGGAAACTCATCAGAAATAAACTTGAATACCGAAGCTTTACCAATTGCCATAGCCACACCGACCACAAACAGCAGCACAGTAAATATCGTTGCATTTAAACCAATATGCATATCCAGATGACCATTCACTGTACGAATAGACATTTGTGTTTGCGGATAAGACAACAGAAAGAATGCAATTGCGCAAATCCACATTACAGCCCAGGTAACTTTATAGGCACCGTATTTATCAGACAGCCAGCCACCGAACGCACGCAGTACACCCCCCGGCAGAGAGAAGCATGCAGCCAGCAACCCGGCCTGTGCTAAGCCGAAGTTATATTCGTTAACATAGTAATTCACCATCCACAGCGAAATACCCACATAGCCACCAAACACTACCGAATACAGCTGACTGTATTTCAGCACTTGCGGATTTTTCATTAATAACAACTGAGCTTTCAGACTTGGCTGTTTAGCAGAAGCTGCTTTAGGCTCCGGATAACTGAAAAACCAGAACAGCACTGTAATAACCAGCAAAATTACGGCATATACGCGGGGTACAGCCTGCCAGCCATATGCTGCAATCAATGCAGGTGCCAGAAACTTATTTACGGCAGAACCAGCATTACCGGCTCCAAAAATACCCATTGCCAAACCTTGACGTTCCTTACGAAACCATTTGGCCACATAAGGAGTACCAACAGAAAATGAGCCGCCTACTAATCCCAGCCACAGCGCAATCCAGAGAAACTGACTGTATGTGTGTGCATATTCAAGCAGCCAGACTGCCGGAACACATGACAGCATCAGCAGAAAAAATACAATACGGCCGCCAAAACGGTCAGTCCAGATACCTAAAGGCACCCGGATAAGTGATCCGGACAGTACAGGCATCGCTACCAGCAAACCAAATTGAGCTTCACTAAGTTGTAATTGTTTTTTGATAGGTATTCCCAAAACAGCAAATATCATCCAGATCATAAAACAGACAATAAATGCAATCGTGCTGGAAGTAAGCACTGTTACCGATTTTCTAACACCAGAATCCATTCTGTACCCCCATTAATAATTCTCTTTAGTGTACGTAATCACCTTTTCATATCCAATTAGTCATCCGAAGCAAAATCATTAACCAGAAAGCACAACACCAAATAAGCAAAAAGGCCTATTGACAAACTCAATAGGCCTTTATCAAATTCTGATATTCAGTAATTATTACCCGATACTCAACTCACTTGTTTATTTATCCAAACCATGCTCAATAGCATAAACAGCAGCCTGCACCCTGCTGGCTACATTTAATTTGCGTAAAATATTCTGAACATGCACTTTTATAGTGCTTTCAGTTACATCCAGATTACGCGCAATCACCTTATTACTATTCCCACCTGCCAGCCAGCGCAAAATTTCCCGTTCGCGCGGTGTCAGTGGTTCAGTAATTTTCTCGTCAGCCTGCTCCTGCCTGCGCAACCTTGTTACCAGCTTACTTGTCATTTCAGGCGATAACACACTATCACCGCTAATCGCTTTTTCAATACTATCCAGCAAAAATTCTGTATCAATATTTTTTAACAGATATCCGCGGGCGCCCAGCCGCATACATTCGAGTAAATCACTACCGTCTTCAGATACTGTCAGCATCAGCACCACCTGCTGCGGATTATGATTTATCATCTGCGGTAGTGCTTCAAGTCCTCTCATTACAGGCATATCCAGATCCAGAAGTACAGCATCCGGCTGAAGCTGTTGCTGCATTTTTACCCCTTCAAGCCCGTCTGTGGCCTCACCCACCACCTCAAAACGCTCACAACTATCAATCAGTGCACGCAAACCACGCCGAAACAAAGTGTGATCATCAACAATCAGAATCCGGTACTTGTTTTCATTAAGCATTATTAAATTCCCAAAATTATTCCTGCGCATGAATATACTGACGCGGCACCATCAACTCTACACAGACCCCGTTATTTTCACGTGCAAATATTTTTAATTCTCCATTAATCTTGCCGGCTCGTTCTTTCATGATATGCACACCCACATGCCCGTGCAGCCCCTTCTGAATCAGCGTATCCTCGGCAAAACCTATTCCGTTATCTTCAATACAGAGATTCAGGCGATCAGCCAGATATACCAGCCTCACACGCACAGCATCGGCATGCGCATGTTTACGTACATTTGATAATGCTTCCTGCACAATGAACACTACCTGCAATTGTACATCCGACTCTACCTCATACACATCGCCTTCTACCGACCAATCCGCAACAATATCTGTTTGTTGTTCAAATCTTTTCATCACTTCCTGCAACGAACTGATTAGCCCTTCTGAAACCAGACGTACCCGGAAATTTGACAATAATTCGCGTACATCATCATAGCATTGCTGAATACCCTCATGAATAAAATCCAGAGTCTGTTTAGCCTGCTCTTGTTTCTGCTCTGCAAGAGATTTTTCCAGTACCTGTATCTGCATATTCATAAATGAAAGCGACTGCGCGATACTATCATGCAATCCTTGTGCCATCAGGTTACGCTCTTCCAGTATCGCCATCTGCTTATCCAGTTCATTCAGGCGCATACTCTCAATTGCTATCCCGAACTGGCTGCAAACAGTTGAAATCAGACGTTGATTTTCTTCACTCAGCGCAAACGGCTTCAGTGCAAACAAGTGCAGCATACCGATTTCATCATCTACTGATTTCACTGCAAAAGTCAGACAAAACGGCAGAACCTGCTGCATCTGACAGCAATGATTATTTTCCTCATGAATGACCAGCGATTGATTATTGTAATTAACCACAGACTGATGCAACCGCACACAGCGCCCGCCATCACAGCGATAATCACGGAACATATCTACCTGCTCCTCTGTCAGCCCGTCCGAACCGGCTACTTCAAGCATCTGTGAATGGCGATTTTTTAACTGCACCACACAGGCATCCGCACCACTGAATGCCTTCATTTTATGCATAAATATTTGTACCAGCACCGTCAGATCATGCTGTTCCTGAAACAATGAGGTCATAGCATATAATACCGCTAGCTCACGATTACGCTTAACCACTGCCTGCGTTTGCTCAGCGACCCGGTTTTCCAGCGTGTCATATACTTCATACAATTTGGCGGCCATCAGATTAAAACCCTGTGCTACCTGCCCGAACTCATTGGCCGTACCCACTTTCAGGCGTGTATCAAAATAACCCTTACCAATCTGACTGATGCCCTGATTCAGACGTAATAGCGGCGAAATGACCAAATGATGCAGTAACAGCAAAGACACAATCGCAGATAGTACAGCCATCATTAATACTAGCGCCTGTAGCCAGCGCAACAGCCTAATATTGTGCGTATTATCTTGCTCAATAAGCAAAACCAGCCGGTCAATTACCGCAGTGAATTCTCTGGCCTGAGCAAGGAAAGCTTCTCCGCTTAGTCTGCCCTGTAAATAAGCTTCACGGTCAGCAAGAAAATCCTGCAACTGCTCCTCAATTTCCTGAACTTGAGTTAATAACTGTTTATGGCGCTGGCCGTTCATAACCCCGGTATCATGCAATTCGTATAAATGACCAAGTATTTCCTTAAATTGACGCTTTTCATCCGCAAACTGCTGCTCTGCACCCGGTGTTTTCGTGACCAGTACCATATAAAACACCCGCTTGCGCAGACTGCCGGCTTCATTGATTGCCATTCCCAGCTCTTCCAGCCGCCATGAGGTATTCAGCGACAACCCTACCAGACTGGTAGCCAGAAACAGCCACACAGCAATCAGCACAACCAGGACTTTTGATAACTTCTGTCCGCGTAAAAACGACCGATCAAACTTTTGCCACAGATTTTTCATAACACCCCAATCAGAAAACTGGCAGCACTATAACGCAAAAGTCAAAATATATCTTTGATATTTATTTAAACTTTGATAAGAGTAAATTTATACATTGTTTAATTTTGGATTTTATTAAGTATTGCATCTCCGAATTTGATATTGAGCAAACAGACTGGTCTGCTTATGGAACCGCCATATTTTATTGTTCTGAAAGTATTAACATTATTGATATTGGCTGATAAAAGTATTCAGCAATGGAAAATATTTGATTCAGTGTTAATGAGCCAACGCAGAATATGAAGAATGAGTACTGTAGATATCCAGTATCAAAAAATTATTTAAATCAATAAATAATATATTTTTAGCAATAGCAATTAAGATATTTATCCAGCAGCTTAATTTCAAGTGAAATAAGCTGCTGGTAAAAAGAAAAAATAAAACTAAGCTATCAAACAGCCAATTTAAGTAATACTGAGCTATTACTACAAACCAAATTGCCAAAAAGCACTAGAATAACCTTTGCTCAAAACGGTTTGGCCTACCTGGCAACAACATCAGTATAATAAACCAAATTTGCCCGATGACCGGTATAAGAGTAATCAGAATCCACCATGCAGAACGGTTTGTATCATGCAGCCGTCTGAACTGAAGTGACAAAGTCGCTATCCACACAGCAAAGCAGACTACCAGAAAGACAAAATCAATCGTCCAGTCGCCCCATGTATAGATATCATTAATCGGATGTCCGAGCATTTTTTCAACTGCATACGTCAAAATTATTCCAAGAACATAGTTAATCACAATCGGCCACCAATAATCAGCACGATTAGAAGTCCCTGAAAAATTTAGAATGTTATGCCAGAACCGTTTGTAAGATTCAATCATAAATTCATCTCCAGATAATTAATATATTTACATTTATATAAATTTTAAAATTAGGATTTATATTTCAAACATTGCCAAATTATCTTAAGACTTATCTATAAACGATTCAAACAACTTAACTTTAAAAACAATTACTTACAATATTTATTTATTGATAAAAATTGATATATATTTTTTTTATAATTTATCAATTATGAGAATTTATATACTTTAATTAATATATTTGTATATTTATTTGCGTTTTTATACGTACAAATCAAAATTAATTATTTGTTTGACATTATTTAAGCATAGACCGCATTTCAGCGTAGCAGACAATTCTTAATAAATATGACATTTTATTAAAAAAAGCTGTAAAATGTATAAATTAAACAACATTATTACAATCAATTCATTTTTATCATACAAATAAATACAAAGAATTAACTCAAATACTTAATTTGTTTAATATTCAGACTGAAAAATTTAGTTTAAATCTTCTATTTATCGTTTTTTTTATAAATATCTATATATCAGTAATTGAAAAAATTCAATACTATAAATTGATATTAAACATACCGTACTACCGAATATTATTTTATTGAATTTTTCATCAGATGCTGAATACTGATATCAACTATTATGCAGCAATACTGTTTTTTTAAAATCATCACTTTAATAAAATACTAGTACATACTAAAAGGTACATTTCATATTGATATAAAAAAACGCATATACAAATATGCGTTTAAGAAATCTATTCAATAAACTTATTTGAAAAGACTATCCATCCAGATGGCTATTTTGCGGAGCCAGTACAGTGCGATTGCCATTACCTTCAGCAGCAGACACGATACCTTCTGCTTCCATCTGCTCAACCAAGCGCGCAGCACGGTTATAACCGATGCGCAACTGTCTTTGCACAGAAGAAATACTTGCCTTACGGGTTTTGATTACCAGCGCCACTGCTTCATCATACAGAGGATCAAGCTCATCATCACTACTGCGTGACGATGCATTGCTGAACATATCATCATCACTGACCCCAGCAGTTAAAATATCATCAATATATTGGGGCTCACCAAACTGTTTCAGATAATGTACTACCCGATGCACTTCTTCATCGGCGACAAAGGCCCCATGCACACGCTCCGGATAGGCGGTACCCGGTGGTAAAAACAGCATATCACCCTGTCCGAGCAAGTTTTCAGCACCCATCTGATCAAGAATGGTACGACTGTCTACTTTACTGGATACCTGAAAAGCAATACGGGTTGGAATATTGGCTTTTATCAGTCCGGTTATAACATCTACACTGGGACGCTGGGTAGCCAGTATCAAATGGATACCGGCAGCACGGGCTTTTTGCGCCAGACGCGCAATAAGTTCTTCAATTTTTTTGCCGGCTGTCATCATCAAATCGGCAAATTCATCAACAATCACAACAATAAAAGGCAATTTTTCCAGTGGTTCAGGATTATCCGGCGTAAGTGAGAACGGATTAAACAGTTTTTGATTGCGTGCACCCAGTTCAGCAATTTTCTGATTGAATCCGGCCAGATTACGCACACCTGCATGACTCATCAGCCGGTAGCGTTTTTCCATCTCGTTTACGCACCAGGTCAGCGCATTGGCAGCCAGCTTCATATCCGTAACCACAGGCGCCAGCAGATGAGGAATACCTTCATATATGCTCAATTCAAGCATTTTCGGATCAATCATAATCAGGCGTACATCTTCAGGTGTGGCTTTAAACAGCAAAGACAGTATCATGGCATTAACACCTACCGACTTACCAGAACCTGTTGTTCCGGCTACCAAAAGATGTGGTGCTTTAGCCAAATCTGTTACCACAGGCTGACCGGTAATACCCTGACCAAGAGCGAGCGTCAATTTAGAACGGGATTGCTGAAATACCGAAGCTGAAAAGATCTCACTAAGACGGATAATCTGTCGTTTGGGGTTAGGTAATTCCAGCCCCATACAGGTTTTGCCCGGAATCGTTTCGACTACCCGGATAGAAGCAAAGCCCAGACTGCGTGCTAAATCTTTTTCCAGATTAACTACCTGACTTCCGCGAACGCCCTGTGCCGGTTCAATTTCATAACGAGTAATGACCGGGCCGGCAAATGCATCGATTACACGAACTTTAACTTTAAATTCAGCCAGTTTTTCTTCGATGGTGATACCATTTTCCAGCAAGGTTTCTTCACTTTGTTGTGCCGCGGGATCATAATATGGTGGTAATAATAAATCCATCCCCGGCAGCATAGGTTTTAACTGTGGTTTATGCACCGGTGTGACGACCGCTGTCTTATGCAAAGCTTTTTGCAGTGCCATACCGATAGCAGTTTGCGATGGCTGAGCACTATAGTTTTTTTGTTCTGTGGGTAGTGACTGCCGGTTATTTCGGATAACTACTCCGGCGCTTTCGACAACCGGTACTGATTCAGTTTGTTGTTCATCTTTTTCAATGACTTCGACATGATTAACAACTTCCGAACTGCCTTGCGGTTGAGTTTCAACCTTTGGCAAAAATGCAGATATATCTGTATTAGCTTCTTCTTCGTTGTAATGTTCATGCAAAGGGAAATAATCTGGCGTTTCTGTCTGCTCTTCAATTTCAGCGAAAAACGGATCTTCTGTAGCCAATACCGGAGTTTCCACCACAGCAACCTCTCCATCACTATCATCAGATAGATAGGAAGCGTTTCCAATACTAAAATCAGAATTCTCATAATAAGAATTTTCTGAATTATTATTGACAGTTACTGCCTGCTTTACTGTTGGCATATCCTGAGAATAATGAAACTGACTTCTTCTCGGGCGCAGATTCTCAGTGAAATTTTCATTCTGCTGTACTGGCTGCCGATTAAAAGAATCGCTATAGTCAGCATTACTGCTGGTGTAATTTTCTGCTACAGGAGCATTTCCAGCCGCAACTGTAGTAATAGATGTTGGCGGCATGGAATGAAAAGGTGTAAATCTGGTTGACAGTGGTGCCTGTGCACTGCCGGCGGCATCTGTAAAACCTTTGTCTGCAGACATATCAGCTACTGGTGCTGTCATTTTTACTGTATGGCTTTTACCGATACGTGCAGCTGCCGGAATAACACTTTCTCTGACTACCGGTCGCTGAAATTTCTGTTTGTTCACCGGTGAATCGGTTTTGGCCAGATTCGCATATATTTCATCTTCAGCTATTACTGGTATGCTATAACCAGAATTAAACTGCTGGGCATTTTCGTGATGGCGCTGTCTTGCCAGTCGCTGACGCAGCAGATTCAAACGAATATCTTCTTCGTTAATAATTTGCACACCATTATGTTCTCTCCCGAGTCTATGCTCATGAACTGACTGCTCAGGAATAGTAGTTACAGAATGCGGCAGGTGCGAAGGAGCACCAACAGAATTACCCAGTTTGTGATGGGTAGCCTGTTGTAAATCATCCAAATCAAAATTTTTTAATGCCCGGGCTTTTAACAAAGCAGCCTGTTCGGCTTTAGTACGCGAACGAACTTTATTTAATATCGGATCATCGACAGTAATTTCTTTCGCATTGCGATTGCGCTGCTGATTCTGACTGTTTAAAGGTTTGTACTGCCATTTAAGCTGAATAACTTCAAGAGCAGGCGCCTGTTCACTAACCGTATCAGTAAGCGGATGAGTTGCCACTTTACGGGTAGCTTCTGCCAGAGTAATTACTTCCAGATTTTTATCCGGAGGGAACACCACAGCGGTTTCAGCATGCTCATCACTGGTAATCAGTATGTTTTGATCTGTCTGATCATCATTATCGATATCAGTCTCTTCGTCTGTATCCGGCAAAATATTTTCTTCGGCCACAGCTTCAGCATGAATATCATTACCATCGGCAGCATCTTCTTTTTCGGCAGTATCTTCTTTTAAAGATTTAAACAATTTAACCGGAAACAAAGGGTTATCCTTTATTACCGGCAATTCATTATCAGTTTCGACTGTGTCTTGTAAACTATCTTCATTTTCACTGACTGTTTTTTCCGTTTCACTTTTTACCGGTATAGGGGCGGATTCAATAACTGTAATCTGAGGAGTAACCGGTTCAGATTCCGATTTTTCATTCTGTTGTTCTGGCTGACAGCTCTCACCAGTACTATTAGCCGGTACAGCCGGGTGAATTTCTTCATGATTATTTACAGTATCTATTGCTTCAGATTCAGTCTTTTGCAGTTCTGATTCTGACGGTTGCTCTTGTTGCGCTGAACTCTGAACTGTCTGATTGCGCTGTACAAGCTTTTGCGCCAGATAAGAAATACGGCTTTTCAAAGAAGGTCTGGCAACCTTCAATACCGGAAACTGACCTGCCTGAAACCGGTTTTCATAGCGAGTCAGATAGGTCAATTCCAGTTGCCATTTGCGTTCCTGAATATTACGCCACCAGAATAAAGCGCCTATAGCAATAATTAACAGTATTAATACAATCCACCACATACGTGTTCACGCTGCCTTATGGTTAATATCTGGTTAACAGACTATTTTTATTATTAATGCGACAAATTGACTTCTATATTATCAATTAAACGGGTAGTTCCCAAGATTGCAGCAGCCAGAATAACCAGATTTTTATCGGATATCTGAGCTTTTGTCAGCGTTTGTGCCTGCCTGATTTCAATATAATCAACCTGCCATCCATTTTGTTGCAAATACGTTGCGGCACTATTTTCCAAAGCCGAAAAGTTAGTATTTCCCAGCTTAATTGCATCGGCAATATTTTGTAACTGTGCAAACAACTGTGCTGCCTGTACATGCTCCTGTGCCGAAAGATAACCATTACGGCTGGATAAAGCCAAACCGGTTTGTGCTCGTTCAATTTCTACCGGAATGATTTCTATATTCATATTCAGATCCTGAACCATGCCTTTTATCACAGCCAGTTGCTGATAGTCTTTTTTACCAAAACAGGCTACATCAGGTTGAACAATATTAAACAATTTAGTTACTATTGTCGCCACCCCGCGAAAATGACCCGGACGGCTGCGCCCGCATAACTCATTCTGGATTGCCGGCGGTTCAACAAAATAACTCTGCACACCATTTGGATAAAGCTCGCTTTCATCAGGTGCAAATACCACATCAGCACCAGCTGCTTTAAGTTTTTCTGCATCCTGCTCTAAAGTACGCGGATATTTATCAAAATCTTCTCCGGCACCAAACTGTATCCTGTTAACAAATATACTTACTACCACTGAATCTGCATAAGCTTTAGCTGTACGTACCAGTGACAAATGACCTTCATGCAGATTACCCATAGTCGGTACCAGGGCTACGCGTTTAGCCTGCCTGCGCCATGAACGCATTTCAGCAATGGTATGTATTATATGCATAAATTATCCTGTAAAACTAAAACACACATAATTTATATACTGTTAATAAATGTCTTGTATATGTGAGAGTGAAATTATAACACTGCAAACCTACATTACAGAGTATCTGTAAAGCTTGTGTCATCATTTAAATATGTTACTATCAAACCAGACATGGCAGTAAGGATGCATATTATCAAATGTAAATTTTTGTATAGAACATCTTCCTTAGCCAATTAACCCATCTGAACTTAAGGAGCATTTATGAAAATCAAACACTGGTTGGCCGCTGCGGCCATGTGCTCTGCACTGGTGCTAACAGCCTGTGGCGGAAGTAAAAATAATTCAGAATCTGCATCTGCACCTGCACCTGCACCTGCACAGTCTAGTGCCGATAAAACTTATATTGTGGGTACAAATGCCGAATTTGCCCCTTTCGAGTCACGTACCGCTAATGGTTCACTTACCGGTTTTGATATTGACTTGCTTACCGCAATGGCTAAAGCCGGTAATTTCAAAATACAGTTTAAAGACCAGCCCTGGGATGGTCTGTTTGCCAGTTTAAATAATGGCGATTTAGATATAGTAGCTTCCGGGGTAACCATTACTGATGAACGTAAACAAAGTATGACTTTCAGCGATCCGTACTTTGATATTTCTATGATGGTACTGACACCGAAAGCAAAAACCTTTCATTCTCTGGCAGAGTTAAATAATATGCAGCGGGTAGCTGTTGCAAGTGGTCAGACCGGTGATCTGGCCGTTCAGAAAATACTTGGTGCCCAAAGTACCAAAATTGCCCGTTTTGATAGTGTACCTTTAGCCATTAAAGAGCTGGAAAATGGTGGAGTTGAGGCCATGGTTTCAGATGGTGCTGTTATCAGTAATTATGTTAAAGCCAACGGTGCTGATAAATTTACTATTAATAAGGTACCGGAATTTGGTGTAGACCATTATGGATTCGTGGTACGCAAAGGTGATACAGCCACAGTAGAAAAACTGAATGATGCATTGAAAAAAATTCGTGCCAGTGGCGAGTACGACAAAATCTACGCCAAATACTTTTCTAATTAAATCTTTCCCTGCCTTTTCAGGCAGTATTCATGATAAGCCTGTTATTAACATAACAGGCTTTTTTCATTAAATAATAATGTAATCTGCGCTGCGGCATTTATTATCACTTTTTACCTCCTGATTTGGCTTTTATCTGGCAAGGTTCTAAAATAGCCGTTTTCTTTAAAATAATATAAAACAGATATGAGTTATCGGATAACTGTTTTACCGGCAAGTGAAACTTTTTACGCAAAACAAGGGGAATCACTGCTTAATGCGGCTATTGAAAACGGTATTATGCTGCCGCATGCCTGTAAAAGTGGCTGTTGTGGTGCCTGCAAGGCGCAACTGACCGAGGGCAAAACTACTGAAATCAATTCACAGGCGGCCTTGAACAGTAAAGACAGCAATCAGCAGGATATTTTATTATGCTGTCAGAGTGCTGAAAGTGATATAACACTTTATCTACCCAATTATCTGGGTAAAAATAATCAGCCGGTTCAAACACTGAATGCGAGGATTGATGATATTCGCTATTGTGCCAATGTAGCCATTGTTACCCTGAAACTGCCGCTAAAAAAACAGTTTAACTTTACAGCCGGACAATATGTCGATATTGTTCTTGCTGATAATTTACGCCGCAGTTACTCTATCGCCGGTTTTAATACTGATACTCGTCAGCTGGTTATTCATGTCCGCCGCCATACAGGTGGTGTTTTTTCTGAACAATTATTTGACGGACGGCTTCAGCAAAAAGATATTATTCACATTCACGGACCTTTAGGCAGCTTTCAACTGAGTAAACAGCAAAAACCATTAATTATGCTGGCATCTGGTACTGGTATTGCGCCAATTGAAGCTATGCTGAATACTCTGGCTGAACAACAATACCGGCAGGCTATCCATGTATACTGGGGAGTAGCCGCAGAAGAAAATTTGTACGATGCTACCTTATTGGACAAACTCTGCGCCAAATTGGTTCAGGCAAAGTGGACAGCGGTACTGTCCCGTCCGGAATCAGCCTGGAAAGGAGCTCGAGGGTATGTACAGGATATCGCTTTAAATGATTATCCTGACATGAGCAACCATGAAGTATATGCATGCGGACATCCGCAAATGATTGCCAGCGCACAATCCTTATTCTTCAAACAGGCTGCTCTGGCAGAAACAGCTTTCTTTGCCGATAATTTTACTCCTGCATCCTGAGTTATTTATGAAACTGACACCTCGTAAACATTATCTGCTGATGATTTTGTTATTACTTATTTACAGTCTGGTAATGATTTATGCGCTGGCTTATCCGCCGAATCCTAACCGGATTATTGAAACCTGGCTGCTTATGCTGCTTTTACAGCGTTTCTTCCCGAGCGTATGGCGCTGGCTGATGTGGTTAAGTGCTATTATTATTCTTTTATACCACCCTACTGCTACTCTGTACGGCCGGCCAAGTTTTGGTATTGTTGCTTCGTTATTAAGCACAACCGCCAGTGAAGCAAGTGAATATATATGTGCTATTCCATGGCACACCTACCTTGCTACTATTTTACTGGCTGTCGTTCCGCTGTTTATTGTACGTTTTAATCGTAAAGCCGCAGCACCTCGCTGGCGCTTTTACTGGAGTATTCCGCTGGTACTGATTCTAATAGTAATGACAGTACAGACAGCACGTAAGGGCTATACAACCGGTGGTTTTGCGTTGCGCGCACAACCAGTGGAATTTTTAGCAGATGCCTATCTGCAACCACGAGCCTATTTTGCTGCACTGGCAAAAATGAAGCAGGATTTAGCCAAACCTGACAACTGGCAAATCAGCAGCAGCCATCAGATTTATCGTAACTATGTACTAATTATCGGTGAAAGTGTACGTGCAGACTATATGCATCTGTATGGCTTTAAATATGCAGATACACCATTTCTGGATAAACATGCCAATATTGTTATGGATAATATGCTGTCTGCCGGCCCCAACACGCCTATTTCATTATTACACGGCTTAACGCTAAGCCATGGCAAACCTTTCAGCATTCAGAATAATGTTATTACTCTGGCTAAGAAAGCCGGTATGGATACTGTCTGGTTATCTAATCAGGGGGCTCTCGGACAATACGATACATCAATTTCCACTATTGCTCATCAGGCAAATCAGGTGACTTTTCTGAAAACAACCGGATACGATTTTGGTATACGCAGCTTTGATGATCAACTTATTGCACCGCTGCAAAAAGTTTTAAATCAGCCACTGCCTGCGAATCGGTCACGGCTGATTGTGCTGCATATCATGGGTTCTCATCCTAATCCGTGCGACCGTCTTCCACAACCAGCGCATCACTATGTCGATAATAACAACAGTAACTGCTATATTGACACTATCCGGCAGACAGACAATTTACTAAGTCAGATATATAGTGCATTACAGCACAGCGGTCAGCCATTCAGTATGTTGTATTTCAGCGATCACGGTTTAAGTCACGATAAAAACAGTTATGAAAAAAACAGCATCGTGCGTTCTGAAAGTATTCTTCGTCATAATGATCACTTCTATCAGAACTATCATGTTCCATTAGTGATTATCAGCAGTAATCAAACTGGACAATTACGTAACAAAGCACGGCGCAGCGGTTTAGAATTGCTGGATGGAGTTGCACAATGGCTGGGAATCAGCACCCCACAACTGCCGTATAGTAAACAATTTTTCAGTGAAACGGACAGTACTCAGCTAGAGGTTCTGGATCTCAATCAGCGGTTACAACCTGTAGATAAGCTGCAAAACGATCCTCTCCCTGCACAATTGCAGTGACAATTACATAAAAAAACAATCTCTCTGTTTTTTTACAAAGCAGAGAGATTAAATTTTTCAAATAATTTCAGATTAAAGCTTTACATTTGATATGAATCAAAACACTTCTGAACAAAAACATTATAATGAATTTACTTTGATTGGTTTCCTCTTGATGTGTGTGTTTAAGTGTGGCTCTTCGCCACACTTTTTTTTATCTTAATTTTGACATTCTTAACATAATTATTCAATTGTTACTGATTCAAATTTGTTCTGATCAGCTTCCTGAGAATCCGCAAAATCCAGTACTACTTCATCTGACTGCGGAAGATAATCTATAAGCACAGCACCGCCCTCACTTAACCTTCCGAACAGCAATTCATCTGCCAGCAATTTACGGATACGTTCCTGTATCAGACGATGCATCGGACGCGCACCCATTGCTGCATCAAAACCATTTTTAGCCAGAAAAACACGCAGAGCCGGTGTAAATTCAGCCACAACCTGTTTAGACAATAACTGCTGTTCCAGAGCCAGCAAGAACTTATCAACCACTTTCGCAATAATTTGTTCATCCAATGCCTTAAATGGAACAATAGCATCCAGGCGATTGCGAAATTCAGGAGTAAAAGTATTCTTAATAGCAATCAAACTGTCAGACTGTTTACGCTGACCGGTAAATCCAAGATTCGGTCTGGCAAGCTCGGCAGCACCTGCATTAGTGGTCATAATGACAATTACATTACGAAAATCCGCACTACGTCCATTATTATCTGTGAGTTTGGCATAATCCATCACTTGTAACAGCACATTAAATACATCAGGATGGGCTTTTTCAATTTCATCCAGCAGTAACACACAATACGGCTGTTTATTCACCGCGTCAGTTAACAATCCACCCTGCTCGTATCCAACATAGCCCGGCGGTGAACCAATCAAACGCGAAACTGCATGCCGTTCCATATATTCAGACATATCAAAGCGTAGTAATGGTAAATCCAGCAACTGCGCCAGCTGTCTGGCAACCTCAGTTTTACCGACGCCGGTAGGCCCGGCAAACAGAAAACTGCCAATCGGCTTATCAGCCGGTTTCAAACCGGAACGAGCCATTTTTATTGATGCAGCCAGTACATCAATAGCCTGATCCTGTCCAAAAACTTTTACTTTCAGGTTATCGGCCAGAAAACGCAATACCTGCTTATCATCATGAGAAACAGCAGTTTCCGGAATACGTGCCACCTTAGCGACAATAGCCTCAATCTCAGCCCGTCCGATAACTTTACGCTGTCTGGATTTCGGCTGAATTTTTTGTGCAGCAGCTGCCTCATCAATGATATCAATCGCCTTATCAGGCAGAAATCGCTCGTTTATATAGCGTGCGGATAACTCAGCAGCAGCCTGTAATGCTGCACGGGTATAACGTACCTGATGAAAGTGCTCAAATGCCGGACGTAAGCCCTGCAATATCTGTACCGTTTCCGGTACGGAAGGTTCTACTACATCTATTTTCTGAAAACGCCGGCTTAATGCATGATCCTTATCAAAAATAGTACGGTATTCCTGATACGTAGTGGCACCAATACAGCGCATACTTCCTTTAGCTAACGCGGGCTTAAGCAGATTGGATGCATCCATTGTCCCGCCGGACACACTGCCAGCTCCGATGATGGTATGAATTTCATCAACAAACAACACAGCTTTATCCAGCTCACTTAATTCTTTGATTACTGCTTTCAGGCGTGCTTCGAAATCACCACGATATTTGGTACCGGCCAGCAGTGCGCCCATATCCAGAGAAAAAACTACTGACCCCTTAATAGATTCAGGTACCTTTTCATTCACCAGCAGATAGGCCAGTCCTTCTGCCAGAGCAGTTTTACCTACACCAGCCTCACCTACCAGTAATGGATTGTTTTTGCGCCGTCGACACAATGTCTGAATCAGACGCTGCATTTCTTCATTGCGTCCGATTAAGGGATCAATACGTCCGGCCATTACCTCCATATTAAGATTCACTGTATACAGTTCGAGTGCTTTTGCCTCTGCTTTGGCTGCTTCTGTTTCATTATTCTGCTCGGTATTTTTATCCTGAGAAAAACGATGATTACCCAGTGTCAGATATCGCAGCACATCCAGACGGGTTACTGATTGCGATTCAATAAAATAGACAGCATGACTGTCTTTTTCCGACATTATCGCAACCAATACATCAACCGGCGTTACCTCTCCTTTTGCCTGAGCCGCACGTACATGCACGATAGCCTGCTGTAAAACCCGCTGAAAACCCAGTGTAGGCTGTAATTCAGACTGTTCCAGCTCATTATCCGGCAAAACCGGAGTGTTTTCATAAATACTCTGTTGTAACTGTTTAGCCAGCAAATGATTGTCTACACCCACAGCCTGTAATACTTCACTAACATCTTCACTTTGTTGCAACAGGCCGAGCAATAAATGTTCCACTCCAATAAATTCGAAGGCACGGCTACGAGCCTCGGCATAAACATATTGCAGAATTTTTTCAAGCTGTGCCGAAATCATATCCGACCTCCTGACAAAGTAACGTTATCAATAGCGACTGCAACCAATTTTATTCACTTGTATAAACAACATGAAGCATACACGATAAAATTCAAGTAGCGCCCGCAGAACTAATATTTCACCCGTAATTACCCAAACAGGCAATTCAGGCCTCTTCTACCAAACACTGTAAAGGAAAACCGGCTGCTTCCGAGCGTGACAAAACCTGATTACATTTTGTTTCTGCAATATCTTTTTGAAACACACCGCATATCCCGCTGCCTGATTCATGCACCATCAGCATAATAGCTATGGCCTGCGTATGTGGTAAATGAAACACATCCATTAAAATTGCAATTACAAAGTCCATTGTCGTGTAATCATCATTCAGCAAAACCACTTTATAGCGCTTTGGCGGCATTATCATGGATTTCTGGCTCTGGCTAACAATTTGTATCTTCGAATTTGACATTGTCTATTAATCTACATGTATCTGTGGGTTTTTAGTAACGGTTTTAATAATTTTATCATTTTTCGGTAAGCTTGCTTGACGTTAGTTCTTAACCTATGTAAAAAGACTACTTAACAAGTCAGACATAGACTGCCAGACAAACTGTTGTACAGTCGTTCACTATTTTTTTGGCCTTTTTGTGTCGTAAACTTGTTCTTTATTTTGTTTTTTATGTATAGGAAGTTTCATGGCAACTGGTATTGTTAAGTGGTTTAACGACGCTAAAGGTTTTGGTTTTATTACCCCAGATGAAGGTGGCGAAGATTTGTTTGCACATTTCTCTGCAATCAACATGAATGGTTTCAAAACCTTGAAAGAAGGTCAACGTGTATCTTTTGATGTGACCACCGGTCCAAAAGGTAAACAAGCGGCTAATATTCAGGCAGCTTAATCTTAGCCGGTTGTCCGGTTAGTCTAAAATAGCGGCAAAAGCCGCTATTTTCTGTTTGAAATTGAAGAAATTGTCTTTTGCAGGATAATGACCTAAATATTTATCTGTATCATTAATCTCTATTTAACTGGCCGTTGATATTCAGACAGTTAATATTCCTGCACGTAATTTGTCCTGAAATTCCTGTATCTGAATTGATATATTTCTTACTGAAACTATCTTAAAAGACAGAATTAATATCCAAATACAAAAACCGCAGCAATAAACAAGCTGCGGTTTTTTACAGGATAAATCGTTTAAATAATCTATCAGGACTGAACAGATGATTTAGCCGGTAACAGCAAATTAAGCACAATCGCCAGTAAAGCGCACAAACCCACACCAGCAAAGGCCATCGTACCAATCTTCACAACCATACCGCCGATACCGACAGTCAGTACGGAACTGACAATCACCAGATTACGCGGTTCCATCAAATCCACTTTGGCATCAATCAGCGTTTTCAAACCTAATGAAGCAATAGTACCAAACAGCAACAACATAATCCCGCCCATTACCGGCAACGGAATAGAGCTGAGAAATGCATTAAACTTACCAAAAAAAGCCATAAAAATTGCAAAAACGGCTGCCCAGGTCATAATTACCGGATTACTGTTTTTAGTAATCATCACCGCGCCGGTAACCTCTCCATAAGTAGTAACCGGAGGGCCGCCAATCAGACCGGCCACACATACACCCAAACCATCACCCAGCAAAGTCCGATGCAAACCGGGGTCTTTTACATAATCGTGGCCTGTTACCTTACCAATCGCCATGATTCCGCCAATATGCTCAATAGCTGGTGCGATAGCTACGGGCAGCATAAACAGTGCAGCCTGCCAGTTAACCTCAGGTGTAGCGAAATGCGGCACAGCAAACCAGGGTGCCGCTGCCATGGCACTGGTATCTACCATACCGGTAAATAAGGCCATAATATAACCGGCAGCCACACCGATCAGAATCGGAATCAGCCGCATCATTTTGCTGCCGAATACTGTAACAATAACCGTTACAGCAAATGTGAAACCGGACAAAAATAATGAATGAGCGTAATCAACCACCTGCTTATCACCGGATCTGCCCATAGCCATACTGCTCGCTACCACAGCCACCGATAAACCTATCACCATAATCACCGGACCAATGACCACTGGTGGCAGTAAACGATGTACTGAAGCCAGACCGCGCCATTTAATTAATGCGGCAAAAACAAAATACATAAAGCCGGCAGCAAACAGACCAAACATAGTTGAACCAAGTCCCCATTCCTGCATGGCATAAATAATCGGTGCAATAAACGCAAAAGAGGAACCAAGATAAATCGGTACTTTACGTTTAGTACAAAGTTGAAATAATAAAGTACCTATACCTGCACCCATTAATGCCAGTGCCGGATTCAGCCCTGTCAGCAACGGTACCAGAACCATAGCACCAAATGCTACAAACAGAATTTGCGCGCCGGCAAGCGCGAGTTTCAAATGGTGTCCCACCCTGACACTCCCGATAAATAAACAAAACCCAGTATTATAATATAGGACGTTATAAAAAATAGTTATAGTTTGTCGCCATCAGGCTAAAACTTGAATATTTTATTTAATCGTTAAAACAGCAGTTTAATTGTAAATTTAAAAAATAATCACCAAAAAGGCTTGCACGATTTAATTTTATTGCGCATAATGCGCTCCTCTTTCGCCGGCATAGCTCAGTTGGTAGAGCAGCTGACTTGTAATCAGAAGGTCCCGAGTTCGACTCTTGGTGCCGGCACCAGTTAAAAACAAAAAAGCATAATCTCAGGATTATGCTTTTTTGTTTTTAACGACCATCTACTCTTCTGGATTTTTTATTAACAAAATAAGTTAATACTTATGAGTGATTATCACTTATGCCTGTCTCTAAAAAATCAATCAGTAATTACTGAACTTTCGTCCTATCTTACATTAAACTAATATGCGGCCTTGTCTGTTTTAATTATCGTATATTTATGTAATCGTAATTTATCTTTATCACTTGAGATTTATTGACAGACACAATAGTTTTATATTTATACAATGATAAATACTTTTAAAAATTAACAATTTATATCCGTTATTCTAAAGCAGAGTTATTATCACAGATATTAAAATATTGTTAGCAGAAACTAAAAATTTGTTTTAGAATAATTACACGCTGAACGTTTATCGCCCATCCATCTGAGTTAATCAGGATTACTGGATGGCATTTTTAATTGTAGCGGCTTCAGCATATGTATATTGCAGTAAAAAATCCATGTCTCAAAATATCTATCAGTTAAAACCGCATGAACGCCCCATGATGGCGGGCTCACCGTCATTTCCCGACCATCCGTGGAAAAGGCGTTTATGCTACGGCATCATTGGAACAATCGTTGGCTTAACTGCCGGATTTACCAATGGCATGATGCTGGCCAACATTCCCCAGATTCAGGGCTACTTGGGACTGACACCTGAACAGGGCGGCTGGATACAGGTATCTTATTACATGTTCAGCGCCATTATCAGTGTATTACTTTTTAAAATCCGCCAGAATTTCGGGTTGCCGCGTTATGTAGGCTATATCATTCTTGGGCTGATACTGACTAATTGCCTTCAGTTTTTTTTCCATGATTATTATATGGAATTATTCGCCCGTGGTATGAGCGGGTTGGTAGGCGGCAGCTTAAACAGTGTAGCCATGTATTACATGATGCAGGCGATGCCGGCTATTCATCGTGGTAAAGGCATGATATTCGGGCTGGGGCTTACTCAGCTCAGCCAGCCGCTGGCCAGATTTATTTCTCCCCTGCTTTTACAGCACGAACAGTTTCAGCTTGTATTCAGCTTTCAGCTAGGTATGGCATTACTGGTATGCGGTGCAGTATGGCTGTTACCTATTCCCTCTGGCTATCTGGAAAAATCTTTCGAAAAAATTGATCTGATAAGCTTCCCTTTGCTGGCTGCCGGAATTGCCTTTATTTCTGCAGGAGCGGTACAAGGCAGGATTGTCTGGTGGGACAAAGACTGGATTGGCTGGCTGTTTGTAGCCGGCGTCGTATGCTGTATGCTTTCCGTGATTATTGAATACAACCGCAAACACCCGATGCTGGATATCAAATGGATGATGCATACCAACGGTATGCTCCAGATACTGATTTTCGGTTCACTGATACGGGTTGCCTTATCTGAACAAAATATGGGTGCGGCCGGTCTGATGACAGTTTTAGGTCTGAGTAATGACCAGATGATACATTTTTATGCTGTTGTTTCCTGCGGTGCTGTACTCGGATTGCTTACTAGTGTATTAACATTCAATCCTCTTGATATTAAATTACCTTTGGTCATTTCATTTGCCATTATTGCTATGGCCAGTTTTATGGAAGTTGGACAGAATCAGTGGTCACGGCCGGTTAACTTCTATATTCCCGAGTTTATGATTGCCTTTGCTTCGCTGTTTTTTTTCGGGCCGGTTATGATGGAAGGACTGATACGGGCTCTTTCCAAAGACCCTGTATACATCATGAGTTTCTCGGCAGTATTCGGTTTTTCACAAACTGTCGGTGGACTAATCGGTTCAGCGTTACTTAATGCTTTCATTACGATCAGAACACGCATTCATCTGATTAACAGCGCAGACAGTGCATACCTGACAGACCCGCTAGTCAATCAGGCAATTCAGAAGAATGCTCTGGCCAGCCAGCGCTTTAGTTTTGATAGCAGCTGGAATCATGCCTATGGTGTCAGTAAACTGATTCAACAGGACACCATGCTGGCACAAATAGCTGCTTACAATGATTTATTTGTTTTGGTGGGAATCGGTTCGTTAATCTGCTTTCTGGTTGTCGGCGCACATCGCTGGTGGCATCAGATACACGGTACCAACCCTATCGGGCGTGAACTGAGAAACTATGCGGCTGCCCGCCAGCGTGCAATGCAAGAACCGCCAAAACAATAAAATAAAGAAGGACAATAATGACTGACACACAACAAAACAATCCGGATCAAAATCAGAAAACAACCGGCAATCAAACTGTACAGTCTGCTCCGGCAGCAAACAAAACCGCTAAAGAACAGACATCTGCTCAGCCAAATACGAATCAGGCGGGCACGAACCAGCAAAACAGCTCATCCGCTTCTGCCGGTAAGGCTAATCCCTCACCTGCCCAGCCGGCAGCCAGTCAGTGGCAGCCTCCTAAACGTAAATGGTTTGTAACAGCTATTCTGGTACTGGTATTAATGCTTGGTGTCCTGATGATTTTATGTGCATGGAAATTACCACCATTCCGCAACTCAATGGTATCAACTGATAATGCATATGTACGTGGTCAGACTACCATAATCAGTCCTCAAGTAACTGGTTACGTTACTAAGGTATATGTTCAGGATTTTGACGACGTTAAGGCTGGACAGCCACTCATACAGATTGATGACCGCATCTACAAACAAAAAGTTGCAGCCGCTGAAGCCGGAATTGGTTTACAGGATAGCTCTTTAGCCAATTACGAACAGAATCGCCGCAGTAAAGAAGCAACTCTGGCAGCCCGTGAGGCAGATATTGCCAATGCTCAGGCGCAACTGGAAAAAGCTCAGGCTGATATGGCCCGGGTAAATATTCTGGTTACGGATGGTTCGCTTTCCTTACGTGAACGTGACCAGACAAGAGCTGCGTTAAAACAGGCTCAAACCGGAGTTGCGGAAGCTAAAGCACAATATCGGGTTGCTCAGGAAGATCTGAAAAGCACTCATGTTAACAAGAGCGGCCTGAAAGCAAACGTTGATAATGCACATGCACAGCTCGGACTGGCTCAGATTGATTTATCCAATACCGTTGTCCGGGCGCCTGAAAGTGGCCGGCTAAGTGAAATCAGCGTCAAAAATGGTCAGCTGGTAAATGCCGGAACACAATTAATGTTTCTGGTACCCGCACGCAAATGGGTAGTCGCTAACTTTAAAGAGGCACAGACAGCCAATATCCGCGTTGGTCAGCCAGCATGGTTTACAGTGGATGCCCTGAACGGAGCCAGAGTCAAAGGTACCGTAGAAAAAATTTCTCCGGCTGCCGGCAGTGAATTTTCTGCAATCAAACCAGATACCACTACAGGTAACTTCGTTAAAGTACCACAGCGTATCGCTGTCCGCATACGCATTGATACCAGTAATGATCTTTTTGAACGTCTGCGCCCGGGCATGTCTGTGGTAGTAAGTATAGATACAACCAGAGTGAAAGCATGAAAACACCTTTAATCAGACTGTTTACCCTGATCGCCCTATCAGTCAGTGCCAGTGGTTGTATTCCCAGAATTCCGAACATTCCGGCAGCTGCGCGGGTCGACGTTCCGGTACAGTGGCATGAACAGTATCATCACTCCGCTCAACATGCAGATGCACAATGGTGGACTCAGCTTAATGATCCGGTTTTAAACCGGCTTATCAGTGAAGCACTTGCTAATAACATTGATATCGCTCTGGCACAAACACGAATACAGGAAGCACTCGCTCAGGAACATGCTTCGCGCGCATCCTTACTACCCAGTCTGGAAGCCAGCGGCGGTACTTCACGGCAAAAAAGCCTGAATGCTTTTGGTATTGCTACCATTAACCGGGTAGAACAGCCAACATTTCAGGCTGCATACGAACTGGATGTTTTTGGTCAAAACCGTAATGCATGGAAAGCACGTCGTCTGAACCGGCAGGCCAGTGAAATTGCCGAAGAAGCAACCCGTCTGAGTGTCATCACAACTACGGTTAAATCTTATGTCACTCTGCGTGCACTTGATGAAAAGCTGAATTTACTGCAAAAAACTCTGGAAGCGCGTCAGCGAGAGCTAAAAATTGCTCAATCTAAAGCTAATGTCGGCTATACATCCAAGCTGGAACTGAATCAGGCACAGGCTGAATATGCAGCCACACTGCAACAGATTCCAGTAGTTCAATCCAGTATCAGCCAGCAGGAACATGCTCTGAGTATGCTGACAGGCAGTAGCAGCCGTACCATTGAACGCGGTTTATCCTTATCGGAACTGCATGCACCGGCTATACCTGACATACTGCCTTCTGATCTGATGAAAAATCGTCCGGATATAGTTCAGTCAGCACTATTAATAGCTGCCAGTGATGCCAGTCTGGCTTCGGCTCAGGCACAATTTTTACCTTCCGTGAAAATCAGCGCTACATTCGGCCGTCTGTTTACCACTTCACCAATTAAAGAACCGGTTAATTTATGGAGTATAGGCGGCAGTATTCTGGCACCTGTATTCGAAGGCGGACGATTAAAAGCAAATTTTGATCTGAATGTAGCTAAACGTAATGAAGCTGTCTGGAACTATCGCAAAACTGTGCTGACTGCTCTGAAGGAAGTTGAAGACCAATTATCCGGCAGTTATCGCCTGCAGGAACAGGAACAAGCTTTGGAAATGGAACGAGATGCACTGGAGAATGCCCTGCACCATGCAACAAATCGTTATCGTGCAGGTTATTCTCCTTATCTTGATGTTCTGGACAGCCAGCGCAATTTACTAAGCGTACAAAGTCAGCTGATTCAGAGTAAAGCAGATTATCTGAATTCACAGGTTTCACTTTATCAGGCTCTTGGCGGAGGCTGGACAGCACCTGCAGGTAAATAATTTCAGCCACAACCGCACAGGATTGAATACAAAGCAGAATAAACAGACTATAATATTTAATAAAGTCTGCTTATATGTATAAATTTGCTGTTTTAGCTTTATGTTAGAATAGTTCTTTAAGTATTAAAAACTACGTAGTTTTATCATGTCTATTGCTTCTGAACACATTGACCGGCTTTTACCTCAGACTCAGTGCAGGCAATGTGGATATCAGGGTTGTTTGCCGTATGCTCAGGCATTGAGTCGCGGAGAAGCTGAAATTAACCTTTGTACACCGGGCGGTACTGCTGTCATCAGTGATTTAGCTAAACTGTTAAAAGTGCAGGTTCTTCCTCCGGCTGATGCGCTTAAAGCTGCCCTCCCTAAAGCAATAGCTGTAATTGATGAAACCGAGTGTATCGGTTGTACGGCATGTATTAAAGTCTGTCCGGTAGATGCGATTATGGGCGCAACCAAACAAATGCATACAGTAATCAGCACTGAATGCAGTGGTTGTGAATTATGTATTGCCCCCTGCCCGGTTGATTGTATCGATATGCAGCCGGTACTTGAACACTGGTTACCACGGTCAAGAACACTGACCGATGGGCAGGAAAGTGACCGTTTTGCTGCTGCTACTCAGGCAAGTCTGCGATTTCAGCATCGTACCGAACGTCTGCAACGCCTGCAGCGTTTAAAAGAGAAACAACTGCATGCACGCAAAACTAAAGAACCTGCAACAACCACAACTTCTGCAGCAAAGTCTGCCGGCAAAATTAATCCGGCTGCCCTGATTGCAAAAGCAATGGCTAAAGCACAAACGCAACAGATACACAGAAGAGTGCCTGATAATCAAGACTCTTTTCAGCAGCAGCAAATTGCCAAGGCACAGGAGCAGGCTGGTTACCGCCGCGCCATGCGAGATTTACAATATGGAAATGATCAGCAAAAAACAGAAGCTCTTGAATGGTTACGTTTGTATAAACAACAACGCGAATCCGAACAATAATGCGCAAAATCTGACAAAATTGAATAAAAATGCTAAAATACTAAAATATGTCAAAATTAATTGGCTATATAAGTAAATGAAATTAAAAAGATGAAGAAACTAACATTCTTTCTGGGTTGTATGGCTGTTTTGCTTATAACTAATGCCTGTGCTTTTGCAGATAAGCCTGATACCAGATTTTTATCCGGTAACTGGGAAATCCGTTCTCTGAATGGAGAACCCACACCAGATACTTCTTCTCGCATTCGTTTTGATCCGAATACACACCAGTATTTTGCTTATTTCGGCTGTAATCATATAAACGGAACCTATCGCGACTATCGTCATACATTGCGATTAAGTAAGCCTTTCGGCATCACTAAACTATGTGCCAATATAGAAGATGAACGGACTGGTACCGGTACATTAGGTTTTGTTAAATCATGGCGTATAATCAATGATACTACTGGTGTACGTCTGCAATTACTGGACAAACACCGCTATGTAAGGTTAGAAGCGCGTTTAATTAAAAATACAGCAAACTAACTAAAATATACAAAAAATTTATTATCAGATTGTAATCAATTTTAAAAGCTTAATCATACAACCGATAATACTGAGTTTAATATCAAAAAGCCGCATGGAATTAATTCGATGCGGCTTTTAATCAGATTACACCATTAGTGTGGTGCAATCATATCTTCAGGAATAACCCATTTATCAAACTCTTCTGCTGTCAGAAATCCCAGCTCTATTGCTGCCTGTTTCAGGCTTGTATTCTGTGCATAAGCAGTTTTAGCAATTTTAGCTGCTTTTTCATAACCAATATGACGATTCAGCGCAGTAACCAGCATCAGTGAATGATGTAAATTGGCATCAATTTTTTCTTTTACAGGTTCAATTCCTTGTGCACAACGCAGATTGAAACTATTGCATGCATCAGCCAGTAAACGTACTGATTGCAGAATATTAAACACCAGTACAGGCATAAATACGTTCAGTTCAAAATTACCCGAAGCACCCGCTACTGTAATAGTCGTATCATTACCCATTACCTGAGCAGCTACCATAGTCATGGCTTCACACTGTGTCGGATTCACTTTACCCGGCATAATACTTGAACCAGGTTCATTTGCCGGAATAGTAATTTCTCCGATACCGCAGCGAGGTCCGCTGGCCAGCCAGCGAATATCATTGGCAATCTTGTTCAGGCTAACCGCCAGAGTTTTCAGGCTTCCAGAAGCGAATACCACTGCATCACGTCCGGCAAGTGCTTCAAATTTATTAGGTGCACTAACAAACGGTAAACCGGTTAACTCAGCCAGTTTAGCTGCTGCTTTTTCTGCATACTGCGGATGACTGTTCAAACCAGTGCCTACAGCCGTACCACCCAATGGCAATTCATATAACCAGTGTAATGCCTGCTGCAAACGCTCTAGTCCATGATCCAGCTGGCTGACATAGCCACTGAATTCCTGACCCAGTGTCAGCGGTGTTGCATCCTGCAGGTGTGTACGACCAATTTTAACAATATCTTTAAAGGCTTCTGCTTTAGAAGCCAGCGTGTCACGTAAAGCCTGCACAGCGGGAATCAAATGCTTATTAATCTGAATCGCTGTAGCGACATGAATAGCAGTCGGAAATGAATCATTGGTAGACTGAGCATGGTTAACATGATCATTCGGATGTACTGGTTTATAATTGCCCCGTGGCTGACCGGCTATTTCATTGGCCACATTAGCCAGAACCTCATTCATGTTCATATTACTCTGCGTACCAGAGCCAGTTTGCCATACTACCAATGGAAACTGGTCTGCCAGTTCACCAGCCAGAACACGTTCAGCAGCCTGTACTATTAAGCCGGCACATTCTCCGCTGATACGCTCAAGCTGCTGGTTAGTTAAAGCTGCTGCTTTTTTCACCAAAGCCATTGCCTGTATCATTGCCGGAGGCAAAGTTTCGCCGCCAATATCAAAATTCTGCAGACTGCGCTGCGTCTGCGCACCCCAGTAAACATTTTCAGATACAGCGATTTCACCCATGCTGTCATGTTCAATACGTGTATTCATATCGTCTCCATGATTGCGTGCTTGCATTATTGAATAAAAACAATAATTTGCGCACAAGTCAGGCATTAATTACATTCACAGAAATCCGGAATATACTTAATTCCCATTATAAACATGCATAATTGTGCAGCGATTCAACCAATTTAGCTACAAATTAATTGTATTTATAAACATAAATTAATATAACCTAAAGATATACATGTTAATTTCCATTAATATGTATTTGCCTGCCAAACAATCAGTCTAAGTTTGATAATCTGTCAATATAAATATCATTTAGTTAATACATAATCGTCACTTCATCGAAAATAATAATAGCGAAACAAGTTTGTGGCAGAATAGCAATTCTGAGAACTACACAAATATAAGCAATGGATATCGCTTTTCAGTTATCGATATTACTGGCTCTGGGCATGGGCGCTCAATGGCTGGCATGGTATTTAAAACAACCGTCCGTACTCTTTTTGTTGTTTACCGGAATCATGATTGGTCCGGTTCTGGGCTGGTTTCATCCTGATACAGTGCTGGGAAGTCTACTTTTTCCTTCTATTTCACTTGGCGTTGCCATTATTTTGTTTGAAGGCGCACTGACCCTGCAATTTCATGAAATCAGCCAGCACGGGCGAGTTGTGCAGAATCTGGTAACGCTTGGAGCAGTGATAACTATTATCTTATTATCGCTGGCGGCATACTGGCTGTTTAATCTGGATTTTCGGGTAGCTCTGTTATTTGGTGCACTTGTCTGTGTAACTGGTCCTACTGTCATTGCACCCATGCTGCGCAGTGTGCGTCCTCGTTCGAAAATTGCCAATATTCTGCGCTGGGAAGGGATAATTATTGATCCAGTAGGTGCCATTGCAGTTGTACTGGTATACGAATATATCGTTTCTGACGGACATGAAAATTCTCTATTGCTTTTTAGCAAAATTGTACTGGTAGCATTTATTTGCGGGGGTCTCGGTGCAGTATTTCTTGCCAATGCCATCAAACGCTACTGGCTGCCTGAATATATGCGCAATGTCGTAACATTTGCCTTTGTTTTAATTTTGTTTTCCGTATCCAATTATCTCGAAAGCCAGTCTGGTTTGTTAACCGTTACTATTTTAGGACTCGCCCTGGCAAACTGGCCGCAATTTCCCCGCCAAAGTATTCTCGCATTTAATGAATCTTTAACTTTATTATTTATACCCACGCTGTTCATTATTCTTGCTGCCCGTATGGACGTTACTGCGTTACTGGGTTTAGGCTGGCGTGGGCTGGCTTTGCTGTTTATCGCAATGTTTATTGCACGCCCTCTGGCTGTATGGTTCTCTTCTTTTAATTCCGGCCTAAGTATCCAGGAAAAAATAATGATTAGCTGGATAGGTCCGCGCGGTATCGTCGCTGCGTCCATTGCTTCATTGTTTGCATTACGCCTGCAAAATCAACATTTATCCGGAACTGAGCTACTGGCACCAATGGTTTTTCTGATTATTATCGGCACTGTCTTGATACAGGGACTTGGTGCCAAAACCGTTGCCGGTATACTAAAAGTCCGTGAACCCGGTAATAACGGTGTACTGATTGTAGGCAGTAATGAAGTAGCCCTGATGCTGGCTACAACACTTAAGCAGCTTAATATTGATGTTTTAGTTGCCGATTATCACTATGTACAAATTGCCCGTGCGCGCATGAAGGGTTTGCGTACATATTTTGGCAACCCTGTTTCAGAAAATGCACAAACTGAGCTTGACCTGATAGGTATTGGCTATCTGTTTGCTGTTAGCCGAGATAAAGAACTGAATACATTATGTGAACTGCAATTTCGGCATGATTTTGGCGAACAGAATATATATCGCATCCGTTTTAATGAAGAACAGGATTTAACTTCGCGTGCACAAAAACAGTATCAATATGTTTCCCGCCAGCTTTTTGGCAAAGATGTGACTTTCAGAAGGCTGGAAAATATGCTTGGTAAGCAGACAAAAATTAAAATTACCAATATTACCGCTACCTATGATTATCACCAGTATTGTCATGATCATCCGCAGGCTATTCCGCTTTTTTTACAGGATAAAAATAACATTTTGTATATCATCAGCTCTGAATTTCAGCCAGCAACAGCTATTGATAAAAAATTGATTGCACTGGATTATCAATAAAAAAACTCTGCAAATATAATCAAGATTTATTTTGCTTAATTACAACTTGTAAATTTAAATTTGAGAAATATCCAATAAAAATCTCATGTAACTCTTGGTTACATTATCACTAATCTTTCTCTATCGAAATCGGAGCAAAATGATAAAATTCTATGGGTATCCGGTCAGAGCCGGATACCTATAGAATTTTCTAAACAATCAGATATCAATTTTTGTCATTCAGTATAGATTCAAAAGCCTTCAAACGTTTATGAATTGACAGCAATTCAATAATGGTTTTCCATGAATTAATAAGATACTGAAATGATTCACGAACATTATTAAATACGTTAAGAATTTGATTGATTAAGCCCAGAGTCATGGTACCCGCTGCAATGGATGGAAATAACATAACAAGCCCATATATACCATCCAGCTGTAAATACCATATACTCACCATATTGAAATAGGCATAGTGAAAATACAGTCTGTAGTAATTAACCTTTACCCGTTCGAAAAGCTCTTTCAATGTCGCCGGCTGAGCACGTTCACTATCATCTTCCCCATATACCAGCTCTTTACGATATGCAGCTTCTACTTTTTGAATATTAAACTGAAGTCCGGGTAATTTAATACCGACCGCAACTAATAAAACTGTACCAAACAAGGACCAGCCCAGTGCTGCCCAAACCAGTGAATATTTTACTTCACCAATTATTGGTAATGCCGGCACATGGCTGGATAACTGAAACAGTAGAGGTAAAAATGCAATCAATACCATAACCGCCCGAACCAGACTGACACTCAACTCTTCTACAATAGTGGCAAAGCGCATGGTGTCTTCCTGAACACGCTGAGAAGCCCCTTCAACAGTACGCAGTTTCGACCAGTTTTCAATATAGTAATAATTCATGGCTGTACGCCAGCGAAATACATAATGACTGACAAAAAAAGTATTTAATACAAATACTGTTACTGCAACCATCGCAATCTGCAAAAATGTTAGTATATTCTGATACAAATCACTGATCGGCCCACCCCCATTACTGAGCATCTTCTGAATCATATCCCAGAAAGGACCATACCAGGCATTAATCGTTACGTTTATCTGTACACTAAACCAGATATTAAAAAGAATTAAAGCAGAACCCCATATTGACCAGCGCTGCCACGGATGTTTTGCTACTACTGACCAGAAAACAGCAAAAATGATTGTAGCCAGCAAAAACCAGAGATAAAACCACAAAAATGCCGGCGACCAGAAACGCGAAAGACCAATAGTCAGAGGTTTGTCCGCATAGCCTTGCGGCCAGCCAAACCACTCTCCGGCACTCTCCCCACCACAATACCAGAGGGCAATATTTAGGCCTATCCACAATATGGCAGACGGAAAAAACCAACGTGGCTTTGGAAAAAATGAATGGAACACAATCTCATCCTGATGAAATAAATGCCGGTTAAAAATAAGCTATTATTAGTCTTAATTTTCTATAGCTGCGGGCAGCACAGTAAATACAGTTATTACATAACCAGCTATATTGTAAAGAAGCTATTAAATAGTGGCTTGTCTACAAAGTCAATTAATAATATTTAAATTGTTTATAATCAAATTTTTTCAAACAAAAATTTAATGTAATCACACAGCACCTGTATCAAATTCGATATCTGAGAAACCGGCAAAATTAAATTTTAGCAATGTCATGCTTGTAAGAAAATTTTCTGCATAAACATGCTCAATCACAGATAATCCAAATTATTTATTATTTTCTGCCAAGACTAATAAATGTCAAAAGATTGACAGTACCCAACACTATATTAAGACAATTCAGAGCAAGAAATAAAAAAACAGAGCAGTATCAGAATATTTATTTATCTGAATATCTACTCTGTTTTCAGTATCACTACTCTAATTTACTTGTTTTCAAAGGCAGATTTATTCAATCCTGAAGTAATTAAGTTGATTACCATTTGTGCAGAATTACCGGCAGCCTGTTGCAGAAACTGATCAAAGCTGACAGAAGCATTTGCATCACCATTATCTGAAATAGCACGAATAATCACAAAAGGGATATTAAGCTGATAGCAAGTTTGCGCAATGGCAGCGGCTTCCATTTCTACAGCCACAACATCAGAAAATTTTTCTTTAATCAATCGATTTTGTTCAGCAGTACCAACAAACTGATCACCACTGACAATTAAACCAGTATAGATTTCTGCACCTGTAAATACATGTGCGGCTTTTCTGGCTGCATCAGCAAGATACTGGTTAGCGTTAAATCGTGCCGGTAATTGTGGTACCTGACCCGGTACATAACCAAAAACAGTTACATCAACATCATGATGAGCTATTTCGCAACCAACAACAACGTCGCCAATCTGAATACCAGCTTTCAAACCACCGGCACTACCAGTATTGATAACATAATCAGGTGTAAATCTTTCAATTATTACTGCTGTTGTCAGCGCTGCATTGACTTTACCAATACCACTCAGTGCAAGTATCACTGGTACGCCCTTAATTTCACCACGATGAAAATAAACAGCACCAGCCTGACTATCCTGCCGGTTATCCAGTTGTTCAAGCAGGTAATCCAGCTCAGGCTGCATCGCCGCAATAATGGCAATTAAAGGTTTTTGCATAATTGAAACTTTATTCTGTAATAGAATAAACAGAATAGCATAATCTTATTTTATTCACCACGCGGATGTAATGACACAAAAATTTAATGTTTAACAAATAGATTATTTGAACAAAACAACCAATCAGCGACGCAAATTCCGCCAATTCAGAATAAAGACAATTGTGTCTGTTTCCTCAATAATTGAGCCAGAGCTGCACCTAATCCGCTATGCCGCTGCTGGTTATTTTTTATACCTTGTACTAGCTGTTTGGCCGTACCGCAAAAAGTAAACTGTTTTCTGGCTCTGGTTAATGCGGTATACAAAAGAGAACGGTTAAACAACGAATCATCAGCTGCTGCGCGCAACTGCGGAGCCAGCAACCAGACATCATCATATTCTGATCCCTGACTTTTATGTACCGTAATGGCAAAGGCTGCCTCATGCTGTGGTAAGCGGCTGAGGGAAATTGAGCGATAATTTGTCCCTTCAGCAAAATAAGCGAGTAAATGCCCGCTATTATTCTGTTCAGGAAGAATCACGCCGATATCACCATTGAACAAACCCACACCATAATCATTCTGAGTAATCAGAATCGGCACACCAGCAAACCAGCTATCTGTATTCTGATGTAACTGAGTCCGTAAATAGCTTCGGTATTGCTGATTAAATGCTTCTGCATCAGTACGCCATGCAGTCAGCACCATAATATCGGTAAGATGGCTGAATACTTGAGTAATATTATTTTCAGCCACTGCCTGCCACCATAGCTGTTGCTGTGAATATAATTTGCGACACAGTACTTGTATATCAAATTGGTACAGTTGTAACTGCTCCGGAAAACTGCTTACTGCATTAAGTGCAGCCGTCGCGTCACCATTGATACAAGCGGAGGCCAGAGCACCAATACCCTGTGTCGCATCAAATCGGTAACTGTGAGTTAAGGTAGCAACGTATTGAGCCATACCGGCATTATCGCTGACAGGAGGCAAAGACTGTTCGGGCAATAAAGCCGTTAGCTGTTTTTTCAGTTCAGAAGACAGTACTGTCGGCTGTGATAATTCAGCTAGCACATTTCCTGCGCCTACAGCAGGCAGCTGATTAGCATCTCCCAGCAAAATGATACGAACATCAGGCTTTAAAGCACGCAACAGTGCACGAAACAGAGACAAATCCAGCATCGAAGACTCATCCACCACCAGTATATCAACCGGTAAAGGATGTTCTGCATCAAATGGGCCTGTTAATAATGGAGGCTGTAACTGTAACAGGCGGTGAACCGTCTGACCTGATAAATCCGCCAGCAATTGTCTGCTGTCATCAGATAATGGCAGCTTATCCAATGCTCGTTGTAAAGCATTCGCCATATGTGCCGCTGCTTTACCAGTTGGTGCTACCAGTGCAATTTGCGGCGGGCGCGATAGATGCCAGGTATGTTTCAGCAATAAACCCAGTATTTTGGCTACAGTAGTCGTTTTACCAGTTCCGGGCCCGCCATTAATCACTACAAAATGCTGAATAAGAGCCAGTGCCGCAGCAAAACGTTGCTGGGTACTGTCGGCATCAGGAAACCAGTCCGCCAGATCAGCGGCTACATCCACATTCAAATGAACAGGCGGAATACTGGCCAATGCCAGCATAGACTCGGCTATATCCTGCTCAAGCTGCCACATTCTTCCTAAAAATAAATGATTGCTTTGCAAAATAAATGGCGTATAAGTACCAGCAGCTCCAACAAGAATTCTGCATTTACGAAGCGCCTCCGAATGCTGTCGGGGAACAATAATATAACTGTCGCCACGATTAAGCGCCCATAACAGCTTATCTGCCCATGGCTGAATAATTTCCCACTCATGCTGGGCAACCACCCGAAGCACATGCTCAATTGCAGCAAGTGCCGGATGTGCAGACTGTTCCTGAGTTTCTGCCGGATTGATAGCTTCAGCCATATTTAATCAATCAATACAACCTATACATTCATACATCAACGAACATTGAATGGTAATAATTTGCCATCTGCTACCGTCAATACTTCATCAAAACGCTGAGCAAGCTCATCATCATGGGTAACAACTACCAGACTTGTATTCAGTTCATGTTGTAAATCCAGCATCATATCCAGTACATTGCCGGCATTTTTCCGATCTAGATTGCCCGTAGGTTCATCAGCCAATATACAGGCGGGATGAGTAACCAGCGCACGTGCAATAGCAGCCCGTTGCCGCTCACCACCAGACAATTCGCCGGGGCGGTGAATCATACGCTGCTTAAGCCCTACTTTATCCAGCATTTTCTTAGCACGTTCTTCTGCCTGAGCCTTCGGTATACGTCCAATCAGTAAAGGCATCATTACATTTTCCAGCGCAGTAAACTCTGGCAACAAATGGTGGAATTGATAAACAAAGCCCAGATACTGGTTACGCAACTGACCTATGGCTTTCTGCCCAAGACGAGTAATATCTTGTCCCATCAGACGTATAGTACCGCTACTGGGTGTATCTAGTCCGCCAAGTAAATGCAGCAAAGTAGATTTTCCGCTTCCGGACGCACCAACTATACTCACACTTTGACCGCATCTGACTTTGAAATCTAAATCCTCCAGTACAGATACCTGTAAATGTCCGTCATCATAAGTTTTGCTGACATGCTCACATTCAAGAACATACTCTGGTTTATTCATAGCGCAGAGCCTCCGCCGGCTGAGTTTTGGCGGCACGCCAGCTTGGATATAAAGTAGCAACGAAAGCCAGTAATAATGAAATAACAGCAATCATACAAACATCAGAAAATTCCACATCTGAAGGCAGATAGCTTACAAAATACACTTGCGAAGGAATCAGGTGCTTACCAGTCAGATGTTCAAAAAAGGCAACGATCCGGCCAATGTTCAGCCCGAGTGTTACACCAAAAAACACACCGAAAAACGTACCGAAGAATCCGGCTATGGCACCCTGAATCATAAAAATACGCATGATGCCGCCCGGCGAAAGACCGAGTGTACGCAATATAGCAATATCAGCCTGTTTTTCGGTAACTGCCATTACTAAAGAAGAAACCAGATTAAAGGCAGCTACAGCAATGATCAATAACAGGATAATAAACATCATCCGTTTTTCCATCTGCACTGCATCAAAATAACTGCGATTTTGAAAAGTCCAGTCGCGAATCCAGATTTCATTGTGAAGTTTTGCCGGCACAATATTTTGAATGACAGACGGTGCATTCTGCGGATCAGCCAGCTTTAAACGCAATCCGCTTACATTATTTCCCAGCCGGTACAATTTCTGTGCATCAGTAATATGAGTTAAAGCAAGTGTATTATCCACTTCATAGATTTTGGTTTTAACTACACCTACTAATGTAAACTGCTTCAGCCGTGGCACCATACCAGCCGGCGTAACATTGCCATCAGGGGTTATAACGGTTATTTTATCTCCGATATTGGCACCCAGTGCATCGGCTAAATCTTTTCCCAGAAGAATACCAAACTCACCCGCCTTAAGATCAGCAAACCCATTTTTGGGCATACCCTGACCATAATCTGCAACTTTACCCTCCAGTGCCGGATCTATTCCGCGTATTTGCACACCACGAACTTCGCCGGCATTAGCAAGCAAAGCCTGATCAGCCACATAAGGAGCTGAGCCCAGTACTTGCGGATTACCTTTAACAAGCTTCTGCAAATCCTGCCAGTGCTGGTCCAGACTATTTTCATAGAAACCCATTTCAGCATGAGGAGCAACACTCAAGAGCTGATTGCGGATTTCTTTTTGGAAACCATTCATAACAGATAAAACAACAATTAATGTTGTCACTCCTAATGCGATCCCAACTATTGATACTGCTGTAATGAATGACATAAACCCATTACGTTTTCTGGCACGTAAATAACGTAAACCAATCCATGTTTCCAGAGATGCCATGAGTACTGTATTTCAATAGAAAAAACAGATTGTACCTGAGCGCAGCAGACAAAGTCATGCTTATACAGCAAATACCTGATTATTAATATTTGTAAAAAATTAATTTTTATCTTTTCAGCACGTTAAATAATATGCAGAACCAATCCTAATTATGCTCTGCTGATAATATCTAGTTCAATAATGAAAACCGCAAAGCCGGATGTGGCTCGTATGAATCAGTATGCAGTACAAACTGTTTAATATAAGAGTGGTAGTGAACAATCTCACTCATAGTTAAAGAAGTATTTAAAACTGACCCAAAACAAATTATTTACCCGATTTAACCCGCTTAATTTGATAAACATCAATGCAATATATTATATATATGTCATTGTAATATATAATCCTTTTGCTTAATAGATGATTATTAGCGTTTACGCTACCATATATTTAAGTCTTTTTATCCCGTTCTGATGAACTCGTATCAAAATATGAATAAGCTATCTTCGCCCCTTTTCAATCCGCTGACGTTACCGAATGGTACTGTATTAAAAAACCGTTTAGTTATGGCTCCAATGACAACCTGCTGTGGTTTTTATGATGGAACTGTAACAGATAATCTGATTGATTATTATCGTGAACGTGCCGGCAGTATTGGCACAGTAATTGTTGAATGCGCGTATGTTGATACTTTAGGACCGGCTTTTCCGGGAGCAATAGGCATTCATAATGATGATTGTATCGAAGGTCTGAGCCTGTTAGCCACAGCCATAAAAGAGCGTGGTTCCAAAGCTGTTATACAAATCTATCATGGCGGGCGAATGGTTGAACCACAATTAATCGGCGGTCAGACACCTGTCTGCCCCAGTGCGATTGCTATTCCGCGTCCGAATGCAACGGTTCCTGTAGCAATGACAGCCGGCGAAGTTGAAGATATGATTGAGAAATTCGGCGAAGCTGTCAGGCGCGCAATTGCCGCGGGTTTTGACGGAATCGAAATACATGGCGCCAATACTTATCTTATCCAGCAGTTTTTTTCACCACACGCTAATCAGCGCCAGGATAAATGGGGCGGCAGCCGCGAAAACCGCGCCCGCTTCCCGCTCGCCATACTTGAAATCAGCCGGCAAATAGCTAAAAAATATGCATCTGATGAATTTATTATCGGTTACCGGTTTTCACCGGAAGAACTCGAAGTACCGGGCATTACTTTTGACGATTCATTATTCCTGCTCGACAAACTCGCTCAAATTGGTCTGGACTATATACATTTTTCAATGGCTGCCACACTGCGGCCATCCATTATTGACAGCAATGATGAAACACCATTAATTGATAAATACATACAATTACGCTCTGCCGTACTGGCTAAGATACCGGTTATCGGCGTCGGTAATGTCGTGAATAAAACTGATGCAGAAACAGCAATGGCACATGGCTATGATCTCATCGCTGCAGGGCGCGCTTGTGTGGCCTATCCTGACTGGGCTGAACGCATTCAGACACATAATGATTTACAGCTATCCATGAACAGCGATCAGCGTACTAACCTGAACATTCCTGAACCATTATGGCGTTTTCCGCTTATTCATAGCATGGTAAGAGAAATTAATACCAAAAAATTCCATGCCGGCACCTATCAGCAAACTGTCAGCGACGATTTTGATAACCAATTTGTCATAAATGTTGAACTGGGGCAAGACTTTATCAAAGATTTGTCTTTAGTCAATGCCGAAAAACTGGATTATGTTTCTGTACGTAATTTCAATGAAATTAAAGAACGGATTCTGGCAGCCAACAGCCCTTATGTAGATGCAATCAGTGGAGCTACTTCACAATGTGATGCATTTAAAAAAGCTGTAACCAAAGCCATTTCAACCTCATATAAAGTAGCGACAATTGTAGAAGGCGGTGATGCTGATGATAAATCCTGTGACGTAATCGTCGTCGGAAGCGGCGGTGCCGGACTGGCCGCAGCCATTGAAGCACATGATAAAGGGGCTTCAGTCATTATTATTGAAAAAATGCCGGTTATCGGCGGCAATACCAACAAAGCATCCGCAGGTATGAATGCGGCTGAAACCCGCTTTCAGCAACAGGCAGGAATTACCGACCATAAAGAATGGTTTTATAACGAAACCCTAAAAGGCGGTAAAAATAAAAATAACCCGCAATTATTACACTACTTTGTCGAGCATGCTCCCACTGCAATAGACTGGCTGGATGAAAAAGGAATCCGGTTAAATAACCTGACTACCACAGGCGGTATGAGTGTAGACCGCACTCATCGTCCCGATAATGGTGCAGCAGTCGGCGGTTTTCTGATTAGCGGTCTGCTGAAAAATATTAATGACCGCGGGATAGAGGTAATGCTGGAAACCTCTGTAACGGATATTGAAATGAAGGACGGGCACATTAACGCAGTAATCGTGCGCGACGAAGAAGGAAATGAACAACGCATCAGCACCAAAGCAATCATTATCGCAACCGGTGGCTTTGGAGCCAATGCACAAATGGTCACCCATTACCGCCCTGATTTAGCTGATTTTGTCACCACCAATCATAAAGGAGCAACCGGTTCAGGCATTGCTTTATTACAAAAAATTGGTGCCGGCACTGTTGATATGAACGAAATACAGATTCATCCCACAGTAGAGCAAAATACCGCTTATCTGATATCAGAATCCATCCGTGGCAGAGGTGCTATTCTGATATCGCAAAAAGGCAAACGCTTTGTCAATGAGCTGGACACACGTGACAAAGTATCCAACAGCATCATTGCCCTTTCTGAACATTATGCCTATATATTTTTTGATGAACAGATTTGTGCTGAAAATAAAGCAGCAGAAACCTACATCAGCAAAGGTCTTGCGGTAAAAGCCAGCTCACTGGCGGAACTCGCAGAAAAGCTGAATATTAATCCGGATTCTCTCATCGCCACAGTAGAGCGTTACAATCATTTTGTAAAACAACAGCATGATGAAGATTTCGGACGTACTACCGGCATGCGTCACCAGTTGAACCAGCCATTCTTTTACGCTATCCGCATTGCACCAGGCATTCACCATACTATGGGTGGTGTAACCATTAATACGAAAACAGAAGTTCTTGATACTCATGCAGAGATTATTAAAGGTGCTTATGCCGCAGGTGAAGTTGCCGGTGGTGTACATGGGGGCAACCGCATTGGAGGGAACGCCATTGCCGATATCATTATTTTTGGTATTCAGGCCGGTGATCAGGCTGCTGCATATGCTAAAAATCATTAATTACAGATAAATACCTCATCACTTATGTCTGGTACAAGTTACACCTATAGCCAACAGTTAATGGGGACAACGGTTTCCCTGAAACTGTTCGTTGAAAACCTAACCGCAGTTTCTGCCGTTTTTAACGCTATAGAGCAACTGGAAGCTCAGTTAACGGTAAACCGCTACCACTCAGAGGTGATGGGCATTAACCATGCTGCCGGCAAACAGCCGGTAGCAGTAAGCAAACTGGTTTTTGATTTAATCAGTCAGGCTAAAGCAGCCAGCCTGTTACCTGACAGCAAGTTTAATCTGGCAATTGGTCCGTTGGTGAAATTATGGAAAATAGGTTTTAACGGACACAGTATTCCCGAAAAAGATGAAATAGCCCGTAGACTAACATTGACTAACCCGCATCACATTGAGCTGAACCGGACAAATCAAACTGTATATCTGGCTAAAGCTGGTATGGAAATTGATTTAGGAGCCATTGCCAAAGGCTATATTGCGGACATTATCAAATTGCTCTTAGCTCAATATAACATTTTTCAGGCAATTATCAATTGCGGAGGTAATGTACTAACAATCGGCTATTCACCAATTACTGCTGACAAGCAATGGCATATTGGTTTGAAACGCCCTTTTGCCGAGGCAAACAATCTGCTCGGAATCATACATGTCGAAGACAAATCAGTAGTCACTTCCGGCATTTATGAACGCTATTTCATTTCTAACGACCAGCTATATCATCACATCCTAGATACGAACACCGGCTATCCTCTGAACAATGAGTTGCACAGTGTAACCATCATTTCTGATAACTCATTAACAGGAGATATTTATTCAACTATTTTTTATGGCTTAGGTATCAGACAAGGGTTGAGTGAACTGAAAAAAAAGCAAAATATCGGAGTCATATTCGTAACACGGGATAAAAAAATAATCATTCAATCCAATCAGCATTTCACATTTGAATTAACAGCAGATGATTATCAGCTCATCAGCTATTCTTAACTGCATCAATCAAACAAATACCTCTAGATGATAATTTGCATCTTCCAGACTAGCAAAATCAAAATGTATATTTGTCTATGGATTCAGCATTTCTTTCAATACTTCAATCAGCCTTTGCTGCTGTTGCTGTGTTCCGACACTGATTCGTAAAAAATTATTGATTCTTTCCTGAGGAAAATGCCGAACCACTACACCATGCCGGCGTAACTCAGCAGCAATTTCCACAGCTGTTTTATTTTTATGACTTGCAAAGACAAAATTGGCCTGCGAAGGTAAAACCTCAAATCCGAGCTGAGACAGATGTTTAGTCAGCCAGATACGGTTTTCAATAACTTTGGCACAAGTTGAGCGAAAATAATTTTCATCTTCGAATGCCGCAATAGCGCCAGCTTGTGCTAAACGATCAAGCGGATAAGAATTAAAACTGTTTTTAACCCGCTCAAGTCCTTCAATCAGCTCTGCCTGCCCTAGTGCAAGACCAATCCGCATACCGGCAAGCGAACGAGATTTTGAAAGTGTCTGCACCACAAGCAAATTAGGGTAATCAGCAATCAATGCCACCGCAGACTCACCGCCAAAGTCAATATAGGCCTCATCTACCAGTACCACACAGTCCGGATTGGCTTGTAATATCTGTTCAACCTGAGCCAAAGGCAAAATACATCCGGTAGGTGCATTCGGATTAGGAAAAACAACTCCGGCCTGAGCACCATAATAATCGGCCGGATTAATAGTGAAGTGCTCATCAAGCGGAATATAACGGGCCTCAACATCATATAACTGACAATAGACCGGATAAAAACTATAACTGATATCGGGTAATAATAATTGTTGTTTTCCCTGAAAAAAAGCAGCAAATGCCTGAGCCAGTACTTCATCCGAACCATTACCCACAAAAATCTGCTCTCTGGACAAACCATAATAATCAGCAATGGTCTGTTTTAATCTATCTGCATTCGGATCAGGATATAAACGCAAATCTTCAGTAACAGCCTGCATTGTTTTTAATACCAATGGAGAAGGCGGAAATGGATTTTCATTGGTATTCAGTTTAACCAGATTAGCTATTTTGGGCTGCTCTCCGGGTACATAAGGTTGCAGCTGTCTGGTTTTCTCACTCCAGAATTTACTCATCTTCTCTCCAGCCTGAATAAAATATTCAGTATTAAAATCTCAGAACTGACACTCATATCGACAATTATCATATTGAGCAAATCATGCTATTACAGGACCATTATTATACTTATGACATATTAACAAAGATTCAGCACTGAGGGTACTGAATTGCTCGGCTGATAAATAATCCAGCTTTTTAGCAATAAGTATACGGTATGTTTTTTCATTCAGACCACATACAAATAACATTTTTTCCTGCTGATGCAATCTACGGGCAAGAGCCTGTAAATGAAAAAATACAGTCACATCAGCATGACAGCCTGCACTCATATCCAGATATATTTTTTTAATATCCAGCGTATTAATAAGAAGATAGCTTTTATTCAGCAGCGTGCTGACATTAGCAAACAATAATATCTGCGGTAAAATGATAACCGCTTCTTGCGCAATAATCTGAACTTCAGGCAATAAAACCGGCCAGGCATGCATCCGGAGTGAATACCAGCACATTACTATCAGAGCAAAAGAAATCACCAGCCACAAACCCGTACAGACACCAAACAGAATAATCAGTATGGCAGATATACACAGCCACAATAAATCGCTCCATTGCCAGCAATATAAACGTAATTCACACCAGTTAATCTGAACACAAATAACATATAACGCAATTACTGCCAGCACAGGTAATGGTACATATGCCAGCCATGACCAGCAAAAAATCAGTGCCATAAGCAATAACATTGCTATCAGCGTATTACGCTTAATCCTGAGAACCTCATCAGCTATGTAGCTTAAACTGATTACCATACCTCCGGTGAATGCTGCCAGAATATTATTAAAACCAACCAGACCAACATTACGCCTGAACTGATTAGATAAATACTGACAACTTTCCATATATATTAATAGTGCTATTGTGGCACTTAAAAAAAACAATAATGGCCAGTCAGCATGTACGGAATTCATAAATGGCCAGAGCTGAACATTTTGCTGAACCGGAGTAGCAATTCCGACTAGCGCAAACGGCCATATATAACTGAGAATCCATACCAGTAATAATACCCATAAAGCCTTGGGCTGAGTTTTGCTTCTCCATAATACCAGCAAGGCAAATGATAAACCGGCCAAAACCACACTTGGCCAATTCCAGCTTTGCCAATTAATCAGCAGTTCCCACATTCCCTGCCATGAACTATTATTGGCCTGCACACCTAAAATGACCGGAAAAAGCATGACAATCAGAGTTAGCGTCATACCCAAACCAATACCATGCCAGACTGGCCGTGCAATCCAGTTCAGACAATGTTTGGGTAATATCAGTGACATCAATATTAACCAGCCACCGGTAAACAGCGTAAGTAAACTGGCCACAGTAATACGTTCACTGACTACACCTGCATAATAGGCTATTGCCGCCATCAGCATTAGTGCGGAAAAAGGTGATGGTGTTAATAATATTTTTTTACTACCACCCAAAAGCAGACTGCATAACAAAGCACACATCACACCTGCAATTGCCATAGAAACAGGTAAACCGGCAATACCAGCACAGGCAAGAGCCATTGGCAGGACATATCCCAATAATTTCCAGCCAGAAGAAAACCACGCCAATGGAGACAGTTTTGTGCTCATCAGTTTCAAGGTATTATCCTTTTGTCCATATCAACAGGATTTATCTAAAGCAGTCGAGCAAGAATTTTGAGCTGAGTTTTGCAAGTGAAGATGAAGATTGCGTGCTGTCTGCCATGCCTGATCAGGGTTATCAGCCAGAACAGTAAAATGTCCCATTTTACGGCCGGGTCTCACCTGTTTTTTTCCATACAGATGTAAACAGGCAGTTTTATGATTCAGAACAGCATTCCAGTCCGGTTCGCCGTTTTCAGGCCAGACATCACCAAGAATATTCGCCATACAGCAGGGCTTTAATAAATCTGAGGCTGCCGGAGGCAAACCACACATTAATCTTACCTGCTGCTGAAACTGATCAGCAATACAGGCATCTAAAGTGTAATGACCTGAATTATGCGGCCGGGGAGCAATTTCATTAACAATCAACTGCATATCATTGCCTACAACAAACATCTCAACTGCCAGTACCCCTTGATAATTCATGGCCTGAGCCAGCTTAAAAGCCATATTTTCAGCCTGCTTTAATATAGCCTGAGGTAGCCTTGCCGGTACTAATGAGTACGCCAGAATACCATTCTTATGCTGATTTTCTGCAGGCGGAAAACACACTGCATACTGATTATTCAGACGGGCAACCACTACTGATATTTCAGCACGTAAATCTACTTTTTTTTCCAACACACAGCGCACATGCTGCAATTGAGTAAAAGCTTCACGCAATTCAGCGATAGAATCAACTGTTTTTTGTCCTTTTCCGTCATAACCCAAAGTGGCTGTTTTCAGAATACCCGGTAACAATTTTTTCAGAGAATCATTAATATCAGATTCCGTGCTGATAACAGCATAAGGCACGGTAACCAGACCGGCGCGGTCAATCCATTCTTTTTCCTGTTGCCTGTCCTGAGCAATTGCAACACAATCACCCGAGGGCGACACAACCGTAGATTGTGCCAGCCAGCGCATTGAATCAGCACTTACATTTTCAAATTCAGTCGTAACAGCAGCACATTTGGCCATATGCTGCAAAGCATCAATATCATCGAATGCAGAACATAAATGTCTGTCAGCAAACTGTGCTGCTGGCGCATTCGGATCAGGATCCAGAACCGTTACCTGATAACCCATTGTTTTAGCAGCTACCGTAAACATTGCACCCAGCTGGCCGCCGCCCAGAATACCCAGCATCGCCGGCGGCAGAATACAGGAAGAAAAACGAGACATAGTGGTATTAAATTACCTTACCAAGAATATAAATAAAATTAGCTGAAATCAAAAATTCCTGCAATGAAAGTCATCAGTATGAAATCGCCTTTTCTCATACATATTCGTTATATTTCTACCTGATAAATCAGATTAATAGCTTAATTACTACTTATTTAACAGCTATTATTCCACCAGTGAAAACACTGAAACAGGCAAAGTTTACACAGGTAAAACATAAATAAAACTAATGTCCGTATTTATGATTATGAATATAAAAACAAATTTTTCCAAAAATTTAAAGCAATTTCATCAAGCATTATCTTAACATAATAAAATATAACATTACATAAACATGCAGAATTATATTTAAGTTAAAATTGTTTACTTTTACTAAACTTATCCATTAAACAAAAGATTACAAACATAGATTCGCATTATAAAATATAACAATAATTTTTATTGGATATATTTATTATATTAACAAATCTGTAAACAGATTTAATGAAACTGCTGACTTTTATCATTACTGCAAGGCCGCAATTGTAAATGTCCTTGTGAACCATCTACACATAAATTACTGTTTCTGTCACGAATCTGTCTGCCTGTAAGCAACCAATTATTGTTCCTGTCCGGTTCACAGAAAACTGTCCCTACTGAATGATTTTTCACCGCAAGACAACGATTATTCAGCCACACTTGCCCCTGATGAAAATAAAAAGCCTCGCTGATTTCACCGCCGGCACAGGAATCGAGTGCTACCGACTGCCAGACCGAAGACATGCCATCATTACGCAGACAGCCATGGCTTACCGGCCGTAAACTAATACTGGATGCAATAGGATAAACCGGAGGATACGGAAGTGCAGCAGGATAAACCGGCGTATCCGTATAAATCACTGTTGCACCGGCAGGAGCATTAATATGTACTGTTTTATTAATGGTTGTAGTTGATGAAACGGGTAAATCGACATAAACATGACGTTCGCCACGACCTGAATGGTAGATAACAGCGGCCTCAGCTACAGAAAATAACCACTCTGACAAACTCAATACACCAAAAACTAAAAATAATTGTATAGCCCGAATCATTTTTATCTCCCGCAAATTGACCTTTTGATTAACGATGCCGGATTTCCCAACATTGATGAATACGAGTATTGCGAAAATCTTCAGGTATTGTTTTTCTGGAAATATTATTTACATCATAACGTTGCTCCAGAACCGGATTTAAAGTAAAACTACGCAGATTATTTGAAAAATACAAACTACCCTGTTTCGATAATAAACGCATTGCACCATCTATCAGTTTTTCCTGATCCCGCTGAATATCCAGAATATCCAGCATTTTCTTACTATTTGAGAAACTTGGCGGATCCATTACAATCAAATCAAACTGTTTGTGATCTTCAACAGCTTTCTGCAAATATTGAAATACATCAGCACGAACAATCTGATGAGCCAGCATATCCAGCCCGTTCAATTCAAAATTTCGTTGTGCCCATTGCAGATAAGTATTCGAGAGATCTACAGTTTCGCTGAATAAAGCACCGCCAGTTGCAGCATATACTGAAAAACTGCCTGTATAAGCAAATAAATTCAAAAATCGTTTTCCCGCCGCTATATTGCCTATTTTCTGGCGAGTATTACGATGATCAAGAAATAAACCTGTATCCAGATATTTATCCAGATTCACCCAGAATGCACGCCCATGCTCATGAATTACAAAATCCGTACCCGTAACACCAGTTTTTTCATACTGATCTTTACCTTTTTGCCTTTGTCTTTTTTTCACATGAATATGTTCTTTCGGCAGACCAGTCACAAATAAAACAGCCTCCACTACTTCAGCCAACCATTTTTCATAGTCTGTCTTATGCATCAACCAGCCCGTATCATATTCTTGTAAATGTACATGATCGGCATAAATGTCAGCAGCAAATGGATACTGTGGAATATCCCGGTCATACATACGCCATGCCTCTATATCCTGACGTTGTGCCCATTTACGTAAATGCTTAATATTTTTGCCCATACGATTGACAAAAGCACCAATATCTTCACTCATAAATAAAATTTTACATTTCTGCAATAAATACACTAACAGTCACATTGTAACGGAAAAAACCACAGAAACCTTCGCACATTTACATATATAGATATAATAGTGCTCTTGCTTAAAAAGACCATATCTCTTATAATTAAAAAGATAATATTTGAAACCATCGTTTGCAACCTTATTAAATACGGCGAATTCATTATTACTTTAATAGTTATGTAATGCCGCTCTCCCAACACTCGCAGCAATGCGTACGTTGTCTGGTTGTTGTCGATGTATAAAATACCTAAACACACACGCTTACGACAACCAATTGCTATCTTTCCTTTGTTATTTTCTTTTTGGCTTAAGCTAGCAACAGTTCCCTGTAATCTAATTTCACATCAATAAACTAGATTATCACGTTTGGTTGGTCGTTTAACCAAAGGAAAATCATGACATTGTCTTTTTCAGATTTAAAACTAGACAAACAACTCACCAATGCACTCACTGCTGCCGGCTACGAAAATCCAACACCAGTACAACTTGAATCTATTCCGGCAGTTCTGGATAACCAGGATTTAATGGTTTCCGCTCAAACTGGTTCTGGAAAAACAGCCGCATTTTTATTACCAACACTGCAAAAACTGCTCAAACGCAGTGAAAAACCAGGCAAAGGCCCGCGTGCTCTTGTATTAACACCTACACGCGAACTTGCTCAACAGGTAGAAAAAAACGCTCAGATTTATGGTAAAAACATGCCTTGGCTGCGCACAGTAACGTTGGTAGGCGGTACAGCTTTCGGTCAGCAAATCCGTGCATTATCCCGTCCGATTGATCTTATCGTAGCTACTCCGGGACGTCTGATGGATCACATGCGTCAGGGACGCATTGATTTTGGCCGGCTTGAAGTGCTTATTCTGGATGAAGCAGACAGAATGCTGGATATGGGTTTTATTGATGATATTGAGACCATAGTTGCCGCAACTCCTGCTGAACGTCAGACCCTGTTATTTTCAGCTACCTGGGATGGTATGGTAGGTAAACTTGCCGAAAAATTAACACATCAACCGCAAAAAATCGATATTGCCCGGGAAGAAAAACAAGGCAAAATTGATGAAAAACTGTATTACTGTGATGACATCCGGCATAAAAACCGTCTGCTTGATCATCTGTTGCGTGATACCAGTATCGATCAGGCAGTAATATTTACTGCCACCAAAGCTATGTCTGAACAGCTGGCTGATGAACTTTATGAAAAAGGCTTTTCGGCTAACTGTCTGCATGGCGATATGCCACAAGGCTGGCGTAACCGTACATTAATGGATTTACGCAAAGGCCGGATTAAAATACTAGTGGCTACTGATGTTGCCGCACGTGGTATTGATGTACCAACCATTACACATGTCATTAATTATGATTTACCTAAGCAGGCTGAAGACTATGTACATCGTATCGGTCGTACAGGCCGTGCTGGCCGAACCGGTCTGGCCATTACTTTTGCTGAAGTAAACGAGTATATTAAAGTACATAAAATTGAACGCTACCTAAACCGCAAACTACCTGAGCAAACTATTGCCGGTATGGAACCGACACGTAAACGTGCTGGTAAAATAGCGAATAAAGGTCGCCGCTCCTATGGTAATCACAACAAAAATGGTAACTGGAATGCAAACCGCCGTCAGTCTGGCGAACAGCAACCAAACCGTTCCCGCCAGAACATTCCGGCTGCCCGTCAGAGAAACAGTCAGCCAAACAGACGTAGTAATAGCCAACCCAAGCAATAAGCTCCTCACTTTATCGTAATAAAAGGTCAGGCTACTGATTCAGGCCTGACCTTTTAACAATTCTGCGGTTTTTCTATTTATCATTTCCTCTCAATTTAAAGACAAACATACATCACTGTCTTGCAATATTCTGTTATATCTTATATATTGTTTAATGAACTAATAAATTATTACGTTAAAAACAATATCCGAACTGATAACTGATCTGCATTATTAATTTATCAGTAAACTTATACTTCCAAGTTATAAATGACAACAGTTGGTGCCCCACACCAGCAAGCGAGAAAGGATTTAACTATGCAACATCGTCGTAGATTACAAATTTTTCAGGCAGCTAAACGCGCTGCTTTTTATCAACATACTCAGGCTGTAAATGGCAAAGAGCAAACTCCTGAAAATGAAAAAGCCATTCACAATTTCGAACCTGTTCATCAATAAAATTTTTGCTAATAAAGAGCCCTATCTGCAGAGATAGGGCTCTTTTTAAATATGCTCTCTTTAATAAAAACTATAAATAATATTTTCGGAAAAGTTATTACCAGTATCAAATACCTATAAACTCATTACATCTTATTTATAATAAAATTTCAAATACAAAAAGATTGCAGTAATGTGGATTTTTTCAGCTGAATTTGTTTTAATTCTATTATTGAGTACAGATTCAATTATTATAAATCGGTATGAAAATATTTTTTAATCAGTTATTCCTTAGTATATTTAACCACACTAAATTAAATAAAATTTTTTATAAATCAAACGATTGACAATACAATAAATATCAAGATATCCCAGTCCAAAAATTAAATATCTTTGCGCTAAAATAAAAATATTAAATTTCTCTGCATCTGCATTCATTTTGTAAATGACTTTAGTTTGACCAGATAGACATTTTTATCTTTTATATACCGTCCCACAATCTCAACCTTTTCAGGATTAAGCCCCAAGGGCGATATTAATTATCATCAGCTATACCAGTCACTATAGTATAGATTCAACTATCCTCACTACAATATTGCTTTTCTTTTGACAATTAATTTTATGATAATTGCTTAATATTAATAATTTTTTCAATTTAATATATACCCTTACCAACTGTTCAATCATTCATAGATTTAACAGAATTGTCTTTTTTAAAATATCAAAATGAAAATAAGCAGAATATTAGAAATAATAATTTACCTGTTTATCAGCATAAAGTTTATCTTTCGTCTAAAATATTGGAAATGAGAAAATATTTGGAAAAATAATTTTCGTATATCGTTTATTCCAAACGACCACATAATCCCAATGATATTCTATTGATAGATAAAGAAAGATACGTTTTTTTTACGCTTTTAACTGATTTAATATTTACACAATTATCTGGTTTCTGAAAACCATAAATAAAATATAAAACAAATACACTACTCTATATGAATAATAAACTTCGCCGGATTTTTCATGCATCAGTTCGAATTGAATCATAATAATTAATAACAAGACTAATTAAATACCCAATCTGAATGATTAAAACTCATCCAGATATCTAATTAATCATTAATAATAGATTTCACCAATATTATTTATAGCTAAATCCAGATTTTTAACTGAAAATTTCCATATGCCAATATAATATAAAAATTTACTTAATTTAATTTGATATTTCACATTTAATCCTTACTAGTCTCACTGCCTGATTTGTGCGAAAATTCAATTTATTTATTGGGCGAACTACCATGTTAGACAGAGAAGGTTATCGCCCCAATGTCGGGATAATCATTACTAACGACCATAACGAGGTTTTTTGGGGCAAGCGTGTACATGAACACTCTTGGCAGTTTCCGCAAGGCGGTATTAAGCCGGGTGAAAGCCCGGAAGCCGCCATGTATCGTGAACTCATGGAAGAAGTCGGCCTGCTGCCGCATCATGTCAAAATAATCGGACGCACCCGGGACTGGTTACGTTATGATGTACCTACACATTGGATCAAACGCGAATGGCGGGGTTCTTATAAAGGCCAAAAACAGATCTGGTATTTGCTGCGTCTAACCGGACGTGAAAGTGATGTTCATCTGCGAGCAACCCATCATCCTGAATTTGATGCATGGCGTTGGCACCAATACTGGGCTCCAGTTGATGAAGTTATTGAATTCAAAAGAAATGTCTATTTGAATGCATTACACGAGCTTTCACGCTTTTTACACGAACTGCCCAGCTGGACTGAATTTGTTCAAACTCGACAAAATCATGATGATAAATACTCACTGGCAGAATGATTGCCTGTGAATAGTTCTGTATTGAAGATTCCGCCAAAATTCTGAATCTGAAACAAATTACCGAAAAAATAAATTTTTTACGGTAATTTGTTTTATATTGCGATTAATACTTATCTAAAAATAAATTATGAGCAAATCCACAACTTATGATGAATCCAGTGTCACCGTTCTGAAGGGTCTGGCACCGGTTAAAGAACGCCCTGGGATGTATACCAGAACGGATAGCCCTACTCATATCATTCAGGAAGTAATTGATAATGCCGCAGACGAAGCTCTGGGCGGCTATGCACAAAATATCGATGTTACTCTGAATCCCGATGGATCCGTTACCGTCAGAGACAATGGTCGCGGTATTCCCACCGGATTACACCCAACCGAAAAAGTACCCGTAATTGAACTGGTTTTCACCCAACTACATGCTGGTGGTAAATTCAATAAAAAAAGCGGCGACGGTGCTTATGCTTTTTCAGGTGGCTTACATGGTGTAGGCGTTTCCGTGACCAATGCACTGTCTTCCCGGCTTGAAGTTACTGTCAAAAGAGCCGGAAATATTTACCATATTGCCTTTGCTGGTGGTGACGTCATTAAACCTTTGTCTGTAACCGGCAAATGCGCCGTTAAAGACAGTGGTACCGAAGTTCGTATCTGGCCTGACGGACATTACTTCGATAATCCGCAATACAATCTGCCGGAACTGGAACGCAATTTACGTGCTAAAGCTGTTTTATTACCCGGCGTGAATGTTACCCTTACCCGCTACCAGAATGCTACGGATGAAGCTCAGACACAAAACTGGCATTATCCGAATGGCCTGAAAAGCTATTTACTTGACTTACTTTCAGATAGCCAGACTGCCACACCCATTTTCTCAAGTGAAAATTATTTAAACTCAAATCATGGAACTGACTTTAATCAGGGTGAAGGTGCAGCTTTCGCTCTGACATGGCTGGAAGACGGACATACACCAAGTGAAAGCTACGTTAATCTGATCCCTACCGCGTTAGGCGGCACTCATGAAGCCGGGCTGAAACAGGCAGTTTTTCACGCTGTAAACAACTTTATCAATCATCATAATTTACTTCCGCGCGGCGTAAAACTACAGTCAGATGATGTTTTTTCACGCGTCGCCTTCGTTCTCTCAGCACGGTTGCTCGATCCTCAGTTTCAAGGGCAGACAAAAGACAAATTAACCAGTCGTGATGCACTCAAACTGGTAGCTGCAGTATGTAGTGATCCATTAGAACTCTGGTTAAACCAGAATATCGATACAGGTAAAAAAATAGCTGAACTGGCTATTAGTCAGGCTCAGGCGCGAATGCGTTCAACTAAAAAAATTGAAAAGAAAAAAGGTTCTGGCGTAGCTGTTTTACCAGGCAAACTTACTGACTGCGAAAGTGAAGACATCCGAGAAAATGAATTGTTTCTGGTAGAAGGTGATTCAGCCGGCGGCTCAGCTAAACTGGCCCGGGATAAAAATACTCAGGCAATTCTTCCATTGCGCGGTAAAGTTTTAAACAGTTTTGAAATTCATCGCGACCAATTGTTTGGTAATGCAGAAATACATGATATTTCTGTTGCCATCGGAGTAGACCCCCACGGTAGAAACGATAATCCTGATTTATCTGGCTTACGCTATGGAAAAATAGCCATCTTATCAGATGCTGATGTTGATGGTGCTCATATACAGGTTCTATTACTCACCTTGTTTTATACCCATTTCCCGCGACTGATAGAGACCGGACACATTTATGTAGCCCAACCACCACTTTTTCGTATAGATGTAAATGCACAGGGTAAAAGCAAACCTGCACGCAAGATTTATGCTCAGGATGAGGCAGAACTGGAAAGCATTAAAGACAGACTGCAACTAGAAAAAAGTACTTATCACATAAATCGCTTTAAAGGTTTAGGCGAAATGAATCCTGATCAGCTCAAGGATACTACCATGAATCCGGATACACGCCGTCTGTTGCAAGTACATATTCCCGATGAAGAAAACAGTGAAACCCGAAATATTTTTATCAAATTAATGGGAAAAGGTGAAGCAGCTTCCAGAAGAGTATGGATGGAAGCTGAAGGAGATAAAGTAGAAGCCGATATTTGAAATTAACCTAACAAACAGGTTGTTTATCATATTGAGAACAACCTGTTTAAATTAATTTATATATTAAACAACAAAATAAACATAATTAACATTATCAAACTATAAGGGCACTAATTTCACTTAATTGTCTTTTTAATAAATAACATTAATTTAAATTTGTAAAATATATAAGCAAACTTACAACACACTATTAATTTATATATTAATATGCACTAAAAAAGTAAGATTTTAATATTTAAAACAATTCATTTACCATTAGTTAAGCATAGAATTAAACATATATTCGCAGTCTCAATAGCATATAAAATATAAAAAATGAGATAACATTTGATAAATATCAAACTTTAGCTAAGTTGACAGGATTATATTACGCAATCTACTATCTAAAATGCTACAATTTCATTTACATTTCAATAGAATTCAATAAACTGTAACAATAGCTTTCATTGGTTCTGAATAATTATAGATAAACTAAAAAATAAAGAAATGTAAATAAAATAGAAAGCTTAAATAAAGATAATTAATAAAATTTAATAACATTTTTTTGCAAAAACATTCACCCATCTTTATAATTGACAAAGTTACAGTCAATTTAAGAGGAATTTCCATGAAATATGATTTTATCGACGGCGTATTGAAAACCCTGAACAGTACACCCGACATTACATCTTCAGCAGTTATCTCAACTGATGGTTTGCCAATTGCTTCAGCTTTGCAGAGTGGCATGGATGAAGACCGTATTGGTGCAATGGCTGCAGCATTACTGTCTCTGGGTAATCGTTCTGCAAAAGAGGTATTAAAAGGTACTCTGGACAATACCATTATTCATACTGATAAAGGCTACATGCTGCTGTTTCAGGCCTCTGAAGCTATTCTGTTAACCATTACTACCACTCATGAAGCCAAATTAGGTCTGATTCTGTTTGAAGCTAAACGGGCATTGAAAGAATTAGCTGACCATTTTAGTTAATAATCAATTTGCTTGATCTGAAATATGCAATGCTATTTAAATACCCGCTCATGCAAATTTGAAATTAACACGTTTTATTGCAGTTTATAATACTGTAAAAATAAGCTTTAAAATCAGGCAGTACTCTTGTATTCGGATATTTTCTGAATTCTGACTAAATTGCTGTTAGTCAAACCTAAAGAAAACTAAAGCTAAAACTAAATTTATTGCATGAAAGGGCGTTTAAATGTTTTATAACTATATTGAAACGCATCGCATATATGTATTGGGTAATATTTAAAATCCCGATTGTATGCATTTCCAGAAATTTATATTAGCAGTAAATTTATTAAAGTAGAAAGAATAAACTACTGTAAGAAAAATAAAAAATCTGAAATGCATTTCTATTAAGCACACTCATTCTTTATCAGATTAAACCAAAATTGAAGGACAGATAAATATGGATATGAGTCGTTGGATTCAGCCAAAGCCTGAAGGTGAATTTTCAGAGTATAAAATTAAGCATTATCAGCAAGACGGAGAATCAACAGTATATGTAACTCATCAGGAATTTCCTTATCCTGATGGTGCTTTAATTGTATCACGTACAGATCTTAACGGTATTATCACGCATGCCAATGACGTCTTTGTTGATATCAGTGGCTGGGCACGTGATGAAATTATTGGTGCTCCACACTGCCTTTTACGTCATCCTGACATGCCAAAAGCTCCATTTGCCGATATGTGGGAAACCTTGCAAAGAGGCGAACGCTGGTACGGTTATGTTAAAAACTTACGAAAAGATGGCGGCCATTACTGGGTATACGCCACTGTAATTCCGAACTTACGTCAAGGCAAAGTGATTGGCTATAGCTCAATTCGTCGCAAACCAAGCCGTGAACGTGTTAACGAAATGAGTGCCAAGTATATAGAAATGCTGAAAACTGAACAGGAAGGAAAATAATATGCTGAGTTTAATGGTTGTACCCGATTATTTGCCTGATCAGTTCAGCACATGGTATTTGCTAAATAATTACCTGCAAAAGAAAAGCAATCAGAATATTTCTCTGATTATGCCTCCTTCATTTGATGAAGTAAAAGCACAGCAAGATAAAGAAAAAGTCTCTATGCTTTTTGTTAATCCGTTTGCTGCCGGTAATTATGTACGTGAACAAGGTTATTTACCACTGGTTAAACCTAAAAATCAACCAGATGAGATTGTAATTGTTACTGCGGCTGATTCGGAAATTAATGCTATTGAAGAGCTCAAAGGTACTGTTGAACTGGCTCTTTCCAATAATGAAGATGCCAACTTTATTGGTTTGCGTTTGCTTGAACCAGCTAATCTGAGCGATGATGAGCTGGTTATCAATCGTAAAGATAACTTCCTTATGGTAGCTTCCAGTGTTATCCGCCAACAAGCAAAAATTGGCATTATTCAAGCTGAAGTATATGACAGCTTTAACTCTGTTACCAAAGATCAGTTAAAAGTATTACTGAAAAGCCGGATTAATGAAGTATCTCATGTCATGTTATATCATAAAGATATAGCTGATAAAGCAGAGCCGTTGAGAGAGATATTATGCAAAATGGCAGACGATTCTGATGGCGCTACTATTGTTAAAGCATTAAGTTTTCCAGAAGGCTTTACCGAGTTATCTGAAGAAGATATGGAATTTATGATTGATGTTGTAGACACATTACGTATGTAAGTCTATTACTGCATTCTAGACCGTGTTAGCTTTATTAAGCTAATACGGTTTATTTTATATCTAACCTTTTTGTTTTATATAAACAGAGTAGATATTATTTATGTGAAACATATATCAATTTTTTTGAGATTTATTCAATACTTTCTCATTTTTTAATTATCCACCTTATTTGAAAAATTTTTTTATAAGCCGGATACCAAAAGCAAGCTTGTACTTACCAGCATCTGCAATAATAAATTTATCTAATATTCATAATGATACATGTACACAATGAATATTATTTAAAACATCTAAATATTTTTCTAAATTTATAATGATTACTTTGTATGTTTGTTAGCTTTTTCCATTGTAGTGAAGCAATGTGTCTTCTGGTAAACAAGTTTAATAAATGTAAAAAACAGATATACCTTAAATTATCCACATACTGGCATTTTTCACCAGACTTTTATATAAGCTTAAATATGATTCAGAAAAAATAAAATAATATCTATCTATACAATTATCCGAACATTATAAACAAACTCAACAAACCTATATTTTATAAAAAATTACTTATCAGAATTTGGTAACGCATGCCTGCTTCGCATTATTAATCTACCATAATAAAACATATATCAACCTTAAAGCATAAACACTTCTTATATACATTTATTATCTTAAAATTATGAATATAAAAAATATACTTTCATAAATTTATGCTTTTATATTAACAAAATAATGCATTACATGAGTCTGTTATAATAAATGAATCCATTATTGATAAACAACAATTATGGCTTCTATTAACGACAGTAAACCCTCACGCTTTTTGCCCATTTTGTTGGCAATAGCCATTTTTATGCAGCAGCTGGATGCTACTATCCTGAATACTGCTCTGCCCTCAATGGCTGCCGATCTGGGGCAGTCACCGCTTAATATGCAATCTGCAATTATTGCTTATGCGCTAACGCTAGCAATAATGATGCCTCTGTCTGGTTTTCTGTCGGATAAATTAGGAACTCGTAAACTTTTTATGGGTTCTATGGTCATATTTATTATTGGATCTGTACTGTGTGCTGCAAGTAATAATCTGGCTTTGCTAGTACTGGCCAGAATCATTCAGGGTTTGGGTGGCGCAATGTTAACACCGGTAGCCCGTTTAACCATGATGCAAGCTTACGACCGCTCTAAACTCATAACTGTTATGAATTATGCCATCATGCCGGCACTGATCGGCCCAGTACTGGGGCCGATTATTGGTGGCTATCTTGTGGTATATACCAGCTGGCACTGGATATTTTTGCTTAATGTACCGATAGGTTTATTAGGATTACTGGTTACCTGGTATATCATGCCCAATTTTAACCGTCCGGCAAATTACTTTGATGGATTAGGTTTCTTTCTGTTTTCAGCATCTGCTTTTTGCATGACGCTTACTTTTGAAACCATGTCACATGCTAACAATATTTTATTTGGCTGTATGATGGCTATTGCAGGTATTGGCGCTTTATTTGCCTATCTTGCTCATGCACGTCAGAACAACCGTGCTTTGTATCCTCCGCATTTAATTCTGGTGCGTACATTTCGCCTAGGGCTGGCAGGTAATTTAGTAAGCCGCCTTGGCATGAGCGCCCTGCCTTTATTATTGCCTTTATTATTTCAGGTTGCTTTTAACTATGATGCGGTAAATTCAGGCTGGCTGCTGATGCCTCTTGCTTTGGCGGCTATATTTGCCAAACCTTTTCTTAAGCCCTTAATGAATCATTTTGGTTATCGTAATACACTTGCCTGGAACACACGTATTATCGGTATACTGATTATGTCACTCGCTTTAATCAGTGCCAGTACACCGCAATGGTTGATATTATTACATCTGTGTATTTTGGGCGCCTGCAACTCTTTGCAGTTTACTGGTATGAATACCATTACACTGGCTGATTTACGTCCTAATCAGGTTAGCAGCGGCACCAGTCTGATGGCTGTTAACCAGCAACTGGCATTAAGTTTCGGCATAGCAATTGGCGCATTACTTTTACAATCTTTCAGTCGTGCCAGCTTTATCAATCATAATATTACTACCGCGTTTCGCATTACTTTTATTATTCTCGGCGTATTCACTCTGCTTTCAAGCTGGATATTTGCCCGTCTGCATTCAACTGACGGTGCTAATCTGCTTTCAAAGGAAAAAGCATAGATTAACAATTTTCTGAATTCTGACAAAAAAATTACTTATCTGACTGATATTGTTATTAAATCAAAGGATAATATCAAACTAAAAGTAATTTTTAATACAAAACTAATACCATTCAGAATTACAAATAATTAAACTTTTCCATGTAATTCATAGTACTCATTAATTACAGTAGAACTTACTATTTAAAATTATTATTTTAAATTTATAAAAAAAGACTGCCAATATTTTTGGCAGCCTTTTTCAGATATTAATTAATGTGGAATGTCGTCACTTAAATAAACAGCCGGTTCACTTTTATCATGTGGCAACACTATATTTAGAATAATCGCTACAATTCCGCCCATACAAATCGGATTTTGAAACAATATTGGTAACTGAGCAAATACTTCCGGTTCAAAAGCCACACCCAGACCAAGCCCCAGTGATGTGGCACAGATAACTGCTTCACGGCGTCGGATACCAGCAGTAATAATAATTCTGATACCGGCGGTGACAATCAAACCGAACATAACCACCATGGCGCCACCTAAAACCGGACTGGGAATAGTGGTAAAAATAGCACCAACCCATGGAAATAAGCCAAGTATAATCAGAATAGCAGCAATATATTTACCGACATACCGGGAAGCAACTCCCGTCATCTGAATTACGCCATTATTCTGGGCAAAAGTGGTTAACGGCAATGAACCCAGTGCTGTAGCAATTACGGATACCAGACCATCAGCCATTACCCCGCCGCGTAAACGGTTTGTGTACAACGGACCATCTACCGGTTGATTAGAAATCATGGCGGTAGCAGTTAAATCACCTACTGCTTCAAATACACTTAAAAGATAAATGGTACCGGCCACCATAAAGGCATGCCAGTCAAAAGCAAAGCCGTATTTAAATGGAATTGGTATTGTAATTAAGGGTAAATCGTGCAGATTGGAAAAATCTACAATGCCCATAAAAATTGCAATTACATAACCTGATATTAAACCTACTGCAATGCCGGCCATACGCCACCATGCATTTTTAAAACAGTTAAATAACAATACAGTAAACAGTACAAATGTAGACAGAGCCAAATTAGACCATGAACCGAAAGTATGATTTGCTTTTGCAGTAAGACCACCGCCAAAGTCAGTAATACCGACATGAATAAGGCTCAGGCCTATCATCAATACCACAACTCCGCTTACAGTAGGTGTGATGATTTTTTTCAGAAAAGGTAACAGCCATGATGCCCCGATTACTAAAAAGGCGCCCACGAATGAGACGCCCAGTAAAGTTGAAATCATAGTATTTTCATTCATCCCGCTTTCTTTCATGCCCAGCCCCAGCGCAATCATGACAGTGACAAATGAAAAATTAACTGATTGAATTGATAACAGCCCCGAACCAATAACACCAAAGCGGTGTACCTGAATATAAGTACCTACACCTGAAGCTACCATAGACATTGAGACCAGATAAGCAGTCATGTCAGCCGGCAGTTTCAGCGCACCGCCCACCACAAGAGCCGGCGCCACCATAGGAACAAAAAGAGCGAGTAAATGGGTTAATGCACTGAGCAAACCATTTAAAACAGGAGGTTTTTCCTCCAGACCATAGACCAAATCAGAGTGTTCATTCTGCTTACGAACAGAGGAATTATCGGCCATGTCATCCTTCCTTATTTGCTTTATGCATGTGTGAAATGTATATAAAGCAGCGTATTTTAAGCGATACGGCACTGTTTAATCTAGAGCAAACTATTGAGGAATAGAATCTTTAACACAAGCAAACTACTTTTATCAAAAGTGGTTCGAATACCGGCAGTTTTCCATGTAAGCAAAAAATACGCTACAATCATCACATTTTTAGCTCACCTGTAAAGGGTAGAATTATGTTGACAGGCAGCCTGGTTGCCATCGTAACGCCTATGCATGAAGATGGCAGTATTGATTATGAACAATACAAACAGCTTATTGACTGGCATATCGAGTCCGGAACCGATGCCATTGTCGCCGTGGGAACAACCGGTGAATCAGCCACACTCAGCGTGGATGAGCATTTGAATGTCATCAAAACTGCTGTAGAACATGTAGCCGGACGTGTGAAAGTAATTGCCGGTACTGGTGCCAACAATACTCATGAAGCAATTTATCTGGCTCAGGAGGCTCAGCAGGCTGGTGCAGATATGACTTTGTCTGTAGTACCCTACTACAATAAACCGAATCAGGAAGGTATCTACCGCCACTTTAAAACTATTGCCGAAGCAACCAGTATCCCCATGATTTTGTATAATGTCCCGGGTCGCACTGTTGCCGATATGCAACCGGACACAGCCTTACGTCTGGCAGAAATTGACAATATTGTTGGTATTAAAGAAGCCACTGGCAACATTGGCCGTGCATGTTATCTGTTTAAGCACGTACCTGAAAATTTTGCAGTTTATTCCGGTGATGATCCTACTGCCCTGGCATTTTTACTGTGCGGTGGTCATGGTGTGATCAGCGTTACTGCTAACGTTGCTCCGAAATTGTTTGCAGATATGTGTCATGCAGCTTTGCGCGGAGATATTACCGGTGCACGCGCTTTAAATGATAAATTACAGCGTCTGCATGGTGATCTTTTCTGTGAACCAAGCCCTGCACCAACGAAATGGGCACTGTCTAAACTGGGTAAAATCAATCCGGTTTGCCGACTGCCTATTACTGAATTAACTCCTGCCGGACAGGCTGTCGTGTTAGCCGCCATGCAGGAAGCCGAATTAATTTAAACACAAGCCTACATTGTCATTGTAATGCACACTGAAAGTGGCCGATATGAATATAAGTAAAACCGTTGCACTAACCCTGCTGGCAGCCAGTCTTGCCGCCTGTGCCAGCAAAAAAGATAACCTGCCTAAACTGGATTATCAGTCTGACAATAAAAAAATTGTTCAGCTGGATGTACCTCCTGATTTGACTGATCCGAATCAGGGGAACCGCTTTAGTGCACCTGGCAGTACACTGATTAATGGGGCTGTACGTGCCAGTGACATGAACAAGAAAGCAGGCAAAACTCAGAATAATGCGAATGCACAGGTACTGACTCAGGTACCAAATATTCATTTACAACGTGATGGCAGTATTCGCTGGCTGACTATCGATAACAAGCAAGCTGCTGAATTATGGCCGCTGCTCAGAGCATTCTGGCAGGAACAGGGCTTTACCATCGAGCGTGAAGAACCATCCATTGGTCTAATGCAAACCAACTGGGCGGAAAACCGTGCCAAACTGCCATCTGATGTGATTCGCGGTATATTCGAAAAAGTAGGTCTGGGTGGTGTTTACTCCAGCGGCGAGCGGGATATGTTTACTATCCGTCTGGAACGTAATAGCAAAGGCGGTACAGATGTATTCTTCAGCCAGAAAGGTATGAAAGAAGTCTATACCAGCAAAGATGGTGACAGCACTGCATGGCAGCCAAGACCAAATGAGCCTGAGCTGGAAGCAGCATTTCTTGCGCGCTTTATGCAATATCTTGGTGCAGACGCCAAACAGGTACAGCAACAGATAGCTGCCCAAAAACAAAACCCGAATGAATACAATCTAGCCAAAATTGATGGCAATAGTATTTACCTGCTTGGACCTCAGGAACGTAACTGGCGCCGTGTTGCACTGGCTCTGGATCGTGTTGGTCTAAATGTAATTGGCGAAAACCAGAGTCAATATGCTTATCTGGTTGAAGTAGCTGCTGCAGAAGCCTCTTCTGTTTCTAATAAAAAACCAGGATTATTCGGACGTATGTTCGGACGTAGCAAAAAAGCTGAACAACAGCAACAGCCAAAACAGCAACCTCGTCTGATGGTACTGGCAATACCTCTCAAGGATGGCGGAACACGTGTCACTCTGGCCAATGAAGATGGCACAATATATACCGGAAAAGATGCCACAAAATGGCTTCAGCAACTGGATCAGCAATTACGCTAACTTTAAAAAAGCCTGCTTATGCAGGCTTTTTTAAACCAAACAACTACCCAGACTTTTATTTCAGGTCGCCTAATTAAATAATTAGAATCAATTTGGATTAAATGGATTGTTTGATTTCTAATCAGAGCTAATTAATTACTTTAAGATTAACTTAACTGACACGGGATTTTTGTTTTATGCTGTTTTCAGGATTCGATTAAATTACTTATCAAATACTTTTTTAAATTACATACTAACGATTTAATATTTATATCTTTTAAAAATAAAATTATTTTTATACAATCTTTTTTACTGTTCAATCTGTTTATTATAAAACCGGTTTTCTTGTCTATTAGACAGATAAACAGATTCTAAAGATAGAAAATAAAAAATTCTGAAGTGTCAAATATGAAAAAATTAATTGTTAGTTATTGTGTTCTTTCAATGACCGAAATTGGAGCTTTAGTTATCGGTACAATATTCTTTGCGGATATACGCTTTCCATTATGGTATAGTATTACCTGCTTTGTTATTGCTGCTTTCGGCTTAATAATACTAACGCCATTTACCATTAAAATAATTAAAATTAATCGAAACTTAAATTAATTCAATATCCATTTTCAATAATATTAATTTATTTTATATGCATATTTTTAACTATAAGTTGTAAATATTTATTATTTAAATATTTACAATAGTTTTCATTTAACAGATTTTCTGTATATAATTGGCTGGAATTTCTTCTTTAACCTTTTATAATGTCAGACTAATGAAAAAATTAATTATAATGCATATCTGCACAAGCCTTATGTTTGTAATCTTTCTCGGTATCGGATTTTTTCTCTATAATAAAGATCAGCAACTGACAATTTATAGTAAAACATTTTTTATCCTAGGTGCAATTATGGCCATTGCAGAAATGCCTTTGACCCTTAAACTAACCAAAATGAAACAAGAGAATCAGCAGAAATCTGAAACAACTACAGATTTTACTTCATTGGGGAAAAAATAAAATTTTTCAGTTTATGAAATCACTATAATTAATATTAATCTGTATTTTATAAATAACTCATATTTTTTTACTTAAAATTGATTTATAAACTGATTTATTTTATTCCGGCTGTAAGTAATAATCGTAAATAGCTGTATCTTTCTTAATTAACCAATCTGTCCAGCCAATTTATATCTTTTTAAAGCATTTACGAATGACGAAACTCAAACTTTTATTACTCATTCTGGCTTCATGTACATTTATGTTTATTGGCTGGGTTGTGCTGGGCTGTTATTATTGGGTACATCAACAGCACACTATTGCGATAATCTGCTGTTTACTCGCTTTCATTAGTGTACTGGGGCAATTTGCTGCGCTGGCATTTACTTTGCGTGAACGTGCATACCGGCAAATTAATCAAGTGTTATCCTCAAATGATGTAAACCATGAATAAAATTGTTCTTGCCAGTAATAATCAGGGCAAGCTGGCTGAATTCAGCCGCCTGTTTAATTCTTTAAATATCGAAGTTGTTCCGCAGTCTGAATTTAATATTCCTGAGTGCCCTGAACCTTATGTCACATTTGTTGAAAATGCACTTGCTAAAGCACGTCATGCCAGCCGTTATAGTGGCTTACCGGCATTAGCCGATGATTCTGGTATTTGTGCCAATGCACTGCATGGCAAACCTGGCGTCCATTCAGCACGTTATGCAGGTACAGAACCAAAATCAGATACAGCCAACAATGCCAAGCTGGATGATGAATTACGCAATTGTGATGACAAAAGTGTGTTTTATGTATGCGTACTGGTTTTAGTGCGTCATCCTGATGATCCACAGCCATTAATTGCTGAAGCCAATTGGTCTGGGCTGTGGCAATCCTCTGCTGCAGGAAGCAATGGTTTTGGATACGATCCGCATTTTTATGTTCCAGACCAGAAACTGACTGCTGCACAAATGAGTCAGGAAGAAAAAAACCGGATAAGTCATCGTGCTCAGGCATTAAATATTTTAATGGATAAACTGCGTGAGCAGTATGGTCTGAATACTCATGTCTGAGTTTCCCGTTTCTCTGCGAATACCGCATTCTGTTACGCCAGCTTTGACCAGTTTACCGCCACTATCTCTGTATATTCATATTCCATGGTGTGTTCGCAAATGTCCGTATTGCGACTTCAATTCGCATCAGCTTAAGCAGGAACTGGATGAGCAGAAGTATATTGCTGCCTTATTAACTGATCTGGAAACTGAACTGCCTTATTTCTGGGGTAGGTCTGTTCACACAATTTTTATCGGCGGAGGGACACCCAGTCTGTTTTCCGCATCTGCATTTGAAAAGCTCTTAAGCGGCATTCGTGCACGGGTTAATCTGATACCCACAGCAGAAATTACCCTTGAAGCCAATCCGGGCACATTTGAACGCGATCGTTTTGCAGACTATGCAGCAGCTGGTATAAACCGGCTTTCCATCGGAGTACAAAGTTTTGCCAATGACAAACTGGCTGCACTGGGTAGAATTCATAACCGCAAAGAAGCACTAAATGCCATTGAATCAGGCTTAATCCTGTTTCCTAAACTCAATATTGATTTGATGTACGCCTTACCAGGACAAACTGTCGAACAGGCAAAGGAAGATATTAATACAGCAATTGCAACTGGCGTAAGGCACATTAGTGCTTATCAGCTTACACTGGAACCCAATACACCTTTTGCCCATTCACCTCCTCCGAAGCTACCGGATGATGACCATATTGCTGATATAGAAGAAGCTGTACATACATCACTGTCACAGGCAGGTTTTCATCATTATGAAACGTCTGCCTTCGCCCACCCTCAGCAGCAATGCCGGCATAATCTGAACTACTGGCAATTTGGCGATTATATCGGTATCGGAGCTGGTGCTCATGGTAAGATATCCAGTGCTCAGGCAATTGAGCGCACTACCCGGTGCAGGCATCCGAAAGATTATCTGCAAGCGATGCAGCAGCAACCTCAGTGTGCTATTGTCCGCCGGCAAATTTTTGCACAGGATTTACCTTTTGAATTTATGCTGAATGCTCTGAGATTAACTGATGGAGTTCCTACTACATGGTTTAGCGAGCGTACCGGCTTGCCTGTTGCCTCCATTCAATGTGCAATTACTCAGGCCGTAGAGCGAGGTTTAATGGACGCAGATCCGTTAAACTTACGTCCGACTGCACTCGGACGTACTTTTCTGAACGATTTACTGGCTTTATTTTTGAAAGACTGATAACCCCTTTTCATACCAAGGAGTAAAAACATGGGAAAAAATATTATTCATACTGAGAAAGCACCGGCTGCTATCGGTGCTTATTCACAAGCAGTGCGTGCTGGCAATACAGTATATCTTTCCGGTCAGATTCCGTTAGTAGCTGAAACAATGCAAATCGTTGATGGTGGTTTTGCTGAACAGGCACATCAGGTGTTTAAAAATCTCCGGGCGGTTGCAGAAGCAGCCGGAGGCAGTCTGAATGATTTGGTAAAAGTAAATGCCTATCTGACTGATTTGAGTAATTTTGCTACGTTTAATGAGATTATGGCGCAATACTTTACAACCCCTTATCCAGCTCGTGCTGCTGTTGAAGTTTCTGCTTTACCTAAAGGTGCTCTGGTTGAAGCTGAAGCCATTCTGGTACTGGACAAGTAAACAGACAAATCGGGACAAACCAGTTTGATTAGGTTTATCCCGATTTCTCAGGAGATGAATATGGCACAGTATGTGATTGGTGATTTACAGGGATGTCTGACAGAGTTTAAAAAACTGCTGGATAAACTGAGTTTTAATCCCGGTACTGATACCTTATGGCTTACCGGAGATCTGGTAAACCGGGGCCCGCAATCACTGGCCACATTGCGTCTGGTAAAACAGCATGATGGCTGTATGCAGACTATTCTGGGAAATCATGACTTACATTTACTTGCACTGCATTATGGTTATGGCAAACTCAAACGTGCAGATACAATCAGTGACATTCTGAATGCGCCCGACAGAAAACAATTAATTGACTGGTTACTCCGACAGCCTTTATATCGCCAGCAGGACAATTATGTCATGGTACATGCAGGGATCTGGCCTGAATGGACATGCGATCAGGCACAGCTACTGGCTCAGGAAGTGGAAACCGTATTGCAAAATACACCGGAACAATTTTTTTCCCGAATGTATGGAAATAAACCTGTTCGCTGGAACAATAATCTCAGTGGCGATGAGAGATTGCGTTTTATCACTAACAGCTTTACCCGGATGCGTGCACTGACTGATGACGGAGCAATGGATTTTGATTATAAAGGGACGCTCATTAATATACCAGCGCATCATATTCCATGGTTTAAGGCGCCACACCGCCAAAATATCGATAAAACCATTCTATTCGGTCATTGGTCGGCATTAGGTTTTTATCAGGCCGATCATGTTGTGTGTGTGGATACCGGTGCTTTATGGGGGGGTAGCCTGACAGCTTTTAATCTGAATGACAGAAGCGTGGTACAGATACCAAGTGAAATAAAGTTAAATATTGAAAATTAAATACAGTTAAAATAATGACTTTCACATACTAACAGTTGACCTTGAAAGCAAATATTTCACTTGAAACATGTTGTTGTGAAGAATTTTTTATTCATGTACTATTAACATAGTAACGATAACGTTTAAACTGTATTATTTAATACTACCCTACATTAGCTAAAAAAGACTAAGATACAGCTATTGCATCTTTACCTAAGCCAAGTATGATGGTTTATGTTATCAGAAGATTTATTCATAAATGCTTATAAGGAGTTGTCATGAAAAAAGTTCTTGTCCCGGCTGTATTGTTGATGCTGGCTGTTACCGGCTGTGCATCAAAACATCATCATAAAGCACCTTCTGCACAAGTAGTCGTACCTGCTGCAACTACAGCGAATGTACAGATAGATGCACGTAAAGAAGTAGCTTATTTATGCGGTACTGGAGCAGCCAAAAACCGTTTGACTGTAATGTACGGATTGCAAGGTCAGAATGTCGTGGCAGCTCAGGTAAATTATCAGGGCAGACTTTCTCCTGTAATGATGCGTGATGCACGTGATGTTAACTACAATACTTTCGTTTCTCCCGAAGGCATTACCTGGAAAACCGCTATTGCCAACAGCGATACTGTAGATAAAGTTGGTGCTCTGGGTCTGTTACAGCCAAGCAAACAGGTGATTAACGGTCAGGAAAAAATTGTTCCGCAAATCGTTACCCAGAACTGCGTAATAGATAATGGTACAGTGGCAGTAGCTCCGGCTAAAACCAAAACTGTTAAAACCACCAAAACTGTTACTACCAAAAAAGTATACAAACGCAAAAAATAATTGATTGTATTTTGAAAAACGGCAACCTTTCAGGTTGCCGTTTTTATTTTATATATGAATAAAAAACTCTTCTACTTCGTATCTGCACTAGCCAGTCGGAGTAACAGACAAATTCTAATAAATCAGAATAAATCATGGTTTAACTTGAAAGCAGTAATAACTGCCCTTATTTAAATGCAGTTATTTTCTCCGGCAGCTATCCGGCTGCTGGTCAGCAAAGGATCACGAGACATGCAACAATTCGACGGTACAACCATTATTTCCGTTCGCCGCGGTGAAAACGTCGCCATCGGTGGAGATGGTCAAGTGACACTGGGTAATACCATTATTAAAGGGACTGCACGCAAAGTGCGCAAACTGTATAACAATCAGGTGCTGGCGGGTTTTGCCGGTGGTACCGCCGATGCATTTACCCTGATAGAACTATTTGAAAGTAAATTGCAAAAACATCAGGGTAAACTGATGCTGGCTGCAATTGAGCTGGCTAAAGAATGGCGTACCGATCGCGCATTACGCCGTCTGGAAGCAATGTTAATTGTGGCAGATAAAAAAAACACACTGGTAATTACCGGAAATGGTGATGTGCTCGAACCGGAACAAAGCATTGCAGCTATTGGTTCCGGTGGTGCTTTTGCCCAATCGGCAGCACGTGCATTAATGGAAAATACCGAGCTTGAACCGGCTGAGGTAGTTAAAAAGTCCCTCGAGATTGCCGGTGACATCTGCATTTACACAAATCAGAGCCACACTATTGAAACCTTGTAATTTTATTGGCCGTTTAATTTGTATTTTAAAACGGTCATATCTCAAGATTGGAACAAGATGAGTACATCTGTAATGACCCCGAGCGAAATCGTTCATGAATTAGATAATCATATTATCGGGCAAACCCAGGCTAAACGTGCAGTAGCAGTAGCGCTGAGAAACCGCTATCGCCGCAGTCGCGTTGCCGAACCCTTACAAAGCGAAATCGTTCCGAAAAATATTCTGATGATCGGGCCTACTGGTGTAGGTAAAACTGAAATAGCCCGCAGACTTGCCCGTCTGGCCAACGCACCTTTTATTAAGGTAGAAGCTACCAAATTTACTGAAGTAGGCTATGTAGGCCGTGATGTTGACAGTATTATTCGCGATTTGATTGAAATTGCCCTGAAAAACATTCGTAACCAGACAATCGCTAAAAACCGCGACCGTGCTCAGGATGCCGCAGAAAACCGTATTCTGGATGCTCTGCTGCCTCCGCCACGCAGTGTCGGTTTTGCTGGTGAGCCACAGGAAGCTCAACCGGAAAATCATACCCGGCAGAAATTCCGTCAGATGCTGCGTAAAGGCGAGCTTGACGATAAGGAAATCGAGATTGAGGTTGCCGCTAATCCTTCTCCGACCATGTCTGTTATGGGTCCTCCAGGAATGGAAGACTTTACGAATCAATTGCAAGATATGTTCAGCAGCATGGGGCATGGTAAAACCAAAGCTCAGAAAATGAAAGTAAACGCTGCCATGAAATTACTGCTGGATGAAGAAGCAGCTAAACTGGTAAGCGAAGAAGAATTACGTGAACAGGCAATTAAGTCAGTTGAACAAAATGGCATCGTATTTTTGGATGAAATCGATAAAATTGCTACTGACAGCAGTCGCCATGGCGGAGATGTTTCACGTCAGGGTGTGCAGCGTGATTTACTGCCGCTGGTTGAAGGGACAACTGTACAAACCAAGTATGGCATGATTAAAACTGATCATGTTTTATTTATTGCATCTGGCGCATTTCATCTTAATCGACCTAGTGATCTAATCCCTGAATTACAGGGGCGCTTTCCGATTCGTGTTGAACTGGATAATCTGAGTGTAGACGACTTTAAAGCCATTCTGACAACGACCCATGCTAATTTGACTGAACAGTACTCCGCTTTACTGGCTACTGATGATGTCAATCTGCAATTTACTGATGACGGCATTGCCCGTATTGCTGAAATCGCTTTTCAGGTTAATGAAAAAACTGAAAATATTGGTGCACGCCGATTACATACGGTTATGGAAAAATTACTTGAAGAAGTTTCCTTTGATGCGCCAGCCGGCGATATAACCATTGATGCAGCTTACGTTGATGCACGTTTACAGGATATAGCTGAACGTGAGGATCTGGCTCGTTACGTATTGTAATACTATATTCAAGCGGCTTCGGCCGCTATTTTATTAATTGCGAACCTCTTTTTTCTCCCTGATATTCAACTAAATATAACCAATCCATGACCTCAATTTTATCGCAAACCTATCAGCCTTATCTTTTGCAGCACTATAGGTTAACCCAGTGGTCGCACCAATTACTTGCAACTACATTAGCAGCATTATTAATGGCTATATCAGCCAATATAAGCATTCCTCTGCACCCCGTCCCTTTATCGCTGCAATCACTGGCAGTTTTACTGCTCGGTGCATTTTTAGGGCGAAAGCTCGCTGTATTAGCCTTACTTGAATATTTGCTGCTCGGCGCCTGCGGTCTGCCCTTTTTTGCGGGCGGGCATGGCGGAATAAATGTATTGGTATCAGCCTCTGCCGGTTATCTGTACGGTTTCATATTCAGTGCGTATATCGCCGGCTGGGCTGCTGAAAGAGGCTATGACCGACATTTTTTCAGCGGATTATGCGCCTTTGCACTTGCTCATCAGATTATATTTGTCTTTGGTGTTTTTTATCTGGCTTTTTATTTGCATACCAGTATTTATCATGCATTGCAATTAGGCTATCTGCCATTTGCCGGTTTTGATTTACTAAAATTTTTTATTGCTGCGGCTATTATGTTCACTCTGTGGCAATTTGGTAAAAAGCCAAGCTAATATCTTAAAGATAAGAAAACCGTACTAAAATATTGTACTAACATACTTGAGTTATGTTATTACTGCTATTCTCAGACGGTTTTCTATTTATTCTGACTATTTTTTTAAATTGCCGTATCGTCCCGCTCTCCAGTTCGAATACGAATAGCGCTTTCTACCGGCAATACAAAAATTTTACCATCTCCGATTTTGCCGGAATGAGCAGCGGCAATAATTACCTCAATCGCCTGTTCTACTCTGTCATCCGGTAATACCAGCTCAATTTTTACCTTGGGTAGAAAATCTACTGCATATTCAGCGCCGCGATAAATTTCTGTATGTCCTTTCTGCCGACCAAAACCTTTTACCTCAGACACAGTCATTCCGCTGAAACCTACATCAGACAAAGCTTCACGTACATCATCCAGCTTAAACGGTTTAACAATTGCTTCAATTTTTTTCATGCCGCCATGTTCCTTTTTACTGTATCTACAGTGCTAAAAACTACCATATCCTTATCTGAAACTCAAACTACCATGATTTAATAACATAAATTTAAGCAAAGCACTTATTTTTCGCGTAAAATTGCGTTTCAGCCAAAACCCACTACTAAAGTGAGCTACTCTCATCATGTCAGTTGTTCTGTCACTGTGCGGCGAGGCCGCACTATCCCCGTTTCGTATCGAAAAATTGTTACAGCAGGCAGCCAGATTACAACTGGATTGTAATATTCAGATCAACAGCGAATATCGCTATTTTGTGGCTTCAGCTACCGAACTTGATTCTGGTCAACAGCAAAAACTGCTTCAACTTTTACGTGCTACCCATCAGAACAGCAATACTCTGACAGGCACGCAATTATTGGTTACACCCCGTCTGGGCACTATTTCACCGTGGGCATCCAAAGCAACCGATATTGCTCACAATTGCGGACTAAACGTAATTGAGCGCATTGAGCGCGGCATCCTGTATTCATTTTCGCGCGAGCTTAGTCAGCAGGAACAGGATAGCTGGCAAACCATACTACACGACCGCATGACAGAAAGTGTACTAACTGCTGTAGCGGACGCTACACAACTGTTTCACACAACTGCGGCAAAAAGTTTTACCAGTATTGACATACTGGCAAATGGCAAAACCGCTCTGCAAGCAGCTAACCAGCAAATGGGGCTGGCATTATCCGCAGATGAAATAGATTATCTGGTTGAAAATTATCAGCAACTGCAACGTAATCCTACCGATGTAGAACTGATGATGTTTGCTCAGGCAAACTCAGAACATTGTCGACACAAAATATTTAATGCCAAATTTATTGTTGATGATGAAGCCAAACCTGAATCTCTGTTTGGCATGATTCGGGCTACGCATCAGGCGCACCCTGAAGGTACACTGGTCGCTTACAAAGACAATTCATCAATCATTGCCGGGGCCAGTATAGAACGCTTTTACCCACAGGCAAATCAACAACAGAAATATCAATTCAGCACTGAAGAAACACATATTCTGATGAAGGTGGAAACCCATAACCACCCTACCGCTATCGCACCATTTGCCGGCGCTGCTACCGGTTCCGGCGGGGAAATCCGTGATGAAGGCGCTACAGGAAAAGGCGCACGTCCTAAAGCAGGTTTAAGCGGTTTCAGTGTTTCTAATCTATGTATTCCCGAATTTACTCAGCCATGGGAACAATATACAACTACACGTAATCAGTACGGTAAGCCAGCACATATTAGCAGTGCGCTGGATATCATGCTGGATGGCCCAATCGGTAGCGCGGCCTTTAATAATGAATTTGGTCGTCCTAATTTGCTCGGCTATTTCCGTACCTTTGAAGAATTATTCAGTGGTACTATGCGCGGCTTTCATAAACCTATTATGATTGCAGGCGGACTAGGTAATATACAGGCACAGCAGGTTTTCAAAGACAATATTCCCGCAGGTGCATTACTTATTCAGTTGGGCGGACCGGGCTTACTGATCGGTTTGGGTGGCGGAGCAGCCTCCAGCATGAGTACCGGAGCAAATCATGCTGATCTGGATTTCGACTCAGTACAGCGTGGTAATCCTGAAATTGAGCGGCGTGCACAGGAAGTTATTGACCGCTGCTGGCAACTTGGCTCAGAAAATCCGATTATATCCATTCATGATGTTGGTGCAGGTGGTTTATCTAACGCTTTTCCGGAGCTGGTCAACGATGCCGGCCGCGGGGCAATCTTTCAGTTACGCTGCATACCACTTGAAGAACATGGCCTTAATCCGTTGCAGATTTGGTGTAATGAAGCTCAGGAACGCTATGTTTTGGCAGTACAGCCTGAAAATCTGGAAATATTTCAGTCCATATGCCAGCGTGAACGTTGTCCGTTTGCTATTGTCGGCACAGCTACTAATGATGGCCAGCTGCAATTACATGATGAATTATTCAATAACAATCCGGTAGATATTCCTCTGGACGTGTTACTGGGCAAACCACCTAAAGTGACCCGTACAGATTCTGCCGTTATTGAAGAGATTCCTCCTTTTGACGGAAGTAAACTGGATATTCGTGAAAGTCTGTACAGAGTATTAGGTCTGCCTGCTGTAGCCAGCAAACAATTTCTGATTACTATTGGCGACCGCAGTGTTGGCGGCCTCACGCATCGCGATCAGATGATTGGAAGATATCAGACACCGGTTGCAGACGTTGCCGTAACCAAAATGGGCTTTAATACCTTACGTGGCGAAGCCATGAGTATGGGTGAAAAATCACCTGTAGCTTTATTTTCCGGTGCAGCCTCAGGGCGTATGGCAGTTGGTGAAGCATTAACCAATATTGCTGCCACAGACATCGGAGAAATGGGCAAAATTAAACTTTCTGCCAACTGGATGGCTGCCTGTGGTTTTGCCGGAGAAGATGCCCGTCTGTATGAGACTGTCAAAGCCGTATCCGAACTGTGCCAGAAACTGCAAATCAGTATACCTGTAGGCAAAGATTCATTATCAATGCAAACACGCTGGCATGATGCCGGTGAAGAAAAAAGGGTAGTTTCGCCTTTATCTGCTGTCATCACAGCCTTTGCACCGGTTCAGAATGTGCTCAACACTGTGACACCTGAGCTACAGAATATTGCAGATACTACCCTGCTGGCCATTGACCTCGGTCAGGGATACAGCCGAATGGGTGGCAGTGCCTTGCAGCAGGTATGGAAAAATCTATGCGGCTTAGCTCCGGATATCAGCAATCCCGAAATCATTTCTAAATTTTTCACCCTTATTCAATCATTGATTCAGGAAAATAAAATTCTGGCCTATCATGACCGCAGTGATGGCGGATTGGTAGTAACACTGGCTGAAATGATGTTTGCTGCCCATATCGGGGTGACTATTGATATTGCATCTCTCATCCGGCAAACCAATAAGCACAGCCAGAATCAGAAGCTGCAAGATGCCGCTGTACGCAGTCTGTTTACAGAAGAGCTTGGTGCGGTTATTCAGGTACACAATGATGACCTTGCCGGCATTCAGAATGCTTTTGCCTCTGCCGGCATGGCTGAAACTTTACATGTGCTTGGTCACATCAATACAACTGACCGGTTAATGGTTCAGCATGGTAATACTGTTTTACTCAATGAAAACCGGGTTGAATTGCAAAAGAGCTGGAGTGAAACCAGCTATCAAATGCAACGCTTACGCGATAATCCTTGCTGTGCAGACAGTGAATTTGCCTTACTGGAGCAGGAACAGCTGTCAGAATTATTTGCCAGCCTGAGCTTTAACCCGGCAGAAGATATTGCTTTACCTTATATTCATCGACATCAACAGCCTAAAGTTGCCATTCTTCGTGAACAGGGCGTCAACGGACAATTAGAAATGGCAGCTGCATTTACCCGCGCTAATTTCGAAACTTACGATGTTCACATGAGTGATTTACTAAGCGGACGGGTTAAATTAAGTGATTTTCAACTGCTGGCTGCCTGTGGCGGATTCAGCTATGGTGATGTACTGGGCGCCGGAGAAGGATGGGCAAAAAGTATTCTGTTTAATGAACAGCTGCGACAACAGTTTGCAGAATTCTTTGACAGACAGGATACCCTGACACTAGGCGTGTGTAACGGCTGCCAGATGCTCAGTAATCTGGCTGAAATCATCCCGGGTACAGATAACTGGCCACGCTTTCGGCGCAATATTTCCGAACAGTTTGAAGCTCGCCTGAGTATGGTCACTATTCCGGCTTCCTCATCATTAATTCTGGCTGATATGGTCGGCAGTAGTTTACCGGTAGTAGTGAGTCATGGAGAAGGACGTGCAGATTTTGCTCACCTGACCAATGAAACCATACCGGCAGATCTTTCTGTTGCGCTCCAGTATGTTGATGGTCAAAATCAGGTAACGGATATATATCCGCTCAACCCGAATGGCTCTCCGGCCGGTATTGCCGGTGTCAGCAGTACGGATGGTCGCGTCACCATTATGATGCCGCATCCTGAACGGGTATTCCAGACAGCGCAAATGAGCTGGGCTCCGCGTGACTGGCCGGAAATGTCCGGCTGGTACCGTCTGTTTGCCAATGCACGAAAAATTTTAAACTGATAATTGCGAGGGAATCATCATGCCATTACTCGACAGTTTTACTGTAGACCATACCCGTATGCATGCTCCGGCGGTACGTGTGGCTAAGAATATGACCACACCCAAAGGAGATGACATTACTGTATTTGATTTACGCTTCTGCAAACCGAATCAGACTATACTGCCTGAAAAAGGCATGCATACTCTTGAGCATTTGTTTGCCGGATTCATGCGCGACCATCTTAACAGTGATCAAGTAGAAATTATTGATATCTCACCAATGGGCTGCCGCACCGGTTTTTATATGAGTCTAATCGGAACACCTGATGAAGCAACTGTGGCCAAAGCCTGGGCGGAATCTATGCAGGATGTGCTTGCGGTAACTGATCAGAGCCGCATACCTGAACTTAACCGCTATCAGTGTGGCAGCTATACCATGCATTCACTCGAAGAAGCCAAGTCCATTGCCCGAACAGTTCTTGAAAGTCAGATTAGTATCAATTACAACAATGACTTAAAACTAGATGAGTCACTATTGCAACACTAGATACTAATCGTTGTCATTGCTGCCTGAAATTAAACGAAGCTGTGCTGAGCTTATATTTTAGGCAGTTTTTCTTTTTTCCTGTAAATGTAGATATATACAGCATAAACTTATCCCCTGATATAAAAAAACTAATAAAACAAAAAAATTAATAATTTTTTTTACAATTTTATTCAAATTGAGACAAATCAAAGCAAACTACTTGTCAATCAACAAAAATCATTACTTCACTTAACCCAACCATTATCAAGAAGCGGATATAGTCAGTTTTGACAAGTCTTTTTTTTAAAGCAAAAAACCAGTATATTGTGTCTGGAATAACAGTTGACCACTACATTTTGTGTTGGCACTGTTTTTTTCTGCGTTAATTATGCTAGAAAGAATAACTCATGAATGCGGTTGCCAACCTTAAAGTAACCAAACGTAATGGTAGTTTGGAAGACATCAATCTGGATAAAATTCATCAGGTCGTTACCTGGGCTGCAGAAGGCCTGGATAATGTATCCGTATCTCAGGTCGAAATGCGCTCACACATTCAATTTTATAATGGTATTCGTACTGACGATATTCACGAAACCATTATTAAAGCAGCAGCCGACCTGATTTCCACAGAAACACCGGATTATCAGTATCTGGCAGCCCGCTTAGCTATCTTTCATCTGCGTAAAATTGCTTTCGGCCAGTTTGAGCCGCCTCACCTGTATGATCATGTGAGTAAGCTGACAGAATCAGGTAAGTACGATAAACATATTTTAGAAGATTATTCTCGTGCTGAATTTGATGAACTGAATGACTGCATCGAACATAACCGTGATTTAACTTTCTCATATGCTGCAGTTAAACAGCTGGAAGGCAAATATCTGGTTCAGAACCGTGTTACCAAACAAATTTTTGAAAGTCCGCAGTTTTTATACATGCTGGTAGCAATGTGCCTGTTCGCCCGTTACCCTCAGGCTACAAGACTGACTTATGTAAAAAAATTCTATCATGCCATCAGTACTTTTAAAATTTCCCTGCCAACACCAATTATGTCAGGTGTTCGCACCCCGACCCGTCAGTTTTCTTCATGCGTACTGATTGAATGTGATGATAGTCTTGATAGCATCAATGCAACTACCAGTGCAATTGTGAAGTATGTATCTCAGCGCGCAGGCATTGGCATTAATGCTGGCCGGATCCGTGCACTGGGCAGCGAAATCCGTGGCGGAGAGGCACAGCATACAGGCTGTATTCCATTTTATAAGATGTTTCAGGCAGCTGTGAAATCCTGCTCACAAGGCGGTGTCCGCGGTGGTGCTGCTACCCTGTTCTATCCTTTGTGGCATCTGGAAGTAGAAAATCTGCTGGTACTGAAAAACAACCGTGGAGTTGAAGAAAACCGCGTACGACATCTTGACTACGGTGTACAAATTAATCGCCTGCTGTATACCCGCCTAATTAAAGGTGAAAATATCAGTCTGTTTTCGCCTTCAGATGTCCCGGGGTTATATGATGCATTTTTTGCTGATCAGGACGAATTCGAACGTCTTTATGTTTTATACGAAAAAGACAACAGCATCAACCGCCGCAGTATTCCGGCCGTGGATTTATTTTCATTATTAATGCAGGAACGTGCCGGTACCGGACGCATTTACATTCAGAATGTCGACCATTGTAATACCCATAGCCCGTTTGACCCGAAATTGGCTCCGGTTCGTCAGTCAAATCTGTGTCTGGAAATTGCTTTACCTACCCGTCCGTTAAATGACATTAAAGACCCTGAGGGAGAAATAGCTCTCTGTACCCTTTCAGCATTTAATCTGGGTGCACTGGAAAGTCTGGAAGAACTCGAAGAACTGGCCGAGCTGGCTACCCGTGCTTTGGACGCTTTACTGGATTATCAGAACTACCCTATCAAAGCAGCTGAACTGGCTACCATGAACCGGCGGACATTAGGTATCGGTGTCATTAACTTTGCATACTATCTGGCTAAAAATGGCGTTAAATACAGTGATGGTTCTGCCATAAACCTTACCCACCGGACTTTTGAAGCCATTCAGTATTATCTGCTGAAAGCTTCTGTCAAACTGGCACAGGAACTGGGAGCATGCCCTAAATTCAGCGATACTACTTATGCTCAGGGTTTATTACCGATTGATACATACAAAAAAGATCTGGATAAAATCTGTCAGGAACCTCTGCATCTGGACTGGGAATCATTGCGTGCCGATATAGTTAAACACGGTCTGCGCAATTCCACTCTGACGGCACTTATGCCATCAGAAACATCCAGCCAGATTGCCAATGCTACAAACGGTATTGAACCACCGCGTGGGCTGGTATCGGTGAAGGCGTCCAAAGATGGTATTCTTAAACAGGTAGTACCGGAATTCGAACGTCTGCACAACCAGTATGAATTGCTCTGGGATATGCCGAATAATGAAGGTTATCTGCATTTAGTCGGTATTATGCAGAAATTTATCGACCAGTCGATATCTGCCAATACCAATTACGATCCGCAGCGTTTTGAAGGACAAAAAGTCCCGATGAAGCAATTAATCAAAGATTTGCTGACCGCCTATAAATTTGGTCTGAAAACTTTGTATTACCAGAATACCCGTGATGGTGCCGATGATATGCAAACCAGTATTCAGGATGACGGTTGCGCCAGCGGTGCTTGCAAAATCTGATTAAACAAGGGTGCATCAGCACCCTTATCTCCTTTTTCTACATTAATTAAATAAAGAGTATCGCCATGGCCTGTGAACATCTGTCTATGAATTACAGTACATTCTGTCAAAAACCGAATAATGCCCTGACAGAACCGATGTTCTTCGGACAGCCGGTTAATGTAGCCCGTTATGACCAGCAGAAATTTGATATATTCGAAAAACTGATTGAAAAACAGCTTTCATTCTTCTGGCGCCCTGAAGAAGTAGATGTATCGCGTGATCGCATCGATTATGCCAATTTACCAGAGCATGAAAAGCATATTTTTATCAGTAATCTGAAATATCAGACTCTGCTTGATTCCATTCAGGGGCGCAGTCCTAATGTTGCCTTACTGCCTCTGGTATCTATTCCTGAGTTGGAAACATGGATTGAAACATGGTCTTTTTCTGAAACCATTCATTCACGCAGTTACACTCACATTATCCGCAATATCGTGAATGATCCTTCGGTTGTGTTTGATGATATTGTACAAAACAAGCACATTATTGCCCGTGCTGAAGAAATTGCCTGTTACTACGATGATTTAATCGAATATACCCAGTACTACAACTTACTGGGCGTAGGTGAACATGAGATTAACGGTAAAACCATTGTAATCAATTTACATGAGCTGAAGAAAAAGCTGTATCTGTGCCTGATGTGTGTCAATGTACTGGAAGCAATCCGCTTTTATGTTTCATTTGCATGCTCCTTTGCTTTTGCTGAGCGCGAACTGATGGAAGGCAATGCCAAAATCATCAAACTGATTGCCCGTGATGAAGCTTTACACCTCACAGGTACCCAGCAAATGCTTAACCTGATGCGTACCGGTGCAGATGATCCGGAAATGGCGGTGATAGCGGCTGAAACAGAAGAGGAATGTTTCCGGCTTTTCCGTCGTGCTGCCATACAGGAAAAAGACTGGGCAGAATATTTATTTAAAGACGGATCCATGATTGGTCTGAACAAAGATATTCTTGGTCAGTATGTCGAATATATCACCAATCTGCGTATGCAGGCTGTAGGCTTACCGCCGGCTTTTGAACACGCCAAACAAAATCCTATTCCGTGGATTAATGCATGGTTGTCTTCCGACAATGTTCAGGTAGCACCACAAGAAGTAGAAGTCAGCTCATATCTGGTTGGTCAGATTGATGCCGAACTTAATGAAGACGACTTAAGCGATTTTGAACTTTAAAATTTCTGTCTGAACTCAGTTTTCAACAAAATCTACCGGAGCAGCTTCAGCTAAAATGAGCTTAATCACCACCTGCGACAAAACATTCACTCTTCAGCAGGATGAAACCCTGCTGGAAGGTCTGGAACGTACCGGACATGAAGTTGAATATCAGTGTCGCAGCGGTTATTGTGGTTCATGCCGGCTCAAACTGCTATCCGGGCAGGTCAGTTATGCAGAACAGCCGCTGGCCTTTATCGCCCCGGGAGAGATACTTCCCTGCTGCTGTCAGGTAAAAACCGATTTGCATCTGGTCTGCCATCTTCGAACCGATACACCGGAACACAATCCAGACCTTTTTGACAACGATTTATTTGCAGATAAATAAAGTTAAACCGGTTATCTTTACCGCCGGAAAAAGATAAAGTATCGTGACATCCATTTAACTCAGCACTAGGTAAAAACTTATGTTACTTGGCGTAAACATAGATCATGTAGCAACAGTACGTAACGCTCGCGGCAGTATCTATCCCAGCCCGCTGGAAGCAGCACTGCTTGCCGAAACACATGGTGCCGATCTGATTACCATGCATTTACGTGAAGATCGCCGCCATATTCATGATGCTGATGTATTTGCCGTAAAAAATGCCATCAGCACCCGTCTTAATCTGGAAATGGCACTTACCCCGGAAATGCTTGACAACGCTCTGGCTGTTCAGCCTGCCGACGTATGTATCGTACCGGAAAAAAGACAGGAAATTACCACAGAAGGCGGACTGGATGTTCTGTCACAACAGGATAAAGTAGCAGAATATGTCCAGAAACTGACAGCTGCGGGGATACGCGTATCACTGTTTATTGATGCTGATAGCCGGCAGATACAGGCCTGTCAGGAAGTCGGTGCACCAGTTATTGAGCTGCATACCGGTGCTTATGCTGATGCACCTGAAATGCATCAGCGCCGGCAGCAGCTGGCACGAATCGAAGAAGCAGCTCATCAGGCCAGTGAAATGGGCATAATTGTTAATGCCGGCCATGGTCTGAATATTCACAATGTCACCCCTATTGCTAAAATTCTGGCTATAAACGAACTGAATATTGGTCATGCCCTGATTGCTCAGGCTATTTTCATCGGCTTACCACAAGCCATTGAACAAATGAAGACCACTATTTTCCGTGCACGCAGCCTTCCTTATTAACCTAACCTTTTACCAGCAAAAGGAACAACATGATTTACGGCATAGGTACAGATTTAGTTAAAATTGAACGTATTGCCAAAATGTGTAAAACCTATGGTGCTAATGCCGTAGCAGCAAAAATGCTGTCACGGATTGAAGCACTAGAGTGGCCTTCAGCCAATCATCCTGTACAGTTTCTGGCCAAACGCTTTGCCGCTAAAGAAGCTTTTGCCAAAGCTGTCCATACCGGTCTGCGCAGTCCGGTGACCCTACGCAATATCGGAATTGGTCATAATGAACTGGGCCGGCCTGAATTTATTGTTGAAAAGCCATTAGCACAATGGCTCAAACAAAAAAACATTGGCCGTATCCATCTGAGTCTCACAGATGAAGACGACTACATAGTGGCTTTTGCTGTAGCAGAGTATGCTAAATGACGCAGGATAATCTCATCGAAGTAGTTGCCGGTGTCCTTTATAACCAGCGCGGTGAATTTCTGCTTAGTTCACGTCCGGCAGGTAAAGCATATGCGGGGTACTGGGAATTTGCAGGCGGTAAAGTAGAATCAGGGGAAAGTCCGCTGGCGGCATTGCAGCGGGAATTTGCCGAAGAACTAGGCATAACCGTTAATTCAGCTACACCATGGATAATCAAAACTCATCGTTACGAACATGCCCACGTACATTTGCAATTTTATCGCATTGCAGCCGATCAGTGGCAGGGACAACTAACTGCACGAGAACAGCAAAGCTGGAGCTGGCAGCAGCCAGGTTGTCTTACTGTTACCCCCATATTACCTGCTAATGCACCTATTCTGGCCGCATTAGCCATTCCTGCTCATATGAGCGGAAATTTAAATACAGGTTTTCATACCGCGGCAAAGCAGGAACCTGCCTTAAAAATATACCCTTATCACTCAGGAATAGCAGCAGGATCAATTATTTACACACCAGCAGATCAGCTACAGCAACTGGCGAATCTGCATCCTGTCAGCGCCATCTGGGCTATATGTCATAACAGTGAAGAGTGGCTACAGGCACAAGCAGCTGCAGCGATAATCTGGCCGGTTGGCCAGCATGAAGATATTCAGCTGCTGCTTCATCTGCTGCATAATCAGCCTTCCTCTGTACCCGTTATGGTTTTACAGCAAACAAACGCTCAGCTCATCGCACAGCCAGACTGGATGACTCTGGGTGTTCATGGCATCATACTGGAACAACAATAATAAGTATTACAACCTCTGTGTATTCACGACCACCTGTACTGCAATTACCAGATAATTTTTCTTAATTTATATTGGTCAGCTAATCTTATGAATCAGCCCGCAAAAAAATCAACTGCTGTTATCATCGGACTACTTATTTTTATCATAGCTGTTCCGCTTATTATTGGCATAGTTTTCTGGCATAACACCCGTACCGATGCTTTGAGCACACTCAGTAACTGTAATGTCCGTACCGGCTGCATATTACCCGGAGGAGCTGTCATTCAATTTACGCCTCCGGCAGATATCACTAAACCTTTTGATATCAGCATGCGTAAAGTACCTGCTTCTGTAAAACGAATCAGCATACATTTCACCATGCGCAATATGAGTCTGGGTTTTAATCGTACCGACTTCAAACCGCAGGGACAGGGGGTATGGACAGCTTACCGTGCCGTATTGCCCGTATGTGTTGACGAACGTAATGACTTTCTTGGTGATTTAACTGTTGACGGCAAGCATTACAATATTGTGTTCACTGCACCGTAAACAGCACAGCATATAAGCATTGCATCTCAGACTGTTTCACCCGTACAATCACAGACATTGATTACCTTGCCATTAAAAGGATTCAGGTCATGATCAGCAAAAAATTTTTTGAAGACATCAGCGATAAACTCGGCGATACCATCAGTAACAGTCCCATTAAAGATATGGAAAAAAATGTTAAATCCATGCTTGGCAGTGCTTTTAACCGGATGGATTTGATTACACGTGAAGAATTCGATATTCAGCAACAGGTTTTACTAAAAACCCGGGAAAAACTGGCTGAGCTGGAAAGCAGAGTGATCGCGCTGGAAGCGTTGTTAGCACAAAATAATAACAACCATGAAACCACCGATCCGGTCGCTCCGACAGATAATCATACTGATTTGTCTGACTAAGGAATTACGCCATGTCATGGGCAGTTGTTTATAGTCGTGCTCTGGCTGGCATGGCAGCACCACTCGTAGAGGTAGAAGCTCATCTGGCCAACGGCTTACCTGCATTCAGCATTGTTGGTCTGCCGGATACAGAAGTTAAAGAAAGCAGAGATCGGGTAAGAGCGGCTATTATTCAGTCCGGTTTTGACTTTCCGGCTAAAAAAATTACCGTTAATCTGGCACCTGCTGATTTACCCAAAGAATCAGGCCGGTTTGATTTACCGATAGCTATCGGCATACTGGCAGCATCCGGTCAGATTGATGGTACTAATCTGGATCAGTATGAACTGGCCGGAGAACTTGGCCTGTCCGGTCAGATCAGGCCTATCCGCGGGGCTATCGCCATGGCAGAAGCAGCCAGACAGCACCAGCGTTCATTTATTCTGCCCTCAGATAATGCTTTTCAGACTGCACTGTTACCTGATGCGCATGTATATGGCGCTGATACATTATTGGCAGTAGCAGCTCATCTTAATCAGGATCAACCACTTTCCCCTGTTGATGTACAACATATACAACAACAACCTGATGAAACAAACTATCCTGATATGGCCGATGTCCGCGGGCAGCAAACAGCCAGACTGGCACTGGAGATCGCCGCAGCCGGCGGTCACAGCATCCTCATGTCCGGACCGCCTGGAACCGGTAAATCTATGCTGGCACAGCGCCTACCCGGTATCTTACCGCCACTTACAGCCAAAGAACTCGTCAGTGTCTGGTCATTACAGTCACTGTTGCCTCACGGACAGCAAAAATACCGCCTGAACCGGCCATTTCGCTCGCCCCATCATAGTACTTCAGCTGTTGCTCTGGTAGGTGGCGGTTCCGATCCCCGACCTGGTGAAATTTCACTGGCACATCATGGTATTTTATTTTTGGACGAACTGCCGGAATTCGACCGGAAAGTTCTTGAAGTTCTGCGAGAACCACTGGAAAGCGGAGAAATTCATATCTCACGCGCAGCACGTCAGGCTACTTATCCGGCTGAATTCCAGCTGATAGCAGCAATGAACCCCTGCCCTTGTGGTTATCTCGGACATCCTGTTAAACCATGTCGCTGTACACCCGAAGCCATAACCCGTTACCGTGATAAAATTTCCGGTCCGTTGCTTGACCGTATAGATTTGATCATTGAAGTGCCCAGTTTACCAGCCAGTGATCTGTTACAGCAGGCAAACGGCGAAAACAGCAGCAGTATTCGTGAGCGTGTCAGAACAGCACGCTCGCGCCAGTATCAGCGTCAGGGTAAAATCAATGCTCAACTGAGCAACCGTGAACTGGATGATATAGCCCGAATCACCCCTGAAGCCAAACAAACCCTGGCCAGTGTGATGGAAAAATTGTCGCTGTCAGCACGCAGTTTTCATCGTATTTTACGTATTGCACGTACATTAGCAGATATGAATGATATACATGATGTTGAAGCCAGTCACATTTTACGCGCCATAAGCTTCCGCCGTGCTTTATAATATCAGCAGAATTGAAATTGATAATGTTATCTATACAGATAACTTCCGGTTCTGAACAGAATTTGCCGTATATAATGCCAAACATAAAGGCTTTTAACATGCATATGTACACACCACTTCGTCAGGCAGGTAAGGGGCTTGTCAGCTTTATAATAGGTTTGCTTCTGGCAACCTTAATCATTGCCTGTATCCTGTTCTTCCTGAATAAAAGCAAATCAGATTTTAAAAATCCTGATAACCCCGCTGCTTCTGTTCCGCCACAACCGGAAATACTTACTCCGGCTAATAGTACAACAGCATCTTCCCAAATTTTCATTCCTGATACTCCTGCATCTTCAGGAACCACCGTTGAAACTCCGGAGACTATACCGGCTTCACAACCGGTCAATATGGGAGGGATTGAAAATGACATTACTATTGAACACACACCGACAACACAACCACCCATACCACATAAAACACCAGAAAAAACACCCAGAAAAGCACCCGCAGTCAGTCATACAGATATAACTCCGGAACAAATTCTGAATAACGGCAGTCTTGAAAAAGCTCAGCGTGCTGCAGCAAAGCAGCATAGTGAAGACAAAGTTTTTTTACAAATCGGTTCATATAACAACCGTACTGATGCTGATGCCCAGCGTGCCAAACTAGTGATGCTGGGAATTAACAGCAGCGTGCATAGTGCTAAAGTGAACGGTACAATCAAATATCGTGTTCAGACTGATAATCTGAGTCAGAATCAGGCAAAACAGATTAAACAAACTTTACAGCAGCACAATATCGACAGCCTGACCAGAACAGCATCCTGAGTCAGTCAGTTTCATAACAGGAAATTAACATGCTAAAAAAAATCATTACTACCATGGTGACAGCAATGGCTTTTGTCACTGGCATAGCACAGGCAGCAATAGTAAAAATAGATTATGATGTACTGGATAAACCCATTCCGCAACTGCATAAAGACAAAGTAGAAGTTCTGGAATTTTTTTCCTACAGCTGTGTCCACTGCTCACATCTTGAGCCATTTATGCTTAAAGAAATGCAGTCTTTTGCGCCTGATACCTATCTGCGTCCCGTTCATGTTGTCTGGGATGATGACGTTTATTTCAATCTTGCCCGTGTAGCTGCAGCAGTAAACAGTACCGGCATGAAATTACAGGCAGACCCATTAATCTTTGATGCTATTTTTAATAAACACATCGAATTATGGCAACCTAACGTATTCAATAAATGGGCAGTAGAACAGACTGCTTTTGACGGGCAAAAACTGGTAAAAGCCTATAACAGTCTGGAAAATTCAGCTACGGCCACCAGCATGCGTAAAATGGGCGAAAAATACAATATTACGTCAACACCCACTGTTATTGTAGGCGGCAAATACGTACTTAAATTTCCGAAAGGATTTGCAGCAGGAATGAAAACAATGAATGAACTAATTGAAAAAGTACGCAATGAAAATAGCGCACATGCTGCAAGCACACGTAAACTACCCAAAAGCATAGGTGCCTCACTAGCAGCCTCTGCCAATCGATAGACTCTGGTCTTCGATCAAAACAATAGTGTGTTTAACCTTAAACACACTATTGTTTTGTATAAATTTCATGGCTTAAATACACAAATACAGTAAATAAAATGGATATTGTCTTGTTTTTAAAAGCCCTGATTCTGGGCATTGTAGAAGGTTTGACCGAATTTCTGCCTGTTTCCAGTACCGGACATCTGATAGTAGTCGGTAATCTGCTGAAATTTGAGACTACAGGTGAAGTATTCGACATTACGATTCAGCTTGGTGCAATTCTTGCCATTGTTTTTGAATATAAACACCGATTTGCTCATATCATTACCCATATTGGTAAAGAACCGGCTACCAACCGCTTTGTTCTCAATCTGGCTATAGCCTTTATTCCCGCTGCCATCATGGGCTTACTGTTCAGTGAACAAATCAAGCATTATCTGTTTAATCCAATTACTGTTGCTACGGCACTTGTAATAGGCGGTTTACTGATTCTCTGGATTGAAAAACGTCAGAGCCGTACCGAACCAAAAGTTAAAACTGTTGAGGACATGCGGCCTCGCGATGCACTTATCGTCGGACTGGCGCAAATTCTGGCATTAATTCCCGGTACATCTCGTTCTGGAAGTACAATTATGGGCGGCATGCTTTGGGGAATTGAGCGCAAAGCAGCAACAGAGTTTTCTTTTTTTCTGGCCGTACCAGTAATGATTGCTGCCACCGGTTACGACATGCTTAAACATCTACATGAATTTACCCGGGATGATCTATTGCTGATTGCAATTGGTTTTGTTGCCGCATTTCTTTCTGCTCTGGTTGCAGTGAAAGCTTTATTGCGTTTTGTTGCCCATAAAAATTATATTCCTTTCGCGTGGTACCGAATTGTATTTGGCGGTATCATTTTAGTTACCTGGGCTACAGGCTGGGTAAAATGGTAATCAGAATCTAATTGTCTCTGGTATAAAAACGTTAAATTGTGATAAAGTGATATTTTAAAAGACCTCAGGCACAGCATTCAGCTGCCTTTCCACGTCCACGTCACACTGTTCCGTCAGGGTCAGTGTGGCTTGTATTTTGTGAGGAATCCCAATGCAGTCTTGGCAATTGCCCGAATATATTGCCGACATTCTACCTTCAGCGGCGCGCCAGCTTGAAAGCGCCAAAGAACAGCTGTTAGCACTTTATCGCGTCCATGGCTACGAACTTGTCAGCCCCCCTTTACTTGAATACAGCCAGTCCTTACTTACCCGTATTGATGAAGGGCTGTCACTAAAAACCATCCGTGTTGTCGATCAGCTTAGTGGCCGGCAGCTTGGTCTGCGCGCAGATATCACACCCCAGGTTGCCCGTATAGATGCTCATCTGCTGTCAGCCAATAGCGGGATTAACCGATTGTGTTACGCCGGTCCGGTTTTACATGCACGACCTGACGGCTTTTTAAGTACCCGGGAGCCTTTACAGATCGGCGCTGAATTATATGGATATGCGGGTATCGAAGCCGATATCGAACTTATTGATTTAATGCTCAAAAGCCTGGCCATTGTCAAAGTACCCAAACCAACACTTTCACTTGGACATATCGGTATTTTTCATACACTGGCTAATGCTGCCAGCCTGACTACACAACAAGCGGCAACTTTATTACAGCTGATGCAGGCTAAAGATGCAGCCGCAGTTCAGCAGTGTGTACAACAATGGCAGCTTTCTGAGCAGTGGATTAAAGCTTTCGTCGCTTTACCTGCATTATATGGAACCCAGACAGTATTGCAGACTGCCGCAGACTGTCTGCCAGACCTGCCGGAAATAAGTGAAGCATTACAGCAGCTCCGGCAAATCTGCACAGCATTTGCAAACCATAATATATTTATTGATTTAAGTGAATTGCGGGTAGACAACTACCATACCGGATTGCTGTTTGCCGCCTATAGCGAAGACTGGCCGGACGCACTGGCACGAGGCGGACGTTATAATGGTCTGGGTAAATATTTTGGCCGTAACCGCCCTGCTTCCGGTTTTAGTTTTGATTTACGTGATTTAATCGGGCATCTGCCTCCGGTAGAAAAACTGCGCGGCATAAAAGTCAGCGTACAAGATGCCTCTGCTGCAAAAACCGAAATAGAGCAACTGCGTTCAGCCGGTGAGTGTGTCATTATTGATTACACTCCCGAATGTAACGATATCAGAGGATGCGACCGCCAGCTGGTATGGCAAAACCAACATTGGCAGCTGATTCCTTTGTAGCAATAATTAACCCTTAGTATGAGCAGGTAAAACCATATGGCAAAAAACGTCGTTGTTGTCGGCACCCAGTGGGGTGATGAAGGCAAAGGTAAAATTGTAGACTGGCTGACTGAACGTGCCTCCGGCGTGGTACGTTATCAGGGCGGACATAATGCAGGGCATACTCTGGTGGTCAATGGCAAAAAAACTGTTTTGCGTCTGATTCCCAGTGGTATTTTACATACAGGTAAACGTTGTTTTATTGGTTCTGGCGTTGTCGTATCACCAGAAGCTCTGCTTAGCGAAATGGCTGAATTACAGCAGGCTGGTATTGATGTAATCAAACAATTAACTATTGCACCGACCTGTCCCTTAATTCTTCCCTATCATATCGCTCTGGATCATGCCCGTGAAGCAGCTAAAGGCGATAAGAAAATCGGTACGACCGGTCGCGGTATCGGACCTGCATATGAAGACAAGATTGCCCGGCGTGCAGTTCGTATTATGGATTTATTCCATCCTGATGTTTTACAGCAGAAAATTAAAGATGCAGTAGCCATTTATAACTGCCAGCTTACCGGCCTGTATGGTCAGGAAGCACTTGATGCTGAAAAAATTTACCAGCAGACTCTGGAACTGGCCGATCAGATAAAACCAATGGTCGGAGATGTTTCCCGTGAACTGAACGACATGAATGCCCGTGGTGAATCCTTGCTGTTCGAAGGTGCTCAGGGTACTTTCCTTGATATTGATTACGGTACCTATCCTTTCGTTACTTCCTCTAACTGCATTGCCGGAGCGGCAGCTGTCGGTTCTGGTGTAGGACCGACTAAACTTGATTACGTACTGGGTATTGTCAAAGCATACACAACACGAGTTGGTTCCGGACCATTCCCGACCGAACTTTTTGATAGTGTGGGTGAAGGTCTGGCAGAACGCGGCAATGAATTTGGTGCAGTAACCGGACGTCCGCGCCGCTGCGGCTGGTTTGATGCTGCTCTGATGAAACGGTCTATCCAGGTCAATGGTATTTCCGGCTTATGTTTAACTAAACTGGATGTTATGGATGGCATGGATAGCATCAATATTTGTGTCGGTTATGATTATAACGGGCAAAAAATAGATATTTTGCCTTGTGGTTCCGACGCCGTTTCTGCCTGTACGCCTATTTATGAAACAATGCCGGGCTGGCAGGAAAGCACTTTTGGTCTGAAATCATACGACGCACTACCAGACAATGCTAAAGCCTATCTGAAACGTATTGAAGAAATTTGCGGTGCTCCGATTGCCATGATTTCTACCGGTCCTGATCGGGAAGAAACTATTCTGCTCCGTCATCCATATGAATAACTGAAATTAAAAATAAACCCATCAGCTGATGGGTTTATTTTTAAAACAAATCAATCAATTCAGCACATATTACCTTTAAACTGATTAATTAGTCGCTTAGATAAATGCTTATCACTCAAAAAACAGCCGGCTTTATCAGTTAAAAAGATTATGCCACCACATGGCGATACCATCCAGCCAGCGACCAAACCCGCTTGCTTCGCCCACATTCTCCAGTGCCACAACATTCTGTCGGGCAATTTCCTGTTTACCTGACAGAAATTTTAAAGTTCCGATATTCTGACCTTTGTACACCGGTGCTACCACTGGTTGAACAGCTTCCAGCTCTACAGATAATTGTTTAGCACTACCAGAAGGTAAAGTGACATAAGCATCACTTAAAAAACCTGCTGCTACTTTCCTGTGTGCACCTTTATAAACAGTAATATCACTTACTTTATGTCCGGCCGGATATAATCTGACCGTATTAAAATTAGTCAGAGCCCAGCTTAATAATTTACTTCCCTCTGCTGCTCTGGCCTCACTACTGTCAGTTCCTACCAGTACAGCTACAATTTTGCGTTCATTGCGTTTACTGCTTACAACCAAATTGTAGCCACCATGTATAGTATAGCCGACTGCCAGACCATCTACCTGATCATCTCTGAATAGGAGCAAATTACGGTTTAACTGAGTAACACCATTATAAGCAAAAGATTTTTTAGCAAACCAGCTCTGATATTGCGGAAAATCGCGCACCAAAGCCTGAGCCAGCAGCAGCAGATCCCCCACACTGCTATATTGTCCCTCTGCCGGTAATCCGGTGCAATTGACAAAATTGGTATTTGTCAGTCCCATTTTTTGCGCCTCAGCATTCATCTTGCGCACAAATGCTTTTTCGTTTCCGCTCACAGCCTCAGCCAGCGTAATTGCTGCATCGTTAGCTGAGATAACCAGCATACCCTGCACAACGGTTTCCACATTTACCGGAACACCCTGCTGTAAAAACATCCGGCTACCGTCTGCCTGCCAGCCGGTAGCGGAAACTTTCAGCGGTTGCTGCGCTTTCAGTTTACCCGTATGCAAAGCATCTAATACCAGATAAGCTGTCATTAGCTTTGTCAGTGCTGCCGGTTCAATCCGGGCATCCTTATCACGGCTAGCCAGAACTGTACCACTTTGCTGATCTGCCACTGCATATGCAGCAGCATTAATTTCAGGCATAGTTACAGCATGTGCCGGTAGCAAAACACCCATCAGCACAGCTGTAATGAACCAGCGAAAAAAATTTCTCATCATTTCTATTATCAAATTTAAATCTGAATTAACCGCGATTAACTACTTCCATAACCGCTTATTATAAACAGTAGTCTGCACAAGAGAAGCAATATTGGCAAATTTACTTGCATAAAAAAAACAGCCGCGTTATCGTTAAATTTTGATTAATTCAGTTAAGCAGATAATCTGCAAAATAAAATCAGTCTTTTCATTCTACATTATGAACAATCACACAAACTACCTTACCCGCATTCTTACTGCCGCAGTATATGATGTGGCCATTGAAACACCCTTGGATTATGCTGCTAATCTGTCAGATCGACTCAACAATCACATCTGGCTGAAACGGGAGGATTTACAACCAGTATTCTCTTTCAAAATCCGCGGGGCCTATAACAAAATGGCCAAACTAGATAAAAATGCCCTGAAAAAAGGTGTCATCACGGCCTCGGCCGGCAACCATGCTCAGGGCGTAGCGCTTTCAGCACAAAAACTGGGTTGTGAAGCAACTATCGTTATGCCACAAACCACACCACAAATTAAAATCGATGCTGTAAAAAAACGCGGTGGCAAAGTAGTACTAGCTGGTGAGTCCTATAATGATGCCTACAACCATGCTATGCAACTGGTTGCCCAAAGTGGCCTCACATATATTCCACCGTTTGATGATCCGGATGTCATTGCCGGACAGGGTACCATCGGTATGGAAATATTACGTCAGCATCCGAAACCTATTGATGCTGTATTTGTTGCTATTGGTGGCGGCGGGTTGGCTGCAGGAGTGGCGGCGTACATTAAAAATGTACGTCCGGAGGTCAAAGTAATCGGCGTAGAAACTGAAGATGCCTGTGCTATGAAGCAATCTATTGCTGCCGGCAAACGCATAGAACTTAAAGAAGTAGGTCTGTTTGCGGATGGTACTGCAGTTAAACTGGTAGGTGAAGAAACATTCACACTATGCAAAGACTTACTGGATGACATTATTATTGTAGATACCGATAGTATTTGTGCTGCAATTAAAGACATTTTCGATGATACCCGCAGTATTACTGAAACCTCCGGTGCACTGGCTCTTGCCGGATTAAAAGCCTATATTGCCCGGAATCAATGTCAGCATCAAAATCTAATCGCAGTAACCAGCGGTGCAAATATGAATTTCCATCAATTGCGCCACGTCTCTGAACGCTGTGAACTGACAGAGGGACATGAAGGAATTTTTGCGGTAACCATCCCGGAAAAACCCGGTAGCTTTCGTTTTTTCATTGATCTAATCGGTAACAGAAATATTACCGAATTCAATTATCGCTATGGTGATGACCAGAAAGCCCATATATTTGTTGGTATTCAAAGCAATGATACCGCTGATTTACAGACTATCGTACAGGAACTGAACAACAATGGTTTGCCGGCGCTGGATCTCACTCATAACGAAATGGCCAAACTGCATATCCGGTATATGGTAGGTGGTCGTACCAGCAAAGTGGCTAATGAACGTCTGATTAGTTTTGAATTTCCTGAGCGACCGGGTGCCCTGAGACGTTTTCTGATACATATGCAATCCGACTGGAACATTACTTTGTTTCATTATCGCAATCACGGAGCCGATTTCGGCCGCGTACTGGTTGGTTTGAATATTCCCCCGGCTGATACAGAAAAGTTTTATGCATTTCTGGATAATGTGGGTTATATCTATCAGGAACAAACTCACAATGCCGCTTATCAGCTATTTCTGAGCGAATCCCCCACCCCCTGATAATTAATCAGAAATACAACCACAAAACAACAGACAGAGTAATTGCTAAAATTACTCTGTCTGATTTCTTAAATGAATCTGTAACTGGCTTAATCTTTCCTAGTAATATTTTTATTCTCCATTCTGCAATTAAGCCGATTTTATCTGTAAATTATACTGTTTACTTTACATTACGGCGTTCATAAACAGCCTGAGCCAGAGTACCCGCATCTATGTATTCCAGTTCTGCTCCGAGTGGCATACCTCGCGCCAGACGCGTAACTTTTGCCGGAAACTCAGCCAGTAATTGTGCCAGCACATACGCAGTAGCATCTCCTTCAGCAGTAAAATTGGTAGCAATAATAATCTCATCTACTTCATGATGCTGTAATCGCGTTACCAGTTTATCCAAAGCAATGGCCTGCAAATCTGCTCCCTGAGCCGGACTAACCTGTCCCATCAATACAAAATACATACCATCATGGCAATGTGCTGATTCCATACTGGCTACATCCACCGGCATTTGTACTATCATTAATCGCCTAGTGTCACGCTGCTCATCAGAACAAATTGCACACAATTCACCTTCACAGAAAGTATTACATAAACGACAATGCTGTACCTGTAATAAAGCAGCTTGAATTGCTTCCACCAGCTCTTCTGCGCCCTGACGCTGGTGCTGTAATAATTCATAAGCTATGCGCTGCGCTGTTTTAGGGCCAACATTAGGCAATACTTTTAATGCATTGGTTAAGCGGCTAAATGCGTCCACTTGTTTTGTACTCATTCTTTACCTGTAACAAACTCTTAAGTCATACATAAAACCAGCCCGTTTTCACTGATTGACTGCCCGAAGCTATTCCATAAAAACTATAGACTATTTTATATAGCTCTCAGGTAATTAAACTCACATCAAACCAGAAGAAACGGAACTGGCTTCACCAACTCAGACAAAATATCTTTACCTTACCCAACCTAACATTTGTATACCATGTAAGATTACCATCAGACTAATCCGGATCACTTATCATACTGACTTCTGAACTTCAATATAACATTTTATCTGCTTAGTTTCATAACTAAGCAGAAAACAAAGGTTTTAATGATAACAACTTAAACTAAAAACAATAAAAAAGGGTAACGTAACCGTTACCTTTTTTATTGGCGTAATTATTTAAATAAATCTCCCATACCTGCTGGTAAATTCATACCCTGAGTAAACTGACTCATACGTTCTGAAGAAGTTGATTCAGCTTTACGTACAGCATCATTAACCGCAGCTGCAATCAAATCTTCCAGCATCTCTTTGTCATCAGCAGCATCTGCAAGCAAACTGTCATCAATATGGATACGTTTTACTCCATAGTGACAATTCATGGTTACCTTAACCATACCAGCCCCAGATTCACCTTCCACCTCTACATTAGCCAGATCAGCCTGCGCCTTTTTCATACGTTCCTGCATCTGTTGCGCCTGCTTCATCAAACCACCCAAACCTGCTTTTCCAAACATAATATTTTCCTTACACGTCAATTAAATAGAGAGAAAAAATTAAACAAATAATGGCAATTATTCTTTATCCAGATGTAAACTTTCCGGTATCCATTCTGCATTAAAAGTTTCCATCAGCATCTTTACAGCGGGCTGCGCTTCTAACACTGTCTTTGCCTGCTGTTGTTGTTCTGCATGTAATCGCTGCTGACGCATTTGCGGTGTTTCCGGCATACTCTGCTCCTGCCAGCTACAGGTATGCAGATGTATCGGCCGTTGATAAACTTCTGACAACGATTCAGCCAGCCGGTTTAATAACTCACGATTGGCTGTCGGCTCACCCTGCTCAGCCAGAGCAATAGTTAAATCACCACTATTTTCATCATAAGCAACAATCGCCGTATGCTGACTGAACAACTGTACTGCACCGAGACGATGTGCCAGCAAAGTTAAAATTTCCGGCCAGTTCTCTGCCGTCAATGGCGGAAAAGCCTTTTTTACCAGAGTTAAATTCTGATCATCTCTGGGCTTTTCTGCGGATATATCCGTATTTTCATCATACTTTTCTGCCGCGTTTGCATTGACTGATTTTACAGACTCAAACACACTCACAGCCTCATAAGATATGTCATCAACACCTGTTTCCCAAGGTGGCGGAGGCTCATCACTAATCGTTACAGACTGAGATTCCTGCAAAGCAGGTGAAGAATCATTTAATATCTTGCTATCAGCAGCTGTTATCGACGACGATTTTTTTTCGATTATTTCAGTTTCTAATGTTACCGGTACTTCAGTAGTTGCATCAGATGCTGTCTCTGACAGTGCTTCAGATACTAAAGCTGGACTATTTTCTTCAGAAACAGTTGGTATATTATCCATCTGCTTATTGTTTACTGGCACATCATGCAACTGTGTACCGTCGATTTGTCCATGCAAACGTTGTGTATTCAGTGCAGCCAGAGGTGCAAATGCAAGCATCCGCAATAAGGTCATGACAAACCCAGCTTTCTCATCCGGAGCAAGCGGCAAATCTGCCTTACCTCGTAATACACACTGATAATATAATTGAATCTGCTCTCCTGAAAACAAACCCGCAAAACGAGTTAAAGCCGCATACTCAGGATCATCAGCGCCGACTGCCGGAACAGATTGCAGTATTGTTAATCGCTGTAATAACAGAGCCAGCTCAGTTAACGCACTATCAAATCCTACCGCGCAACTGGCCATTTCCTCCGCTTTAGCCAGTAATGCCTGACCATCCCGTACAGCCAAGGCTTCCAAAAGCGCATACAAATAACTTTTATCAACCGCACCAATCATATTCCGCACATCAGATTCAGTTACCTTTCCTGAACCAATGGCAATAGCCTGATCAAGCAAACTGAGTGCATCACGCATTGAGCCGGCAGCAGCCCGGCCTAACAGCCATAATGCCGGATCTTCATAAGCAATTTGTTCCTGCTGTAATACATAAACCAGATGATCATGTACCTGAGTACTATTCAGATTGCGCAAGACAAATTGCAGACACCGGCTTAAAACCGTAATCGGTACTTTCTGCGGATCTGTTGTCGCCAGAATAAATTTCACATGTTCAGGCGGCTCTTCTAAAGTTTTGAGCATGGCATTAAAAGCACTTTTCGACAACATGTGCACTTCGTCGATGATATAGACTTTATACTGCCCCATCGTTGGCGCATATTGTGCGTTTTCGAGTACTTCGCGGATATTATCAATTCCTGTATTGGAAGCAGCATCAATTTCCAGCACATCAACAAAACGGCCGGCATCAATCTGGCGACAAGAATCACATTGGTTACATGGCTCACCATGTTCAGTATGCTGGCAATTCAGGCTTTTGGCCAGAATACGGGCAATGGTGGTTTTACCTACACCCCGAGTCCCTGTAAGCATATAAGCATGATGCAAACGTCCTTTATCAAGCGCATTTAACAATGCCCTGACTACATGCTCCTGTCCTACTAAATCGGCGAACTTTTTTGGTCGCCATTTTCGTGCCAATACTTGATAAGTCATAACCATCCGCAACTGCCAGCCACAGCAAAACTTAAAGGCAAAATAAATCTTGTTCAGTGCAATCTAAACAAGCACTTTATTGTAACCAAAAACCAGCATAAAAGGTTATACCAAAGCCACAAACCAGGTGAAACAATCAGATGAAACAACCTCAACTTGCTTTAACATCTGTTGTTATTACTTTAAATAGTTAAGATTGCAGAATATATATTTAATATGCTTAAATCATCAATAATAAATTAAAGTACAAATATTTTACACAAATCGCTCTTAGTAAATATAACTACGCGAAAATAAAAACAAATAAAAAGTCATTTGCTACATGAAAAATTATCTGAATACATGTAAACACGCACTTAGTCTGTATGCTTAATTATAAATCAATCTTAATTTATGAAATATATAACATTACTTGAGCAGCCTCGTTTAACAATCACATTATTCCAATATTAAATATTTTTACCCTTAATCTAAGCATTTGGATGAGTAAAAAATTACCAGAGATTTATTTATCCTTGTCAAAAGAGTTCATATTTACAAATTAACCTACCAATAATTTGATATAAATACACAATATATCAATATTATTTGTTTTAAATAAAATAATTAATTTATATTAATAACAGGGTCAATATAATTTTAAAAAGATATTTTTAGTGAGCCTGTACATGGATCATCCTTATTATCACACTGATAGTTATGTTTTTGTATGGATATTTATACTGCCTTTTTTCTACATCGTTTTTCTTCCTACCCTGATAATTGTTTATGGAAAAATTTATAAATTTATCAAAATAGGCTTTGCCATTATTATTGCCGGATGGTTAGTTTTCAGCCTGATATTTGCTGACATCTATATTTTTTTATTTTCAATAACAGGAGCACTTTTTCCAGTTATTCTTCGCTACTGTCAATCCTTCACCGCTCATTTTCAAGGCATTAAGCAAAAATTTTATTCTGTTATTGTTTATATTGTTTTGCCATTCTTATGTACCTTTTTCTGGCCAGCCTATCTTGTCGCTCCGCCGTTAATAGAATACTGGCAAAACCGTCCAGACAGTGAATGCAAACAAAATGGCCGATTAGTGGCTTTATCAGAAGATATTAACTTACGTATTTACCCGATCTCCAAATATCCATCATTTTGGATTAGAAGCCTTGCTCCTAAGTTAGAAGATTATATTTTTAATACCGCTCAAAAGAATTTTTGCAGGCAGTTTTCAGCTTCACAACCAACTTTAATCGACTCCATTGGTAAAATAAATATTGATTTAAATACTTTATGCCAACATCCGATTTCAAAAAAAATGGCCGGCTATTGCGAAAATCTGGCAACCAGACAAATAAAATTTGAATGGCTTAAATTCGAACTGATAAAAAAAGATAAGAATACTAAAAGTCCCTGGCAACAATTTCAACATGATTTGGATAATAAATATATTTATACTAAAGAAGAAAAAATAAATTATGAAATAGTGAATCATCACACTGAATTGATTGAAAATTTAAAATTTGATAATCAAGTACAAATGTTTAAGTTTTTTGATCACTACTATAATGTCATAACCGTTCCCAATCCCGGTTGGTTACCATCTGTAACGGAACCTCTTGTTATTAATTGCCCGACTGATTATGATTTAAAATGCTATATAACTCATGATTTTACTAATAATTGGGAAGTTTCCTACTTATACTCTTTTACAATTAATTATAAGAATAATCCTGATAATGATGATCAAAATTCTATCAATCAAAAATTAGATGCAGCTAAACTGGCTTATCAGATTATAGAAAGTGTTATCGAGGAAATGCAGGTAAATCACTAGTTTACTCATTATCTAATAAACACGAATAGCCATATTTAGATAAAATTTCAAATCAGCGTTATCGGCAATGAAAGATAAAAACTTATTTGAACACATAAATTAATATTTATAGCTTCTATTATAACTAATTTAATAATCATTAATCAGACATTCATCTTCATTTCAATGATAAATCTGACTATGGTTTAATTGAATATCCTGCAATATTAATACAGGTAAAAATTACACCAGATTAGTTTCATCTTTATTTAAATTTTTTAATAATTATTTTAATCAATTACTACTTACCATAGCAAAATAAAAGCCATCTGTATAACAAGATGGCTGATGATTGCAAATGAACACTCATTTATAAATTAGCATTGGCATCTGCCAAATTATTCGCAATCTGACGAACGGCAGCCACATAATGCCGGCTATGGTTATATTGCCAGATAGTGTAGAAATTATTCAGACCAAACCAGTAATCATATTCGCCGGGAGATCTTTCCAGACGATATAAAATACCCTTTTCCTGATCTTTAATCTGCGCGGGAATGACTACGCCTAACTGACGCAACTGACCTGCGGTGTATTTAAGCGAAGTAGGTTCATCAATGATTTGCTGTAATCGCGGTGTTGGCTGCATATTTACCGGAACGGCAATCGGCGCTCCGGACTGCCAGCCATGCTGTTTCATATAATTGGCCACTGAGGCCAGTGTATCACCGGAATTACGCCAGATATCCCGATGTCCGTCACCATCCCAGTCAACGGCAAACTGGCGAAAACTGGATGGCATGAACTGTGGCATACCCATTGCCCCGGCAAAGCTGCCCTTAAAGCTTAATGGATCCTGCTTTTCTTCATAAGCCAGTTGCAAAAATTCAGATAGCTCACGCTGAAAATATTCAGCCCGCCGTGGATAGTGATAGCCCAATGTTGTCAGTGCATCAGCAACCCGATATGAGCCCATAGTATTGCCGTAATTGGTTTCAATCCCGACAATCGCCACCAGCAATTGCGGCGCTACTCCATAACGTTTTGATACTGCCTGAATTATTCCGGTGTTATTTTTCCAGAAGATATTTCCGGTATTAATACGAACATTATTGGCATTATTCTGTACAAATGTATACCACGGTAAGGATGTTCCCGGTTTATCCATACCACGAACAATACTTGGCCGGTAGCTTACCTGCCGGAAAAAATTTTCCAATTGAGCCCTGCTATATTGTCCCCGCTTAACTTCAAAATCAATAAAACGATTTACATCATTACGTTTCAGTAAATCTATTCCACTGTCCGTCAAAGCAAACACTTTATTATCAGCTGGTGACGATACACTGGTTGTAGCAGTAGGCTGAAGTGGTTTTTCCTGAATTGGATGGGTACTTTGACAAGCAGACAGAAACAAAGCTGCACTTATCATCCTGACTAATTTCATTATTATGGTTCCTAGCATATGCTTCATGCACAGTTTAAACTAATTTTACCATCAATAACAAAAAAGCTGTCCGGATTAACCCGAACAGCTTACGCTTTCCTGATGTGTGTCAGTTATATTTATTCTGCAGCAGCTACAACAGTTACTGTGATAGCAGCAACAGCATCACTGTGCAGAGCTACTTCGATTTCATATTCACCAATGGCTTTCAAAGGACCATTAGGCAAACGCACATTAGCTTTAACTACTTCAACACCAATAGCAGTTTTAATAGCTTCTGCAATATCATGAGTCGTTACAGAACCAAACAGACGACCATCAACACCAGCTTTTTGCGCTACACTGATGTTCTGACCATCCAGTTTCAGTTTACGTGCTTCAGCATCAGCAAGAACAGCAGCCTGATGTGCTTCATATTCAGCACGTTTTTCTTCAAATGCAGCCAGATTGGCAGCATTGGCACGCTGAGCCTTACCCTGAGGAATCAAAAAGTTACGGGCATAGCCGTTTTTTACATTAACCAGATCACCCAGATTACCCAGGCCACCGACTTTTTCTAACAAAATAATCTGCATAATAACTCTTCCTTATTATTTATGTTGATCGGTGTAAGGCAGCAAAGCCAGAAAACGGGCACGTTTTACAGCTGTAGACAGCTGACGCTGGTAATGTGCTTTGGTTCCGGTAATGCGTGCCGGAATGATTTTACCATTTTCAGTAATAAAATCTTTTAACAAATCAACTGCTTTATAGTCTACTTGTTTGATACCTTCCGCAGTAAAGCGGCAAAATTTTCTACGTTTGAATGATTGACGAGCCATGTCGTTTAACCTTTATATTCACGAATTTGTTGGATATGCAGTACCGGACGGGAGTGGTATATACCTTTCTGGCTGAGAAATCCGCTGACTTCGACCATATTTCCCGGCTGATACGACCAGTTTTCAGCTAAATCACCCAGTGCTTTCGCCTGAATTTCTACTTTTGCCAGATACTGCTGTTGCAGTTCCGTTTGCCATGACTCATGGGTAAGCCACATGGTCAGAACCGGCAAACCGGCTGGCGTATAGCGTAAATTGTCCAGACTTTTAATCTGTGCACACAGGCATATTTGATTCAGCAAACCGGCCTCAGTAAATTAATCAGGCTTCAGTTGCTTCTTCTGAAGCAGTTTCAGTGCTGTTACCTGCTAACAGATTTTTAGACTTCTCGTCTTTCATCATTGGAGAAGCTTCAGTCACTGCTGCGTCCATTTTTACAGTCAGATGACGCAATACAGCATCATTAAAGCGGAATGCTGTTTCAATTTCGTCAATCACTTCAGGTGTGGTTTCAATATTCATTAACACGTAGTGTGCTTTATGAATTTTATTGATCGGGTAAGCCAGCTGACGGCGACCCCAGTCTTCCAGACGGTGAATTTTACCATTAGCTTCGGTAATCATGGTTTTGTAACGTTCAACCATAGCACCGACCTGTTCGCTTTGATCCGGATGGACAATGAACACGATTTCATAATGACGCATGAGTACTCCTTGTGGCTAATCGATCCCTTTACCATGCGAAAGTGCAAAGGGCAAGGTTGGAAAACCGATTATTATAAGCATCTTTGTATTCAGAATCAAATAATAAGTTGCCTGCTTAAGCAGATTTATTAAAATCACAACAAAAATATGTTTTTTATAAACAATTTTAAATAAACCATCATTCTTACAAGTATTATTCACCCCTATCATATGCACAGATTAAGTTATCTATATTTGATAATTTTAATAACGACAGTTTACAGAAACCAATTAGAACGCCTACCATTAGGTCAATTTTAAAATTTTTTTCTTTGCCCTACCATGAATAACTACTTTGACTCCATGTTTGCCCGCAAAGAATTTCTAGCACGCCTGATAGTACATAGTTTAAAAACCACTACCGGCTGGCTGGAACTGGCCTGTGCAGTGGTGATTATGATTGGTACTTATTGGCTCAGCCTGCAAATGCTGTCGGCCGTATCCAAACGTACTGAAAACCAGAACAACATTAAATTTCCGTTTCTGTACCACCTGTTTACACGCCTGCTATGGCCCGTATTGCTATTTATCTGCACTATTATTGCAATGATTATCTGGCGTGCCGGCACAGGTGAGTCGGTATTATGGTTACAAATAACTGTTTTTACTGCGCGCTGGTTACTGATGATTCGCATCATTATGGCCGTGTTGCACAACGCTATCCCGAATAACCGTTTTAATGAGCATTATGAGCGCTCACTATCCACATTCCTATGGGTATGTTTTATTCTATGGCTCACCAGTCTGGATACTTTTATTATCCGCCTGCTCAAGTCACTGGCTCTGCCCATAGGTTCAACCAGTCTGAGCCTGTATACAGTAATCACCGGTAGTATTATTGTCGGGATTGCCATTATTATTGCTATGTGGCTGTCCCGATTTACCGAAAAACGTATTCTTAAAGCAGAAAAACTCGACGTCAATCTGCGTTATGTACTGGTAAAAATTGTCAAAACATTACTGGTAGTGGTTGCCGTACTGATTGCCCTGCCAATGGTAGGAATTAACTTAACTATTCTCTCTGTTTTTGGTGGCGCTCTGGGTGTTGGTCTCGGACTTGGTTTACAGAAAATTGCCAGCAATTATGTATCCGGTTTTATCATTCTGGCAGACCATTCCGTGCGTCCTGGCGACAGGCTGAATATTAATAATTTCACCGGCTATGTAACCAAGATAACTGCCCGTTTTGTAGTACTACGCAGCAGTGATGGCTCAGAAGCCCTGATTCCGAATGATACCTTTGTTTCCAATACGGTTATCAATGATTCTTATTCCAGTAAAATTATGTCCAACAACCTGACCTTACAGGTAGCCTACAATACAGATCTGCCTCAGGCTTTGGAAATACTAAAAGAAGCTGCAGCCAAACAGGCAAGAGTATGCGATGATCCTAAACCAAACAGTTATGTTACCGGCTTTGCTGATTCCGGAATTAATCTGTATATTAATTACTGGATTCGTGATCCAGAAAATGGTTTTCTAAGTATCAATTCTGCAATTTTGCTGGAAATCTGGAATCGTTTTAAAGAAGTTGGTATAGAATTTCCATTTCCGCAGCAGGAAATACGTATTCTCAATGATAAAGAAGATCCGATTACCTGCGATACCATAACCAGTTCAGTAAAAACTGAAACTGCTTCAGCTTATCCGGAGCCCTTACCCACCGCATTAAGCGTTTCATCTTATCGCTCAGCTCATCAACAGCATCATGATTAACAATAAACCATATAAACAACCTGTATCTGTACTGGTTGTTATTTATGATAACAACCGGCAGATACTGCTACTGGAACGCGCAGATAAGCCGGATTTCTGGCAATCTGTAACTGGCAGTCTGGAACCGGGAGAAACAATTGAGCAGACTGCAAAACGAGAACTGGCAGAAGAAACCGGCATTTATAGCAATGATATTCTTAACTGGCAGCAATCCACTATCTACGAAATTTATCCGCACTGGCGTCATCGCTATGCTCCCGGAATTACTCATAATACCGAGCATATCTTTTCCCTGTGTATTGCAGCAGAAACTCCTATTCTTCTGTCTCCACGCGAACATATAGACTATATATGGTGTTCGCCTGAACAGGCTGCGGAAAAAGTATTTTCGCCATCGAACCGTTCAGCAATACTGCAACTACCCCAACACTGGTAATTTAAAATCACCGGCCATTTTCATGAATAAAATCACTATTGCCTCCTATAACATACATAAAGGCATGTCAGCACTTAATAAAAAAGTACAGCTTCCTCAAATGGCGGCAGCACTGCATCAGCTGGCACCAGACATACTGTTTTTGCAGGAAGTACAAGGAATCAATAGTAAACGGGCAGAAAATATGCCGGATTTTCCCAAAAAACCCCATTACCAGGTACTCGGCGAACAGTTAGCCTATAACGTCAGTTACGGACGTAATGCTCGTTATAAATACCGCGATCATGGTAATGCTATTTTAAGTCAGCTGCCAATTGTAACCTGTCATAATCTGGATATAAGTGTAAACAGTGTTGAACAACGAGGACTGTTACATTGTGAAATACAGCCCCCGCACTGGACACGACCTTTGGTATGCCTGTGTGCCCATTTAAACTTACGTGAACCAGACCGAATAAAACAGTATCAGACTATTTATGACTATATCCAAAGTGAAATAGATCCGGCCAATCCATTAATTTTAGCCGGCGATTTCAACGACTGGCGCCAGCGTTCCCACGATACTTTAGGTTTAAAATTAAATTTGCATGATGCATTTTATGCTTATCGCCATGCACCGAAAACTTTTCCCGCCCGCCTGCCTATTTTAAGTCTCGACAGAATCTTTACCCGCCATCTGGAAATACATGAAGCAAAACCATTAACAGGTCTGCCATGGCAAAAACTCTCCGACCATCTGCCTTTGTACGCAGTTGTCAGCCCTCTGAGTAAAACTTAATAACCTGTTTTCAAATGAATCTAAATCATTAATCCTAAGCTGGATTTCATCTAAGCTATTTTTATCCAGACATTTTCCGAATAATTTTAAAAACCGTCGTATCTATTGAATTAATAAAGCTTTCAGCAAAATTATTAATAAAATAAACTTGTTATATAAATATACTTTAATATAACAAGTAATAGAAATTGCGTTAATTATTTTACATTTCAATAGTTTAATAGGTTAAACTCAATATTTGCTTTACTATCAGGACTAAGCCTTGGCTTTTCATTAATTATAGCTATTGGTGCCCAAAATGCATTTGTTTTAAAGCAAGGTTTAAAGCAGCAATATGTTTTCTGGGTATGCCTAATCTGCTCAGTATCAGATACTATTCTGATTTATTTAGGGGTAACCGGATTTGCTAAAGTACTTAACCGCTATCCGGAAATTATTATTTATGCCAAATATTTTGGTGCTACTTTTTTATTTATTTATAGCATACGAAGTTTTTATTCTGCATTGAATCAAAATTTAGCGCTGAAAACAAGCCTGATTGATAAAAGTTCCTTAATGAAAGTTATTGGAGTATGTCTGGCTTTTACATGGTTAAATCCACATGTGTATCTGGATACAGTGATTTTAGTTGGTTCGATATCAGTATCATTCAAAGATAATCTTCATCTATTTACACTTGGAGTTATGCTTGCCTCATGGCTGTTCTTTTTTTCATTAGGCTATGGTGCAAAATTTTTATCTCCTTTATTTAATCAAAATCTTTCATGGAAGATATTAGACTTAGTTATAGGCGTTATTATGTGGAGTATAAGTTTTAGCTTGATTTTCATTAAATAGTCACATTGAACGCTAAATTCATTGAAAAATCAGCTTTCTTTCAGCAATAAAAAATTATTCTATCAACTAACTCATTTAGACTTTGTTTCAAATATTTACTGCTTATCAATTTTAATTAAATACTAAACAGAAGGAATTTTAAAAGCAATTATGCTTTTTCCTAATTACATCTTATAAATACACTTTTAATTACAAACCAAAATTTAATAGTTTTTATTAATAATCAGTACAGAATTATGTCATTAGAAGTCCTGCCTGAAAGGGTTTAGAATAACAATCCAAATTTCACTAAGCTTTACAGAACGTGATTTTAGCCAGCTTATAGGTGGCTGTAATTATTAAAAATCAGGATTACTATTATGAACTTTCCTCCTCGAATTATGCCCAATACACGTATGCGGCGTATGCGACGTGATGATTTTTCACGGCGAATGATGCGTGAAACCATACTGACAGCCAATGATTTTATTTTGCCGGTATTTGTGCATGAACAAACTGGGCGTATGCCTGTTGACAGCATGCCCGGAGTAGAACGTTTATCTATTGATGAATTATTAAAAGTTGCGGAACAGGCTTTAAAACTGGGCGTACCGGTTCTGGATTTATTTGGTGTTCCCAATCCTGATAGCAAAACCGCTGACGGACGGGCGGCATGGGATGAAAACGGTATCATTCAGCGTGCTATCCGTGCTCTGAAATCCCGTTTTCCTGAGCTGGGTGTAATGGCAGATCAGGCTCTCGATCCTTATACAACCCACGGACAGGATGGCCTGCCGGATGAAAATGGTTATATTAAAAATGATGAAACGATAGAAGCGCTTATCAAACAATCACTTTCACATGCAGCAGCCGGTGCGGATATTCTTTCTCCAAGCGATATGATGGATGGACGTATCGGAGCTATCCGCGAAGCATTGGAAGAAAATAGTTTTATTCATACCCGGATTATGTCTTATGCTGCCAAATATGCTTCAGCTTTTTACGGTCCGTTTCGCAGTGCGGTAGGCAGTGCCGGTAATCTGGGTAAAGGTAATAAATATACTTATCAGATGGATCCTGCTAACAGCAATGAAGCACTGCATGAAGTAGCACTTGATATAGCTGAAGGAGCAGATATGGTAATGATTAAACCGGGTATGCCTTATCTGGATGTAATCAGACGGGTTAAAGATGAATTTGGCGTTCCTACATACGCCTATCAGGTATCTGGTGAGTACGCCATGCTGCAGGCAGCCATCAGTAATGGCTGGCTCGAGGCTGATAAAGTAATTTTAGAAAGCCTGCTTGCATTTAAACGAGCCGGTGCAGATGGTATTCTGACCTATTTTGCCTTGCAAGCAGCGCAGCAATTACAACAAAATAGCTAGAATAAAAAGATATATAGCCATCAGGAATGCATCAGTTTGCAATCAACCCAGCCGGTATGAAAGCAAACTGATGCATTTATATATTTATATTTGAATGCATGCTGATTTATTTTGAATTTGATCACTGATTCTTCTATACCATCATACAAATATCATTAACAATATAGATAATCAGATAGTTAAAACACTTAATGATTATTTTGAGAAATTACAATAAATATGAATTCAATACAGAAAATATGCAAAATGGTATGAAAATTGCTAAACATTTACTCAAATGTTAACAAGTAAGGAAAATAAGCATAAAAACAATAAAGATAATAATTATCTAATTTGAATTATATTGTTTACTTTAGTTATATTATTTAAACCATGTTGCAAAAAGAAATCAATCAATATTTTATTTCAGTCGATACCTTTACAACACCCGAATATTTGTTTATTTCAAAACGAGTTCATAAAAAAACCATATAATACAAAATTTTAAATACAACAATTAGACGATCTGGCTTTTAATTATTGTTGAAATTATTTTAAAAAAATTATTTTTTAAAATAATTCACACAAAATTGATACAGATTAACCTTTTTATAATCTTAACATTTATCTTCTTTTTTTTCAGAAAAAAAGCTTGCTATTTTTTTCTTAAAACATACACCCTATATTTATCTATATAAATCAGCATTTTATATTTAATAAAAATTTAAGTTTATTCATGATAAATTTAAATATTAAACTAATTTTCAAGATGACATTTATGTGTTAATAAACGGATTTTATCGGAAATCAAAGCAGTATTCTTATCTTCACGACAAAGAAATATAAAGTAATTTTTTAATATACATATTTGTTTTATATAATAAATAATAAAAAATTTTTTAAAAATTTTTTATTTATTCCGCTATGTTTTTTAATAATGTGTTGAATACTGCAATATACAGTTCAGCTACATTGTCTTAAAATAGTAGCACCCGTTTTTTACAAACGTTAATCGTGTTTCCCGTAATGTTGAGGTCGTTACATGAAATTAAGTAAGCTCTCAGGGATAGTATTGACGATGCTGATCGGTTCGCTTTTTTTAAGCGGCTGTGATGCAGCTCTGCTAAACCCTAAAGGCCATATAGGTCAGGAAGAACGCACACTGATACTGACAGCCTTAGGCTTGATGTTGATAGTCGTAATTCCGGTGATTATCATGGCAGTTTTATTTTCTCTGAAATTCAGAGAGGGTAGTAATGCCAAATATTCACCGAAATGGGCGCATTCCAACAAACTCGAAGCCGTAGTTTGGGGTATTCCTATCCTGATTATTCTCATTCTGGGAACAATCACATGGAAAACCACTCACTCTCTGGATCCCTATCGTCCGCTGGAAAGTGATAAAAAACCGGTGGTAATCGAAGTAATTTCATTAGACTGGAAATGGCTGTTTATTTATCCTGAACAGGGTATTGCCACTGTTAATGAAATTGCTTTTCCGAAAGATACCCCGGTGGAATTCAGAATCACTTCCAATACAGTGATGAATTCATTCTTTATTCCGCAGCTGGGTAGCCAGATTTATGCTATGGCTGGTATGCAAACCAAATTACATCTGGTTGCTGATACAGCAGGTGAATACAAAGGTATTTCATCCAGCTACAGCGGTGCCGGTTTCTCTGGCATGAAATTTACTGCCATTGCGACACCGGATGAAGCCAGCTTCAATCAGTGGGTGGATAAGGTGAAACAGTCGCCCAATACACTTAATGACATGGCTTCATTCAACAAACTGGCTGCGCCTAGTCAATTCCATAAAGTGGAATATTTCTCCAGCGCAAATCCGAGTTTGTACGGCAACGTGATTGCTAAATTTGCCAATCACAATATGCCTGCTGCTCTACAGGCCAGTGCAGCCAGCAGTGCTGAGTAAGCTTGCGAGGAAATAAACAATGTTCGGAAAATTATCTTTAGATGCGATACCGTTCCATGAACCGATTGTCATGGTAACGATTACAGCTATCATCGTCATTGGTCTGGCGCTGGTAGGTGCAATTACGTATTTTCATAAATGGGGCTATCTGTGGAAAGAATGGTTTACTACAGTTGACCACAAACGCATCGGTATCATGTATATCATTGTCGCTATTGTGATGCTGGTTCGTGGTTTTGCCGATGCAGTGATGATGCGTAGTCAGCAGGTTTTAGCCTCATCAGGTACCAGTGACGGCTTTTTGCCACCACATCACTACGATCAGATTTTCACCGCTCACGGTGTAATCATGATTTTCTTTGTTGCCATGCCTTTTGTAATCGGCCTGATGAACTTTGTCATCCCGCTGCAACTGGGTGCGCGCGATGTGGCCTACCCATTCCTGAATAATCTGGGTTTCTGGTTTACTGCTGTAAGTGTGGTACTGGTTAACTTATCACTGGGAATCGGTGAATTTGCACAAACCGGCTGGTTGTCCTATCCGCCGCTGTCTGGTCTGGAATTCAGTCCGGGGGTAGGTGTTGATTACTGGATATGGAGTTTGCAGATATCAGGTATCGGGACAACGGTTAGTGCTGTTAACTTTATAGCTACTATCCTGAAAATGCGTGCACCGGGCATGACTATGATGAAAATGCCTATTTTCTGCTGGGCATCTTTCTGTAGCAATATTCTGATTCTGACTTCCTTTCCTATCCTGACAGCCTCTGTTGCCATGCTGACATTAGACCGTTACCTCGGCACCCACTTCTTTACTAATGAACTGGGCGGTAACATGATGATGTACATCAACCTGATCTGGGCATGGGGTCATCCGGAAGTATATATTCTGATACTGCCAATCTTTGGTGTGTATTCAGAAGTTACAGCTACATTCTCACGCAAGACCATGTTTGGCTATACTTCAATGGTATGGGCAACTGTGTGTATCACCATATTGTCTTTTATCGTATGGCTGCACCACTTCTTTACCATGGGTTCAGGTGCCAATGTCAACGCATTCTTCGGTATCGCAACCATGATTATTTCTATCCCGACCGGGGTAAAAATCTTCAACTGGCTGTTTACCATGTATGAAGGTCGTATTTCCTTCCATGTGCCGATGCTGTGGACTGTAGGCTTTATCATTACATTCTCTGTAGGTGGCATGACCGGTGTACTGCTTGCTGTGCCGGGTGCGGATTTTGTATTGCATGGCAGTCTGTTCTTAGTCGCTCACTTCCATAACACCATTATCGGTGGTGTAGTGTTTGGATTGTTTGCAGCACTTAACTACTGGTTCCCGAAAGCATTCGGCTTTAAGCTGGATGAAAAATGGGGCAAACGGGCTTTCTGGTGCTGGTTTATCGGCTTCTTTGTAGCATTCATGCCTTTATATGCACTGGGCTTCATGGGTATGACCCGCCGTCTGAGTCAGCACATTGATCCGGCTTACCATAATTTGCTGTGCGTTGCTGCCAGTGGTGCTGCCATTATCGCTCTGGGTGTAGTATGCATGGTGATTCAAGTTGTAGTTTCCTGCCTGCATCGTAAGGAAAACCTTGATGTTACGGGTGATCCGTGGGATGGTCGTACTCTGGAATGGTCTACTTCTTCCCCTGTACCTTTCTATAATTTCGCTGTGCAGCCACAGGTTGAAAGCCGTGATGCATTCTGGGATGAGAAAGAAAAAGGTATTGCTTACAAGAAACCAGCCAAATATGAAGAAATTCATATGCCGAAAAATACTGCTGCCGGTCTGGTGATTGCAGTGTTCTCAATGATTTGCGGCTTTGCCCTGATCTGGCATATCTGGTGGATGGCTATCGTTGGCTTTGCCGGCATGATTATCAGCATTATTGTCAAGAGCTTTGACACGGATGTGGATTACTACGTTCCGGTTGCTGAAATCGAAGCTATTGAAAGCAAACGTTTTAATGAATTAACTAAAGCAGGACTGAAATAATGTCAACTGAAACCTTGATTCACGGTAGTGCGCATGAGCACGCTCACCACGACAACGGTTCACTGAAGGTATTCGGGTTCTGGATTTACCTGATGAGTGACTTGATTTTGTTCTCCTGTCTGTTTGCCACCTATATCGTGCTCCTGCCGGGCACAGCAGGTGGTCCAAGCGGCAAAGACATTTTCGAGCTGCCTTTTGTGCTGGTAGAAACTTTTGCTCTTTTATTGAGTTCCATTACTTACGGCTTTGCCGTGCTGGCAATGAATCGCAATAATCAGAGTCAGGTTTTATTATGGCTGGTGATTACTTTTGTATTCGGTGCATGCTTCATCGGGATGGAACTGTATGAATTTCATCACCTGATTACAAGTGGTATGGGTCCTGACCGCAGTGGTTATCTTTCTGGCTTTTTTGCTCTGGTCGGCACCCACGGTCTGCACGTTACTGCCGGTTTAATCTGGATGGCTGTAATGATGATTCAGGTAGCTTCACGCGGTCTTACCAGTGTTAACCGTATGCGCATCAACTGCCTGAGCCTGTTCTGGCACTTTCTGGACATCGTGTGGATTTGCGTGTTCTCAATTGTATATCTGATGGGGGTAGCGTTATGAGTCAGTCAAACCATCAAGACCATATCCCACAACATGGCAGTGCTAAAAACTACATTATCGGGTTTATCCTGTCTGTAGTTTTAACTCTGATTCCATTTATGATGGTAATGAATCAGTCCGCTGATAAACAAACTCTGTTTGCCGTGATTGTCATTACTGCCGTTTTGCAGCTTATTGTTCAGCTGGTATGCTTTTTGCATCTTGGCAGTAACCCTGAAGAACGCTGGAATCTGATTTCATTTATCTTCACTGCTATTGTGATTGTATTGCTAGTAGGTCTTTCCATTTGGATTATGTGGAGCCTGAACGCAAACATGGTGTTAGGTTAAAGGCAGTTCATGATTAAGCCATACCTGCAAGTAACAAAACCAGGTATTATCGTCGGCAACCTGATTTCGGTTGTCGGCGGGTTTTTGCTGGCGTCAAAAGGCAGCATAAACGGCTACCTGCTAATCCTTACCCTGCTGGGCGTGTCTTTGGTAGTAGCCTCCGGCTGTGCGTTTAATAATCTGATTGACCGTGATATTGATCCGAAAATGGAGCGTACTAAGAATCGTGTGCTTGTGCGGGGCTTAGCATCTGCCCGCGTAACATTTGCACTGGCCACGATACTGGGTATTGCCGGATTTGTTGTGCTTTATTTTGGCGCAAATCCCTTAGCCATGTGGTTATCTGTAATGGGCTTTGTGGTTTATGTAGGGATTTACAGTCTCTATATGAAACGGCATTCAGTTTACGGAACTTTAATTGGCAGTCTGTCGGGTGCTGCACCACCAGTAATCGGTTATTGCGCTGTAAGCAATAATTTTGATGCAGGTGCACTTATTCTGCTGGCGATTTTTAGTCTCTGGCAGATGCCGCATTCCTATGCAATCGCGATTTACCGCTTTAAGGATTATCAGGCGGCTAATATTCCGGTTTTACCGGTAGTAAAAGGCATTGCTGTAGCAAAACACCATATCACGTTTTATATTATTGCCTTTATGTTTGCAACATTGATGCTGTCAATAGGCGGCTACGCCGGCTACAAATATCTGGTCGTTGCTGCTGCTGTCAGCGTGTGGTGGCTGTGTATGGCATTATCCGGCTATAAAGCACAGAATAATGATCGTATATGGGCACGCAAACTGTTTGTGTTTTCGATTATTGCTATCACTACCTTAAGCATAATGATGTCGGTAGATTTTATGACTCCGGCCTCACAAACTGTATTAAGCTTTGCTGGCTGATACCGTGACATAAATATATAACAATACGCAAACCAACCCAACCTGCCTTTGTTTCTTTTACAATAGGCAGGTTTTTCTTTTAAGCAGTATTAAACATGAATTCCAAGAACAACATCGATACACACATGAATCTTGCCGAAAGGCGTGCAACTTGGGGGTTAGGGGCAGTCTTTTCGCTACGCATGCTGGGCATGTTTATGGTTCTTCCTGTTCTGACTACTTACGGTATGAAATTAGAGGGAGCAAGTGAAAGCCTGATCGGAATGGCAATCGGAATTTATGGCCTGATGCAGGCTATATTGCAAATTCCTTTTGGTTTGTGGTCTGACCGTTTCGGGCGTAAACCTTTAATCGTAGGCGGCTTGCTGATTTTCACTCTGGGCAGCTTTATTGCTGCCTTAACATCCTCTATCTGGGGAGTCATACTGGGACGTGCATTACAAGGCAGTGGTGCTATCGCAGCAGCTGTAATGGCATTATTATCTGACCTGACGCGCGAACAAAACCGCACCAAAGCCATGGCTTTTATTGGTATTAGCTTTGGTATCACTTTTGCAATTGCCATGGTCTGCGGCCCTATCATTACACATGCAATAGGTTTACACGGATTATTCTGGGTTATTGCGATACTGGCACTGGCTGCTATCGGCCTGACATTGTTTTTTGTACCCGACAGTACTGTTCATGTACTTAACCGTGAATCAGGCATTGTACGCGGCAGTTTTGGTACTGTACTGCGCAACCCTGCCCTGTTTAAGCTGAACATCGGTATTTTCTGCATGCATTTTCTGCTTATGTCGACTTTTGTCGCGCTGCCTATACAACTGGAACAGGCAGGCTTTCCGGCAGCCAGACATTGGCAGATTTATTTATACACGATGCTGATTGCTTTCATTACTGTTCTGCCACCAATTATATACGCTGAAAGCAAACGGCAAATGAAGCAAGTGTTTATCTTGTGTGTTGCCGGACTATTAATTGCTGAAAGTGTATTATGGCTGGCTAATATTTCTTTCTGGCCGCTTGTCACAGGTGTTTTATTATTCTTTATTGCTTTTAATCTGATGGAAGCACTCTTGCCTTCATGGGTCAGTAAAGAAGCACCGGCAGGTTATAAAGGCACTGCAATGGGCATCTATGCTACCGGACAATTTCTGGGCGTAGCCTGCGGAGGAACAATCGGAGGCTGGCTGGCTGCACATACCGGTGCACATAGTGTTTTTATCTTCGGCACAGGATTAACTTTTATCTGGCTTCTGCTGAGCCTGACAATGCACGAACCACCCTATTTGGCCAGTCTGCGCATTATCCTGAAACAAGGTCGTGTTTTACCTGACAATGCCCGACAACAATTACTTGAACAGGCTGGTGTACATCAGGTACTGATTATTCCTGAAGAACACAGTATATATATCAAAATAGACAGCAAAATTACTAACCGTGAACAACTGGAAGTATTCATCGATACCATAAGTAATTAAACCAAAACAGGCGCAAACCAATATTAGATAATTATTGATTTACGCCTGTTTCAGAAAATATCATTTTCAGGATACTGGATTATTTTTAAAAACTAATAAAAAAATTATATTTTTCTATTGGAATCAATGTCAGTTTTCAGACCTGTCCGAATGCTTGCATAATTTCATTGGCGAGCACGAGCTGACTGTCAACAACTTTGGTTGCCCCTGCCTGAATAAACAACTGTTTGTCCTGTTCATATCTGCTGAATGTGACTATGTGCAGTTGCGGATTAAGTGCAATGGCAGCCTTTATAATTGATATCACTTCAGTTTTATTCTGAATAGTAATAATCAGATTTTTAGCCTGAGCAACAAATACAGCGTCCAGCATCCCATCTGATAATGCATGCCCATAGGCAACGGGTATCTGACGTGCACGCAACTCTGTAACAACTTCTAAACGATTTTCCTGTACATAGACTGTTTCATTACGTGCGTGCAAATGTCTGATTATTTCTTGTCCGACCGGGCCTGCACCCACCAACACTGTATGATCGCTCACCGCAGGAGCAATAGCCATATCTTCATCTACAAAATAGATTGAAACCGGCTTAATCGGTGCAGCTACTTTTGCATGAGGTTTATCCGATAATCGATTATTCTCGGACACAATGGTTGTAGCAGAAGTTTTTTGCTGTGACTGTTTTTCCAGATAGTGGTTCAGCCAGACAAATAAAAACGGGTTACAGATTATGGATATTAGTGCACTACCCAGAATCAGATCACTGGCTAATTGCGGCAAAATATTGTATACCGCGCCCAGACTGGCAATCATGAAGGAAAACTCACCGATCTGAGCCAGCGCAACAGCAATTGTTAGTGCAGTTTGAGGCGGATAGCCGAATACACGCACAATCAAAAATGCTCCCGCACTTTTACCTATTACTACCACCAATAAAGTGGCTAAGAGTAATAGTGGGTTACGGACAATAATACTAGGATCAAACAGCATACCCACTGAAACAAAAAACAGTACGGTAAAAAAATCACGTAAGCCGCCGGATGCTTCTTCAGCAGTGTGATTCATACTGGTTTCGCTGATGATGGCTCCGGCAAAAAAAGCACCCAGAGCAAACGACACACCAAAGAAATAATTGGCCAGTATGGCACAGCCTAAAGCAATAGCAATGACAGCCAGACGAAACAACTCAGGACTTCCGGTGCTCACTACACGCTGTAAAGACCATGGAATTATTCTGCGACCAAGAAAAAGCATAACCAGTATAAATGCAATGATTTGTACTCCGGTTTTACCCAGCAAATAAAGCAAATTTGCACTGGAAACAGCTCCCTCTCCTGATAAAACCGGCGCCAGAGCCGGAATCATCACCAGCACAAACACCATGGCAATATCTTCAACAATCAGCCAGCCGGTGGCAATTCGCCCCTGTGTAGAATCCCCCAAATGCCAGCGCTGTAAAGCCGCTATTAAGACAACAGTTGAAGCACAAGATAGAGCCAATCCGAAGACGATACCGGCACCTGTTGTCCAGCCAGCCAGATAAGCAAGCAGCCAGCCAAGTAAAGTAGCCAGAATAATCTGGATAAGTGCGCCTGGTATTGCTACCCGCTTAACCGCAAGTAAATCGCGAATGGAAAAATGCAGTCCCACCCCAAACATCAGCAAAATCACGCCCAGTTCGGCCAACTGCTGTGATAAATGCATATCTGCAGTAAATCCTTTGGTATACGGTCCGACAATTATGCCGGCCAGCAGATAGCCGACCAGCGGGGGCATACGCAGCTTATGTGCGATATAACCGAGCACAAAGGCGAAAAATAAACCACCTACGATGGTTTCAACCAATGGAAATGAGTGATGCATTGCTTTCTCAGGGTAATAGTAAATAATAGTAAGTAATCTATACTAGCGGAAAAATATCAGCAAATAAAAGCTTTTATACGCTTTTAGGTTATAATTATCATATTTTATCGATAATTTTCATATCTTATGTATAAGTATCCCCATTTACTAATTGCGTTACTAATACAGGCAGTGAGAAAAGCCGGATTTATTACTCGGTTCGGTTTACTGTGCTGAACGTATTTACAGGCGATTTTTTATGACATAGTTAAAAATATTTAAATTCATGTCAGTTTGTACTTAATAATGTACGTTGATTTCATTATAATAATGGTTTAGGAAAGTATTTATTAATGACAATATACAGAACACCTTCAGTATTAGCTTATCCGGGTAAAAGTGCTTTATTTATTACGTTAGGGATACAGAATAATCAGGCAGCGATTACCAAGGTACTCGAATTTATTACTGGTTTTTCAGCGTTAGTACGCAGTATGCATGGCCGGTTTCATGATGAAAATTTTAATGCATTAATGGGGATTGGTTCGGAAGCCTGGGACAGGCTGCGGCCGGGCAAACCAAAGCCTAAGGAACTGACTCCTTTTACTGCTATTAAAGGCGAAAAACATACTGCTGTAGCGACAGCTGGCGATCTTTTCTTTCATATCCGTGCCGATCGTCAGGATATTTGTTATGAAATGGCCGCAATGATTGATGAATTACTGGCTGATGCGACTTATTCCATTGATGAAGTAAGTGGTTTCCGTTATCTGGATGGTCGCGCTATCATCGGTTTTGTTGACGGTACCGAAAATCCGGAAGATGTATCCAAAGCAGAATATGCTCTGGTGGGTGATGAAGATCCGTTATTTCGCAACGGCAGTTATGCTTTTACTCAGAAATATCTGCATAACATGCAGGCATGGCGGCAATTATCAGTAGAAGAACAGGAAAAAGTCATTGGCCGGCGCCGTTTTAATGACATTGAGCTTTCTGATGAAGAAAAGCCGAAAACTGCACATAGTAACGTGAGTAAGGCTTATGATGCACAAGGCAATGAACTGAAAATTATTCGTGCCAATGTAGCATTTGCTCATCCGTCAAAAAATGAGTACGGTACGTTTTTTATCGGTTATGCACGTTCATTTGCAGTAACACGCCAAATGCTGCAGCATATGTTTACCGGAAATGACGAAGGTCACGTAGACCGTCTGCTGGATTTCAGCACACCGGTAAGCGGCAGTCTCTATTTTATTCCAGCACCTGATTTACTGGATGAATTTGATTCGTAAGTTATTATTGCAAGTTTTGATTCAAGGGGAACCTGCTACAAACTGCGACAGATTCGATTCATCAGCAACTTATTACAATACTTAAATAAAGGAAAACTGTTTGCATGGGTAGTGTACTTTTTTTACAGGCAATAACGGTTATTTTTTCACTGTCTATTGTCACCACATTATTAAATAAACGCTTATTTGATATGCCGCAGGCCATTGGTGTACCGATTGTTTCAGCCATTCTGGTATTTGCACTGCAATGGGGCATGAATTTATTCGGACGCAATCATTTTATCCATGTAGATATCATGGCCTTAAAGGCAGCCGTAAGTCATATTAATTTTTATGATTTTCTGGTAAACGGCGTAATCTGCTTTATTCTGACCTCCTCTGCTCTTAAATTTAAGATTTCTGATTTAAAGCGTTACTGGAGACAAATTCTGATTCTGGCCACTCTGGGATTATTGCTGTGCTCAGTGCTGTTTGGCGGTCTGCTTTATGGGTTTCAGTTTCTGGTCGGCGATCATGTTCCTCTGCTGGTTCTGCTGTTACTGGGCTCTGCTCTGGGTGCAACAGACCCTATCGGGATTAAAGGCGTACTGAGCTCAGTACGTACCCCACGCCATTTAATGGTTAAACTGGAAGGTGAATCATTATTTAATGATGCCATGTGTATCGTTGTATTTATGACCATTCTTACTCTGATTAATGGTCAGCACGTATCTCCTTTAGGTGTTATTGAAAATTTCTTCTATGAAATTGTTGTTGCCGTTATTATCGGGTTTATTTTCGGCATTGGCGCATTGCGCCTGTTGCATGGCAAACATGAAAATGAATCACTGATTCTGACAACAGCTTTGCTGGCTTCCGGTTCTTATCTGGTGGCTTATTTCGCTCATGCGTCCGGCCCGATTGCCTGTGTTGTCGGCGGTTTGATCGTTGGAAATAAATGGCAGGAAGTTTTACAGAAAAAAGAAATAGATGATGTTAATAACTTCTGGCACGCTGTAGAAGGCATCATCAATTCATTTCTGTTTACCTTAATCGGTCTGGAACTCTTTATCGTTGATATGAGTAAAACTCTGGTTATCGGCGGTATTATAGCTTTCGTATTACTGCATCTGAGCCGTTTTGCCGGAAACATACTGGCATTTATGTTGTTTCCGAAAGTATATAAGAAAAGCTACCATGGCAGCCTTACCATTTTGTCCTGGGGGGGTGTACGCGGTGGTATCTCTCTCGCCCTGATACTGGCTGTAGCCAATATGCCGGCATTGGCTAAATACAGCGATATTCTGGTTGGTTATACATTTATCTGTGTATTGCTTTCCGGTGTGGTATGTGGCCTTGGCTTACCTGAAATACTCAACGCATTCTATTACAACCCGAATGAACCTAAAACCGGGTTCAGAGGCTGGTATCAGCGCCAGTGCCACCGTTTCAACCGCAGCGGAGTGATGTACACTATTGAGGATCGTTCTGACGGATCAGAATACATTTCTGTTTATAATCCTGTTGCAGTAGCCACTGCGGCCGCTAATCCAAGTGAAGAAATTGCGCTGACTCCTGAAGAATTAAAACAGAAAGTAGATAAACTGGAAAATCCGGATAATTTCTAATTTGAAAAACTAAGGCCGGCATAACCATGCCGGCCTTTAATATTTAAAAACGCTTACATCTACTTTTATTTACCTAATTGTTTTTCCACAAACCGTTTAACCGCAGCCGCATCATTATCCATCACGGTAACATGCTGTGGTAAATCTTCCAGTCCGTCTAGATTATCAGGGCGCGGTATGGTTACATCACTTCCAACTGCCTCATGAATGGTCTGTGCAAATTTAGCTGCCAGAGCAGTTTCCAGACACACAATGATTTCGCCGGCTTCGCGCAACTGTCGCGCTACCTTTACGCCATCTGCTGTATGCGGATCAATCAATTCATTGTCTTCCCGATACACCTGAGCAATGGTTTGCAAACGATCAGCATGAGTACTTTTACCAGCAGCAAAACCATACTGATGCTGAATTTTATTCAGCATATGGCTTAAATCAAATCCCTCACCAGCTGCAACCTGCTGCCAGAGTTTTTGCACATGGGAACCATCATGGTCAAGCAAATCATAAACAAAGCGTTCAAAGTTGGAAGCCTTGGAAATATCCATAGACGGGCTTGAAGTAACAAATGTATGTGCCGCATCACGGGGACGATAATGCCCAGTATTGAAAAATTCATTCAACACATCGTTTTCATTTGTAGCAACAATCAGGCGATGAATAGGCAGCCCCATGCTTCGGGCAATATGCCCTGCGAGCACATTACCAAAATTACCACTGGGTACGCAGAATGAAACCTTCTGTTCATTTGTGCTGGTAGCCGCAAAATAGCCCTTAAAGTAATACACCACCTGCGCAACAATACGACCCCAGTTGATAGAATTAACTGTACTTAAATGATAGTATGCCTTAAAAGCATGATCATTCTGCAGCGCTTTTACAATATCCTGGCAATCATCGAACATGCCTTTAACAGCAATATTAAAAATGTTATTGTCTTTCAGGCTATACATCTGAGCACGCTGAAAATCACTCATTTTTCCATATGGCGACAACATAAATACATTTACCCGCTTTTTGCCGCGCAGAGCATACTCAGCAGCAGAACCGGTATCGCCACTGGTGGCGCCGATAATATTCAGAAAGCGGTTTTCACGTTCCAGCACATACTCAAACAAATTACCCAATAATTGCATGGCCATATCTTTAAATGCCAGCGTCGGACCATTTGAAAGTCCTTCAATCAGAATTCCATCATGCAAAGTTCTGACCGGAGTAATCTCATTACTTCCGAATATTTCTTTTGTATATGTCTTATTAACTATCTTCTGTAAATCTGCTTTAGGAATATCAGTAGCAAACAGACTGATAATCTGCATAGCCAGTTCAGCATAACTTAATGACCGCCACTCATGAAGAGTAAATGTATCAATATGCGGATAGCTTTGTGGTAATAATAAACCACCGTCATCTGCCAGACCTGCCATTAATGCCTGACTAAAACTTTTTGGCGCGGTCTGCCCTCTGGTACTAATGTATTTCATTGTTTCTCCCGTATGATTTAATCATATTTGAGCTATAGTTAATAACGCTGGAATCTTATCCTGCATACTCTGGCCTGAGATACAGTAAATTCACGCACTCTTTGCTGACGAACCTGCGGATCGACCATTTTTGCAATTTCTTTAATGCTGAGTTTTCGACTTGCATGTACTGCAATACAGTTACAATCCTTTTGACTGATTCTTTTGATGATAAATAATTCTGTCAACTGTTTATTTACCGATTGACCAAACTGACGCTGACATTCCTGATCGATCATATATCTGCCAATACCAGATATCAGCCCGTATTCTGATTTTCTGTCATAATTTATATAAGCCCCTATCACTACAACTACAAAAACCAGAAAAAACAATATTTTACTCATACAATTTCTTCAGTTGGATTAAATTTAAGTCTAGAATACAACTTTTCTTATTTATACAATATATAACCATACTGATTATACCTATAATCCAATGGTTACCAGCCCTGCAAAGTTTTCATAATCAGGTACAATATATTACACGAATTATCGTGTACTGAATGACACGTTATGGATTTATTTAATCAGAAACCTTTACCACCACTGGCAGAACAGTTACGCCCGAAAAATCTGGACGAAGTAATCGGGCAGCAACACCTGATTGGTGCAGGTAAACCTCTGCGTGTTGCTGTAGAAACCGGACATCTGCATTCCATGCTGTTATGGGGTCCTCCCGGCGTGGGTAAAACCACTCTGGCACGGATTCTGGCACAAAGCTTTAATGCTCTGTTTATTCCTTTATCAGCGGTTTTTTCCGGAGTAAAAGAAATCCGTACTGCGGTTGAAAAAGCTCAGTTGGCTTTACAACAGGGACAACGCACCATACTTTTTGTCGATGAAGTACATCGCTTTAATAAATCACAGCAGGATGCATTTTTACCTTATGTCGAAAACGGCTTATTTACTTTTATAGGCGCTACAACAGAAAATCCTTCTTTTGAGGTTAATCCGGCACTACTAAGCCGATCACAGGTGTATACCCTGCACTCACTCAGCATTGAAGAACTGAAACAATTGCAAAATAAAGTTTTCAGCCTGCCTGAGTTTCACTCATTCAGTATCAGTTCGGATGCACAGACATTAATCCTTAACAGCGCTGATGGTGATGGCCGGCGTTTTCTGAATTTACTGGAACAACTGATTCATACCGCACAAGCACAGCAGCAAACTGAAATTAGCGCAGAGTTAACTGCCGGCAGTCTTGGCACGCAATTACGCCGTTTTGATAAAGGCGGCGACAGCTTCTACGAACAAATTTCTGCACTGCATAAATCAGTACGCGGATCTCATCCAAATGCCGCTCTGTACTGGTTTACCCGGATGCTGGATGGTGGTGCTGATCCCCGCTATCTGGCAAGACGTATAATCCGTATGGCATGGGAAGATATTGGTCTGGCTGATCCAAGAGCGATGCAAATAGCCAATGATGCAGCGCAGACTTTTGAACGACTTGGCAGCCCTGAAGGGGAACTGGCTCTGGCACAGGCAGTACTGTATCTGGCGTGTGCGGCAAAAAGCAATGCCGGTTATCTTGCGTATAACGAAGCCTGTGCTTTTGTCAAAAAACACCCTTCCAATGAAGTACCGGTTCATTTACGCAATGCACCGACTAAGTTAATGAAAGAGCTGGGCTACGGGCGTGAATACCGCTATGCCCATGATGAACCTAATGCCTATGCGGCCGGAGAAACCTACATGCCTGAAGGGATGGATGAACCGGCATTCTATCAGCCGGTAACTCGCGGGCTGGAAATTAAAATCGCCGAAAAACTGGCGTTCTTACATAATCTTGATGAAGAGGCCGGACAGAATGAAATCAAATGATCATTCATTATGTACGATTAGTACTCAGCCATTCGGTTTGGTAGACGGTGAAAGTGCCACATTGTGGACACTGACAAACAGTCAGGGGATGCAGGTATCTGTTATGGATTTCGGTGCCATAGTTACCTCGATCATCATGTCTGACAGAGATTGTAATCCTGTGCAATGTGTTCTGGGTTTCAATAATGCTGAGGATTATGCCAGCACCAGTTATCGTACCAACAATCCCCATCTGGGCGCTGTAATCGGACGGCATGCCGGACGCATCAGCTTTGCCCATGCACCGCTCAACCATGAACTGCTCCACCTGACTGCTAATCAGGGAGAACATCATATGCATGGCGGATATACTGGTTTTGATCAGAAATGGTGGAAAGTATGTGCTACCCACAATGATGAACATTGCGCTTCGGTTACCATGCATCTTTTTAGTGCCGATGGTGAAGAAGGCTATCCGGGTAACCTGAATGTACAGGTATGCTATACCCTGACAGTAAATAACGAACTGAATATTGATTTCAGCGCTGAATCAGATCGTGATACTTTAATTAATCTGACTCAGCATAGTTATTTTAATCTGGCTCTGAGAGAAAGCACGATCAGCGAACATCAGTTATGGCTGTTACCGCAAGAAATCATTGTGACTGATAAAGATATGATACCAACTGGTGTTATTCATAAAGCACCGGCAACGCTTGATTTCCATTCAGCACGTCCCATAGGCAGCAGTATTATTGATACTGCGTATGTATTACCTCCAAATTCAGCAAACAACATTGTTGCGCGCTTAAGTGCTCCGGATACCGGTTTGTCCATGGCGGTAAAAACAGATGCGCCTGTAATGGTGGTCTATAATGCCCAAAATCTGCCTGAGCAGCAAATACCGGCACGTAAATCACTTCTGCCATTTGCAGCAATCTGTTTTGAACCACAAGGCTATACAGATGCTCCGAATCACCATGCATTTCCGAATAATATTCTGCATGCCGGTACAAAGTTTAAACAGCATATAGCTTATATATTCAGCCGTGATCCCATTCAGCCAGTTATAAACTAACTGCAACCGGATGAATTGCCTGTAGTTTTATCCAGCTATGTCTGAACCTAAATAATACCGAATTGCTAAACAGAGTAAATATACTGCTACCGGCAGCCTTACTGGTTATTTGAACATGATAAAATAAACATGTCTTTTACCCAATCAATAAGCCAATCATGAAATGGAATGATATTCATGCCATAGCATTCGATCTGGATGGTACCCTGGTCGATTCAATCGCCGATTTATGTGCTGCTGCCAATCATATGCGCGCGGAACTAGGACTGTCACCACTGCCAGAATCTGAACTGACTACCTATGTAGGTGACGGTTTATCCAGCCTTGTACACCGGGCTCTCAGTGGTGATCGGGACGGTCTGGTGGATGAAACAATCTGGACACAGGGATTTACTGCTTTTATTTCCTATTACCGTACTCATTTGAGTGTTCACACCCGCCCCTATCCTGAAGTAGAAACCGCACTGGCATTATTCCGTGCCCGTGGTTTGCCTTTAGCAGTAATCACAAATAAAAATGAAATTCTGGCAGTGGAATTATTATGTGAGCTTGGATTGGCTGATTCATTCAGTTTGGTTGTGGGTGGTGATACACTGGCTGAAAAAAAACCCTCTCCTATGCCTTTATTGCACACAGCAGAAGTATTAGGCGTACCCGTCGGAAATTTACTGATGGTTGGTGACTCTGCTAATGATATTCTGGCAGCTAAAGCAGCCGGAGCTTTAAGCTGTGGCGTCACATGGGGTTATGCAGATATGGCACAGCTGGCAAAAAACACACAGACTAAACCGGACATTATTGTTGATCATCTGCCTCAGATTGATGATGGCATACGTCATCATGCTAACAGCGAAATCCGTGCATGAAGCAAAAAATCAGTTTACGTGCCCGTGCCATTGCCCTACTGGCACGGCGGGAAATCAGCAGAGCTGAGCTGGCACGTAAACTGCATCCTTATGCAGATGAAAACGACAATCTTGAAGCATTACTGGATGAACTGGCACAAAAGCACTGGCAATCAGATGAGCGATATACGGAAACTTATATCAATAGTAAAAGCCGGCTGCATGGTAATCTGCGTTTAGAGCAAAGCCTGAAGCAAAAAGGTGTGGATGCAGCTCTGATTGCAGATTATTTACCAGACAGAGAACAACAGATAAATAATGCTATAGCTGTTTTGCAAAAAAAATATCGTCAGCCTCCCGCTGACTTAAAAGAAAAACATAAATGTATGCATTTTCTTGCTTACCGCGGTTTTAGTATGGATATTATTCACTCAGCTATCCGCCAGGCGTGGGCTGATACTTCGCTGCCTGACGAAGATGAATACTGATTATAATGCCAGGTACTGACTGCACATCCTAAAAATACAAAATTTCGTCTATATACATACAAAATCAATACCTGTACACTTAATTCAGCAAAGCATTATTCAATAAAAAAGCCCGGACTAATAACCGGGCTTTTTGGTATATCAAATTAATTAATGTAAACTAACATCTTCACGTTTCACATGGTCGTTACTTGTACCTGTAGGCTTTCCCGACCAATAGCTGGCGAGAAATGAACCGGAAATATTATGCCATAATGAAAATATTGCGCCCGGTAAAGCAGCCATAGAACCAAAAAAGTTAGATCCCAATACTGCTGCCAGACCAGAATTCTGCATCCCTACTTCCAGAGCCAGTGTGCGACAGATGGATTTATCAAAACCAAACAACCGTCCCCCCCAGTAACCGCCAATCAGCCCTAAAGCATTATGCAAAATCACACCAATAACAACAATTACCGTCTTTATTCCAATTTTATCGCTGCTTAATGACACCACAGTTGATAGCACAATAATAATCATACACATCGTTATCAGTGGCAGTGAAGGTATAATTTTTTTTACCAGTTTCGGCGCAAAATAATTAATGCTTACCCCTATAGCAATAGGTAAGGCAACAATCAGCAAAATTTCCCTGAGCATATTTACGACAGGTACTTCAATTGATGCTGCTATATAAAGTTTTGCCAATAGTGGTGTAGCAAAAATGCCCACTACAGTAGACAAGGCACTGATTGTGACAGACAGTGCAACATCACCTTTGGATAAAAACACCATCACATTCGAAGCAGTACCACTGGCCACACACCCTACCAGCACCATTCCTGCCTGCAATTCTGGCGACATGTTCAGCAATCTGGCAATCAGCCATGCGGCCAGTGGCATAATCAGATAATGCAGACCAATACCTGCCGCAATAGGCGCCGGCCGCTTCAATACCCGGGTAAAATCCTCAATTCTCAGCGTCATGCCCATGGATAGCATCACCAGCATCAACATTTCAGAAATATAAGATTTCAGAGGAATAAAAACGGCAGGATTATAATAGGCAAAGATAGAACATAAGGCTGCCCACAATGGGAACAGCCTCGTGATAATAGCAATCATGAGAATCGTCTCATGCAATGACAAAAATCAGCTTAAGCAGCCATAGCCTTGATTTTGGCAGCCAGACGGCTTTTATGACGTGCAGCTTTATTTTTATGGAAAACACCTTTATCAGCAATGCGATCAATCACTTTAACGCTCTCGCTATAGGTAACCTGAGCAGCTGCTTTATCACCAGCTTCAACGGCTTTCAATACTTTTTTAACCGCAGTGCGAAAAGCGGTACGCAAGCTAGCGTTATGGGCACGTTGTTTCAGTGCCTGACGGGCGCGCTTACGAGATTGTGCACTATTGGCCATCAATATCTCCTAACATACATATACAAATCATGAAACGCAGAATTTTAATGACTTCACAGCATAAATGCAAGTACCGGTGTTGTTTTTTCAGCAGGCAACATATAAAAACAAGAAGCCAAGATTACCTGTCCTGCTGTGTTTTTTCATCCTTGATTATGCTATTTTCCGGCAATTTGCGGAAATAATCACTTCTCCAGTACGCCTGAGTTCCTTCCCGAATCAATACCAGACATATTGCAGCCAGTGGTAACGCCAGCAGCATACCGACAAAACCAAGTAACTGCCCGAATGCCATCAATGAGAAAATAACCCAGAACGGAGACAGACCAATTCTGTCGCCTACAATTTTCGGAGTGACGAAGAAACTTTCCAGAAACTGACCAATGGCAAACACACCCCAGACAAGTAACAGTCCTGTCCAGCCATCAAACTGCAACAATGCTGCCAGCGTGGCCAGCAGCAAACCGGTAAAAGCACCCAGATAAGGTACAAACACCAGCAAACCGGCAATCATACCTATGGCAAATCCGGATTCCAGCCCTACCAATGCCAGCCCCAGACCATAAACCATGCCCATAATTACCATTACCAGCAGTTCGCCGCGAAGGAATTCGCCCAGTACCGTATCCATATTGGTAGCGATACGATTATAAGTAGGTAAGGCACGGCGCGGAATCAGATGCCGGATACCGGAGGTCCAGCGATTCCAGTCCAGCAGAAAATAATATAAAAGAAAAGGCAGTAACAGCAGATTGGTCACCCACTCTACCATACCACTGCTATGCTGCCATACTACAGGTAAAACTTTGGAAGCGGCATCTTTAATACTGGCATTATGAGTTTGAATCCATTGTGCTACATACTTGGACATATAATCCGCATCCCAGCGGATACGGATATGAAATGTCTGATTAAGCCATGGAACAAGCCGGTGATGCACCCAGTCAAGAAATGCGGGCAGTTTCTCATAAATACTGTCCAGCAAATTAATCAGCATCGGTATCACAATCAGCAGCAAAATCACAATAACACTCAGTCCCAGAAACATCACCAGCATTGCTGCCAGCGAGCGGGAAATTTTTAGACTATGCAGTTTTACTACCAGCGGATTTAAAATATAGGCCAGTACTCCGGCTGCGGCAAAAGGCATTAAAATCGGTTTTAGCCCTACAAATAGACCGATGGTTGCCAGCAGTACCAACCCTCCTATAATCCAGGGGGCAATACCAGAAGAGGTTTTGCTGTTCATATTCATTCAATTACACTCATACTGATTAATAAAAATATAAGCTCACAGCAATACACGGATAGTGATTTATCAGCATATTTATTTTGATAATAGCTGAATAAGCGCAGTACTGGAATGTCTAAATGTAACTTACGTATCAGATACTGATATTTTTTTGCAAATATTATTCAATTTAACCAGCTGATTTAATCAATTGTTTCCGAATTTACCCTTTTTCCAATAAAAAAGCTGTCCGGAAAAATCGGACAGCTTGTGACATAAGAATTTTAGTTCTTACTTTTTACGCTGTGGTGGCAGATCAGTACACGTACCCATAGCGACTTCAGCCGCCATACCTATTGATTCACCCAGCGTCGGATGAGGATGGATGGTGCGACCGATATCATCTGCATCACAACCCATTTCAATAGCCAGACAGATTTCACCAATCATATCGCCAGCACTCGGACCAACAATTGCACCGCCGATTATCAGTCCACTGTCGGCGTCAAAAATCAGCTTAGTTGCACCCTCACTGCAACCATTGGCTACAGCACGGCCGGAAGCAGCCCAAGGGAATACAGATTTAGTGATTTTTACCCCGTCTTTTTTCGCTTGATCTTCTGTCATGCCTACCCATGCAACTTCCGGATTGGTATAAGCCACTCCGGGGATAACACGTGCATCAAAATACGCCTGATGACTGGCACAATTTTCAGCAGCCACATGGGCTTCATGTACAGCTTTATGCGCTAACATCGGCTGACCCACAATATCACCTATGGCAAAAATATGCGGTACATTAGTACGCATCTGCTTATCTACATTAATAAATCCGCGTTCTGTAACGGCCACTCCAGCGTTTTCTGCGCCTATCAGTTTGCCATTGGGTGCACGACCGGCCGCAACCAGAACCAGATCATAGCGTTGCGGCTGTGTCGGAGCTTTAGCGCCTTCAAATGTCACGTAAATACCATCTTCTTTAGCTTCAACAGCTGTGGTTTTGGTATTCAGCATAATATTATCAAAACGATGTTCGTTTTTCTTCTGCCAGATTCTGACCATATCACGGTCAGCACCCTGCATCAGACCATCCATCATTTCTACCACATCCAGACGTGCGCCCAGTGTGCTGTACACTGTACCCATTTCCAGACCAATAATACCGCCGCCGATTATCAGCATTTTTTCCGGCACAAATTTCAGTGCCAGAGCGCCTGTTGAATCAACAATGCGCGGATCTTCAGGAATAAACGGTAAATTAACTACGCGACTGCCGGCAGCAATAATGGTATTTTTAAAAGCCAGTGTTCTGGTTTCACCGGTTTCAACACGTCCTTCACCTGAAGTCAGTTTGACTTCAATATGATGCGGATCAATATAACGACCATTACCGCGAATAATATCAACTTTACGGGTTTTAGCCATGCCGGCCAGACCGCCGGTCATTCTCGCTACTACTTTTTCCTTGTAGCTGCGCAACTGGTCGATATCAATTTTTGGTGCCGGATACTCAATACCATTGGCTTTCAGTTCTTTAACTTCATCGATTACAGCTGCATTATGCAGTAAAGCTTTGGATGGAATGCAACCAACATTCAAACAAACACCGCCCAAAGTTGCATAACGTTCCACGATGGCAACTTTCAGGCCTTCATCAGCTGCGGCAAAAGCTGCAGAATACCCACCCGGGCCGCCGCCAAGTACAACAACATCGTACTCAGCATCACTGCTGCCGGAGTAACTGGCTGCCTGAGGTGCTGCTATCGGTGCACTTTCAGCTGCAGGAGCACTTGCTGCAGGTTTAGCTGCAGCTTCTACTACTGCAATCACACCACCTTCAGAAATTTTATCACCAACTTTAACTTTAACCTCTTTCACCACACCGGCTGTTTCTGCCGGTACATCCATCGTGGCTTTATCTGTTTCCAGCGTAATCAGTGTGTCATCTACCGCAACGGTATCGCCCGGTTTGATTTCTACCGCAATAATATCGACATCTTTATAATTGCCGATATCCGGTACTTTCAATTCAATTAAGCTCATGGTCTTACCTTTTGCCTGACTGTTGCATCAGATACAACAGTAATTGCCTGTATTTCATGTATACAGGCTGCCAGAAACCAATCTGTTTTCAGGCAGCCTGTTATTTAAAAACTTACAGAGATACGCGGCGGAAATCAGCCAGCAGCTGGCTGATAAATACCAGAAAACGCATACCGGCCGCACCATCAATCACACGGTGGTCAAAAGACAGAGACAGCGGGCATTGTAAGCTCGGCTCAAATTCCTTACCATTCCAGGTCGGTTTGATCTGTGATTTACAAACGCCCAGAATAGCCACTTCCGGTGCATTAACAATAGGCGTAAAGCCTGTACCGCCAATACCGCCTAAAGAAGAAATGGTGAAAGAAGCGCCTTGCATTTCCTGAGGTTTCAGCTTGCCTTCACGGGCACGCTTACTCATATCAGCCAGTTCTTGCGTGATTTCTTTCAGACCTTTCTGGTCAGCGTTTTTAATAACCGGCACAACCAGACCATTCGGCGTATCAGCGGCAAAGCCGATATGAATGTATTTCTTCAGAATCAGGTTATCACCATCAAGCGAAGAATTAAATTCAGGGAATTCCTGTAATGCTTTCACGCAGGCCAGAATAATGAAAGCCAGCGGAGATACTTTAATACCTGCACGCTCCCATTCTTTATTCAGCTGTTTACGGAAAGCTTCCAGATCTGTCATGTCTGCATCTTCATGCAAGGTAACATGAGGAATCATTACCCAGTTACGAGCCAGATTCTGACCGGAGATTTTCTTGATTCGTGACAGTTCTTTAACTTCAATTTCACCAAATTTGCTGAAATCTACTTTAGGCCATGGCAATAAATCCAGCCCGCCTCCGAGAGAAGCACCACTACCACCCTGCTCAACCTTCTGCATAACCGATTTAACAAATTCACGCAGATCAACAGGGGTAATGCGCCCTTTACGTCCACTACCACTCACACGTCCTAAATCTACGCCAAGTTCACGAGCCAGTTTGCGTACAGACGGGCTGGCATGGGCTTTTTCAAAACCTTTCTCATCAATATCAGAGCTGCCAAAAGCCTGAGGCACGTGGCTTTTAATTTCGGCACGTAATTCATTATTTTCAGCAGATGGTGTGGCAGCAACCTGTTTTTTGATTTCAGAAGCTTCTTTTTGTTCCGGTGTTAACGGTGCAGCAGCACTTGCCGGAGCAACAGACACTTCAATCAGAGCACTTCCTTCTGATACTTTATCGCCAACTTTTACATGTACAGCCGTTACTTTACCGGCAACAGTAGACGGTACATCCATCGTCGCTTTATCAGTTTCCAGGGTAACCAGTGTCTGATCAACAGCCACATCATCACCAACCTTAATATCTACTTCAATTACATCAACATTCGAGAAATTACCGATGTCCGGTACGTTCACAGCAACAGACTGAGCAGCTGTACCGGCTGCTTCGGTAGTTGTTGCCTTAACCGGAGCTTCAGTAGTGGTACCAGCAGATGAAGATGCACTTGCGGCAGCAGAAGTTTCTACTTTCACAATCACATTACCTTCAGATACTTTATCACCTACTTTAACCAAGACTTCTTTCACCACACCAGCCTTATCAGCAGGAACGTCCATAGTGGCTTTATCTGTTTCAAGCGTAATCAGGGTATCGTCTACCGCAATGCTATCGCCAACTTTGACCGCCACGTCAATAACATCGACACCGGTATAATTACCGATATCAGGCACTTTTATTTCTACAATCTGACTCATCATTATGTCCTTTGATGACAGCAGGCTTAAGCCTGCGTCCGACAATCATTAGCTTGCACAGCCAGCAAAACCTGCCTGAAATCCGAATGAACTTCAGGCATTGGGTTTATTAACGTGCCCAGCTCGGTTCTACATCAGCCTTGATACCATATTTATTGATGGCATCCTGTACCACCTGTTTACTGATCTTGCCTTCATCAGCCAGACCATTCAGAGCAGCTACAGCCACGTGGTAACGGTTGATTTCAAAGAACTCACGCAAATTGTCACGGGAATCACTGCGACCAAAGCCATCTGTACCCAGAACTGTGAACACATCCTGTGGTACATAAGCACGAATACGGTCAGCAAAGTGACGTACATAATCGGTTGAAGCCACAATCGGACCTTCATGACCAGACAGTAATTGAGTCACATAAGGTACTTTCTGAGTATCGGTCGGATGCAGACGGTTGTAGCGTTCGATATCAATACCATCACGGTACAGTTCGTTAAATGAAGTCACACTCCAGATATTGGCATCAACATCGAAATCCTGTTTCAGCAATTCTGCTGCAGCAATCACTTCCTGCAAAATAACACCGGAACCCATTAACTGCACTTTCAGTTTACCGCTGCTACCTTCCTGCAACAGATACATACCTTTCAGAATCTGCTGTTCGATTCCCTCACGCTGCGGCATAGCCGGATGTTTATAGTTCTGGTTCATCAGAGTGATGTAATAGAACACATCTTCACGATCTACATACATGCGCTGCAGACCATGCTGAATAATGACAGCAACTTCATAAGAGAAGGACGGGTCATAGGAAATGCAGTTCGGAATCAGCTCAGCCTGAATATGGCTGTGACCATCCTGATGCTGCAAGCCTTCACCGTTCAGAGTTGTACGGCCGGAAGTACCACCCAGCATAAAGCCGCGGGCACGCTGATCACCGGCAGCCCAGGCCAGATCGCCGATACGCTGGAAACCAAACATTGAATAATAAATATAGAATGGGATTAGCGGGCAATCATTATTGGAATAGCTTGTTGCAGCAGCAATCCATGAGCTCATTGCACCCGGCTCATTAATACCTTCCTGGAAAATCTGACCATTTTTAGATTCTTTATAGAACATCAGCTGGTCGTGATCCTGCGGGGTGTAAATCTGACCTTTTGGATTCCAGATAGCATACTGACGGAACAAACCTTCCATACCGAATGTACGGCTTTCATCCGGCACAATCGGCACAATCCGCTTGCCGATATTTTTATCTTTAAGCAGTGTACTCAGAATACGTACGAAGGCCATTGTTGTAGAGAATTCACGGTCTCCGCTATCCTGCAACTGAGCTTCAAATTCACTTAATGGCGGAATTGTCAGTTGCTCAGAATCAGGATGACGGTAAGGCAGGAAACCACCCAGCTGAGCACGGCGCTCTTTCATGTATTTCATTTCTTCGCTGTCTTCAGGCAGACGGAAGAATGGCAGAGTATGCTCCATCTCTTCATCAGTTACCGGAATCTGGAAACGATCACGGAACTGTTTCAAAGATTTCATATCCATTTTCTTAGCCTGGTGAGCAGTATTCTGTGCCTCACCAGAAGCACCCATACCATAACCTTTAATGGTTTTGGCCAGAATTACAGTCGGACGGCCATCCGGATTATTAACAGCTTCATAGTAAGCGGCATACACCTTATGCGGATCGTGACCACCGCGGTTCAGTGACCAGATTTCATCGTCTGACATATTAGCCACCATGGCTTTCAGTTCAGGCGTATTGAAGAAATGTTCGCGCACATATGCGCCATTCTGTGATTTATACATCTGATAATCACCGTCAACACATTCTTCCATGCGTTTTTTCAGCAAATTATCTTTATCCTGAGCCAGCAGTGCATCCCACTTACTGCCCCAGATTACTTTCAGTACATTCCAGCCGGCACCGCGGAAATTGCCTTCCAATTCCTGAATAATTTTACCGTTACCGCGTACCGGCCCGTCCAGACGCTGCAAGTTACAGTTAACAACAAAAATCAGATTATCCAGACCATCACGGGCAGCCAGTGCAATTGCGCCCTGACTTTCCGGCTCATCCATTTCGCCGTCACCACAGAATACCCATACTTTACGGCCCTGAGTTTTCGCCAGACCACGGGATTCCAGATATTTCAGCAAACGGGCCTGATAAATACCCTGAATTGGTCCCAGACCCATAGATACTGTCGGGAACTGCCAGAAGTCAGGCATCAGCCACGGATGCGGATAAGAAGACAGACCATTACCATGTACTTCCTGACGGAAATTACTCATCTGTTCTTCAGTTAAGCGGCCTTCAACAAATGCACGTGCATAGAAACCAGGTGCACTATGACCCTGGAAAAATACCAGATCGCCTTCCTGATTATCTGTTTTACCATGCCAGAAGTGATTGAAACCAACATCATATAAAGTAGCACAAGACTGAAAGCTGGCAATATGCCCGCCCAGCTCAAGATTCTTTTTGCTGGCATTTAATACCAGTGCTGCTGCATTCCAGCGCACCAGTGATCGGATTCGGTGCTCTAATTCATGATTACCCGGTGATTTTTTTTCTTTACCAACAGGAATAGTATTCAGATAGGCTGTTGTGGCACTGAACGGCATATAAATGCCTCGGCGGCGGATATAGCGCACCAGGCTTTCCATTAAATAATGCGCACGTTCAGGTCCCTCTTCTTTCAGCACCGAGCTGAGTGAATCCAGCCATTCCTGGGTTTCAATCGGATCGATATCTTGATCATGGAAGTCAGCAGACATAGCAATATCCTCTTTCATTTGGGATTGAGTCATGAACAAAACACTTTATGTTGTTGCTATTTCATTTATTATTTTCTTTATTAACCAGATGCTTTACCAAATTAATTAAAAGAAATACAAATAAATTCAAATAACTTACAATAAATCTGCATAATCTTAGTTGAATAAAAGCATATATTATTGTGATGCAACATACTGTATTTTCGTTTAAATCGTACCAGCGTAATACCTAAACAGCAATGTATTTTTACACCAATTTTCTGATTTAAAACAAATAAACAAATCATCACAGAAAGTTTATCAGAATGTGGTAAATGATTTTTACTATGCCAAAAACAGGTAATTATATAAAACAAAAGTAAATATAATAAGTTATATTAATACCAAATACGTAATTATCATTAACAAAAACTATTTTTTATTAATAAATTCAGAATTGAAATTATTTTTGAACTTCCGCACATTAATTGACATTTATTAACTAATAAATTTTATTTTATACAAACGCTATTACTGAGTAATCAATTTGTTTATTCGCTGCTTTAAACAACCAAACCTAAATCAAGTTATCAGTATCAGTTTTACTCAGACAAATGAAATTTTCTTTATTTTTTATCTTAGTTTTAATTCTTTAGAATTTTATTTATAGTTTAATGTTAAATAATTATCATAAATTGATCCCATAAAATTATTTCACATTCTGTTATTTTCAATCTCAATTTATAATTTATTTAATCTAATCAATATTATATTAGCTGGATTATTACAATTTTTCTTTACCGCATTATCAAATCAAGTTTTAATTTCTTTCAGACTTCAAAAATTAATCATTTCATTTTTATTTATCTATAATTAAAACACAAATATACATTTTATTAATTGTTTTTACTACCTAAAATAAGTACTTTAAATCTTAATCATTTGACCTTATTTTGATTTAAATAGTATTTTGAAAACGAATAGAAATTTCAGCAAAGGATAAAATATGGCTGAACGCAATTATTATGAAATTCTCGGTGTTGATCGAAAGGCCAGCGAAGACGATATCAAAAAAGCCTATCGTAAACTAGTTCGCAAATATCACCCTGACGTGAGTAAAGATCCTGATGCCGTAGCCAAAACTAGTGAAATCAATATTGCTTATGAAACCTTACATGATAAGGAAAAACGGGCTGAATATGATGAAATGCTGGACAATCCGTTCCGGCATAGCAGCCGGCAGGCTGGAGGTAGCCAGGGTGATTACAGTTATCAGCAGTATGATTTTGACCCAAGTCACTTTGGTCAGAACGGAGCCTTTGGCAATGGCGATTTTCGTTTTGACGACTTATTCTCTGCTTTCGGCAGCAGTGCAAGACAAGGCTTTCAACAACGCCGAAGCGGTCCGGTAGGCGGAGAAGACCAGCATGCTGAGCTGGTTATTGATATTGCCGCAGCCTATCAGGGAGCACAGCGTAATTTATCCCTGGATATGCCTACACTGAATGCTCAGGGGCAAATGGCTTATGAGCGTAAAACACTCAATGTAAAAATTCCGGCAGGGATTACTGAAGGTCAGCAAATCCGGCTTAGCGGTCAGGGATTACCTGGTTTTAACGGTGGTTCATCCGGAGATTTATATTTAAAAATCAGTTTCCGTAATCAGGATAATTTATATGTCCAGAACCGTAAAGATGTTTACCAGCGTATCAACGTTGCTCCCTGGACTGCTGCATTGGGCGGTAAAACAGATATTACTACTCCGGCCGGCAAACTGAGTGTCAATATTCCTGCCAACAGCTACAACGGGCAGAAAATGCGCCTGAAAGGTAAAGGTATACCGGCAAAAGCAACCGGTGATTTGTATCTGCTGATAAATATTGTGCTGCCACAAGCCAGTAACGAAGCAGACCGTGCCGCATGGCAGGCACTTGCCACGCATTACGCCGGTTTTAAACCACAGAATCATGTTTGATAACAGGAGCGAAGAATGAATAAAAATCAACAAGATATTGAATTAAGCTTTGATGATCTGGTTCGTGCCTGTGACAATCAGAGTAACTGGATATTAAGCCTGATTGCTGAAAGCGTTATTCCTGTTGAACAAGAACCGCAATTGGCGCGCTATAGTGGCTACCATATGGCTATTGCCCGCCGCGCATGGCGTATTCATCGTGATTTTGATGCCAGTGCGAGTGCCACTGCACTGATTCTGCAATTACTGGATGAAGTAGAAGATTTACGCCGACGCGGTTAATCCGGAGTGAGTAATTAACCAATACTCTTTGCAGTTACTGGTCATTATCCGGCAATTGTGCAGAACCCATTCGCCGTAAAATAACATTGGCTTTACGGCGGATTTCTTTATCTCGCGGATGATCAATGTAATACAGCGGTCTGGGTACACGCGCAGCGAGTTTGGCTGCCTGCTGCGGAGACAACTGCATGGCGGTTCGTCCATAAATCGTTTCACTGGCCGCTTCGGCACCGTATACCCCATATCCCCACTCAATTACATTCAGATATATCGCAAAAATCCGGTCTTTATTGGTTGTAGCTTCAAGCAGCGAAGTAATCACTGCTTCTTCTGCCTTACGCCAGTAACTGCGACTTTCAGATAAAAACAGATTTTTAGCCAGCTGCTGACTGATGGTTGACCCGCCAGCCTTAATATTACCCTGACGTTCATTTTTTTTAATTGCCGTACGGATACCATTCCAGTCAAAACCATCATGTTCGGCAAAACGCGCATCTTCTGAGGCAATCAGCGCTTTTTTCAGATTGGGCGAAATACGGTTGTAAGCTACCCACTGATAATTCAACTGCGTATCCGGACGGGTTTCAGCCAGCTCATGCATACGTAACAACATAAACATGGTACGGTGCGGCGCCACTGTCCGATAGATTAACAGACTGCCATAAATATAAACATTAAACAGCAAAAACAGCGTAACAAGCACAATTAACAAATTACGCACGATTTTCATGACCGTTCCATTTCTTTACGTATCTGCTCGGTTACCGGCCGGATATCAGGATTAAAACCATGCCACAATGCATATGATGCTGCTGCCTGCGCTACCAGCATACCAAGACCATCAGCCAGATTCCGGCACCCTGCTTCATGAGCCTGAAGCAAAAAAGGGGTGAGCTTTGCCGAATACATCATATCGTAAACCAGTTGCGCTCTTGCCAGTACTGGCGCAGACACAGATAATTTCTGTCCGTGTAAACTACCTGAGGTAGCATTGATAATGACATCATATTCCGGTTTTATCTGCGTTACCGCACACCAGTTTACATTATGCTCCTGAGCAAGCAGCTGCGCTTTTTCAACTGAACGGTTAGCAATGGTCAGTGAAGCCGGCAGTTGCTGTAAAAGCGGCTGAATGACACCACATGCTGCTCCACCCGCTCCCAGCAGTAATATATGTTTATTACTCAGAGAAAAAGACAATAATTCTTCAATTGCCCGCACCAGACCGATACCGTCAGTATTGTCTCCCAGCAACTGTCCGTTGCGCCAGAATAAGGTATTAACAGCTTTTGCTGCTTTAGCCCGTTCAGTCAGCACATCAGCCAGAATATAAGCCTCATGTTTAAAAGGCACAGTAACATTAGCCCCGGTTCCGCCAGCTTTAAAAAATTCTCTGGCTTGTGCAGCAAAATCATCTAAAGCAATCAGACGCCGCTCATAAATTAACTTTTGACTGTGCTGAGCAGCAAAAGCCTGATGAATTTGCGGAGAACGACTATGCGCTACAGGATTACCTAATACTGCAAATATACTCATTGACTCCCCTCTGCGATGTAAATAACTGTTGCCATTATCCAGACTACACCGGTCAAAGGCAAAACCCTATCATAAAACCATTAATTTTTCTTTCATGATAAGCAGACTCTGACTTTCATACGCATGCATATCTGGCCACTAAATAAATTACTGACTGAATAAAATTAGTTTTTTAGCCTGAAAACCAGACCAATTAGCAACAATTGTAAAAATTTATTTTTATTTAACTTCAATTTACCGTATGATTTACCCACGCTTACTCTTTAATTTTCGGATTATCGATTAGCTGTAATAAAACCTGATTACATCCAGGTAAACACAAAACTACTTATCAATCAGCTGGCATTTAATCAATCAGCACGTTCAAAAAATAATTTGATATCAGGCCAGCATCTGAAGCAAAAATTTTTATGCAATGCATATTGCAATGCCAATTGATATAGTTTTTATCAGGATGAATCATGCATACTCGCCGGCCTGTCACTTCTTCACACATTCAATAAATTACCCTTACACGTTAAACTGGGGTATGCCATCGGACAAATGGCTGATTCACTTGCCTATAATCTTTTTTATGTTTTTTATCTTTTTTTTCTGACAAACGTTGCCAGCATTCCTGCTGCTCAGGCAGGTACCATTGTTCTGATTGCTGTTATCTGGGATGCTGTAGCTGATCCGCTGGTAGGTCAGTTTTCAGATAATATCTGTTCACACTGGGGGCGGCGCAGACCATTAATGCTGGCAGCTATTCTGCCATATACCCTGCTATTGTTACTGCTCTATACTGATATTTCATCTCTCAGCACCAATCAGAAAACGGTTTATTTCACCATAATTGCCATTCTGTTCTGGTCTGCTTACAAAATTTACGTCATACCTTTCTACACTTTAGGTGCAGAAATGACCAATAACTTTGATGAACGTACTTCGGTTCGGGTATGGGCGGGTTATGCACTTAATGCAGCCGTTCTTGTATCTTCTTGCGCTCCGCCGCTGATTGTTAAATGGATTGTAGATCATGGATTCAGTGTCAGCAGCGGCTGGCACGGCGTGAGTGTGATATTTGCTGTTCTGACTTTACTGAGCGGACTCACCTGCTGGTTTCTGACTCGTGGTTATGAACTGCCTGTCCGGCAAAAAACAAGCCGAATACACAGCAGAAACCGGCTTCTGGCTTTTATTCGCGAAGTTATCAGTAATATGATTGAAATCTGGCGTCTTTCATCAAGTAAATTTCTTGGCGCATCAGTTTTTTTCTGGTCGGCTGCTTACGCGCTCAGTACCGGAGCCTTATATTATTTATTCTTAAACAACATGGCATACAGCGAAAAAGATGCTGCGATCTGTTTTTTGATTTACAGCTTACTGGCTCTTGCCTGGCTCCCCGCTGTAAATTATACCGCACAGAAATTTGATAAAAGAAATGTCTATTATCTGTCTATGCTCATCAGCTCAATAGGCACAGGCGTATTCTTTTTTTGCGGATTTCCTAACAGAACTATGCTGATAATTTTTTTAATTCTGCTGCAACTTGGTAATAGTTATTTTTGGACTATATATTATTCCATGATGTACGACATTAGTGAGCTGGATGATTTTATTAACAACAAACGAAGAGAAGGAGCAATTACAGCCCTGATGTCATTCTTACAAAAATTCGGTAGTGCACTGGCCATTTGGTTTATTGGTTTTTATCTGGAGAAACATGGATATATATCATCCACAGGTCAGGAAACCATTATTCAGCCACCACTGGCACAACAGGCTATTCTGGAATTAAACACATGGATTCATGCATTAGCCGGTATTATTGCTGCACTGTGTGCCATTGGTTATCCACTGACCCGCAGCCGTTATCAGGCATTACTTACCGCTCTTAAAGCAAAAAAAGAGCAGCAGCCGTACACCACCAGTAATTTCAAACAACTATTGTAAAAATACTGCAAAAGTTGATTTTTACAATATAATCAAGATAAACAACATGATACATGTAAAAAAGGAGAAATATTATGACTAAGAAACGTGCACGGGAATTAGGAATTCCTCTAACCGGCACCGCTGGCAAAAACAATGCGATAACCGATGTATGCGGCATTGAAGTTGGCTACAGTACCGTTATCTATGGTACACCAGATGATTATACAGGTCCTGGTTCAGCCTTTGCCCGTACTGGCGTAACCGCTATTTTGCCCAGAGGTAAACAACGCAGTGCTGTATTCGTCGGCAGGCATGATTTAAACGGTAATGGAGAATTAACCGGCACGCACTGGCTGGATGATTCAGGTTTAATGCATGGTCCGGTACTCATTATGAACAATATGATTCAGAAGATGATATTGAGGCATTACGAATAAAAGCAGAGGCTATTTGCACAAGAATAAAATAGGGCTAATATGGGAATAAAAGTAACGGGCATTGATAGATGCATAAAGAGCTTTGATAAAACTATAAACAGAACAACAAAAAATGCGGTTAGAGCGATGCACGCGTCAATGATTGTAGGAGCTACACAAGCGGCAATCTACACTCCTATAGACACATCAACATTAATTAACTCACAATATCGGGAGGTCGTCATTAATAGCACTCGTATCACTGGTAGAGTTGGTTACACTGCAAATTACGCGGCTTATGTTGCAGACCCATCTATAAAAATGAAATTTAAGCGCCCTACTGCTAAAAAAGATTTTCTAAATGAGGGCTTCAAAGATGTAGAAGCTGAAATACTAGATATCTTTAAACGTGAATTATTTCGTTAAAGTTATAATCAATATATCAACCGCCTGATTGGCGGTTTTTTGTATTAAACAAAATAGATGCTTAAGGAAATAAACAAATATATTAAGGCTAAGGCTAAAATTACTTTGAAGTTAAGTGATAACTTTCAGTCAGTAAATCGAATATTTCTTTATCTGATAAATGTCCAGAAAGAATAATGCTGATCCAATGTTCTTTATTCATATGATATGCAGGCAAAATACCTTCTTTTTTCCTTAAAGAGCCTATATGTTCAGGTCTTGCTTTAATATCCAGAACATCAATCTCTTTATCGTCTTTTAGTCCAAGTTTTGAACCAGATACATTCATAACAATAGCATACCATTTATCACCATCCTGATGATGGCGCAATACTGCATAGTTAGGTAAATTTTCCCAAAGATAGTTAGGTTCTGAATGAAAATGTTTTTTGGCATAGTTAAATAATGTTTCTCTATTCATTATAATCTCCTAAAGATGTTGGATATAGAAAATACAAATTAACTGCATGTGAGTTTACTCATATAAGTATAACAATATAGTTGACTTGGAATAATCAAAATCATAAAAAATAAATAGCCCAACCAATACTAACAGCGTAGGTATTGTTCGTGATACCACCAGCAAATGGATGATAGATAATCACTTTTATTTTCCATATATTAACAATGGTCAGCCTGTAGACGGCGTAGGATATTTTTATCCGGTAGTGGGCGAAACATGGGACGGGTTATTAAACGACATTAATGGTTTTCATATCAGACCTGAACATGCACTTGAGGCTTTAAATAATGCACACGCAGGTGCCATTGCTGAAGGTAACGTCGGTGGTGGCACCGGCATGATCTGCCATGATTTCAAAGGCGGTACCGGCACCGCATCACGTATAGTCAGCACAGAAGCCGGTGAATTTACTCTGGGTGTACTGGTACAGGCCAACCATGGGATGCGTGATACTTTTCAAATTTGCGGTATTCCGCTGAAAGATGAATTTGGCCCTGAAACCATGCCAGTAATTAATACTTTTGCCCCCAAACCGGGAACAGGATCTATCATTGTGATTCTGGCTACCGACGCCCCGTTACTTCCCTGGCAACTGAGTAAACTCACCAAACGTGTCCCTATTGGCATCGGCTTACTCGGTGCTTATGGTGATAACGGTTCCGGCGACATTTTTCTGGCTTTCTCTACCGCTAATGAAAATGCTTACAGTCTGGGCATCAGCAAAATTGATATGCTGAGTGATGAAATTATTGATCCGCTTTATATTGCTACAGTAGAAGCAGTTGAAGAAGCAGTATTAAATGCTTTATGTGCAGCTGAAACCATGGAAGGTCGTGACCACAATCTGGTTCAGGCACTACCGCAGGATCAACTGTTAGCTATTTTGAAAAAATACGGAAAAATCAAATAAATAATTAATATTTATTCATTTCAGCCCGTTAATTATGAGTTGATAGATAACTTACGGGCTGAAACAAATCAATACAATTCGATTCAAATATCAGCATTCCGAATCAATAACATAAGAAAATTTGAAATAACGCCTTTTATTTACCGTTAATATTCTGCCTGATACATCAACCTGGCTCTTCCTTATTTCCTGACAATATTTGATTTATTAAATTTTTCTGTAGTGAATATCTAAATCTGATAGTTCACAAATTCTGATATAAACCAGAATAGATATATATAACAACATGTTTTTAAATAAATTAATTTAATCCGTTATAAAAAACCGGCTTTTTTTACATCAATGCGTTTTTTTTACAAATTGAATGTGGCAGAATCACCTTAACTTGCCGGAGAGTTTGTCACTCTCCAGACCTTAATGGGAGCCTTAAATATGTCAATAAAAAAAGTAGTTAGCCTGATTGAAGAAAATGATGCCAAATTCATTGATTTGCGCTTTACCGATACAAAAGGCAAACAGCAGCACGTATCCGTACCAGCCAGAATTGTGCTGGAAGACCCTGAAGAATGGTTTGAAAACGGTCAGGCTTTTGATGGTTCTTCCATCGCCGGCTGGAAAGGAATTCAGGCTTCCGATATGACTCTGAGACCAGATGCATCGACAGCATTTATTGACCCTTTCTATGATGACACCACAGTTGTTTTAACCTGTGATGTTATCGATCCGGCTAATGGTCAGGGTTACGACCGTGATCCGCGCTCCATCGCAAAACGTGCCGAAGCTTATCTGAAATCAACCGGTATCGGTGATACTGCATTCTTTGGTCCGGAACCGGAATTTTTCGTGTTTGACGGCGTAGAATGGCAAACCGATATGAGCGGTACCCGTTACAAAATTCATTCTGAAGAAGCCGCATGGTCTAGCGGTAAATCATATGACGGTCAGAATACCGGACACCGCCCGGGCGTTAAAGGCGGCTATTTCCCTGTAGCACCTGTTGATTCCGGTCAGGATTTACGTTCTGCCTGCACTCAGACACTGGAAGCGATCGGCATTCCGGTAGAAGTACATCACCACGAAGTTGCCACAGCCGGTCAGATGGAAATCGGTACCCGCTTCAATACACTGGTGCGCCGTGCTGACTGGACACAAGATATGAAATATGTCATCCAGAATGTAGCGCACAACTTTGGCAAAACTGCTACTTTCATGCCAAAACCTATTCTGGGTGACAATGGTTCCGGTATGCATGTACATCAGTCTATCTGGAAAGACGGACAAAATCTGTTTTCCGGTGACGGCTACGCCGGCTTGTCTGATCTGGCTTTATACTACATCGGCGGTATCATTAAACATGCTAAAGCACTGAATGCGCTGACTAATCCGTCAACCAACTCTTACAAACGTCTGGTACCGCATTTTGAAGCCCCGACCAAACTGGCCTACTCTGCCAAAAACCGTTCAGCTTCTATCCGCATTCCGTACGTTGCCAGTGCAAAAGCCCGCCGTATCGAAGCTCGCTTCCCGGATCCAACCGCTAATCCTTATCTGGCTTTCACCGCTTTGTTAATGGCGGGACTGGACGGCATCCAGAATAAAATTCATCCGGGTGATCCTTCAGATAAAAATCTGTACGATTTACCACCGGAAGAAGATGCTCTGGTACCAACTGTATGTGCTTCTTTAGAAGAGGCACTGGAAGCACTGAAAGCAGACCACGAATTTTTAACCCGTGGCGGCGTATTCAGTCAGGACTGGATCGACAGCTATATTGAATTCAAGAGCGATGATGTAAAACGCATCCGTATGGCACCACATCCGCTTGAATTTGAAATGTATTACAGTCTATAAGATATTAGTATCAAGCTGATTCTCAGACCGCTTTATCTGTAGGATAAAGCGGTCTGAATTGTATCCGGATTTTAACTGACTCAAGCTTTATACACTTCTGCAATCTGTCAGCATAATAGCAAATGTTAAGTCTTTAAGAATGAAAAAATTTTCATATTCAATTTTGCAAATATGATTAGTATACCCTTTGTACCATTTCTTGCCCATTTATTCTCTTTTGAGAGAGTAATACATCATGCCGTCATTTTCTATGACCTCACTGGTACACCAATATCCTAGTGTTAAGCGATCTTCGCCAAAAAAGTGGGCAGATGTCTCTTCTATGATATTGGTCGACAAACAAGCCATCACATATTTAAAGTTTTTAACATAACAGCACTATCATTAAGACAAAAAATATAGATTATATAAACTCTAATATATCACCAGTAGACATTTTTTTTGAATTTAATATTTTTTCTGCAATTTTACCTGTACAATGACATGTATAAAAATTAGTCGTATTTGTTTTTTTTAAAATTCTAAGCACGAATGGTAATTTTAATACCGAAAGCCCATTAAAATGTAATCCACCAACTATTGCATAAACTCTCTTATCCCCAGTTATTCTGATAGCTTTATTTATATGTTTCTTCAAACCAGCATGATTGCATCCGGTAATAATGACTAATCCCTTTTCTGAACAATAAACTAAACTAGAATCATCATTAATATAGTCTAACCTTATTTTATTATCAGTTTTAATAATTCCTGTGGGTAATTTGCATCCACCAACATCACCAAGAAATACCATTTTTTTTGTTAACCAAATAGCTTCTGTTGTTAACTTTATATCAAATTTTGTTTTCAATTTTTCCAAAGATAACCTGCCATCCGATCGAGTTTTTAATGGATTGATGGCATATCTTTTTTCTAATGCATCAGGATGTGCTATCAGCGTTATTTTTTCTAATACATCCTGATTTATATTTACATGTTTTATTCCACCAGAATGATCATAATGACCGTGTGATAAAACTATATAATTTATATTATTTAGAGTTAAATTCTCACTCCATTCAGATCCACAATCCATTAGAATTTTTGTATTATCATCTTCAATATAAAAACTAACACCTTTATTGGGGCTTAATTTGAAGCCTCTAATATCATTAATTAATAATTTTATTTTCATATACTACTCAAAACATGATTTTCCAAAAAAACTAACAAGCATGGTAATTTGAAAATTATTATTGTCTGTGTAATGGATCTCACTTATTTTAAACTAAACTGGTAAAGGATGGTTATATTTGTTTGGGCGTAAAGTGAAAAGTATTCAGCTCTGCCAAAATACTTAAGTACATTTAATCGCAAATTTCCCCTTTTATTTTTATCCAAAAATAAAATTCACTGTTACTTGTGTATCATTTTCGCCGGCAGCATTTTGTAAAACAGCCATTCATGGCAGTTACGGTAGGGATACGGTAACATTGTGTCTATCTGAACTAAAAAAATATTTATTATGACCACGCAAGACATGCTCGCTACTGTAGACCTAGGCTCTAACAGTTTTCGTCTCCAGATTTGCCACAATCAGAACGGCCATTTACAGGTCATTGATTCCATCAAAGAAATGGTAAGACTGGCAGCAGGACTGGACGAACAAAAAAATCTTGATCAGGATTCTCAGCAACGCGCATTGGATTGTCTGGCCAGATTCGGAGAAAGGCTGCGTGGTTTCAATCTCGATCAGGTAAGAGTTGTTGCAACCAATACTTTTCGCGTTGCTAAAAATATCAGCCAGTTTATACCGCTTGCCGAAGCCAGACTGGGTTTTCCGATTGATATTATTGCCGGACGCGAAGAAGCCAGACTGATATATACCGGTGTGGTTCATACCTTACCGCCTAAGGGTGAAAACATGCTGGTAATAGATATTGGTGGCGGCTCTACTGAATTTGTTATCGGACAGGATTTACAGCCTGCCATTACTGAAAGCCTGAATCTTGGCTGTGTTTCCTACAGTATGCGGTTCTTCCCGCGCGGTAAAATACACCATAAAAATTTTCAGGCCGCAGTCAACAATGCACGGGCAGAAATTCAGCGTATTTCCGTCGCACTCAAAAATATTGGCTGGCATCACGCTATTGGTACCTCCGGCTCTGCCCGCTCTATTCGCGATGTGATTGCAGCCGGCGACACAACCATTGATGCAATTACCGCAACACAAATGCACAAAATTGCCAATCATATTATTGCAGCCGGAAGCACCAAAAAAGCCAAACTGGAAGGCTTAAAATCAGACCGGACAGAGGTTTTTGCCGGCGGACTGGCTGTAATGATTGCCGCCTTTGCCGAACTGAATATCAGCGAAATGACAGTAACCGATGCCGCACTGCGGGATGGTGTGTTTTACGACATGATCGGACGACAACTTGGTGATGATATGCGCAACCAGACTATAGCTGATTTTCAGCAGCGATATCATGTTGACACCATCCAGGCAGAACGGGTAGCCGTGCTGGCTCAAATGATATTTAATCATCTGTCCGCCTCTGTCTCTCCTGATCATCCGGAACAATGGCAGCAATATGTACACTGGGCTGCGCTGGTACATGAAATTGGTCTGGATATTTCCCATACTGGTTTTCATAAGCATGCAGCCTATATTCTCGATCAGGCTGATATGCCCGGTTTTTCACGTAAAGAACAGCATATTCTGGCCACAATGGTATTAGGACAGCGCGGCGACCTGCGCAAAATAGCCGAATTCAGTCAGCAGGAAATGCTCTGGCTGGGTATATTGTCACTACGGCTGGCTGCACTGTTCTGCCGGGCACGGCAAGACATTCAGATACCGGTGAATCATTGTGACATTCACTATGACCAACAGTTAAGGAAACTGACCATCAGCCTGGGTAAAGAATGGTTAAAACACAATCCGCTTACTGACAGTGTCTTATTGCAGGAATCTGTTTTATGGCAGAAAATTGGATTACAGTTAGAAATCAAAGCCATGTAAACCAGAAATCAGTCAAGGATGTCCCATGAGTACAACGCCGAATGTTTCCAGTAACAAACTGGCTCAGACCCATAATCTGCCTAGTCTGGTACATCGCAGCAATGTCAGCAACATGCCGGCACAATCCATGACTATTATCCGGATTAAAGAAAAGCAACTAATCAATCATAGCTTCACCGGCGACGATATATGCAGTAAAAACATACCGGCACCTGATACAGACTGTCTTACATGGATTCACCTGATTGGTATTACTGATAACGAACAGCTGCATCAGCTATTACAGCCTTTTAATATCCATGAACTGGCCATGGAAGACATGCTTAGTCGCAAGCAGCGTCCGAAAATTGAAGACTACGGACATTATCTGTTTGTAGCCGCACGAGTTTTTGTTTATAAAAAACAAAAACTGCAATATAACCAGATTTATATCATCATTGGTCAGAATTATATTATTACTTTCCAGTTTGAACCGCTCGGATTACTGCATATTATCCGTAAATATATTCAGCATAATTACAGCGATATCTACCGCAAAGGAATTGATTTTCTGGCGTATTCATTGCTGGATCGTATCATTGATGATTATTTCGTTACTGTAGATGAATTTGACAATCGGGTTGAAGGTGTAGACAAACGTCTGTTTAGCAACAGTAATAAAAACTTACTGATTTTAATCCACCAGTTAAAACGTGATGCCAGCAATCTGCGCCGTACCCTTTCCCCCATCCGTGATATTGTCGGCCGAATTGTACATGGTGAATTTTCCATGTTCAGTCAGAATACCCATGTTTATTTACTTGACGTGTATGACCATACCCAGCAATTAATGGAAACGCTCGACAGTGCACGAGATACTGTAATGGGCATGATGGATGTGCATTTATCCTATCAGTCAAACCATCTGAATGAACAAATGCGCATGCTTACCGTTATCACTATCATCGTCATGCCACTGAATGTCCTTACCGGTATCTATGGGATGAATTTTGATAACATGCCTGAATTACACTGGCATTATAGTTATTTTGTGGTACTCGGCCTTATGGCGACTATAATTATTAGCTTATTAATTTATTTTTACAGACGGCGCTGGTTATAACTATCAATAGATTCTATAATAACAACCAGTCTTCATAGAAAGACAATAATTAACACAGAAACACACATCAGAGGCTATTCCATGAAACCTACACCTTTACCACCGCAAGGTGCGCAGCATCAGCTTTCCATGTCTGTACTTATGACTCCGGCATTAGCAAATTTTCACGGAAATGTACATGGCGGAGATTTACTCAAGCTACTGGATCAGGTAGCCTATGCCTGCGCCAGTCGTTATTCTGGCGAATATGTAGTAACATTATCAGTTGATCAGGTAATATTCAAAGAACCAATTCACGTGGGCGAACTCGTTACTTTTTATGCGTCAGTCAACCATGTCGGCCGAACTTCTATGGAAGTTGGTATTCGCGTGGAAGCACAGGATATCCAGCATCGCAGTGCACGTCACACTAATAGCTGTTATTTCAGCATGGTTGCTGTAGACAAAAACGGCAAACCTACAGTTGTACCGCCGCTGTGTATTGCCAGCGAAGAAGAGGCTCGCCGTTTTCAGGAAGGAGCCATTCGCAAAGAAGCCCGGTTAAAGGCTGCAAAAACCGGACATACACAATCTGCCTGATCTGTTTAAAGGGATTATAAATGTTTACAGGAATTGTCTGCGGTTTAGGTACCGTTACCTCTATTCAAGAGTATGAACAATTGCGCACAATACAGGTACGTCTCCCTGAGGGAGCCTGTGACAACCTGACTATCGGTGCTTCTATTGCCAATAATGGCTGCTGCCTGACCATTACAGCTATTAAAGGTGATGAAGTATGTTTTGATGTCATGGCGGAAAGTCTGGCCAAAACCAATTTAGGACAACTACAAGTAGGTGATGCGGTAAACATTGAACGGGCTGCACGCTATGGGGATGAAATTGGCGGTCATATTATGAGTGGTCATATTTTTACTACGACCACCATTAATAAAATTGAAGACACCCCTGATAATCGTACTGTCTGGTTTAATCTCCCTGAAAGTGCAGCCCCTTATATCCTTACTAAAGGTTTTATCGGGCTGAACGGTTGCAGCCTGACGATCGGCGAGGTAACCGCTACTGAATTTAACGTTCATCTGATTCCCGAAACCATGAACCGGACTTTATTTGGACGCTGTCAGGTAAATGATCGCATCAATCTTGAAGTGGATGCTCAGACACAGGCAATCGTTGATACTGTGCAGAAATATATGCAACAGTATATAAATAAAGTAAAAAATTAATTATAAATTTGCTTATATATAAAATATGTTATATAAATATACAGAAACTGATTACTATTTATCCTAATAAGTAATAATCAGTTTCAAAATATTCGGCTATAAATAATTATTTGTTATTAATTTTATCTTTAAACTGAGTTTAATCGAAAATATTAAAGTACCTAAGTGACAGATATATAGATAATATTGTCGCAGGTAAAATTAATAATCCTATTCCTATCAGGGCACCAAAACTCAAACACAATGCAGCGTTAGGAAAACCGCAGCAACAGCCAATAAGCACCAATATTTTCAGAAAACGATTAGTAGAAATATCAAATATCCATACAAACATCATAATTAATAATATTACTGTGGCTAAAAAAGCCATTACTCCCAATGTGAAATAAAAAATTTCATCACTGCTCATATTTTCCGGCATAGGCATAATATGCAATAAACGTAAAAAAGGAAATGCTTTATCATCACCTACAATACCTAGAAAGAAACATGGTGATCCTATAATCAGGCACATGACAGAAATAATAAAACGCCGCAGAAATGTAGCCATAGTATATTCTTTATCCATAGTAGTTATCCTCTGTAATAATATTGATTAAAAATGTAATACATCTATTAAATTTATTAACTTATTTAACAAACTCAATACGAGCAGCAGATGTGGCCATTAGTTTTAATTAATGAAATATTTCACGGCCAGTTATCATACTGATATTTTATATTTTTTTAATAGATATTTTTTTAATAGATATTTTTTAAATATAAAAACTAAATCATACTATAACTTTATTGATGACATATTTTAGCTGATTACCTTTAACCTAATTCTCTTTGGCTTTGTTGTGGGCTGGTAATTTGCACCACCTTTCAAATACCAATAAGCTAGGTAATAAGTAAATATGTATAAAGGGAGGCTGAAAATACCTAGCAGAAATACCAAACTGAATAATAAATGAGGAATAGCACAACATGACGCGAAGATGACAACTGTCTTAATCCAAATATTTGATTTACAGTTAAGAGCCCATCCTAAAATCATTAAAACAAGTATAGTAAGTATAAAGTAGACTGATAACAAAAGCAGAATTAAATCATTATTTTTGTTTTCTTTATAAATTAATCCGATATACAACAATATTGGATATTCATAGCAAATTATAATTGCTAAAGAAGAACATAAACGCGAAAAAATACTGTTGGTGTAAAAGAGATCATTACTATTCCTATATTTTCATAAATAAACTTTTATTTACATTTATAAACAAATTATAACTTTAATAACTTGGATTTTCAATATTATTTTTTATTCTAAAAACTACAATTTAATTTTTTATTATTTCAGACAAATCCAGATTAATTTGTTTAAATACATACATATATTCAGACATCAATTGATATATAACATTATGTCTTCTAAGTTTAATTCATAAGGTATTTAAGGCAATACTATCCTATTCAGACAAATTTATATCTGGAATGAAATTTTTAATAAAAAATTGAATTTAATAGCTAACAAATTTATCGGATACTTTATTTTTGTAATTATAAGATTTATTTATTCTGACTATATAAATAAGAAATGACCGGGACAATCACCATTGAGCTTGCAGATATGGCTTACGGCACGATGTGTACGGGAAGCAAATTTAAAAAATCTATACTATTAAAGTTCAGGAATAATATTGATATCGAATCAAATCAGATGAGCCAATCACTGGCTTTGTATAGATATTTATCAGGTAAAATCCGGCTCAAAATTTATTCCCGAAAATGTTTTCCATAAAGTGCAGCTGATTAAAAAATTCTTGTCTACAAGGTATTTAATTAAAAGAATAGAAAATATAATTAAATATTATTTTATCTCGATGATAAAAGCTGTTCCGCCAAGTCTTTATTTATCCCCCTTCTACATTTAATCTATTTTCAAAACGGCTTACTGCTATGTTTCACTATATACTCACTTAATCTGAAACAGAAACCTTTATAAACATTTTTTTATATACTACGTAATATTATTTACCATACTATTCTGTTGTTACTTTCAAAGAAATTTCCACTTTAATCTGAACATGCAGAATTATTTTATGAATCTGCTTTATAGCAGATTTTACAATCTTATGACTGACAGAATAATTTTTGTTGGTTAGTTTGGGCAAGTTTTGTGAGAAAAATTCGCTAACTGACTGAACCTTACCTTTTTCAAAAATTCAACTTGCCAGTACCTGAATAAATAAAGCAAGCGACTGACTCATGTTTTATTCATCAATAATGCCTGCGAGTAAAATTTTATTATCTCACTATCTATTCTGTAACTTGAGCAAAAAATCATTATTATTTATATAATTTCCTGCCTGATTAATGATATTGCAGCTTAATCAGTTTATTTTAATTTTTTTATTCCGGTAATTTCGTAGCCGGCATTCGAATAACGCCAAGATAAAAGCGCACCAGACCCGGTAATCCAGAGTAAAATAACCCTTATTTTATTAAGGGAGCGTTGTTTACTATCATGAGTATTGCCACCATTCCTGAAATTATTGCCGACATAAAAGCCGGTAAAATGGTTATTATTACTGATGCAGAAAACCGTGAAAACGAAGGTGATTTAATCATGGCTGCACAGTTTGTCACACCTGAAGCCATCAATTTCATGATTAAATATGCTCGGGGTCTGGTTTGCCTGCCTCTGGAAGAGGAAATAGTAGATCGCCTCCGCTTACCACTGATGACACAGAATAACGGCGCTCAGTATGGTACTAATTTTACGGTTTCCATAGAAGCAGCACATGGTATTACTACCGGTATTTCCGCAGCAGACCGAGCCCATACTGTACAGGCAGCAGTTTCCCCTACAGCCAAAGCAGAAGATATTGTCCAGCCGGGTCATATTTTTCCATTACGTGCACAAAAAGGCGGCGTTCTGGTTCGTACCGGACACACTGAGGCAAGCGTTGATTTAGCCAAACTGGCCGGCCTGATTCCGGCAGCCGTTATCTGTGAAATCATTAATGACGACGGCACTATGGCCCGTATGCCGGAGCTGATGGTTTTTGCTGAAAAACATGATATTAAAATTGGCACTATTGCTGATTTGATTGAATATCGCAGCCGTCACGAAAGTCTGATAGAAGAACTGGGAGTAAATACTATCCATACAACATGGGGAGATTTTACTCAGCATGTATATGTTGATCAATTATCCGGTGAAACCCATCTGGCACTGGTTAAAGGCGATCCGGAAACTGCCGGTGAAGTACTGGTAAGAGTACATGAACCATTTAGCGCCATGGATTTTCTGCAACCGGATCAGTTGCATACATGGCCACTACCTGAAGCTATGGCACGTATACAGCAAGCTGATGCCGGTATAATTATACTGATGCACCGTACTGAAACCGGAGCCACTTTATTAGACCGCACCTTACCCAAAGGCACTCATCAGACCAGACAGTGGGATAGTAAAACTTATGGTATCGGTGCTCAGATACTGGCTGGTTTAAAAGTCAAACGCATGCGGGTAATGGGTAAGCCTTCTGCCTTTACCGGCCTGAATGGATTTGGTCTGGAAGTTACTGGGTTTGAAGAACCATCCCGATAATAATTCTTTACTAAACAAGTATATATTTTAGTAACACAATTAAATACAATACCCCACCTCAGGCTGTCTGAATTATCTGTTGCCATGGAATACCGGCATCGGGTATTTTCCGACAGCCTATTGTAATGGCTGTTATTTAAGGATGGTATCTAATGCAACTGACCCCGCAAAAATGGGCTGCTTCCGGTTTAACTTTCGGCTGCATTGTTTTCGGACTCGGCAGTCTGATTGTTAAATTTGTATCTATTGGTTCTTATGCCATTGCATTATGGCGTGTATTCATTGGTGGTATCGTTTTTCTGTTTTTAAGTCGCTATTTTGGTCAGAAACTGCCTGAAAGCAATAAAGCAAAACGGTTTTGTATGCTATCAGGTGTATTTTTAGGTTTTGATCTGGCATTCTGGCATGAAAGCATTCATGCAGTAGGTCCGGGAATTTCTACTCTGCTCAACAGTATGCAGATTTTTTTTCTGGCGGCAATTGCCTGGTTTTTCTTCGGTGAACGACAGAGCAAATTACAACTATTCAGCATGATATTGTCTGTAATCGGTATTTTACTGATCGCCCACCCTGAACTCAGACACAATTCACATGGTGGTTATGGTATTTTTATCGGTCTGATTTCCGGTGCAGCAATGGCTGCCTCCATGGCATGTATTCGTCAGGCACATCTGGCAGAGCCGGTTGCATTATTTCCGCTAATGCTGCTGGTCAGTGTCGGAGCAGTCGGTGCATTAATTGTGCCAAGTATTCTCATTGATTCAGGTCATTTCTGGCCTACTAACACAAAAGACATTCTTCTGATCATGATTTACGGTGTGGTCATGCAGTGTTTTGCCTGGGGGTTAATTGCTTATGCCGTACCTTTGCTGTCACTGACTTTAACCGGTTTATTACTATTAAGTGAACCTGTTGCTGCGATTCTGATCGATTTTTTCTTGCTGAATAAACCGATAAATACTGTGCAATGGACTGGTACTGCACTGACCTTACTGGCCATTTATCTGGGCTCACTTAAGCCCAGACACAAACAGAAAAAAACGGTTTAAACATTCCACCCTATTGGCAAATTCGGTAAAATCAGAATGCTAAGCATAAATACTTGTGTGTCTGTGATGTAAGTATTTTATTCCGGACAATGCAATGGTGCTTGAGGCGTAACAGATGAAAAAAGGAAACTGAATGAATACCATCACCCCGGAACATAACGGCTCTGGCCTGCGTATAGGCATTGTACAGGCACGCTTTACTAATCCTATCGGAGCAGAGCTGGTCAAAGCCTGTTGCAGCCGCTTAATTAAACTGGCGGTTAAAGACAGCGATATAACTTTGGCTACTGTACCGGGTGCTTTAGAAGTACCTCTGGTATTGAAAAGCATGGCTGGTAGCGGCAAATTTGATGCTTTGGTGGCCATCGGAGTGGTTATCCGCGGTGAGACTTATCATTTTGAGCTGGTGTCCAACGAAGCTGCCGCAGGTGTATCCCGAGTTAGTCTGGATCACAATATACCCATTGCCAATGCCATACTGACTACCGAGAACGATGCTCAGGCACTGGCGCGTATGCACAATAAAGGCAGTGAAGCGGCTATAGTTGCAGTAGAAATGGCCAATCTGCTTAAAATTCAATATTGATTATTTATTAAACAAGGACATTGTATACATGTCAATGATTACACCACGTCGTCGTGCCCGTCAGTTTGCTGTTCAGGCTTTATATCAGGCACAACTGAATAACGAAGAATCAGCTGCTATTATTGCGCAGAATATTCGTGATAATGAATATTTCGCCAAAGCTGATGAAGAATTGTTTACCCAGATATTTTTTGGTGCCTATAACAATCAGCGTGATTACATGAAACGGATCCGTCCTCTGCTGGACCGCCACGAAGATGAGCTTAATCCGGTTGAACGGGCTGTACTGCTGATGGCCTGCCATGAACTTTCTGCCATGCCGGAAACACCCCATCCGGTAATTATCAATGAAGCTATCGAAATTACTAAAACCTTTGGTGGTACCGATGGCTATAAATTCATTAATGGTATTCTGGATAAACTCTCAGCTGAGTTGAGAACACCTGCATGATATAAAAACGGATTAGCTATATCATAAAACAGATATTTTATTTAAAAATATCTGTTTTTATTTATAAAAAACCATATTTACCAAATAAATCTAATGAAATATAAATAAATCCTGATATTATTACCAGATAATATTATGTAAATATATAATATTATTTTTTATAAAAATTAACTTAAAATATTTCTGATTTATAAGCATATTGAATTTGATTTCACACTAAGAGATTTATAGATTTATGTCCCGTACTCAACAATCTTCAGCATTAAATGATAAACATAATTTCTTAATGACAGAAAAAGGCGGCCTGGTTGAACTGGCTCCGCCATGGAAAAGAGTTACAGCATATCTGATTAATTATGTAATATATTATTTTATATTTTACATTTCTTTACATGTTTATAATTTTCAAACTGATTATGAATCAAATTATTCACAAAATATTATAAATCCTTTTGAATTATGGATTTTTGCAGATTATGAAACTGATAAGCCAATAAGATCTATTTTTTCATTCTTATTTATGGATGATAATTTTGAGGGAGGTGTACATCAACCATTACGAATATTCTTATATATCATATTACCTTTACTCATTTATGTTGTATTTCAATTTATACAAATGAGTCTAACAGGCCAATCTGTTGGTAAGCGATTAATGAAAATCAAAGTTATTAAAAAGAATGGTGAGAAAGCTGGCTTTTTCAATGCAGTATTAGTCCGTGAAATTTTTTATACATTCATAACTCTTATCCTTTTGTTTAAATTAGTAGGAATATATGTATATTTCAGTGAAATGGAATCTGCTAAAAATGTTGGTATTTATCTGAATTTTATTGATAAATTTTTAGATTATTTATATAGGATTTTAAGTATATTCACTGAATTTTCAACTCTATTTCTTTTTATTTGTATAATTATGTTATTTATAAGAAAATCAAATTATCGTACACTGCAAGACTTTTTGGCTAATACAATCGTTGTAAAAATTAAATAACTAAGAAGCCTCGGGAAAAATTAAAATTTCTTGAGGCTGACTAAATTTAAAACTATTCAAATAATATTAATATATTTTTTTATAAAGCTATTCTGAAATAAGCGATATAGACACGTCAAATTGAATATATTTACCAAAAGAATGATAAATAATAACGGAAGTGTCGTTATTGATGACCATAGCTTAAGTAACGTCACTAAGAAAAAGGTCCAAAAACCCTCATTATGCAGACCTGGTAAATAAAAAATAGTTATTACAAGAAAAAATATATATAAATAATAAATGATCTCCCTTTTTATCACATTAATCCAAAAATCAGACGACCTATTATTAAGGCGTATTACCCTGAACCCATTATCTTTTTACCTATAAACTGCCACTGTGTCCGCATCCGGTAACTCTCCCAGGCTGGAAAAATTATTAAAAATATAATACAAACAAAAGTAATATAGAAAAAAATATTAGAATAAGGACGAATATATAAAATAATATACATGACAATTGCAGGAGCGAGAAATAATTGTATATTGATCATACCTGCTATCACGTGTTGTAATGAAGTTGCAACAAGATAATCTTGTGTAGAAATATCATCTTTTTCATTCAAACCTTGTATTTTTGTAAAATCCTGTATCTTACTCAAGCTAACCTCAAATTAATTCATTTTATTTGATATTGATATAAATTGAATATTTTAAAATAATAAATAAAATATTTATATATTATTAAAAAATTTGCTAAAAATTCACTAATTGAATATTTTTTCATGACAAATAGAAAAATAAATATTGAAAACAAATGATTGACGATTGACAGGGAACAAAATAAAATAATTTACTACATTTAACCTATTTATAATTTAATATTATTTAAATTTGTTTTTATAAAAGTACTTACGACTAATGTTTGAGCAACAATACATTTCTTTAATACTTTTTTAACAAATTTTAAGGAAATACACTATGCCCAATACTCAGAAGAATTTTTCAAAGAATAATTATGATTATGATGATTTTCATGATTCGGAAATAGAAGTTGAACTTGCCAGTCCATGGGAAAGGAGCGCTGCGTATATAATTAACGCTGTTTTATATTCTCTATGTATATTTTTGGCTGCACTGCTATATGTATTTCATGAGGGTTCCCAGTCAGTATCTATGCAAATAAATTACCTAGATTACCTAGCTTTGATCATATGTATTTTAATACCTTCAATACCATTTATCACAGCACAATGGATTATGATGAGTAAAACTGGTCAGTCATTTGGTAAGCGCATTATGAAAATTAAAGTTATTAACCTTGACGGACGCAATCCGGGATTTGTCGGTACTGTATTAATTCGTGAAATTTTGTTTCAAACAATTATCATTATTTTTTCATACTTATTGATTGAAATTTTCAACCTTAATCCTGAATCTACTGAGAAAATATTTAACTATTTAATTACATTTATTTGTTTTTTTATGCTGTTCAGAACAGAGGCCAATCGTCGTACTCTCCAAGATTATTTGGCCAAAACAATTGTCATAAAAAAATAATTTTATATACTTAAGAATATTACATACTGATATGTCGTTTCAGCAATATTAATTTCTGTGTAGTCTGAAATTAACTTGTTAAAATTATATAATCAATTCAGTTCTAAGTTTACAAACATCAACTGCCTGCGTACCATGCTGGCAGTTGTTTTACATTTACAGATAAAAACCAATACAAGGGAATGCATAATGCCACAATACCGTTCACAAACTTCTACACATGGGCGCAATATGGCCGGTGCACGTGCGCTCTGGCGTGCAACAGGTGTCGCTGATAGTGATTTTGGTAAACCGATTATTGCCATAGCCAATTCTTTTACCCAGTTTGTTCCCGGACATGTGCATTTGCACGATATAGGTCAGCTGGTAGCACGTGAAATTGAACGTTCTGGCGGTATTGCCAAGGAATTTAATACCATCGCTGTTGATGATGGCATCGCTATGGGACATGAAGGAATGCTTTATAGCTTGCCTTCACGCGACCTGATTGCGGATAGTGTGGAATATATGGTCAACGCACATTGTGCTGATGCACTGGTGTGTATATCCAACTGTGACAAAATTACTCCGGGAATGCTGATGGCATCTATGCGCCTGAACATTCCGACTATTTTTGTCTCCGGTGGTCCGATGGAGGCGGGTAAAATTATCGCTGCCACCAATGGTGAGCAACAAATCCGCAAGCTGGATCTGATTGATGCAATGATTGAGGCTGGTAACGATAAAATCAGCGATGAAACGGTTGCACAAGTGGAGCGTAGTGCCTGCCCTACCTGCGGTTCATGCTCTGGTATGTTTACAGCTAATTCAATGAACTGTCTGACTGAAGCTCTGGGTTTATCCTTACCCGGTAATGGTTCTTTACTCGCTACTCATGCATTACGTAAAGAACTTTTTCTTGAAGCAGGCCGGCGTATTGTTGAATTAGCCAAACGCTATTATGAACAGGATGACTGTAGTGTGCTTCCGCGCAGTATTGCAACTAAGGCAGCTTTTAATAATGCTATGAGTCTGGATATTGCTATGGGTGGTTCTACCAATACGGTATTACACTTGCTGGCAGCCGCCACCGAGGCCGGTGTTAATTTTAAAATGGCTGATATTGATCAGTTAAGCCGCCATGTACCCTGCCTGTGTAAAGTGGCTCCGGCTACACAGAAATATCACATGGAAGATGTGCATCGTGCCGGTGGTGTTATGGCCATTTTATCCCAGCTTAATCATTCCGGTTTACTAGATACCAGTGTACATACTGTACATATGCCTACACTGGCAGATGCGATTAAGCACTGGGATGTAAGCAATCAGAACAATACTGAGGCAATACAACGATATCGGGCTGCACCGGGCGGCATCCGTTCAACTGAGGCTTTCTCACAAAACGCGATGTGGCCTTCTCTGGATTTGGATCGTGAAAATGGCTGTATCCGTGATAAACAGCATGCTTATTCTCAGGACGGCGGTCTGGCTGTGTTATTCGGTAATCTCGCAGAACGCGGCTGTGTAGTTAAAACGGCTGGGGTAGATGATAGTATCCTTAAATTTACCGGCCGCGCCCGGGTGTTTGAAAGTCAGGATGAGGCTGTTGAAGCCATTCTAAGTAATCAAATAGTAGCTGGTGATGTGGTTATTATCCGTTATGAAGGTCCTAAAGGCGGTCCCGGAATGCAGGAAATGCTTTATCCGACCAGTTATCTGAAATCTAAAGGTTTGGGTAAAGCATGTGCTCTGCTTACAGACGGTCGTTTTTCCGGGGGCACCTCGGGGCTTTCGATTGGCCACGCCTCTCCTGAAGCTGCCGAAGGCGGCAATATCGGGCTGGTACAGGAAGGAGATATTATCGAAATTGATATTCCTGAACGCCGGATACATCTGGCTGTATCTGATGCAGAGTTGGTACAACGCCGCACAGAAATGGAAAGTCGTGGTGCTCGTGCATGGAAACCTGTTAAACGTCAGCGTCATGTCTCTGTTGCTTTACGTGCCTATGCAGCCATGACTACAAGTGCTGATACCGGTGCTGTACGTGATGTAACACAGGTAGAGCGACAAGATTAATTCATTCTGTCAGAGTACCCGTTTCGCTGTCTGGATAGCGAAACGGGTTTATTTTTTAATCAAAATACACAGTGTATTAATTTGATATTCTGATCAATTCTTTAAATATGATTAAAGTGGTCAGATTAGCGCTATATGTGCAAACATGCTATCGTAACCATGTTGTAATATGCTTTTACTGTTTGTCACTATGTCTGCTGCTGATTTTCCCTTTCCAGTAAGTGCCAATACGCTTGCCAAACTGACCAAACTTAATATTACTAATATTTGGGATTTGGCTTTACACTTACCGTTACGCTATGAAGATGAGACACATATTACGCCGATTGCTGATGCACAGAACGGGGTGCCGGTACAGATTGAAGCGACTGTTATTCATCAGCAAATACAATTTCGTCCGCGTAAACAGCTGGTAGTACAAGTTCAGGACGTATCCGGACATGTCTTGTACCTGCGATTTTTGCATTTTTATCCTAATCAGCAAAAACAACTGGCAGAAGGTAATGTGATTCGGGCTCTGGGTGAAATCAGACATGGTTTTTTTGGCGATGAAATGGTGCACCCAAAAATTCGCACTGATATTGATAAAGGACTGGCAGAAAGCCTCACTCCCGTTTATCCCACCGTTAACGGACTAAACCAGCCTGCCCTTCGCCGGCTGATTCAGGCTGCACTCAAGCATCTGCCGGCAGATGATACACTGCCGGCTGAATTATTACAGCAGTTACAATTACCTCCTCTGCTGGAAAGCCTGATTTTTCTGCACTCCCCACCGCCAGAGTACACTGCGCGTGATTTACATGAAGGTACTTTACCAGCATGGCAAAGGCTGAAATTTGATGAATTGCTGGCTCAGCAGTTATCCATGAGGCTGGCACGCCAGCAACGCTTAAACGGGCATGCAAAAGCTTTAACTGGTAACGGCCATATTAGTGAGCATTTACTGGCTAATCTGAGTTTTACCTTAACAGAAGCTCAGCAGCGTGCTCTTGCTGAAATCACTGATGATTTAGCCCAGACACACCCGATGCACCGTTTACTACAGGGAGATGTGGGCAGCGGTAAAACCATTGTTTGTGCTCTGGCAGCGGCAATAGCAATAGAAGCCGGTTTTCAGGTAGCGGTCATGGCGCCCACAGAAATTCTGGCTGAACAACATTATCTGAAATTTACACAATGGTTTTCACCTTTAGGAATCCAGATTGCCAGACTTTCAGGCAGTATGCGCAAAAAAGCCCGTGATGAAGCACGGAAAGAACTGGCAGATGGTACTGCTCAGCTGGCAATAGGTACGCATGCTCTATTTCAGGATGATGTTACTTTTCATAATCTGGGTCTGATTATTGTTGATGAACAGCACAGATTCGGTGTTGCCCAGCGTCTGGCATTAAAAAATAAAGGTGAAGATGTACATCAGCTGATGATGTCCGCCACACCAATACCCCGCACACTGGCAATGAGTTTTTTTGCCGATCTGGATGTTTCTGTCATTGATGAACTGCCTCCCGGACGAACACCTGTTATAACCCGTCTGGTAAACACGGCCCGCCGTCAGGAAGTTGAAAAACTGGTAAAGCATACCTGTGCACAAGGCCGGCAGGTATACTGGGTCTGTCCGTTAATTGAAGAATCTGAAGTACTGCAATTGCAAACTGCCGTAGATACAGTTGCTCAATTACAGACGGCGTTACCAGAACTGAATATAGGCTTAATACATGGACGGCTCAAGCCGGCAGAAAAAGCAGCTGTTATGACAGCATTTGTTGAAGGCAGTATTCAGGTACTGGTGGCTACAACAGTGATTGAAGTTGGTGTAGATGTACCCAATGCCAGTCTGATGGTAATAGAACATGCTGAACGTATGGGACTGGCACAATTGCATCAGCTTCGCGGTCGGGTGGGACGTGGAGCAGCAGCCAGCCGCTGTGTATTGTTATTCAGTGAACCTCTTAGTGATGTAGCCAAAGCACGTTTGAAAGTAATTTATGAAAATACCGACGGCTTTGAAATTGCCCGGCAAGATTTGAATATTCGCGGACCGGGAGAGTTTCTGGGAGCACGCCAGAGTGGTGTGCCGATGCTGCGTTTTGCCAATCTGGAAGAAGATCTGCCCATACTGGAAAAAGCACGTGATTTAGCGCCTGTTCTGATTAGCCAGCAACCTGAAGTAGTCAATAAACACTTGCAACGATGGCTATCTCAACGGTCTGCTTATTTGGGTGTATAAAATATTTATCTGTATTAACAGCTCCAGTGAAACCTGAAAAAATTAATGACAAAATTCAGCAGCTATATTCTCAGGACTAAACAATTAAACCAGCAATATTTCAAGCTAAAATAAAAAAACCTGTTTGAAAAATCAAACAGGTTTTAAAATCTGGCACGCCCACGGGGAATCGAACCCCGGTTACCGCCGTGAAAGGGCGATGTCCTAACCGCTAGACGATGGGCGCATTAGCTTGATGGTGCACCCGGAGCGATTCGAACGCCCGACCCTCTGGTTCGTAGCCAGATACTCTATCCAACTGAGCTACGGGTGCACTGCTTTCGAACTCGTTTAAGAGTCACCGAAAATCAAGAAGCGCGATAATACGCAATAAATGGTCTTTTGGCAAGCCAAAAATAGATAAAAATGAAAACAAATAGATAAATATATTGATTTTTATATATTTATTTTGCAACTATATAAGCAAAAAATCTACAGCATTCCGATTCCGGATACTTCACGCGCCAGCTTTGCCGCAGTATTGTCAGTCATACCACCTACAAAATCCAGAACTTTCATATATCCCAGATATAAACCATCCTTTTTATCCAGTTTTTGTTCTTTTAATAATGACAATGCCAGCTCCTGCCTTTTACTAAGCTGACCGGTTTTAATAAAGGCATGCACCGCAGGTACAAGCAAACCCAGTATCGAACCCAGACAAGGAAAAGTAGCTATTTCAGTAATCAGTTTGCTTTGATGGCGGAATATACGTGTGCGAGCCAACTCTTTTGCAGCGTTCAGGGCTTCACTAACATCCGGACTTGCCAGAGCAAGCAAATCCTTACCGCGAAATGAACCGTTCAATAAATCCCGATGATGCTTAATAAAAGTATGTGCAATATCGTCTACTGCTCTTCCGATAGCAATTCCGCGCAATCGGGCACAACGCTCCTGACTGCTATAAGACTGCCAGAAATATTCTTTATTAGTCAGTCTGGATAGAATTTGCTCTACGTCTGCCACCTGTAATAATCCCATTTCGACAGCATCTTCCAAATCCAGCAAGGCATAACAAATATCATCAGCAGCTTCCATTAAATATGAAAGCGGATGACGCATCCACTGATTTTCACCGGTTTGCGGTAACCCCAGCTGTTCTGCAATACAACGCATAAAGGGCAGTTCAGTCTGATAAATATTGAATTTATTCCGCCTATGCGGCGCAGAACTGGTCCACGGATACTTAATTAAAGCACCGATAACAGCAGCAGTCAGACGCATTCCGCCATCATTCTGATACATTTCCAGACTGGCTACCAGACGCAAGCTATGTGCATTTCCTTCATAAGTTTCGATATCATTGCGTTCTGTATTGCGCAATTCCTGTAAATAATGAGCATGCTGCGGATCACGGAACCACTCACGTAATGCATCTTCACCTGTATGACCAAATGGCGGATTACCGAAATCATGAGCCAGACAGGCAACCTGTACAATCGCCCCGATATCAGCAGCATGGCTGCCAGATGGCAGGAAATGGCCGGCATTCAGCATTACACCGACCCGATTTCCAAGACTGCGCCCGACACTGGCAACTTCAACACTATGAGTCAGACGATTATGTGTATGGTCATGTAAGGCAAACGGATGAACCTGCGTTTTACGGGCGAGACGACGAAAACCACTGGAAAAAACCACACGATCATAATCAATATGAAAATCAGTACGCAGTGCATCCGCCCCCTCTTCACTTGAAGCGGTCACTGTAGGCACAATACACCCATTTTCCGGCTTAAAGCGCTGGGTACTGAGCAACTTAGTCCAGTCCATGCAATATGATAATTTTTTCATATTCAGATAAATTGAAAGCTTTATATGCCGGCTGAGATTATCAGTCGCCATTCTTTAGCTCAGTTTCAACTCATTTATTCCTTCGTTATTATGTTGAAATAATCATAGCATGCAGAAAGTCACACTGTGATTAATTTTAAAAATGATTTTTCCACTCCCTTAAATAAGTAAACACTGCCAATGGTTGGGCAAGCTGCTGCTCTGAGAGGCCTTTTTGGCGTAATGTGGCCATCACTTCCGGCTGACTGGTACGCAAAAAAGGATTGATTGTGCGTTCATGTGCCAGACTTACCGGTAAGGTAGGTAATTTATCTGCCTGTACTAATGCTTTTCTGATTGCAGAATTATTCGGTTCAACGGCTTGTGCAAATTTCAAATTTGCTGCGGTATATTCATGTGCCGGATAAAACAAGGTATCAGGCGGCAGACTGTTTAAACGCTGCAAACTGCTGAACAATTGTGCCATAGTCCCATTCACTCGTCCGCAGCCTGCACTGAACAGCGTATCACCACAAAATACTCTGTAACGACTGGCAGAATCGCATACTAAATAAGCCAAATGATCTGTAGTATGCCCGGGAATATGCCAAACTGTTACATGCTGACCGAATACCTGAAATTTACTGCCTTCAGTTACGGGTATATTCACAATATGCCAATCAATGCAACCGGTAATCTGGCATTGCGAATAATGTTTTTTTAATTCCGCCACCCCATCAATATGGTCATAATGAGAATGAGTAAGCCAGATAGCATCCAGGGTCAGGTTGTGTTCAGTCAGATAATTTATGACAACAGGTGCTTCGCCCGGGTCAATTACTATAGCCTGATTTTCTTGCTGCAACAGCCAGATATAGTTATCAGAAAGAGCGGGTAACGGGATTATTTTCATGACAAATATAAATTTATTAACAATATAACAACCAGTACTGCAAAGCAATCAGCGTTTTTCCATCATGAATCTGATTATTTGCCAGTGCCGAACGCACTTGCTCACGATTGAGCAACACCGGTTCAATAATTTCATCTTCATCCGTCGCCAGAACACTATTTGGTTGCACATGTTCAGCCAGATAAAGATACATTTTTTCATCACCGAAACCGGGAACAGTATAAAAAGTATGTATCAGTTTTACTTCAGCAGCAGTATAAGGGGTTTCTTCAGCCAGTTCGCGCAAAGCAGCATGCGCAGGATCTTCATTTTTTCCGTCCAGCTTACCAGCGGGGATTTCCAGTAAAGCCTCACCTACCGGATAGCGCCACTGTCGTACCAATACCACTTTTTGCTCAGCCGTAACCGCAAGTACAGCCGCGGCACCCGGATGCTGTACAACTACCCGCTGTGCCTGATTGCCATTGGGTAAACGAACAGTGTCTTCTAAAACATTTAAAAAGGAACCGCGATAAACTTCTTTACTGGAAATTTTGGTTTCAGTCAGATCCATATTGATACTTTCTACATGTCTAAAAACACTAGCGTAGTCATTTCAGCAGCAGAAGGCAATATGGCATGTCCGGCTTTAGTTTAAAATTATTAATTGTATATTCGTCGTATGATTGGATTGATTATGTATTTATCTTTATTTGCCATTGCTGCCGGCGCAGCTCTGGGTGCCATCATGCGCTGGCTTCTGGGAATCTCGCTGAATACGCTTCATTCCGGTTTGCCCTATGGCACACTGCTGGCAAACTGGATCGGTGCTTATCTGATTGGTCTGTTCAGTGCATTGTGTATACACTTTACCCAGATCGCTCCGGAATGGCGTCTGTTTGTTATTACTGGTTTTCTCGGCGGGCTGACTACGTTTTCCACCTTCTCACTCGAAGCCGTGCAAATGCTTTTGTCACAACGTTATACTCTGGCAGTAACACATATACTGCTGCATACAGGCGGTTCTTTACTGCTGACTATTCTGGGTTTAGTAACTGTGCACTGGTGGCTTAAAGCCGGCTAAGATATGATTTTGTATTGATGGCGAGCTTTGTAAAAAACCGAGTTACTATTAACCATCGACAGGCTGAGCTGGTGTATCCAGAATTAACTGATAAAGTGCCGCATCCAGCCAGTGACCAAATTTAAAACCAATCTGAGGCAATGTGCCAACATGTTTGAAGCCAAGCTGTTTATGCAGAGCAATACTGCTGTCATTGGCTGCATCAATCACACCCATTAATACATGTAAATCAGCCTGACGTGCACGTACAATCAGTTCCTGCATCAGTTTGCGTGCCAGTCCCTGCCGGCGACAGTCATTACGCACATATACACTGTGTTCCACCGTATATTTATTGGCAGGATAATCACGGAATGCACCCCATGAAGCAAAAGCCAACAGTTCACCCTGACTATTTACTGCACCGATAACCGGAAAATTGCGCTCACGTTTAGCTGCAAACCAGCCATGCATAAATGATAGTGAACGGGGCTCATAATCATACAGTGCAGTTGAGGTGGCGATAGTATCGTTAAACAGCGCCAGAATGGCTGCCGCATGTTCTTTTTCATTACATTCAATCAGCTCAACTGCGTTACTTTTGCCGGTATTCATTTTTTTTTCCCATATAAAAAAACTGCCTGTAAACACAGGCAGCTTATAAATATTAAACTACACCTTTTTTAGCCAGATAACCTTCATAATCACCCAGATAATATTCATAACCACCTTCACCATCCAGCTCAATAATCTGTGTAGCCAGACTGGAAACAAACTGGCGGTCATGAGATACAAACACAAGAGTACCCGGGAATTTTTCCAGCGCCATATTCAGCGCCTCAATACTTTCCATATCCATGTGATTTGTAGGTTCATCCATTACCAGCACATTAGGTTCCTGCAAAATCAGTTTACCATATAGCATACGGCCTTTTTCACCACCGGAAAGTACTTGTACCTGCTTGCCGACTTCATTACTGCCAAAAAGCAGACGGCCTAAAGTACCGCGAATCACCTGCTCATCATCGCCTTCCTTGCCCCATTGACGCATCCATTCTGTCAGAGTCATAGATACATCGAAATCATTTTCATGATCTTGCGGGTAATAGCCAACCTGTGCTTTCTCTGCCCATTTTATAGTACCACTATCTGCTTTAATGCCATCATTGTATGCTTCATTATATGCACCAGCCAGTAATTTCAGCAGCGTAGATTTACCAGCACCGTTAGGGCCGATAATAGCCAGACGTTCACCGGCATCAAGCATCAAACTCAGTTTTTTAAACAATTGCCGGTCAAAACGTTTTGATAAATCCTCAACTTCAAGTGCCTGCCGATGCAGCTTTTTCTTATCATCAAAATTAAAGCGGATAAACGGGCTTTGACGGCTGGAAGGTTTCACTTCCACCATATCTGCCTTAATTTTATCAGCCAGTTTCGCCCGGCTGGTTGCCTGTCTTGCCTTGGATTTATTGGCAGAAAAACGTGCCACAAACTCCTGTAATTCCTGAAGTTTTTCCTTAGCTTTAGCATTATCTTTTAAAGTACGTTCACGTGCCTGTGTAGAGGCAAGCATATAATCATCGTAATTGCCCGGATACAGAGTAATGCCACCATAGTCCACATCGGCCATATAAGTACATACTTCATTCAGAAAATGGCGGTCGTGCGAAATAATAATCATGGTGGATTCATAGCTGTTCAACACACCTTCCAGCCAGCGAATAGTATTAATATCCAGATTATTGGTCGGTTCATCCAGCAACAGCACATCTGGTTTGGAAAACAGTGCCTGTGCCAGTAATACACGCAGTTTAAAACCCGGTGCAACTTCACTCATGCTGGCATTATGCAGATGTTCATCGATACCGACACCGGCAAGTAATTCTCCCGCCCGTGCCTCAGCAGTATAGCCGTCATACTCGGCAAATTTTGTTTCCAGATCGGCCGCGCGCATATAATCATCTTCAGTGGCATCCGGATTAGCATAAATGGCGTCGCGTTCTGTCATGGCTGCCCACATTTCTGTGTGCCCCATCAGTACCACGTCCAGTACGCGCATATCCTCATACGCAAACTGATCCTGTCTCAGCTTACCCAGACGCAGGCCTTGATCAATGGCCACCTCACCACTAGTAGGTTCAAGATCACCGCCGAGAATCTTCATAAAAGTTGATTTACCCGAGCCATTGGCACCAATCAACCCATAACGATGGCCCCCACCGAACTTAACCGATACATTCTCAAACAATGGCTTCGCGCCAAACTGCATCGTAATTTTATTGGTACTGATCACCGTAATACTTCCTTTAAATTCCTGACAAAATATTCTGATTTTAACACAGACGCGTGCCAAAATTCGGCAAAGTCTGTGCTGTCGTTTACAATATCGTTATTTAAAAAGCAAAAGTACCTTTGATTTATCGCAAATTTATCATGCCATGTTCAGATTAAATCCGAAACTGATTGCCTTATTACTATTTTGTGGTGCCATCGCCGGCGTGGCAGGCATGTCACTTATCGGATTATTGCATTTCATTCAGCAGTTAGTGTACGGAATAGTCCGTACAGATGGCATCACATTTCGTAATATTGTCGAACAAACCACAGCCATACATCGTTTACTTGCATTAAGTGCATGTGGCGTAATAGCGGGCGCCGGCTGGTACCTGCTGCACCGTTTTGCTCCCAAACTGGTTGATATCAGGGAAGCAATTGGCAACAGTGCCACACCTATACCGTTAGTTTCTACTTTCTTTCATGGTATGTTACAGATATTCACAGTAGGCATGGGTTCACCTCTCGGACGTGAGACAGCACCACGTGAAATCAGTTCAGCCATTGCAGATTTTATCGGCCGGCGATTTAACATCAGTACAGAAGAGAGAAAAGTCCTGCTTGCCTGTAGTGCAGCCGCCGGTCTGTCCGCGGTTTTTGATGTACCTCTGGCCGGTGCTCTGTTTGCACTGGAAACTTTATTATTCAGTTTCCAGCGCAATACCGTTATTGCGGCTTTAATCTGCTGTACAACCGCAGCATGGGTAGGCCGGATCGGACTGGGTAGCCAGCCAGCCTATCAGCTACCGGCAATTACCCTGAACAGTCCACTGTTAATCTGGTCGTTGTTGCTGGGACCACTGATTGTTGCATTCTCATGGCTGTTACAATACCAGCTCGCCTGTTGCAAACCGGCTGTGCGTACCAGCCCCAAGCTGATCTTTATCAGTATCGGTGCCTTTATACTCATCGGGGTTTTGTCCATACAACTGCCGGAGATACTTGGTAACGGAAAAGCCGGTAATGAACTGTTATTTAATGACCAGATAAGCTGGCATTATGCTCTGGCACTATTAATCGGTAAATGGCTGGCGCTTCTACTGGCCACCCGTGCCGGAGCATACGGGGGATTTATTACTCCTTCGATGATGCTTGGCGGTCTGATTGCATTACTGGCAGCCACAGCATGGAACAGCATGCTGCCACCTGTTCCCATAGTCGCCGCAGTTGTGACCGGAGCTACCGTTTTTCTGGCAGTACAGCAAAAAATGCCTCTTACCGCCATATTATTTGTATTGGAAATAACCAATATTACGCCCGACATGATAATGCCAATTTGCCTGTGTCTGCTTACAGCACTATCCTGCCAGCAAGGATTGAACAAAAAACAAAGTTAAACAGTATATATAATAATTTTACTAATCAAACCAGACAGTTTTCTGCTTCTGTCAGCCAGTCACGCGCCTGTAAATATCCGGCCAGACCGGCTTCAGCAGAACCAGGTACTGGTTCATACTGATATTCAAAGCGGGCTAAAGGCGGCATAGACATCAGAATAGATTCTGTTCGCCCGCCGGCATGTAAACCAAACTGAGTGCCTCTGTCGCACAATAAATTAAATTCAATATAACGTCCGCGCCTGTATAACTGAAACTGACGTTCACGCTCGCCAAAATCCATATTTTTGCGCCGCGCCACAATAGGCAGATAAGCTTGTAAATAAGCAGCACTTATTGCTCGTATAAAAGCAAAACTACGAGCAAAATCCCAGCGGTTTAAATCATCAAAAAATAATCCTCCTACGCCTCGCTGTTCCTGCCGATGAGGCAGATAAAAATAACGGTCACACCACTCTTTAAATTCAGAATATACCGTTTCACCAAAAGGCAGACACGCATCATAAGCAACCTTATGCCAATGCACTACATCTTCAATAAATGGATAAAAAGGGGTCAAATCAAAACCGCCGCCAAACCACCAGACCGGATTACTGCGTTCGGGATATGCAATGAATAAACGTACATTCGCATGACTGGTAGGTACAAAAGGATTACACGGATGTACCACCAGTGACACCCCCATTGCTTCATAAGGAGCTCCTGCCAGATACTGGCGTTTACGCACAGCTGAAGCCGGCATAGCGGTACCTTTAACATGAGAAAAATTAACGCCAGCCTGTTCAAACACAGCTCCTTGTTTGAGCACCATACTGCGCCCGTTTCCCAATTTGCCAGACCATTCATCTGTTACAAACCCCGCAGTACCATCTTCTTTTGCCAGGGCATCAGCCAAATGTAATTGTAAGTTTTGAAAAAAATCCAGATTTTGATTAAAGACATCGCAACTCATGAAAAAACCGTAAACTAAGTTTAATTAATATATGTATAATATTAATTAATATTTGTAATACACAATCTACAATAACAGATTATTTTAATCAGTATTATTGTTACCTGACAGTATTTATCGCTTATTTAACAATACGAAACTATCAGTATAAATATTAAAACATGATATTTTTTGTATATTGTACATTTAATCAACACACTAAATCCGAAAAGGAAATCTGAATGCAACTTTATATTTATGACCATTGTCCCTACTGTGTACGAGCCAGAATGATATTCGGTAAAAAAATAGTACCGGTAGAAAATATCTATCTGCTGAATGATGACGAAGACACTCCGAATAAATTAATCGGAAAAAAAATGGTACCGATTCTGGTAAAAAATGATGGTACTGCCATGGGTGAAAGTCTGGATATCGTTCACTACATTGATCAGCTTTCTGGTACTGCTCTTATAAACAATACTGTACGCCCTGAAATTGAAGGCTGGATAAAAATTGTTGATACTTACCGTAATTTCCTGACTTTACCGCGCTGCATCAGTATTAACCTGCCTGAGTTTGCTACTCAGAATGCCATCAACTATTTCATCAACAAAAAAACTGCTATTTTTGGTGATTTTCAGCACCATTTACAAAACAGTCAGACCTATATTAACCGGTTCAATGCCGATCTGATTGCACTATCGCCGTTAATTGTAAATGATCATAGTAGTAATGGTACTTTCGGAATGGAAGATATTCTTTTATTTCCCTTACTGCGCAATATAACTATGGTCAAAGGAATCGAATGGACTGCGCCGGTGCTGGATTATATGCACAGCATTAGCCGGATTACCCGCATTCCATTGTTTGATGACCGCGCAATCTGATTAATCAGCAGTTTTTTGGCAGCCGGCAAAACATAAAGGCTGCCATTTTTATAAAAATTTATTCAAAAATATCGATTTTAAATGATTTTCAACAATAATCTTGTTTTGTTGATTACACAATATTACAATACAAACAATATTGATAAAGAATTAATATAAAATTTTATTTATTTATAACATATGGTTATATAAATAAATAGTAAGAAAATATTTACTTTATTATTTTTGAAATAAATAATCAATTTTAAGAGGAAATACAGCATGTCTAAAACGAAAACTGTATCAGAAATATTGGTTGATGTTCTTACCGAAGCCGGTGTCAGCAACTGTTACGGCATTATCGGTGATACGCTGAACTTTGTTGGCAAAGCGATAGAAAAAAGTAGCATTAACTGGGTGCATACACGTCACGAAGAAGCAGCTGCCTTTGCTGCCGGCGCTGAAGCTCTGATTACAAACAAACTTACTGCATGTGCTGGTTCCTGTGGTCCCGGCAGCTTGCATCTGATTAACGGCTTATACGAATCCAACCGCAATAATGCACCAGTAATCGTTATTGCCAGTCAGCTGGCTGCCACTTCTATGGGCACCGGATTCCCGCAGGAAGTGGATTTCCTCAAGGTCTATCAGGATACAAGCGTTTTCTGCCAGATGGTAAACCAGCCGGAAGAAGCTCAGCGTATATTCACTCAGGCCGCACAGGCCGCCATTAATAAACGCGGTGTAGCCGTTGTCATCCTGCCCAGCGACATCAGCAAAATGGAAGTAGCTGAAAAACCAGTAAAAATATGGCATCCGCAGCCAGTTACCCGTCCGAATGATAACGAAATAGAAGAACTGGTTAAAGCGATTAATCAGGGAAATAAAATTACCATTTACGCTGGTTTTGGCGCTAAAGATGCACATGATGAAGTAATTGCACTGGCAGAAAAACTAAAAGCACCAGTTGTACACACTTCCCGTGCTAAAGACAGCATTGCCTGGGATAACCCTTATCAGGTGGGTATGACCGGGATGTTTGGTACTAAGGCTGGTTATGATGCCATCAAAAACTGCGATACCTTGTTATTACTCGGTTGCAGCTTTGCATGGTCTGAATATTATCCGGAAAAGGCCAATATCATCCAGATTGACCATGAAGCTACTCAGTTAGGCTTGCGTCATCCGATTAATCTGGGGCTGGTTGGTGATGTTAAAACCACTCTGCAAACAATTTTGCCGAAAATACAGACTCGTAACGACAGCAGTTTTCTGGAGCACCATACCGCTTTATTTGCCAAAATTATGGATAAATTTGAAACGTATGCCACTCCGGATGACAAACATCCAATTCACCCGCAGCAACTAATAGAATTGATAGATAAGTATGCCAGTGATGATGCATTGATTACCGCAGATGTAGGAACTCCAATGCTGTGGGGAGCCCGTTATTTAACCATGAATGGCAAACGACGCTTCCTGACCAGTCTTAAACACGGCACCATGTCAAACGGTATGCCTCAGGCTTATGGTTTCCAGAAAGCCTTTCCGGGCAGACAGGTCATTTCTTTATCCGGAGATGGCGGTTTAGCCATGCTGATGGGTGATTTGCTTACTGCCAAACAGGAAAATCTGCCGATTAAAATAGTTGTTTTCAACAACAGTTCCCTGAACTTCGTGGAGCAGGAACAAAAAGGCGAAGGTTTGGTAGAAGTCTATGTTGACCTGAAAAACGGTGACTTCAAAACCATTGCAGAAGGCTGTGGTTTCAGTGCTCAAAGCGTAAGCAAATCTTCTGAGCTGGAGGCCGCTGTAAAAACATTCCTTGCACACGAAGGCCCGGCATTACTGGATGTCGTAATTAGTGATAAAGAACTGATAATGCCACCGGCAATCAGCTATGAAAATGTGAAAAACATGGTCTGGTATGGTTCTAAAGCCATCCTCGAAGGTAAAGGCAAAGAAGTTATTGATATGATCAAAAATAACATCTAAACCTTTTAACAGGCCCGCTGACAGATTGATACAGCGGGCACTTTTTTACACATTAATCAAAAATAATTATTTAAATTAATAATTTAATTGTATTCTTGAATCTCTTATTATTTGAAATAAAAATAAGTCAAAATTTATGCACACTATTCATAGCCGTATTAAACAAGCTAGAACTAATAAAGGTTTAACCCAAGCTGAATTAGCAGAGAAGTTAAATATATCAATTACAGCTATCCAACTATGGGAAAATAAAGATGAGACTAAAGCCACAGCTCCAAAAAGAAAACGGTTAGAGGAAGTAGCAAAAATTTTAGGAGTAACGGTTACATGGCTATATACAGGGGAAAATTTTATACAAACAGATGAAAATCCAAAACTAACTGAAAACCCCGGTCCCAGTGACGGATATAAAAAAGTTATGATATACACTATTGATTTATCAAAAAATCATGAAAATATTAAATGGGTTTTATCAGAATTTGAAGAACCCCTGCTCATAAATAATAATTGGTTCAGATCTAAAAATTTAATCCCTGATGATCTGCGTGCCATGCGTGTAAAAGGTAACAGCATGGCTCCTAACTTGGAAAATAACGACATTGTTATAATAAACACTAATGATGTTGAACCTGTTGATGATGAAACATATGCTATTATTTACAATAAACATTTTTTTATAAGACAAATCCGTCAAACTGTTGATGGTATAAATCTCATAAGCTCAAATAGTGATTATGAAACTATTAAGATTTCTTATAATCATCTAGATAACTTTATAATTTTAGGAAAAAAAATTTGGCGTTGTGGCTAGTTAATATTCTTTATTTCTTTTTATCTTCTGACATTTTGAAAATAGACATCAAAATTTTTTATACATTTAACATAAAATATTTTTCTAATTCATAAAGATAGCTAATTAATATGAAATAAAATTTTAGTGATACAAAATACAAATATCCGGCAGCATCAACAATCTAAAAGCAACTTCAAAATTAAAAAATATTATATTTTTAACAACAATCTATTCTATTTTTATATTTTTTAAAATCAAATAGTTAATTATTAACATTAATTACTCCTTTTCATTCCAAAGAATTTAAAGTATTGTTATTTCTTAACTTTTATTCGAACCGAGTAAAAGTTATCTGTCAGTAGTGATTTCGGAAAGTCAGGCATTCCAGACCACACGGAAACACGACTGATCTAAAAATTAATATGGTCATTAAATGTAATAATAAACTACCCAGCTCTTGATAACATTGATTGCTGGGTAGTTTTCGTTTCTGTGCTTAATAATTTATCCAGACAACTTCGATATGATGCATCGGGATAATCGGCATAATTACAGATTGCGTACAGCTTTCTTCATTTTACGCAACCATTTGCGCTGGCTGCGCATGTCTGGCATTCCTGCTGCTCCATACTGCCAGTCTATATACTGTGTCAATAAAGCAGCTAAATCTTCATTAAGCAAATTATGCTCTGCCAGTATATTTTGTAACTCAAGCGGACCGATTGCAGATAATTCTGACTCTTCACCTTCTACAATAGTCTGCTTAAGCAGATTAATACCATCGGTTAATGGCTGAGTCTGCACATTACCCTGACGGCGTAACCAGAAAATCAGTGGAAGTGACGTAATGACAATTGCGATTATAATGATTATTATCAGTACATATACAGGTATATTTTTTAAATTCAGCCAGCTAAGTATTGACTTCTGACTACCCCTATCATAATTAACCACCCATTGCTGCCAGTAAAACTGACCATTATCCAGATATTTCTGTAATAACGGAAAAGCTGAAGATAATCCGGCACGCTGTTCTGCCGGTAAAGCACTTTCCACCCCTTTGTCTATACGCACTGATGAAACTGCCGTGGTCGGATCTACCCGTTTCCATAAACCCTTTTCAGCAATCCAGATTTCAGTCCATGCATGGGCATCCTTACTGCGAATTTGCCAGAACTTATTGTCAGGGTGATATTCTCCTCCCTGATAACCAATTACGATTCGTGCCGGTACACCGATTGAACGAGCCAGCCATACCATAGCATCTGCATAATCTTCACAAAAACCTTCATGTCCCTCGAATAAAAAATAATCTATTTTATTCTGTGTTTCTTGGTTCCGTTTTGGGGTTAGAGTGTATTGAAAATGATTGCTTTTGAAATAAGTTAGTATATGATTGATAAACTCTTCGCTGCCACCGGACTTATCGGCTAGCTGTTTTGCCAGTCTGCGGGTTTCAGGATTCAATTCAGCCGGCAACTGCGTATAATAATTCAGTAAACCCTGATCCATTTGTTGACGCAAGTATGGTGTCATCTGAGAATATAAATGTACCCTACGCAAACCTTCGCGACTATTATTGACCCTGACAACGTTACCAACTCGTCGGCTGAAACCAAACTGTTCATTAGGCAAAGGCTGATCCAGAGCCGGTAATCGCCCGTGATCATCCTGAATAATCAACTGATATCCTACCATTTTGCTGTCGGTACGCTGTTCCAGCAAAGCTCTACTTGGCAGCTGTAAAGTATCTTCATCCGTATACTGTTCTTTTACCGCATGCCATTTTCCATCCGTGTTATTACCCATTACCATTACACGCCAGTACATATCAGCATTGCGTGGGATAGCATCATTATCAAAGATAACATTGAAAGCCAGTTCATTACTCAAAATCAGATTGCTGACACTCCCTGATTCAAGGGTATCCGACAATCCTGTAACAGATGATTGCTGCGGCTGCGGCACACCCCATAATGGCGTATTTCTGCGCGGCATCGCTATAAATAAAATAACGGCCAGTGGAAAAGACAGAATTAAAATTACTGCGCCCTGCCGTATTGCCGTCATCGGTTTAATGCCCGCCAGTAATCCCAGAGATGAAATCAGGCAGAACAACGCTACAATCAGCCAGGGAGCCATTAATATACTTTGATTAAACAGCAGACCGCCGCCCATCAGTACTAGCTGAGCTAATAATAATATTTGCCAGTCACGTAAAGTTTCACCCTCAAATGCCTTGAGTATTATCATTAACATGAGCAAAGAAACACTGGCATCCCGGCCAATAATCGTTCCCACACGAAAATATACCCATACAGAAGTAGCCACCAGCAATATTATTAATGCCCATAACGGCAATTTTTTAATACTGGTAAACAGCAAAGCAACGCGCGCAATCCACAACAAAGCGAATGCAGCACACACACTCAGAGGTAATTCAAATAATAAGGGTAACGATACCCATGCCAGCATCAGTAACAGAATAAGCTGAGTGCGTACAGATGGGGATTTACGTAAAAAAACCGGATCAGCAAGCCACATTACCATCTACCCAAAGCATTCAGACATTTTGTCCGTTGACCTGTCGTTGCCTCATAGCGCTGTCTTGGTAACTCCAGTATATATTTTTCCCCGATAGCATCTGCTGCCAGTACCCGATAGCACATCATACTCGCCATTTTTTCCAGGCTAGTTCCCTGAGGATAATCCCGATAGGAAATCAGTAGCGGCTCTACCCGCTTACCTCCCTGTTCAAAATATTTATCCAATAAATCACCTGTTTTGGCATAATGTTTCCATGCTATCTGGCGCATTGAAGCTGAACTCTGATGAGGCAGCAGATAAGCCGGATCCTGACCGCTCAGACTGATTTGGACGCTGGGTTCGTCATCACTGCTACGCTGTGCTGAAATAGTATGTTCTAAAGGTTCCGGAAAAATCACAAGTTCTTCAGTAAATTCCCATTGAGTTTTAATCATCAGTAACCCAAATGGCGCCATACTGGCTCCGGCAAGTATTAACGGTGGCAGAATACCGCGGCGCTGTGGAGGTAATTTCCAGAGAAATTCAGTATTTTCTGGTGTAATTGTCCACAATTCCCAATCACTGGCTGTACCGGTTATTTCCTGTGCTGTTTGCAGCCATAACCAGCGTGTACGTTTGCAGCTGTCACAGGCTCGCAAAGTCAGAACACATTCTTTACCGGCAAAATATTCCTGTTGGGGTTTAATCGCCAATACTATCCCGGTAAGCTGGCGGACACCGGCAAGTGCACCAAATAATAAAATGCCCACTAACCAGAACACCAGTGCATGAGCTACGTTTACCTGATAATTAACTGCCATAACCCATAACAGAAAACTGGCAATAGCCACACCCCAGCCCATACGTGTCAGGTTGACACGTATATTACGTGCACGCAAAGCTGTGTGCCCGTCAATAAGTGTAGGAGCAGGTGTCTCAGACCACAGCCACATGGTCCAGCATTCCTGTGAGTAAAGTACTGCTTCGGGACTGACTTTGTAAAGGTTGCAGGCGGTGTGCCGCTACTGCTACCCAGACAGCTTTCACATCTTCCGGAACAACATGTGCCCTTCCCTGTACCCATGCATATGCTTTTGCAGCCTGAACTACTGCCAATCCGGCACGCGGACTCAGCCCGACTGCGAATGTGCCCGGAGTACGCGTAGCTGCAACTAGCCGATAAACATAATCCGCTGCAGCTGCAGATAAATTTATTTTGGATACTTCTGCCTGCCATTGCTGTAATATTTCCGCATTGCATACTGCTTTAATGCGTGGCACAAACTGGCGACGGCCGCCAGAGATGTAGAGCTGTTTTTCTTCTTTTTCTGCCGGATAGCCAATACTCAGACACATCATAAACCGATCCAGCTGCGATTCAGGTAAAGGGTAAGTACCAAGCTGTTCTGTCGGATTCTGGGTAGCAACTACAAGAAATGGTTTCGGCAGCGCATAGGTTTTACCATCCACAGATACCTGCCCCTCTTCCATAGCTTCGAGCAAAGCCGATTGCAGTTTGGGAGAAGCACGGTTAATTTCATCAGCCAGTAAAAAAGAATTGAAAACTGGTCCCGGATGAAAAATAAACTCATTGGAATTTGGCTGGAATATGCTGACACCCAGCAAATCAGCCGGTAACATATCGTTAGTAAATTGTACGCGCTGATAATTTAATCCTAGTACCGCTGCCAGTGCATGCGCCAGTGTGGTTTTACCAACTCCTGGTACATCTTCAAGCAGAATATGCCCGCGTGCCAGTACACAGGTAACAATTTGTATCAGCAATTGTTGTTTGCCCAGAATAAGGGCATTGAGTTGTTTGAAAATCGGTTCGAGTTTTGGATTCATGTTTGGATACAGTAATAATAAAAAATCCGGCAGTGATATCGGGTTTGTTATCGCAAAATGTAACTACTGGAAATAATTCTGTATTATTTATACAAAATTTATTTTATACATATATTTTTGCAGCAATACATACGTATATAATTTGTTAAAATTAAATTTTATAACGAATATTAACACTATTCATGAGTATGTGTACATTATTCAATGCGAATATATTCTACTGTTAATATTTCAATATTTTCCACTCCATCAGGGCCATGCAAACGCACTTCATCACCTTCATGTGCTTTTAATAAAGTACGCGCAAGCGGTGAAACCCAGGAAATTTTATTTCTACTGGTATCAATTTCATCTGTACCAACAATATGTACAGTCTGCTCCTGACCATTGCCGCGTAAAATAGTTACAGTAGCACTAAAAAAAATCTGATCACTGGGTTCACGTGCTTCCGGATCAATAACCTGTGCAGCTTCCAGTCTTTTAGTCAGAAAGCGGATACGTCGGTCAATTTCACGCAACCTGCGTTTCCCATACAAATAATCACCATTTTCACTTCGGTCACCATTACCCGCCGCCCAGTTCACCACATTAACAATTTCAGGGCGTTCTTTATGAACAAGCTGATAAAGCTCATCCTGTAAAGCCTGATGGCCCGAAGGGGTAATATAATTAGGTGCAGTCTGGGGTGCTGACACATTACTCATAAACTGTCTCCATAATTGACACAAAAAGGCTGTCTGAAAACACAGACAGCCTGCATGATTCTTCCAGAATTCAGCGATTATTTACGCTGGGCATCTACAGCAGCCAAAGCCACCATATTTACTATACGGCGTACAGAAGCCATAGGAGTAACAATATGTACAGATTCATTCATACCCATCAGAATCGGGCCAATTGTTACGCCATGAGATGAAGTACGTAACAGATTGTAACTGATATTCGCTGCTTCAACATTCGGCATTACCAGCAAGTTTGCTGCACCTTTTAGTTTGCAGTCCGGCATCAGTTTCTGACGCAGTTTTTCATCCAGTGCAAGATCACCCTGCATTTCACCATCCACGTTTAGTTCCGGAGCTGCCTCTTTAATTAAAGCAAGCGCTTCCTGCATTTTGGTGCTGCTTGGCTGATCAAGTGAACCGAAGTTTGAATTGGACAACAAAGCCACTTTTGGTTCTATACCAAAACGTTTCATTTCATCAACACACATCAGTGTATTAGCAGCAATCTGCTCTGCAGTCGGTTCTGGATTAACATAGGTATCAGCAATAAACATATTACCTGAGGTCATAATCAGTGCGTTCATAGCACAGGCATTCTGTTCAGGATTGTTATAGCCGATTACTTCTTCCAGAATATTGAAATGATCATGGAAGCGACCTACCGTGCCACACAGTAATGCATCAGCACTACCCATCCGCACCAGCATTGCACCAATCAGAGTAGAACTGCTAATCATCCGGCGCCGAGCCATTTCCTCGGTGACACCGTGACGTTTACGCAGCTCGTAATAAGCCTGCCAGTATTCACGGTAGCGAGGATCATCCTGATTATTTACAATCTCAAAATCCTTGCCTGGCTGTATAGTCAGACCCAGTTTTTTCGAACGTGCTTCAATTACTGCCGGCCGGCCAATCAGAATCGGAAAGGCAAGCTTGTGGTTAACAATGTGCTGCGTTGCATGCAGAACACGCTCATCCTCACCTTCACACAATACCACACGTTTCAGTTCTTTTTTTGCCTGAGAGAATACCGGTTTCATAAACAGGCTGGATTTATAGACAAACTGACTCAGTTTCTCTACATAGGCTTCCATGTCATCAATCGGACGGGTTGCCACACCGGAATCCATAGCTGCTTTGGCTACAGCAGGCGCCACTACAGCAATCAAACGAGGGTCAAATGGCTTCGGAATCAGATATTCACGTCCAAAAGAAAGCTCGGTATTGCCATAAGCAGCAGAAACTTCATCACTTAGCTCAGCTTTGGCCAGTTCAGCAATAGCATGCACACAGGCCAGCTTCATCTGCTCATTAATGGTAGTTGCACCTACATCCAGTGCACCACGGAAAATAAACGGGAAGCATAGAACATTATTTACCTGATTCGGAAAATCAGAACGTCCGGTACCAATTACCGCATCCGGTCGTGCAGCTTTAGCTTCAGGCGGCCAGATTTCCGGAGTCGGATTAGCCATAGCCAGAATAATCGGATCTTTGGCCATAGTTTTGAGCATATCCACGCTCAACACATTCGGACCAGATAATCCAAGGAAAATATCTTTGTCATGAACAGCATCAGCAAGCTTACGCTGACCATTATCCGGTATGGCGAATAATTTTTTCGATTCCACCATGTTTTCTTCACGATTCTGGTAAATCACACCTTTTGAATCGCACACAGTGATATTTTCACGCTTCATACCCAGCGCAACCAGCAGCTCCAGACAGGCAATCGCTGCTGCACCGGCTCCGGAACATACTAGTTTAACCTGACTGATATCTTTACCAACAACTTCAAGACCATTTTTAATCGCTGCTGCAGTAATAATTGCTGTACCATGCTGATCATCATGGAATACCGGAATGTTGCAACGCTCACGCAGTTTTTTCTCAATATAAAAACATTCCGGTGCTTTAATATCTTCAAGGTTAATACCGCCAAATGTCGGCTCCAATGAAGCAATAATATCTACCAGTTTGTCCGGATCAGTTTCATTAATTTCGATATCGAATACATCAATACCACCGAATTTTTTGAACAGTACTCCCTTACCTTCCATCACCGGTTTTCCAGCCAGAGCACCGATATTACCCAAACCCAGTACCGCTGTACCATTGGAAATAACTGCAACCAGATTACCGCGTGCAGTATATCTGTATGCATTCAGGGGATCACGGTGAATTTCCATACACGGTGCAGCCACACCCGGTGAATAGGCCAGTGACAAATCATATTGGGTAGCCAATGGTTTGGTAGGCGTAATTTGAATTTTACCGGGACGGGGTTCTTCGTGAAAATGTAATGCTGCTTCTTTGATTAATTCATCCATATCTTTTCTCAGTCTTAGGTTTTCAACACCAGTAAGCTGTTCTTGAAAGAGCACGCTAAAAAGTCACTTTTACCCGAGCAATTTACTAAATATGGCCAAGATAAAAGTTATTCACATTATAGCGTTAATTAACAAAATCATACACCGCTTTATTATCAGTATAATCAATTGCCATTCATTGTAAACATCCGGTTCTTGCGATTCTGCTGGATTTAAAACAACTATTCTTTAAACCGGAAAAAACGTTTTCTTATTTTTATAAAACAACAGTCAGTATTTATTAAAATTATTTTTACCGGTTAATTTATATTCAGTCTGAATCATTATATTTCATACAATACAACCTACTGATTAATTTATATAAATTTAGGAAATACAGTTCAGTTAAACTAATTTAAAAGAGAAATTATAGTTTTATAATCTGACCATATTATTCAGAATATGATTTATTTAAATAAAAACTATGCTATTAATCAGACAATGATTTCAGCAAATTTTAACTGGTATATCAATAAGCCGGCGCATCTGATATCAGGAACGCCGGCTTCAGACTAGTATGAATTTCAACCTAGAGTTTTTTACAGCCAGCTTAGGATTATCCAGTATCTGATAATCGCCACCTTCCATTTCAATTGGCCAACCATGCTGCATTTAAATCACGTAAAGCGGACTGATAGCGATCACTTAGACTGAAATCTGTACGCTGTCTGCCAAAATTATGATACGTCATTACATAAAATTCAGTATCGGCCAGCCATGGCGATGAGCATACTGCACCAGTTTCTCATCAGGATTAACGGCAACCGGATCAGTTACCAAATTGAGCAAGGGCAAATCATTATGCGAATCGCTGTAAAAATACACTTTAGTAAAATCTTCCAGCTGCTGCCCGCGCTGTGCTAGCCACTGCTGCAGTCGTGTAACTTTGCCTTCTTTAAAACTGGGCGTACCTGTATAGTGTCCGGTATAATTACCATCTGCATCTGTTTCTAACTGCACGCCGATAATATTCTGAATACCAAACGCTTTTGCAATGGGTGCGATAATAAATTCATTAGTAGCAGACAAAAGCAGCATTTCATCACCAGCATCGCGATGACCTTGTACCAGCATTTTAGCCATAGTAGAAATATGCGGCACGATAAAATCGCGCATATACTCATTATGCATTTCATCCAGCTCTGCGCGGCTAAAACGCGCGAGTGGTGCAAGCTGGAATTTCAGAAATTCATCAATATCCAGACAGCCATTCAGGTAATCTTGGTAGAATTTGTCGTTTTTCATGTCAACAAACGATTTATCTACCAGCCCCTTTTGCATCAGATACTTCGGCCATTCATTATCTGAATCACAGTTAATCAGTGTGTGGTCAAGGTCAAAAATAGCCAGATTCATGCATTTTCCTGTTGTTTAAGTAACTGGCGCAATAATGTAAGAGTGATGCGTCGACCCTGCGCCAGTGAATAATCATTCAGGGTATTGAGCATCAGCAGCAAGCTATCCAGATCTCTGCGCCAGTGAGCCAGCAAATAGCGGATTACTTCTGCATCAACCGGTATTTGCCTTGCATGAGCCATGCCTACCAGAGCATTGAATTTTTCTTCATCACTTAATGGTTTGATTTCGTAGACAAGACAATAGGCCATGCGTGTACGTAAATCTTCACGGATCATTAGCTGCTGAGGAGGAATTGCTGAACTTAAAAGCAGATTACCGTGTCGGCTGTTGCGAAAATGATTGAAAAGAGAAAATAGTTGCTGCTGTTCAGTGGCACTGAGTAATTCAATCTGGTCTACGGCAACACAGTCCAGATCGAACAGCCAGTGTCCCAGGCCTTCTCTGGCTGCATCAACGTATTCAGCTTTCAGCCCGCGTGACTGTGCTTGTGCTACCCATGCTTTGAGCAAGTGGCTTTTACCACTGCCTGCTTCCCCCCAGACAAAGATAAACGGGTCAGCCTGATGCTGTAACACATAAATCAGTTCCGCATTGGTATGGCCAAGAAATTTATCAAATCCGGGATAGCTACGATCGTCAAAGTCAAATATCAGTTGGTTCACTACAGTAGACCAGTTTGAAAGCTAGTTCGACCTTTGATTGTAGCTGTCTGCTTAGTTCATATCAAGCAGCATAACGATGGAATTTAACTGATGAATAAGGATTTTATATTTAGCGGAAGTGAAAACCGACAGATAAAATATTTACTCCGACGGTTCGGCGGCAAATACCTGTTTCCATAGTTTCTTCACTATCTGATAATATTCAAGTAAGGAAGCATCTATGGGCGTAGCGACTGCGTCACGAAGACGGGTGTTATGCTGTAGCTGTCGATAATAACGATATGCAGTACGGCTGCCTTCCGCCAGTTTACTGTCAATCAGCCCCAGTTCAGCCGCAATACTGAGTAAAGCAATATTGCCATAATTTTGTAATAATTGCGGATACTGATGTGCAAAAGAAAGAATCAGATACTGCACAATGAATTCCACATCAACGACACCGCCGCGGGCATATTTCACATTACTGTCAACTGGTGGATGTGTAGGGAACATTTTTTCGCGCATGGCAATAATTTCTTTCCGAAGCTGTTCTGCACCACGCTGACGACACAGTATTTCATTCCGTACAGCATCAAAGCGTCTGCCAACTATACTGTCTCCGGCAATAAAGCGGGCGCGTGTTAAAGCCTGATGTTCCCATGTCCATGCACTTTCACGTTCATAGCGCTCATAAGCCTGAATATGTGTGACGGTAAAACCGGAATCTCCGTTCGGACGCAGACGTAAATCAATATCATAGAGCATGCCGGCGCCAGTCGGAACAGTGAGCCAGCTGGTCAAGCGGCGTGCCAGACGAGTATAAGTATCGACAGCATCCGGATGATTATCATCAAATACATAAACCAAATCCAGATCAGAAGTATAGCCCAGCTCTTTACCGCCTAATTTGCCATAACCAATCACGGCAAAATGTGCAGTATCAGTATGCCTGCGTGGTAACTCAGTCCACACTCTTGTAAGTGCAGCTTGAATAATCAGATCTGCTAAAGCGGAAAGCTGGTCGGATAAGGACTCAACTGTCCACAAACCAGCCAGATCCTGCACAGCCAGACGAAAAGTCCATGCATGCTGAAACCGGCGTAAAACATCCATCTGGGCTTCAACATCACCGTGACACTCATTAAGCTGATGCTCGAGTTCAATCGAGTGAGCTGCCCAATCAGTATCTATACGCATTAATTCATTGCTGAGCAGCTCATCCAGCAATACCGGATGCTGCTGCAGATAAGTAGCCACCCAGCTGCTCTGGCTCATTAAACCAGCCAGTTTTTCCAGAGCCTCAGGATGCTCATGCATAAATGCCAGATAAGAGCTGCGCCGGCCGATGGCCTCAAGAAAATCCAGTAAACGGGCTAAAGTGACATCTGCTTGCGGACATTTTGCGGCAATACTAAGCACTGACGGTATGATTTCGTCAAAGCGCTGTTGCGCAGTGGACGATAACTGGCGGTACTGACTACCATGATGCAGTTGTTGCAGACGCTGCAATACATTTTTCGCATCAAACCCGTGCGCAGTCAGCAAAGCGATTTTTTCTTTGTTGTCACTTTCATCCTGCCATACACGCAGCATATCCGGATCGTTTACTTTGGCTTTGTCTTCCGGTTCAGTAAATATTGCTTCGAAAATCTGGTGCACAGCCTGTCTGTGCTGATTCAGGGCAGCCAGATAATCCTTATAGTCGCTGTAACCCATACTTTGTGCCAGCATTTGCTGTTGCTTTTCACCAGTTGGTAACATCTGGGTTTGCTGGTCATCCCAGTATTGCAGCCGGTGTTCGGTATCCCGCAAAAAATAATAGGCTTTCAGTAATGTATCGACACTATCCTGCGACAGCATTCCGTGCTGAAGCAAAGCATGCAGCGTTTCCTGTGTACCTTTTAATTGCAGGCTGCGTACCTGTCCGCCCCGTATTAACTGGAATATCTGGGCAACAAATTCCACCTCGCGGATACCACCGGCACCAAGCTTGATATTATCGGCCATACCTTTACGGGTAACTTCACGCTGTATCTGCCGGTGCAGGTTGCGCATGCCGTCATAAGCATTAAAATCCAGATATTTGCGATACACAAAAGGTCGTACCAGTGCTGCGATATTATTCGGATAGTCAGTGACCAGACGCGCCTTTGTCCATGCATAACGCTCCCACTCCCGTCCCTGCTGAATCAGATAATGCTCCAGTGCGGTTTCATTGATTACCAGAGCTCCAGAATCACCATCTGGACGCAAACGCATATCAACCCGAAAGACCTGACCATCTCCGGTAATATCATTTAACAGAGCAATGATTTTCTGTCCGACTTTTGTAAAAAATTCCTGATTGCTCTTCTGTCGTTTACCATCAGTATTTCCGGCTTCCGGAAACACAAAAATTAAATCAATATCAGAAGATACATTCAGCTCATAGCCACCCATTTTCCCCATACCTACAATACTAAGGCGTTGCTTATCCCCGCTGTACTGGCCGACTGGCTGTCCGTACAAACCAGCATAGTAGGCATGTGCATACTGCTCAGCAATATTTATAGCGAAATCCGCCAGATGGGTAATAGTTACAGTGACTTCATTTAAATCGCTTACCCGCGCCAAATCACGAGCCATAATATGTGCCATTACATAACGGCGCAGCAGGCGTAACTGGCGTGCCAGTTCATCTTCATTTTCACTACTCTGTAATTGCGCCCAGTCAGCGAAATTCCGGAAATCATCAATGGTCAGTTGCCGCTCCAGCCAAGGATAAAGTTTGTCTGTATTAAGTAACTGATTATCCAGTAAACGGCTTAGAAACAATGAATACGGACGTGCTGCTGCAAGAATTTGTTCGGGAGTCATAATGGCATTAATAAGAATATGAATGCATGGTTTATCATACCGTCTGAAACTAATACTGTGAATCAGTAAATCAGAGACAATAACATGCAGTATTTCAGTGAGAAGCTGAATATTGCCGGAAATAAAAAAAGAAGTTTGCGCTTTCGGCGAAACTTCCTTTTTTCAGATTTAATTATCCAATGATGTAACTAATTAGTGATGATGGTGATCATGCGCTCCATGTACATGACCATGTTCCAGCTCCTCAGCCGTAGCAGGGCGAATGTCTTTTACTGTTGCTTTAAAACGAATACACTGTCCAGCCAACGGATGATTACCATCGACTACCGCTTTACCATCTGCTACATCGGTAATACGATAAACCATTACATCACCAGTTTCCGGGTCATCTGCTTCAAACATCATGCCCACTTCAACTTCAACCGGAAACACATCCAATGGTTCAATACGAATCAGATCTTCATCCTGTTCGCCAAATGCATCATCTGGTGCCAGTTTTACATCTACTACATCGCCAACCGTCTTATCATGTAACTGTTCTTCAACCAACGGAAAAATACCGTCATAGCCACCATGCAAATAGCTAATCGGTTCTTCAGTTTTATCGATCAGCTGGTTATCAGCATTGAACATTTCATAGTCCAGTGTCACAACAGAATTTTTGGCGATTTTCATAATTTTTTCCATAATCAAGCTGCACAGGCAGCAAACAATTTGTATTTTAACATGTAATGGTGCAAACCACATGACGTTACAGACTGCTATTGCAGACTATCCAGCCGTGCCATCATTCCGGCAAGAATACTTTTACCTTCCGACTGACTAACAATGGGTTCACTGCCCTTACGTCCCAGCAAACGAATATCTTCGCCCGGCATTTCATCAATAAAACGGCTGGGTTCATGAAATTCCCAGGAACCGGCACGTTTGCGTTTATGACAATGTGTAAGAGTAAGAGTTTGCCGCGCACGGGTGATACCCACATACATCAGCCGGCGTTCCTCATCAATATTGCCTTCTTCGATACTGTCAGCATGCGGAAATACTCCTTCTTCACAGCCTACCAGAAACACATGCGGATACTCCAGACCTTTAGACGCATGCAGAGTGGACATACTCACCATATCTGCATCTTCATCTTCTTTACCATCAAGCAATGTCATTAGTGCTATAGTCTGGGCTATTTCCAAAATATTCCGGCCATCTTCTTCACCTTTTTTGCCTATCCAGCTGAGCAAATCCTGCACATTGCGCCATTTAATTTCTCCGGCCCGTCCTTCTTCCGTATTGAGCAAATGTGTTTCATAAGCTATATCAGCAAGCAAACTATGCAACAATTGTCTGGCATCTTCCACAGTAGCACGTGCCTGATAATCAGCCAGCAAAGCCATAAACTGCTGTAACGGTTCACGGCTTTTTGCTGACAACTCTGCCAGCGCATCCATACTGCGTGCAGCTTCAAATAAACTGCATTGTGCTACTTTGGCATAATTATTCAGCTTAGCCAGTGTGGTTTCACCTACTCCTCGCCGTGGTGTCGTTACTGCGCGCAGAAATGCCGGATCATCATCCGGATTAGCAAGTAAACGAACATAAGCCAGTACATCTTTGATTTCGGCCTTATCAAAAAAACTTTGTCCGCCTGAAAGTCTGTATGGAATTCTCCGGCTACGCAATGCCTCTTCAAAAACTCTCGCCTGATGATTACCCCGATATAAAATCGCAAAATCCCGGTAATGTACGGCATCACCACCAATCAATTTTTGATGAGCAATTCTGCTGACGACTACATCAGCTTCGTGAGCCTCATTTTTACAGGCAATAACATCAATCATGTCACCCAACCCGTATTCACTCCATAATGTTTTAGCAAAAAGTTTGGGATTATGGGCAATCACCTGATTGGCTACACGCAGAATACGTGCAGTAGAACGATAATTTTGCTCCAGTTTAATAATCTTTAAATCCGGATAATCTTGTTGCAGCAGACGCAGATTTTCCATATTGGCACCACGCCAGGCATAAATACTCTGATCATCATCACCTACGGCAGTAAACTTACCTTCTGCACCGGTAAGCAGACGCATCAGCGCATACTGACAGGTATTGGTATCCTGACACTCATCTACCAGCAGATAACGCAAACGAAGCTGCCACTTATAGCGAATATCTGCCTGTGACTGGAGCAGCTCAACCGGTATCCGGATTAGATCATCAAAATCTACTGCCTGATAGCTGGTCAGAGTATCCTGATAAGAGGCATATAACTGTCCCATCTGACGTGTCCATGTATCATCAGCCTGCCGAATAACAGCTTCTGGAGAAAGCAGGCTATTTTTCCACAGTGAAATCTGATGCTGGGCTTTAAACACCATTTCCCTACCGGTGCTGCCCAGTAATTCACTGATGATTTTGCCCGCATCGGCACTGTCGAGAATAGAAAATTGTTTTTTATATCCCGCAGCTGCTGCTTCCTCACGCAAAAAGCGCATACCCAGCGAATGAAAAGTACATATAGTTAAACCGCGGGTTTGCGGTTTACTTAATAAATGACCAACACGCTCCTGCATTTCCCGTGCCGCTTTATTAGTAAAAGTAATTGCAGCTATCTGCTGGGCAGGATAGTGTGCTTGTGTAATCAGGTAAGCAATTTTTTCAGTAATAACACGCGTTTTACCACTGCCGGCACCAGCCAGCACCAGTAATGGTCCATCAAGATAGTGAATAGCTTCGTGTTGTTGCGGATTCAGATTTAACATGGTTTTATTGATGTTTCCGGCAAAAACACAACCGTACTGTTTATCAGGCCGGCTTCTGGTCAGCCGGATATCTTACAATTGCCAGTCTATCGGGCTTATTCCGTGCTCCTGCAGATATGCATTAGCCCGTGAAAAATGCCTGCATCCGAAAAAACCACGGTATGCAGATAAAGGAGACGGATGAGGTGCAGTTAATACCAGATGTTTTTTCCGGTCAATCATAGCACCTTTTTTTTGTGCATGGCTGCCCCAAAGCATAAATACAATATGTTCACGTTCAGCATTCAAGACAGCAATCACATGGTCGGTAAAAGTTTCCCAGCCCAGCTCTGCATGTGAATGTGCCTGACCGGCGCGCACGGTTAAAACGGTATTAAGCAACAATACACCTTGCTCTGCCCAGTGCTGCAAATAGCCATGCTGCGGAATACGAAAGCCGGGTATATCTTCAGCCAGTTCTTTATATATATTGACTAGTGAAGGAGGAATGGCTACACCTTGCCGTACAGAAAAAGACAAACCATGCGCCTGCTGCGGACCATGATAAGGATCCTGACCAAGAATAACCACTTTAACCTGGGCAAATTCAGTTGCCTTAAACGCATTGAACACATCTTGTGCCGGTGGATAAATCACCTTACCGGCCAGCCTTTCAGCACGTACTGTTTCCAGAATATGCTGAAAATATGGTTGCTGTTTTTCTGCACCAATTGCCTGATGCCATGTCTGCATTAGAACTTCCCCTGTCTGATAAAAAGGCAATTTATGCCTTGCAGTCGGCCTTATACCGGTCAAGCTGCCAATTTTAGCATAGCGGCAAAACTACTAATCATGCCTTATACGCCAGAAATGCGCTAACGGACCATACCCATGTCCCAGATGCCAGTGTTGTCCTGCCTCAATCGCACCATGTACATAACTTTTGGCAGCTGCGACTGTATTGGCCAGATTTTCATGCTGTGGTCGCAAAGCGGCTATCGCAGCTGAAAGAGTACAACCAGTACCATGAGTATGTGAAGTATGAATCCGGAGACTTTTAAAACATACCGGTTCATTATCCCGTTCCATCAGCCAGTCTGCAGCATCTTCAGAATTATTACGGTGCCCGCCTTTTACCAGTACTGCATGACAGCCTTCATCCAGTAAAATCTGTCCCTGTTCGAGCATTTCTTGATCCGTAGTGGCTATCGGCTTATGTGTCATGATAGAAAGTTCAAAAAGATTAGGTGTCAGAATATCAGCCAGCGGCATTAGCAATTGCTTCATTGTCTGCACAGTATTTTCTATCGACAAAGCTGAACCGGAAGTAGCCACCATAACCGGATCCAGTACAGTAAAAGGCAGATGATATTGTTGCAGTGATTGAGCAACCGTACGGATGCTGTCAATATCAGCCAGCATACCGATTTTGACCGCATCGATACGAATATCAGACATTACTGCCGCACACTGCGCCTCTATCATATCCGGCGTTACTACCATAACCTGCTGTACACCAAAAGTATTCTGTGCAGTAATGGCTGTAATCACACTGGTACCGTATGCACCCAGCGCAGCAAAAGTTTTTAAGTCCGCCTGAATACCTGCTCCGCCACTGGAATCAGATCCGGCAATAGTCAAAGCACGGGGGTAAGGCTTGGCGAGCGCCATAAGCATCTCCCTGAAAATTTTTATTTGTCAACGAATTAACTTATATATACTTCCAGAAAAAAAAACAAGCCCGTATAAATATCCGCAAAATATGCCTATTGACTATTTGTAAAGAAAAACCCACATAAAAATATAATATTTTCAATTAAAAACAGAAATTTAATTCAAACTTTCAATTAGCAAAAATATGTTCTGCTGCCGGAAAAGTTTTTGCTTTTACTTCGCGAACATAGGCACTGACAGCTGCCTGAATACTATCCTGATCCTGCATAAAATTTTTGACAAATTTAGCTGTTTTACCCGGATAAATACCCAGCATATCATGCATTACCAAAACTTGTCCGTCACAGTCGACACCTGCACCAATACCGATTGTCGGGCAGCTAAGTGCTGCTGTCACCTCTGCTGCCAGCTGGCCGGGTACACACTCCATTAATACCATATCAGCACCAGCCTGTGCATGAGCCTGAGCATCGACCATTAATTGTGCCGCGGCTTCACCACGACCTTGTACTTTATAGCCACCGAGTGTATGAACGGATTGCGGCGTAAGACCGATATGTGCACATACCGGAATACCTCGCTGCTGTAAAAACTGTGTGGTTTCTGCTATCCATGCACCCCCTTCCAGTTTCACCATATGTGCACCAGCAACCATCAGGCGTACTGCAGCAGCAAAAGCCTGTTCTTTGCTTTGCTGATAGGCTCCAAAAGGCAGATCAGCCAGAATCATTGCCTGTTGATTACCTCGTGCTACAGCAGCCGTGTGATAACAGATATCATCAACACTAACCGGTATAGTAGATGTTTGCCCTTGTACCGCCATACCAAGCGAATCACCAATCAGCAATATATCAACACCGGCATCGCTCATCAGACGGGCAAAACTGGCATCATAACAAGTCAGCATGGCAATTTTTTCACCGGCTGCCTTCATTTTCCTTAAAGTATGAATAGTATGCATATACAGATAAATCCGCTATTTATGTTTTATCAGAAAATACTGCCGGTAATAACAGCTTATTTATTTTTAACCTGCATTCCGGCTAAAGAAACCCAAATTTGTTACAACAAATATCCGGCTAGTTGTAATGACCGGCAAAATACCACAGACTACAGCCAAACCAGAACAGATTAACAAATATTTTGCCATCCTTTATTCCCATCTGATGACTGGAATATCTTTAAAATTATTTATCTAATATGGATATATCCAATGTTGGTACTAAACCAGTAATTTCATCCTCGGTAATGCCGGAAAAATACGTATCCGAATTCTGCAATTCCATATACAAAAACTGTACTTTTTTCTATAAAAAGTACAGTTTGTAAGTCTGAAATCCATCGCAAAGAGAAAATAAATACCAAATTAACAGAATAATGTCATTGATATTTTTTTACTCAAATTAAACAGCATAAAATGCCGATATAGCTAATTTACGACAAATCAGATTGACTGAAATATCCACGCAGACAACGGAAATAATTATTTCACCAAACAATTTTAAATAACTATTCGCTTAAATTGAGATAATTACGGCTGCCCTGCATATTGGCAATGGTATTGAGCAACAGTTCAAAATGATCGTCATTACCAAGAAAATCCAGTTCATTAGTATTAGCAATCAATAGCGGAGCATGCTGATATAAATGGAAAAACCGGCGATACTCAGCGTGAATTTGCTGTAAATAACCAGCCGGAAACAGATTAACCATTCCGTCATCCCGCTGACGCAAACGCTTATCAAGCAACTCGTCATCAGCTTCCAGATAAATCACCAGATCCGGAACCGGAAATTTCGGCATTACTTTTTGCTTAATTTGCCAGTACAGAGTCTGTTCCTCTTCACGCAAAATTACCGGCACATATATCTGATCCTTCTCAAGCAGAAAATCAGCAATAACCCGCGAGCGTCGCTCATCCTCTGCATAAATCACATTTATTGCCTCGCAACGACGCATTAAAAAATGCATCTCTGTGGCTAGCCCGTGATTAGTCGCATTCAGATAAAATTTTTCCAGAAACGGATTGCTTTCCGGAATTTCCGACAGCAGCAGAGCATCAAAATATTGTGCCAGACGGCGGCTTAAAGCTGATTTTCCACTGCCAATAGATCCTTCTACGACAATGTAGCGATAATCCATACTCCCTGCTCCCCTGTTTTTATTCCTGTTCGTCAGTAATTTCAGTAATTATAGTTACTGCATCCGGCTGTTTCTTTAATAATGCCGCGGCCACCACAGAAGCACTGTCATGAGTACCAATTACATAATAAGGCGCAATTGCAGCCAGCGGTGCCATTACAAAAGCACGTTCACACGCACGCGGGTGCGGCAGTGTCAGATCCGCATCATTAATATCCTGATGATCATAATCAATTATATCCAGATCAATCACTCGCGGTCCGTTTGGAACCTCACGTACCCGTCCCAGTCGGTTTTCCAGATCCAATAAAGAATTTAATAGTTCATGAGCACTTAAAGTGGTATGAACCAGAACAACAGCATTGACAAAATCCGGCTGGTCAGTCATTCCTACCGGCTTAGTAATATAAAGTGGTGAAATTGCCTTGACCCGAACCCCTTTAATCTGATTCAAATCTGTCAGAGCTGTTTCAACCTGTTTACGTGGATTATCAAGATTAGCCCCTAAAGCAATTACCGCTGTAACTAAATTCATGCTTCCTCCTGCTTAGGTTTGTTAGTGCGTCTGTTACGGTATCTTTTTTGTCTTGTTGAATTTTTTTCTGATTGCGAAGCAGTACGAATTAATTGCTCACGCTCTACATCTGAACCATGCTGAAAAGCCTGCCACCACTGAACTGTCTCCTGTGATAATTCGCCCAGACTGGCACGCAGACACATAAAATCAAAAGCAGCACGAAAACGCGGCTGTCCGAGTAAGCGGTAAGGACGCGCCCCGCGCATAATTTCAAACTGCGGTTGCAAACTCCAGATTTCACGCATGGTTACACTATATCGCTGCGGCACACCCCAGTTTTTATCTACATGCTGACGTTCTGAAGTAATCGCCGCATTCATCGCTGCACTGGAGCGCATACCACTATTCAGTTCCCGCTGCCATACTGTTCTTATATGCGGCCATAATACAGCTGCCAGTACAAAGCCCATAGATACAGATTTATCTGCCCGCAGGCGTTCGTCAGTATTGTGCAGAGCCAGTGCGACAATATTATCATTACTTTCGCCGCCCGGCATTAATGCATCAAGTAGCGGATGAATATCTTTCAGACCAAGATTATTCATCTGGCGCAGACATGCCTGTGCATAACCACTGAACAATATTTTCAGCACTTCATCAAACAGCCGAGCCGGCGGTTCCCGCTTTAACAACTGCGCACATTCAGCTATCGGTTTAGATGTATGTTTATCTACGGTAAAGCCAAGTTTGCCAGATAATCTGGCTGCCCGTAGCATGCGCACCGGATCCTCCTGATAGCGCTCAGCCGGATTACCTATCATTACCAGACGCCGGTTAAGTATGTCTTCAACGCCATGATGAAAATCCAGAACTACCTGCTGTTTCGGATCATAGTATAGAGCGTTGGCAGTAAAGTCCCGGCGCATTGCATCCTGTTCAAGCGTACCGAAACTGACATCCTTCATAATCCGGCCTAGCTCATTATGGCTGTTGACTGCCCCGCCCCGAAAAGTTGTTACCTCGATAGTTTCCGGACCAACCATAACATGCACAATCGGAAAACGCCTGCCGATAATGCGGCTGCGCCGGAAAAGTTTATGTATCTGTTCGGGTGTAGCATCTGTTGCCACATCGAAATCTTTAGGTGTCACACCAAGCAATAAATCACGCACAGCACCACCTACCACATAAGCCTGATAACCCTCCTTCTGCAAGCGGGTGATAACCTTTTCCGCTGCAAAACTCAGATCATCTGCCTGAATATGGTGTTGTGCCAATGAGATTTCCCGCCTTTTGCCACGCCGGGCAGACTTTCTCGGCAAAACCTTGTGTAACCACTTTGTTAGCATAAATAATACAAAAGCTTGTGAAAAAATACTCGCGTGCCGCAGCAACCACGACCGATAAAGTACTATAGTATAACCTATCTATCCGTATCTCATCATTCCTCACCGCACGGACAAGTGCAATCTGCCGGCATTTTCTTCACTATCACTGCCTACTTTGTATATAATACACCCGTTTCTGAACTCATCATGTAAGAAGAAACCGATATGTATAATTATCAGTCTGACACTACCCAGTTTCTGAATGAATTTCTAACTAAGCACCCAGAAGAAGCACAAGCACAAATCGAACATCGCGGCATGCTATGGGATGTACAGCTCAATCCGGAAGATGAAGCAAACTTTGCTGCCGCCAAATTGCCGAAAAAAGGTTATACCTATCTAACTGAATAATCTCTGTTTAACCCGTTATGAGCCAGAACGGTTATCTGAATACCCCGGAGCTGAGGCAATATCTTGCCGGAATAAACCCTGCAGAAGCGCCACTATTGGCACAGCTGCGTGCTGAAACGGCACGGCATCGCAAGGGTAATATGAGTATCGCACCGGAACAGGCTCAATTAATGGTATGGCTTGCACGGATGATTCAGGCTCGCAACTATCTGGAAATTGGTGTTTTTACTGGTTACAGTAGTACAGCTATGGCAATGGCACTGCCGGAAGACGGACATATCACTGCCTGTGATATTAACGTAACCTATACCGATATTGCCCGCCGCTACTGGCAAGAGGCTAATGTCAGCCATAAAATCCAGCTGTATCTGCAGCCGGCAATAATAACCCTCGATAAACTGATTACCAATAATCAAAACAATTATTACGATATTGCTCTGATAGACGCAGATAAGATACCCACCCCTCAATATTTTGAGCGCTGCCTGCAATTGGTTCGTCCCGGCGGTATTATCGCCATTGATAATGTCTTATTGCATGGCCGTGTTGCACAGACAGCCAACGCTAATGAATCAGAAAGTGTTCATATCATGCGTCAGTTCAATGCCGGCCTGATAAACGATACGCGGATAATTCCGTTAACTATACCACTTGGTGATGGTTTAACACTTATTCAGAAAAGATAATAACAAACAACCAGAGGAGAAAAATACATGAATTCACGTTTAAATCAATACTATTTCAGCCTAATCCTGATAGTTACATTTTGTATCAGTGCTTGCAGTAACCTACCATCCCCCTCTGTTGCAGCTAGCACTTCTGCAGCGGAAGAAGTACATACAAATACTAACCAATCCACTGAACAGCTTGGCCAGATTCAGGCGCAGCTGAATGCTTTACAGATACAGATCAATGGTCTGCAAAACCAGATGAATGATATTCGTCAGCAACAAGATACATTATCGCGCTACCTGAATGTACGCACTCCGGTCAGTCACACTACTCCGGCTAAAGCTTCCGCCACTAATGATAATACCAGCGAAGCACGCCGGCTATATAATGCCGGTCTTTATAGCCAAAGCATTCGTCTGCTGAAAAACGCTGATAGTGGTGGCAATGGCAGTGCCCAGGCACAAGAGCGCATGTGGCTACTGCTGCAAAATCATTCCCGTTTGAATAATTGTGAATCGGTAATTAATATCGGCAAGCGCTTTAACAGCCTTTATCCGCAAAACAGTCAAAGTGCCAACGCTCTTTATCTGGTGGCACAATGTCAGACTCATTTACAGCAGCAGGATATTTCCCGCCTTACTTATCAGCACATTATCAGTAGTTATCCCAACAGTAATGCCGCTGTTAAAGCCAGGCATCAATTAAAAAACCTGTTACCAATCAAAAAAGGAACTCGATGAACACTCCGCAAATCGGCATTATTATGGGTAGCAATAGTGACTATCCGATTATGCAGCAGGCAGAGCAGTTTCTGCAGCAATTCAGTATTCCTTATGAAATACAGGTTGTATCCGCACACCGTACTCCGGATTTAATGTTTGAATACGCTGAAACCGCCCGTTCCCGAGGCTTGAAAGCGATTATAGCCGGCGCCGGCGGGGCTGCTCATCTGCCGGGCATGGTTGCTGCCAAAACCACCATTCCTGTTCTGGGCGTACCTGTACCAAGTAAATATTTGCGCGGTGAAGATTCACTACTGTCTATTGTCCAAATGCCTAAAGGCGTACCAGTAGCCACTTTTGCTATTGGTGAAGCTGGTGCAGCCAATGCTGCTTTATTTGCCATTTCCATGCTGGCCAATGACAATCCGCAGCTGGCACAAAAACTGGCAGAATTTCGTGAAAGCCAGAAACAAAGTGTTCTGGATATGAATTTACCCAGCATTTCAGCCTGATTACTACTTAATTCAGACATATTTGCTGCATAAATATACTGAATAATATCATTATGCTATTGATATTAATTGTATTCAAATAAGAAAGAAAATTGACTATTATCCTCAGTAGCATGAGCATATTTACATGACTAGAATTAGCTCCAGAAAGCAATATCAGTTTTTTAGTTATCAACTTAATCTAAAGAATTTCTGCTAAATAACTGAAAGTAGAATACAATTTAAAATTAAAAATAAAATTCCAGCTTTCTTATTATTGCCAACAACAAGTACTAAAAATATTCATTCTAAATTAAATATTCCATTTGAATTACAATCAGAATTGGACTGATTTAAGATTCAGTTTAACAATAAATTAAGCTAAAAAATTAGTAAATTCATTTATTTATTACAACCAGACAGGATTTGGATATTAAACAAGTAAAACCTATAAATATGTTTATATCATTTATTATATTTGATACCCATAATAAATAAATTATTACATTTTATTTACTGAATAAAAAACGGATACTGCTCTTATATTAGCAGTATCCGTTTTTTATAACAAAATATTATTTTTCTGTTCGCAAATCCTTACGCAAAATTTTTCCTACCGCAGATTTGGGCAGTTCTGAGCAAAACTCTATATCTTTAGGCACTTTATAGCCGGTCAGATTCTGGCGGCAATAGGCAATAATTTGTTCACGAGTCAGATTCGGATCTCGTTTTACTACAAATAACTTGATTGCTTCGCCTGATTTTTCATTAGGTACACCGATACAAGCTACTTCCAGCACCTCAGGCATAGCGGCTACAACCTCTTCTACCTCATTCGGATATACATTAAAACCCGATACCAGAATCATATCTTTTTTGCGATCTACCAGCTTTACATAACCTTTAGCATCAATTTCAGCCATATCACCGGTAGCCACAAAACCACGGCTATCAAGAACTTTAGCTGTTTCTTCTGGTCGGTTCCAGTAGCCTTTCATTACTTGCGGCCCCTGAACCCATAATTCGCCTACTTCACCAACCCCGAGAACCTTGCCGTTATCATCACGAATTTCAATATCTGTATTCGACACCGGCAAACCGGCAGTACCCGTATATTCAGGATTATTCAGCGGATTAGCACACACGCCGGGGCTGGCCTCAGTTAAACCATAAGCATCAATAATGGGCACACCCGTAATGGCTTTCCATTCCTGCGCTACCATTTTCTGAGTTGCCATTCCGCCACCCAGCACCAGCTTCCAGGTTGAAAAATCAATCGTTTTAAATTCTTCATTATGAATCAGTGCATTAAACAGAGTATTAACGCCACTCATTACCGTTACCCGATTGTTTTTCAGAACTTTAACCAAAGCTTTAATATCACGTGGGTTGGTAATCAGAATATTTTTGGAACCGGCATTAGCAAAAATCATAATATTCACAGTAAGTGAAAAAATATGATATAGCGGCAATGGTGTTACTACTACTTCCTTTCCAGGCACCAGATTTGCTTTAATCCATTCTGATGCCTGCTGCATATTAGCTACAATATTACCATGCGTCAGCATTGCGCCCTTGGACATACCGGTTGTCCCGCCGGTATATTGCAACAAAGCCAAATCTTCCAGCTCAAGCGGTACCGGAGTAAAACGTTGTTTTTTCCCTAATTCCAGAGCATGCAGAAAAGTAACTGCCCCCTCAATCCGAAAAGGCTTCACCATTTTTTTGACTTTGCGCAGCATGAAGTTCACTACAGTACCCTTCAGCCAGCCAAGCATATCGCCCATACTGGCCACTATCACCTGCTTGATTGCAGTCTGCTCCAGAACCTGAGCCACTGTATGCGCAAAATTTTCCAGTACAATAATCGCAGTTGCACCGGAATCAATCAACTGATGAGCTAATTCCCTCGGCGTATACAGAGGATTGACGTTAACAACTACGCCGCCAGCCTGTAACACCCCGAATACCGCAATCGGATACTGCAATACATTAGGCATCATAATTGCTACCCGCTCACCTTTTTGCAGATTCAGTACATTCTGCAAATATGACGTGAACTGATTTACAAAAGTAGCAGTTTGAGTATACGTGAGTGTAGTACCCATATTGGAAAAGCTTGGCTGCGGGCCGAATTTCTTCACACTGGTGTCAAGAACGTCAATAATTGACGAATATGCACGCACATCTACTTCTGCCCGCACCCCTTCCTGATAACTTTGTAACCAGATTTTTTCCATTATCTTTTTCCTCTGCAACAATGCGTCTAATTTAAAGTGAAGTAAGGAAATATCAGTCAAAACAGACTGCAAAGAAAACATCAAATCAGAACATCAGCATTGTCTGCAAGATGACTGACTGTAGCCAGCCAGTCTGTTGATATAAGTGATTAAATTAATTATTTTGAATACTATGACTGTCGGTATCTCTGATAATACCACCACCCAGACACACAGCGCCAGCATACAGTACAGCAGACTGACCGGGCGTCACTGCCCATTGTGGTTCATCAAACACCAGTTCCGCGCAATCATCAGCCAGATAACGCAATTGAGCCGCCGCATCAGGCATGCGATAACGTGTTTTCACGCCATAGCGCCCTTCTGCAGGACGTTCTGGTGTCGTAAAACTTAAATCATGCATAATCAGGCTGCTACTGAACAACAGTGGATGATCATGTCCCTGTACAACCAGAAGCTCATTATCCGACAAATTTTTTCCGGCAACAAACCATGGCTCACCGTCGCCACCAATACCCAAACCTTTGCGCTGCCCCAGTGTGTAATACATCAGTCCTTCATGCTCACCTACAATTTTACCTTCCGGCGTCACCATTGCACCCGGATTAGTAGGCAGATAACGCTGTAAAAATTGTCTGAACGGTCGTTCACCAATAAAGCAGATTCCGGTACTGTCTTTTTTTCCGGCTGTGGGTAACTGAGCCTGCTCCGCCAGTCGGCGTACTTCAGATTTTTCCAGATCACCCAGCGGAAACAATGCACGCTGTAATTGGTATGGTTGCAGTCGATACAGAAAATAGCTTTGGTCTTTATTCTGATCCAGCCCCTTAAGCAGATAATGTACGCCATCGCGTACATCCTTACGTGCATAATGTCCTGTTGCAATCAGATCTGCACCACCGTTCAGCGCATGTTCCAGAAAACATTTGAATTTAATTTCTGCATTACACAATACATCAGGATTGGGTGTGCGACCAGCCTGATACTCCTGAAGAAAATATGCAAAGACATTATCTTTATACTGACCTGCAAAATTAACAATATCAATATCCATATCAATCAGATCAGCCACTGCTACTGCATCCAGTGAATCCTGCTTGATAGAACAATATTCGTCATCGTTATCGTCTTCCCAGTTTTGCATGAAGACACCGCGCACATCATAACCGCCCTGCTTGAGCAGCCAGGCTGTAACCGATGAATCCACTCCACCGGACATGCCAACAACAATACGTTGTGATAAATTTGCTTTTGTATTCATTTACATTCATCCAAAACCGGCGCAGATTGTGCCACAGGCAGAACACAGCAGCAACCTACCGGCATAATTAATTGTGTATCAAACTTACAAAAAAATGCCATAAATACACAATTTACATCCATAATCAGCTTTTTATTTACACAAAAAAAATTTTTACTCAATACTATTAGCCTAAATAACACAGACTGCCGGTACTGTAATATCTGTCTGTAGACAAATAATCACAAGACCGGCAGCCTGTGTAAATGCAAATCAAACTCAGTTCTGACGCAGACGGTGCAATACCTCATCGCGCCCTAATAAAGCCAGCACCTGATCAATCGACGGGGTTTTTCCTGTACCACATACAGCCAGACGTAAAGGCATACCCAATTTACCCATTTTAATATTTTCTGTTTCACAAAATGGTGCAAAAAGAGCGTGAATATTTTCCACATCCCAATGTGATAACTGTTCAAGCCGGGCTGCAAAGCGCTGCATACGTGCCGGAGCATCAGCATCCCAGTGTTTAGCTACTTCCTTTTCTCCGGGAGTGGCTTTAGCATAAAAATATCTGCATTCTTCAGCTAGCTGATTTAAATCCTGAGCACGTTCCTTAACCAGTGCTATCACTTCAGCCAAATCCGGCTGCTCAGTCACTTCAATGCCCTGCTGTGCCAGACGCGGGCGCACCAGCTCAGCCAGACGGGAATTATCACTGGCTTTAATATGCTGCGCATTCAGCCACAACAGCTTTTCATGATCAAAACGGCTGGCTGAAGGGCTGACATCTTTTAAATCAAACCATTCAACAAACTGTTCCATCGTGAAGAATTCATCATCACCATGTCCCCAGCCGAGTCGCGCCAGATAATTCAGTAAAGCTTCAGGTAAAATACCTTGCCGGTCATAATCAACCACACTAACTGCATCCCGGCGCTTACTCATTTTTGCGCCTTTTTCATTCAGAATCATTGGCAAATGAGCATATTGAGGCAAAGCTGCACCCATAGCTAAAAGAATATTAATCTGTTTAGGCGTATTGTTGACATGGTCATCACCTCGGATAACCTGCGTAATACCCATATCATAATCATCTACAACTACACAGAAATTATAAGTAGGCGTACCATCGGCACGCGCAATAATCAGATCATCCAGATCCTGATTAGCAATGGCAATATGACCTTTAACCAAATCATCCCATGCCGTTTCACCAGTTAGCGGCATTTTAAAACGTACAACCGGCTGAACACCTTCGGGTACAGGTGGCAGTGTTTTACCTTCATCCGGCCGCCAGCGGCGGTCATACCAGAAGTGTTCACCACGTGCCTCAGCTTCCTGCCGCATTGCTTCCAGCTCTTCACGACTGGTATAGTCATAATAGGCATGACCGGAAGCCACTAACTCACGTAAAACTTCAGCATAACGGTCAAAGCGCTTTGTCTGGTAAAACGGACCTTCATCATAGTCCAGACCAACCCAGTGCATACCGTCCATAATCGCCTGCACTGATTCAGCCGTAGAACGTTCCAAATCCGTGTCTTCAATTCGTAATATAAACTTACCATGATGTTTACGTGCAAATGCCCAAGAGAACAAAGCAGTGCGCACACCACCAATATGCAAAAAACCGGTAGGACTGGGAGCAAAACGAGTACGAATCATGATTACCATTCTTCAGACACAGAAAAGACCTTATTGTACGCGTAAGCCAGAGTAAACAAAACCCGTTCGTGATATGCTTGCACTAATACCTGTAACCGTATGAAAGGCAGCATATATGAACTCCACGAAACATCTGGCTGTTTACTACACTGGCGGAACCATTGGTATGCAGCAAACACCGGCCGGACTGGCTCCGGCTGCCAATCTTGCCAGCCTGGCTGCGCCCATATTTCAGGAATACAGTCACCAGCTCAAATGCGACTGGTTTATTTGTGAACCACTGATTGATTCTTCAGCGATTACCCTGTCAAACTGGGAGACATGGCTTAACTGGATAGACAGCAAAGCTGAAAATTATGATGGTCTGCTCATTCTGCATGGTACGGATACCATGGCCTACAGTGCCAATATAATTGCGCTGGCACGGCCGCAACTGAATATCCCCGTTATCCTTACCGGTGCCATGCTACCCCTGGAAGCTGATAACAGTGATGCACCACAAAACCTGCGTACTGCACTAGCTGCATTCAGCCTGCCGGGTTTTACCCAAACTGCCATTGCCTTTAACAGACAGCTCTGGCCGGCTGTCGGCAGCAGCAAAATCAGTACAGAACAAGCAGACGCATTTGCCAATCCGCAGTTTGGTTCATTGGCACAATGGTCAGAATCCGAAGGATGGTTTAATACTAATCTGCCTGTTGTTGGCAATTCAGACCTATCTGCACAATATGACATCAGTACATCAGCCAGAATTCACTGCTTTACTCTGACTCCGGGCGCTAATCTGGCAATGATTACCACCAGTCTTACTCACAACCCACCTGACGGAGTAATTTTACAAAGCTATGGCAATGGCAATACCCCTAATGATAGGAATTTTCTGGCTGCAATCAGACAGATTAGTGAGCAATCTATACCTGTTCTGAATATCAGTCAGGTTTTACAGGGATGTGCCTCTGCTGTTTACGCACAAGGACATGAATTGCGTGCAGCCGGCGTTATCAACGGCGGTAAATGTAATCTGGAAACTGCTGTGGCTATCCTGACACTGGCCGTAAGCAATAAATGGAATAAAGAACAAATTGAAAATCTGCTGCATACACAGAAGCTGATTTAAATATTTACTTTTGCAGGATTATCCGGCTTACTCTGTAACCGATTAATCCTGCATAATTTTGTTAATAAAGAGCTTGCGATAGCTTAGTCCGGTATCGTCGATACTATAAAAAGCTATTAACAACTTTTTGTATCCTCAATTACTTGAAACTTTCGTTGAAAAACTGTTCAAATTTTCCAAAAAATTTCATTTCAAATTAATCGTATAAACTAATTTGTAATAATCAAATATTTTTTATACAAACACTGGTCTCTGCCAATTATTTTTAGATAAAAATTTATCGGCTTTTATAATCATATTGCTAATTTTTATCAAACACGATTTCTTATATACTGCATTTATATTTACTACCAATAAATTCAAATTAAATAAATATCCACAATTTGAAATTTAATTAACAAATTAACAATAACTTATGTACTTTATTAGAAAAAATATGATATTTTTATTAAGAGTTTTAAATACCTATAACCATGAATTATGATATAACTCTTTCTTTTCAGAATAGAAAAGTCAGTTATGGAAGAAAACCTTGCGATAAAACAAAAGGCTTATATTATTCTGGGTTCTTTTCTGGTTGCCGCATTTATTATTGGTATTGCCGGTGCATTGCAGGCACCGACACTCAGCCGTTATCTTGCCGAAGATGTGAAGGTTAATCCATATCAGGTAGGTTTGTTTTACTCAATCAATGCCGTTGCCGGCATTGTCGTCAGCTTTCTGCTGGCACAATATTCAGATAATAAAGGCGTTCGACGGAATATTATTCTATTTTGTTGTCTGATGGGCATAGGAAATTGCATTACATTTGCATTTTCGCGCCAATACTTTATCCTCGTTACCGTAGGCATATTTTTTTCAGCTTTTACCTCTGCAGCTATGCCGCAAATTTTTGCATCTGCACGTGAATATACAGATAAAACCGGCCGCAACGTTGTCGTTTTCAATGGCATTTTACGGGCGCAATTATCACTGGCCTGGGTAATCGGTCCGCCATTATCATTTGCATTAGCCGTGAATTACGGATTTACCATTATGTATCTGAGTGCGGCAGCTATGTTTTTTGTAGCCATGCTGATCGTTTTTCTGTACTTTCCTGTCATAAAACGTCCGGCATCTGTTACTAAAAAACAAGAGCCAAAAGAAAAGATTTTCAATAATCCTAATGTCATTTTGCTGTTTATCGCTTCAATCAGTATGGGTACAGCCAATATGATGTATTTGATTGATATGCCTTTATATATTGATGATATTCTGCCCGGTTCACCTTCACTACCCGGACATTTGATGGGCATAGCTGCTGCCATTGAAATTCCCGCTATGCTGATTGCCAGCATGCTGGTACCGCGCTTTGGTAATAAAAATCTGATTTGTTTTGCAGTCATTTGCGGCATCATATTTTATATCGGTATGGTTTCTACCCAAAACGAATGGATGCTGATTGGTTTACAATTCTTTAATGGTTTATTTATCGGCATAATAGCCAGTATCGGTCTGATTTATTTCCAGGATTTATTACCTAAACGTACGGGTGTTGCTTCTACATTGTTTAATAACTGTATTTCTTGCAGTATTATTCTGGCCGGTATGTTGCAGGGCGTAATTTCGGCCAACTTCGGACATCAGAGTATCTATACCATTTCTTTAGCCATGGTAATTTTATCTTTCATCTTGTGCCTGATTATTCAGCCACCGCCTTCAACAATTAAATTGCCCTCAAAGGTTAATCACTGATCGGCACCGTAATCACCGTTCTAACAAGGTTCTAAAACTGACTATAGGCTTATCTTAAAACATCTATTATCAACATCAGTAAAGCACTGTAGTAATAAATAAATTCATACCGCCAGAAATCCGCATTAACAAACAAATATTTTTCCTAAACTATCCGACACAATCATATTATCGTTTAACAGTTGTAAACGTTTAAATAGTCATATTTCAGGGAAAATAAAACGCAATTGTATGATTCTAAATTATTCAAAACCCAGTGCTAAGTTGATGGTGAATGGTTAAATGCTGATGATAAAAAATCATACTCGTATCCAATCCTGCAATCGGTGAAAAACTGGCTGATAATCCTAAAATGGTTACCACAGAAGCTGTACGTGCAGTAACAGCCGCCCGGAATACTTTAAAAACGAAGTTAGAGCAAAACTCATTGCGCAATAAGCATTTCAGTAAAAAAATTTCTATAGAACTTGGGGAAAGTCCCATCTATTGTTTTCAATGATACAGATATTGATGCAGCGGTAACCTTATTATCAAAAGAATAATAGGAGCTTCTCTGAATTACTCAGACAATTTAGAAAGAAAAACAAATTCTCCATCATTCAGTGATAAAAAGCCTATTTAAATTTAACAAATTGTTTTTTTAATTAACATTAATATACAAAATATTGCGAATAAAACAAGGAAAGTTTACAATCTTCATAATACAAAACCAATTGATAAACCCGTACTTTATTTTTGCTTGGCTCTACTTTGATATTAAGCATATACATTTGTAAATAGCCGGATAATTTCAAAAAGAGGAAGATTAATGAAAAGAATCATTCTAACAGTAGTAGCATCCTGTGCCCTGTGTTTTGCGGGTTATCAATGGCATAAAAGCATACAAGAAAAAAAAATATTTGTTCAGGATATCAAATCCAGAACAGATCAATATGGTTTTCTGGATATATCAGATAATCTTCCCGAAAGTAAGGGAATTGTCATTGTGGCTCCAGTCAATTGTCCGTCACAGCAGGCAAAGGTTGCTGATTATCTGGTCACAGAACTAAATAAACAGAATATTCCTGCGACCCGAACTAATAGTTACAATTTCAGACAGAAAAACATTATGTCAGAAAGAGAAATAAATCAGATGATTAAAAGATATCAATATGTCAGAACAATGGCTCCACCGCTGGTATTTGTAAATGGTAAAATAAAGTCTAATCCATCAATTGAAGCCATCAAAAAAGAGTGGGAGTTACAATAGTTGTTTCGTTAACCAAACTTACTTCAACATGTTCAATAAAAATTAAAATTAATCAAGTGTGCCAATGTCTGTATCTTGTATTTTCAGGATCAGCTTCCCAATTGAACTATTTAATTTCTAATTTGTTTAACAATTGCCTTTATACAGTACTATTCTGCTTGGTTTGTTACAGGACGTAATTTCTGCCAACTTCGGCTACCATATGATTTATGCGATTGCACTTGCAATGGTATCTGTTTTATTTATTTTCTGTCTCATTATTGCTAAACCAGTCCATACCAAAATAGTTTCTTAACAGCAGTATTGATTAGTTTCAACTGAATAACACTACACGACCCCAATATCTATCAGGCTAAACCCAACCGGTTTAGCCTTTTTAATTAACACTGACATCTATACATCATTGAAATCAATAATCAAATAAGGCAGCACTTTATTTGCCTGCCTGCAGACGCTCAGCAATTAAGAATATACGCATAAATTAAGCAATTAATTCATAAAATAATATTTATAATTAATATTAATTGCTAATAATACCAATTATAAAAACATTTAATTTCATTCTTATTGAATTTTTTTCAATATTCTACGTTAGCAGAATATTTATCCAGATTGACAGTATAAATTTAATCCCGTAATTTAACCGAATAAACCAATCAATTATAAGACTGATATATTCAGTCAGTTAATTATATTGTCAGAACACATATCATACCGTTGATATTAGTAAAAACCTGCTTAGGCCGGTCTGCACTTTATTGGAGAAAATATTATGAGTCAAACAAGCAATGTTCGTCAGCGTCAACTGGCCGCAGCCCCTCGTGGCGTCGGTTTCATGTGCGATTTTTATATTGATCACGCTAAAAATGCTGAGTTCTGGACTCCTGAAGGTAAACGTTATATTGACTTTGCCGGAGGTATCGGCGTTCTGAATACTGGTCATCTGCATCCCAAAGTACAAAAAGCAGTAGCTGATCAGTTGCAGAAATTTTCGCATACCTGTTTTAATACTGTTCCATATGAGCTGTATGCTAAGGTTGCCGAAAAAATTAATGCCAGAGCACCTATTGCCGGCGACAAGCGCACAATGTTTGTTACTTCTGGTGCTGAAGCTGTTGAAAATGCCATTAAAATTGCCCGTGCCTATACCAAAAGACGTGGTGTGATTGCATTTAACGGTGCCTTTCATGGCCGTACCAATCTCACTATGGCTTTAACCGGCAAAATCGCACCCTATAAAGTAGATTTCGGGCCGTTCCCTGCTGATATCGTACATGCACCTTATCCGAATGCACTGCATGGCGTTAGCATTGAAGATGCATTGCACGGTCTTCATAATATTTTCAAATGCCATCTGGCGCCCAGCGATGTTGCTGCTATCATTATCGAAGTAGTTCAGGGTGAAGGCGGCTTTAATGTTACACCAAATGAATTTCTGCGTGCCTTACGCCAGCTGGCGGATGAACACGGAATCGTGCTGATTTTTGATGAAATTCAGTCCGGCTTTGCCCGTAGCGGAAAAATGTTTGCTACCGAACTGACCAGCGTACAGCCAGATTTAATGACCATTGCCAAATCTCTGGCTGGCGGTTTTCCGCTTTCCGGTGTAGTAGGCAAAGAAGCCATCATGAATGCTCCTGTAGTAGGCGGCCTGGGCGGCACTTACGCCGGCAGTCCGCTGGGACTGGCTGCTGCTGATGCAGTTATTGATGTTATCGAAGAAGAAAAACTGTGCGAGCGCGCCAATATTCTGGGTAACAGATTGAAAGAACGCTTTAACAATTTAAAAGAAGTTATTCCGTCTATTGCAGAAGTACGCGGACCGGGCTCTATGGTCGCTATTGAATTAGTTAAACCCGGCACCTCAGAACCAGATGCTGAACGAACCAAAAAAGTACAGCAACTGGCGCTGGAAAACGGTCTGATGATTCTGACCTGCGGACAGTATTACAACGTAATTCGTTGTCTCTATCCGCTTACTATTGAAGATCATGTATTTGATGAAGCATTGAATATACTTGAAACTGCCCTGCGTCAGGCTCAATAATATTCATTGTCTGCAGGCTGCTCCGGTAGAATATTTGCCGGCAGCCTGTCATGTCTGTTTCAGTTTTTTTAGGAAAAAACTATGCAATTGCATGATTCTGCATTATTAAAAACCCAGTGCTATATAAATGGACAATGGCTGAACGCCGATAATGGCGCAGTTATTTCAGTTATCAATCCGGCTACCGGAAACAATCTGGCAGACGTGCCCCGCATGGGTACAGCAGAAGCTGAACGTGCTGTGGCAGCAGCACATGCAGCATTGAAACCATGGCAAGCCAAATCAGCTAAAGAACGCAGTAATCTTCTGCGCCGCTGGTTTGAGCTAATGATGCAGCATCAGGAAGATCTAGGCATTATCCTGACTTCAGAACAGGGGAAGCCGCTGGCTGAGGCTAAAGGTGAAATTGCCTATGGTGCATCTTATCTGGAATGGTATTCAGAAGAAGCCAAGCGTATTTATGGTGACACCATACCCGCGCCGTCAAACGACAAACGGATTATGGTACTTAAGCAGCCAATCGGCGTATGTGCAGCCATTACGCCGTGGAACTTTCCGAATGCGATGATTACCCGCAAGATTGCTCCGGCTCTGGCTGCCGGCTGTACTTTTGTTATTCGTCCGGCCTCGCAAACACCATTATCTGCACTGGCCATTGCTGAGCTGGCACAGCGTGCCGGCATCCCGCCCGGAGTAGTCAATGTCATTACCGGCAGCTCCAGTGAAATCGGCAAAGTATTAACTGAAGACGATCGGGTAAAAAAATTCAGTTTTACCGGTTCTACAGAAGTAGGTCGTAAACTGATTGCTCAGTGCGCCGATACAGTAAAAAAAGTATCTATGGAACTAGGTGGTAATGCACCATTTATCGTCTTCAATGATGCTGATATCGATGCAGCCGTAGAAGGTGCGATGATTTCCAAATTCCGCAATGCCGGCCAGACCTGCGTATGTGCCAACCGGTTGTATGTACAGAGTGCTGTATATGATGAATTCGTGGATAAACTGGCTCAGGCCATTGCCAAACTGAAAATAGGCAACGGACTGGATCAGGGCGTAACTGTCGGACCATTAATAGATGCAGGTGCGGTTAACAAAGTTCAGGAACATATTACTGATGCTATTGGCAAAGGGGCGGAAATCGTTACCGGCGGAACCGCAGATAATCACGGTGAATTATTCTTCCAACCTACATTACTGAAAAATGTTACTCAGGACATGAAAGTTGCCCGTGAGGAAACTTTCGGTCCGCTGGCGCCGGTATTTCGTTTTGAAAGCGAAGACGAAGTTGTCAGCTGGGCTAATGACACCGAATTCGGGCTGGCCAGTTATTTCTACAGTCGTGATATCGGCAGAATAGTACGCGTCAGCGAAAATCTGGATTATGGCATGGTAGCCATCAATACAGGACTGCTGTCAAACGAAGCAGCACCTTTTGGCGGCGTCAAGCAATCCGGTCTTGGTCGGGAAGGTTCTAAATACGGTATAGAAGATTACGTTGAAATTAAATATGTACTTCTTGCCGGCATTGACCAGTAATTCCTGAATCCGCGGCAGCCATAATCTGCTTCGCTGCCGCTTTCTTCACAATTATAAAAATCCTGAATGCACTGCATAAATCAGGATGGGACATTGTTGACTGAATTCAGCCAGCTAAAGGTGTTTCAGTCTGATATTACTCTTTCCAAAGGAGAATTAATTTGAGCACATCATCCACACTGAAAAACGGACTTAAATCACGCCATCTGACTATGATTTCTATTGCCGGCGTGATCGGAGGGGCTTTATTTATTGGCTCCGGCTCTGTAATTTACCATACAGGACCCGCAGCCATTCTTGCCTATGGTGCCGGCGGTCTTCTGGTCATGCTGATTATGCGCATGTTAGGAGAAATGGCTGTAGCGCATCCGGATAGCGGTTCTTTTTCCACATATGCCGATACTGCTATCGGCCGCTGGGCAGGTTTCAGCATTGGCTGGTTATACTGGTTTTTCTGGGCATTGCTCATGGGCTGGGAAGCCTATGTAGCCGGTAAAATTCTTAATAACTGGTTTCCAATATTTCCCATCTGGAGCTATATGCTGGCAGTAACCGTAGCTCTGGTTGTTATCAATCTGATGGATGTTAAAAATTACGGAGAATTTGAATTCTGGTTTGCTTTAATCAAAGTAGTCGCCATTGTATTGTTTCTGATTGTAGGCAGTCTGGCTATTATCTATTTATGGCCGTGGGGTCAGGCAGATGCAAAAGGCTGGACACACTTAACTGATCAGGGATTCATGCCTAAAGGATCATCATCTGTGGTAACAGCATTGCTGGGTGTTATGTTTGCCTATATTGGTGCTGAAATCGTTACTGTTGCTGCTGCAGAATCCAACCATCCGGCTACAGAAATTCGTAAAGCCACAAAATCTGTCGTCTGGCGCATCATCCTGTTTTATGTAGGTTCGATTTTTATTACCGTTTGTCTGATTCCGTATAACGACCCACGGCTGAATGATGCCACATGGGGAACATACAGTGTAGTATTAACCTCACTGGGAATTCCTCAGGCACGTCATATCGTCAACTTTGTTGTCCTTACTTCAGTTTTAAGCTGTTTTAATTCAGCTCTGTATACCTGTTCGCGCATGTTATATTCATTGGCAAAACGCGGTGATGCTCATCGGATCATGTCCTATACCTCGAAAAATGGCAGTCCGCAAATTGGCGTGCTTATTTCCTGTGTCTTTACCCTATTTGCAGTGTATCTCACCGCTACCGCCAAAATGGATGTTTACGATGTACTGATGACTGCTACCGGTACGATTGCCCTGTATGTTTATCTCGCTATCAGCTGCTCACAATTATTTCTGCGAAAAAAACTGGAAAAACAAGGGCAGACACTGACATTTAAAATGTGGTGCTTTCCATGGCTGACTTATCTGGTTATCGGGCTGATTATTGCTTCGATTATTATTATGATTATCGAAGGAACCTATAAATATGAAGTAATATATACCAGCATACTGGCGGCCATCATCCTGATAATGGGCATAGTGGCACAAATATTTAAAATCGGCAGCCAGCAGAATAAAACAGAATAATATTTAATATTGGTTTTATACAGCTTAGAGCAGTAATAATATTTATCTATCTTGACACAGATTGATTAAGATAAATATTCGGATAAATTAATTTAAATTTTATTCGCCATAACTGGCAACAATTCAGTACACTATTCATTTTGAAATTTAACCGGCACAAAATGATTACACTAGAACAATGTCAGCAATGGGATGCCGCCGATATTCTGGCTCCCCTAAAAAATCAGTTTGAATTACCACAAGGGGTTATATATCTGGATGGTAACTCTTTGGGTGCGAAACCCAGAAAAGCTGCAGAAAATGCTCAAGCAGTAATTAATCAGCAATGGGGTACCGATCTGATTAATAGCTGGAATAAAGCCGGCTGGTGGGATTTACCGGTACGACTAGGCAATAAAGTCGGTCAGCTGATTGGTGCTCAGGAAAATGAGACCGTTGTTACCGATACAACCAGTCTGAATCTGTTTAAAGTATTGGCCTCAGCCATCCATATCCAGCAGAATAATGACAATAACCGTAAAATCATTATCGCTGAGCGTGATTCTTTCCCTACCGATATTTATATGATTGAAGGTTTCATGGCTCTGATTAATCAGGGTTATCAGCTTCATCTAATAGATACACCGGCAGATCTGCCCGCCCGTATTAATGAAAACACTGCTGTTGTAGTGTTATCTCATGTTAACTATCGTACCGGTTACCTGCACGACATGGAAGAAATCAATGCACTGGTACATTCGCATGGTGCATTACTTATCTGGGATTTGTGTCATTCAATCGGTGCTGTACCTATTGATCTGAATGCCAGCAACAGTGATTTTGCTATTGGTTGTACTTACAAATATTTGAACGGCGGTCCCGGCGCACCTGCTATGCTGTGGGTAAATGAGCGTTATCAGACTGCATTCAGCCAGCCATTATCCGGCTGGTGGGGTCATGCGCGGCCGTTTGATATGGCTGAAAGCTATACACCCGCAGACAATATCCGTCGTTATTTATGCGGTACACAGCCAATTGTATCTATGAGCCTGATAGAAAGCGGCGTAGATATCTTTTTGCAAACAGATATGCAGTCATTACGGCACAAATCTCTGCAACTAACTGATTTACTGATTGCCCTTACTGAGCAGGAATGTGCCGGACATAACTTAACACTGATTACACCGCGTGAACATGCTCACCGTGGCAGCCATGTCAGCCTGCGTCACCCTCATGGTTATGCCATAGTTCAGGCTCTGATTGCCCGCGGTGTAATCGGAGATTATCGCGAACCGGAAGTGATTCGCCTGGGTGTCACACCATTGTATCTGAGTTATACCGATATCTGGCATGCTGTTCAGCATCTGAAACAGGTATTAATTAATGAGGAGTGGGCACAGCCACAGTTTCACACGCGCGGACAGGTAACCTGATTTGCATTTCTTTAATCCACACAGGTACAGGCCGGGCATGAATATTCTGCTCGGCTTATGCTTCTCATCTTAAGGAAAAACGATGGGTAATTTCGAGCGTATTCAGTCTCGGGAAACAGGATTACACAAAAAGCTATCCGCCGGTCAGATGAGCATGATTGCCATTGGCGGAGCAATAGGAACCGGCTTATTTCTGGGCAGCAAATTTGCCATTGGCTTTGCCGGCCCTGCTGTTATCATCAGTTATGCACTGGGCGGCATGATTGCACTGGCTTTAATGGGATGTCTGGCAGAAATGACTGTGCAACACCCTACTTCGGGTTCTTTTGGTGCTTATGCAGAATTTTATCTGCATCCTCTGGCTGGTTTTCTGGTTCGTTACAGTTACTGGGCCTGTATTGTTCTGGCTGTGGGTACAGAAGTTACTGCCATTGCTGAATACATGAAATTCTGGTTTCCACAGGTTGATTCATGGATATGGATTGCACTGTTTTCATGCTGCCTGATCGGCGTTAATGCCTATAGTGTCAAAGCTTTCGGTTCAGTTGAATACTGGTTTTCCACCATTAAAATTTTTGCCATTATCGTATTTATTGTACTGGCCATCAGTGTATTACTAACGCAAAGCAGTATCAGCAGAATTGAACAAAACATGTTTAGCGGCGGCTTTGCTCCGCATGGATTTTCCGGTATCTGGACCGGTGTTATTATTTCCATATTCAGCTATCTCGGTATTGAAATGATCGCTATAGCCGCAGGTGAAGCCACCAATCCTGAACAGGCAGTTAAAACCGCGTTTAAAGGAACTTTTGCAAGGCTATTGATATTTTATCTGCTTGCACTCAGTCTGATTGTCATGCTGGTACCGTGGCAGGAATTAATTAAAGAAGGAAGCACCAGCCCGTTTGTCAGCGTAATGAAAAATGTAGGTATACCATTTGCCGACAGTATTCTGAACTTTATTGTCATTGTTGCTGCACTTTCAGCCATGAACAGTATGCTCTATATTGCCACTCGTATGATGTTCAGTCTGTCTCGTGCTAACGAAGCACCACAAATATTCGGTAAAGTAAAAAGTAATGGCGTACCACTGAATGCACTGGCTTTATCCTCTGCCGGTATCGCTGTCGCCGCACTGGTTTATATTTTAAATCCGGAAACGGCTTTTCCAGTTATGATAGCTTTGTCTATGTTTGGTGCATTATTTAGCTGGGGGGCTGTATTTTTGACACATCTGTGTTTTCGCATCCGGATGCAACGGATGCAGCTAAAACTGAAATTTCGTGTACCCGGTTTTCCATTTGTCACTATAGCCGGTTTATTGGCAATCATCAGCATCATGATCACCACATGGTTTACCCCGATATTCCATGCTACTTTATTATTTGGCGTGCCTTTTCTGGCATTTTTAATTCTGGCATATTTTATTCAGATATACCATAAAAAGTACAAATAAATACTAAGTGTATATACCCTCACAGCATCAATGCCCGCTGGCATTGATGCTGTTGTTAAATTGATAGAATGCCATTTGTAATATCAGACTGGAAAAATCTGAGCCACATAAAAATTTATATATTAAAAAATATATTTTCAGATTGATAATAAAATGACTATTTACTGAGATTCAGTAAATAGTCATTTTAGAAATTAGATATTGTTTAGATTATTAAATTATTTAATATAATCCTTCAAAAATATTGAAAGTTTTTGATTTTTTACTTTATGTAAGTCATAAGAAAATTAACCCGGAATCCAAAAAAACATTCTGGCTGAAAAATCGCCCACACTGATACCAGTAGAAGGTTTAAACGGAATAAACATCACTATAATAAAATAAAGCACCATTAAACAGAATGTCATTGAAATAGCTTTACGCCACATAGCTAAATATAAAAAATACCATGGACTAAAAATGCCAATATATTTCTATTTAACTTAAACTTTTATTCACACGGTAAATTATTATAATTTTTCTGAAACTGCTCAGTGGGTTTAAATTTAGGTAATCCATTCTCTTCATAAAACTTAAATCCAAACAGCTATGCTTCACTAAGTGCCATATCGGAAGAATCACATGGTTTTTAAATACTATTATTATCCATAAATAATTTATAAGTATGCTAAAACCAAAAAACTTCATTTTTTACAAAAAGCTGTTAATTATAATATAAATAATTATTTTTAAGAAAATTTGAACATTTTGTTTGAAATTTTTATAAATGAATTGAAAGAGCTGCTTATATGAAAGCAGCTCTTTTGGTCTGATAAAAACAATATTACTGATTTAGTGTCAGCAATAAATGATTCATGCGTTTTACAAATGCCGCCGGATTTTCCAGTTTACCGCCTTCAGCCAGCAAAGCCTGATCATATACCAGCTCAGCCAGTTCATTGCGCTGTACTTCGTCCTGTTCAGAAGCAATTTTTTTAATCAAAGGATGATCCGGATTAATTTCCAGTGTTGGTTTGGTCTGCGGAATTTGACCGGCTGCACCGGAAGCTTCCAGCATTCTTGCCAGATGCTGGCTCATATCATGCTCACCAACAACCAGACATGCCGGACTTTCTGTTAAACGGGCAGTGGCACGAACAGCGTCAACTTTATCACCCAGAGCAGTTTTAATTTGCTCTACCAGTTCCTTATTGTCTTCTTCTGTTTTAGCCTGGGCTGCTTTTTCCTCCTCATCAGCCAGATTACCTAAGTCCAGTGAACCCTTGGCTACACTTACCAAACCCTTGCCATCAAATTCAGATAAACTATTAACCACCCACTCATCCACACGATCAGTCAGCAGCAATACCTCAACACCTTTTTTCAGGAAAATTTCCAGATGCGGGCTATTTTTAGCAGCAGCATAACTATCAGCAGTAATATAGTAAATTTTTTCCTGCCCCTCTTTCATCCGGCCAATATAATCAGCCAGAGTAACATTTTGCTCACTACTATCATTATGCGTAGAGGCAAACCGGCATAAACCGGCTATTTTGTCTTTATTAGTGAAATCTTCAGCAATACCTTCTTTCAGTGTATTACCGAATACCTGCCAGAATTCTGTATATTTTTCCGGCTGATTTTTCTTCAGATCTTCTAAAAGAGACAACACTTTTTTAACACTGCCAGAGCGAATTGCATCCAGATCACGGCTTTCCTGCAAAATTTCACGGGATACATTCAAAGGCAAATCGCTGCTGTCGATCACTCCGCGAATAAAACGCAGATAAGAAGGCATCAGCTTTTTCGCATCATCCATAATGAATACACGTTTTACATATAACTGTACACCATGCTTGGGTTCACGCTCATATAAATCAAATGGTGCATGTTTCGGAATGTACAGCAATCCGGTGTATTCATGCCGTCCTTCCACACGGAAATGTGTCCACGCTAAAGCATCATCATAATCGTGTGATACATGACGATAGAAAGTCTGGTACTGCTCATCGGTAATTTCATTTTTCGGCCGCTGCCATAAAGCCTGAGCCTGATTAACCACTTCCAGCTCATCTGAAACTTTTACATTACCTTCTTCATCATATTCAGGCGCTTTCTTCATATAAATCGGCACAGAAATATGATCACTATAAGTCGTTACAATCCGGCGCAGAGTCCAGTCAGACAACAAATCTTTTTCATCATCTTTAAGATGCAGAATTACATCTGTACCACGGGCAGACTTACTAATCGGTTCAACAGTAAATTCGCCGTCTCCTGCACTCACCCAGCGTACAGCTTGATTTTCTGCAGCACCTGCCCTGCGGCTTTCAACAGTTACCTTATCAGCCACGATAAATGCAGAATAAAAACCTACACCAAACTGCCCGATAAGATTGGCATCTTTTTTATCGTCGCCAGTCAGTTTTTCCAGAAATGCTTTGGTACCGGATTTAGCAATGGTTCCCAGATGATCAATAATATCGGCTTCAGTCATACCGATACCATTATCAGATACAGTAATGGTTTTAGCTTCTGCATCAGCAGTAACCTTAATCCTGAATTCTGCATCATCTCCCAGCAAAGAAGCATCATTCAGAGAATCAAAGCGCAATTTATCGCACGCATCGGCAGCATTGGAAATCAGTTCCCGCAAAAAGATTTCTTTATTGCTGTATAAAGAATGAATCATCAACTGTAACAACTGTTTTACTTCAGTCTGAAAACTGTGTGTCTGTTTCATAATTTTCTCAAAAGCCCAAATATATGATTGTTGTTAATTTAAAATATGGGCAGCACATTTCAGTTTCAAGCCGGATAGTCATATGTTTGCTTGTTGTACAGCTTTTGCTGCAAGCACAAAATATCAGACAAATATCAGTATATACATTTCAGACAAAGCTAATTTGTTACAATAGAATATTTACTAAGTCTACTAAATAAAACCGATCAACATCATGAACACCCATCATTGTTTGCCTGATACCCGCGCATTTCCTACCGATCAGGTTAAAAACGAACTGCTGCTGCATGCAGCCAGTCTAGTGACACCTACATCAAAAGCACAAACTACCCTTGCCCGTGAGAGCCTGCAAACTGAAATCAGCCGTATGCTGGCACAAAATCACTATACCAACCTTTCTGTAGCACTGGCTATGGCGGCCAATAGTGATATTTACAATGCACTGTGGAACAGTATGGAAACTGTATTACAAGCACGTAATCAGACAGAAGTACAATGGCTGGCCTTGCCCGTGATAATAGTAGGTGGTGCTAAAGAAAATATCTCTCTGCCAGACAGCATACCCGCAGAAGCCATCACTGAAATCTTCAAAAACCGTCCATGGTCTGATGAATGGAATAAAATTCACTGGGCATCACATCTTGTAAGTGATACTACCCTGACCCATATCAAAGCCAGTCAATGGTATGCTGCTAAACAAAACCAACAGATGGCTGCAGATCTTCTCGGTCAGTTACCTAAAACACCACTGATAGTTGAAAGCGGACAATCAGTACAGGTTTTTTATGCCCTTGGCTTTTCCGGACCAGACATTCAGTCTGCCCTTAACTGCAATCTGGCAGATAATGCCCTGCCGCTCATGCAAGTCTGGCAAACTCATCTGGCTACAGCCGGTGCTACGCTGTTTATCAACCCGCTTGCGCCACAATCACCATTAAACGCCTTACGCTCTGGCAGTGCCATGCGTCTGCGAATGGCCTGTGATGTCTTTACGACTAATGCTATCCGGTCGATTCGCCTGCAAAGTCCGCGGGTTGGTGTAGTTATTGCTGCTCAGGAAGGCGGCAATATATTATTTGGTTTCAATGCTACCGACAGTGTATTTGAACTTCAGCCACAAATTTTCCGCTGGCCGCTGACACAGACAGACAACATTGACAGCATAATACAAAATTTCATTGATCTGCTGGCTGAGTGCCATGTTGAAAATATTCGCCTATTACATGAACCAATCAGTGTACAAGCCCAATTGCCTAATTATGCCCAATCTATCAATATGGTCGGGCATAACCCACTTTTTCCACGGAGTCACTGATGGCTGCAACTAAAGTATTATTTGTCTGTCTGGGTAATATCTGCCGTTCTCCCATGGCAGAATACATTCTGCGCGACCTGGTAACAAAAAAAGGTCTGAGTGAACAGATTGAAATTGCCAGTGCCGGTACTTCCGGCTGGCACAATGGTGAAGACATGCACTCAGGAACCAAAGAAATTCTGCACGCAAAACAAATCAGTACTAATGATTTTCAAAGTAGTGAAGTAAGGCCGGAGGATATTGCCATTTACGATCATATTATTGCTATGGATGATAAAAACCTGCAGGACTTATCCCGTATTTTTGGGTGTAGCCGTCCGGATAAAGTCTACAAAATTACCGATTTATTACCAGACAGCGAATATGACTACGTACCAGACCCTTATTTCAGCGGTAATTTTACAGAAACCTGCACCATTATCCATGCCGGCTGCGAGGCATGGCTTAAATACTGGCAAACCTCAGCAGGCAAACAGTAATCCAGATTACCCGCCGTTTATACTATCCGGATAGAATCTACTCAATAAAAGAGCAATATGGTAAAATTAATACCATATTTCAATTATTTGATGGTATTAAAACTTGCCAAAGCGCTCAGCTTTGGCATTGTTTTGGTACGTAAAATCAACACAGCAATAAGGAATTTAAAATGGCAGGACATAGTAAGTGGGCCAATATCCAGCATCGTAAAGGTCGTCAGGATGCCAAACGCGGCAAAATCTTCACCCGCCTGATTAAAGAAATTACCATTGCAGCCCGTCTGGGCGGTGGCGATCCGAATGCCAATCCACGCCTGCGTCTGGCAATGGATAAAGCCACTGATGCCAACATGCCCAAAGATAATATTCAGCGGGCAATAGATAAAGGTACAGGTAATCTTGAAGGTGTCGAATATGTAGAACTGCGTTACGAAGGTTATGGCATTGGCGGAGCAGCAGTAATGGTAGACTGCCTGACCGACAATAAAACCCGTACCGTAGCCGATGTACGTCATGCCTTCACCAAACATGGCGGCAATCTTGGTACAGACGGCTCAGTAGCCTTTCAGTTCGTTCATCAGGGCTATTTACTCTTCAGCCCGGAAGTGGATGAAGATACTCTGATGGAGGCTGCTCTCGAAGCAGGTGCTGAAGACGTTATCGTACAGGAAGATGGTTCTAAAGAAGTCATCACCGAACCCTATCAGTACAGCAGTGTTAAAGAAGCACTGGAAGCAGCGGGTTTGCACGCGGCCGATGGCGAGGTAACCATGCGTGCAGTTAATGAAACCGTTCTGCAAGGAGCAGAAGCTGAAAAAATGCAGCGTTTACTAGACGCACTTGAAGATCTTGATGATGTTCAGAACGTTTATACTACAGCCGTACTGGAAACTGAGTAAACATAAAACGGACTGTTACTCAGTCCGTTTTTATCATTAACAGCATATTATTACCATTGATTCATGCAAGCTATAACCGAACTTTTTCAAACAGCTTCTGCCGGTGAATGCGCTGAAATTTTAGATTTCTGGCTCAACGAATGCAGCCTTGATGAAGCACCAGATGTACATACAGTAAAATTATGGCAACAATTGTTTCAACAGCGCGGCAGTAAATTTAACCGTCTGGCTACCCTGTGTCAGCAATGGCTTATTGAAACAGACTCATTATGAAATCATCATGCATGAATAAATGGCTGTTCCTTGCCGTCATCTGGTTTCTGGCCAGCCTGTATTTTTTATTCTTCAAAGCAAGCGGTAATCCGGTACCTATTCCGCAATTTGATAAAATCTGTCACTTTGGCTTATTTTTCGGCCAATTCTGGTTCCTGTCCAAATCCTGCTTCAGTGCCGGCATCACAATTCCGCTACGCCTGTTAATTATAACTGCCATTACCTGGGCTGCTTCCAGCGAAATCATTCAGGCGCTGTTCACTAAACGTGAGGGCGATATAATGGATGCAATGGCCGATCTCATCGGTGCCGCACTGGCACTTTGGCTGGCTCGTCAAATACAAACAGCTCGCCGCAACATCAGCAGGGAGAAATATTAAAATGGATATTACCGTTTATCAGCAACGCCGTCAGACTGTACTGAATAAAATCGGCGAAGATGGCATTGCCATTATATTTGCCGCTCCGGAACAACGCCGCAGTAATGACACAGAATACCCCTTCAGACAGGATAGCTACTTTCATTACCTGACCGGTTTTCCTGAGCCCGGAGCAGCATTGATACTGAATGGACGTGAACACACTTCCACTCTTCTGTGCCGCAATAAAGACCCTGAACACGAAATCTGGAACGGTTTCCGTTATGGTTATACAGCTGCACGAGAGCAATTTGCTTTCGACTCAACCGATGATATCAACCAGTGGCCGGTTTTGCTTAAACAAGCACTGACTGGTCACCGACGACTCTTCGCATTGTGGGGACTATATCCTGAAAATGACCCTAAGCTCATTGAATTATGGTATGAAGTTGCCCGTATAGCCAATTATCGCAGTGCCAATGGCAGTACGATTGCACCTGACAGCCTGGTAAATCTGGCCAGCATCCTTGATCCGATGCGTCTTATCAAAGATAAACATGAACAGTCGATCATGCGCATTGCCGCAGAAATCAGCGCACAAGCTCATATTCGTGCCATGCAGACTACTCGTGCCGGTCAGTATGAATATCAGGTAGAAGCAGAAATTCTGCATGAATTCATGCAACGCGGAGCACGCTATCCATCGTACAACAGCATAGTTGCCGGAGGCAAAAATGCCTGTTGTCTGCATTATGTCAGCAATAACTGTCAGTTGCAGCAAAATGATTTACTCATGATTGATGCAGGTGCCGAATACCAGATGTATGCTGGTGATATTAGCCGCACCTTTCCCGTCAGCGGGCGTTTCAACAGTGCACAAAAAGATATCTACGATATAGTACTGTCTGTTAACGAGGCGAGCATTGCCTCTACTGTAAAACAAGCAAACTGGCAGAATATCAGTGCAACAGCCATCAGCATGCTAACCCAGGGGCTGATTGATCTGGGCATCCTCCGTGGCAGTCTCGAACAGAATATTGAAACTCAGACTTATCGGCGTTTTTATATGCATGGGCTCGGACACTGGCTCGGACTGGATGTTCATGATGTTGGTGGCCGTTTTGACAGCAATGAACAGCCTATTTTGCTTCAGGCGGGAATGGTAACGACCATAGAGCCCGGTTTATATATCAGCGCAGCAGATGATATACCTCAGGCATTTCATAATATTGGCATCCGCATTGAAGACAACGTTCTGATTACAGAAACCGGTAATGAAGTACTCACTGCTTCTGTACCTAAAACTACCGCAGAAATCGAAATATTGATGCAGCACTAAATCAGAATCTGATCAGTATTAGCCATTAAAATAGCCGGATAACATTTATCCGGCTATTTTTTATAAATGTACTTTTAATGATTAAGCTGACGTGCGGCCAGTTCCTCCTGCGCAGTAGCCACAATATCAGTACCAAACAAAGAATTCACATCTGCCTCATCAAATACATAGCGTGCATGACAAAAATCACAGTTCACCTCAATACTACCCTGATCTGCTACAGCCTCACCTACTTCCTGCCCGCCAAGCAATAGCAGCATATCACCAACCTTAGCGCGCGAGCAGGTACAGGAAAATTCAACATTCTGAGGTGTAAACACCCTTAGCTCATGCTCATGAAACAGCCTGAATAACAATGTCTGCATATCCAGCCGCAACAACTCATCCGCCGTAAGCGTCTCAGACAAAGCTGATAACTCTGTCCAGCTATCTTCATCTATATCCTGTTCGGGTAACTTTTGCAGTAATAGACCGCTGGCATGCTCATCATCCGCAGCAAGCATAATATACGTAGCCAGCTGTTCGGAACGCGCCATATAATTCATCAGCATCTGAGCAATACTGCTACCACTAAGCTCCACCATACCCTGCCATGATTCACCCTGAGAGGGCTGCAAAGTCAGTACAAACATTCCTCCTTCACCAAGCAAATCTACCAGTGTCATATTGTCATCAATGACAGCAGATTCATCCCAGCGAGCTGTTGCCCGGCAGGTTGCTGCTGATGTAGCTTCCGCCACCAGCATTTTCAAAACGCCCTTACCCTGCACCTGCACAATCAGATTACCGTCAAATTTCAGATTACTGGCCAACAATACCGCAGCCACAGTCAGCTCACCCAGAGCCTGATGAATTGCCTTAGGATAGATTTTATTTGCTGCCACATGCCGCCATACCTGCTGCAAATTCACATGCAGACCACGTACAGGACAGTCATCAAACATAAACCTCGTTAACTGATCTGCTTGCACCATCTTATTTTCTGTCATCATTTCAATCTCGGCAAAATAATCAGACAATATGACCTCATCCGCCCAAAAATCAAGTAAAAGAAATTTCTGTTTGCATTAATATATATTTGACCTAATAAATCAATTTATACTAAAAATATAAAATTAAACTCAGATATATATAAATTAAATTTTAATTATCATTTAATAATTTCAACCCAAAAATTAACTATAACACTGTAATAAACTATTTATAAATATACATACTTAACTTAAAAACAATATTAAAAGCAAAAATGCATAAAATATGAATACTATTATTGCAACTAAGTAACTATCAATTTGCAGAAGTGGCAATGATTGTCATATATAGAAATAATAATAATTGTATCCTGATTGAAGGTAAGAGTCTTAATTCTCTCTGGGAACAACCAAAAATAACATCTACTTTTTATAGCAGGATCCGGGCTGGATGAAATAGTAGAAAATACCATTCTTCCTGATAATATAAAAACCATCTTTGTCTCCGGCTGCGCCAGCAATGAACTTTGTTTAGCTTAAATTCTAATGAATTAATCATTAATCACATAGATACCTCAGATTAAATAAACATTAGTTCATAAGGCTCAATTACCTAACATTTTAATATCACAACTTCCGATACAAACAAATAGGTGCAGCTCAGCTCAGATAACTAATTAATGCTTTATCTGGATATTATAATACCAATGAAATAAATATAACTGATATTTGAATAAATAAGTATAATTGTTCTTCCTCTACCTGTTTTAATCCAGAAATAATCAACTAAATGCTGTAGTTTAATTCGTATGTAAACTTAGCTGCCATATAAGATTAATTAATAGATTTAGCTCTGCTTGTTTTTGTATAAACACCTGCCATTCAATAGCTTGCGGGTGTTTTTTATTTGGAAATGGTTTCTTTTTTCAATAACCTGTATTAAAAAGTTAATATAAATCAAATTTAAAGACAATATTTGATTTATATTAACTTTTTAACTCTTTGATACAGTATAATTTTCTTTCGAGAGATGAAAATTAAATTGTCACAATATCCTAGAATATAAAATTATAATTAATTCTATATTCTATTACTAATAAAAATATTTTTTAATTTATAAAGGAGAAGCATATAGATAATCAAATTCATTATGAGCAGTAAATATATGGCGATCATATTAATATTATACAAAATATGATCAGAATAATTTTATTTTATATTGAAATGATTACATTTAGGAGATAATAATGCCCCAATCTCAAAATACATCAACCGTTAATACTGTTGTTAGCACTTCAAAAAATGAATTTCTGAAAGGTACAGATAATAAAAAAGATCGTTATATTTTTCAGAAAGGTCACGGACAAGATATTATTGAAGATATTGGCTTTGCAAGCCGCCGGGATAATACTCTGGTATACTATGAAGAATCTGATGAGCAAATACAATTAGAAAATTTTGAAAATGAAACTAACGAATTAATTTTCAAAGATTCAAATTCGTTTAATACCGCATTTATCAGATCTGGAAATGATCTGATTATTAAAGCTTATGGCGAAAAAGATTCAGTCACTTTACGTAATTTTTTCATTGATCCTGCTAATCCAGAAGACAACAATAGATATAGAAACTATAAATTTATATTTCAGGATAAAACAATTACGCTGAATGACATTAGTCATATGCCTTTTGAAACTCCATATAATCCCTTATTTAATGCTTATACAGGCTGGCTGGGAACTGACATTATCAAAGGTAGTTCAAAAGCAGATATTTTGTTTGGTTACGACGGTGATGACATTCTTTATGGCTATGATGGTGATGACGACTTGAACGGAGGAATGGGTAATGACACTATTTACGGAGGAGATGGTAATGATATTCTCTATGGAGGAAATTACTATCCTGATGCTAACAGGGATGGCGACGACTATCTTGACGGTGGTAACGGAGACGATGAAATTTATGGAGGTGGTGGACACGACACCCTGATTGGAGGAGCCGGCAACGATTATCTGGCTGGCGGTGACTGGGAAAGTGATTCTTACATTTTTCATAAAGGTCATGGGCAAGACATTATAGAAGATAAGGGCTACGATCAGTTGCCATTCTTATCCCAGAGCAATCAGCTCAAATTTACAGAGGCTAAAAGCACTGATGCAGTATTCAAACGTGACGGAGAAGATTTATTAGTTTATGCATACAAAAATGATGACTGTGTCAGACTAAAAGATTATTTTAAAGATGCTTTCCATCGGGCATTTATCTTCTGTTTTGAGGATCAGACATTGGATATTAGTGGTATTGCGCAGAAACTGTCAGAGCAAAGTGGTGAAAGCATGGCAGAGATACTTGATAATTTCATTTCTCAGGGTATACAGACTGCTTCAAAACCCGGTGATGTTTTATCAGGCGAAAATTCGGAAACCGGTGAATTGTATAATCAGCTAATCGGCAGCAATGGTAATGATAGATTATCTGGAGAAAATGAATATAACTTCATAGATGCCGGTGATGGTGATGACACTCTGATTGCAAACGGTGAATATAATATTCTGATTGGTGGTCGTGGTAACGATTACATGATTGGTTCTGAAGATTGTAAGGATATCTATATTTTTGAAGAAGGTCATGGTCAGGATACCATCGAAGATGGAGGTGAAAATAGTACTCTTAAAGATGGAGCATTAACCAATGAACTGATATTTAAAGGTGCTCAAAAAAATAATATCCAATTCTACCGTGAACTCGATGATTTAATTATTCATGCATATAACAGTAATGATTCAATTAGATTAAAAAAATTCTTTTATGCTGAATATTATCAGGATTACAGATTGATATTTGAAGATGGTACTATATCAAGTATTGATATTCCTAAAAACCTGCCAACTAATGGTACCAGCGATGATGATTACATCCTGGGTGACGAAACAAATGATATTATTTACGGGGGTGCAGGTGATGATACTATTTTCGGAGAAGAAGGTGATGATATTATCTATGGAGATGCTGGAGATGATGATATTACAGGAGATGAAGGTAACGACATTTTAATCGGTGGCAGTGGAAATGATATTCTTGATGGAGGAAGCGGAAGTGATCGTTATATATTTGAAGCTGGTCATGGACAGGATACGGTTACAGAATGGGATGTAAATCCTAAAGACATCAACTCACTTGAATTTACAGAATATAATAGTAATGAATTATGGTTCAGAGAGGATGGATCTGATTTGATTATCAGTCATATCGGAACAAACGATCAGGTAACAGTTACCTCATGGTTTGAAGATACTGATTATCAACACTATAATGTTATTACTGCTGATGGTAAAAAGATAAATTCAAATCAGATACAACAACTGGTTGAAGCCATGGCTGCATTTACAAATGATTGCGATTTTAACTCTCCAGATATTGCCAGTCAGATGCAGCAATTTATACAAAAAGCAAATGTTGCTGCCTATTGGGGTTAGTCAACCGATTTAATTAGCTTTAATTATTACCTGCCAGCTTTAAACTGACAGGTAATTTTTATTGACTTTCAAACTTAGATTTTTATTTTATTTATATATTTAGCAATTTTTCATTTAATCAGTTAACCAATGATCGAAAATAAACAATTAATATACCCAAATATAAAACAATTATGAAATTGGTTTTTACTATAAAATATATATTGAGTATTTAAATATACAATTTTTTATATAAAGTAATTTTATTGTAGTATCTATTAAGAATATTCAGTTGATAAAAAGCTAATTCAAATTGGGTTTTAGGCTTATCAGGTTAATATGTATGCTGCTGATAATCCGCTGCCGATATAGACATTTAAAAGAAATTTAACATACCAACAACCTCACCCAGTTCGCTATCAGGGCTGATAATGTGATTTTATAGGTAAATTAAGTTTTAATTAGCTTGTTTTATATTGATAATAATTTTACATCATATTTTATATAGACTATAACCATATTTATTCAAAGCTGCGGCAGAAAACAAAACTGATATTCTTAATATAGTTGAATAGCTACAAATGAAATTAAACTACTTAAAAAAACATATCGGCAAAATATAAAAATAATAACTATATTATGCAAACAGGCTTAATCTAAATATCATAAAAATTTAAATATTACAAAAACATATATTAAATATACGTTAAAATGCGTTAGTATATGTATATATTTATATTTCTTTTAAATTAATTTTATGATAATTTTAACTCCGTCTCTATACAAAAGTTCAGCTTATGAGAAACTCATACAAATTGCACCTCAGGCTGGTCTGTTTAAACTGCATGCTGCTGATAGCCGGCTGTTCCGATAATAATCACTCTGAAAAAAAAGTGGTACAGCAACAACCCGCCCCTGTTCGCCATCAGGATAGATTTGGTCGTTATGACTCTATCGGTAATCTTGGCGGAAAACCGGTTAGCATTCCCAGTGGTGTGGTTTCTACTTGGGTTCGCTATATCGGCGATCCAGGTGATTTTGATAGCAGCATAAAAGCACAACTGTATAATCGTCCGCCAGTTACCTATCAGCTGCCTATTGAAAGCTTTGGCTTTCAATATCGGCTTACTGACGGAGCAGTTAAATCCAGCTTAGAACAAACAGATGTAGATTATATTCATGATAATAATATACTGATTCCTAAAATGAAACCTTTTCCATGGGGACATGTTATTGTTTACAATATTGTTGATCTCAATAAACCTCGAAATTACAATTTGGCACTTGAAGAAAGTTTACAAGCAACTAAAAAAGTCTACCATTTTAATTATATTGAACAATCTGAACCGATATATGGCTTAATTTATTTGAAAGCCAATAATGGAATTGATCCCAGTAGCAATAAACCCTGGCAAGAAGATACTTCAGGACCGGATATTTTTATTTCGAAAAATAAGAATGGTGAAATTAAGACTTATATTAAATGTGATTTTATAGGTAAGGTTCAGTATTGTTATCACCTATTTTATATAGATAATAATATGCATGTCACAATTTATATAAGCTATAACCGTGTTTATTTAAAACTCTGGCAACAAACAGAAAAAAACATAACAGCTATTCTGAATAGCTGGATTGTCAGAAATGATGGCAAATTAATTAAAAAACAGGCAGGCAAAATATAGAAACACTAATTGATTTTTCGTAAATCAACAACTGATGAAAGGGTAGAAAAATGTCTCAACCACAAATATTAACTAAAGAACAACTTAATTCATGGAACCAAAAAATTAAAACTGGTAATTTATCTGCAATAGGAGAAGTTTATCAGATACTGAAAAAAAAAGGTTATGACTACGCAGCATGGGCAATTGGTGTTGCAACTGGCGATAGCATTACTGGAAATGGCGCCTTAGAATATATGCAAGCCGTAGCTAAAGGTCATAAACAAATTCTCACTCAGGCCAGAATTGACAGTGTGCGGCGTGATATGGCTTTAGGCTATTTAGCAATGTTGCAAAATAAACTTGAAAAGGGTCATGGTGGTGAAGATATCACTTATGCAGAAATGTATGAATTTCATGTAAACGTATTTAATGAAAATGGTTTGGATATCAGTTACTGGACACTATATACCCCAATGTCGATTATTCAAACTAATGCATCAGGAGCCGGCCGTAACGGTAATATGATTAAAGGCGATAAAGTCGTTGAAAGTATGTGGGAACAGATTCGTGCTACCAAAGGAGAAGTAGCACACGGCGGAACTTCAGTAAGTTTAGAGTTATATCGAATAATGCAGGACGCCAAAAAAGGCTATATTTATGTTGATAAAATAACTGGTGATGTATCTTCAGAAATTAGTATTATTAATGCTTTTACCATGGATGCATCAATTCACTCTATTGGAGGCTCCGAACTTACTCATATATTATCAAAATTGGAGAATTTTGATAAATTAATTGATAGCTTAGGCTATAAAAAAATAACAATTTCCGGTACCGATCAGCAAAAGGCACAACAATGGTGTCGTGATACTGATATGGTAGCTACAGCTAAATCAGTTACAACTGAATCATTAAATCACAATATATTCAATCTCAGTACACACTCTTGGTATAGAAATTATGCCACGATGAACGATAAATCCACCGGAAAATATTTTATTAATCACGATACTTCTTCATTAGCACAACAGCAACTAAATAATAACTGGCTATTAGTTGGTGGCATGGCTATGACCAAATGGATTATGGCTGCGGTACTGAATGAAGAAAGTATTAATAGCTCTAACTCACAAATTACCTCTGTTAACGACCAAAATTTTTTAGACAAAGGGTTAGAATTTGTTTTTGACTCTCAAACTGGACACCGGCAACTAGTACCCGGAAAAACCGATGTATATGAATTTAAATATCAGCTGGAGTTTATTGATAATACACCAGAATATACTCTTAATTTACTGAAAAAACTGAGTGAACAAGGAGAAACTGATAAAGTATCTATTTATTTAAATGCCCTAGCTCATTTAAATCCTATTGTTATACTTAATCCAGATTCAAAACCTCCGCAACGAACATTGGCAGATATGGGAGAAGACTGGATAAAAGCAAGATGCTGGATGATTCAAGAAATCCGCTATGCGCAGGCCAGTGAATTTAATCAGAATCTAGATCAGCAATATGATTTATATGGCTTTTATAATCTCTCTCATAAACGACCAAGATACCAGCAATTTAAAACATTTATAGAATCCATTCGTAAACAATATGGTTTTTCTGAAACGGATACACTTGTATTTCATGATAAACACACCGGCCAGAGCTGGAGTACAAATCCCGAAGCTACTACTAATGTGCATGAAATTGTGATGCTTGCGGATAAAAATCCAGGTATAGCAAGTGGCGGAGCACTTTCTGATATTCTTATTGGTAGTATAGGTGATGATCAAATTATCGGTGGTAAAGGCAATGATCTGCTGATTGGTGGTGCGGGAACAGATAATTATTATTTTAATAACGGAGACGGACAGGATCATATTATCGATAGTGACGGGAATGGCTACGTTTATCTGAATAATAAAAAATTTTCTGAATACAAATGGCGAGTTATAGCAAAAAATCTATGGCAGTCTGAAGATGACAAATGGCGACTAAAATTAGAAAACAGTGGTGATTTAAATATTCAGTCATTAACTGATAAAAATGATTCACTTACTATTAGACAATGGGACACCATGCATGGAAACAAGCTGGGGATTTATTTTAGCGGCGGTGGGGATCCCTCCTCTACCGGCAAAAATAAAATTCTAGGAGACTGGCGTACTAAAATCATCCGAAAAGAAGATTATTTTGATATGGATGAAAATAAAACGGGTCTATATTATCCAAATTGGAAAAATCGCAATACTGACGGCAGTATTGTAAAGGGTCAAAAAGAAAATGGTTTTGAGGATGTAATTTACGGTACTGATCTGGATGATGAAATCTATGGTATGGGTGGTGGCGATGCCATTGATGGTAGCTTCGGTAATGATCTGATTTTTGGTGGTGATGGTAATGACATGCTGACCGGAGGAGGCGGATCAGATACGATTAAAGGTGGTAATGGAGATGATTATATATATGCAAATAGCAAATTAAATGCATCAAATCGGTATCGCCCCGGTGAACGCTGGCAAATGCCGGCATCAGGTAAAGAGCTTATTTATGCAGGTCCTAATTGGGGAATATATAATAACCATAACGATAGAATGGTCATTGAAGGGATCACCGATGCCATTAATGACGAAGCAGATACAGGCGGAGATTTTCTCTATGGCGGGGATGGTAATGATTACATTATAGGCAGTAATCTGAATGATTATATTGAGGGAGATTCAGAAGTTTTCGAGCAGGGGGATGATATAGTTTATGGAATGAGTGGAAATGATCATATTATTGGCGGTAATGGTAATGATTATTTATATGGCGATGGTATGATTAGTTATGGATTTTTGAATTCACTGGATGGTGTTGATCATGGCGATGACTATATTGATGGTGGAGACGGCAATGATGTAATAGTCGGAGGTGGCGGCAATGATGTGATCATCGGTGGGAATGGTGATGACAGCCTTTTTGGTGATATTGATGACTATATGGAAGCCCGATATCATGGTAGCGATACCATTGATGGCGGTGCAGGAAATGATGAAATAATTGGCGGCGGCGGAGACGATTATCTGCATGGCGGTTTTGGCAACGATAAAATCTGGGGGGATGATGCGGATAAAGCTGGTCGCCATTCCGAACTAAATGGTAACGACCACATCTGGGGGGATGACGGCGATGACTATCTGGATGGAGGTTATGGTAATGATAATATACATGGCGGAGAAGATAATGATTTGATTTTTGGTGGTGCCGATAATGATGTACTTTATGGTGATAATGGCGATGATATAATTTATGGAGATTATCTAAAGGAAAACGTCGCTGTACATGGTAATGATTACATTGATGGCGGCGAAGGAAATGATTATTTAGTTGGGGGCGGAGGCGATGATTGGATTGTTGGTGGAGAAGGAAACGATACATTATACGGAGATGACTGTCAGCCAGGTTTTGAGCTAAACACTGTAATGGCAGGCGATGATTATCTTTCAGGCGGTGCAGGCAATGATAATTTAATTGGCGGATACGGTAATGATACTCTGGATGGCGGTACTGGAGATGATCTGATTTTCGGTGGTGGCGGATGCGATATTATTTACGGTGGTGAGGGTAAAGATGAAATTGTAGGTGATTTCAGTACGGCTGTCGATACCCATATCGATGCTACAAATAATGAATATAACGATGTTATTTATGCCGGTTCAGGTGATGATCTGGTTCTCGGCCAGCTTGGTGATGATCTGATTTATGGTGGCAAAGGTAATGATCGATTATACGGAGATATGGGAGAAAAAGCATCTGAACATCATCCGCAAAATAATGGTAATGATACGATTTTCGGAGAAAGTGGTAACGATTATATAGATGGCGGATATGGCAATGATTACCTTGATGGCGGTGCTGATAATGATACTATTTTTGGAGGCGGCGGAAACGATTTAATTTATGGAGGCGATGGCGACGATTTATTAATTGGTGATGCATCTAATGAATTTGATATAGATAATGATGGCGATGGAGACGATGTTATTTACGGTGGTAATGGTAATGACACAATCTATGGCGGAGGCGGTAATGATTTATTACAAGGTGATGATGGAGATGATGTTATCTATGGCGGTAGCGGCGATGACAAATTATTTGGTGGCGATGGAGATGACTGGCTTTACGGTGGTAAAGGAAATAATTATCTGAACGGTGGTCTGGGTAATGATAGTTTTATTTTCAAAAACGGAGATGGTATAACCACTATAGAGGATTATAGTGGTAAGTCTACTATCATAGTAGATAATTTAGATCAACTGAGTTTTACACAATATGAAAAAGGGATAATAATCCATACCGGTACACTTGGAGATGCTATTTATCTGATAGGCTGTTTTACTGACGGTCGAAAGAATAGTCTCCCTTTGGATCAGATTATATTCACCGACAATAAAAAATCTCAGACCTTGTTTGATCTGTTTTCATCAAATCTTAACACCATTGCGCAAAAATATAATCAAATTATTGATGGAGACTCTACTGACAACAGTATATGGGGTACAGAAAATAATGATCTCATCTACGGCTATACAGGTAATGATATTTTACATGGCGGTGCAGGTAATGATTACATTGAAGGTGGAGATGGTAACGATATTTTATATGGTGAAGATGGCGATGATATTTTAAATGGCGGACCGGGAGAGGATACACTCATCGGAGGTTCAGGTAATGATAATATTGAAGGTGGAGATGGTAACGATATTTTATATGGTGAAGATGGCGATGATATTTTAAATGGCGGACCGGGAGAGGATACACTTATCGGAGGTTCAGGTAGTGATATTCTGACTGGCGGAGATTATGAAAAAGACATATATATTTTTCAGAAAGGGCATGGACATGACACTGTTAACGATCGGGGGGAACAAACGGATCCCAATAATGTAATTTTTGAAAATGCCAGTTATTCACAGACTCAGTTCAGTCGTACCGGTGTCGATCTGATAATTAAAGCTTACGGAACCGAAGATTCTGTCACATTTACCAATTATTTTGCTGGGAAACTTTATCAGAATTTTATTTTTAATTTTACAGATAAGACTCTGAATTCCGAAGATATAAATAAAATCGATTATGATAGAAATAATAATCATCAGAAATCGATAATTAAAGGCTGGAAAGGAAAAGACATCCTCTACGGTTCAGACGGTGAAGATGAACTATACGGTGGTGATGGTGATGATGAACTGTATGGTGGTGATGGTAATGATGAATTAACCGGAGGAAGTGGTTACGATATTGTAGATGGAGGAAAAGGTGATGATATTATTTGGGATGATTTAGGTCCTGATTTGTATATTTTTCAAAAAGGTCATGGACATGATGTGATTTATGGTGAAGGTAAATCAGATGAAGATGATGAAGGATGGAAAAGTGCTGATCCTGATTTTGAAAACTTTATTGATACAATAAAATTTCAGAATAGTAATTCACAGCAGGCCAAATTTATTCGTGGAGGAGAAAACAAAAGCGATTTAATTATTTATGCATATGGAACAGATGATTCTCTCACGATCGCTGATTTCTTTTCTGATCCTATGGGCAGAAGTTTTAAGTTTATCTTTAATGACAAGACTCTAACGCTTGATGATATCGCACAAATGCCTTGGATTCAGACAGTTTCAGAAAATAATACTTTTCTGGATGGATGGCGAGGAGTTGATTATCTTGAAGGCGGTAAAAATGATGATTACTTTATGGGTTTGGACGGCAATGATATTTTAAATGGTTATGACGGCGATGATATTTTAAATGGAGGATGTGGTAATGACATAATCAACGGCGGTGATGGTAATGATATTCTATGTGGAAATTTTGAAAACGTACACTTTATGGAAGATGTTGATGGCGATGATATTTTAGACGGAGGCAGTGGTAATGATTACTTGTACGGTAACAGAGGAAATGACACCCTGATTGGTGGTGAAGGTAATGATTACATGGAGGGAGGAGACTGGGAAAAAGATTATTATATTTTCACAATAAATCATGGGCAAGACGTAATTAATGATTTAGGATTTGATGATATAAATGAACACTTTAAATGTAATGAATTAATATTTAAGGGTAGTAATAGTGAAAATGCTGTTTTTAATCGTATAGGAGACAATCTGATTATTAGAGCTTACGGAGAAAACGATTCTGTCACTCTAACCGATTTTTTCAAAGACCGTTTTCATCGTGCATTTAGCTATAAATTTGATGACAAAACTCTTTATCTCGAAGATTTAATAATAAAATTAACAAAAAATAGCGGTGAAAATGCAGATAGTTTACTTAATCAATTATGGAATCAAAATGCTCATCAGTTTGATCCTAATTTAAGTGAAGATGAAAATAGTTTTATTTCACATGAATTTGATAATGAACAAAATACAGATGAAGAAATTTATGATGATGATGGTGCTCCATATGATAAAATCCTGGGAACTTCTGAATCAGAAACTATAAAAGGTTGGGCTGATGCTAATATTTTGATTGGCTATGATGGCGATGATCGGTTGTATGGTTCTGGTTATTATAACTTTTTCAATGGAGGGAAAGGTAACGATATAATGTATGGAATGGAATATCAGAAAGATACATATTTATTTGAAAAAGGTCATGGTCAGGATATTATTTATGATGAAGATTTTAAATATAAATATGCAAATATTGTAAATAATGAATTAATCTTCAGGGGTGGACATTCTGAAAATGTTGAGTTTTCTCGTATTGAGGAGGATCTGATAATAAAAGCTTATGGAACAGATGATTCTGTGATGCTTAAGAATTTTTTTGTTAGTGAAGATAATCAGGCCTATAAATATATTTTTGATGACAAAACAATATATTTTGATGATATTCCCAAATCAATTTTTCCAGAAAAAAAACCAGAGGAGCAATTAAAGGAAAATCTTTTCGAGTCTGACTTTCAAAATCATAAACCTAATCAATTTAACGTGGGAAGTTCAATTGGAAATAGTAACAAAATTGGTGATTATCCATCATCATCATATGGAAACGTCAATATAAATATTGATTCATTAATAAATTTAATATCAATTTTAAAAACTGAATATCCCAATGGCAATTTTCATAAACAAAATGATTTACCAAGGGGTCCAGATAATTTATACATTGATTTCTCTCTTCATTTATCTCATGTTGAACTTCTCTCATATTGAAATGTAGAATTATGGATTTTTAAGCATAGCAATTTATAAATCAATTTAGTTGCGATATTAGTTTATAATAACAATGTCTGTTAATAAAATAGCAGGCATTGTTTTTTTTATACTTAATATTTTAAAATTTATAAAATTGATATTAAAATAAGCAGCTAATAATACTTAGATAACTTCAGTTAAGGAGAAATAATAAATGTGCCAGTTGTTAGGCATGGATTGCAATACCCCTACTGATATTGTCTTTTCTTTTGAAGGTTTTCGTTTGCGGGGAGGTCTGACTGACAGCCATGCAGATGGTTTCGGCATTGCTTTTTTCGAGGGGCACGGAGTGCGTCTGCTTCAGGATGATAAGCCTTGTGCCAGCTCACCTGTAGCGGATTTGGTGCAGCAATATAAAATCAAATCGGAAAATGTAATAGCCCATATTCGCAAAGCTACTCAGGGACAAGTGCACTTAGTAAATACACATCCGTTTGTACGCGAGTTATGGGGAGAATACTGGGTGTTTGCACATAATGGCAATTTGCGCCGTTTTAATCCTTCTGAAGGTGAATATTTCAACCCGGTAGGCTCTACGGATTCAGAGCAGGCCTTCTGCTATCTTCTTGAGCAGCTACGCCAGCGCTTTCGTCACAAGCCTTCTCGGGAAATTTTATTTAATACTATAGCAGAAATTACTGGTGAGCTGCGTCAGTATGGTTTATTTAATTATATGCTTTCGAATGGTGACTGGTTAATTGCCCATGCCAGCACCCTGCTTTTTTATATTATCCGGCAGGCGCCTTTTGGTAAAGCTGTTCTGGCAGATGAAGACGTAGCTATTGATTTTTCCGCAGTTACTACGCCACATGATCGTGTAGCTGTAATTGCCACATTACCGCTTACCTGTAATGAGCAATGGCAGCAGCTGGCGGTTAATGAACTGGTGATGTTCAGCCAGGGAGAAATTGTTTTGCGCGATTGTATCCAGCCGGCTCAATATATGAGTGTAGAAGATGGTCTGGCCATCGCACGCAAAGCCGGCGTCAGCATGTAACAGATTAAATTGAACTAAGAAACTAAAATTTCAGAAAATCTGTTATTAACTGAACTATCTTATGTTATTTATCCAGAATGGATTTAAACCAGATTAAAGTATAGTAACAATTGCAGATATTTGATGCAAATCCAGATATTCATTAAATATCTATATCTGCTTTCAGGCATTTTCTATAGTAATTAGTGAATCCATAAAAGAAAATCCCGAATAATTCCGGGATTTTTTTTACTCAGATATGAGAATATTAACTATATATTGATTACATAAATCCATAAATCAGAATTGCTATTACGGCTATCGGAATAACATAGCGGCATAGCACTTTCCAACAAGCAAATACAGCCGGACCTAAATTCAGTTCCTGACGAATTCTCTCCTGATTCATCATCCAGCCGGCAAATACAATCGTACCAAGACCGGTTAACGGTAGCATAAGCTTACTGGTCAGATAATCGAGAGAATCAAAAATATTTTTGCCGAAAATTGTAATATCCTGCCACTCATTAAAAGACAGCAGGCAGGCAATGCCCAATGCCCAGATAAATAAACTACTTACTAAAGTCGCTGATTTACGTCCTAAATGGGTTTTTTCTTCCAGTAATTCAACTGTTGGCTCCAGCAATGAAATTGAGGAAGTCAGGGCGGCAAAGGTCAGGAAAATAAAGAATACGACACCAATAATAGTACCACCGGCCATATTGCCGAAAGCGATAGGTAAGGTAACAAAAATCAGACCCGGACCTTCTCCCGGTTGCAGACCATTGGCAAATACCAGCGGAAAAATGGCCATACCGGATAACATGGCAACAATAACGTCCAGAATAACTACAGTACGTGCTGTAGAAATCAGATTCACATCTTTACCCAGATAGGAACCGTAAGCCATCATAATACCCATGCCCAGAGACAGGCTGAAAAATGCATGCCCCAATGCTGCCAGTACTGCCTTACCGGTAATAGCAGACCAGTTAGGAGTAAATAGGAAAGCAAAAGCCTTGCCAAATGAAGGTCCGCTGACAACTGCCGCATAAACCACCAGACCAATCAGTAAAAGACCCAGTCCCGGCATCATCACTTTACAAGAACGTTCCAAACCGGAACCAACACCCATGGCTACAATCAAAGCGGTAGCAAACATGAAGACGGTATGCCATGTAAGTAAATGGCTTACGCTACCAAGAAATTGCTGGAAAACCTGACCGGTGCCCTCGCCATTTAAACCTTTAAAAGTACCAGTACCGGCAAGAAAAATGTAATCAGCAGCCCACCCGCCAATAACGCTGTAAAAAGAAAGAATCAGGAATGAACCAAGTACGCCGATAATACCTACCCAGCGCCATGATTTAGATTGCCCTTCATCAGCAGCTACATCTTCCATGGTATGAATCGGATTTTTCTGCCCGCGACGGCCAATCAGCCACTCAGCCACCAGAATAGGTAAACCAATTACAAACATGCAAATCAGATAGGTAAGCACAAATGCAGAACCGCCCATCTGACCGGCCATATAGGGAAATTTCCATATATTACCTAAACCAACTGCTGAACCTGCTGCGGCGAGCATAAACCCCATCCGCGAGCTCCACTGAGAATGCGACTTTTTCTTTGTTCCGCCACTCATCGCTACTGCCCCTTACTTCTTAATTCAAACTTTAATCAATAATCATGCCATGAATCGCATTTTTGGACAAGAAATGATTGTGAATGTACCGTTTTTGAGACTATTAAGCTCATTATTCAGACATTATGTCCAAATAATGAGCTTAGGTATGGATTAAATTCAGGCTGGTTCAAAATACTAACTTAAAAAAACATATTTACAACAGTCGATGTTGTAGTGCCGGTAGCTTAGTACGTACTGATTGCAGAAATTCGGTATCCAGCTCTGCACAAATAACACCCTCTCCTTCTGGCAAAGAAGCAAGGATTTCTCCCCAAGGATTAATAATCATACTGTGCCCATATGTACGGCGGCCATTCTGATGCTGCCCACCCTGTGCAGACGCAAGCACATAACATTGATTTTCAATTGCTCTGGCAGTCAATAATGTGTTCCAGTGTGCTTTACCCGTGGTATAAGTGAATGCTGCCGGTAACACCAGTACTTCAAACGGAAGCTGGGCACGGAAAAATTCAGGAAAACGTAAATCGTAACAAATACCCTGTGCCACAGCGATATTATCAACTCTCAGCTCGGGTACATCCATGCCCCGCAGTATTGTATCGGCTTCTGCGTAAGACTCATTGGCACCAGTGTAACCAAACAAGTGCATTTTATGGTAGAAACCCAGCAATTCTCCTGAGCGTCCGTACACCAGCATGGTATTAAATATTTTGGTTTTATCTGTACTTTGTAAAGGTATGGTACCACCAAATAATAGGATCCCCAGTTCAGCAGCAAGAGTTTTCAAAGCTGTTTGCAATCGGCCATCTCCAAAAACCTCAGCCACAGCTACTTTATCTGTTTCGTCTTTACCCATTATCGGCCAGTATTCAGGTAATACTACCCATTCCGCACCTGCATTGGCAGCTTGCCGAACCAGACGCTGCATGGTTTGAATATTCTCAGCAATATCAGTACCAGAAACCATTTGTACGATGCCAACTTTGATACCATTCATGTATTACTCCTTCAATACTTTTGCCATAACTTTGTCAGTTGGGTTATTTATAGTCTTAACTATTTCAATAGGCAAATAAATTATTTTAGTATATAGAGTAATAATCCTTAAATTTTAAAATCTGGAATAAATTGTGATGATTTATCCTAGATTTATTCTTATAGTTACAAGATAAATTCTTTGATTAATAGATAAATACTTATCTACATTTTGTTAATATACACCTTTAATTTTTAAAAGATGCATGAGTTCAAAATGATGTTGTATTGAAAGACTTTTTAAAGTACCTAAATGATATGAAAAATTTTTTTTCTGATACATATCTTCTAATTCCTGACAAGCTGATGACCAAGTTAGTAATCCAATATTATTTTGTATTACTGAATGAATATCTTCTAAAAGTTCTTCATTAAGCACCCCAATATTTTCATGATAGGTTCTAGGTTTTGATAAACAATGCTCAATTAATATATCATTTCTATCTGTATGATTAAAAGTAAGATGAAAAGCTGATGTGTAAGCCTGCCCTCCATTTTGGGAAAAATGATTACCTATAGTAGAGAAATTTCCAAATCCCTGATATCCGTTAGATTTATAGTTCAAATGTGCATCAGAAAAAAACTCAATTCGATTTTCTTGATAATCATAATTACGCTTTAAGCGTTTAAAATTGTCTTCAAGTAAAATTTTATCTTTAGAAAATTGATTAATATAATAATCCTCAACGCTATCCTTATAAAAAATATGCTTTATTATTTGTTCTTGTTGGTTAATCAATTTAGTATCAAATCTAATTTCACCTGAATGTATCAAAACAAATTTAGATTGATTAAACATATTTAACCAATTCTGAATTTGTAAAAAATTATAACTATGGTCAACATTTAAGCCTACAATCAATGAAGAATTTGATTCAATTAAGTTCTTGGTAAGTTGGATAAGCTGCTCATCATTATTTTTTAGATCGCCAACTTTTGGATTAATTATAAATATAAAATTATTCGGGTTAATTTTAGAAAGCGTTTTTTGAATCTCATTGAAGCTATTTTTAACAGGTTCCAAAATAATAGAAATATTTGATTCATTAATTTTATCAGCACTTTTTCGTATTGATAATAATTCAAATCGTTTGCTTCTTAAAAAGCAATAATACATAATCTCCTCCTTGTATTAATGAAAAATTAACGCTTTAAATAACAATTATTAATTACAATATTTGATTTTCCAAACGTGACGAAATTATTTTAAGTCTCCTTAAAGAAGGTCTAATATTTAGCATTAATGCTAATAGTGAAAAAGGCAGTTTTTCTATAGATCTTTTTTCTTCATTTTTCAATTCTCTTTTGCGTAGAATACTTACAAAAACATTATGTGCTTCAATAATATCCATTTTTTGAAATAAGTTCAAACAATCATTTCTAGTCTTTTTAGGTGAAATATCAGGAATATAATCATATTTTTTTTTCATATAATCCAATATTTCTGAATTTCTTAAGCACTTGAATAAAGCACTTATAGATAAATTTTCAATATTTGATGATGCCTCACGAATTGTACTCATTTGTTTTCTATGAGTTAATCTAATTATACCTACGTCTTTATCTAAAGTTTGTTCCAAAATTTTAATCTTCGAATCATCGCACACTATAAATATCTTTTCAAAAACTTTTTTATAATCAGTTAGCTGGGAGGAGATTCGATCTAAATTATCTAATCCTGTTTTAATTTCATAAGCAGTGGATGTCCCATTAAAAATAGCTACATCACAAATTGAATTTAATACATGAAACTCATTCATATAGGCAACATTAGCTAATTTATGCCTTCCTTTTATTAATCGATTTGCTATTATATTTTTAAATACATATTCGTTTTTATAATGTTGATTTATAATATTAAAAAAATAATCGAAAGCATAAAAAAAATTTTTACCTTTTAAATCTTTTTTTATTTTAGTATCTAAAAGTATTTCGTTTAGTAAAGAAGAATCATTTTTAAAGATGAGCGAATCAAAATTAGAAGTTCTGAAGAATTGACTAATTTTATATGGCACATTATCAGATAACATAATTGAGTTTGTCATTTTAAAATACTTTTCGATTAAATAATATTATATACATTTCTGATTCTCTTTTTGTAACTTACTATAAAAATATGATTTAAAATATTCTGAATACTAACAAACTCTCAAGTAACCTTCCTCTGGCAATGTGTACAGATACCTGTTAGTACGATATGCTCATCATTGAGCATAAATCCATTATCTGCAGCACGCTGGCGTAATGCTGCCCATTCTGAGCTGAGACTTTGTTCATCTACAGCTCCGCACTGGTTGCATACCAGAACAAAATCACTGTGATGAACGGTATTGTCCTGACAGTGACTATCACATTCATGTTGTACATGACGACAAAGTATATAGCCGTTAACAGCAGGTATTTTATGTAATACACCCTGCTCAGCCCAGAAATCCAGTGCCCGGTAAGCAGTAGGCGGAGCAACCGTACTGTTACTGTGCTGTTGCATAGATGCCAGTACCTGGTAGGCTTTAATAACACCACTCATATTTAATACAATATCCAGCACCTGAGTACGCAGTTGGGTAACAGTAACTCCTTGCTGAGCACACTGTGCCATGATACGTGCTTTTTCTTCGGCTTTGGATTGCCATACTGTAGGGTTAGACATACCTGTAAATCTTAAGCCAAATCACGGGTTACACTCAGACCGGCGAAGGTTTGTGATACCGGCATAATTTCAATATGGTTAACATTCATATGTGCCGGAGTCTGATACAGCCATAATACGGTGTTGGCAATATCTGCCGGTTGCAGATAGCTGATATTTTCATATACGGCAGCAGCCTGTTTATCATCGCCGCGAAAGCGTACATTGGAAAATTCAGTATCACCGCATAAACCGGGGGCAATATTGGTTACTCGTATACGTGTACCAGCCAGATCAGTACGCAAATTCAGGCTGAACTGGCGTACAAAAGCTTTGGTAGCACCGTAAACATTGCCACCTTTATATGGCCATGAGCCGGCAGTAGAACCCAGATTAATGATATAGCCGCTATTTTTGGCTACCATTCTTGGCAATATTTGCCGGATGACATAAGTTAAACCCAGAACATTGGTATGAATCATGGTTTCCCAGTCAGCAAAGTTTGCTTCCTGAGCCGGCTCCATGCCCAGTGCCAGCCCGGCATTGTTCACGAGTAAATCAATATCCACCCAAGTACCCTGTAAGGAGGCTAATGCATTATCTACACTGCTTTTATCGGCTACATCCATTTGTAATGGTAAAAACTGTGCACCCAGTTCTGCCTGTAAATGTTGCAGCTTATCCAGCCGCCGTGCGGCACCAATAACCTGGTAACCGGCATGAACCAGCACACGACACATTTCTGCGCCAAATCCTGCAGAAGCACCTGTAATTAATATTGCCATGTCAGTATCTTTCTCTGTTTAAAGATAACACCTCTATTTGTCCCTTATGAGATAAGTCTGTATTTATTCCATTTCCAATATTATGGTATTACATTTCTATTTTGCTACGACCGGGTCTTGTTTATCAACCGGTGACATCCATTCATTCATACCTCAGGAATATTTATCAGTCTCAGAACCAATATTTTACACTGATGATTAAGCTTTTTACTCAGTACTATTCTCGGAAACTATGCCTTGCCCATTATTTTACAAATAGAAGATGCAGACGAATCAACTGGCACATTTATAAAAACGCTATTAATCATATCTGTTAAATTACTTTAGATTGCTGATGTTCACAGGCTATGTCTGGCTTTCTATCATGTTCATTGACTGCTTTGACAGTTACATTACGATATAAACGGATTGATTTATTGATAAAAAAACCCGTTATCGCTAACGGGGCTCTTTGATAACAGATATATGGTTTATAAGGATTGCTGCATCGCCCATGAACGTAAAGCGCGGGCATCGCTTACGCGGGTTGTTGAACTGGGAGAGTTCAGTAAAACAATGGTTACCGGCTGGTTCTGCACGCTGGTCAGCAGCACCATAGACCGACCTGCTTCACGAATATATCCGGTTTTTTGCAGCGCGATCGGCCATAAACCTTCGCGTACCAGTGCATTGGAGTTGTGATATTGCTCTACTCTGCCATTACTGGTGTATACCGAACCGGAATTGTCAGTTGAATATTGTCTGATAAGCGGATACTGACTGGCACCACGCACCAGTAAAGCCAAATCCCGTGCAGTGGACTGATTGCGCGGATCAAGCCCGGTTGGTTCGTAAAAACGTGAATTAGTCATTCCCAGCTCAGCCGCCTTATTATTCATGGCTTCTACAAATGCCGGCATACCGCCCGGATAAGTTCGTGCCAGAGCATGGATTGCCCGGTTTTCACTACTCATTAAACCAATATGCAACAGCTCACGCCGGGTCATTACTGTACCAACAGACAGACGGCTGGTTGAGTTTTTCAGCCGGTCAATTTCGGCATCTGTGATGGTAATCTGATCATTCATGTTCTGATTGGCATCCAGTACTACCATTGCTGAAACTAGCTTAGAAATGGATGCAATTGAACGTACCTGATTGATATTTTTCTGGTAAAGAATTTCACCGGTCTGATTATTCATAATCAGAGCCGATTGTGAGCTTAATAAAGGACCGGCAATCTGTGCACGGGTTTCCAGATTGGCATCGGGATGGTTGCTGATAAATGTGCTGAGTGTGTCAGACTGACCACCTGTCTGCTTTTGTTCGATAAACTGACCGAGAACATCAAGGTCTCCAGCTACAGCAGGTACTGTAAAAAACAGACTACTGCTTAACAGGCTTACCCACTGCCAGCGACGCAGACGTGATAAACATGACATGATAACTTCCTTTTTGACCCTGAATCAGGGTAATTTATTTCTCAAGAGAATACTACTCAAACTGAACGCTATAGAGAGACAGACATAATTATTGTCTGTGTTTGAAAGAAGTTTTTAACGTCCAATTATTCAATAAATATATTGTTTCTCAATCTAATTATAAGACAAATTTGCTTACGGCCGGTATTTTCTTATTATATTTGGCTAAAAAAGGTGTTTATAAACGATATTTTAATCAGATTTTCATTATCAAACTGATTTCTTCAGTGATTAAAACCACACTAGCATTCAGTTTGATATCAGCCTGATAAAACTATATACTCGTTTTTTGGCTGAATCCGATACGATATCATCTATGTATTTGGTCCGGCGTTCAATATAAGCTCTATTTTCTTGATGAAATCCTGTTTATGAGTAAAGAAATTCGTTATTGTTCGTTTTGCGGTAAACCTGAAAACGAAGTTAAAAATTTAATTGAAGGTGAAAACGCATTAATCTGTAATGAGTGCGTGGATACATGCAATGAAATGCTACATAATCCGGGTGCTTCTTCTACAGAGAATGGCATGCCGGCAACTGACGGAGAAGGTCAGGAAAAACTACCAACTCCAGCAGAAATTGTTGCTAATCTTGACCAGTATGTAATCGGACAGGAAACAGCAAAAAAATCACTGGCTGTAGCGGTTTATAATCATTACAAACGCTTGCGTCTGGGTAAGGAAGAAGGTCAGGTAGAGCTGTCTAAATCCAATATTCTGCTGATCGGACCTACCGGTTCGGGTAAAACTCTGCTCGCTCAGACTCTGGCGCGCAAACTGGATGTTCCGTTTGTGATGGCGGATGCCACCACACTTACCGAAGCCGGATATGTTGGTGAGGATGTGGAACAGATTATCACTAAATTATTGGGTAAATGCGATTTTGATGTACAAAAAGCACAAAAAGGCATTGTATATATTGATGAAATCGATAAAATCTCCCGCAAAAGTGATAACCCCTCTATCACCCGCGATGTTTCCGGTGAGGGTGTTCAGCAGGCTTTACTTAAACTGATAGAAGGAACTGTTGCATCTGTGCCGCCACAGGGTGGACGCAAACATCCTAATCAGGAATTTATTAATGTAGACACTACTAATATTCTGTTTATCTGTGGTGGTGCATTTGCCGGACTGGAAAAAGTTATCCGTCAGCGTACTGAAAAAGGTGGTATCGGCTTTGGTGCTGCGGTACACAGCAAAGACGAAAATACCAATGTAAGCGAGCTGTTTCAGACGGTAGAACCGGAAGACCTGATTAAATTCGGTTTGATTCCCGAGCTGATCGGTCGTCTGCCAGTTATTGCAACGCTCACTGAGCTGGATGAAGATGCACTGATTAATATTCTTACCGAACCTAAAAATGCATTAATCAAGCAGTTTCAGGCTCTGTTTGCGATGGAAGGTGTGGAGCTACAGGTACAACCCTCTGCATTACGGGCAATTGCCAAGCTGGCCATGGCACGTAAAACCGGTGCCCGCGGCCTACGCTCAATTGTAGAAAAAGCGTTGCTCAATACTATGTATGCTTTGCCGGATTTAAACGATGTAAAAAAAGTGGTTGTTAATCAGGATGTAATTGATAAAGGTGCTGAACCTGAATGGTTACTGGCTGATGGCAGTGCTTATAAAGGCTAAAACCATAAGCTGAATTTTACATGCATAAAAAAACCGTCTGAATTTTGGAATTCAGACGGTTTTTTATGTCCAGAATAAATGAGTTAACCGGTTAATAATGTGTCTGCAGTAATACCCGGATTATCAAACTGGCTCTTCAGTATGAAATTTTATTATCAGAACATTACAGATAACGGCCAAACCACAATACTTTACCGATGATTTGTACATCATCACTTTCACTATCCAGCCGGATTTCAAAACTCGGATAGGCTTCATTAGCAGAAATAACATTCACTACATTACCTGGCATCAGCTGTAAACGCTTAACCAGCAGATTATCGTTAATACGCAGTACATACAAACCATCACGGCGTATATGATTCATTTGCTGTACCAGAATGGTATCCCCGTCATTGAGCACACCTTCCATTGAATCGCCTTTGACCGAAATCACTGACAAGCCACTAACTTCAGGGCTAATCATTGAATTTATCCAATCCTTGCGAAACGCCATGGTAAACATCGGTTTTTCATTAGCAACTAAACTACCATGTCCGGCAGCTGCTTCAATTGCATAACGCGGTACATAAACAAAATCTTCAGTATTCACCGGATTACCCAGCGTATCATGTGCTGCCTGAGTTTGCTGTTCAGGAAAGGGCTCCCCTTCTCCGGTCAGCAGCCAGTCAATACTGCAACCTTTTAATTCTTTGATACGTTTCAGGGTTTCTGCTTTGGGTAACCCGCCTTCATGCCAGATACGGCTGAAACCGGCCATAGTCATATCAATGTCTGTAGCAATTTTAGACTGGCGCTCACCCGGCCACAGTGAAGCCAGACGATCTTTAAATGTTTGCATGCACAAATTCCGGCAATTTCTTAGAAATAACGTCAATAAATTTGTTTTTATTATACTTCATTTTTAGAAAAATGAAAAGTAACTAAATATTTAAGAAACAAATTCCTTGAATATTTATTTTTTTCTAATTAATATAATAAAAATTAAACAATTTATTAGATTTTTCTAAATAAGGAATGGATTATGAAATTATTAAAAATATATGGGTTAATGGCTTTATTATTGTTGCTGGGCAATTTTCATTCAGTACCAGCTCGTGCTACAGCTCCTGCGGCATTGATTTCGCAAACGCTGGACTGCCAGCATCTGGCGAATTTAACTTATACTGAAATGAATCCAACCCAGATTAAAGTAGCCAAAAACTGTGACCAGCGTGAAGCTGCACAAAGCTGGCAGAATGCATACGGGAAAATGAATCATACTGAAATGGCAAAAGCTACGGTTTATGAGGCTTCCTGAAATATTGTATCGCTCCGCTTCTGTTGTACTATCAACCATGTAATTTCATTATTTTTTATATTTACCCTGATACCGCACCGTTTTAAAACGCACATAAAATAAAAGCCTGAGTACCTGAAATAACAGATAGCTACGGCCTTTAGAAAATCTGAACAGAGGTTATTGTTTTACCTTGAATTCAGTACAAAAATAATTAATTATTTGCTTTGTGTTGTAACTGAGTCAGTAATTGCTGATGAATACCACCAAAGCCGCCATTACTCATGATCAGAATATGATCCCCCTGCTCTGCCTGTGCAGTGATAGCTTCAACCAGTGACTGCATATCCTGAAAAACTGCTACTTTATCATGTAACGGACTTAGTGCAGCCGCAACATCCCAGTCAACCCCACCGGCATAACAGAATACTTTATCCGCTTCTGCCAGACTGGCAGGTAAAGCAGCTTTCATAGTACCCAGCTTCATAGTATTAGAGCGTGGTTCAAGCACAGCCAGAATACGTGCATTAGCGACTTTCTGACGCAAGCCGGCAATAGTTGTGGCAATGGCTGTCGGATGATGAGCAAAATCATCATAAACCGTAATATCGTTAACAACACCTTTGACTTCCATGCGCCGTTTAACATTCTTAAAACGAGACAATGCTGCACAAGATTGCCGGATCGACACACCTGCATGACGTGCCGCAGCAATTACTGCCAGTGCATTCATACGGTTATGCTGCCCCAGTAGTTTCCACTCTATATGTCCCACCTTTTGTTGCTGATAGAGTACATCGAAGCCACCGGTTGCAGAAATTTCACCAATCTGCCAATCCTTATTCAGACCAAAGCCTTCTACTTCTGACCAGCAGCCTTGCTGTAAAACTTCATCCAGTGCAGCCGATTGTTCATTAACGACAATCAGCCCTTCACCGGGAATTGTACGAATCAAATGATGAAACTGAGTCTGAATTGCTGCGAGATTGGGGAAAATATCCGCATGATCATATTCCAGATTGTTCAGAATTGCCGTACGCGGACGATAGTGGACAAACTTACTGCGTTTATCAAAAAAAGCTGTGTCATACTCATCTGCCTCGATGACAAAAAACGGGCTGCACTTTGGTTCAGATGCGGATTGCTCAGCAGGTGGTACCTGAGGCAGGCGCGCTGATACAGCAAAATTTTGCGGCACCCCGCCAATCAGAAATCCGGGAGCCAGACCAGCATCTTCAAGCACCCATGCCAGCATACTGGCTGTCGTTGTCTTACCATGAGTGCCGGCTACTGCCAGTACCCAGTGCTGTTGAAGGATATTTTCTGCCAGCCATTGCGGGCCGGAAGTATAAGGTAAGTTACGATTAAGGATAGCCTCAATGACAGGCATGCCGCGACGGGCAACATTACCAATTACATAGACATCAGCAGGATAACTGTCCAGCTGTGCTGCTTCAAATCCTTCCACCACATCAATGCCCAAATCAGCCAGCTGTGTACTCATGGGCGGATACATTTTGGCATCACAACCAGTTACTTGATAGCCTGCCTGTTTGGCTATAGCGGCAATTCCTCCCATAAATGTTCCGCCGATACCAATGATGTGGATATGCTGCATTTCTCTGTCTCTATGCGATGAAAACCAGCATTATAGACTTTCCTCATATTTACTACATGGATGTTTTGTATTTTCTGTACACTATCACTGCTAAAATTAAATTCAAAATACAAACCGGCACTGAAATACAGAAAACAGACTATTATGATTAATTTAAAAGGGTTTGTATTGAATCATTATAAATATTTGATTATCAAATATATTATTATCTGCTAATACTGAGAAATAATTATTTGGTGTTTTTATGAATATTTAATAATGTAACGCTGAAGGATATTTTTCAAATTTCTTTTTTGCCATTTCGCGACAAGAATAAAGTTCGGGACTTTTATAAGATATTCCTTTTGTTTAAATTTAAATGTCAGCTTGCCTCTGATAAAGCCTGATTTGAAGCTTAGTTCAGAAACCTCTGTCATAGGAATAACAGTAATTGCATCTGTTATATTTGTATTCAAGGTTAAACCAATCAGAATTATTTTTTCTGCATTAAAATAAATAAGCAGATGTTTAATAAATAATCCAGAAAATTGAGTTATTACAATCTTTAGCCATAATTTTGCATCTATTGATCCATACAATATTGATGAACTGTCGAATTTTGGTAATTTATGCTCTTCAAAATATGCTTCGATATTTTCTAACTTTAAACCATTACTCATATAAGATATCCGTAATTTTTAAAAAATTCAAAATTTCTTTAATCCTGTCAATATAATAAATATATTTTAGTTTATCCACAATCATAATACCTGATATTGTTTTTCCCAGTTTTTATCCACGTATCTGTCAGTGTATGCGATAAGATGAATAAATACACATTATTCCTGTGATTATTGGGATGGTGTTGCACATAAACTGTGGATAAGTAATTTATAGCCTTGTTATATATAAATTAAATTTAACTGCCTATTTTTTAATCAGCAAATTATAACTGAATCAATTTTCCTTGATTCCGTTGCATAAACTGCTCTGACAATATCTGTTTGCAAACAGCAGTATAGCCCTCATATCTATAATAGACATAGTTGCTAGGACATATCAAATTCAGTATTGTCTTGTTGAACTCGCTGATTATTTTGAAATGCTGATAAGTTTCCACCGTTATGATGTTAATCGGAATGGTTTTCTGAAAAGCTGATTATCTTTATCATAAAAAACAAGTAAACGCTGAATTTTATATTCATTTCCGGATTTGAATTTGATTTATATAACGGAATATTGAACATTGATTACTGCTTTGATAATGGCTTTGATTTATTCCTTATTATATTATTTGAAATTATTATAACAACACTCCCTTATTAAAAAGGGATGCAATGATTAAATTACTTTTTTGCTTTATCAATTCATTTATTTTACTTTTTCCACTTATCTCCAACGCTTCAGAACATATTGGTTTTAAGCGAATTCACTATGATATACATGATGGAAGACCATTAGATATTGCTGTTTGGTATGTCACTAATAATAAGCAAAATTCAATAACTATAGCTGATAATGCTATTTTCGAAGGTTCTGAAGTTATTGCTGATGCAGTACCGGAAATAAAGAATACTAAATCGCCATTAATTTTACTTTCACATGGTTACGGTGGGAGCTGGCGAAGTTTAAGCTGGCTTACACATGCATTAGCTGCAAAAGGATATATTGTTGCAGCTCCTAATCATCCGGGGACAACTGGATTTGATCAGAATACTGAGCAGTCAGCCAAACTATGGTTACGGCCGCAAGATTTAAGTAAAACTATTGATGCGCTGGCTGAAAATCAAACATTCTCAAATATCATTAATTTAAATCAGATTTCCGCTATAGGCCATTCGCTTGGTGGTTGGTCAGTAATTGCACTTTCCGGAGCCAGATTTGATACAGAGTCCTTTAAGAAAGATTGTAATAAATATTCATATTTAAAAGCTTGTCATTTGATATCTGAACTTGGTTTGGCAAATTCAGAGCTTAATAAGAATATGTCAGACCCCAGGATAAAAGCATTCGTATCATTGGATGCTGGTTTGACAAGAGGGTTTACCATTGAAAGCTTACAAAAAATCAAAATACCATCTCTTATTATTGGTGCAGGAGTTGATATAGGTGATACAAATACACAACTTGAATCGGGTTATGTACAAGAATTTCTACCAAAATCCTCCTCAACTTATATTATTATTCCAGATGCAATGCATTTTAGTTTTATCCAAATTTGTAAATCTGATGCAATTGATATATTGAATCAGGAAAAAGAAGGAGAAGGAATTATTTGTAAGGATGGCGGCAGCCGGAATAGAAGTGAGATTCATCGTGAAATTACTCATCTCATTGTTGATTTTTTATCTAAGACATTTTCAAATTATAAAAACTGATTTCAAAAAACTGCTTTAAATGATGCAGTTTCTTATTATTCTTATAATGGGTTATACCCCTTATAAATGATGTAATACTTCTATTTTGCTACAAAAAAAGACTGCCTTATATGTAAGGCAGTCTTGAATACTCAATATTAATGATTAATTTTCAGCCGGTTTTTGTTCTTGCGGTGCCTTTTCAAGCAAAGCTTTGATTGACAGGCGTACACGGCCGCGATCATCAATTTCCAGTGCTTTTACTTTAACCTGCTGACCAATTTGCAGGTAATCGCTTACATTTTTCACACGATCATGTGAAATCTGGCTGATGTGTACCAAGCCGTCTTTACCCGGCATAACTGATACGATAGCACCAACATTGTTATCCAGAATCTTGATTACTGTGCCTTCGTATACTTTACCCACTTCTACTTCAGCAGTAATTTCCTCAATACGGCGTTTGGCCGCTTCTCCTGCTTCACTGGTGCTGGCAGCAATGGTAATCGTACCATCTTCGGCAATATTAATTTCAGTACCGGTTTCTGCGGTTAATGCACGGATAGTTTCACCACCTTTACCAATAACATCACGAATCTTGTCCTGATGAATTTTCATGGTAAATAAACGTGGTGCATGTGCAGATAATTCTTGCGGACCTTTTACTGCTTCCTGCATTTGTCCGAGAATATTCAAACGAGCTTCTTTCGCCTGAGCCAGTGCAATCTGCATGATTTCCTTGGTAATTCCCTGAATTTTGATATCCATTTGCAGAGCAGTCACACCTGTAGTGGTGCCGGCAACTTTAAAGTCCATATCACCAAGGTGGTCTTCATCGCCCAGAATATCAGTCAGTACAGCAAATTTATTGCCATCCAGGATTAAACCCATGGCTATACCGGCAACATGGCTTTTCAAAGGAACGCCGGCATTCAGCAAACTCAGACATCCGGCACATACGCTGGCCATGGAAGAAGAACCATTGGATTCAGTAATTTCAGACACCACACGCATGGTGTAGCTGAAATCTTCAACATCAGGCAATACAGCCAGCAGTGCACGTTTTGCCAGACGTCCGTGCCCGATTTCACGGCGTTTTGGTGCACCCATACGACCTACTTCACCGGTTGAGTATGGCGGGAAGTTGTAATGCAGCATAAAGCGGTCGGTATATTCACCACTCAGAGCATCAATAATCTGTTCATCACGCTGGGTGCCTAGTGTTGCTGTAGCCAGTGACTGAGTTTCACCACGGGTAAACAAGGCAGAACCATGTGTACGCGGTAATACGCCGGTCCGGATATTAATAGGTCGAACAGTACGGGTATCACGGCCGTCAATACGCGGCTGGCCTTCCAGAATCTGGCCACGAACTACTTCTTTTTCCAGATCTTTAAAAATACCGCGAATCTGGTTAGCCAGTAATGTATCAGTTTCTTCGGTAATCAAAGCTGCTTCAACAGCAGCCCATGCTTCATCTAGTTTTGCTGTACGGGCTTGTTTTTGCTTGATTTTAAATGCTTCATCAATAGTTGCACCAGCCAGCTCGCGCACTTTGGCAATCAGGCTTTCATCAGCAACAGGAGCCTGCCAGTCCCACATTTCCGGATTAACTTCATCAGCAAATTCATTGATGGCACGGATGGCTGCCTGCATTTGTTCATGACCGAATACTACTGCACCCAGCATGGTTTCTTCAGACAGTACATCTGCTTCAGATTCCACCATTAATACGGCTTTTTCAGTACCGGCAACAACTAAATCCAGTTGTGACTGAGCCAGCTGAGTTTTAGTCGGATTAAGAACATATTCACCATTGACATAGCCGACACGGGCTGCACCAATCGGACCGGCAAAAGGTACACCTGTTAGCAGTAGTGCAGCTGAAGCACCTAGCATGGCCGGAATATCTGAATCAATTTCCGGATCAACTGAAACTACCATGGCAACTATCTGGATATCGTTGTAGAAACCTTCCGGAAATAAAGGACGAATCGGACGGTCAATCAGGCGGCTGGTAAGGATTTCTTTTTCACTTTGTTTACCTTCCCGCTTAAAAAATCCGCCCGGAATTTTACCGGCTGCATAGGTGCGTTCCAGATAATCTACGGTCAGCGGAAAGAAATCCTGACCAGGTTTAACTTCTTTAGCAGCTGTAACGGCTACCAGTACCACAGTATCGCCCATAGAAATTTTTACTGCACCGGCTGCCTGACGGGCAATTTCACCAGTTTCCAAAGTAACTGTCTGATTGCCGTATTGAAAGGTTTTAATGTGTTTATCAAACATATTGTGTTTCCATTCTAATTTTTTGCAGATACCGCACCTGCTAAAAAACCTAACAATGTACACGTAACTGACATATACATAGGTAGGGTTTCTGGCCGGGCGTGATTTGCAAAATGATTATTGATGAGGTTTTAATCAAGCCTGTAACAGGCTATAAATACATTTTGTATTATGGTCAAATTCTAACATATATTTTTTACCTTATCGCAAACTCAATAACTGTCCTGACGCTGGTTAAGCTCAGGATATGCATTTTTGGTCTTTTTCAATCTGCCATAAAAATATTTATACTGACCGTATATTTTTTCTTTACCAAAAATCATTAATATTAAAATTATTTGCTTATATGTTAGAATTGATTTTACTAATGTAAATTACCATATTGGTTCAACCGGATCTGGCTGTACCTGTATTATTGAGGACAAAGTAATGTCTGAATTTTTGTATAAAAAACCAACTGACAGTGATGTACTGTTATCTGTAGTGATGCATCCGGAAGATACCAACGCAAACAACACTATTTTTGGCGGACGTATTCTGGCTTTAATGGATCAGGCTGCGTATGCATGTGCCTGTAAACACTCACGTTCTGTAACGGTAACAGCAGCTATTAATACAGTTAATTTCCGTACGCCAATTTATGTGGGTGATTTGGTCTCAATTAAAGCACGGGTCAATTATGTAGGTAAATCGTCCATGATGATTGGTATTCGTGTAGAAGCGGAAAATCTGCTTACCGGAGAAATTCGTCATAGTAATTCCAGTTATTTCACCATGGTCGCCATTGATTCTGCCACCGGTAAACCACAGTCTGTACCCGGTCTGATTCTGGAAACATCCAATGAAGTACGCCGTTTTGTACGCTCATATACTCGTAAAATGGAACAGCAAGAAGCTTTGAAAGAATTTCAGGCAAAAGCTTTTCATTTAAATAAGGATCATCTGGACTGGTGTCAGACACAGAATGCGCGTTTGAATCCGGATTTATATAACGAAATAGGATAATCAAATATTGCCTGAATGGTTTTAGTTTGATGTATAAAAAAGCCGCCTCTTTTAAAAGGCGGCTTTTTTTCAGATGGAGAATGCTTATTTACGCAGACCCAGACGTGCAATCAATTCGCGGTAGGTATCCGGTTTAGTGCGGCGGATGTACGCCAGTAAACGACGACGGGAGCTAACCATTTTCAACAGACCACGACGGCTGTGATGGTCTTTCGGGTTAGCTTTAAAGTGACCAGTCAGATCATTAATACGGAAAGTCAATAACGCGATTTGTACTTCAGAAGAACCAGTGTCCCCTTCGGCACGTTGATAATCTTTAATAATTTGTGCTTTTTGTTCAACAGATAACATGTAATTTACTCTTAAAAAAAGCCTTACGGCAGACAAGTTGGCCAAGCTAATATATGTCATTAACAAATACCAACTCCGGATACATATTTAACTGATATAAGCCGTATTCATCAGACGCAGCACTTTCAAACGCCTGCTGGGAGCCTGATATTGCACCAGCCCGATAAAGCGGCCATCAACAGCATAAATACGCAAGGGGCACATTGTGCCATAATTTTGCTCAGAATGCACGGCTACACCATGCTGTAACTGCAAAATATCTTTATCATTCAGAGTGACAGCCGGAAAATGTTGTACGAGTACATCACAAGGCAAAAGCCAGTTATCCCGTGCAGCTTCATCCAGATTACTGATTGCAGCAAGTGAATGAGTCTGTTCAATGGTAAAGCCGGCAGTAGCAGTGCGGCGTAATGCAGTCAGATGCGCTACAGTTCCCATATGTTTGGCCATATCTTCAGCCAGAGTACGTATATACGTTCCCTTACTGCAACGCACACTGATAACCAGCCGCGGGAAAGTAAAGTCAATAATATCTATCTGATAAATCGTTACCTGGCGGCTTTTCCGTTCGATGGTGATACCTGCACGGGCATATTCATATAATGGCTTGCCCTGATATTTAATAGCTGAATACATAGGCGGTGTCTGAGTAATTTCACCACTAAAAGCAGAAATGGCTGCCTGTACCTGCGCCAGTGTAATCACAGTATCGGAAGTGGCAACGATTTCACCTTCAGCATCACCTGTGCTGGTAGCCGCACCCAGCTGTAAAGTCGCTATATAAGCTTTATCTGCATCCAGAAGATACTGAGCAAATTTAGTTGCTTCTCCAAAGCATACGGGTAACAAACCTGTTGCCAGCGGATCCAGTACACCGGTATGCCCTGCTTTGGCCGCACCATATAAAAAGCGCGCCCGCTGCAAAGCACTGTTACTGCTCATTCCGCTGTCTTTATCGAGTAACAGCACGCCATTAAGAACGCGTTTGCGCCGGCTAGTCTGGGTATTCATGATGTTGTTTATCTAATTTCAGTTTCAGGGTCATTAGGCGAGCGCATCATAACATGCTTTATCCGGCCTATTCAGGATTAGTCGCTTTTTCGATCAGAAACAGGCTTGAGAACCAGTACTGGCTTTTAAAATTATTGGTTCTGCCGATAACAGAATTTCGGACATCTATATTTTCAAACTTAAAAACTGACTATAAAAGCATCTTATCAGGATGCACACAGATGACATAATTACCAGATTTCACTATCAGTGAAATCTGCGAACCCAGATAGGTGTATAGATCAGATGTATATGCCGATAGTCATACTATTCCTGATTTCCAGCGATGTTTACCCATGTGACAGTTAATTTTGCATACTGTTTTATTGTCTTAATTTAGGTGTGCATGCCTCTATGCAGATTTTATGTTTTCTTACCTGAGCAGATCTGATTAGCAGGACAATAGCAAAAAAGAATCATTGAAATTTATTAAAATTTCTTATAAATATATGGTATTTTGCTGCAATTAAGTCTTACGCAGATGCTTTATTTAGAGTTACAATTATTTTATATACTAGTGCTGGTACTGCACTGATATATCTGTCAGAATAACTGGTAGAAAATAAATATTTTAATCCTGTTTTAAATGACATTTAATCGGTAATATGAGGTGCATTTACACCTCTGAATAATTTTCTGTCATTTTTATTCAGGATTATATTTATACCGGTATCGATTTTATCCGGTAAATGATTTTCTGGTTGTACCGGTCTGTTTATCTGAGAACAGAAACTAACAGACTAAACACTTCTTCTTTACTGATGAAAAGGGTTCATTATGAAAGCAGCCGTAGTAACAAAAGACAAAAAAGTTGCCATCCAGGATAAAGCTGTACGCCCGTTGAAAGCCAATGAAGCATTGCTGAAAATGGAATGCTGTGGCGTTTGCCATACCGACTTGCATGTAAAAAATGCGGATTTTGGTGACGTAACCGGTGTAACACTGGGACATGAAGGTATTGGAGTAGTAACTGCTGTAGGTGAAGATGTTACTTCTTTAAAAGTGGGTGACCGTGCCAGTGTTGCCTGGTTCTTTGAAGGCTGCGGACATTGTGAATATTGCAACAGTGGTCGCGAAACCTTCTGCCGTGAAGTTAAAAATGCCGGCTATACTGTAGACGGTGGTATGGCTGAAGAATGTATCGTTGTAGCAGATTATGCAGTTAAAGTACCAGACGGACTGAGTTCTGAAGCAGCCAGCAGTATTACCTGTGCCGGTGTGACAACCTACAAGGCAATCAAAGTATCACACATCCAGCCGGGTCAGTGGATTGCGATTTATGGCCTTGGTGGCTTAGGTAATCTGGCGTTGCAGTATGCCAAAAACGTGTTTAATGCTAAAGTAATTGCTATTGATGTCAATGAAAAACAACTTGAGCTGGCACGCGAAATGGGCGCAGATATGACTCTGAACCCTGCTAAAGAAAAAGTAGAAGAAATCATTCAGGAAAAAGTAGGTGGTGCTTACGCTGCTGTGGTTACAGCTGTAGCTAAATCTGCTTTCAATTCAGCCGTAGCCTCTGTACGTGCCGGCGGACGTATTGTTGCTGTAGCCTTGCCAGTTGACACTATGGATCTGAATATTCCGCGTCTGGTTCTGGATGGTATTGAAGTGGTAGGTTCACTGGTAGGTACACGTGAAGATTTGCGTGAAGCATTCCAGTTTGGTGCAGAAGGTAAAGTAGTACCAAAAGTAACTATGCGCCCTCTGGAAGATATCAATGATATTTTCGATGAAATGACTGCCGGTAAGTTTACTGGTCGTATGGTAATCGACTTTAAAAATGCCTGATATCTGTTAGGCAGTTTAAAAAAGCCATAGTTTGACTATGGCTTTTTTGTTGTCCGGAAAATAATTAGCAGGCTTCGCCCACCTGAACACCATTGAGAGTATCCTGAGCAGAGGCCAGACTGGCAACCAGTTGCTGAGCTGCCTGAAATTCAGGTGTCTGCATAGTAGCAACGTATTCTGTTGCACTCCCCTTACCGGCAATCATCTGCCAGCGCTGTGCCAGCCGGCTGATATCCGGCCAGACAAAATCGGTCAGCAGATTATCTACCCAGTCTGGTTTATTACATACCAGAGCAATATCACAGCCGGCACCAAAAGCCTGCGCTGTACGTGCATGGATATCACCGGCACAGCTGGCTCCTTCCATAGTTAAATCATCAGAGAAAATCACCCCATCAAACTGCATTTTATCGCGCAAAACACCCCCCAGCCAGATAGTGGAGAATCCTGCCGGTTCTGTCGGATCAACTTTAGGATATACCACATGTGCGGGCATGAGTGCCGGCATACCATTATGAATTAAATCTTTAAATGGCTGAATATCATCAGCCCACAATTCTTCCCAGCTGCGGTTATCTTCCGGTAAGGTAAGATGGCTATCACCACTGACGGCTCCATGTCCGGGAAAATGTTTGCCACAGCAAGCCATACCACCACGAGCCAGACCACGTTGCAAAGCTATTGCCAGAGAGCTGACTACAGCCGGCTGCTGATGAAAACTGCGATTACCAATAACAGCACATTCACCCCAGTCCAAATCCAGAACAGGCGTAAATGATAAATCTATGCCACAGGCACGTAATTCAGTAGCCAGCACCCAGCCTACTGTTTCGGCCATTTTGTCGGCCATTGCTGCACCATGCTGCTCCCAGCACTGTCCCAGAGTACGCATGGCCGGCAATCGGGTAAATTCGGGAATAAAGCGCTGTACCCGCCCGCCTTCATGATCAACAGCGACAATAAGTTCCGGTGTTCTTAATGTTTTAATTTCAGCAACCAGCTCGGTTAACTGAGCACGGGATTGATAATTGCGCCGGAACAGAATCACGCCACCAATGGCCGGATGACATAAACGTTCACGTTCAATATCACTTAACCTGAACTCTGCCACATCAGCCATAACCGGACCACGTGCTAATGCTTTGGGATGTACTGACAACATAAATTATTCCAAAATTTTTCTGAATGAATCGCGCGGTCTGACCTGAAAGTGATCCATCATTAACAATGGAACAATTAAAAAAACCTGCATAATGGTGTAAACGACCTGTGCGATTAACTGATAACCCAACTAGAACATATCCAAAAGACAATATCTTTATAAAAAAATTACGGCAACATCATAGCAATAAACAAGGTATTGTTTGCACGCCTGATTAACAGAGGTACATTTTTTCCACTGGCTGCTACTGCATTATCAAAATCTTTTTCATCATGTACCAGTTTCTGACCAACGGCGATAATAATATCGCCACGACGTAAATCTACCTGTGCAGCCAGCCCGCTGATGTCTTCAATAATCAGCCCCTGAGCTGTTGCCCTCAATACCAGACCGAGACGGTGTTCGGCAAAACTGGTTCCGTCAGTTGGCATAATGGTACTACTGGCAGAACTGGCCGGATTAGCTACAGCCGGAGACACATTATCCAGCGTTACCCTGATTTCTTCTTTTTGACCTTTACGCCAGATACCCAGAACGATTTGCTTACCTGGTGGCAGTAAACCAACTTTCACCGGCAAATCGCTTGAATTCTTTAGCTCATCGCCATTCACACTTTGTACGATATCACCGGATAATAAGCCTGCTTTAGCTGCCGGTCCGCCGGCAACAACTTGAGTAATCAGCGCACCATTAGCTTTATCCAGACCAAAAGATTTGGCCAGATTATAGTTGACTTCCTGAATAACTACTCCAAGCCGGCCTCGCTGTACCTTACCAGATGTTTTCAATTGTTCGGCTACATTCATGGCCACATCAATCGGAATGGCAAAAGAAATACCCATAAAGCCACCACTGCGGCTGTATATCTGTGAGTTAATTCCTACTACCTGTCCCTTAAGATTAAATAATGGTCCACCTGAATTTCCGGGATTAATAGCCACATCAGTCTGGATAAACGGCGTATAGTTTTCTTCCGGCAGACTGCGTCCTTTGGCTGAAACGATGCCGGCAGTCACACTATTATCAAAACCAAACGGCGCACCAATGGCCGCTACCCATTCTCCGACTTTTAATTCTTCAGGATTACCCAGTTCTACAACCGGTAATTCATCGGCATTGATTTTTAATAATGCAACATCAGACTGAGCATCAGCACCAATCAGTTTTGCCTGAAATTCACGTTTGTCATTCAGTAAAACCTTAATATTATTCATACCGTTGACTACATGAGTGTTGGTAAGAATATAACCATCCTTACTGATAATAAAACCTGAACCAAAATTATATTCATCATCATTTGCCTGCGGGGTTTGCGGTACATTTGGCAAAAGGCGTTTGAAGTATTCGTAAAACGGATCATTGTCAGGCAAAGCATCCGGACCGGCTTCATTATCGATATTACGGTTATTGCGTGTAGCCTGAATATTGACTACTGCCGGACCTTGCTGGTCGACCAGCCGGGTAAAATCGGGCAACAACATAGCTACCTGATTGCTGTTCCCATCAGTACCGGCAGGTATTTCCTTCACAAAACCCTGACCGTCCTTATTTTTGCCAAACCATTGTTCCAGCCTGTCACAACCTGCTACTAACAACACTGACAAAATTGCCGTCAACATATATTTGCGATTTATCCGCATCCACTTCCCTAACTTTTTTGTTTTCTTACACAAGCAAAGATTAATAATATTGTAACGAAAAGAGGCGTTAAGTTACACAATCAGACGGTTAAAGTCGTCTTTGCCGGGTACTCACACAAATCATTTATCAGACATTGCTCACACAGCGGTTTACGCGCTTTACATATGTAACGTCCGTGTAAAATAAGCCAGTGATGTGCATTAAGTCTGAACTGTTTCGGCACTACCTGCATTAATTTATCCTCAACTTCACGTACCGTTTTACCCGGTGCCAGACCAGTACGATTACATACCCGGAAAATATGCGTATCTACTGCAATCGTTGGATGACCAAAAGCTGTATTCAGCACAACATTAGCCGTTTTTCTCCCTACTCCCGGCAATGCCTCCAGCTCTTCTCTGGTTTGCGGTACATCTCCGTTATACAGCTGCACCAGAATCCGGCAAGTTTCCATCACATGTTTGGCTTTGGTTTTATATAAACCGATGGTCCGAATACACTCCATAACTTTATCTATTCCTAACTCCAGCATAGCTTGTGCCGTGGGTGCCATTCGGAATAAATGTATAGTGCATTTATTGACAGAAACATCCGTTGCCTGTGCCGAGAGCATAACAGCTATCAATAATTCAAATGGTGAATGATATATCAGCTCTGTAGTCGGATTCTGACAGACGGCCTGCAAACGAGTGAATATTTTCTTGCGCTTTTGTGCATTCATGAAATTAAACCATTATCGGTTTTTTTGTTGCTGACGAAACTGCCACGGTGCTATTGCACTGGCATTGTGCCATAAACCGAGACGATTTTGGCGCGCCTGTATCTGAGCACTTTGATAACGGCCAAAACCTAATCGATCCTGCTGCTTTTTAGCAATTGAGTCGTAATGCCATGCATATCCCTGCTGAACCATCCATAAGTTAATATCTGCATTATTCAATATAATCTGACCAACTTCACGCTGATACTGATCTATAGCAACCACATTGACATCAACATACTTACCCTCAATACGTGCTTTTAAGGCATCGCGACTGGCTATACCATAAGCTTGTTTGATTTCCGGCGCATCAATATTAGCCAGACGAACTTTATGCGTATGCCCATCCTTGTCTCTGATATGCACAGTATCTCCATCATGCACACTGTCAACATTACCTGAATAGCGTCCTTTACTGGCTACTGCCCATTTTTTTCCTCTTACAGGCGGCTTACCATTAAGCAAATCCTGTACAGAGCGCACAATACTGTCCGCTTTCTGTGTCCATTCCGCTAAAGGTGCAATTATACTTTCCGGCAACCACACTTTAGCGATTGTCAGAATAACAGCCACCCAGACCAGAATTTTACGCCAGTTAGTCAGAATTTTTTTTCTTTTATGCATTTATCAGAAAACCACATTGTTAAATATACCCGGCCTGAACAGAATAAATCACAGACAGTAAAATAAACCCTTAAAACAACAGCAGCCAGCTACCCTTTTTTCAGGTAACTGGCTGCGCAGATATTAATTAATTGTATTATTCAATACTTCTGCTGCAGCAAATTCAGACTCTGGCAGTTAATACCTTGACACCATTGCTGCAACCCAGCACCAGTAAATCAGCTGGATGGTGAGTAAACAAACCATTTTCTACTACACCGGGTATCTTATTAATGGCATCTTCCATTTTAATCGGCTCATCAAAGTTCAGATTAGCTACATCCAGAATCTGATTACCATGATCAGAAGTAAAACCCAGACGCAGTTCAGGCTCTCCACCAAGTTTCAGTAGCCGGCGCGCTACCAGTGAACGAGCATTGGGTGTCACTTCCACTGGTAACGATACATGACCAAGACGACTGGTATATTTACTTTCATCAGCAATACAAATGAATTTCTCAGCAGCACTGGCAACAATTTTTTCATTTAACAATGCACCGCCGCCACCTTTAATCATCTGCAATAAATGATTGATTTCATCAGCTCCATCAATGTACAGCGGTAAACCATTCACTTCATTGAGTGTTACTTCCGGAATACCAAATTTTTTCAAAGTTTCACTGGTCAGGGCAGATGTGGATACTGCACCTTTAATCTGCTTTTTACTTTGTGCCAGTGCCTCAATAAAAAAATACACGGTAGAACCGGTACCAATACCCAGATACTCGTTTTCATTGACATATTCAACAGCTTTTTGCGCTGCCTGACGTTTCAACTCATCCTGTGTGGCCATTCTACTGCTCCTTGATCAGCTTAACTTTAAGTACATTTCAAACAATAATTATTCCTGCACGAAATTATAACTGATGCCGCAACAGGATTAAACTGCCGTCAGCAATACGACTGCCTGAGCCTCAATAGCTTCCTTCCGCCCCAGATAGCCTAATTTTTCATTGGTTTTACCCTTAACATTTACTGCATCCACAGCTATATTCAAATCAGCTGCAATATTCATGCGCATCTGATCTATATAAGGACGCAATTTCGGCTCCTGAGCAATAACCGTACTATCAACATTGACTACACGCCAGCCGGCAGCCCGAACGGCAGCACAGGCACCGCGTAACAGTACACGGCTATCGGCATCTTTATTTGCAGCAGCTGTATCCGGATAAAGCTTGCCAATATCACCTAAAGCAGCTGCACCCAGCAGTGCATCGGTAATCGCATGCAATAGTGCATCTGCATCAGAATGACCAAGCAAACCTTTATCAAAAGGAATTTTTACGCCGCCAAGTAACAATGACCGCCCGCTAACGAGCTGATGCACATCATAACCCTGACCAATTCTTAAAGAACTCATTTAATGGTGTCCTGCTGTAAAAAATAGCTAGCCAGTAACGCATCCTGCGCACTGGTGAGTTTCAAATTGCGTATGTCCCCTGCTACCAGTAATGGAGCCAGACCAAGCGCCTCTACGGCAGAAGATTCATCTGTAATCACATCTAAATCTGCCTGTGCCAGTGCTCTGGCCAGAATACCGGTACGAAACATTTGTGGAGTCTGAGCTTGCCATAAACCTGTTCTGTTCACTGTCCGGCTTACCTGCTGTTGCTCATCTGCCTGTTTAAGCGTATCTGCTACGGGAAGCGCCAGTAACCCGCCTACCACATGATCCTGCACAGCAACTAATAAACGTTTTACAGAATCCGTACTCACACAGCAGCGAGCGGCATCATGTACCAGTACCCAGTCGTTATCCTGTACATTAAAATATTTTTGCGCCTGCACAATCCCATTGCGCACAGTTTGCGCCCGCGTCGCTCCGCCACAACGCAGGATATGCACATCCGGCGGTAATAAATCTGCCGGATAGACAGCATCGATATATTCATCCTGTTCTGATACAACAATCAAAAACAGATCAATTGCACTGATTTGTGCCAGTCGCGACACTGTGTGCTGTAATACAGTCTGACCGGCTAAAGTAACATATTGTTTCGGACATCCGGCACCAAAGCGTGCTCCGACACCCGCGGCAGGAATCAGCACTACATGCCGGGTCATACAGATTTATCTCCGTTATTTTCCTGCCATTTCCGCCACATACAGGGTTCACCAACTATTTTATCCAGCGCCTGTAAATAAGCTTCATGTTCAGCCAGTTCTTCTGCACTGGGTTCCACTACTGTTAACCCAGTATGCTTTATCTGATATTTGCTGTCTGCAATCTGATTTTCACTGGCAGCAGCAGTAGCCATCAGTTCATCTACCAGACTGAACTGGCTTCGGGTCATGGCCAGATAAACTTCACCAAGTAATTCACAGTCAATCAGTGCACCATGCAGTACACGCTTACTGCGGTCTACTTCCAGCCGCGTACATAAAGCATCCAGCGAATTTTTCTGTCCCGGATATTTATCACGAGCCATTTTGAGCGTATCAACTATCCCACTGGTAATTGTTTCAATCTTGGGCATACCCAGACGCTCAAACTCCATATCCAGAAAGCCTTCATCAAACGCAGCATTATGAATAATCAGTTCGGCACCATGCAGGTAGTCGGCAATCTGCTGAGCCACACCGGCAAACACCGGTGCATTCATTTCCTGTAGCTTTTCCAGAGTAATTCCGTGTACTGCCACAGCTTCGTCTGGAATATCGCGCTCAGGATTAATATACAGATGCAGATTATTTCCGGTAAGGCGCCGGTCTACCATTTCTACACCGGCAAATTCAATCAGGCGATCACCATTGTTTGCATACAGACCGGTGGTTTCAGTATCAAGAATAATTTGACGCATATTGATTCAATGCTTTATGCGGTTGAACACCGCTGACTTAAAACTCCGATAATACTAAAAAATCAACTCCGGTGCATAACAGCGGTCCGTGCCGGTAAAACAAATTACTCAACAGGCAAATCCAACAGATGACTATTACAAACTAATAGTCATCAAACGGTTTTATCCGGATAAAACATTAATTTTTGGTATTTTTTGTCATAGTCTCTATTAACGGGTATATATACCACTATTTATTTTTCTTTTAAAAACAAAACTATAAATAAAATTCTCATTTATTTTTGCAAATAATAATAACTATCATTTGCAATTAGAAAACATTTTGTTTATGATGCATCTATGTTCACGAAACGACACAAATATTCACAAATATTTTGCAGCCATTTCTGAACATACTCACAGATTTAAAATAGATTGTTTTTGTTCAACAATTTATTTAGCACTTTTCTATTGGTAGTGGTTTGTGTTCCTTTTTGCGCCCCCTTTTTGAGGGGCGATTTTTTTTGTTAGTCATTAGTGTAATAAAAACAGAAAAATAATTCAATTATCAACCAACCTATAAAAAGCCGGCCTGTATATTTTCAAACAGGCCGGCTTGAATATTATTGCGGCTGATAGCGTCCGGCCATAGCCTGATAAATCAGATTTTCATTTTGCAGGACACTATAACGGTTGTTTAACACATTTTGTGCCGAAGAATACTGTGTATTCAATGCATCCAGCCAGTCACTAAGCGGATTAGTACCGTATTGATAGCGGGCATGGTAGTAGCGACTGTTTTTTAAATCGTACTGGTATTTTTGTTCATTATTGGCCAGAGTATTGCGGCTAAGCGTGTATTGCCGGTAATAGCGTTCAACTTCATTAAGGGCAGTAGTCAGAGATTGTTCAAAAGTCAGTTTTGCACTTTCAAAATCTGCCTTAGCCTGCTTGTTCTGCCAATACAGAGTCTGCCAGTCGAGAAAAGGCAAATTTACATTAACACTTGCCGTACCGACAGGAAAATGTAAAGCCGAAGAAGCAGCCTCAGAACGCGAATTAACCGCACCATTTAGGCTAATACTCGGATACCAGCTACGTTTAGTTGCCTGCTGACTGGAAAAAGCAGATTGCAAACGATATTCTGCCGCACGTAAATCAGGGCGATTAGCCAGTACAGACAATGGCACATTCAGATTCACTTCACTCAAATGAATCTGATTTAAAGATGTTGGTTGAATATCCGTTACCTCACCCGGACGCTGATTAAGTAAATTATGCAGATTCTGCAATACTTCCAGCCGGTTCTGCTGCAATGAGGTCAGATTATTCTCTGCGCTCAGTAATGATTGTTTGGCATTAGTGGCATTAATGCTGCTGACTTTACCTACCTGATACTGTGCCTGAGAGATTCTGGCAATCTGCCGGTATTGTTCAATACTGTCTTTGGTTAAACTGATTGCACCATCAATGTAGGCAAGATGAAAATAATTATCGACGACACTATTAATCAGTGAGAGTCTGCTGGCAGCCAGATCCTCTTCACTGGCCTGATATTTCCAACGTGCCGCATTGGTATTGGCACGAATTTTCTGCCATACGTCCAGCTCATAACTTAATCCGAGCTGGCCGGTAAAATTACGGCTGGACACCCCGCCATGTTTCAGATCTTTGGAGCTGCTGGCGCCAAGAGAACCACTGGCATTCGGTACCAGATCTACTGCTGTCAGGCGGGCACTATAACGTGCTTTTTCAGCTGTCAGTGCTGCCTGACGCAAATCAACATTATTAGCCAGCGCAGTATGTACCAGCTGATTCAGAGTGTCATCATGGTAAATTTCCCACCAGTTAGCATTAACCTGATACTGCGCAGCAATTTCTGCACTGCTTAGCATTCCGGCTTTATGCATGCTTTGCTGCGGATAGGAACTATGCGTAGCACAGGCGGTTAACAGCAGACTCAGACTCAGCATCCATACTGTACTGCGTTTTTTCACAAAATTATCTCTCATCATCGTAACTTTTTATTCTGACGCTTACTGCATTAATCAATGCAGTACAGCCATTTCCGCCAGATTTAAATTTCAGCATCAACACAATTAATCGCGTGATAGCGCATCAATAGGATTAAGCTGCGAAGCACGTTTTGCCGGCATAAAACCAAACAGCACACCAATTACACTTGAACAAAGTACAGCCATCACAATAGAGATGGTTGAGAATGACATGGCAAAATCTGTTGCCAGCAAATTAAACAGCATACTGATGGCAAACGAAAACAGCACACCAACCAACCCGCCAATCAGACAAATCAGCACCGCTTCAATCAGAAACTGTTCAAGAATATTGTGCTGACGTGCACCGATAGCCATGCGTATACCAATCTCCTTCACCCGCTCGGTTACCGATACCAGCATGATATTCATCACCCCGATACCGCCTACGACTAGAGATATCAGCGCAATACTTGATATCAGCAGAGTCATGGTGCCGGTAGTACTTTCAATTGTCTGCTTAATAGTGTCACTGTTACGGGTAAAAAAGTCCTCTGCACCATGACGTACTTTCAGTAATTCAATAATGCCTTTTTCTGCCGTTTGTGAATTGACATTATCTTTTACCTTCACTGTGACTGAAGTAATGTATTTAGAGCCGGAAATCCGGTTCATCAGCGTGGTATAAGGAGTAAACAGTTGTAAACTGTCACTGTCCGAAAAGCCGTTATTATTGGGTTCTGTTACTCCGATAATACGCAACGGCCGTTTATTAAACAGAATAACCTTTCCCAGCGGATTAGTACCATCTGCAAACAATTTGTTTTTGGTATTGTCATCAATTACGACTACCTGACTGTTCTGAGTTACATCATCCTCATTAAACAGCCGGCCAAAAGCAAGCTTGATACCGCGTACATCAAAATACTGGTCACCTACACCGTATAGCTGAGCTGAAAGAGACTGATTATCATAAGTCAGCGTACCACTGGTATTAACACCCGGAGTGACACTGTCAACATAATCCTGTTGCTTCAGAACCTCTGCATCACCAACAGTCAGCGTTTTAATACGGGAAGAACGGCGATCCCCATATCCGTAACCAGGATATACGGAAACCGTGTTTGTGCCCATAGCATTGATGTTTTCAAGAATTTTTTCCTGCGACCCTCTTCCCAGTGCCACTACCGACACCACTGAAGCAATACCGATAATAATGCCGAGCATCGTAAGAAACGAGCGCATCTTATGCGCCATAATCGCCTGAATAGACATCAGAAAAGATTCAAAAAACTGATCACGGTAAAAATGCCATGAATTACGCTCTTCAATACTCTCAATATTGCTGGGCGGTATATCTGTATTCTTACTGTGGTCGGCGATAATCCGTCCGTCACTAATTTCAATTACCCGGTTAGCATTAGCAGCAATTGTCGGATCATGTGTAACCATCACAATGGTATGACCGGCATCATGCAGTTTATGCAGGATTTCCATCACGTTTTTTCCGCTACCGGTATCCAGCGCACCTGTTGGCTCGTCCGCCAGAATAATTTCACCGCCGTTCATCAGCGCACGGGCAATACTTACCCTCTGCTGCTGACCACCAGACAGTTCACTGGGACGGTTTTCTTCCTTACCGGCAAGCCCGAGCTGAGCCAGCAACTCATCCGCCCGTTTCATTCGCTCATCGTATTCCATACCGGCATATACAGCTGGCAGGGCTACATTTTCACGTGCTGTTAATGTGCCGAGCAGGTTATAGCGCTGAAAAATAAAACCAAAGCTGCGACGGCGCAAAGCGGCCTGTTCATCTGCAGTCATAGCAGCAGTTTCTACGCCGTCAATTTTGTACGAACCGCTGGACGGCACATCCAGACAGCCAATGATGTTCATCAGAGTAGACTTACCCGAACCGGACTGACCGATAATAGCTACAAAATCGCCTTTTTCTATGCTCAGATTAATATCTTTGAGCACCTGAACCCGGTTTTCACCAGTGCCGAACCAGCGATTGATTGCCTTAATTTCCAATAAACTCATGGCTTACATTCTCGGACCACGCATTTTAGGTTCTTTGCTGACACCATTTTTAGCGTCTGCCTTGCTCAGCGCAGATAAAACTACCCGGTCACCCTCTTTCAGGCCTGATTTCACTTCTGTGCGCATACCGTCTGTAATACCAGTTTCAATCTGTTTTTCCTGAACCTGCTGATTATCGCCCAGCACCTTCACCACTTTTTTACCACGGTTATGCCTGATTGCCTGATTCGATACAGTCAGTACATTTTTAACAGATTTCACAAAAATATTATTCTGAGTAGTCATCCCGATGTGCAGTGTGCCATCATCATTCGGAACCAGAGCCCGGGCATAGTAATAAATAGCTGTATCAGTTGTATCCGTACTGGTGTCATAACTTCCCTGAGACATCTTGGTTAACCCCGGATCTACTGCTTCAAGAGTAGCTTTACGCACTTTGTTATTGTCCGCCAGTGTAGTAAAAGTTAAATGCATTCCTGCCTTAACCTTACTCATGTCGCCCTCGGCAATCTGCATTTTATTCAGCATTTTGCTTAAGTCAGCCAGCTGTACAATCGTTGGCGTATTCTGGCTGGAGTTCACAGTTTGTCCCTCTTCTACTGGAATGGATACAACTGTACCGTCCATCGGAGCAGTAATGCGGGTATAGCCTAAATCCGCTTCTGAAGTGTTAATGGCAATCTGTGTTTGCCGGATTTGTGACTTCAGCTCAGCCACGTTAGCCCGTGCTGCGGCCAGATTATCCTGAGCATTATCAAAATCTGCTTTAGAGGTAGCATCCTGCCCCATCAGCGCGCGTTCACGGTCAAATGCACGCTGCTTCATTTTCAATGCAATTTGAGCAGATACCAGCTGAGCACGATAAGTATCCAGCTTAGCTTTATTAGTGTTGAGGGTATTTAACTGGGTAGTGGAATCAATATCAGCAATCAAATCACCTTTTTTAACCTGCTGACCCAGTTTAACATACAGTTTTTTGATCTGGCCGGAAGCCTGAGCACCGACATCAACCAATTGTGCCGCCGCAATTTCTCCTGTGGCATTAACTGTCTGCATGATATCGCTGCGGCGAACATCATCTGTCACAAAATTCATCTGGTCTTTAGGTTTAAAAAACAGGCTCCATACAACAGCAGCCAGCACCACCACAACTAACAACCATACAAACCTTTTAACCCATTTTTTTTTCATTTGCTTAATAATCCGTATATCACTCAAATTTTGCTCTAATTAATAAATTTAATAAATAGCGGCAAAAGATTAAGATTGTAAAGGATGAAAACCATTCTCATCAATATATCATGTTAGTTATTAATATCTGATATCCATTATTAATTTATGAATATTAAATAATAATCCAAGCTCTTTATAAAATCATATATATTAAATCTTTGCTTGCTTAAAAAATATAATGATAAAATTTTAAATGATTTCAACAAAATACACATTTTACTGATACTCAAATATGAATAAGAGTCTGAAAATATATTTAACTGTTCATTAACTACAGAGTCGCTGCTCCATATCGAAATTCTGCTAATAAAAATATAGTAGTTATTAAGAAAAACCGCCACTACAAATACAGCAGAAAAATTAAAGGATTCCACTTTTTTAAGTATTTTTTAATAAAATTAATAAAATCAACATAAAAAATTATCTAAATAGAAATTAAAAAACTCCTCTTTTTATATGAACCGTTAAAACAAAATGACGAAACCTAATCTGAATATTCATATATGGCAAAATTAAGCAGGCAAACTACTTACTATTTATACTATTAAAACAAAAATGATTATTTTATAATATTTCATATTATTCTTTTGAATTCTTTACCTTTATTCGGCTTAATATTTTCTTTCCCACATAAAAAAACATTTATGTTTTGACAATGCACACACAACTGATTAAGCTGCGCAGCTTTGTACTGACAACATTGAAAAAAATAATAACTGTTTACAATTAAATCAATCATGTTCAGCAGATAATATCTGCATACTGGTTATTTTTCCGGCACATGAAAAAGCAGTTTGGAATAAGCAACAATGACTAATTCAACTACCCGCCGTGCAGTCTATGCCGGCAGCTTTGATCCCCCTACCAATGGTCACTTATGGATGATTCGTGAAGCACAACCATTATTTGATGAACTAATCGTCGCTATTGGTGTTAATCCGGAAAAAAACGCCACATATTCAGTTGAAGAGCGCAAAGAAATGCTTCAGGCTATCACGGCAAATTTTCCCAATGTTAAAATCTCCAGTTTTCAAAATCAGTATCTGGTTAATTATGCACGCAGTATTGGTGCAGATTTCATTATCCGCGGTATCCGTACCGCTTCTGATTATGAGTATGAGCGTTCCATGCGCCATATCAATCATGACTTACAGCCGGAAATTTCCACTATCTTCCTGATACCGCCGCGTGAATATGCCGAAGTATCATCAACCATGATAAAAGGCATGGTCGGACCGCAAAACTGGCAGGCCATGATTCGCCGTTATGTCCCTGATGCAGTTTATGAAAAAATTATGCAAGACCATATGTACACTGAGAATTGAACAGACAGAATGATCCGGGCAGTCGCAACCTGAGTGCCCGGTTCAGAGACTGATTTTGCATTAATCTTGATTCTTGACTAATAGGGTAGCTGATTATCAGCTACCCTATTATCCATCTGGTTTTAAAACAGAGGATTCAAAAAATTTTTCATATTCAACTTTACAGATACGAATTGAATATTCTTCGTACCATTGTTTGATATCCATCTTTTTCCCCTCTATGTGCAGCGTATGGTTTTTCCATTTATCAATAGCCTCTAGTGTTCGCCAGTATGAAACTGTAATACCGATTCCTTCTGCGTCTCTAACACTGTCCGCTCCTAAAAATCCTTCTATTTTTTCGGCTTCAATTAATAAATTTTGTGCCATCTCTAAATAGCCAAAATCTCCCGGGCTGCGTTTAGAGGTAAAAATAACGGCGTAATAGGGTAATTCAAACACTTTACTGATCATTTAAAACCTTTTTACTCTTGATTGCCGTATTCTGTAATGGAAAGTGATAAAAGGGTTTTTCCGGTTATTATATGAATTTATCCCTAGCTTTTTTTAAATAACTCTTTGTAAAAATATAAATCATTATCATTCTGCAAACAATAAAGCAAGCTATTTTTCAGGCTGCTGTTTGTCATTGGTTACTATTTTGTCTGCATTTTTCAATACTCTGCTTACTTATACGTTAAACAGTTATTTGGAAAATTCCTCTCTGATAACTTTAAGCCATGCTTTTACAGCCGGTGTCAGTTTTTTGTGACGAGGCCACGCCATAGACAAACTCCAGTTAATTGCCGGATCGGTTAACGGAACAGCTGCAAATATTTTATCGTCAAATTCATCCGTATAATAACTGGGCAGTAAAGCAATGCCCATTTCTTTTGCTACCATATCACGCAAAAGTTCCCACTGGCTGGTACAGCAAACTACATTTGGCTCAAATCCCTGATCATGACAACCATTAATAACACGTTCAAATAAAACAAAACCGCGACTAAACAAAATAAAAGACTCATCACGCAAACTGCGCAAAGACATAGATGCAGGTATTTTTGCTAACCGTTTACGCGGAAACAGTACCATCATCGGGTAATCGCATAAAGGAATATAATCAAATTCATCACTTACCGGTAACAGTAACTGACCTACATCCAGACGGTTATCCAGCAAGGCTGCTTCAATATCACGAGTACCGGCTTCAATAAAAGCCAGCTCAATATCCGGACATTGCTGATGAAAATTAAAAAAAGCCGGTGTTAGCAAACGGCTCCCTAGTAACGACATACCGATACGCAATGTACCCAATTTTAGTTCACGATAATCTTCTACCTCCTGTTTCAGCAACGACACCTGATTAAGTATCTGTAGAGAATGTTCATATACACGCTTACCAATTTCTGTTGGTAGTACCTGACGCTTGCGTCCGTTTTCTCCTTTCTGCAGTAAGGCTACATTTAAATCATTTTCCAGTGCGTGAATTATTTTGCTGATACTCGGTTGGGATAATGCCAGTTTTTCCGCAGTAACTGAAAAGCTGTGATTCTGAACCAGAGTGACCCAGCATTGAAGTGCTTTTATATCAATCATAAATATTCAAAAAAAGAATAATAAAAAAATTATAATTCATATTATGCCTAATAAAGCTAATTATAATCAGTGGTTTCCAATAATTGGCTATAAGGAACAGCCAAAATGAATATGTTACACCTTCGCATGGCAAACTGCTTACGTATATGCGCACAAATTTTATTAATCATTTTATTTTGGCTGATAGGGCTGGGTATCGAAAAAGCTACTCATATCCCTTTATCTGCCGGTGTAATCGGATTATTTCTGGTATTGCTGTTATTACAGCTTAACATATTGAAATTATCATGGATTGCCAGTGGTGCGCAGGTTTTGCTGGGTGAATTAATGTTGTATTTTATGCCTGTTCTTGTTGCAGTGGTTCAATACAAGGCATTGTTTGCTGCTGAAGGATGGCAACTGATTATTAGCATCGTAACAGGTACATTTCTAGTAATGAGCAGTACTGCTCTGACCTTAAAATACTGCTATCGTCTGCGCCGTGTATGGATTAAACATCGCCATGTCTGAACTGGCATATATTTAATTTCTAACTGGATATCTGTTATGAATATAGTTGCTACCGGCTGTTTTATCTGGACAATTGCATTGTATGCACTGGCAAAAAAATGCTATCGCGCCAAACCGGTTATATTTTTGTCACCCGCCATTACTTTTAGTGTATTAACCATAGCCCTCATGCAATGGCTGGACATCAGTTATACACAATATAATCAATATACGCGTTATATTTCCGGCTTACTTGGCCCTGCCACTGTTGCTTTTGCCATTCCAATTTATCAATATCGTGATGTAATGAAACGTCAGTTACCGATTCTGATGACAGCTATTATTGTGGGAATGTTTGTCGGAGTGGGTAGTGCTTATCTGATGGCTCGTCTGTTTCATTTTAACCACGAAGTAACCTACAGCCTGATGGCACGTTCCGTATCTACTCCGTTTGCCATTGAGCTTGCTGACAAAATTCATGGTTCAGCGGCGCTGGTATCCGTATTCACCATCATAACCGGACTGGCAGGTATGCTCTTCGGTGATATCACACTGGCATTAAGCCGCAGCCGTCTGCATCTGGCTAATGGTGCTGCATTTGGTAATGCCGCACATGGATTTGGTACTTCGCGGGCAATTCAGCGTAATGCTGATGAAGGCGTGGTTGCCAGCCTGACTATGATTCTGGCTGGTTTATTTATGGTACTGGCCGGCCCCTTCGTAGTACGAGTCATAGTCTGGCTGTGATACTAAATTCTATTAGCATCAAATCAGATTTAAGTGCCAAACCAACATTACTGAATGCTTCTGTTGCAATGAATTTTATTCATTAAATAGAAGATTCTGATGATCAGATTGAAATTATTTCGTGTTATATAAAGAAGATATTAAAAATTAGAATGCTTTAGATTATCAATCTAAATTATAATGCCAGCTCCTGTTATTACATGAGTAAAATCACGGAATGATTATATTTATAAATTTAATTAATGTTCCAATACAAATTATGTAAATTTTAATTGAAATTCAATTAACTTAATTAAATTTTTTGTTTAGATTCGAAAGAATCAAAAACTATAGGCAATCTTACATTTTCACTTAAAAGTAAATTCTTACTAATAATAAAAAATACCCAATGAAAAACTTAAAAAAATTATTACTAGTCATCACTCTTTGCTTTCCTATGGTAAGTAGTGCTAACTGTGAAAAATGGATTAATCATTTACTTGAAAAATATCATTCTTCTCGCGACAGTGATAATGCAGTTTGTAAGATATGGCCTGCTGATAAAAGTAAAACAATTGTGGTTTTACCAATTCCTAATGAAATTGAAGGGACAATTTATTATGATCTTGATGTTTTGCTTGTGAATACGCAAAGTGGTGAATTAATTGCTCATAAATGGGAACAGGATGCATTTTATAGTGACGCTGTTGAATTAACTGATTTTGAAATCGATACTGCTCATTATCAGCTTAATAATGAATCCCGAGCTTTTGGTGTTCGTGCTAACTTTAGAAATTATTCCCGTATTTTTCCTTTCTCTGAACAAATAATTAATCTCTATGTGCAAAAAAATGAAAAACTGAATCTGGTTGTTAATAAGTTAGTATTAAAAAACGATGGTGGTGAATTGGATGATAATTGTATTGCTGAATTCCATAGCAAAAATGCTGCTTTATTATTAGGAAAAAACACAACCAATAATTATAAAGATCTGATTATTTCATATAATGAACAAAAACAAATTGGTAAATTAAATAAAAAAGGGAAATGTGTTGAAGAAGTAACTAAGTCAATAAAAAGAAAATACACATTACATTATAATGGTGTTGAATATCCTTTACCCAAACCACTACATTCATCCTTATAAGCTTCTTTACAGCAACTTTTCCTCTGCCGTACAATCATTAGCAGCTTTTGTTAACATTTATTAATCGAATTAAACCTGTTTCAGTATGATTCAGACAGCTGCTTTCTTCTGCTCTGCATTTTTACAGACAAAATATTCTTACAATCTTACTTGTGGAGGATAGCTGAACATGGCTTATCAATCTATCAATCCGTTTACTGGCGAGCTGGCCAGAACTTTTTCCAATCATACAGATGCTGAAGTAGAAAACGCACTGACTCAGGCACATGCTTTATATAAGTCTGAATGGTCGCAACCGGAAAATATCAGCGAAAGACAGGCATTACTACAACGCCTGGCTGAAATTATGACACGGCATCAGGAAAAAATTGCCCGTATTATCACATTGGATATGGGTAAACGTATTGCAGAGAGCCGTAATGAAATTGTTAATTGCATTGAAATTGTCCAGTACTATGCAAAACAGGCTGCAGAATTGCTAAAACCGGCGGCCTATCCGAGCAAACTGGGCAAAGGCTGGGTGGAACATCATCCAATCGGTATCATTCTGGCAGTTGAACCATGGAATTTTCCTATTTACCAGCTTATCCGGGTTATTGCACCGGCTATTGCTGTGGGCAATCCGGTTGTAGCCAAACATGCCAGTAATGTTCCGCAATGTGCGCAACTAGTGGAAGATCTGCTGCATGAAGCCCAGGCACCAGCCGGTACTTATACCAATCTGTTTGTAACTCCTGAGCAGATAGAAACCATTATCGGTGACAAACGCGTACAGGGTGTGGCTCTGACAGGCTCAGAAGGTGCCGGCAGTATTGTAGCCGGACAGGCTGGCAATAAACTGAAAAAATCTACTATGGAACTGGGCGGTAACGATGTATTCGTTGTTACAGATGATGCAGATGTAGTAGCCGCCGCACATACCGCAGTAGCAGGACGCTTGTTTAACGCCGGTCAGGTATGTATTGCAGCAAAACGTTTTATCGTGCATGAAAAAGTGGCTGAACAATTCACCCGGATTGTTCAGGAAGATTTTGCCCAAGTAGTGATGGGCGATCCGCTGGATGAAAATACGACACTGGCACCACTTTCATCTCGTAAAAGCAAGGATACACTACAAGAGCAGCTTGATGCTGCCGTTGCTCATGGTGCTAAAGTTTTATGCGGTAACAAACCTGCTGAAGGCAATTTCTTTACCCCTACACTGATTACAGATATCAGCCGGGATAATCCGGCCTACTTTGAAGAGTTTTTCGGTCCCGTGGCACAGTTGTATATTGTAAAAAATGACGAAGAGGCAATTACACTGGCTAATGATTCTAATTTTGGTCTGGGCGGAACTGTTTTCAGTAAAGATATTGAACGCGCTAAAAAACTGGCTTCGCGAATTGAAACCGGTATGGTGTTTATTAACCGCTTCGGTGATTCCGTGGCTGAATTGCCGTTTGGCGGAATTAAACGTTCAGGCTTCGGACGTGAACTAAGTGATCTGGGCATTAAAGAATTTGTTAATCACAAACTTGTGGTACTTGCACAGGACTAATCCTCCTATTTATGCAAAAAGCAGTCTGTTTATACAGACTGCTTTTTTCAGATAATAACCAGTTACTGGCCATAAAACACCAACCATATCTTTACTGCTTATGGTTGTAGCAATTTGAATTCCACTTTATCAGGTAAGTTTTTAGGCACAATCAAAATTACAAACGGATGCATCTGATAACTTTGTCTTGCTCCAGAACGAATGCGTACATCTAATACCAGCTTATCCTGAGCATAATTTAAGGTTAAGGGCGTAATTTCCAGCTGCTTTTGCACGATTCCGGCATCATATACAATTACATCATGAGCTGCAAAATCAATAGGAGTTGGTTTCCCATTTTTCCCCATAGTTGCAGCCATACCGAAATAACGGGCAAACTCAACAGATGAACTAATGTGTCTCGGGACTAATCCGGTTACCGTATTTTTAATGAAGTAATTATCGGCCTGCTGATAAGCAACTGGCGACACTGATTGGTTGAAAACCTGAGCAGAACTATTAGCTGTAACAGCTGCTGAATGGCTACAAGCACACAGACTGCCTGCCAGTAAGAAACTCATTATCATTGAATAAACATTACCGCACATAGCAACCTCCTGTCAGGTTCCGTAAATTTTACTGCTGCTTAAAAGCCAGCCATGCCAGAGTCAGCCAGCCGGCAATCATTAAAACACCGCCAACGGGGGTAATTGCACCGAGCCAGCGTGGCAAACCCAAAGCCATCAGATACAGTGAACCACAAAAAATAATCAATCCCAGCTGTAGTAAAGAAAACGGTATTTTTACCATAAATGCCGGTACTGCTTTTGCCAGTACGCCTAATACCAGTAATCCCAATGCATGCCAGAAAAAATACTGTGTTGCTGTATGCCACCATTCCAGTTGCTGCACACTGGCCATATGTTTTAATCCGTGTGCACCAAATGCACCCAGCATTACCGCCAAAGCCAGATTAACTGCTGCTATACCTAACCACATATCAATTCCCCATTATTCAATTAATTAAACCGTAGATGTACCTGTTTTATTACAAACAGACTATTCAGCAAAGCGCAGTATAAAGGTCGGTTTACTGAATCTCAAATTACTTACACAAATACAATCATCGCAAATTTTCATTTTCTGCCCTTCATGCAAGTAAAAACCAAAATAAAAGCTGATGGAAAGATTATATTGCTGAAAATAAAATTTATAAAAACCAATCGAAAGAGTAAATTTTTCTCCAAGATACATTAATCTTTTCACTCTTTCTTCTAATTTTCATAATACTATTACCGATAAAAAAACTGACCAGTTACTATGAACAGGTCAGTTTTTCATCTTTTGATTGTAATAGCTATTTTCTATTTATTTACAGCTGATACCGCTAATTTGTGGCGTTTTTGCCGTACCTACTTTAAATATACATTTAGTGTCACTACTGCCGGTAACAATGAGATTACCGGAAGCAACGTTCATATTCAGAGGTTCTTTTACACCCATTTTTACTGCTGTATTGGCCAGTTTCTGTACCTCTTCCGGCGCATATGCAGTGTTATTACTGGCTACTTTGATTTCCTTAGCACTAACACCTGCTGCTACAACCAGCCCAATAGCAAAAATCAGACTATTACGCATAGATTTATTCATTCGGATTCCTTTCCGAAGATTATATTCATTAATTATACTAATACAAAAAACCAGCACTTTCCAGCAAAATACATCAAATTTACTGTAAATCAAACAATAATGAACAAATCATTTCAATAAATACAATTATTACCTTTGTATTACCTTTAGTATAAAAGAAAAAGCTGTATACCAAGCAAACTGGTATACAGCAAACCAAAGGAACTTTTTTAAAATTAATTAATTCAGTAACAGAATGTATCAGATTGGCATACACTATTTCATTGTTGTGATTGCTGATCTAACTTATCTCTGTCTTGCTGATATTCACCCCATAATGCATTTACTACTCCAAGCAGTATGGCAAAACCAATACCTAAACACCAGGCAAAATACCACATAAAATACTCCTTGTTTTACTGGCTTGTCTGCCGGCTAAAATACCAGCGGCAGACTAAGCCGAATTTAATACAGGCTATGGTCATTTTTGCGAATCATGTCGGTAGTTACCTTACCGCGCATCACCCGATAACACCAGCTGGTATAACACAACATTAGCGGCACGAAAATTAATGCCACCACCAGCATAATTTTAAGAGTAAATTCACTCGAACTGGCATCCCATACCGTCAGGCTGGAGCGCAAATCTGTGCTTGAAGGCATGATAAAGGGGAACATGGATACACCAGCGGTACTGATTACGCCGCCAAGACCCAATGCTGAAAACCAGAATGCTACAAAATTCTTCCCGCCTTTTGCCAGAAGCCATGCCACTATAAAACCAACATAAGCCAGTACCGGTATCACTAACAGCAGCGGATATTGCTGATAGTTATTCATCCATGCACCAGTGGCACTGACCACCTGTTTATTCAGCGGATCAGGTGAAGCTCCGGGCAAATAACTTCCCTCAACCATGCTGTAACCATTAATTCCCATATTGACCCAGATACCGGCCAGTGAGAATGCGATTACCACAACAATCAGAGCAATTGTGCTGGCACGCAGTGCACGTTGTCTTACCTGTTCATCTGTGCGCAATGCCAGATAAATCGCACCATGAAAGGTAATCATTGCAGCCGATACCACACCACACAACAAACTGAAAGGATTGAGCAAAGCCCAGAATGAACCAGTATAGAAAGAACGCAAATCATCATCAAAATGAAATGGCACCCCCAGCAGCAGATTACCGAAAGCCACACCGAAAATCAGCGGCGGCACAAAACTGCCGACAAACAGTAACCAGTCCCAGGTAGTACGCCAGCGGGCATTATTGATTTTACTGCGATAGTCAAATCCTACCGGACGGAAAAACATTGCCCACAGCACAGCCATCATTGCCCAGTAAAAGCCGGAAAATGCTGTCGCATAAGCATATGGCCATGCTGCAAAAATAGCACCACCACCAGTAAGAAACCATACCTGATTACCATCCCAGTGCGGGGCTATTGAATTAATAATGACACGGCGCTCGTTATCGTTTCTGCCAACAAACGGAAGCAGACAACCTGCCCCCATATCCTGCCCGTCCATGATGGCAAAGCCAATCAGCAGAACACCCAGCAACAACCACCAGATGAATTTTAATACCGAATAATCCAAGAATTCCATGGTCTACTCCTAATGTTCTGCTTCATTAGCATAACGCCCTGTACCCAGTGAACCCGGGCCCTGACGGGAAAACCGTACCATCAGATACACTTCCACAATTAATAAGATTGTGTACAGCGTTACAAAACCGAAAATTGATCCCCAGAGACTAGCAGCTGTCAGCGAAGAAGCCGAAAGATTAGTCGGTAGTACACCATATACTGTCCATGGCTGGCGTCCATACTCCGCAACAAACCATCCTGCCTCACAGGCCAGCCAGGGCAATGGTAAACTCCAGAACACCCATTTAAGCAACCAGCGTTTATCTGCAAAACTATTTCTAACCGAAGTATAAAATGCTACAACCATCAGCAACAGCAGCAGACAGCCACACAATACCATGATGCGGAAACTCCAGAACATCGGAGCGACACGCGGAATTGTTTCCCGGGCTGCATGTGCGATATCAGATTCAGTAGCCTGACGTACATCCGGCACATAGGATTTAAGCAGTAAGCCAAAGCCCAGATCATCGCCATATTTTTTCATGGCAGCCTGTGCTTGTGCATCTGTACGGTCTTTACGCAATGTTTCCAGCGCAATCACAGCTTCCCGGCCATTGCGAATACGCTCCGTATTCTCAGCAATGATTTCCTTAATTCCCGGAATCTGTTTATCCAGTGACCGGGTACCGATTAAACCCATTACCCATGGAATTTCGATAGCGAAATCATTTTCCATTTTCTGCTCATTTGGCAGAGCAATCAGATTAAACGAAGCCGGAGCCGGTTCTGTTTCCCACATGGCTTCCAGTGTCGCCATTTTAGTTTGCTGTGATTTTCCCACGGTATAACCGGATTCATCACCCAGGATAATAACTGACAGAATTGAAGCCACACCAAAAGCTACGGCAATACGAAAGCTTTTTTTGGCAAATTCGATATCCTGACGTTTCAGCAAATACCAGGCAGAAATAGACATCACGAAAACCGCAGCGGTTACATAACCGGCAGAGACTGTATGTACAAATTTATTCTGCGCTACTTCATTCAGGAAAATGTCAGTAAAACTGGTCATTTCCATACGCATTGATTCAAAATTGAAATGCGCCCCTACCGGATCCTGCATCCAGCCATTGGCTACCAGAATCCACAATGCAGACAGATTGGAACCAAGTGCCATAAGAATGGTAACTAATAGATGACCAGGCCGGCTCAGTCTTTCCCAGCCAAAAAAGAACAGGCCTACAAAAGTGGATTCCAGAAAAAATGCCATCAGCGCTTCAATAGCCAATGGCGCACCAAAAATATCCCCCACATAATGCGAATAATATGACCAGTTGGTACCAAACTGGAATTCCATTGTTATACCGGTAGTTACACCCAGAGCAAAATTGATGCCGAACAATTTGCCCCAGAATCGCGTCATATCTTTATATATCTGCTTACCGGTTAACACATAAGTGGATTCCATTATTACCAGAATCCATACTATCCCCAATGTTAGCGGTACAAATAAAAAATGATAAAGCGCGACCAGCGCAAACTGCAGCCTTGACAGTTCCACTAAATCCATGGCTTTGTTCCTGTAATTTATATTAATAAAAATTATATTTATCTTTAAACCGGCATTGATAAATATTTCAATTTAATAGAATTTAATATACTATACAAATCGGAAATATTAAACTAATGCATAAATTTAACAAATAAATATAGTTATTTAAGTTTACATTAAATATGTAAAATTAAAAATAAACTAAACTTCTATTGTTAAAAATATTATATATTTTACTTTTACATTATAAATGCTAAAAATATATATTTAGAAATTATAATACAATGTCTTTGTTAAAATTTGTTATTAGTTATTTATTTGATCTAGATCAAATAAAGGCAGCCACAAAATGGCTGCCAGAAAAGTAAATCAGCTAAAAATTTATTCAGAATTTATTCAATTTATTTGCAAAATCTGAGCCTCAGACCACGGATTAGTCTGATGGCTTGCTACAATCAGAATACCTTGCCGCTGATGCTGTTGCAGCACAGAAGCCAGCTCTGCCTGTGCCTGCTCATCAATACCGGCAAACGGTTCATCCAGTATCAGTATTTTATAAGGACGCAGCAGTAAACGTGCCAAAGCAATACGACGTGCCTGCCCTCCTGACACAGCTGCTCCATATTCTCCCAGACGTGTCTCCAGAAGCTGGGGCTGATTTTCAGCCCATACAGCCAGCCCGACGCTGGAAAGTACTGACCACAACTCATCCTCAGTAGCATCAGCTTTACCCAAACGCAGATTCTCAGCCAGAGTTAAATCAAATATATCCAGTTGCTGAGCCAGATAACCCACCTCTCCCTGCCACTGCCATGCTGAAAACGGTTGCTGATTACAACACAATTGCCCTGCTGCTGGTTCCAGTTCCCCCGCTAATACTGCCAGCAAAGTTGATTTCCCGGCACCAGATGCTCCTTGCAGCAACAAAATATTACCGTTAACCAAATCAAAACTGACATTTTCCGCTCCGTTCAGCGCATCCGGCCAGCGTGCCTGTAATGCACGCGCCTGTAAATGCAGTTGTGCCGGTAAAGGCTTTTTATCTGATTCTTCAACAGTCAGTGCGGGCGTAATTGCATTAAGACGTATGCATGCAGCCTGACACAGACCATAGGTCATCATATTCATACCCAGTACCAGCACCAGTTCTGTAAAACCAAATACAGCCAGCACCAGCGCCAGCAACATGGCTACTGAAAGGTTTGCATCGCCACCGAAACGCTCACTTCCCAACCATAACAAAACAGCCACTGCTGCAGCCATCAATACCTGCTGTAACAATACTACTCTTCCTGCCAGTTGCTGCTGATGCAACTGGCCAGAGACATAATATTGATCTTCGGCATGAAAAACCGTTGCAAAGCGTGACCATTGCTGCCATTGCAACAAAGCTGTTATTGCTTCAAGTGGTTGCAATAAAGCTGTACGCCGCTTTTCAGCCAATCCTGCCTGCTGTTTGCCCCAGTTTTGTCCGTACAGTGCAGCCAATGCCGGAATCACGACAGTTGCCAGAAATAATGGAATAGACAGATACAATGTCAGTTTGCTGCCGGCCACAATTAAAGTTAGCCCCAGAATGCCCAGCAACATGAATAATGCCCATAACCATGGCAATACAACATTAAGCGGCCAGTTATTCAGCAATTCAATATCACTCAGTAAAGAATGCATCTGCCGCAGAGCGTTCTGTTGCTGCTGTTTACCTGTAGCCAGACGAGAAAACAGCCCGCTGCGTAAATCAGCCAGAAGACCCAGTACTGCATCATGTGAACCAAGACGCTCACCATAGCGCCCCGCGGTACGCACAATCGCCAGCAAACGGATCACCCCTGCCGGAGTAAAATAGTTAAAGGTGTAAGCTGTTGCCAGACTTATTATTCCGGCCAGCCCGGCAGCAGTAATAAACCAGCCGGACAGAGCCAGCAGTCCGATACTGGCTATAGCCGTTACCTGCCCTAATAACCATGCCAGTAACCAGGCACTCTTGCGACTCAGCAATAAATTAGACAGTTTCAGCTGCTGTTGTGACCATAACAAATGATAACGCTTCATCGTAATTGCTCCTGCCGGTCAGTCAGCATGATTTCCCTATCAACCCATCCGGCAAAACTAATATCATGACTAACGAGTATCACCGTTTTACCGATACTCAGCTGCGCCAGCAACTGCATAATTTCCGATGCTGTTTGCGCATCCAGATGAGCGGTTGGTTCATCCAGCAGCCATAACGGTGCTTTTCGTAACAGCATTTGTGCCAGCGCCAGTCGTTGTAACTGTCCGCCGGACATTCCACGACCACGCTCACCCAGTTGTGTATCCATTTGATGAGGTAAACGCTGAATTAATACCCACAGTCCTACTTGTTGCAGTACCTGCTGCAATTCTTCATCCGTAGCATCCGGGCTGGCCAGCCGCAAATTTTCGGCAACTGATAGTGACAATATTGGTGGCGTCTGTGCCAGATAAGCCACCGACTGTCGTAATAGCGGTAAATTTAATTCAGCATAATTATGCTGATTGATCCATAAAGTACCAGAGTAAGGAGCAAACCCCAGTAAGGCCTGCAGCAGACTGGATTTTCCACTGCCACTCGCTCCTCTGAGCAGAACACGTTCTCCGGCTTCTATGCAAAAACTGAATTGCGGCAGACGGATACGTTCATCACGTCCGTATACCACCAGATAATCTGCGCGCAAACTGGGAGGTGTTTGCAATACAAAATCAACTTCTTCAGAAACAGCAGGAATATTTTCGACCACTTTATATAGTGGCATTAATGTCTCGGCTGCTGCCTCTGCCTTAGCTTTATCATGATAATCAGCACCAAGCTGACGCAATGGTGCATAAAATTCCGGCGCCAGCAATAAAATAAATAATGCCCCCTGATAAGGTACCGGTATTTGTCCGTTTGCCCAGGGCAATACGCCCAGCAGCCCGAGACCCAGATAGACAGCCACCAGTGCAATCGCCAGTGAAGCAAACAGTTCCAGAACGGCTGTAGACAGAAATGCCAGCCGTAATACCGCCATTGTTCGCACCCGATAAGACTCAGCAGCGGCATCAATAGTCTTCTGTGCCTGCAACTGAGCACCTAAACGACGTAACGTGGGCAGACCCCGCAGCAAATCCAGAAAACGTCCGCTTAAAGCCGCCAGTGCTGAAAACTGCGCACGATTTTTACGTGCTGCCGCCTGTCCGAGCAAAATCATAAAAATCGGAACCAGTGGCGCAGTCAGCAATAATAGTGCAGCAGCAAATGGACTATAAAAACAGGTAGCCGCAGCAATCAGTACCGGCATCAGTACTGCAAGTTGCTGTTGCAGAACATAACGGCTTAAATATCCATCCAGAGCATCTACCTGTTCCAAAACCATTGTAGACAGAGCTCCATCACTGCCATACTGGCTACGCTCAGGTCCCAGTAATGCCAGTGCTTTCATTAACTGACTGCGTAACTGTAATCTGATTGCCACACTTGCCCGTAATAGCAACCGGTCTTTAAAATAGTTCAGTAACGGCCGCAACAGCCAGCAGATTAATAGATAAGGTAAAAACTGAAATAAAGTCTCAGTTACATCCTCTCCATTAAGCCACAAAGCAAAAAGGTTAGCCAGTAGAGCACTCTGTACAATAATTAATACGGCTGCGGTAACCATCAGCACCCATGCCAGCCGGTATGAGCGGTGTTGTCGTTTTTGCCATAAGCGCAGATAAAATCGCGGAGCAGATGCATGTAAGTTACTTCGAACCAACCCTTTTCTCCCTCGTTGTCTAAAACTTTCTATCAGCATTAATTTGTTGCAATTGCCTGTGGTGAAATACGCTTAAGCTGCCAGTGCTGCACCGCCCAGCTCAGCAAATCAGACAGACTATCCACCTCTGGTGCCTGCGGCTGCCCGAGATAAGTGAGAACCTGCCGCAGTAAAGTTTCACGCCGGCGCAAATCTAATGCAGGTGCCTGCGTCTGTTTTGACCATTTTTGTCCCAGCGTATTAGTCAGCAACGGTAAATGAGCATAAGCCGGCTGTGAAAAACCCAGTAACTGCTGTAAATAAATCTGACGGGGGGTAGATAATAACAAATCCTGACCGCGTACTACATGATTGATTCCCTGATCCGCATCATCAACTACGACCGCCAGTTGATAAGCCCAGAAACCATCTGCCCGCAACAAAACAAAATCGCCCACATCTCTGGATAAACACTGTTGCTTATAACCTTGTACTGCATCCGTAAAACCGGTTATATCTGTACCAGTCCGCAAACGCCATGCCGGCATTTTCTCTGAACAGACAGACATATCTGCATTCAAAGATGCACAATGTCCGCCATAAATAAAACCATCCGTACCCATGCCCTGTGCTTCAGCCTGTATCGTTTTTCGGCTGCAAAAGCACGGATACACCAGTTCTTGCGCTTTCAATCGCGCCAGAGCTGCAGCATAAAGGTGATGACGCTTGCTCTGATAAACAACTTCACCATCCCAGTGCAGTTCAAAAGCTTCCAGTGCAGATAAAATAGCTGCTGCCGCACCCGGCATTTCACGCGGCGGATCCAGATCTTCCATCCGCACAAGCCAGCGTCCCTGCCGGCTGCGCGCATCCAGATAAGAAGCTACCGCAGTAAGCAGCGAACCAATATGCAACAAACCGGTAGGGCTGGGGGCAAAACGCCCTACATACAACTCATCCACAAACAACTTCCATTCTTAATTCAATTTCACAGCCGGCACAGCTAATATAACTTAACATCACACCCGAAAAAGTACAAACCAGCCGTGATAATTAATCACTAAATCTAGAATATAAACAATTATTTATCAAAAAATTACCCAAAAATAGCATTTATTACCCTTACCTATAACTTTACTCTGGCACAATATTTAACCTAAAAAATAAAGGCATAAAACGGTATAATTCAATTTATCCGAATACATTAACACATCATGATTAGCAATGATTCACGTCTGCTTGTAATCGATACCAGCACCAGTTATCTGTCACTGGGACTGCATCACAACGGACATACTGACAGCATCTGCGAAGCAGCCGGTGCAAAACAGTCTGAACTGATATTACCGCGTATACAGCAGTTACTGGCAGAATCCGGACTGATACTGTCTCAGCTGGATGCCATCATTTACGCACAAGGCCCCGGTGCTTTCACCGGATTACGCATTGGTCTGGGTGTAGCTACTGGTTTAGCATTGCCATTCAGTCTGCCACTGATTGGCATTCCCTGTCTGGATGCTGTAGCTGCTCTTGCACCGGATCAGCCTTGCGTACTGGCCGCAACAGACGCACGTATGAACGAACTATTCTATGCATGGTATGACACCCATAATCATAAACGTCTGAGTGATTATCTGGTGGGTACTGCCGAAAGCATCTGTCTGCCGGCCGGTCAGCATCAGGCTACAGGTATCGGTAATGCTTACGGGCTGAATATCAATTTACCCGTATCAGGGCAGAATCTTATGCCCGGAGCTCAGGAGTATGTGCAACTGGCCTTATCCGGTCGTTACAAAGCAACTGATGCTGCTCATGCCAGCCTGCATTATGTCCGCAATAAAATTGCCCTGACAGCTGCCGAACAGGCTGCCAGACGAACTGCGAGTCAGATAGCATGAATATCCGTGCCGCCACTCTCGCTGATGTCGCCGCTCTGCATGAGCTTGAAAAACAGTGTAATCCGGCGCCATGGTCAGCAACACAACTGGCCAATACGGTTTATGCACCACAACCTGTATGGGTAATCGACCTGCCTGTGCATGGAATTGTCAGCATGCTGGTCTGGCAAAAACTGCCTGAGGAAGCTGAAATTCATTTACTTGACACCCATCCAGATTTCAGAAGGCAGGGTTATGCACAACAATTACTGGAACATTTATTCCAGCATGCAAAGCAACAGCATCTGAACCGGATATTGCTTGAAGTGCGTGCCGGCAATTCCGGTGCACTGCAACTGTATACAAACAATGGTTTTGTATCCTGTGGCATACGTAAAAATTATTACCAGAATGGTGATGATGCTGTATTAATGGAAAAACCATGCTAGACAGCCGCTATCTTTATCTGCACGAAGCGCTGGGTCTCGGCCCCATGTGGTTATCACAAACTGCTTATCTGATACCTTCCGAAATTACAGAAACAAATACGCCAGTAAAAAACGATACCCGGCCTGTTGCGCGCTCTGTTCCGGACAATTCTGTCCGTTCACAACCAGTGAGAACTTCTCACCAGACGTCGCCGGCTGATATTACTGCAACTCAGCCAGCCAACCGGCATCGTGACGCACTTCGGCAAATTATCAATCAGCCGGCAACTGAATCTGTAACACAGATTACCAAAGAAGATAACACTAGCAAAATCAGCCCCATTACCACAAGTGATAAATTAAATATCAGCTTCGAATCCATTCCGGCAACACTGGCTGCATGCACTCGCTGCAATTTGCATCAGGAGCGCTGCACTCCACTTCCGGGATATGGTGCAAGCAATGCACGGCTTCTGGTTATCAGCTCTAATCCTGCACCGCCCGACGACAGCAGCAGGCAGCTTTTCAGCGGAGAAGTCGGCAAATTGCTCAGCAATATGCTGGCAGCCATCAATATTACTGCTGAAGAAGTTTTTTTTACCAGCCAGGTGAAGTGTGCGCCTAATGTCAGCCTGCGCATTACTGATGAGCATCTGCAAGCCTGTTTGCCTTATCTGAGTGCTCAGATCGAACATATCCGGCCTCAGGCTATTCTGCTGCTTGGGCAGATATTCAGCCAGCTCGACCAGACAATACTGGCACAAAATCTGCACAATACTCCTTACGTAATATCGCCCCACCCTGCACGATTATTGCGTCAAAGCCATTTAAAAGCCAATGCATGGACAGCACTTAAACAATTGCGCAATTTCTTACAATAATCTGTTAAAAAATGTATCTTTATAAGGTATAAGTCCGCACAAGCCAAAACATCTATGTTAAAATATGATAATAAAATTTTAATTAAATAAAATCAATATATTATGCATATTTCTCTTGGCCCTGTCGTGATGATTCTTTTGGTGGCCGTTTTGGCCTCTATCATCTGCCGACGTTTACACATTCCCGCCATGCTAGGCTACCTGGTAGTTGGCTTCATAGCCGGTCCTGGCTGGCTGCATTTAATTAATCAGAGTCATGCCACCGAATTTATCGGAGAAATCGGCATTACTTTTCTTATGTTCAGCATCGGGCTTGAATTTTCCATCGGCAAACTCAAAGCCATGCGCAGGCTGGTGCTTGGTTTAGGCGGATTACAGGTCGCACTTACCCTGTTGATACTTTTTATCCTGTTTGCAGCCATGCGTATTCAGCTGACATGGGCGTTTACCCTTGCCGCAGCCATGACTATGTCTTCGACGGCTATTGTCAGCCGCATTATGGTAGAAAAAAACGAACTGGGACAGCATTACGGCCACATGATTATGGGCGTACTGCTGATGCAGGATATTGCCGTCGTTCCATTAATGATTTTATTACCTGCTCTGGCTCACAGCAGTGACGGTCTGATCCTGCAAATGGGCAAAGCCCTGCTTACCATGGCACTTGCCTTAGGTCTGCTGCTGGTGGTCGGCAGTAAAATCATGCCTATGTGGTTCCGTCTGATTGCCCGCACCAAATCCAGCGAACTCTTCATGATTAACGTTTTGCTGGTCACTCTCGGAGTTGCTTATCTTACTCAGCTGGCCGGTCTGTCACTGGCACTGGGTGCCTTTGTTGCCGGTATGCTGATATCAGAAACCGAATACCGCTATCAGGTAGAAGATGACATTCGCCCCTTCCGGGACATTCTGCTCGGCTTCTTCTTCATTACTATCGGCATGAAACTGAATATACAAGTTTTACAGTCAAGCTGGTTAATGATACTGATACTGGGAGCACTGCTGATTATTCTGAAAGCAGCGGTACTATTTGGCATTAGCCGCTACATGAAAGAAAATACCGGCGACAGCATTAAAACAGCTTTGTATCTCGCTCAGGGCGGTGAATTCGGCTTTGTTATGCTGGCCATTAGCGGCGCATTAAAACTCATTTCTCTTGAGCTGCAACAGGCAGCCATTGCCGCCATTCTGCTTTCCATGATACTGGCACCCTTTATTATGCGAAGTGCAGATAAAATCAATAAACTGCTGGTTAAACGCAGCTGGGACGAACAGGCAGTTGATTTACAGAGCATACTGGTAGATACCATGAGCAAATCTGACCATATCCTCATTATCGGTTTCGGCCGCTGTGGTCAGAGCATTGCCCGCATCCTGCAACAGGAGGAGACACCCTACTATGCCATTGATCTGGATGCTGAGCGGGTTGCCACAGCCAAAGCTGCCGGAGAACCGGTCACATTCGGTGATGCCAAACGGCAGGAAGTATTACAGGCAGCCGGATTAAAACGTGCCAATACCGTACTGATTACCATCAATAATATGACAGAGGCCAAGCATATTCTCAATAATATTATGCTGATTGCCCCTACCATGCCGGTAATCGTGCGCGTTACCAACGACGACAACATTCCTGTGCTAACCAATATGGGTGCAGACGATATCGTTTCTGATGAGAAAGAATCCAGCCTTACACTCGCCAGTCAGGCATTATTAAGCTCAGGCAAACCGTTTGATGAAGTCTATCAAATCATGCAGCGTATTCGTCAAAATCGTTATCAGGCACTTGAAGGTTTATTTGCCGGCAGCGATGACACCGTCTCTGATGAGAATATCCATTATTTCCGTCAGGCTTTCACTCTGCCGCCAGATGCTTTTCTGGTAGGTAAAAGTGTAGACGACCTTCCGCTGGACAAATTGAAAGTAAAACTGCTCTCAGTACGCCGCAATGCTCATCAATTACGCAAATTTGACTCTGAATTCCGTTTTAAAAATGCAGATACCCTGGTTGTACTTGGTCCCAGAGACAAAGTAATTCTTTTTGAAAACTGGTCACTACAGGGAACGAACTAATTTTTTCATCACTAGTACTTGCCAGCGAACAGCATATCTGGTTTAATAGCGTCTTTCCCAAGCAGGGGTGATTAGCTCAGTTGGTAGAGCGTCTGCCTTACAAGCAGAATGTCGGCGGTTCGACTCCGTCATCACCCACCAGTTTTCTGTTTTATGCATTGCATAAAACTTGCGCGGTGGTAGCTCAGTTGGTTAGAGTACCGGCCTGTCACGCCGGGGGTCGCGGGTTCGAGCCCCGTCCGCCGCGCCAAATTAAATAAAAAAGCACAGCATAAGCTGTGCTTTTTTATTATTTCATTATGTACAAACATTTTTCAGATAACCTATTACGTCAAACCCGAATATTTAAATACATAATCTTTATAGAACAGATATCCTTTAATCAGATCATTTATGCCTCATTCCCAGAATTTTTCTGATAGATAATTTTGATTACGGCAAAAAATTATTTCAGTCAGATTTTTTCTGCTTAGCTATTTATCTGATTCATTACATAAAAAAGATTCAAAAGCAACACTCAATTTATATTCAGCATGTCCGGACTGAATAAACTACCAATAAACCAGACATTCTAATATTGTTAAATTATGTATAATACATTATTATGAATAAGGAAAATAAAAATTCCGTACACCATAAAGACAGGTATTGCTTTACTCACATAACATCGACAAAGTCAATAAATTTAACTCCCTGAACAAGAAAGGTTTAGAGTGGGAAAAATCAATTATCTCATTGAAGTTAAAAATGTTAGCAAAAAAATTAAAAACAGGAAGATTCTGGATAACATTTCTTTCAAGATTGCACCCGGTCGGATTATGGGCTTTTTAGGCCCCAATGGTGCCGGCAAAACCACTATGCTGAAAATACTCACAGGTCTGATGTTTCCCACTTCCGGAGACATTAAAATCTGTGGACACAATATACAAAAAGACTTTGAAAAAGCAGCTTTTAATCTTGGTACCATCATTGAAAATCCGGAATTCTATAATTACATGTCCGGTTTCAATAATCTGCAAATTTTTGCTGATATGAGCCGTCAGTCAATCAGTAAAGATGATTTAATGCAAACATTAACCAGAACCGGGCTTAAAGGTGCAGAACACCAAAAAGTCAAAGGCTATTCTCTGGGTATGCGCCAAAGATTAGGCGTCGCAAACGCAACTATTCATCAGCCTAAAGTATTAATTCTGGATGAACCCATGAATGGTCTTGATCCGGAAGGAATGAAAGATTTTCGTACATTGATGAAAAATTTTGTTCAGCATGGAAACAGCATTATTATTTCCAGCCACCTGCTTTCCGAGCTTCAGGAAATTGTTAATGATATTTTTATCGTTAATCAGGGCAGACAGGTCTATGCGGGAACAATGAGTGATTTTCTGGGTAAATCCAATAACATTATTCATATCGAAGTAGACGGAGATTTAGCACCGGCAGAAAAAATTCTGCTGAACAACGGGTATCAGGTTACCCGTCAGCTCAATAATCTTGAAATTGCAACTGATTCAACTGACCACGATCCGCGTGCAGAAATTGCCAGACTTCTTGTTCAACATGATATTCCCTTAATTGGTTTGAAGCTGACTCATTACTCTCTGGAAGATTCTTTTCTGCAAAGCATAAAAAACGATAATCAACAAAAGGTCAACAAATGAAATTACTAATTAATGAATGGCGTAAATACCTTAAAAACACCCGAAGTGTCATTATCATACCCATAATATTATTATTGATACTAATTATTTATTTCAGCACTATGCATTTTGTGGTCACTCATACATCACATTCAATTTCTAAAAATGATAGTAACCAAGTCTTTTTATATAGTATCACTATTTGTTACAAATTTATTAATTTTATCTCTATTATTTATGCATCTAATATTCTAAGTTCTGAAATATCCAAAGGAACAGTTAAATTTATTCTGACCCGTCCTTATCAGCGCTACAAAATATTACTGGCTAAAATTGCAGCGATTACTATATTAATGTCTGTTTTTCTGATTGTATCTGTAATTATTTGTTTATTAATACATATACTGACAATTCACCAAATACCGGAAATTAGCATCGTATTAAAGTACACTGGAATATACAGCATATTCATATTAGCCATTACAATATTTTTTACTGCTTTTGCTCTGATGCTTTCTTCCGTATTTAACAGCAGTGCACTCATAACCGGTAGCTGTATTGTGTATTATTTCTTTGCTAGTGGTCTGTGGAGACTAATCAACTTTTTCTACCTTCATTTACCTGAAGACGGATGGATATACAAATTAAGCCCATTAAATGTAAACAGCTATTTGATTGAGTTAATTTCTAAAACAGTTGATCAGTCTGTCCAGAGTGAATTTTTTATTACCTTGGCAGCCAATATTGTCTATGCATTGATTTTTTTCCTGATAGCCACATTGATATTCAGACGGCGTGATATTTCATTATCCAACTAACAGACACTAAAATTTTAAAGGTCAGGCTTCAAAATATTATTTAATAATTCAGTAATTTAAATGATATTTTCAGTCTGACCTTTATGCTATTTTGCAATTTATCAACCTCAATCAGATTATTATGATTGAGGTCTTTGCTTTTTGCATTGGTTTATCTTGTTTTTTCTACAATACGAATTTCGTATAACAAATTATATATTTCTCAATTCTTTTTTTGTTAGTTAACCTGTCTTGAACTCAATCACTCGCTAATCGGGATTTTGTTCATGGAAGCAAAGTCTAAAGAAAATCTTGTACAGACAAAATCGAATTTAATGTTATCAGCATTATTAATCATGCTGTTAGTCGGGTCGGTTTATATCAGCCAACTTATTTTTCAAGAGATCTCTCAAAGCTATCATATTGATATTTTAGCAGCGAGAAATGTATTCAGCTTATCTTGCTTTTTTTATGCCATTTCTTTTTTTATTTATGGCCCGCTTTCGGACAAAGTTTCGACAAAGTTGTTAGTTTTGGTCGGTAGTATTGGAACTGTTTGTTGTTTATTTTTATCGGTGATTGTTGATTCTTTTACGTTGTATTTGGTCACCATGTCATTAATCGGTTTTTTTGCCGCTGCTGTTCCTGCGGCATTATTCGCTTATACAGCTAAAAACACGCCTAACCATAAGTTACCCCAAGCAATGGGAATGATGATTTCAGCTTCTATTGTGGGCATGATTTTTAGTCGAAGTATAGTCGCAATGCTGACCGATCTTTGGTCTTGGCAAGTTGCATTTATTATTTATGCAGGTTTGATAACTGCAACATGTCTTTTTGTCCCTTACGGTATAAAACGCTCAATAATTCAACCTTCAACTAATAGTGTACGGGGTACTTATCTAGCGGCAATTAAATTATTACTTGATAAAACGGTAGTTATTTTTTTATTAGTCGGCTTTTTACTATTTTTTGTTTATTTAGGATTATCTTCATTACTTACTTTTTATTTGAAAAGTTCACCTTTTTATTTGTCTGCAACAACTTTAGGCTGGCTTAATTTTGCCGGTCTGAGTGCGGTTATTGGCACCATAATTACTGGTAAATTATCACAGATTATCAAAGAACGGTCTCTCTTAATCATCTGTTTGCTAGCTGTATGTATATCGGTTGTGACTATTGGTTATAGCTCAGCAATATATATTATCGGATTCGGGATTTTTGCTTTGTTTTTATTTGTATTTGGCATTCAGCCATTAGTTATAGCCATGCTTAATAAAATTGTGCCAATTAATTCGCGCGGTGCGATTTCGTCTTTATATTTACTCTCGTGTTTGGCAGGAGGCAGTATTGGCACTTATCTATTAGGTATAGTTTATCAAAACATGACCTGGAATGGAGTAATAGCCATTTGTGTTCTGTTGTCAACGTTAAATCTAATCTTAGCGTTAGTTGGTATTCAACTTATTAACAATAATCATAAATAATAAAAATACAGGAATTTATTAATAAGGGAACTCGTTATAAAAAAAGATTATTACCATCCTCGATATTTATGTTTTGCAGATTTTTTGATGATTAAGTATGACAAATTTAAGATGATCACCTACAAGCTCAATGCTCCGATAGCAATTGCCTTTGGTAGCGCAGAGCTTATGTATATAACAGATTAGTCAAATAATTCAATAATCAAAGTAAACACCAACGGTGAAAAAAAGATTTTCTTTGACATCATACATAAACACTTAAATACAGATATGCAGACAATCTTTGGGATTCTGCCATTAAATAAAATAGCTAAACGAATTCATAAGTGAAACTGACACAACTTATTTTCAACAATATCTGTTTTCTGCTGATCCAGCCAATGCATAATTGATAATTAGCTTAGCCGATATCTGTAAACCATATATTTAGTTTCCCATACGATTGTTACACCAGATTATTTGGTATTATTTCTCTCATTATTAGTTTCTATAGATTTAATTAATATTTTCTCGTTAACTTTCATACTAACATTAACTATATCTTTTCTGTTATGATTCCCGACGATATCAATAATTACCTGCAGATAATTTAATTTTAGATTTGATTTTTTTTAAATCATTTCCATTAAACATTCGCATGATGTGCTTTTCCAGTCTGATTGACGAAAATATTGTCGCTTATACAGTTTAATTGCGAACGGATGCACAACAATGAATTAGGGGAAATATGTATAATCAATTACCTGCTCAGACAGAACATAATCTTGATAACTCGGCCATTTACAGTCGGCATCTGCCAACAGTCCGACAATTGCAATATTTTCTGGCAGTATGTGAAGAAGGTAATTTTCGCAAGGCAGCCAGCAGACTGGGTATTAGTCAGCCCCCGTTATCGATGCAAATCAAAGAGCTGGAAGAAAAGCTGCAAACTACTTTATTGGTACGTAATACCCGTTATGTAATGCTTACTGAACAGGGAAGACAATTCAGAGACAAAGCCAGAAACTGGCTGGAAGGTTTATCTCTGGCCATAACCAATGTTAATAATTATTCAACAGACAGAATAACTGTCGGTATAACTAAAATTCTGGGTTTTAATTTTATTCCGCTATTCAGCGAATTTATTAGTAAATTCCAGCCAAACATCGATCTTTTGCAGCAGGACTATTCTTCAAAAGAGCTATTGGCTGAATTTAATAAAAGCAATATTGATCTGATTATTATTTCAGATTATAAAAAAAATAATGATCAGGCAAATAGTTTATTAGTCTATCAGGAAAAACTGGTACTGGCCTTACCTGAAAACCACCCTGCCTGTTCACGGGATGAAATAGATTTAAATACAGTAACAGACTTACCTCTGTACTGGTGTAAACGGTACCAGAATCCGGGATTGTATGATCAACTGCAAAAAGTCATCAGCAACTTAACTGCTTCTCTGGTTTTACAACCGAAATTACCTAATTTCTTAACCATGCTGATGGAAATTGCCATGGGCAGAGGCATGTTATTACTTCCGGCTTCTATGGCACAGGCATATATCCCGGGAGTGGTATATAAAAAATTAACTACTGAATATGAACAGCAACTATCAATCGATATACATCTGCTCTGGCATCAGCAGGCTGAAAATACTGTGATACAAACCATTATTGAGTATTTTAAGCACCATAATTCAGTTAATACCCCATTGTGACATGTATATTTCCGGAAGGTTCAGAAACTCAAATCATTGATATATTTTTTATATCAATGATTTTATATTTCTCTTAGCAAGGTTAATTAATTACTATCACTATCAATAATTAACAATTATCTGACCGCAGTCGAATAAAAGCATTATTTGATTAAGTGTTTCAGATATAACTAATCTGAGGATAGAAAATAATGAGCCATTCTTTACCACAACGAAAACTTGGACAAAACATTACCGTATCTGCAATGGGCTATGGAGCAATGGGTCTGAGCGAATTTTATGGTGATATGGATACAGCACATGCCCGCACAATGATGCACAAAGTTATTGATAGCGGTGTTACGCTGATTGACACAGCAGATATGTATGGTCGGGGTGAAAACGAAAAACTGATCGGTGCAGTATTGAAAACTCTGCCTGCTTCAGTACGGGCACAACTTACTATCGCAACCAAATGCGGTATTGATAGAAACAATACTTCCGGCTATAACCGCAGCATTAATAACCACCCTGAATATATTAAACAATGCTGCGATGACTCTCTGGCCAGACTCGGCATTGAACAGATCGATTTATTTTATATTCATCGTTTAGATCCTAATGCTGCAATTGAAGATACAATGCAGACTCTGGCAGAACTGGTACAGGCAGGGAAAATAGCCCATGTCGGTTTATGTGAAGTTTCTGCCCCTGTTTTGCAGCGTGCCCATGCAGTTCATCCGGTTGATGTGGTGCAAACAGAATATTCGCTGTGGACACGTCATATAGAAGATGATTCAGTGCTGCCATTACTAAAAGAATTAAATATCGGTCTTGTACCCTACTCACCTCTCGGGCGTGGTTTTCTGACCGGTAAAATTCAGAATAAAAACGAATTGGCTGAAAATGATTTCCGCCGTACCAACCCCCGTTTTCAGGATGATAATCTGGAACATAACAAACGTTTGCTTCAGGCATTAGAACCCATGACTGTTAAATATAATTGCACTATGGGTCAAATCGCACTGGCCTGGCTGCTCGCGCAATGGGAACATATTGTACCTATACCGGGAACCAAAAGTGAAAAATACCTGAATGAAAATAATCAGGCTTGCCAGTTAAAACTGGATACAGCAGATATTCAGACATTGAACGAGCTGAAAAATCATATCAATATTCAGGGAGAACGCTATACACCGGAAGGTATGAAAGGCATTTTCTGATCAGACCGTTAGAATGAGCGTTGCTGTTTATACAGATAACTCCCGCAGCTTAACAAGCTGCGGGAGTTATCTATTATTCATGGCTGACAATAACTAATGATTTAATTGCCTGACGCTGATCCATAGCCTGATAGGCAGCCTGAATATCGGTTAAATCAAACCGATGGGTAAATACTTTCCCCGGCTGAATTTCTTCATTTAACACAGCTTGCAGTAATAAATTTTTATCATAAGTGGTGACACTGGCAATACCGCCGCGTAATCCGATATTCCGCCAGAAAACATCGCTGGTTTTGATTTCTGTGTCATGCTGTATACCAACACAACCAACAATTGCTCCGGGGCGGGCTACAGCAACTGCTGTTTGCAGTGATTGCTGAGTTCCCACACATTCCAATACTGCATCAGCACCAGCCTGCCGGGTAAGCGACAACACTTTTTTTGTCGCTTCATCTCCACGCTCAGGCACAATATCAGTTGCTCCGAACTCCTCTGCCAGTTTTGCCCGGTCAGGATGACGGCTCATTGCAATAATTCGTTCAGCGCCGCGCAGTTTCGCCGCGATGACTCCGCACAGCCCAACCGCTCCATCGCCCATCACCACTACCGTATCTCCCGGCTTTACTTCAGCACTGGCAGCAGCATGATAACCAGTAGCCATAACATCGGCCAAGGTAAGTAACGAATTTAAAACAGCATCTGAATAATCCTGCGGCTGACCGGGAATTTTTACTAAAGCCCAGTCTGCATTAGTAAAGCGCAGATATTCACCCTGATACCCGCCGTTGCGCTCATCTTCTTTATTCTGACAATTACCATCAAAACCTGCCTTACAGGCAGCACAATGACCACAACCATGCGTAAACGGTACAATAACAAAATCACCATTTCGGACATGAGTTACTGCGCTGCCGGTAGCTTCAACAACACCAATAGCTTCATGGCCGACAATTCGTTCCGGCTCACAGGTACTGATTCCGCGATACCACCATAAATCAGAACCGCAAACACAGGCACGAACAATGCGAATAATGGCATCGGTAGGTTTCTGAATAACCGGCTTTTCCATTTCCCGTATAGCTACTTTTCCGGGTTCAACGAATACTGCTACTTTCATAGTTATTTTCCCAGATTACTGTGATTTACCTGTTTCTGACAGCCAAATCACTTTATATAACATAGTGAATCAGTACTATTCAGATTAAGCCGGAAGGAGCCAAAGAATTTTTCCAGCTTTTTCTGTATTGTTTAGCAATAACTCTTTGCTATCATTATTTTTTTCATTAAAAAATATTAAGACAAGATTATTTTACGCTATTTACTGAGTTTTTCATCAAGCAATGCACAGTAGCAACCGGTTTGGTCATAACCTATATTATTTATTCGTTATTTCATAACGTTAGCTATTTTTATACATTTAATGGTGTTCAGTTATTTGATACTGTGATCCCGTTTACTCTTTCAGGCTCTTCTGACAGTAAAGGGGATCAGTCAGTTTGACAGGCATTGATCTATGCCTGGATTCAAGTGGTTATGTAAACCGGCAAAATAAAATGACAGAATGCTTCTGGTTTAATTATCATTTACCAATGGTACAAATAAAGTCTGTTGCACACAGGTTTCCTGAAAACCTTCAGCAGTTTTGTCGATTACCCATAAAAACTGTACTCCGCCCTCATCCAAAGGTAAAACCATACGCCCGCCAATTGAAAGTTGCTGTAATAAAGGCAAAGGCACCTCTTTCGGCGCAGCTGTCAGTATAATGCCATCAAAAGGTGCTTCCTGCGGCAAACCAAGATAACCATCTCCACAGACCAGTCGTGCATGAGCCAGTAAACGTACTGCACGTAAATTCTGTTTGGCACGCTCATGTAACGGACGCAAACGCTCTATTGAGTAAATTTCACGTAAACCCAGTGCCTGTAAAATAGCTGTCTGATAACCGCAACCAGTACCGATTTCCAGTATCCGCAGATTATTTTGTATTGGCCGTCTGGCAAACAATAACTGCGTCATGACTGCGACCGTATATGGCTGGGAAATAGTTTGCCCTAAACCCAGCGGCAGAGACATATCATCATAAGCATGAGAGCGCAAAGCCTCTTCAACGAATACATGCCGGGGCACAGCAGACATAGCAGCCAATACTTCAGCACGGGTAATACCCATCTGTTTCAGCCGCTCTACCATTCGTGCACGCCGGAATTCATATCCGGTCCAGCTTACGCCCTGTCCCACTTCTGTCACCATTGTATGTCGTGTAAAAATGTACTGACTGCACCCATTTGCTGATAATTAGTTAAGTCCAGCGATAATGGCGTAATGGTAATAAAACCTGCTTCGTTATCACTAAAATCGGTTTCCTGCCAGCGAGTATCAGCGGCACCTACGCCACCAATCCAATACAGGGTTTCGCCGCGAGGACTGCTATACGGCACAATACACTGGTCATGATGTCGGCGCCCCAGTTTAGCCACACGATAGCCCTGCACTGATTCTGCTTTTACAGCCGGAATATTAACATTCCATAAAACCGGTTCAGCCGGCGGCTGTACACATACTTTTTCCAGAATAGTCATGACGGCTTTTTCAGCCGTTGCCCAATACTCACCGCTGCGATCATTAATTGAAAATGCCAGTGCAGGTATGCCCATCAGAAAAGCTTCAGTAGCCGCAGCCACTGTACCGGAATACAGCACATCATCACCCATATTGGCACCATGATTAATACCGGACAAAACCAAATCAGGTTTAAAGTCAGTCATGGTATGCATAGCTACATGGATACAGTCGGTTGGCGTGCCATTAACATAATAAAAACCGTTTGCGGCTTTTTTAATCGACAGAGGCCGGTTCAGAGTAAATGAATTGCTTACGCCGCTCTGATCACTTTCCGGAGCAACAACTCTTATTTCAGCAAATTTAGATGCTACCTGTGCCAGTAAAGCTATCCCATCTGATAAATAACCGTCATCATTACAAATTAAAATTTTCATAACCATCCCATTTAAAACTTCAAAACCTTTATTCTGCTAACGCTGCTGCTCTTTACACTTTTTATCCGACCGTGAGCAGCCAGTCAGATTAAAGATTAAGCGTGTAAATCTCAGAACAAACTTTTATTTTAAATGAATAAAAAACCATTACTTCCGATAATGACTGATAATTTCATTGATTTACTATCTGCTATATGAAAATATGCTGATATTCACTCTCAAATTTTGTCTGACCTTCAACAATCAGAACTGGTGCTGTAGCCTCTGATTATAAGTGTTTACCCATATTCTGACAGCTAATATCTATAACGATTCTGCCATTACCAGCATACTACACCCATTCAAAGAGTTATATGTTCCGATGATTCGCTAAGATAAGCTAATCATCCTAAATAAAAAACGAACCGGAACGATTCGTTTTTTTATTGAAACCTGCGTGCGCGAATATCAAACAGCTACTGCCCTGCTTTTACCTGCTGGAACAGGCGCACAGCCAGACGCACAGCATCCTGTGATTTCGGTGATACGATAAAACTCTTATCCAGTACTTCCTGAGTGGGAAATATGCTGGGGTCGCTACTAATTTCACTTCTCATCAGTGCTCGTGCCGGTTTGCTGGCTGGTGCAAAAGTCACATAATTACCATTTTTCGCTGCAACTTTAGGTTCGAGTGTGTAATTGATGTATTTCAGAGCATTGGCTACATTCTGGGCATCTTTAGGAATCATAAACGAATCAACCCAGATTCCAACCCCTTCTTTCGGTGCCAGCACCTGTAAATGCACGCCACTTTTAGCATCCTCAGCACGTTTTTTAGCGATGTTTAAATCACCACCGTAACCGGTAGCCACACACAGATCACCGCGAGCCATATCATCAATATAGCCTGATGAGCTAAAACGTTTCACATCATTACGTACGGATTTAATCAGATTGGTTGCAGCACGGATATCATCCGGTTCACTGCTGTTCGGGTCTTTACCTAAATAATGCAAAGCCAGCGGATACAGCTCTGTAGGGCTGTCAAACAGAGAAATACCGCAATTTTTCAGTTTATGTGTATATTCCGGATTAAATACCAGATCCCAGAGATTATCCGGTAATTTGCCATCAAGTGCTTTCTCTACCATAGCGGTATTGATACCGATAGTATTAATACCCCAGAAATAAGGCACTGCATATTTATTACCCGGATCTACCTTATCCATCATTTTCAACAGATTCGGGTCGATATTATTGTAATAGGACAGCTGGCTTTTATCTACCGGCCGGTAAGCACCGGCTTTAATTTCCCGACCGACATTGGCAATGGATGGTACAACCAGATCATAGCCGGAACGACCAATCAGAATTTTGGCTTCCAATGTTTCGTTACTATCATAATAATCGTAACGAACCTTGATATTATTTTCTTTTTCAAAATTTTTTACTGTATCAGGGTCAACATAGTCAGACCAGTTATAGATATTAAGCTGGTCAGTCGGATTCATGACTCCGTTATTGGAAGTATTGGAAGCAGCATCTTTATTTGCTGTACCGGCATCCGAGCAGGCAACTATCAGCAAGCTTACGATGGCTGACAATACCAGTAATTTTTTCATACACGATTTCCAATTTGTATGCCCCGTTATAACGGGAGGAAGCAAGTATCTATGACGTGCACCAGCACAGCCACCACTAAACCGACATTAAACTGTGAAATACCGTACCATGCAAGAGCATTTGGCAAATTATTACAGAGTTTGTAACCACTCAGAACACAAATAGTAATACATACTCAGAAAATCATCCGAAAAAACCAGAATAAGCCTCCGGCCAGCAGAATGGAAACCGGCAGAGTAAGTACCCATGCCATCACCAGATTACGAATTGTGGATTTTTGCAGACCACTTTTATTGGCAGCCATCGTACCGGCTATACCGGAAGTCAGTACATGTGTTGTGCTTACTGGCAAACCAAAGCGATCGGCAGCAAAAATCAGCGCGGCCGTTACTAGCTCCGCAGAAGCCCCCTGCGCATAGGACAAATGGGTTTTGCCGATTTTTTCACCCACTGTTACCACAATCCGTTTCCAGCCAACCAGGGTACCCAGTCCGAGTGCCAGTGCAACCAGTACCTTTACCCAAACCGGAATATACTTAGTGGCATGATCAATTGATGTGTGATATGTCTTTAAACTGTCCATCTGTACCGGATTAAGACTGTATTGATGAACCAGGGCATTTTTTTGCAACAAGGTCATTGATTCAGACACCAGATACATATCGTTGCGGATATTACCTACCTGTTCAGGCGGTAAATTACGCAGACTGTCGCTTTTACTCACATCATGCGCCACAATTTCTACCAACTGAGCCAGTGCGTCCAGTTGTTGCGGCGTACCCTGTTTATTTTCCACTAAAGCTGTGACCTGTGCCCGCACATCTGTACCTTGTTGCAACACAAAGCCTGCTGGCAGCAAATCATGGATGGTTTTCTGTGCAGCCACTGAATGAGCTGAAAATTTTGCCCATTCCTCCTTGGGTACAGTATGGTTAAGAGCATACGCCATGGGCACGGTACCAATCAGAATCAGCATAATCAGACCCATACCCTTTTGTCCGTCATTTGAGCCATGGGCAAAACTTACTGTAGTACAGGTAAAAATCAGCAGCAGACGAATCGGCCAGGGTGGTGGCATATCATTTTCCGGTGCTTTATATAAAGCAGGGATACGCAATAATTTTTTAGACAGAATTAACAGCAAAGCAGCCAGAATAAAACCGAGCAACGGCGAAAATAATAACGATTCACCAACATTAATTACCTGATTCCAGCTTACACCGCTGGTTCCCTGATGTGCCGACATCAGCTGATTAGCCACCCCTACACCGATAATTGAGCCAATCAGAGTATGAGAGCTGGAAGCCGGTAAGCCAAGCCACCATGTGCTCAGATTCCAGATAATGGCTGCTGAGAGCAAAGCAAAAATCATCGCGTAGCCAACATCACTGCCCATATGCAGAATCAGCTCCACCGGCAGTAAAGAAATCACACCATAAGCCACGGCACCGGTAGACAGCATCACCCCGAGAAAATTGAACGTTCCAGACCAGATTACCGCAGTATTGGGTTTAAGCGAACGTGTATAGATAACACTGGCCACTGCATTAGCGGTGTCATGAAAACCATTCACAAACTCAAACGCCAGCGCAATCAGAAGGGCTACTGTTAATAAGGCATATACCAGCAATGAAGAAGTGGGAATTCCCTGCAAATCATGATAAATACAAACGCCGGCATAGACCAGACCGCCCATTAGTATCAGCAGGAATAAAATTTTACTTACTTTACTAGTTTTACTAGATGCAGACATAATTGCCCCAGACGACGAAGCCGCAGACGAAGCAGACACAGCTTTCTCCCTAATGTTAGGAATTACCCTGACTTATTGTAAAAGACCAACATGACAACTTTGTGACAAACACAATTTTATTGCCAATGCCGGAATTCTCCTTATGACCCAAATTTGGCTGATAAAAGACAATCGGTATACAAACAGCTGCATTTCTGCGCCAGCACAACATTCATATTATTCTTGCCGTACAGTAATCAATTACTGTACATCTATTATTCTGCTGTATCAGTATACAGACAGTAATTAAACTCTGCTATCATTAGCATACATAAAATTAACAATATAGTTATAAATCACCCGACCAAACAAGGCAATAATTAAAAATAATCTGTTTTCTCAGACACTAAAATCAGACAAAGTAAACAATTAATATATTATCATCCTAAATTTATCTTCTGATTGAGCAGAAAAAAGACTTATTCAGCCGCATCGGCTTTAATTACAAAGATTAAAATATAAAATACAAACATTGACGTTAACATTTTTATTTTTTAAAGTAACAGCCTGCAAGGCATTATGCATTAGTTAGCATTAAAAAAATTAATAGTACTCAGCATTTTCAACAACGCACATACCAATCAACTTATCACACACAGACTCATACATTGAGGAGAAATATATGCACCAATGGGTACAAAGTTACTCGGCATTAGGTAACAGCATTTATCTCACATTGCTGGCAGCCCTTTTACCTATCATATTTTTTTTTGCAGCACTCACCGTTTTGCGCATGAAAGGCCACGTTGCCGGAGCCATTACGCTGATTCTGTCAATTATCGTGGCTGTTGCCGCATATAAAATGCCGGTTGCTCTCGCCCTGTCCTCTGCCTTGTATGGTTTCTTTTATGGTCTATGGCCAATTGCCTGGATTATTATTACCGCAGTTTTTCTCTATAACCTTACGGTTAAAAGCGGGCAGTTTGACATCATCCGCTCATCTATTCTGTCCATTACTAAAGATCAGCGTTTGCAATTGCTGCTGATTGGTTTTTGCTTTGGTTCTTTTCTGGAAGGTGCAGCCGGATTTGGTGCACCTGTTGCCATCAGTGCAGCACTACTCGTAGGTCTTGGTTTCAAACCATTATATGCAGCCGGACTGTGTCTGATTGCCGATACTGCACCAGTAGCATTCGGCGCACTGGGCATTCCGATTCTGGTTGGCGGACAAGTATCAGGTATTGATCCGTTTCATATCGGCCAGCTTGCCGGCCGGCAGTTACCTATGATGTCTGTCGTTATTCCGTTTTATCTGATATTTATCATGGACGGGATACGCGGTATTCGTCAGACATGGCCTGCTTTACTGGTTTCCGGTATTTCTTTTGCCGTTACTCAGTTCATCACAGCCAATTTTGTCGGACCTGAATTGCCGGATGTTACATCTGCCCTGGTTAGTATGGTGTGTCTGGCACTGTTTCTTCGGGTCTGGCAGCCGAAACAGATATTTACGTTCAGCGGCATGCAGCAGCCTGAAAAACAACGCGGTACTTCAGAATACTGCGCCAAACAAATTGCCCTGGCCTGGTCACCTTTCATTATTCTGACTGTTTGCGTTGCAGTCTGGACAATCAAACCACTGCAAGAATGGTTTAACTCATTCAGCCTGATTAAAATTCAATGGCCGTGGCTTGATAATCTGGTGATTAAAACCGCACCTATCGTAACGGAAAACACCCCTATCGCAGCCGAATTTAAACTTAATCTGTTAGGAGCAGTGGGCACATCCATACTGCTGGCTGCCATTATTTCCATATTGCTATTAAAAATAAAACCACGTCTGGCTGTCGATACATTCAAACATACTTTGTACGACTTACGCTATCCGGTACTGTCTATCGGATTAGTACTGGCTTTTGCATACGTAGTTAATTATTCCGGTCTTTCCTCCACACTGGCTCTGGCTCTGGCTGATACCGGCAAAGCATTTCCGTTTTTCTCACCATTCCTTGGCTGGGTAGGCGTTTTCCTCACCGGTTCAGACACATCTGCCAATGCTCTGTTTGGCGCCCTGCAGGCTAATACTGCTATGCAGGTAGGTATGGATCCGGTACTGGCTGTAGCAGTTAACTCAGTTGGTGGTGTAACCGGTAAAATGATTTCACCGCAGTCTATTGCCATTGCCTGCGCTGCTGTAGGTCTGGCCGGTAAAGAATCAGATCTGTTCCGCTTTACCGTACGTCATAGCCTGCTTTTCTGTGTAATCGCCGGCTTATTTACCGTCGTACAAACTTATCTGTTACCGTGGACACTCATCCTGTTCTGATTTAGTTCTAAAACAAAAGCCCGCTTTCCTGAGCGGGCTTTTGTTATCCGGTAACAGCAATAACCAGGATACTAACCACCGGTTTTGGCCATAATGCGCACAATTTTATCCGGTTTTTCATTGAATTCATGTTTTTCCGGTTTTAAATCCACTGCCTGCTGAATTGCCTGCTCCAGCAGAGCATCAGAACAATTTGCCATTAATAAAGGTTTTAATGCCATACTCTGTTCCTGCCCCAGACACAAATACAATGTCCCATCAACAGACATACGTACCCGGTTACAGGTGGCACAGAAATGCTGGGAACGTGGTGTAATCAGTCCTAAAGTAAATCGGCCATCCGCACTTTCCCAGTATTTAGCCGGCCCGCCGCCATAGACACGTTTACTTTCATGCAACTGATATTTCGGGCGCAGATTTTCAATCAGTTCCAGTAAATTAAAATAATCCAGTCCGCGGGCGCTTACACCCATCGGCATTACTTCAATCAGGCGCAGAATAAAGCCATTGGCAATACAGAACGCCACCATATCCTCTATATCACCGGTATTAACCCCCGGCAGCGGCACCATATTAATTTTAATCTGCTCAAAGCCTGCATCGCGTGCCGTCTGAAGACTATTTATTACCTTATCAAAGCTATCCTTACCGGAAATCTCCTGTACACATTCACGCCGCAGTGAATCCAGACTCACATTCAGCCGGTTTAGTCCCGCTTTGCGTAAATCATAGGCAAACCTGTCCAGTTGCGTGCCATTGGTAGTTAACGACAAATCTGAAACCCCAGGCAATGCCGCCAGCCGTGCAACCAGATCGGGCAGATTTTTGCGCAATAGCGGTTCACCGCCGGTTAAACGGAAACGTGACACGCCCATACGGGCAAATGCGCCGGCAACACGCTCAATCTCAGCAAACGACAGCCAGTTAACCGGTTTTTCAAACTCTGTGAATCCCTGCGGAATACAATAAGTACAGCGCAAATCACATTTATCCGTTACCGAAATTCGTAAATAATCAATACGTCTGTTGAAGCGGTCAATCAGCATGAGATAGGTAAAAGCCTGTTATCAGAAAAAATTTCAGAATAAGGCAAATGATTGGAATAATTAAGAAAAGAACGGCATTTTATCCTAAATTATTACTTAAATCCAATAGCATTGGCAGCAGCTATCTGCCATAAAAAGAAAAAACACGGCATAATAAACGATTATTGGTTTAACTATGTCTTTATCATGATTACGGTTATTTATCTGGCACGCTTTGCCGAAGAACTGGGCATGGCACAGGAAGAGCTTGCATGCAGTTTTGATGACAGCAATACCCTGCTCGCCTATCTGCGGCAGCGCGGAATACCGTTCTCCGAGGTACTGGCCGAGGGAAAAGTATATAAAATTGCTGTAAATAATATTATTCAGCATGGCAACACAGCCATTAGAGACGGAGACAGCATCGCACTGCTACCACCAGTAACCGGAGGTTAAAATGCAGACACGCATACAAATACAGACAGAAGACTTCAACCTCAGTCAGGAACTGGCACTGGCTGAAAAAAGTGCTCCGGATTGCGGAGCTGTAGTCAGTTTTATTGGTAAAGTGCGCGGCAACGATAACCCGCAACAACCACTGAGTCATCTGTATCTCACTCATATGCCGGAAGTAACCGAGCATGAAATCAGCAAAATCATCACCCGTGCCTGCGAACGCTGGTCTTTACCCTACGCCTGCGTCATTCATCGTGTGGGTGAATTACCAGTAGGCGCACAAATAGTACTGGTACTTACTGCCAGCGGCCATCGCGAACATGCTTATCAGGCCAATCATTTTATTATGGACTACCTCAAAACCGAAGCACCATTCTGGAAAAAAGAATGTTTTGCCAATGGTCTGCAGCACTGGGTAGAAATGAAACATACAGACCGGCTGCGCACACAGTCATGGGAATAAATGCAAATCTCGGGCTGATTATTCTGGCCGGCGGACTCGGTACCCGTGTAGGTGGTGCCAATAAAGCCCTGCTGACACTAAATGGTCAGCCATTGCTGGAACATATTCTGTATCAGCTTGGTCACTGCAGCGAGCACATTATTATCAGTGCCAACCGGGATATTGCCCGAATAGAAAAATACGGCTATCCCGTATATTCTGATCTGCCGGCCTATAGCGGGATGGGGCCACTTGCCGGTATCATCAGTGCTGCACAACATTTACCGGAAGCTATTGAATATCTGCAAATAGTACCGTGTGACCTGCCATTACTCAACACCGATATCATTGCCGGTTTGTATCAGAAACTATCCGGCCAGCCTGAACTTGATATTGTTTGCGCCGCAGATTCTTTCACTCTGCACCCTGTCGTTTGTCAGATGCGGCGGCGTCACTTACAGCATATCCGGCAACAGCTTAACAGCACTGGCAAACACAGTGTCCGCTCCGTCATTCTGCCATACCGGCATGCTATCGTTACCTTTGCTGACAATATTCCGTTTACCAACTATAACAGCAGCGCAATGTTTACCAGCATGCGCAGCGGAGAAACAACCTTATGATGGATGTTTACCAAGGGCAGGAAGCCCTGTTACAACAGGCAAGCCGCATAGTCGATACTGAAACCGTACCGCTTAATCAGGCTGCCGGGCGCATCCTCGCCCAAAGTATTATAGCTACTACAGACTCTCCCGCATTCGACAACAGCGCTATGGACGGCTATGCGATATGCGGGCTCGATTGCTCTGAATGGCAACTAACCGATACAGCCGCAGCAGGAGATACACGACAGCTAACCCTGCAACACGGTCAGGCTATGCGTATCTACACTGGTGCCGGAATTCCGGTAAATACTGATGCAGTAATTATGCAGGAGAACACCTGCGTTGAAGGACTCACCCTCAGCTGCACCAGCACACCCGTTGCCAATGAAAATATTCGCCGTCAGGGCGAAGAGCTGAAACAAGGGGCAACTTTACTGGAAAAAGGTGCATTACTTAATGCTCAGGCAGTCGGACTGGCCGCCTCACAGGGATTCAGTGAACTACAGGTTTACCAAAAACTGCGTGTAAGCGTATTTACCACCGGTGATGAACTGGTAAGTGGCAATAGCCAGTTACAGCAGCATCAGATATATGATAGTAACCGCCCCATGTTGCTGGCCTGTCTTCAAACTTACACATTTATTGAAATCATTGACGGCGGTATTCTGCCGGATAATCTCGATATCATCACCGAAACCCTTTCCAAAGCCGCCACCAGCAGCCACAGCATTATTATTTCCGGTGGTGCTTCTGTAGGTGATCGTGATCTGGTTAAACCGGCACTGCAACAATTAGGCAGTATAGAACACTGGAAACTGGCGATAAAACCGGGCAAACCCTTTGGTTGGGGCAGTATCGGTGAATGTCGTGTCATGCTTCTGCCCGGCAATCCGGTAGCCAGCTTTGTTACCTTCAAACTGCTTGGACTACCGGCACTGCAAACAGCCGCCGGGCGCCATATTCTGCAAGCACTACCCGAATGCTATCAGGCCAAAGCTGCTTTCAGCATAACCCCGAACCGGCAAAAACGACGCGAATTCCTGCGCGGAACCTTGCGCTTTACCAATAATGGTCCGGAGGTTATTCCATTAAATAAACAGGGTTCACATATGCTTTCCGGTTGCGTGAATGCACAGGTATTAATCGATATTCCCGCACAAACTGATATTCAGCAGGGACAGTGGCTGACAGTTTATCCGATATAAAAAATAAATTATTCAGCAAAAATAAGGCCGGAAAAAGCAAGAGAGCTTTTTCCGGCTTTCATATAATCAGGATTTTTCTAATTTTATTATCTGATTAGCCAAATAATCTGATAACCTGAGCAGAATTTCAATTTGCTAATGGCCGACTATATTTGGTTTAAATTACTGCTCAATTTGTTTTTATAAATATATTGCGCATCGTGATCAGGTGCTGCTGATAATCAGACTAATCGTGTGCAGTAAATCTGCCTTAATTTTATCCAACTCAATGCCTGAGCGTTTTTTCCCTGCAACCACCCATATACCTTCGAGCAAGCTAACAATGATTAATGCACGTCGCTGTATTTCATCATTATTGAGTACAGTATTCTGTGATTGGACGAAACAAGCTATTTTTTTTAAATATTCCTGATAAAACAAATCAATAGCATGATGAGCTTCTGTTGTTCGTTCAGACAGTGCCCAGATTTCCCACATTAACTGACAATTGTAAACATCATCAAGTTCTGAGCAAATGATATCTATCAGTACACTCATCGTTTCAGCATCACTTTTTAGCGCAAGATTTATTTTCCGCTCAACCAGTAGCAGCATATTTTCAACCAACGCGCTAAAGAGTTTTTCCAGCGTAGGAAAATAATATTGCAGATTACTTAACCGTATTCCCATTTCATCTGCCACTATCCGCATACTGAAATTCACCCCGCCCCGTGTCGCCAGCAACCGCGCGGCAGTAGTCAGTATTTGTTCTTTTTTTGGAGATAATTTAGCCATCATGCTTTTTATAAATAGGTCAATTGACCAAAAATAAATTATTTAGTATATTATTTTAGGTCAATCAACCTAAAATAGAAAGTCTGCATGAACAATCAGCTGTCAGTATTATTAATCGGTGGCTATGGTGTAGTAGGCAAACAAGTAGCGGCACTGTTAAATCAATATTATCAGGATGTACATATTATTATTGGCGGGCGCAATATACATACTGCAACTGCATTTGCCAGTACCTTATCCAAAGCATCTGCAATACAATTCGATATCAATGCACCACTGCTTCCAGACAATATCCGGCCCCAATTAATTGTAACCCTCGCCAATGATCCCGATAACCGCGTACTGCATTTTGCCATCAAAAATCAGATTGCCTATCTTGATATTACTCGCTGGACGGATAAATTAAAAACAGCGATTACCTATACCCATACATTCGACCAGTTGCATGCTCCCATAGTATTTTCTTCCACATGGATGGCTGGTGTAGCTGCCAGCCTGATACTCCGGCAGGCACTTAAATTCAAACAGATAAACAGCATAGATATTAATATTCTCTATTCTATGCAAGATAACTCAGGAATCAATTCTGTAGATTATATGGACAGAATGCTGATTCCTTTTGAAGTCATCGCCGAGGGACACACTCAAAGCTGTATGCCATTTTCAGACAGCAGGCTGGTCAGCTTTACAGATAAAAAACGTTTTCGGGTTTATCGCTTTGATACACCTGATCAGTTAATCTTGCCAATGTTAACCCAAGCCAGATCAGTATCCACACGAATTGGTTTTAACAGCAATATAACCAACCGCCTTTTCTATGTATTAATTCATAGTGGCTTCTGGCGTTTAATCTCAACGCAACGTTTTAAAACATTTCGCCAGAAACTGCTATACAATCCGGGTAAAGGTGATGAGCACCGCATTTTAATCAATATCACAGGCACAGATTCGGCCAACCAGCCAGCTCAATCCATCTTATCCATTACAGATCCTAAAGGTCAGTCCCATCTCACCGCTATTGGTGCATTTAACCAGATACATTCGATATTCACTCAGCAATTATCTAATCGGGTTTACTTCGGCGAAACACTGCCGGATATGAATATAGCAACTAATATACTTAAAAAAGAAGGCGTGAAAATCGATTTCGACTAATATCTATCTGAAGCTTATCAAAGTCTTCAGACAATAAATTCTGAAATATTTTTATTAAACAAAAAATTATGATTCATTAATCAGTACATGAAAAGATTAATAAATCATTTCAACTAAGATTTTTTTAACAGCTGATTCAGCGGATAGTACGAGCTTATCATAAGCTGATATACACTGGATTACCTTATCTTCTGACCAATTTTCTGCGCCAAAAAAGTATCACAAAGTTTTTTCAATTTACTGATAACAACATGATAGGTTTATTATTATTTTTCTTTTTCTTTAAAGAGTGCCAGCCAATAGACAGGCCAATGCGTTTGATTAAAAAAATTATTAACTAAATAAGCAATTGCTACCAATATTACTGACCCGGACAGAACTGGAAACAACAGAAAAGTAAAATCATAATCTATTTTATCTGCTGTTAATAAAATGACTAATGGATTAGCACCGGCTGGTGGATGCACTGCCCGAAAATATTGCATAGCGATAATTGCTATGCCTACAGCCAAGGCAATAATAATAACATCATGACCGAATAGTTTTAAAAACAGTAACCCGCAAAAAGCTGAAATTAAATGTCCCAGAATGACATTTCTTGGCTGCGCAAGTGGTGACTGAGATACAGCAAACAAGAGCACACAACTTGCTCCAAATGGTGCCATTATTAAAGTATAGCCGGTGACCTGACTAAACCAGATCAGAAAAAATATAGCTACGAAACCACCGGTCAGACTTTGCAATAATTCACTATTTGTGGGCTTTGGTGGCAGTTTCTCCTTGCCGAAAAAAAATGGTTTCATTATTCTTTATATCCTATAAGATTAGCTTGAGTGTTAGCAATTAGTGCCAGCACAAAAGTGAACAAATCTGTTCATTTTTATAATAGTACAGATCTGTCCACTTATCAAACACTTTGGATAATAAATGAAAAAAACATACAGATTAATTGCTGATACAGCAGAACAACTCTTTTATCAAAAGGGTTTTGGCAATGTAGGAGTCGATGAAATAAGAGACCAGTCAGGTTGCTCTAAAACAACGCTATATAAACATTTTGGCAATAAAGACAATTTAATCTTTGAAGTTTTAAAACTAAGAGACTTGCGATTTAAACAAGAACTTACCGAAGCAATAGCTGATCTTGACCAGCAACAGTCCATTATTCAGATATTTAAATGGCATTTAAACTGGTACAATCAAGACGATTTTAATGGCTGCTTATTTGTCAGAGCAAGAGAAGAAATCCATAACGATAATGCAATAAAAGAGCTGGCTATGGAGCATAAAGAATTTATTCGAAATTTAATCCGCGATAAACTTCGGCAAAACCCACAAAATGAGGCAATAACCAATCAATTAATGGTGATATTAGAAGGCCTTAGTAATATCAGTCTTATTTATAAAGATAATAAATTACTTTACGATGAAATAATAAAAAATAATTTTAATTGGGTATCAGAAATACTTCTTTAATTATTTATCAAGCCTGCTTTTTAAAAAAATTTTATTCCAATAGCTGATTAGAGTAAGAATAATTCCCCCTATAATAATAAAAAAACCTTCAAAAAAGCCATAAGGGCTGGGAATTTCATGAAGAACTTTTGCATATATCGCGGGTAAATTTATATTTGGATTAGCTGGATCAAAAATGATTTCTTCTGAAAAAAATTCAGCTGGATTCAGGCCACCTGCAGGAAAATAGCGCAATCCCACTTTGTTAAAACCAAAACCTTCACTAAAAACACGCAAATCATCATTAATATAGGTTTTATCTGCTATCCGGAAATAATAGCGAAAATGATAAATTGGAGTACTGATGGATTTAGCGGATATATTTTCCGAATGGTTATATATCATTCTCCCATGTGTAGTACATTGATTTGGTGAACAATTTAATGATAAAAGATATTTGGCTTTATTTTGCAAAGGAAGATAATAGTGCTGGTGATTGCTTTTACTTTCAGCTAAACAGATTATCCCCAATACGATAATTAAAGGACCAATTACTCTAGAAAAAAATTTCTCCGTTTTCTTCATCTTTATTATCCATCTGTTTGATCAGATTTTCTTATTTAAGCTGCTTGACTTCCTATTATTTATTCAAGCCAAACAGCTTTAGCTTAATTTAATGTCTGGGTATTTTTCCCATCAGTAAAAACGGATTGGCTCCGCCACGCTGCCATCCCTCTTCATTCAACAGTATATCCAGAGCTAAAGAGGCCAAATCATCAGCAATCGGATCAGCATATTGTTGCTTGGCCAGGCGATAACGTTTACGGTAAGCATGACAGCTGGGGCAGCATTCCGCCTCTGCACCAGACAATACACCTTCTTTTACCTGTTCAATCCGGTGTACGCCCAGATCACGGCTATTATCACAAAAACTACAGCGTGCCCGTACACTGTGCCAGCGACTATTGCATACACCACAACACAAATAGCGCAGCCCTTCAAGCTCACCCTGTCCGATTATTACTGAACCCACAGCATCAGTACCACAGCAAGGGCAAAAACCCGGTTCAGACAGAGGTTTTACCGTTGTAGCCGCCAGATTTAACGCTGCATGAGTATAAACAATCTGCACCACTGCATTTACCCAGACCTGATAATCCTGATGAGCTATCCCGAGCTGCTGATTAAATGCATGCTGGCATAACTGGTTGCGGCTTTCACTGTCGAGCTGCAATAACTCTTTCCATACCTGCTGAGCAGTTGGTGACAAATCTGCTTGCAGTAAAGCATGTAAATCGGTAAACAGACGCTCTGTTAGGTCTATATTGGCACTCAGTAATGCCAGAGTAAGCGGAACTTCATCTTTATCAGTCTCAGGAATTACCCAGGCTTCCTGTGCATATTGCTCCAGTAAATTTTGCTGAGCATTATTGATAACAGTCAGTAGCTGTAAGTATGGTTGCCAGTCACTATTGTCTTCTGCAGCCAATTCATTCAGCCGCAATGCGCGCCGGCTGAAAATATCAACAGGAGGCTGCTGCCAGAACGGGATGTGAAAAAATTCCTGTGCTTGTATGGTTTCTGGTGTTACTTGTGTTTTCATGTATCAACGCGGTTATATAACGGTATTACTTGTTCAGGTAATGGTACCGTTATCATTATCAACAAATTAAATAACCAAGTTTAACCAAAAATAGGTATTCTGTCTGGATTTACTGTCTATGATTTTCTATATGCCATCAATAGAGAAAGATAATGTCTCTTATCAATTTGTTTTTCAAAATGTGATAAATCGGATAACAAAAAAGGTTCAGAAATTTCTGAACCTTTTTATTACTGAAAACTAATTATTTAATACCAAGTGATTTCTCATATTCCCGCGCTTTTTCATCATCAAAATCATGTTCCCAGCGCGAAATAACCAATGAAGCCAGAGCATTACCGATTACATTAACTACAGTACGTCCCATATCCAGAATACGGTCGATACCCAGAATAAAGCCCAGACCTTCTAACGGAATGGATGTTGTAGCCAGCGTGGCAGACAGTACCAGAAACGATACACCCGGTACACCGGCAATACCTTTAGAAGCCACCATCAGCGTAATCACAATCATTACCTGATCACTAACCGACAGAGAAATACCGTATAACTGCGCCAGAAAGATAACTGCAATACTCTGATACAGCGTAGAACCATCCAGATTAAATGAATATCCGGTAGGAATCACAAAGCTGGTAATAGATTTCGGCGCGCCATATGCTTCCATTTTCTCAATCATTTTTGGCAGCGCAGTTTCTGAGCTGGAGGTTGAGAAAGCCACTATCAGCTCATCTTTCAGAATTTTGATAATAGTGAAAATGTTAAAGCGGCAGAAATAGGCCACGCCACCCAGAATCACCAGAGTAAATACTATCATCGCCAGATAAACTATTAAAATCAGTTTCATCAGCGGAATCAGCGAACCGAAACCGAATTTACTGATGGTAACAGTCATCAGACCAAATACCCCGATAGGTGCGTAACGCATAATCATATTGGTGATTTTGAACATTACGTCTGAAATCACTTTCAGAAAATCTGAAAAGAACAGGCGCTGATTATCAGGTAGCTTAGTTAAGCCCAGACCAAAAAACACACAGAAAAAGATTACCGGCAGAATTTCACCGCTGCTAAGCGAATCAAATATATTATGCGGAATCATGTCCAGAATCATTATAACCAGACCATGAGGCTTCTCGGCCAGTGCTTCACTTTTTTGTACGTACTGACTGACATTGCTGTGGTGCAGATTGGAAATATCAATGCCGCTACCCGGGTGAAACAGATTACCGAAAAGTAAACCCACACCAATGGCGATAGTAGTGATAATTTCAAAATACAGAATGGTTTTACCGCCCAGTCGACCCAGACTTTTGGAGTTACCCAGTCCGGCAATACCCAATGTCAGCGTACTGAGAATGATGGGCAGCACAATCATTTTAATCAGGCGGATAAAAATATCCCCCATCGGTTGTAATACATTGATTACCCACGACTGATAGGTTTTGTAGTAGGGATGAGAAGGATCTGAAAAAGTATGCAGATATAATCCCAGTGCTACCCCCATAATCAGTGCGATTAAAATTTGCCAGGCCAAATTACGGCTATATCGTTTGATAATCGATAACATAGTCGTCCTTACTGTAAGTGGTAATATAGTTCTTATTCAATCTAAAAAGCGAAACAAAAACAATAGAGTATATTCTATTATTTTTTGTTTTAAACATGCGTTAAGGATGAAAAAATTGAGGATGGGTATAAATTACTTGGCGATTATGACGCGCAAAACCCACCAGCGTGATATTAGCCTTGTGAGCCAAATCAATGGCATAGGTGGTGGGCGCAGATACGGCCACGATACACCCGATACCGGTTATTGCTGATTTCATTACCATTTCAAAACTAGCGCGACTGGACAATACCACAAAACCATGCTTCCAATCCACTTTTGCATGTAATCCCCAGCCAATAAGCTTGTCTAAAGCATTGTGCCGGCCGATATCTTCACGGACGGTTACAATCTTACCTGCCTTGTCAGCCCACGCCACGCCGTGAACTGAACCAGTTTGCGCCCGCAGTTGCTGATGATGGTTAAAATCGGTCAAAGCACGCCCGATTATGCTAAATTCTACATGCCAATCGCGTAAAACCGGTTCTATTTCTGGCTGAACAGCTGCCAGACTATCAATACCACACAGCCCGCAACCGGTGCGTCCGCTCATCTGGCGACGGCGACTTTTCAAACGTGCAAATGCTGCGCTGGCCAGCTCAATCTCAGCCACAACTCCATGCAGATGTTCAGTAATTTCAATCGTATAAATTTGCTCTGCATTTTCAATGATGCCTTCACTCAGGCTGAAACCCAATGCCAGTTCGGCAATATTAGCGGGCGTAGCCATTAATACGACATGGGAGATACCGTTATAAACAAGTGCTACCGGGATTTCGGCACTAATATTATCACTGGTACTACTGCATTCTCCAGCCTGTGCCACCCAGACAGTGCGATTTTGGGCGGGGGTGTAATTCATGAGGTTTCTGTATTTATGAACCGGTAACAGCCGGAAAAGACTTGTACCGACATATTAACCGAGTCACGCAAGAAGATAAAATTTTACTGTCTGTATGACAATACGCCATACAGACAGCACTACAGATGATGATTATTTAAATTATTCAGTTGTCTGTGAAGTGGAATTTTGCTGCGCTTTGGCTTCTTTTTTTGCCATCATTTCGCGGTACCAGCGTGGATGGTGCTTTTTCGCCCATTCCTGACTAACCACTCCTTCCACCATCGCCGGAATTGTGCCTTTAATCCACAATGCGGCATATACATGAATAATAATACCGACAATCAGCAGGATAGCAGAGGCAGAATGCACTAGCAAAGCGATACGTACCACCCAAATTGGAAAATATCCGGAAAAAAACTGCCGCCAGGCAATCAGCCCGCTGATAAGCAGCAGTGCCATACTGATGGACATCAGCCAGAACATACATTTTTGTCCAGCATTATATTTGCCAGTATCACCAATTTCTCTTCCCAGCAGAATATGCTTAATTCCCAGTAACCATTTAATATCATCCCGCTCAAAAAAATTATATTTTACATAGCGGAAAAACTGGATAAAAAAGCCCAGAAACATCACCACTCCGATGAACGGATGCAGGATGCGTGCCAATTGCGGAGAACCGAAAACTTCAGTGAGCCAGAAAAAAGACGGATAGAAAAAACCCAGACCGGAAACAGCCAGCAGCACAAAGCAGCCGGCTACTACCCAGTGATTAAACCGCTCGGATTTTTTATATCGCTGAATTAATAATCTTTTCATTATGCGTCCCCTTTATCTTTGAGGATTTCGCCTTCACGATTCAGAACCTGTTCTTCATCATCGTCAGGGCGATTCGGACCAATGGTAATGTAGTGCAGCCAGCCGGCAAAAGCAGCGGTAGCAATACCGAATGCTGCTATCGGTTTGAGCATACTCTTCCATAATTTAACGGTGGTACTGATACGCGGATTGTCCGGCAGACCATGGTACAGGCTGGGTTTATCCGCATGATGCAGTACATACATAACATGGGTACCGCCCACACCCTGTGGATCGTAGAGCCCTGCCTGCTCAAAACCGCGCTGTTTTAAGTCTTTTATACGCTCCCCGGCCAAAGACTTCATGTCTTCTTTGCTGCCGAAATGAATAGCACCGGTAGGACAAGTTTTCACACAGGCCGGTTCCTGCCCGACGGCCACACGGTCTGAACACAGGGTACATTTGTAAGCGCGGTTATCTTTTTTCGAAATACGCGGAATATTAAACGGGCAGCCGGAAATACAGTAACCGCAACCAATACAGTTTTCCTGATGGAAATCGACGATACCATTTTCATACTGAATGATTGCACCCGGTGACGGGCAGGCTTTCAGACAGCCCGGGTCAGAACAGTGCATACAGCCGTCCTTACGAATCAGCCACTCCAGCTTGCCGTATTGCTCGGTTTCAGAAAACCGCATTACTGTCCAGCTGTCGGCACTCAGGTCAATCGGGTTATCGTATACACCATGATTGGTGCCAACTTCATCGCGAATGTCATTCCATTCCGAACACGCAGCCTGACAGGCTTTGCAGCCTATACAGGTAGAAACATCAATCAGTTTGGCAATTTCAATGGGTTTTCTTGCCTGTGGTAGCGGCGTGAGCTGATTAGTAGCCGAACGACGTTTTATATCCAAAGATTGTAAAGCCATGACTTATTCCCCTCACGCTTTTTCGATATTGCATAAAAAGGTTTTGTATTCTGGTGTCTGTGTATTGCAGTCACCAACAAATGGTGTGAGTGTGTTAATGAGAAACTGTTTTTTCTCGCCAGCATTCACCCAGCCACCATGCAGGGGAATACCTATCTGATGGACGGTCTGCCCGTTAATTTCCAACGGACGCAGGCGTTTGGTTACCACGGCTTTAGCCTCTACCCAGCCGCGCTTAGTACTGATTTTAACTGTATCGCCTTTAGCAATATTTTTTTGTGCTGCCAGCTCTTCGCTGATTTCAACAAACTGTTCGGGCTGAGCAATCATCAGCAATTTCACGGATTTCGTCCAGAACTGAAAATGCTCTGTCAGACGATATGTAGTGCCGACACAAGGAAATTCATCTTTATTGCCGATACGACCTTTAACGCTGTCAAACAAGCGCATTGCGGGTGTATTCAGCACTTTAGGATAAAGCAGGTTTTTACCAACTGGTGATTCAGTAGGCTCATAGAATGTCGGAAACGGGCCATCTACCAGTTTTTTGGTACAGAACAGACGACCAACACCCTCCTCATTCATGATAAACGGATTCATATTAGTGTCAGGTGCCTGATCTGCCTTGTAGTCAGCCACATCCGCCCCAATCCATTTGCTGCCGTCCCAGTGAATTAATATTCTGTCAGGATCCCAGGCTTTGCCGGACGGATCGCAGGAAGCGCGGTTATACAGAATACGGCGGTTTGCCGGCCAGGCCCACGCCCAGCCCGGGGTATTACCCAGTCCGGCATTGCTGTTATCACGCCGTGCCATCTGGTTACCGTTTTTAGTCCAGGAACCGGCGAAAATCCAGCATGCGCAGGCTGTTGTTCCGTCATCGCGTAACTGAGCAAAGCTATCCAGTTGCCCGCCTTTAGGCACGATAATATTACCCTGCTCGTCTTTAATATCCGTGAGCGCCCAGCCATTGGATTCCTGTGCCATTTCTTCCGGCGTCGGAGAATGCGGCACTTTATACGGCCAGCTCAGGTTCAAAATCGGCTCAGGTACTTTACCGCCCTCTTTCTCATACAGAGCTTTAATACGTAAATGCAAATCAGCCAGAATCTCAAGATCGGCTCTGGCTTCTTCCGGAGCTTCGGCTCCGGCATAATGCCATTGCAGCCAGCGTGAAGAATTGACAATCGAACCATTTTCTTCTGCAAAACAAGGGACAGGCAGACGGAACACTGTCGTCATGATAGAGCGGGAATCTACGTCATGCGCATCACCATGATTTTCCCAGAAGGTAGCCGTTTCGGTATTAAGCGGATCCATTACTACCATCCACTTGAGGCGGGAAAATGCTTCGATGATACGGTTAGAATCCGGAAAGGAACCCATGGCATTGAAACCCTGTACCAGCAAACCGTGCATCTGACCCTGATACATCATTTCGGTCATTTGCAGCACATCATACATTTTGTCCCACTTCGGCAGCCAGTCATAGCCCCAGTCATTTTCTTTGGTAGCCTTATCACCAAAGAACCATTTGAGCAGGCTTACCATAAATTTGGGCGTATTGCTCCAGTAATTAAGCTGTCCCGGACGCATGGCTGCTGGTGTCTGAACTTTCAGATAATCAGCAAAAGTCGGATTTTTCTTTTCGTTAGGCAGGCTCAGATAGCCCGGAAGACTGGTAGACAGCAAACCAAGATCAGACAAGCCCTGAATATTGGAATGGCCGCGTAAAGCATTCACACCCCCACCGGGCATACCGATATTACCCAGAATCAGCTGAATCATGGCCATGGTACGGATATTCTGCGAACCATAAGTATGCTGAGTCCAGCCCAGTGCATACAGAATTGTACCGGCTTTGTTTTTTGCCGAGGTTGCCCCCAGCGCTTCACACACCAGCAGAAAATCTTTAATCGGGGTACCGGTAATTTTGTGCATCATTTCCGGTGTGTACTGGGCATAATGCTTTTTCATTATCTGCCAGACGCAACGCGGATTTTCCAAAGTCGGGTCTACTTTGGCATAGCCGTTTTCATCCAGCTCGTATGTCCAGCTGGCATTATTATAAACAGCCCCGCCTTTAGCACCTTTCGGAGCCGCTTCCGGTGCCGCGCTGCCGTCTTCAGTCGTGTAATCGGCATGTCCGGAAAACAGACCTTCATGAAAACCATAGCCATCAGCTAGAATAAAAGCAGCATTGGTATAGTTTTTGACATAATCCCATTGCACTTTATCATTTTTAATCAGCCAGTTGATTACCGCTCCGAGGAAAGCTATGTCGGTACCGGAACGAATCGGCAAATAATGATCGGCTACAGAGGCAGTACGGTTAAAACGCGGGTCGCAAACAATCAGTTTAGTGCCTTTTTGTTTTTTGGCTTCAATAACCCATTTAAAACCTACCGGATGTGCTTCAGCGGCATTACCACCCATAACCAGAATAAAATCGGCGTTCTGGATATCAGTCCAGGTATTGGTCATAGCGCCACGACCAAACGTAGCAGCCAGTGCAGATACCGTCGGCCCATGACAAACCCGTGCCTGTGAATCAGCACCAACCAACCCGAGCGAACGCATGAATTTCTGAGTCAGAATACCGGTTTCATTGGAGCTGGCAGAAGCGCACAGCATACCCACACTTTCCAGCCGGTTAACCGTAACACCATCAGCATTTTTTTCAATAATATTGGCATCACGTTCTTCTTTAATCAGGCGGGCAATACGATCCAGTGCCTTATCCCAGCTGATGTCTTTCCACTCTGTGCTTCCGGCTTCACGAACCTGCGGATGCAATACACGGTTCGGGCTGTTAACAAAGTCAATCAGTGAGGCGCCTTTAGGACATAAGCTGCCGCGACTGACCGGATGATCGGGATCACCTTCTATGTGAAAAATTTTCTTTTTGGCGTTTTTGGCACCGTCACCCAGACTATACAACAACGTACCACAACCAACTGAGCAATATGTGCAGTTATTACGTGTTTCTGTAGCCCTCAACAGCTTGTACTGGCGGACTTCAGCAAAGGCTGTGGCAGGAGCCATGCCCATCACTGCCAGTCCTGTCGCGCCGGCACCTGCTGCGGTAACCTTGAAAAACTGGCGTCTTGTCAGGTTCATGTGTGTATGTTCCTAATAAAATTTTTATTATTTATTTGCAGGAAATCCATCCCCGCACTGCTTACTAATTATGCCAGAAAATTAATTTATACTAACATTTAATCCTATTATAATACCTTATTTAAACTATTATAAAATTTTATCAGTATTTTCTACTTTAAATAAATAATTACAATTTCATTTAAATTCCGAATTTAATTAGTATAAAGGTTAAAATACAAGTTATTACATTAGCAATAAATAGAAATAATTTATTCAATAAATTATTTCTATTAGTCATGAATATTTTGCATACAAAGTGATTTATAAATTATTTATTTGCTATGACATATATGTTGTATCGAACATCTCTATGACTATCTATCGCTATATACATAGGTATATTTCGCAATAATTTTCCTTTATAATCGGCATTGCCCGACCCGGCGCCAGATAATAATTTATTTCAAATAAGGATAAAATATGCGCTTTAACCACATTCGTCTGACTACTATTGTTACTGCAATCAGCCTGAGTGTAATGAGCACTGCTTCACTTGCCGCCAATATCACAGTTTCAGCGGCTGCCAGTCTGACCAATGCATTTAATGACATTGCCAAAGCATATCAGCAGCAATATCCTCAGGATAAAGTACTGCTTAATTTCGGAGCTTCAGGCTCTCTGCTTCAGCAGATGCAAAACGGTGCACCTGTAGATGTATTTGCTTCTGCTGATCAGCAAACTATGGATCAGGCTCAGACTAAGAATCTTGTGCGGGCACAGGACAGAATTAATTTTGTAAATAACAGTCTGGTACTGATTATTCCGAAAAAAAGCAGTCTGAATGTACGCGGACTGAAAGATCTGCAGCAACCAGGTATTAAACATATTGCACTGGGCAACCCCGCTTTTACACCGGCCGGACGTTATGCTCAGGCAGCAATGGAGCAGGCAAAAGTATGGAGTACGGTAAAGCCTAAAATTGTGAATGTGAATAATGTCCGTCAGGCTCTGGATTACGTCGCTAATCAGTCAGCAGAAGCCGGTTTCGTATTTGGCACAGATGCGGCCATTATGCCGGATAAAGTTAGTGTAGCTGCAACCATCCCGACCAGTAAGCCAATCAGCTATCCGATTGCTAAGACGGTAGCCAGTAAAGAACCAGTGGCTACCAGCCGCTTTATTAATTTTATCCAGTCGCCAAAAGGTCAGAAGATTCTTAAGCGTTACGGTTTTCAAAGCGCACGCTGAGTATTTTTCCACCGGCAGTTATCCTTCCGCGAATCTGTCTGAATTTTTTATTTCAAGGAGTAGATAATGGCTGCGGCCTGGATTGCTCTTGCCCTATCGCTTAAAATCGCCCTGTGGGCAACTGCTATTAATCTGGTTTTTGGGGTCGGTATAGGTTATGTACTTGCCCGTAAAACTGTTTGGGGAAAGGAACTGATTGATACCATTCTCACTTTGCCAATGGTAATGCCGCCAACGGTACTGGGATATTACTTACTGGTACTGATTGGAAAAAATGGCTTTATTGGTCAATGGCTGGAACATTATCTGGGTATTAATCTGATTTTCACTTGGCAGGGTGCTGTTGTAGCAGCAACAATCGTATCGTTTCCCCTGATATTTAAACCGGCACGTGCTGCATTTGAAAGCCTGGATTCCCAGCTGGAGCAGGCAGCGCGTGTTCTGGGTATCAGTAATGCCGGAGTATTTCTGCGCATTACTCTGCCGCTAGCCTGGAGAGGTATTCTGGCCGGCGTATTACTGGCATTTGCACGTAGTATGGGTGAATTCGGTGCTACGCTGATGGTGGCAGGCAGCATTCCGGGGCAGACACAAACCCTGTCGATTGCCGTATATGAAGCAGTACAGGCCGGAGATGACTATCTGGCCAATACTCTGGTCTTGATTATATCTGTGGTCTGTATTCTGATATTACTAATTACCGGCAAACTTTTATCCGGCAAAGTACCTATGACCAATCTTAAATAATCCGATACCTGAATTAAACAATATTATTTTCCGGTATTGCTTTGTCTGTTTTTAATCCGGCCAATGGTTTTTATGTTAGATTTTAATTTTCAGAAAACCCTTCAGCGTAATGACGGAAGTCATTTTACTCTGGATATCCGCCTGTGCTGTCAGTCACAGCGTACAGTTATTATGGGAGCCTCAGGCAGCGGTAAAAGTCTGATGCTAAAGGCTGTTGCCGGTCTGCTGACTCCTGAACAGGGTCATATTAATGTGAATGGTGTTACTCTATTTCAGGCACAGCAGCATATTAATCTTAGCCCGCAACAACGTAAACTGGCCTTTGTATTTCAGGATTATGCCCTCTTTCCCCATTTAAATGTCCGGCAGAATATTGCCTGCGGTATTTGTCATGGCTTATTCAATCCGAAAAAACGTAGCCGGTACGCAGAAGTTGAGCATTGGCTGACTGCTATGCAGCTCAATGCGGTAGCTGAACAATATCCGGCTCACCTATCCGGCGGACAGCGCCAGCGTGTGGCTCTGGCTCGTGCATTGATTGCTCAGCCGCGGGCTATTCTGCTGGATGAACCATTTTCTGCACTGGATACTCAGCTACGGGCTCAAATGCGTTCTGAGTTATCTGCCTGGCAGCAGAAATTAAATTTACCCATGCTACTGATTACTCACGATCCGGAAGATGCAGCTGCTTTTGACGCTCAAATCTGGCATATGGATAATGGATGTCTGTACTCAGCTCCTCGTAACAATCGCAATGAATCAATTTAATCTTAACAGCGAACTAATTCCCACTATTAACGGCCAGCGAATTGGCAACAGCAAACGGATTACTTTACTGGAAAATATCCGGCGTTTCGGTTCCATTACCCAGGCAGCTAAAGCGGTACCTATGAGTTATAAAGCAGCATGGGATGCCATAGATGCAATGAATAATCTGGCGCCTGAACCTTTAGTCTTACGGCAAACCGGTGGTCAGGGTGGCGGAAACAGCGTATTAACAGCTTTTGGTGAAGCTTTTTTAAATTATTATCACACTATGCAGCAACGTCATCAGCAACTTATCAGGCAACTGGAAGCTGACGCTGACAATAGTCATCATGGTTTATGGCAAAAAATGAATCTGGATTTAAGTGCTGATAACCAACTCGCCGGAAGAATCAGCCAAATCATTGAAGGGGCAGTAAATAATGAGGTTCATCTGCAACTGAGCAACGGACAGGAACTGGTAGCCATACTTACCAGACACAGTTGTGAACAGATGGAACTGGCTGTAGGCGTTGATGCACTGGCGCTCATTCAGGCATCAGCCATTATGCTTGCGCGTCCCGATCCGAATTTACAAATATCCGCTCGTAACCAGCTAACTGGTCAAATACGCCACATAGATACTGGTGCTGTAAACAGTGTGATTACTGTGGATTTAGGCGCAGCTGTCAGCCTGACCGCCAGTATTACCCGTCATAGTGCGCAAACTATGCAATTAAAAAATGAAGATAAAATCATGCTGTTAATCAAGGCGCCGAACATTATTATCGGACGTTTGCGCTGAACGTGCACTCATCAGACAAACTGAAGCCAGAATAACCCTGTCATGCAATATCAGATTATTCCGGCTTATGCTTACGTGCGATAGTCAAACTACCTGCGGCCATGCACATTCCCTCTTTGTCAATCTGTCCTTTTAAGCCGCAGATATATTATAGACCTTATATATTTGTATTTTAATATTATTAAATAAATTTAATTCAAAAAAACTATTTATGGCGTTTTATCCCGAAATATTAATAATTAATTCCACATCTTTTGTAATTATGGGCTAATTTACTGAAAATACTGCACACTGATAATTTAATTGAATATTAAGCCGTTACAGTACCTTGAAAATTTACTTATATAAATACTTAGTTTTTCAAAACTAGCGCAGAATAACTTCATCAGCCAGTTCATTAGTACCGGCATGCGTACGCGGAAAATACTGTACAAGTAATTCCGTCAGCTCATCCAGTCCGGCAGTTAAACCATCCATATATCGTTGATGCTGAAACGCCTGAGTAATGCGATTACATATCTGCTGCCAATGCACCATACTCACACAGGTATTAATACCCCGGTCTGCAATAATTTCTACTGCGCGATCAGCAAAAAGTACATAAACCAAAATACCACTTTTTTCAGCAGTATCCCATATACCCAGATTTCCGAACCAATACTGTGCACGCTGGCGTGCCGTAGTGTGATGACACAAATTCGCGGTATCAAGGCTGGATTCAATCACAAACCGTAGCTGTCCGGTATGACGTTGCTCAGATAATGTAATTTGTTCAGTTAGCTGTTGCAATGCAAGAGCAGGAAAATATTTACTTACCCGCTGGCGCGGATTTATCCAGTGGCGCCAGATACGTGGTAATAATTGCATATTGAGTTTATTTAAGCTCGTATATTCTGCTTTTTCCTGTATATCTGATTTCATAGTTAGCACCGCAGATTTATTAAAAAGTATATATTGAGTTACTTAATTAATTCCAGAATAATCAGCATTCTACTTACACTACCATAAATTTTCTTAATAAGAAAATGCTGCTGTTACCAGGCTGATAACAAAAACAATATATATCATATAAAAACAGAAAACCGGAAAGTCAGATGTAACGGATATTATTGCTGGCGACATTAGTTAGCATATATTTTGATGATAACGATACTAATTGATCTAGCAGGGAAAATTAGCCTGTAAAGTAAAAATCCAGATATTGCCAGAGAGCAAAAATGATTTCTAACATAAAAACCAACCTATTATCAGAGCTGGCTCTGACAAATTCTCTGATTGGAAAATCACAAAATTCTAAGGGTTATATATTTTGAAATAAATATAGATTCTATAATCCCTTATCTATTATCTAAACAAATCCGCGTAACTGTTTCACATAAGCATAGGCTGCCTGTATACGCTGAGCATGTTCAGTTGCCTGCTGCATCTTAGTTTCCGACAGATTTTGCTTAATGAGTTTATCCGGATGATATTTATTCATCAGGCGGCGATATGCCTGTTTAATTTCCTGCGGGCTCGCTTTTGCTGATATACCCAGTACAAGATAAGGATCAGAACCAAACGTTTCTTCAGGCTGTTGTTGCTGTTGCTGGTATTGCTGCTGATATTGCTTCTGCTGTTGCTGATATTGTTGACGGCGTTGCTCTGAACGCGCACGCTGACGCTGCTGTTTCCATTGCTCGTTGGTCTGCCAGTAATGCCGGTATTCATTTTCCTGATGAATAGTCTGGCTGGCAAAAATAAGCATTTGTGCATAAGGAATATGAAATTCATCCGCTATGATATTCAGAATGCGCCGTTCATTATTATGCAGCCGTCCGTCAATCAGCGCTAATTCAAGCATATTTTTACAAAACAGCATTAAACCGCGCTTGTCATCACTATAAGCCCGGTATAGTTGTTTAAGTCTGATTCTGAGCGGATAATTTTTTGTCTGCCCCATATTAAAAGCATAACGCGACAAAACTTCAGTTTCTGCATCCAGCTGCATTTTTTTAATCATGTCATAGACACGCGACCGGTCTTCATCAGAAACATGTCCTTTGGCTGCACATATCTGACCAGCCACTTCAAACATAATAACAATATAAAGATTATTGTCGGCAGCAATAGATGCTTCAGTACCATCATCTACAATCTGCACAGCCCGAAGATAAAACATAATCAGTATGATTAGTACAATATCAATCAGCACTCCGAACACGCTATAACGCATGACTAAAAAGTACATCAGCAGAAAAAAGATACCATAACCGACTTTAGACATGTATGCCCACCAGAAACGAAATGCTAAATAATCATAATCATATAAATAAATAACTATACATTATTTTACGTAAAATTTACAAATTATCAGTATTTAACGGGGAGTTCAATTATGACTGCCAGTATTACCAGCTACCGGAAGCTCCGCCACCACCATAGCCGCCGCCTCCTCCGCTAAACCCTCCGCCTCCTGAACCACCGCCAAAACCGCCCCTACCACCGCCAGAGCCGCCAATAAAAATATTACCGGCAAAAATGAGTGCTATTATGAATGCCAGAATTGCACCAATAATCGCTGCAAACAGGCTCCAGCCCGAATACCAGCCAAAACTTAATACCAGAAATCCAACTATTGCACTGCCCAGCGTATTACCAAATATATTTTTCAAAAATGAACCGGCTATAAATATCAGTAACAGAATTCCAAAAATTGTTGAGCCTGAATCATCAGATTCCTGATGTGCAGATTGTTGTGCCGGTAATTTTTCACCGTTAATCAGCTTCTCCAGCTGATTTACAGCCTCACGTACACCGCCGTCTGCATTATCTGCCCGTAACTGCGGACGAAGCACATCATCCAGAATTCTTTTAGCATAAACATCAGGAATAGCCCCTTCCAGTCCGCGACCGGGTGCCAGAAACGTTTTATGTTCATCGCGCACCAGCAACAACAGTACACCGTCATCAATTCCTTTACGCCCCGGTTTCCAGCTATCCATAACACGCGTAGCATAGTCAAAAGGTGTTTCCGGTGAGATAGCCGGAACTGTCAATACTATAATCTGGCTGCCATGCTGCCGGCTGAACGCCAGTAACTGCTGGTTTAATTCTGCACGGGTAGCAGGCTGTAACATATTGGCTGTATCCATTACCGGATCAGTCAGCGCTGGTACAGGAACCAAACCATTGGCAGCGAGCAAATGCATTGCAAAAAAACAGCCCAGAAAAAGACCGAGTAGCCTGTGGACAGATAAGCGTATTGTGTTCATCTTTGCAACCTTAGTGCCATAAAAGCAAATTTGCTTGTATTTTAGTTCATACTAACCTTTTGATTGTCAGGATAAAAGACCACTATTATCTGACTCCATACTTTCAGACAAACAGATTCTGTTATTACAACAGAATACAAGTATTCAGTCCGATACAGCAAATTTCCACAGTTAGTATTGCAAGTTTTTATCGAACTGCTGGTATGTTTAACAATTACTCCTGTCTGTTCGGAAAATAGCCGCAACCATATAAATTTTTAATTTCCATTTTGTCAGATTCTGCAAAAAAACAATTAGCACAATAGTAGCAGCTGCTTACTATACTGATATGCAAACAGCCAGTTCTGACAAACTGGCTGTTTAATTAATCACATAAAATAACAACAGAAAACGAATTAAAATTCTACCTGCGGTGCCTGTTTTACCGCCGCTTCATTTTCCGGTACAAAATTCGGGCGAACATGCATTCCGAAAATTTTGGCTGTGATATTGTTCGGGAAAGAACGCAAAGTAGTGTTGTAAACCTGTACTGTCTGAATATAGCGGTTGCGTGCCAGAGCAATACGGTTTTCTGTACCTTCAAGCTGCGCTTGTAAATCCCGGAAACTTTGATCAGCTTTCAGATCAGGATAATTTTCTGTTACTACCAGCAAGCGGCTCAGAGCACTGCTCAGATTTCCCTGTGCCTGTGAAAACTGTTCCATTTTTGCCGGATTATCAGCATCACTGCTGGTCATATTCAGACTGCCTACACGTGAACGGGCATTAGTAACGTCGGTTAAAACTTGTTGTTCATGTTTGGCATAGCCTTTAACTGTATTCACAAGATTGGGTACCAGATCAGCACGACGCTGATACTGATTCAGCACTTCCGACCAGGCAGCATTTGCAGCCTCATCCTGTGACTGCATTGTATTATAGCCACACCCGCTGAGGCTTAAAACCAGAATAAATGCGCCTATCCAACCCATTAACCGTTTATACATTATAAACTCCCGTATGTATTATTGTGCCAGTTTAACATGCTCTTGTTACTTTTTACGTCATAACTAGCGCAATCTTATATACCTTAAGCTATAATTAATGCAAAATAATAAAAATCATTTTAACCAACTGTAAAGGATGTTATATGTTTCCTGAATATCGCGACTTGATTACCAAATTAAAGGCGGAAAATACCCATTTTGCTAATATATTCGAAGAACACAACCGACTGGACGATAAAATTACAGGTCTGACTAATAACCCGGTAACCAGTGGTCTGGATAATCTGGACGAACTGAAACGGGAAAAATTGCGCCTGAAAGATGAAATTTACGCCATGCTGCGTGAAGCTGACGGTAAAGCCTGATAGTGGTTGAGTTAAGTCAGTAAAAAACCCTGCGCTTGGCAGGGTTTTTTACTGACTTAACTTATATTGTTACCTGATAGCATTAAATCGTTCTTGTATCGCAGCAGGAAAAGAAATTGCTTTATTGCTTTGCTGATCGAAAGCCATAAACGTCACCACAGCCTGCACAACTGTCTGTCCTGTATTTTTAAGAGTAATCGTTTGATTAACTTCTACTTTGCGCGGTTGTATTTTGCTCAAAGCAGTAGATATCAGCAAATCATCTCCGAAACCGGCACTGCGCCGGTAACTGATATTGATATTTATCACAGCCATTCCACAACCGGCTTCAGTAAACATTGGCGTTAAGCCGGCTTCATCAAAATAATGCCAGCGTGCCTCTTCCAGAAATTCCAGATAGCGTGCATTATTAACATGGCGGTATACATCTATATGAAAGCCGCGCACCCGAATTTCGGTTTGATGTGTTTGTACTGATAGCCGGTCTGTAATTTGAGTTGAATCTTGCATATTTAGTTATTTACCACACTCCAGCTAATGGTCTGATTAGCACGCAACGGAATCAGTCGTTCATGATTACCATACGGATAGTATGGTGGCACTGTGCGATTTATTTTTTCCAGTGTAATGGTTTCCTTATTGATTTCCAGACCATAAAACCGCGGACCGTTTTCTGCTGCAAAAGCCTGTAATTTATCCAATGCTCCCGCCTGCTCAAAAGCTTCCGCATACAACTCAATAGCAGCAAAGGCACTGAATATACCCGCACATCCGCAAGCGCATTCTTTACTGTGCTGTGCATGCGGCGCACTGTCGGTACCGAGAAAAAATTTATGTGACTGTGTACCGCTTACAGCCTGTAACAGTGCCTGACGATGGGTTTCGCGCTTTAGTACCGGCAAACAATAATGATGAGGCTGGATTCCTCCTACCAGTAAAGCATTGCGATTGTAGAGCAAGTGCTGGGGTGTTACCGTAGCAGCCACATTTTCACCAGACTGAATCACCAGCTGAGCAGCTTGTGCAGTGGTAATATGCTCAAATACTAATTTCAGTTCAGGCAGACGTTGTAATAGCGGCTGTAAAAGTTCATCAATAAATACTGCTTCACGGTCAAAAATATCAATTTCACTATTGGTTACTTCACCATGCACCAGTAATGGCATGCCTGTTTCAGCCATAGTTTCCAATACCGGCAATAAAGCCCACAAATCACTGACACCAGCCGCAGAGTTAGTTGTGGCACCGGCAGGATAAAGCTTACACGCAATAATACCTGCTTCTTTGGCTTCGCGTATCAGTGCCGGCGTAGTCTGGTCAGTCAGATATAAAGTCATCAATGGCTGAAAATGACTGCCCGCAGGTACTGTAGCAAGTATACGTTCACGATAAGCCAGTGCTGCTGCAACTGAGGTTACCGGTGGTTTCAGATTTGGCATAATCAGGGCTCGCCCCATCTGCCGTGCACTGAAAGGTACTACTGCTTTTAATGCTGCACCATCACGCACATGAAGATGCCAGTCATCCGGACGGGTTATAGTGAGAGTCTGCATCTGTATCCGTTCTATCAGCGTGTGTTACACAGCTAAAAAATAATAGGTTAATGTACTATTCTGTCGCAGCTTCTACAACCTGAACCTGAATAAAGTTAACAAAATATTGTAATTAATTGTAATAAATTACCGTCTGAAAAACTTAGCGGTGTTTTACCCACATCATTATTACATCATCATTTCTGATTTGCTGATGCAATAATTCATGTCCTGTCTGCCGGCAGAAAGCTGCAAAATCATCAGGAGCAGTTTTATCTGTTGCCAGTACTAGCAATACTTCTCCGCTATCCATTGCTGCCAGCGCCTTTTTTGCACGTAAAATCGGCATCGGGCAATTTAAATCGATAACATCTAGTGTTCTATCACTGTGTGGTTCACTCATCAGCAACTCATCATAGAATATTGAAAGTTATCATTATACATCGCGCATGAAACAGACTGAATCTATACACCTTGCTCAGGCTAAAGCAGCCCGTTCCAGTCTATATCAGTCATATATTAAAAAATGCACGCTGACAGGAAAATTATCAGAATATGTTTTGTTATTAAAACCGTTGTAATCAAGAACAGCATGCATAAAACATAAGCAGATAAACGTTATTTTATAATTATTTACTTAAATAAATATCATTTCGGCTTTTGCAGTAATGACATATATACATTGAAAAATCAGAGAGCTTGCAGATAAATTCGTAATAACAGAATTAACTTTGCGCCAGCTCCAGCATTTCCCTGGCATGATTACGTGTGGTATCGGTAATGGTTTCGCCGCCAAGCATTCGTGCAATCTCATTCACCCGATCTGTCGCAGCCAGTACGTTTATTTCACTTACAGTCTGCCCTTTGCTGTTATGCTTTCGCACCTGCCAGTGCTGCTGACCACAAGCTGCGACCTGCGGCAGATGAGTAACAGCCAGCACCTGACGATTTTGCCCCAGACTACGCAGTGCGTGACCAACAACATCAGCTACAGCCCCGCCAATACCGGTATCCACCTCATCGAAAATCAATGTAGGTACCGCATTATACTGACTGGTAACCATTTGCAGAGCCAGACTGATACGTGCCAACTCACCACCGGAAGCGACTTTGCTCATTGCTCTTAAAGGCGTGCCCTGATTGGCAGCTACCTGATACTGTACCTGCTCCAGACCATGCACAGATGGTGAGGCACTTAACAATTCAATATGAAAGCGTGCGCCTTGCATTGATAAATTTTGCATGTGAGCCGTGGTTTGTTTCGCCAGCTTTTTCGCTGCCTGATGGCGTTTCACTGATAATTGCTGTGCTGCATGCATATATTCATTTTCGCGTTCTACTACCCGCGCCTGTAACGCTTCAATATCCGCAGCCGCCTCCAGTTCATTAAGAGCTGATTCAACTTTTTCTAGCTCTTCAGGCAATTGTGGTGGCTCGATCCGATATTTACGCGCAACACTCATTAACTCCTGCATGCGCTGTCCCTGCTGTGCTAATAAATTTTCATCAGTCTCTACACTGGCAGTGGCTTCACGCAAATACGCACTGACTTCACTCAATTCTGCTTCTACTGATTCCAGTAATGCCACACTGTCTGCAAAAGCAGGAGCTGCTTTAATCAGTGCAGCCAGTTGCTGCCGGCAATGATACAAACGGCTTTGCAAACCCTCATCACCATTGAGAACTTCTTCTACATTTTCCGCCGTTTGCAGTATTTCCGCCGCATGTACTAATGAATCATGACTCTGACTGAGATTTTCCCACTCATGCTCTTGAAGATTCAGGGCATTTAGCTCATCAAAGCGCCATTGCAAGCGCTCACGCTCAATATTCAGACTATCAGCCTGTGTTTGCGCTTTTTCCAGCTCTTTTTTGGCTTCATGCCAGCGCTGATAGGCTTCACGTACCAGAGCAACTTCTGTATCAGCACCCGCAAATGCATCCAGTAATATACGTTGCGCGGATTCACTATTTAAAGAGTGGTGTGCATTCTGACCATGTATATCAATTAATAATTCACCTATCTGCCGCAACTGACTCAGAGTAACCGCCTGATTATTAATAAAACTGCGACTTTTTCCTTTTATATCAATCGTACGGCGGATACTTAATTGCGTTTCGTTTTCATCCAGTAATCCCTGTTCCTGTAGTAAGGTGCGGGCATGCGTTACATCACTGACATCAAACAGTGCTGATAACTGGGCTTCTCTGGCACCATGTCTTATCTGACCATAATCAGCTTTATCACCTAGCAACAGACCCAATGCATCCAGCGTGATTGATTTACCCGCCCCGGTTTCACCTGTCAGAACGGTAAAGCCGCTTTGAAAACTCAGATTCAGCTCATCAACAATGACAAAGTCACGCAAAGACAGCGCCAGAAGCATAAACAACCTTTCTTAGAGAAAGTATTAATGATTTATGCCGGATTTTAGTATTTTTTAGGAAAATAAGGAACCATTTTTTAGAAAAATCTAAAATAATCGATAATAAATTTCGGTTTTATTAATTTTTATTGTGTTTTTTCCACCAATAGCAACATACACATTATTTTTTCAGAGATGATATCAGGCTACAAAAATTATTTAAAATCTGATTAACGGCTTAAGTTTGTTTATACAGCAAATAGCTATACCAGCTGGTCACCCCAATGCAGTTTCTGGCGCAGAGTTTTGTAATATTGATAATTAACCGGATGTAAAATCCTCAGAGAATTGCGATAGCGGCAAATACGGATTTTATCCATAGTATGTAAATCAAAAAACGCCTGTCCGTCAAAATGAGCCCGGGCATCGCTGCCTTTAGTAATCAGCACTTCTATTTCACTGGTATCACTAACAGCGATCGGCCGGTTGGACATGGATTGCGGGCAAATAGGCACCAAACTGAATGCACGCAGAGTTGGCTGTAAAATAGGACCACCGGCAGCCAGAGCATATGCCGTCGAACCAGTAGGTGTAGACACAATCAAACCGTCTGAACGCTGGGTATAAACAAACTCTTTATTGATGAATACCTCAAATTCAATCATCTGCCCCAGTGCACCACGGCTGAGTACAACGTCGTTTAGTGCCAGTGAATGATAAACTTCTTCGCCTGCACGTACCACAGTCGCTTCCAGCAAAATACGTTCTTCGGGCAGATATTTGCCAGTCAGCATGCCGGTTAATTCTGTTACCATCTGAGCACGCGGTACTTGTGTCAGAAAACCAAGATGTCCCTGATGAATACCAATCAGTGGTACCCGGTAAGGTGCCAGTTTACGGGCAACAGACAATAAAGTACCGTCACCACCCAGTACCATAACAAGATCACAGCGCCGCCCCATTTCACATTTATTAATAATATTACAGCGTTGCAGCAATACCGGATTAATCTGGTTATCCGCTTGCGCCTCACTATCCAGATACACCGAAATTTCTTCTTCACATAAAAAAGTAATGAGTTCGTCCAGTACTTCACTCATCATTGGTGTTTGCGGCCGTGTCACAATTCCGATATGGTTAAACTGGCTATTCATGTAAACATTTATTCCTGACTAAGTTACTCTCTCTAAATAACTACCATAACTTTATTTGGCTATTATAAAGGTTAGTGTAACAATAAACTTATATTATGTGCATTTTCATGCCGAATGCAAATATTATGCAAATGCACTGATAGCAAATTTGAAAAGGTATAAATATAAGATATTACTTTCATAGAGCTGATATCCGCAGCACTTATTTTTTTAGCTGGCTGAAATGTCTGCTACTGAAGTATCTGATTATTCCGAATCATAAAATTTAATCTTAACTTAAAACAAAATATTAATTATTAGCAGAATACTTCTTGCACAACAGTTATATTAATTTGCCGGCATAGATTAATTTTAAAGTCGTTTAGCTGACATCTAATTAGAAATACACCCGTATTATGCAAGTAAATATCATTGCTTTCGTACAATAGCTGTTTCCTACTCAATTCAGCTAATCAACAATTGAAATTACTCGCTAATTTTTGGTTACTTTATTGCTTCAAATATCTTCGAATAAAAGAAAATTTTAAAATATCTAATGTACAAAAAATAATCTTCATATTTATGCTTTGATTTTCTTTAACTGCTTTAACAGATTACATCACATTATGCTGCTTATCCCGATTTATACTCTTATCTAACTATCTATCGCTCAATTGAGCGTAAATCGCTACAATAACTGTTTAAACTACGGTAGCCACTATGTCTGCATCTCTGCCAAAAGTTTTTGCTCTACTTGGTCCTACAGCGTCAGGCAAGACCAGTCTGGCTCTGAGTCTGGCTGAGCAGTTTCCGATTGAAATTATCAGTCTGGATTCCGCCCTGATTTATCGTGATATGAATATTGGTACGGCTAAACCCAGTGCAGAAGAGTTAGAAGCAGTGCCCCATCATCTGATTGATATTATTTCACCGCTTGAAAGCTACAGTGCTGCGCAGTTTGTCAGTGATTGTGTGGATTTAGTCGAGGAAATTCATACACGCGGTCACCTGCCTTTGCTCGTGGGCGGTACCATGATGTATTACCATGCCCTGACACAGGGACTGAACAGCCTGCCCGAAGCCAATCCGCAAATCCGTGCCGAACTGGATAAACTTAAACAACAGCACGGTACAGACTTTCTGTATGCACAATTACAGCGGGTGGATCCCATTACTGCTGCCCGCTTGCCTGCCGGTGATAGCCAGCGTATTGAACGGGCACTGGAAATCTATCACATCACCGGTGTTCCCATGAGCAGCCATCTGGCTAAACAGGAAAACCGGCAGAGTCCTTTAAATGTATGTACACTGGCACTTTTACCAGCCGACCGTGCCCGTCTGCATACACAGATTGCCACCCGCTTTCATTCGATGCTGGCACAGGGTTTTGTGGAAGAAGTGGAAGCACTTCGTCTGCAATACCCGGAATTGCATCCTGATTTGCCTTCAATTCGCTGTGTAGGCTATCGGCAGGCTTTTGATTATCTTAATGGCACAACTAATTACAGTACATTTGTTGAACGCGGAATTACTGCCACCCGGCAACTGGCAAAACGTCAGCTTACATGGTTGCGTAAACTGAATCCCGAACATGTATGCGATCCGTTTAATCCTGCAGGGCTGCAAGAACATGCGCAGCAATTAATACAGCAGTTTTTTGCTTAAACTGATTTAATTTAGAAAAATATCCGGCAACGAAACCTTAGGCAATACTATTAAAATATTGTGTAAACATTGTCTAATCTGATAGTCTGTTTATTTTGCAACTTAATGTATTAATTCAAATTCTTAATTATTAATTTGTAATTATTTATCTGTATCTGCTGTTCTGCACTTTTTCAGTACAAAGACAGAACAGCAAAACAAAATTATTTACAGTAAAATGCAGTCCGTTGTTAGAGTCATTATGTCATAGCATTCGTACTGAATTGAATATACGGCAAAGACAAACACTTATCTTCTACGCCTCACTCTGACCAGGCAAGGGTCAGGCATTTTTGATTTAATAAGGAGAAAACACGATGTCCGTACAGGATCGCATTCGTTATACCTCACTTCATTCCCGCCTTATGTCTGCTGAGCAAGCTGCTACCCTGATAGATAATAATGCCAATGTCGGCATGAGCGGATTTACCGGCGCCAGCTATCCTAAAGTTTTGCCCAAAGCTATTGCTGACTTTGCTCGTGCTGAACATGCTGCCGGTCGGCCATATAAAATTAATGTATGGACTGGTGCTTCCACTGCGCCGGAATGTGATGGCGCACTGGCTGAGGCACATGCAATAAATCAGCGTTTACCATTTAATACTGATCGCCATATGCGTCAGGAAATCAACAATGGCGATGTCAATTTTATTGACATGCATTTATCGCATGTTGCCCAGCAGGCATGGTTTGGTTTTCTGGGTCACATGCATGTAGCCATTATCGAAGTACTGGGCATTACTGAAGACGGACATCTGATTCCGTCTACCGCAATCGGTAATAATCAGACGTGGCTGGATATGGCGGACAAGGTTATTCTGGAAATCAATACCGGTTTGCCGATACAAATGGAAGGTATGCATGATATTCCTATGGATAATGCTATTCCGCCCCACCGCAAACCAATTAACATGACCCGCGCTGATGATCGCATCGGTGAAAAATACCTGAAAGTTGATTTAAACAAAATAGTCGCTATTGTTGAATCCAATGCTCCGGATCGCGACAATGTTTTCAGCGAACCTGATGACAAATCCAAACAGATTGCCGCTTATATTGTTGATTTCCTGTCTCATGAAATCAAAATGGGGCGTCTGCCTAAAGAAATGCTGCCAATTCAGTCTGGCGTTGGTAACGTGGCAAATGCCGTACTGGCAGGTCTGTTAACCGGTCCGTTTGAAAATCTGTATGGCTATACCGAAGTATTGCAGGACGGTATGCTGGATCTGATACGTGCCGGAAAAATGGCTACTGCATCTGCTACCGCTATTTCCCTGTCTGCTAAGGCATTCCAGGATTTTGCAGACAATATTGATTTTTACCGTGACCGCATTATTCTGCGCCCGCAGGAAATCTCCAATCACCCGGAACTGGTGCGCCGTTTAGGTATTATTGGGATGAATTCAATGATTGAAGCCGATATTTACGGCAACATCAATTCTACCCATGTAATGGGTACCAGCATGATGAATGGTATCGGCGGCTCAGGTGACTTTGCACGCAATAGCTTCCTGAATTTCTTTGTTACCCCATCTACTGCTAAAGATGACAAGATTTCCTGCATCGTGCCGATGGTTTCGCATGTTGATCATACCGAACACGATACACAGATTATTGTTACTGAGCAGGGTCTGGCTGATTTGCGCGGTCTGGCTCCGCGGCAGAGAGCAAAAGTGATGATTGAAAAATGTGCTCATCCGGATTATCGCGATCAGTTGCAGGATTACTACGACCGTGCTTTGCAAACGGCAAAAGGTATTCATACACCTCATATTCTTACTGAAGCTTTAAGCTGGCATGAACAATTCCTGAAAACCGGTTCTATGAAAATGTAATTGATTCCGGATAATGTCAGACAGCCCTGTTTCTAACAGGGCTGTTTTTTATCAGACTGCATCACTTCTCGACCAGATAATTTATTTTTGATTCAGCATCCGCAATTGATTTACTGAATCCTATAAACAGGTTATTACCATTACCAGGCGGAAATCCAGTATTACATCGTCTGAATGAGTATTTATGAATATACTTCATCATCACACATTATCAAATTCAGCCACATACACAATACTATCAGTTAAAATAACCACCACTCATTCTCTGCTGCATTCAGCAAATTCTTTATTTCTTCATCCTCAAAAGGAACAACCACCATGTTTTCCAAAGCGTTAACCATCGAAAAATTTGATCCGGAACTGGCCGGTGCCATTGCCCGTGAAGATCAGCGCCAGCAAGATCACGTAGAACTAATTGCATCAGAAAACTACGTAAGCTGCGCCGTAATGGAGGCTCAGGGCAGCCAGCTAACCAATAAATATGCCGAAGGCTATCCGGGTAAACGTTATTATGGTGGCTGCGAATATGTTGATGAAGTAGAACAGCTGGCTATCGACCGCCTGAAAGAATTATTTGGCGCCAGTTATGTCAATGTACAGCCTCATTCTGGTTCTCAGGCCAATCAGGCCGTTTACGCCAGCGTATTACAACCAGGCGACACTATTCTGGGCATGTCTCTGGCGCATGGGGGTCATCTGACTCACGGAGCCAGTGTCAACATTTCCGGTCGCCTGTATAACGCCATTACCTATGGTCTGGATGAAAATGAAATCCTCGACTACAAACAGGTGGAACAGCTGGCACTGGAGCATAAGCCGAAAATGATTGTGGCCGGTGCTTCTGCTTATGCACTGGAAATAGACTGGGCACGTTTCCGTGAGATTGCAGATAAAGTAGGTGCTTATCTGTTTGTAGACATGGCGCATTACGCCGGTCTGGTCGCTGGCGGAGAGTATCCGAATCCGGTGCCTTTTGCTGATTTTGTTACCACTACTACCCATAAAACTCTGCGCGGACCGCGCGGCGGTGTAATTATGTGCCGCAGCGATGAACATGCAAAAGCACTGAATTCAGCTATTTTCCCCTGCCTGCAAGGTGGTCCGTTAATGCATGTGATTGCAGCCAAAGCAGTAGCCTTCAAAGAAGCCTTACAGCCGGAATTCAAACAATATGCCCGTCAGATTAAAGCCAATGCCAAAGTACTGGCAGAAACCTTGATTGAACGTGGCTTGCGTATTGTTTCAGGCCGTACTGAAAGCCATGTATTTCTGGTAGACCTGCAACCAAAAAAACTTACCGGTAAAACGGCGGAAGCGGTGCTGGGCAAAGCACATATTACTGTTAATAAAAATGCCATCCCTAATGATCCGGAAAAACCATTTGTCACTTCCGGTATCCGTTTAGGCACGGCAGCCATTACTACTCGCGGCTTTACTGAAACAGATACGCGTGAACTTGGTCATCTGATTGCTGATGTTCTGGATAATGCAGACAATGAAAAAGTTATTTCAGAAGTCTCAGAAAAAATACAGAAAATTTGCAATCGTTTACCTGTATATGGTAAATAAACCACAATATTATAGTATTAATATAATTTCCAATCATTCCTGTTGATTGACTATAAAATAGTACTTATACTCAAAGCAGACTTTTTCATCATTGAATCAATGATGTTTTAGTCTGTTTTTTATTGACATTAAACATCGCCATTGAGTTTCTCAATAAGAAATTCATCTTTAACTAATCAGGTATTATCAAAATACTAATAAAGTATTAATATAACCATATTGCAAAAGCAAAAATAACAATTTGGCGTTTAAATTTAAAATATTTTGATAATTCATTTTGAAAGGAAACAAAAATGAAAAAATTAGTTTCTTCCGCTTTACTGGCTGCTTCTTTAGCTATGACTGCAGGTTTCGCTATGGCTAATAGTAACAACGATGATACTGATGTTCGTCATTTCAGCGAATCTACTGCTCAAAATGGTCAAAACACTCATGTTTCTGACTCTACACCAGAAAATACTCCTTTCCGTACTGTTAATACCTATGCTGGTAATCACTAACAGTCTGGCAATAAAAAAAAGCATAACTTATTGTTATGCTTTTTTTTAACTTATCTATTTTTATGCAAATACTATTCTCTTAGAGATTAAACTAAGAATTATCTTACACTTTCTCTTTCACGCTGCTTAAATCTTCTGTCAGCTGTTCTTGTGTTTATCTTTAAAATATAACTTATTGATTACATATATTTATTTAAAAAATCATAATTAATATTGATTTTACTTAATAACTCAACTTTTATTATAGCCACAGGATTAAGATAAAGCTTCCTTATTCTCAGGAGTACAACATCATGGGGTTACTCTGGACAATTATAGTTGGCTTTATCATTGGTTTAATTGCCAAACTAATCTATCCGGGCAAACAGCAACTTGGGTTAGTGGTCACCACTTTACTTGGTATCGGCGGCTCATTACTGGCCGGATATGTTGGTCAGGCATTTGGCTGGTACCATGCAGGTGAAAAAGCCGGTTTAATAGCTTCGATTATTTTTGCCTGCATTATTCTGTTTATTTACGGCAAAATTAAAAACAGACAGATATAACGAAACGGTGATGGATATTTAATCCATCACCGTTTTTTTGTTCAAATAAATGTATTATTTATTGATCTGCACTTTACCCAAACCTTTATCACGTAACTGAGCAATAGTTGCATCAATACCCTGTTTCTGAATCAATTGATCAAACTGACTGCGGTATACAGTTACCAGACTGGTACCATTGACCCGGAAATTATAAATTTTAAACACACCATTAGCATAATACATCTGATAACCCACGGTGTAGTGCTTATTACCGGCACTAACAATTTCGGTAAATGTTTCCAGCCGGTTATTACCCTGATTCACTACTTTAGGTATAACCTTCACAGATGCATTACTGGCACCCATCAATGCTGAATGTGCATAAATGCGCACAATCATATTCTTAAAGGCCGCACTGAAATCCTGTCTTTGCTGTGCAGTAAACTGTCGCCATTGCATACCTACAGCCAAAGCTGAAATACGCTCATAATCCAGATACTGATCTGCATAACGTTCTATCTGACTAATACGCTGTTGTTCATTCAGGCTTTTGTCACGAGCCACTGATAACACCATATCCACATTTTGCTGTAACTGTTGTTGTGCCAGCTGTTCCTGCGTTGCAGCGAACGAACATACTGCAACCATGAGCATCCAGCCTGCCAAACAAGCTTTTACATACCTCTGCATTGTATTCTCCTGTGAATAAGCAAAAAAAACGGCTTATGTTTTTTTATCATTCATAAACCGCTTGCTGTTTTCATTTACTAAGTCTTTATCCTAATTTGGAAGCTAACCAGTCAGTTACACTGGCGAGCGCCGGTTCTAATGCAGCTATATCCTGCCCGCCGGCTTGTGCCAGTTCGGGACGACCGCCACCCTTACCACCAACCTGACCGGCAACATAATTAACCAGCTCACCAGCCTTGATTGTTTTAGTTAATGCTTTTGATACTCCTGCTATGATGGCAATTTTACCATCATTTACTGCTGCCAGCAGAACGATAATATTATCACCCTGTGCAATTAAATCAGCAGCAATATCTCTCAGAGCACTGCTTTCTGCCTCAATTTGTCCCAGCACCAGACGAGCTGTACCAATAGTTCTGGCCTGAGCCAGCAAAGCGGTACCTGCCTGTCTGGCCAGTTCACTTCTGGCTTCAGTTAATGCCTTTTCCAACTGTTTGGTCTGAGTATGTATTGCCTGAAGTTTAGGCAGCAAATCTTCAGCAGTCTGTGCTTTTACTTCGGCAACCGCAGCCTTAAGCAACTCTTCCTGCTGCTGAACAAATTGTAAAGCATTCAATCCGGTCACAGCTTCAATACGCCGTACTCCGGCAGCAATACCACTTTCAGAAATAATTTTGAAAAGACCAATATCTCCAGTCCGTGCAACATGGGTACCGCCGCATAATTCGGTAGAAAATTCGCCCATGCTCAGTACACGTACCTCGTCACCGTATTTTTCTCCGAACAGCGCCATTGCACCGGCAGCGATGGCTTCATCAAAGCTCATATTCTGTGCACATACAGGAACATTGGCCACAATCGCCTGATTTACCCGACGTTCAACTTCGGTCAGTTGTGCAGCGGTAACCGGCTGTGGATGTGAAAAGTCAAAGCGGGTGCGCTCAGCATTAACCAGAGAACCTTTCTGCTCAACATGTGTACCCAATACCTCACGCAAGGCGCGATGCATCAGATGAGTGGCACTGTGATTACGCATACTGGCTTCGCGCAGTACACTGTCTACCTGAGCAGTAACAGCATCACCCACTTTCAGACTGCCGGATAGCATTTCGCCAAACTGACCAAATACTTTAGCTTTGATTTTTTGCGTATCTTCTACCTGAAAGCGGTTTTCACCGGCAAAAATATAACCAGTATCACCAGTCTGACCACCAGATTCTGCATAAAACGGTGTGAAGTCAATCACGACCACACCTGATTCACCGGCATTTAACTGCTCAACAGCTTCACCATCCTGATACAAAGCCAGAACTTTGCTTTCATTCTGGCGTTGCTGATAGCCGGTAAATTCTGTGTCAGCACCTTCATAGGTAAGCTGAGTATTGGCTTTAAAATTCTGCGCTGCACGGGCACGGGCACGCTGAGCAGCCATTTCACGCTCAAACCCTTCTTCATCCAGACTGATATTACGCTCACGCGCAATATCAGCGGTTAAATCATATGGAAAGCCATAAGTATCATACAGTTTGAAAATTACCTCACCAGCCAGTGTCTGTCCGCCATCCTGCAAGGCACTTTCCAGCAGAGTCATTCCGGTTTCCAGTGTTTGTGCAAAACGGCTTTCTTCCTGTTTCAGTACATCACAGATTTGTGTCTGTTTTTCAACCAGCTCAGGATAGGCAGAGCCCATTTCCTGCACCAGATCCGTTACCAGCAAATGGAAAAATGCCTGTTTACAACCCAGTTTATAACCATGGCGTACAGCCCGGCGGATAATACGCCGCAATACATAGCCACGCCCCTCATTGCTGGGTAATACACCATCAGCAATTAAAAACGCACAAGAGCGGATATGGTCGGCAATGACTTTCAGACTCGGTACATCCTGACTATAGGGAATGCCTACAACACGGGCTACAGCATGCAGCAAATTGACAAACAGATCGATTTCATAATTACTGTGTACATGCTGCAATACCGCCGACACCCGCTCCAGTCCCATCCCTGTATCAACTGACGGCTTAGGAAGCGGATTCATGTTACCGTTTTCATCCCGGTTATACTGCATGAATACACAGTTCCAGATTTCTATAAAACGGTCACCATCTTCTTCGGCACTGCCCGGAGGCCCGCCCCAGATATGTTCGCCATGATCATAAAAAATTTCCGAACAAGGACCGCACGGACCAGTATCGCCCATTTGCCAGAAATTATCAGAAGCATAACGTGCGCCTTTATTGTCACCTATACGGATAATTTTTTCCGGTGGCAGACCAATCTCATTTAACCAGATATCATAAGCTTCATCATCATCTGCATATACAGTTGCCAGCAGTTTTTCCGGTGGCAGGTTCAGCCAGTCCTTACTGGTGAGAAATTCCCAGGCAAAATGCAGGGCATCACGCTTAAAATAATCGCCAAAGCTGAAATTGCCCAGCATTTCGAAAAATGTATGATGGCGCGCGGTATAACCAACGTTTTCCAGATCATTGTGTTTACCACCGGCACGCACACATTTTTGTGCAGTTGTCGCACGGCTGTACGGGCGCTTGTCAAAACCCAGAAACACATCTTTAAACTGATTCATACCCGCATTGGTAAACAACAGGGTTTTATCATCCTGCGGAGGTACAAGTGAAGATGAAGGTACAACCTGATGACCCTTACTTGCAAAAAATTGAAGAAATTTAGAACGTAATTCTGCTGTTTTCATGGTAGTTTCAATAAGACGGGTGATTAATCGTATTCAGGCAGTCTGTATAAAACACAGACTGCCTGAACATAGATATAAAAACAGGACACTGGTTAGTCCACCTCAACCATCACCCTTGTTAAAATCATCCGCTTATCTTACCGCAGTTTTACGCATAAGCCTACCTGAACAGACGAAAATCCATGCCAAAATGACAATTCCGACAACACTAATGCCTTATGCGGTATAGTTACCCCCATACGAACAGATTGAAGTTACAAAGGTGGTTAACACATAACCATGCCAGCCAGCCTTGGCACATCTTTGAAAAGGACGGACATGAAAAACACAGCCTGTCTGGGTTTATCCGGTTTGATTTTATGTATTCTGACTGCATGCAGCGGTTCACACGACAATGCCGGTCCTCAACCGGCTTCTGCTGTAGCGGCCAGCAAACCTGGTAGTTTGAGCGACACCAAGACACTTAAAATATTTAACTGGTCAGACTATGTTGACCCGAAAACCATTGGTGAATTTGAAAAAAAATATGGCATTAAAGTCACTTACAATTTTTATGACAGTGACGAAACACTAGAAAGCAAAATTCTGACCGGACAGTCCGGCTATGATATTGTCGGGCCGTCCAACTCATTTGTCGGACGCCAGATTAAAGCCGGAGCATACCAGCCACTAGACAAAAATCAGTTGCCTAACTGGAAATACATTAACCCGAAATTACTGGACTTATTAAAAGACGTAGATCCGGATAATCAGTATGCGGTACCCAACTACTGGGGTATGAATACCATTGCAATCAATATTGAAAAAGTGAATGCCGCACTCGGTGCTACACCAATGCCGCATAATAGCTGGGATTTGGTGTTTAATCCTGAGTATACCGACAAACTGAAAAACTGTGGCATCAGTTACATGGATAGTCCGGTAGAGATGATTCCGCTGGCGTTGCATTATGCCGGCAAAGATCCGAACAGCCAAAGCAAAGATGATATAGATATTGCAGCTAATATTATCAAAGCGAACCGAAGCAATGTATTGCGTTATTCGTCTTCTGGTTATATCGACGATCTGGCACGCGGCGATGTTTGTGTAGCCATTGGTTTTGGCGGTGATTTAAACATTGCCAAACGACGCCGGCTGGATGCAACCGGTAAAAAAGATATCGTGGTACTGGTTCCGACTCAGGGAGTTTCTCTCTGGATAGATACATTAACTATCCCGAAAGATGCAACCAACCTCAAAAATGCCTATCGCTACCTGAACTGGATACTGGAACCGCAAATAGCGGCCAGAAACGCCAATTATGTTAGTTACGCGCCTTCAAGCATGCCGGCAAAAGAACTGATAAAAAAAGAATATCGCGAAGATAACAGTATTTTTCCGTCAGATGAAGTTCTGGCTAACAGTTATCTGGTATTACCGGCAAAATCGGATACTCTGAAATACGAATTGCGATTATGGCAAAATCTTAAAGCAGGAAAATAAATTTCCGACTAAATCCCATGTTTGCAAAAGCCCCTCCTTTGAGAGGGGCTTGATACATTCTACTTTATGCAAATCAAAACTGATGCCATTTAGCGGCACAGCTCAGGAAATTTTTTCCACGCTTGCGACAAAGTCATACCATTAGAATATAGATTCACTATACTTTGTGACATACCTGCTTTAACTACGTCTATCTGTAAACCTTCTGTCTGTGTGAAAGGATTGACCAGTGCCAGTGTCTGAGTGCCATTAGGATAGGAGCTGATTTTGTAAAATTCCTGCGGCAGTTTAAACCGTGACTGAAATTTTTCATGCAGACACTTACTCACTTCTGTCACCGGCCGTTCAATACGCAGGCTGACTTCAGGTGGTGCGGAACGTTCAGGTTTCATTACAGGTAAGTTTTTTGACGATACCGCACAGCGAACATTATTGGTACCATAAGGCTGATTAGATTGCAATAAAGCCATTGCCATCGCTCTCGAATCACATTCACGCTCTTCAGCAACAGGAGGAGGAACCTGAGCACAGCCGGCCAGAATACTGACACAAAAACAGGGCCACCATAATATTTTTTTCCACAACATGCTTATCATTCCATGATCAGTATTAATATTTGTATTTAGTTATTCAGAAATTTAAGTTTTTTGCCAGCCTGCCATTTTCCGCAGAGCTTGATTAATTAATCACAATTACAGAAAATAAAACTTCAACTGGCTAATAATGGTTTTCATCTGAATATAGCTGTCATATGCCAAATGTTATATTGAAAACAAAATAGCTATAATAACAGGCATATTTGAATATACACTAGTTTTATTATGATTTTTCCCTCTGCTCATTCTGTCAAAACCGTTACACTGGCTCTTACCGGAGCATCGGGTATGCCTTATGCCAAACGTCTGCTGGGCTGCCTGTTACAGGCTGATATAAGGGTCTGGTTACTGTATTCACAGGCTGCCCAGATAGTCGCACAACAGGAAATCAACTGGCATTTACCTGCAAATGCTAAACAGTGTAATGCCGCATTGTGTGCAGAATACGGCGTAGACTCATCCATGCTTACTGTATTTGGCCGCGATGAATGGTTTGCACCTCCGGCCTCCGGTTCCAATCCCGCTGATGCAATGATTATCTGTCCGGCCAGCATGGGTTGTGTTGCTGCCATTGCAGCCGGCACTTCCGACCATTTACTTGAACGGGCAGCTGATGTATCGATTAAAGAAAATCGTCCGCTAATCATCGTACCGCGGGAAACGCCTTTATCAGCCATTCATTTGGAAAATCTGCTTAAACTGTCACGTTTGGGTGTATGCATTCTGCCCCCAGTATCCGGTTTTTATCAGCACCCTCAAACTATTCAGGATATGGTGGATTTTGTAGTAGGACGTATTTTGGACCAGTTGCATATACCTCATCAGTTGATTACACGCTGGGGTGAAAAAAATAATTCTTGACACATGTTTCAATAAGGTTTAAGGTTTAATGATGAAAAACGCAACCACTTTCTCTTTTGCTTATTATTGGTACCACACCTCGGTGCGGTGCTTTTTTGCGTTTATATAATATCTAATAAGCAAAATAAAAAAGTGAACCGCCCGGCCAAACCGAGGCGGTTTTTTGTTGCTACAAACGCCTCATACAGAAAGGCATTACAAATGAATCGACAACTACTGGAGAATAAAATGTCCGCATTACCGCTAAATCAGATACGGCAATCAGAATTACCTGTGGCTCAGCTTCAACGGTGGTACATGATTGTTGACGGCAATCAGCACCGCTCTGACCTATGCCAGCTACAGCCACAATTCCAGACTGCATTTATGCTTAGTGAAGCTCTGATTCCTCAGCTGCGCCTGATAGCAATGTTAATTGCTGCACAGCGTCTGGGCTTTGAACAACCTACTCCTGATATTATCAGTGATGAGGCAGACTGGTTTGCCGCACGTATTCTGGTAATGGGTGTAAGAATTTTTCATCTGGATATTACCCTGATACCCATGCTGAAAACAGCAAACAGCCGTGCACGCAGCTTCGCCCAAAAGCATAATCTGCCGTTTACTCCCGCACAAATGCGCATGAGCCTGCATGCCGGACGGCCGGAACAAATGCTGATTATTGAAACTGAAACTCAGTGCGAAGAAGATCTGGGGCTGGTAGAAAATAGTTTATATTTTGCTCACAATCTATGTCTGAAAGAACATACTATTATGGCCGCATGTCTTACTCAATAAGTTTACGCAGATATCAGATTAAATCAGTCTGCGTAATTTATGGCTTACTTTATAACGTGCATAAACTGTTATCTGCTGTAAAAACGGTTCCAGCTGCTCGGCAGTAAAATTTGCATGAATATAATAGCAACCATCACCCGTAATTTTATACAGAGCCTGTACCTCAGCAAAGGTACTCACCAAATGCTCGAATTCAGCAAACCGACTGTTATTCATATAAATAAAAATAAATTGTTCCGATATCAAGTTTTCAGTCAGTGTAAAACGTTCTATCACGCCGGTCTCAAGCAGGTTCTGTACCCTTAGCCCCACTGCCTGTCCGCTAAGAAATACTTTCTCACCAATCTCTTTCCACGACAAACGACTATTATTTTTTAATAAATCCAGAATTGCTCTGTCTTTTTTATCCATAGTTTCATCCTGAAAATAAATAGAGTATATCTTTTTCATCAGCCTATTCTGTCGAAAACAGATAAGGCGCATAATTAAATTATTAAAACCAACAGGATATAACTAATGAAACAAGCACTCATTATAATTGATGTACAAAATGATTATTTTTCAGAAGGTAAAATGGAACTGTACCAGCCACAACTGGCACTGAAAAAAATATTGAAGGTTCGTGAGTATTTCCGCAATCAGCAGCTGCCGGTGTATTACATCCAGCATATTAATAGTAACCCAGGAGCTACTTTTTTTCAGCCTGACAGCCATGGTGTAGAATTACACCATCAATTACTGCCGATTGCGGACACGAATGAATTTATAATTCATAAAAGCTATCCCAATAGCTTCTTACAAACAACCCTGCATGAGCACCTTCAACAACAGAAGACAGATCAGCTAGTTATCTGTGGCATGATGACACACATGTGTGTTGACTCTACCACTCGTCAGGCAGTTGAATTCGGTTATCAACCAATTGTTATTGCAGATGCATGCGCAACACTGAATCTGGAGTTCAATAGCAACATCATTAGTGCAACAAATGTGCAAAACAGTTTTTTAGCCGCATTGAATTATCTTGCTACTGTACAATCTGCTGAACAGTTCCTCAGTTAATACTTTTAATAGTATAAATTTTACTTGAATCGCAATTCAGTCAGCAGCTTACATAAATTTTTAGAAATACGCCTGTTAACCTTATTAGCAAAAAGAATAAACAGGTGTATTTATTTGTATTATTGACTAAAGATGACAAATATTTCTAAATTATCTCTAAATTAGAGTTATATAAATTATTTGAAAAAGAAAAATTATGCCCAAAAAAATAATTAAATATAAGAAAAATATAGATTATCAATAATTTATTTGTTCAAATTTCACTAAAATTCACAAAGTTTCTCTGGCTTGCTAAAATATAAATGATAAGTTTCATAAGAACCTCCGGTCCCGCCATCTTGTTCATATAATAAATATATTGTTCTTAAACCTTTAGAACTTAGTTCATACCCTACAGTCTCAAATCCGTTTCCTCTTTCAATTTTGCATATCTTTTTATAATTTATATTCACTCTTTTTAACGACTTAAATGGCGGAAGTATACAATTATTTGTAGTGTAATAACTAAAGCATTCATTATCAATACTTACCACTTGAGCACCCAAATTTGGATTAGAAGTTGTTGAATACCCTACCGACCAAGGCATTTCTGTCCAATTTTGCTTTAATCTCAGAGGAGCAAGACCATTAACATTAATTCGTACCATTGCATTTCGATAATAGGAAACTAAACCATCATCTGATTCTAAACTATCAACCCCATCGGTTTCCCAAATAAAATTTTCATTATTAACAAATGTATCCCATGCAATAAAATCTTTGTTTTCATTTGTAGGGATTTGCATAAATAATTTTATAAAGTCTCCTATTTCAAAGGATTGCAATGATTCTGCTTTTTGGGGGTAAACAGGATAAGCACAACATAACAAAGGCAGCATTAAAAACAAAAAGATAATCTGTTTTTTCATAATTCACCCCTTACTAATTATTAAATTGAATTTATTTTAATTATGTAAATTAATATTATTTAAAACAGTATTAAAATATATAAATAGCACTTGTTTTCGGAATTTATTTATCCTAATAATAAGTGCTATTATTAATAACTAATACAATCAGTTAGCCGACTGATACTCACATTGGCAGAAAACGGCTGGGATCCTGTGGCTGACCATTTTCACGCAATTCAAAATGCAGCTGAGTGCGTTTAGCATCAGTATTACCCATAGTAGCAATCTGCTGGCCACGTTTGACCTGCTGACCTTCTTTTACCAGAATATTCTGGTTGTTACCATAGGCGGTCAGATATGTCTGATTATGCTGTACGATAATCAGATTACCATAGCCACGCAAACCATTACCGGCATACACTACTTTACCAGAAGCAGCTGCCAGAATAGGCTGCCCGGCATTACCACCATAATCAATACCTTTACTGCTGCCGCCATAACTCTGCAGAATATTACCGGCGGTCGGACGCTGCCATTCAATTCCGCTTACATTGCGGACGCCTCCAACACTCACTGTTTTACTGGTTGATACAGTACTTGTACTGGTTGGTGTAGTTGTCGTGGTTGTACTGGTGGTGGTAGTGACATTTGCTGTTTGTACAGGAGCAGTCACAGTAGTAGTTGTGTTTGTACTACCAGCCGGCGCCACATAGCCGGCTGGCTTCACGCGCAGAACCTGCCCCACCTTAATTTCATTCTCTATTATATTATTCCATGAACGCAGATTATCCTGAGTAATCTGATAACGTTTGGAAATGTTATATACCGTATCTCCGCGCTGTACCGTATGCGTTGCTGCATTAATATCAACCGGAGAGTAATTGCCCACATAACCAGTAGAAGTACCTGCAGCGGCAGGTGTATAAGCCGGAGCTGTATTTGCCGGTGGCGTATAAGGAGCAGCACCATATGGATTGTCGGCAGTGGTAGCAGCAGTACCTGTAGTGGCATCACTGCTGCCCGTTTCTGTCGGCGCTGCCGGCTGTTTGAAAAGAGTACAGGCACTTAATGCCAGTACCAGCAAGCACCAGCCGGAACGATTCACACTTTTTTTCAACATAACGGTTTACCTTAAATCATTGCAATATTCAGGGGGTGCCAGCGCAACAGCGGCGGCAATAGCCAATTCAGACAGTATCATAAACAATGACCAGCATTGTGTAAAATAGCATCGGGCATAAATTATTTTAACATGTCCTAATGATTGTGTTTATTCTGATAACTTTTTAGCATTAATTACCCAATCATATAAAGCTTTTCTGTTTTCACCACTAATCTGCGCAGCCAGTACGGCAGCCTGCTTGGTTGGCAGTTCCTGCACTAAAATCTGCATAATATTAATAGCTTCAGCAGACAGCTCGGTATTTTTTTCTACTGGTGCCGGATGAAGTATCAGTACCATCTCGCCACGTTTCTGATTAGCATCTGCCTGCACAATCGACTGAATTTCAGAAACTGTGCCGCATAGATAGGTTTCATGGGTTTTACTGATTTCACGTGCCAGCATCAGAGTACGTTGCGGATAAAGTAAAACCATTTGTGCCAGTGTATCTGTAATTCTGTGAGGCGTTTCAAACATAACTACCGGATAAGATACTTCTTTCCATAACTGTAGCTTTTGATGACGTTCACCACTTTTTGCCGGTAAAAATCCCGCAAAATAAAAATCTGACTGAGTAACTCCCGCAACACTCAAAGCTGTCATCACCGCACTCGGGCCGGCTACCGGCACTACCTGATAACCAGCTGCACGTACCCGCGTTACCAGCCGTGCCCCGGGATCACACACTGCCGGCGTACCGGCATCAGAAACCTGCGCCACTACCTGACCGGCAGCCAGAGCAGCAATAACGCGTTCTGCCATACTTTGTTCGTTCTGTTCACGCACACTGATCAATCGTGCAGAAACACCGTATGCACGCAGTAATTGCTGTGTTACGCGTGTATCTTCTGCACAAATTAAATCTGCCCGGGATAATACTGCCAATGCATGAAAACTCAGATCTGCCAGATTACCAATCGGAGTAGCCACTACATAAAGGGTTTGCGGTACAATGCTGGCAACAGCTTTCTGGTAATGGGCTTGCATTTATAAATCCGTAATCTGATTAAACTTTAGCATCAGGCATTAAACTGAAAACTCAGCACATAAGCCTGAAACTGTTACTATACCATGTAGTGATAATGTTTCAGAGTTTACGGTTAACAATTACACGGGTTATAAACCGTATAATAGTGCCGTTTCAGAAGTCACGCAGCCTGAAACCTGCACAGGGGTATTTACGCGTAATACATTGTAAATACCAAGCATATTGCCTGCTCCCGCCTTAATTAACAAATTAATTTATATGACAGAATCCATCTCCGTCCATCAACATTTTGCCGATAGTGCCCAGCTTCTGAACGAGTGTGCAGACTTACTGGCTGAACCAATTGCCGAAGTTGCTCAGGGAATACTGATGGCCTTGATGAGTGATGGCAAGCTGCTTATTGCCGGTAATGGTGCATATGCATCACTAGCAAACACGCTTGCCGCCTATATGGTGACCCGATTACAACAGGAACGCATGGCACTGGCTGCCTTATCACTGTGCAATAATCCTTCTGTACTCAGTATATTGACCGACAGCGGTCCTAACGATATGTTTGCCAAGCAAATTCATGCGCTTGGCAAACAGCATGATATGCTCTGTGTACTATCGGCAGATGGTCAGAATATCAATCTGGTTAGTGCGATTAAAACCGCGCATGAACGTGATATGCGAGTGCTGGCGATTACCGGCGGAAGCGGTGGTGAAGTTGCCGGATTATTGCGCGATGACGATCTCTGGCTTAATGTACCCGGCGACCATCCTTTACGTGTACTTGAGGCACATCAGGTAACTATTCATGCTTTGTGCGCACAGATTGACCAATTATTGCTAGGTGGTATATAACCAGCAACAACCAATTTACAGGTGTATTTCATGAAAAAATATCTTTCTGCTCTGGCATTGGGACTTTGCCTGACCACTACCCTGACCGGCTGTCCGGCTGTTCTGGTAGGTGGCGCCACTGTTGGTACGCTTTCAGTTATCGACCGACGTACTACTGGCGCACAGGCAGATGACAAAATAATGGAAGTTCGGATTCATGATGGTGCTATCTCATACCTGAATAGTCAGGCACAGGAAAGTAAATTCCAGCCTACACTGTCCGTTATCAGCTACAACCGGCAGATATTACTGCTTGGCTTAGTAGCCAGTGAAAATGATAAAAATCTGGTAGAGCGCGTTGCCCGTGCCCAGCCTGCGGCACAAAAAATCTATAACTACATTGATATCGCCACTCAGAATCGTAAATTAAGTCATGTTACAGATGATACCTGGGTTACCTCAAAAATACGTTCCAATCTGCTAAATACCAAAGGCGTATCGGCAAACCACGTCAAAGTAGTTACTTATAATGGCGTCACCTATGTAATGGGTATTCTGACACCAGATGAACAACAGGCCGCTACAACGGCCATCAGTACAACGTCTGGTGTTCAGAAAGTTATTACTTTGTATCAAACCTTTGAAAATACTCCGAAGAGTACACCGACCAATCCCTGATAACCGACATTCTGCTGCGATACAACCATATAGACCAAGCTTATCGAAGCAGTAAATTGCCAGTATCTGATTAGCGTAAACAAAATTTTGCGTATAATAACGATATTATACGCAACAATATCCCTGAAGGATTACCTGTCATGAGCACTAAACCTACCGCACCGGGAACAAAAAACAAAAAAAAAGCGGTTAAAACTGGTCTGAGTACATTCACCAAAATTCTACTGACTTTATTTCTGATTCTGGCCATATTTGTTGTCTGGTTTGTTTTTCACGCATGGCAAGTTCTGAATTCTACCTCTGAAACCACAGAGTTCGCCTCTCAGGCAAGCTTTGAAGTACTGACTCCGACCGGTGCACCGGTAACAGGCAGTAATGTTCCAACACCAGTATTTTCACCCAATCCCGCTATAGCTGCTTCAGAGAGTACAGAACCTGACACTGCTTCCGAACCTGCTCTACCTGTTACTACCGGCAGAGCTAATACCAGAGACAGAGACAATCCGGAAAATACACAAGAAATTCGGCCTATTACACCCATAAACGTACCCGCTACCACTAATAGAGAAAATAACTCTGAAACTCCTGTTAATACCGCTCCGACAACAAAACCAAAACCGGCAGCAAACGGAAATAACGGCAAACCGCTGGATAATCTGTTTTAAACCAATATTCACAGCAACAATAACGCCCATCCTGATGATGGGCGTTATTTATGGCCAACTGGTGACCCTGACAAAATTTCATAGTTGTATTTAATCATTTTAAAGGCAGCAGTAAACCATTGCTATGTACGCAACAAATTAGCATACATAACCAAATATTCAGAATTTTGATAGATGAAGTTCGATGAGTGCTTAAGCAGTACACACTATCAATACATTATTGATAGGGGTTCTCCACTGCGTTCATCAGTTCGCTCAGATAAGCGCGTAACTGCTTTTCCTGACACCCCATCAGTAATCCGTCTTCAAAAGCTTCCTGTGCCAGCTCATAGATCTCCTGCATATTTTGCTGCATCACCTTAATTTTTTCAGTGCAAGAGACCACATTACCCGCATCATCTACCCACTTCGGCATCGGTGGTAAAGGTTTCATCAGTGTTTCACCCTGCGCGCAGTCACAAAAGCACGAGACCAATAACCCTGTTCAATACTGGTAATTTCAATATTCTTACCCGTACGCGGCGCATGGATCATCCGGCCATTACCGATATACATACCAACATGGGAAATTCCACCACCACCCGGACTAAAAAATACCAGATCCCCCGGCTGCAAACTGGTTCGGCTGACTGCTTCACCTACCGTAGCCATCTGCCGTGAACTGCGCGGCAAAGTAACACCCATACTGCGCCGAAAGATATATTGCATAAAACCACTGCAATCCAGTCCGCTTGTGGGTGAATTTCCGCCAAAATGATAGGCAACACCAAGCAGTCCCATTGCGTTCATAATCAGGTCACTGGCGTCATCACCTGTACGCACAGCCGGTGTAGCAGTCCTGTCACGAATCAAACGCTCCAGCGCTGCATTATCCAGACCTTCATCCGGCGCCGCCATTACCGGCGAAATCAGAATGAAATTGGCACACAAGCATACCGTTGCCGTCTTCATTAATGTTTTTATCCACTTCATGCCAACATTATTCCATCAGTTCATCAAACAATTCTGCTATCCTGTAAATAGCAATTGTTCGGGACATCATCATATGTATTCACCCAGCTCATCCCATATCAGCGATTGGGCGCGTATGCGCGAAATTATCACCATTCTGGCCAGACATGGTCTGGGTGAATTTCTTGTTCGTATCAAATTACCAAGACGCTGGTACAAACACTCCGACCCATCGGGCCAGAATCACCAGCACTACCTGAGCACACCAAAACGAGTGCGGCTCGCCTTTGAAGAGCTCGGACCAACATTCATCAAACTCGGACAAATATTGGCTACCCGTACCGATGTCTTCGGAGAAGAATGGACAGAGGAATTTGCCCATCTGCAAAACAACACACATCCTCTTCCGATTCCAGACATCAGAAATATTATTCAGGCTCAGCTTAACCAGCCACTGGAAAGCATTTTCAGTAATATAGAAGCTCAGCCTGCCGGCAGCGCATCCATAGCACAGGTTCACCGCGCCACACTTATCAGCGGAGAGCAGGTCGCCATTAAAGTTAAACGCCCGGGTATTGAGTCAACCGTAGCAGCTGATCTGCGTATTCTTAACCACATAGCACAACTGCTTGAATCGGAAATACCCGAGTCCAGACGTTACTATCCGGTACAAATGGTGCAATATTTTGCCCGTTCACTCGAAAAAGAAACAGATTTGTCTGCCGAACGTCGCAATATGCAACATTTTTCCCGTCTTTACAACCATCAGCAGCAAATCCATATACCAAAAACTTATGCGGCATATTCTAACCGGCAAATATTAGTACAAGAATATATTGACGATACTTTACTTAAAAATCTTGATTTCACCGGCTGGGACAAGCAGCAGCGAAAAAAACTTGCAGCCACACTGGTCGATACCATTCTTGATATGATATTACAGCATGGTTTATTTCACGCAGACCCACATCCGGGTAATATTTTAGTACGAAATGATGGACGAATCACCTTAATTGATTTCGGGCTTGTCGGCCGGTTAAGCCAGCAGCGCCATCAGGAAATCATCACTCTGATTCATGCACTGCTGGAACACGACCAGTTTGCACTGCAATATGTTCTGTCCAACTGGGCGCAGGGAGAAATTATTAACGAAGACCAGCTCGGAACAGATGTATTGGAAATGCTGAATAATTATGAGCAGCTCAATAGTAAAGAACTGCGTATCAGTCAGATAATTAACGATATTACCCATATTATTCGTGAACATGGTCTCACCCTGCCTGCGGATCTGATTATCCTGTTCAAATGCCTGATTACCCTTGATGGCGTTATAAAAAAAATAGACGGTGACTTTGAACTGTTAAATCATGCACGAAACACCATCAAAAACGTACTGCGCAATCGCTTTAACATCCAGTCAATCTGGCGCCACAATAAAATACAGTTACATCTTTTAGCTCAGTTAATAGATACACTACCCCAAAATCTATTACGTCTAAGTAAACGCATCCGGCACGGACAGCTCCCTGTTAACCTGAACATTCAGCACATCGATAAATTTAATAACCAGCTGGATAAAGTTGTTAATCGCCTGACAATGGGAATTGTTACAGCGGCACTTATCATTGGCTCATCTATTGTTATGAGTATTAACTCCGGCCCGAAAGTATTCGGCCTGTCGTTTTTCGGACTGATTGGCTATTTACTGGCATTCAGCAACAGCCTCTGGGTAATCTGGTCAATCTGGCGCTCAGGACGACACTGAATCAATCCCGCAGTTACTCAGTTACCCTTGTAAGAAAACAGCTGATACCATTAAAATATATACTTGAAGTAATAGAAATCCCTTCACACAGCAAATGTGTTATTGAAAACTGAATAACCACGTGGTTCGCAATCCATCCCACGAAAAAAAACTAGGAGCCCTGCTACACATGTATCAACTGTATTCTGCAATATCATCTTCTCTTAATGACAAATCTTTCTTCTTTGGCTTTTAGACAGAAAATATGTTTAAAATCGCCAAAGAATTCCAGTTTGATGCCTGCCATATGCTGGACGGGCATCAGGGCAAATGTCATAACCTGCACGGACACACCTATCGCCTAATTGTCGAAGTAAGCGACCAGCTACATCAGCAAGGATCCAGCAAAGAAATGGTTATGGACTTTTCCAACATCAAAAAAATCATTAACCAGCATATTATCAGCCAGCTGGATCATGCCTATTTGTATGATGAAACCAATAGCAACGAATGTAAAATCGCAGCCCTCCTTCGCCAAATGGAGCGAAAAGTATTTGCCTTTCCCTGTCGCACTACTGCTGAAAGCATGAGCCGGTTTATCTTCAATAAGCTTACAGCTCATCTGCCAGTATCCAAAATTACCCTATGGGAAACCCCTACTTCCTATTGCGAATATCAGAATACCAGCTATGATCCAGTTTAATATTGTCGAAATCTTCGAATCCCTGCAGGGCGAAGGCTACAATACCGGTATGCCTGCTGTTTTCATCCGTCTGGCAGCCTGTAACCTCAAATGCCCATGGTGCGATACTGACTTCATGAGTTACCAAAGTATGAGTCTGGAGCACATTCTCAATACCGTCAGTCAGTTTCAGAGTAAAAACATAATCATTACCGGCGGCGAACCTACTATCAACAAAAAACTGCCCTTACTTTTACGCGCACTTAAACAGGAAAATTATTATCTTGCCATCGAAAGCAATGGTTTGGGCACAGTAGACCCGCTTATCGACTATATAGCCCTGAGCCCGAAATTTTATTATCGTCACCAATATCCGTTTCCACTACAGCGTCAGGCTGACGAAGTACGCATCGTAGTTGAAAACCATCCGGATTTTCTTACCTTCTGCCAGAACATAGAACAACAGATTCAGGCCAGACACTATTTTCTTTCACCCTGCGAACAAAACAACCAGTTCAATATGCTTACTACATTACAATATCTCGGCAGACTGAATCAAAACCGCCATAATAATAAATGGTTGCTAAGCATTCAGACACACAAACTGGCCAATATAGAATAATATTTCTGCTCATTTATGTATTCTGCCGGCGATTCAAAATCCTTGAAAAAATCCAAATCAGCCTAATATTATTAAAAATATATTTAAAAATTAAAATCAACATTTTTATTGTAACAATTCATCATTATTGTGCACATTTCGCCAACAATTGTTACAATATAATTAACCAGAGAAATTATTTACTGACAAAATCACGGAGAATATTATTCATGAAATCTCGTAACACTTACGATTTTACCCAGCTGGGTCAGGCAGGGGACAACCCGCAAACCGTTGTTCTGCGCAAAGCCTACAGCCTGCTCGGACTTTCTTTCCTGCCCTGTGCTGCAGGTGCTTACGCAGGTAATTATATAAATTTCTATGCTCTGTTTAGTAATTCATGGCTATCAGTTGTAGCGTTTTTTATTCTCGCTTACGGGCTGATGTTTGCAATTGAAAAAAACCGTTATAACAATCTGGGTATAGCCTTGTTAATGGTTTTTACTTTTGTTTTCGGATTTTTTATCTCTCCGCTTTTACAACTGGCTGTGGCTTCTGCTGTCGGATCACAAATTGTAGGTATGGCAGCATTAATGACAGCGGCCGTATTTTTTACCATGGCCACAATTGCTCATCGTTCCAAATCTGAAATGAAAGGTATTGGTCAGTTTCTGGTCGTTGGAGCAGTTGTTTTAATTATCGGTATGATTCTGAATATGTTTATGCATTTACCGGTTTTGTCACTCACTATCGCAGCCGGTTTTGTCATTTTCAGTTCACTGATGATTATGTGGCAAATCCGTACTGTTATTGCCGGTGGTGAAGACAGTGCAACCAGCGCAGCACTCACTCTGTTCGTCTCTTTGTACAATATCTTTACCAGTCTGATACAAATTCTGCTGGCGATAATGGATAACCGCTAAAATACATACCAACTACAAAACTGCCTGAACATCTGTTAAGTTCAGGCAGTTTTTATTTCTGCAAAATTATATATACCCAATCCACAGCCATATTATTTACCTGCAACCCCGTTTAACATATTATTCTCTTATATAATGCCTTTTATATAACCAACCAACATGAACGAAACCATTCACTGGACAGAAAACGCACAAAACATGCAGGCAGACTGGGGAGGCGACAGCCGCCATCCCGCTCCGAAACACATTCAGGCTATCACTCAGATCTGCGCTGAACAGGCGATTCAACTAATGCGTCAGCATACTGCATTGCTCTGGCGCGGTGATTATCATCAGGGTAAACAACTACTGGCTGCGATTAAAAAACGTGTTCGCAGTAAAGCCCGTATTCATACTGATTTTCATAAACATCGTTTGCAACAGGCTCAGCACAGCCGCCTGTTTCAGCTTCTATTAGTAGAGATTCAACCTCAGGGCATACTTAACAATAGTCGCGCACCAGACATTGCAGCTGCTCTGAACGACGTATTCGGCAAACCCAATCAGAACACCCTACTTCTGCCATTGCATCTGTTATTAGGCTATATTGGCGCTTACGAGTGGCATAAAACTGGTGTTTCCATTCCTGCATTGCAAGGACAAAAAATCCATGTTCCTTACGGTGTATTTTCGCCCGTACGCGGTGAATATCTTGAACTGGTTGCCCATGCAGCACTTCCCTCTGCCTGTCAGACAGCATGGGACATAGGAACCGGCAGTGGCGTACTGGCTGCTATACTCGCACAGCGTGGAATACCTGAAATCATTGCAACAGATAATAACCCGCGCGCCATTGCATGCGCACAAGCAAATATAGAGCGTCTGGGTTTAAATAAACAAATTCATATTCAGCATACCAGCCTGTTTCCTGAGGGCAAGGCTGATCTCATTGTCTGCAATCCTCCATGGCTACCCGCTAAGCCAAGCAGCGATATAGAAACCGCACTCTATGACCCCAACCATCAAATGTTGAAAACATTTCTGGAAAATGTCAGAAACCACCTCTCAGCAAACGGGCAGGTATGGCTGATTATGTCCGATATAGCTGAACATCTGGGCTTACGCCCTTCAGAAGCCTTACATCAATGGATAGAAGCAGCAGGGTTAAAAATTATTCAGAAAATCGATACCCAACCTACACATCAAAAAGCCCGGGAACAACATCATCCGCTTTCCTATGCCCGTAATCGTGAAATCACTTCTTTGTGGCAATTAGGCATTCAATAAAACAGGTGTTTGCATATTAATGCAAACACCTGTTTTATTCATCATAAGTTCATACAGACAAAAAATCTATTCACAGACATAAGCTATAATTTAGTAAACCTGATATCACCGGAAACTACCACCAACATCCAGTTCACCCTTGACACAAAAATTATTGATCTATTTAGAATTACAAGTTATAAATATCTTTTTCAGATATATCACCATTGCCTGGCGCCAAATTGAAATTAATTTCAGTTTGTAAGAAATTCAGTTGAAAAGCATATATTTTAATTATTAATCCAGACACATATTGCAAAAACCTTCTTCCTTAATCAATATCTGCTTCATCATTTTTATTACTCAAAACACCATCTGTACTCTTTACTCGCAGATACAGTAAACCTTTTACTTAAACTATCTCAATACAATTCCAGATAATTACAGATATACTTAATATTGAGTATAAATAAACAACTGAATTCAAAGCTGAAATATATATCAATAAAACATCTAAAATTTTGTATTAATTACTTATTACATTTCTATTATTTCCTGCTATTTATCTTTGAATAAAACATTGATTGCAGTAAGATATATTTTTCATTCCTAGTATATGAACAAAACCATTTCTTCATTGTATGATTTATCTTATTAAGAGATCATCAATTTAAATACACCACATCATTATGCATTACTTAATTGTTATTTGTTTGCTCACAGCATCTAATCTGGTCATGACTACAGCATGGTACTGGCATATTAAACCCAATAATTACCAATTTCCACTTTGGCAGATTATTTTGATAAGCTGGGGAATTGCTTTATTTGAATATTGTCTTGCAGTACCGGCCAATCATCTGGGGGCACAGTGGGGAATTAAACCATTCCAACTGAAGATTATTCAGGAAGTAGTGACACTGGTCGTATTTACCCTGTTTGCGATTCTTTATTTAAAAGATGAATTCAGACTTAACTATTTAATCAGCTTCGGCTTTATTCTTGGTGCAGTATATTTTGCTTTTAAACGCTAATCTGTAAAACCGTCGCCTGAACATCCAAATTTTTAAGGACGCAATCGCGTCCTTTTTCAAACACAGACTTATATCAAGCTTTAGGTAGAGTTACGCCCGTCTGCCCCATATATTTACCGGCACGATCCTTATAAGAAGTAGCGCACTCTTCATCACTTTCAAAAAACAATACCTGTGCCACCCCTTCATTAGCATAAATCTTTGCCGGTAATGGCGTGGTATTGGAGAATTCCAAAGTTACATAGCCTTCCCATTCAGGTTCAAATGGCGTGACATTAACGATAATACCGCAACGTGCATAAGTGGATTTACCCAGACAAACAGTCAGAACATTGCGCGGGATACGGAAATATTCCACAGTACGTGCCAAAGCAAACGAATTAGGCGGAATGATGCAAAAGTCGTCTTCAACAGTTACAAAATTACGCGTATCAAAATTTTTCGGGTCTACAATAGTACTGTTGATATTAGTAAAAATCTTGAATTCGCGTGCACAGCGAATATCATAACCATAGCTGGAAGTACCATAGGAAATGATTTTTTCACCGTTTAACTGTTTAATCTGATTAGGTTCAAACGGTTCAATCATGCCGTGCTCTTCACTCATACGGCGTATCCATTTGTCTGACTTAATACTCATGACAGTATCCTTAATAAATTTAGCGCATTATACCGAAGCCAATGCCACAGTTGCAGGCAAATTGCGACTATTTACGCCGTTTAAAGCCATTATTCCGGTAACCAGCCGCCCAAATGATGCACCAGCTCAGCAAGCAAATCGCCTAAGGCTTCTGCCATCAGTATTTGTGATGCAAAGGTTATACTTTGCATATCGTCTCCCTGCCCTGCAGCTTCCTCCTGAATCACATCCAGAAACTGAATACGTTTAAGAGTAAAATCCTGCGTCAGCACAAAACGTACTCTGTCCTGCCAGCATAACCCCAACTGAGTAACAACCTTACCATTTTTGACCAGATTAACCACTTCCTCTGCGGTTAAATCCTGATGGCTGATACGAACTACAGGTGCAGCATCACCCAGTCCTTTGAGTTCACAATCACAGTCCAGCTCAAAATGACCGGCTGCATCTCCTCTTAACAGCCATTCCGTCATCAGACTTCCAGGCGACTGCTGAGTGCGTGGCAGCTTCGCTTCCAGCCCGCCCAGTGCCTCACGTAATTTCGTAAGCAGCATTTCAGCACGATTGGCATTGGCCTGATTAATCATCAATAAGCCGCGCTGAGTATCAATAATGGCTTCTGTTTTACCACTTTTAGTAAAAGCACGCGGTAACAAATCATCGGTGATGGTTTCTTTTAGTTCCATCTTCTCCTTCCGCCCGACATTCCGCCCCTCAGCTTCACGAATCTCATTAATTTTTTCGTCAAGAATATCGCGCACAACGGCTGCCGGTAATACTTTTTCTTCTTTTTTTAGCGCAATGCGCCACGTATTCTGTGCCGGAAATACCATCTCTGGGCTAAACGATACAGGGCTGGCAAAACCAATACTGTCCCAATCCAATCCCATACACGGCTTAAACTGAGCTTCGGTCAGCTTATCAACTAAAGTTTCTAAATTCGGCAGATTGTCTTTATTGAGCGGATAAATACTTAATTGCTTAAACCACATGCGTAATTTCTTTCACAGCCAACTAGGAAATGAGTGATTATACGGCAGCTTGAACCTAAGTGCGTTATCTATACAACTTAATAAAATAATAATTGCTCAAATAAATAACCAAGTTAATTTCTTCAAAAATATTAATATAGTATAAGAATTGACCTAGTTAATCATCTCAATAGCTTTATACACATCAAATTTATTGTACATAAAACAACACAAATTAATAAATTATTCCATTTCAAATTAAAAAAAGCCAAATAACTTGGCTTAAATATATATATGGTCGTAATATCTAAAAATATATTTACATAAAATGTGTATTAGGCAGTCAGCTTTTGTTTGTTAACTATTTCTATATGTTTTTAACATTGAATTAAAGTGGAATGGCATTTTATAAAATGGTGATTTTTACTTGTATAGCAATTTTTTTTTCATTAATAATCATCTTTTCCAATAAAAAGCAAAAACCACCAGCTCCAACATCACGCAATCGTATTCAGAAAAGCTCGGCTTCGCAAATAGCCAAACCTCATCAAGATAATATTTTGTCTGTAGAAACAGAATCTGAAAAATCAGAATATGATAGCAACACGCAACAACCCTATTCTCAAAATAATATCAATTCAGTGATTATCGAGTTATCGACTCAATATAATAATGATAAACAATCAGTTAATAAAAATGAAGATGATGAACTGGTAACTTTTACAATTACCTCCGATAATTATTCAAAAAAATCAGAAATTCAGGATATCGAAGACGGACGCTGGCTCCCGCAGGATAGTTCAATTACCATTCAAAACCGGGAATTGAACAAAGGATTTATTTTCTACGGCAGTAAATTAATGGGATTAAACGGATACAGTAGTGAAGATAGTTTGATTGATCCTGCTTTACCTGTGTCTGAACCAGTTGAAATTGAAAATGAGACTGAATTCTATACTGATGCTACATTATGCTATTGGCCAAGCTATTCAGAACTTTCTCCTCAATGTCGCGGGATATATTTAGATTGGCTGGCATCTGATCGTTCTCATCCTAATATGCCTATAGGCTATGTTTTCCTATATTTTTATGGTTTGGAACGTCGCATCATTGCCAACAAAAACTCCATTCATTTAATTGATACAAAAGAATATTTTGAAATATTTTATGAAATAGTACGTTTACGGAAAATTTATGACAGTAATTATTCTTTCAATAATTATTCGGGCAATTTACTGGCATTAATGATCTATTTACGTCCAGCTATTACTAAACAGCTGAAAAATGAATTATTCCAATTTTCAAATGAATTATTTTTTAAACTGATACTGGCTGTAACAGTAAAAAATGAAAAACCTGTAAAGGCAAGCTTAGCATTAGACTGGTTAGATTACACTTCTGAATATTATTTCAGAACAGCTGCACGACGCTGTAAAGAGGAGTTTCGACAGCTTTTCTTTCTGAAATTTAATGAACATTTTCCTGAGGGTATCCTGATTAAACCTAATAAGACAAGATTAAAAATCGACTATCAGGCTGCAAATCGCTCTATTGGCTTTTGCCAATGGGATAATCCCAATTTACCAGACCCAAGCATATTAACAAAACCTTTAAAAAGCTTGATTGCAATAGCGGAACTATGTACAAATTTATTAAGCGAATACAGCCGTTACTTAGCAAGAGAAAATTCTTCCCGTAATGATATTACTGCCCTAACTTTGTTGCCGGCAGAACTGTTTAATATAAACAATTCTCCTGTAATTAAACAGTTCAGAGCATGGGTCAATCATGTCTTGCTGGAGCGGAACGGTTTGGCTTCGGTAAAGGATTTTTGGAAAAATATCAATACCGAATTACCAAAAGCAATTAATAAAAAAGAAAATGAGCTGATGCAGCGGATGGCAAACAAATTTGGTTTAACTATAATACCTGACAGCCGCATTCAAACAATTAAAATCAATCCTGAAGATAAAATTGTACTACATGATTCTCTGGATTTAGTGAATTTTCATCCCAGTGCAGAGTTTCGATATACTGAGCTATTAATAAGACTAGGCGTAATCGTAGCAAATATTGATGGTTTCATTCATGAGAAAGAAAAAGAATTACTAAAACGTTTTATAGATTCTAATCAAAATTTACAAGATACAGAAAAACAGTATTTACAACTTTTTTTATTATCGTGTTTGAATAATACTCATGGCATGCAAGGTTTAAGAGATAAAATAGCAAAACTTGATTCCAACCAAAGAAAAATTATTAGTCATCTGCTCATTTCCATTGCTCTGGCAGACGGTGATGCAGCACCTGCTGAAATCAAACAGATTGAAAAATTATACACTGCTTTAGGGTTAGACAAATTTACCGTAGTCAATGACATTCACACACTATCAGCATCCTCCAACAAAGCTCTGCAAAAACAACCATTAGCAGCATCAGAAAATAATAAAACTGATACAGATAAAAAAAGCAATATTATCCTTGACTCGGCTATTCTTAAACTGCATGAAAGCGAAACCAGTGATGTGCAATCGTTACTAAGCTCTATATTTACTGATATTGAAGAAGAACCGACAGTACCTCAGCCTGAATTGCCGGATAACCAGAATCTTGATAGCACTCATCAACAGCTCTTAAACATTTTGATTACAAAAGAACATTGGAAGCGTGATGAATATATTGAATTATGCAAAAAATTTAATTTACTTCCCGACGGTGCAATTGAAACCATAAACGAATGGGCCTATGAATGTGTAGATGCACCACTTATAGAAGAAAATAATGATATTTATATAGATTTTGAAATATTAACTGAATTACAAGGATAAAATGATGACAGAAAAAAAAATCAGAGCAAAAGAAAGAGATGCAATTATTCAATCCCTGAAAGCAGGTGTTACTCCGAAAATCGGTATTCAGTATATACAGGTTGGAAGAGTTAATGAATTAAAAGCCATGATACAAGATATCCAGCGTATAGAAGATGGAGGAGCTGCTTTCAGGCTGATTATTGGTGACTATGGTTCAGGCAAAACTTTTTTTATGAGTGTAGTAAGAGCAATTGCACTGGAACGGAAATTTGTAACATTACATGCAGATTTATCTCCAGACAGACGCCTGCATGCTACTGGTGGTCAGGCCAAAAATCTCTACTCAGAATTAATGAAAAATATGTCTACACGTAATAAACCTGATGGAAATGCCCTGACCAGTGTTGTAGAAAAATTCATTACCCAAGTTCAGAAAGAAGCAGAAAGTAACGACTACAGTGTAGAGAAAGTTATTCATAAAAGACTCACAGCCATATCTGAAATGGTTGGAGGTTATGATTTTGCCAAAGTTATTGAAATATATTGGAAAGCAAGCGAAGAGGATAATGAACATTTAAAAGCTTGTGCGATTAAATGGTTAAGAGCAGAATACAGCACCAAAACCGATGCCCGCAATGATTTAGGGGTTAGAACCATTATTTCCGACGCTTTTTTTTACGATGCTTTAAAAATAATGAGTCTATTTGTACGACAGGCTGGTTATAGCGGATTATTGGTTAATCTGGACGAAATGGTAAATTTATATAAGCTAAGCAATACACAGGCCAGAAAATCTAATTATGAGCAAATATTACGCATATTAAATGATTGCTTACAGGGAAATGCTGAATATATTGGCTTCTTATTAGGTGGAACACCTGAATTTCTGCTTGATCCTTACAAAGGCTTATATAGTTATGAAGCATTGCAAACAAGACTTGCAGAAAATAATTTTGCTAAACAAGCAGACGTAATCGATTACTCATCCCCAGCATTACATTTAGCCTGTCTTTCCCCCGAAGAATTATATATTTTACTAAAAAATCTTCGGCATATTTATGCCTCAGGAGACAGTACCAAATACCTTGTCCCAGATGATTCTTTAACGGCATTTCTGATTCATTGTAACCAAACCATCGGAGAAGCCTATTTCAAAACGCCACGTAACACTATTAAGGCATTTTTGGATATGCTTACTGTTATAGAACAACATCCAGAGATTTCATGGCAGCAACTACTTGAATCACTCAAAATAGAAGAAGAAAAAAACTCTGATATGGAAATAGAAATTGAAAATGATGATAATCTGACAGATTTCAGACTGTAATGCAAAGCTATCATTTACTAAACCAAAAAGTAAAGAAGTGGATTTACCAGCAAGGTTGGAATAGTCTGCGAGAAATTCAGCAACTTGCTATTGCACCGATACTTGCTGGAAAAACCGATGTACTAATTAGTGCCTCAACAGCTGCAGGCAAAACGGAAGCTGCGTTTTTGCCTGCCTGTAGTAAATGCATGGAAATACAAAATGGAGTAAGTATCTTATATATCAGTCCATTAAAGGCATTGATTAATGACCAGTATCGTCGCCTTTATAGCCTGACGAAAGTGCTTTCGATGCAACTTACCCCATGGCACGGAGATATTCCTGCAAACCAAAAAACTAAATTTAAAAAATCTCCCTCTGGTATTCTGCTAATTACACCCGAATCGTTAGAATCAATGCTTCTCAATGATTCTGGCTGGTTCCGAAAAGCTTTTCAGTCATTGCAATATATCATTATTGATGAATTTCATGCTTTTATCGGTCAAGAAAGAGGCATACAATTATTATCTCTGCTAACTCGTACTGAGCACCTTATTGGCAAGCTAAAAACACCAGTTCCACGCATTGCCTTAAGTGCTACATTAGGCGATTTAAATAGTGTTCCTCTGTCGCTACGACCAAATCAAAGACTCCATTGCCAGATAATTCGCGAGACCCATGCTCATTCTTCACTTAAATTACAAGTACGTGGCTATATTGATCAATCTGAACAGGATGAGATAGAAAATCGTTTTTCTAAAACTACTAATACTGTTACAGATCAAATTTGTCAGGACATATTTCGCTTTTGCCGCGGTAGTAACAATCTTGTTTTTGTTAACAGCCGACCAAAGTGTGAAAAAATTGCTGTTTGCCTGAGTGATATGTGTGAGCAAAAAAATCTGCCGAATGAATTTTTTCCGCATCATGGCTCTTTAGCAAAATCATTTCGGGAATCCTTAGAACAACGTTTACAGAAAAGTTCACTTCCAACTACTGCAATTTGTACCATGACGCTTGAATTAGGAATTGACATTGGTAAAGTTAATTCGGTTATACAAGTAGGTAGCCCGCATTCTGTTTCTAGTTTGCGACAGCGTGTAGGACGAAGTGGCAGACGTGGCAATTCATCAATATTACGGATGTTAATAGCTGGAACAAAAAAAACAGAAACATCTAATTTTATCGATTTATTACATCTGGACTTAATTCAAGCATTAGCTATGGTACGTCTGTTAATCAGCAGTAACTGGTTTGAACCAGTCGATAACGGCCTGCTTCATTTCTCAACACTTTTGCATCAAATTTTGTCTGTACTTGCTCAATGGGGTGGTATCCGGATAGAACAGCTTTACCAATTATTATGCAAGGAAGGACCTTTTCAAAACGTTACCACATCTCAGTTTAAAAGTTTGCTCAGACATATGGGTTCAGAGCAATTAATTGGCCAGACACACAACGATATTCTGATTTTAGGCGTAAATGGTGAAAAACTTGTTAACCATTATACTTTTTATAGTGTCTTCCAAACTCCGCTTGAGTATCGGGTAATAACCAAAAATAAAACGCTAGGATCTATACCAGTCACGAATATACTCATAAAAGGGCAAAATATCATTTTTGCTGGCCAGCGCTGGCAAATAATCAGCATTGATATTACAGATAAAATCATTTTAGTTGATAAAACAAAAGGAGGAGTTCCTCCGACATTTCAAAATAATAGTTTAAATATTCATGAAACTATCCGTAAGGAAATGTATCAAATATTATGTGATGAAGATTTCAGGATATCAGCTGCAAACGGGAAAGCAGATTTTACCGATAATAATGCTAAAAACCTGTTTATTGAAAGCTGTCGTTTTTTTAAATATTTTAAACTTTCTACAGAAAGATTAATCCAGTACGATAACACAGTGTATATATTAACGTGGGAAGGAGACAAAGTTATTAATACCCTCTTTGCCCTTTTACATCGGAAAGATCTGACCCTAGCGATAAATAATGGAATAATTTTAGTATATGATAAATCAATTGAAGATGTCGAAAAAATATTAAAACAACTTGCTGAGGAAGATTTTGGTGAAGATTGGGCACTTGCACAACTTGTTCCAGAACATAAACAGGAAAAATTTGACTCTTATCTCCCTGAACATTTGTTATTAATGAAATATGCCCGTCAGGCTTTTGATTTACAAGCAACAAAAAAATGGTTACAGCAATTTGCTCATACAAAATCAGAAATTACTAAAACATAATATTCATATAATAATTATTTTCAAATCAATAATTAAAGTTATTTTTCCGGCACGATGCGAATAAATCCAGCTGAGTTTGGTATTCACTGGTTTTCACATCCATTAGTCCCAATACTGAATGAAAAATATTATCATGTGAAAATTCTTGCTGATGCGCATGCCGGCGTAAGCAGTTCATATCCAGATTACTGATACTGGCAAAATCATGGTTTGCCCAGAATAGCATAGGTACATGGGTTTGCTCTTCTGGTGCAATGGCATAGGGTGTTGCATGCAGATATATACCGTTTTCACCCAAAGATTCTCCATGATCAGAAAAATACCACATCGCACTGGCCAGACCGGATTCATTTTGTAATAACTTAATTATTTCTGCCAGTATATGGTCTGTATACAGCACCGTATTATCGTATGTATTACGCAATTGCTCCCTGGTACACTGCTGAATCTGATTCGTATCACACGTCGGTGTAAAGCGCCGGAATGCCTCAGGATAATGCTGATAATAAGCAGGACCGTGACTACCCATTGTGTGCAATACCAGAACAGCATCATCAGGCATATTGGTAATCATATCGTGTAAATTAATTAACAGGCTTTCATCCAGACAACCATCACTATTACATTTCAAATTCGGAGCCCAGTCCCGCACATCCAGATGACGGATACGGTCACATACACCTTTACACCCGCCATCATTATCATGCCAGCTTACTGTAACTCCTGAACGTTGCAAAACATCCAGCAGCCCTTCCTGATGTTTTGCCAGATTAGCCTGATAATGCTGGCGTGGCATATTCGAGAAAAGACAGGGTAAAGACACAGCCGTTGCTGTACCACACGAACTAACCTGAGGGAAATTGACAACCTGATCACCCATAGCAGTAAGCTCTGGCGTAGTCTGACGCGGATAACCATTCAATCCCCAATTCTGAGCGCGCGTGGTTTCACCCATCACCAGTATCAATAACCGTTTATTCCCATGACGCTGATGACTGGCATCCAGTCCTATGCGTTGCAAAGGCTGATGAGCATCATATGTGTTATAAGCAGTTTTTACTGCTGCTCCGACAAAATTAGTGGGCACTATTAAATGATTCACAGTTTTATTATTCCGGAAAAAAGAAATATAACTGCCATACGCAAGCAGAATAACTGTAAAAACCGTAATCAAAGAAGTAATTATGACAACAATTCGTTTGCCGAATTCACGATACCATGGTTTTGTATAGTGAATATTAACACCCCAGCAATACCACTGCGCCGGCAATAAGCCGGTAATACCCAGCCACATCCAGAATTGAGGCGTCAGCCAGGCACCGGCTTCACCTATATTAGTTTGCATAATGTTTTGCAGCATATTGGCATCAAAATAAATATGCTGCATCATCACTGCATAGCTTACAGCTGAACCCAGCAACAGAAGCAATGGCACCATCAACCGATGTAAATATGGCCAGAATAACAACTGCATACAAAAATTCATTGCAGCCAGCATCAAAACGGGCACGGTAAACCAGAAAATAACATTATTTTTCAGGGTTACATGCTGAAACAGATAGCTCCAGAAGCCTAAATTAAATATTAATAAGATATAAATACTGAGCAATAATATGGCCCGATTACTGCTTAATACCCATTTCGACTGCATCATCAGCCCCTGTTAACTAAACAGCGGCAAGTGTAAAAAAACAGCCTTAAGTGAAGCTTAAGGTAAACCATGCCAATAAGCGGCATCATTGTGGTACGGTAATTAATATGTCTGCAAAGTACTAATTTGTACTTATCAGGAGCCCGAAATGAGCCAGTCATGGCATGATGAACAACATTTTTCTAACCGTAACAATTGGTTACGCGCAAGCGTTCTTGGCGCTAACGATGGACTGATTTCCACTGCCAGCCTGCTAATGGGGCTGGCAGCAGCCGATCCCGATCAGCATACCTTGCTTATATCCGGTATTGCAGCGCTTGTTTCAGGTGCCGCCTCTATGGCTGCGGGAGAATATGTTTCCGTTTCCAGCCAGCGCGATACAGAAGCAGCTGATTTACGCAAAGAGCTGGACTCACTTATCCGATATCCGGAAATAGAACTGGAAGAACTGGCTAATATTTATCGTCAGCGTGGTTTAAACAAAACACTTGCACAACAGGTTGCTGAAGCCCTAACTAAACATAATGCCCTTGAAGCCCACGCCCGTGAGGAAATCGGTATCACCGAAGTCAGTAAAGCCAATCCGCTTCAGGCAGCTTTGGCTTCCGCACTGTCTTTTGCTTGCGGTGCTTTATTACCAGTATTACTATCTCTGTTAAGCTCTACCGTATGGCTGATGAGCATACTGTCTGTTACCACCATAGCCGGTCTTGGTATTCTGGGCTGCATATCAGCACATCTGGGCGGAGCTCCCAAACGTCCGGCTGTAATCCGAATAGTCATATTAGGTGCACTTGCACTGGCCTTTACCAGCATGATAGGTCGGATTATTGGTATCACTATATGAAAAAATATGCGTATACTGATTCTTGAAGATGACAGAGACATTGCTGACGGCCTTACTGCCGGTCTGAGCCAGCAAGGTATGGCTTGCGATATTTTTGCATCCGGCCGCCTTGGAGAACAGGCATTAAGTGTAGCACCATACGATGCTGTAATACTTGATTTAAGTCTGGCGGAAAGAGATGGTATGGACGTTTTAAGCCATTGGCGCAGCAAGAATCTCAGTACACCGGTTTTGATTCTCACTGCCCGCGATGCTCTGCCCGACAGACTTGCCGGTCTGAATGCCGGTGCTGATGATTATTTATGTAAACCTTTTGCGCTTGATGAAGTGATTGCACGTTTGCATGCGCTTATTCGTCGCAGTCAGGGCATCAGTCAGACCGAAATTAACTTCGGGCAGCTGAGTCTGAAACTTAACTCCTGTCATGCCTGCCTGTATGGCAAACCACTTAATCTTACCCAGCGTGAATGGCTGTTATTACAGCTACTCGTCACTCATCCGCAACATGTTTTCAGCCGCGCTCAAATCGAAGATAAACTGTATAGCTGGGAACAGGAAGTCGAAAGCAATGCCATAGAAGTACACGTGCATCATTTACGTAAAAAAATCAGTACAACCATTATTCGTACCCGGCGCGGACTGGGCTATCAGCTCGGAGAGGCACCTTGAAGCCAACCACTGCTATTAGTCGGCGCTTAATTATCTATCTTGGTATCACCCTGCCACTTCTGTGGATTCTGACAGCCATCATTAGCGCAGTGGCGGTAATGCATGAAATCAATGAAGCCGGTGATACACAAATGAGTCAGCTGGCACAGCGATTATTACATACACCGATCAACCTCAATTCCAGCCAATATCCCGCTTTACCATCTATTCCAAAACCACAGCGCGGGCTTATTGATGCCAAAGAATCTGGATACGCCATCTGGTATAAAGGTAAACTGATTAATGCCGATGAAACAGGCCAGTCTATTCCCTATCAACCGGATTATCAGGGATTTATCAATCAGGGATACTGGTGGCAAAGCCATGCATGGCGTATTTTTTATCTGAACAGTCCTCAGCAGCAACTCAAAGTAGCCGTATCATTCAGTATGCACGAACGTTTGCAAACTGTATTGCGTGCAGTATGGTCACAACTGGCAGTATCTATACTTGCTCTGCCGCTTTTACTATGGCTAATTGCATGGAGTGTACGCCGCGGTACACAGCCACTTCAGACACTGGCACAAACTCTGTACCATAGAGAACCGCACAGTATTACACCTCTTTCCAATATTGTGCCTACCGAAATTCTGCCTATTATCAATGCATTGAATGATTTATTTCAGCGTATAGAACAATCTCGCGCACGTGAACTGCGCTTCACAGCAGATGCAGCACATGAACTGCGCAGCCCATTAGCTGCACTTAAAGTACAAACAGAAGTGCTGGCACTTACCAGTCTGAACGATGCTCAGCAACAGCGTGTACGCAACATTGAACACAGCATCGACCGCACTAGCCGCTTAGTCGATCAGCTTCTTACTCTTTCCCGTCTTGATCCACTTACCGAGTTACCCCATACCGAAGCAGTTAACTGGAAAGATATTACCAATGACGCTATAGAGAGTGTCAGCTTGCTGGCACGTGAACGCCACTGTCGTATCCTGCGGCAATTTAATACTGATGAGGCGCCAGTATTACCTATTTACGGTGACCATACCCTGCTGACTATTCTTATCCGTAATCTGCTTGATAATGCCATTCGCTATAGCCCTGAACACAGTATTATTAATTTAACCCTAAACACAAACTCTATCAGCATTACTAATCCCTGTAATGATATTGCCTCAGAAAACCTGAAACGTCTGCGTGAACGCTTTTTTCGGCCGGCAGGGCAAGAAAGCAGTGGCAGTGGCTTGGGACTGTCTATTGTTGATGGTATTGCTCAGCTGCACTGGCTGCAAATGGAATTAGATATAGTAAAAATTAGAAAGTATAAAAATAAAACTATTAATTTCCAAGTTAAACTGCAACAAAAAGCATCATAATACAATAATAATATTAACTGAGATTTGCTTGTGAGATGGTGGGACTTTTAGCTAATGTTTGCACTGTTCTCTCAGCAACAGGCTTGTTAATCGGCGCCCAAAATTCATATAAACGAACCAAATCTTATGTTAGGCGATTTTATTCACTCGACCAAAGAAAATATAGGCAATAACAGCAATAACACCAAATACAAGAGATACAAAAAACATTGCATGGTAAGCATTGTTTACTGAAATTAATTGAGCTTGCGTCAGGTAAATAAGTATTCCTGATAATACTCCCCCAAATGCGCCGCCAATCTGCTGTACAACACGCGTGACAGCACTCGTGTCCTTAATTTGATTTTTATCACAAAACTCGAATGGAGAAGAGAGAACAGCAATCGTGGCGATGCCTAATCCGGAGCCTCGGACAGTAAAACCGATGATTTCAGAGGCGTTCCCACCAACTTGAATAATTAATATACTTATTGCTGATATTATTAATCCTACACCAATAATTAGAAATGAATTTATCTCACTTAGAGATTTATAAATAAATTTTCTAGCCAACCAGGCACCTACACCTTGTAGAGCAAGCAGCATACCAATATATGTAATAGATACATTATCCTTTATTGCTTGTATTAAAGGAAAATAAATCATAAAACCAAAAAAGATAAGCGACGTCAGAAACCCCATCATTATTGACATTGAATATTGAGGACTATTAAATGCACTTAAATCGATCTGTTTACTCTCTGACTTGTTATTAGTAATAAGCGAAACCATCATCAAACCAATACCTAAAACCAGCATAATAATATTAGAAATATCAAAAAAATGCCCAGATGCGATATTTTTAATAGAGATAAAAAATAGAATTAAAGCAATTAAAAATGTCATAAATACATAAATATTCATATTGTATTTAGACGTTTTATTCTCAGGTATTGTCGTCCTGCCAAAGAAAAAAGCCACAAGCACTAAAGGTATGTTAATAAAAAAAGCTATTCTCCAATTTAACTGTTCTGATATGATTGCTCCAAAAACTGGTCCTAGTGCAGGGGCAAAGACTGACGGAATAGCAATCAATGCCATAACTGGCTTTAGTCTTTCCTTACCAAAATAAGTCGCTATTGTGGATTGAGTAATAGGAATTAATATTCCTGCACCAAAACCTTGCAGACATCTAAACAGGATTAAAGAAACCAGATTATATGAAAATCCAACCAATATAGAACCTACAAGAAAAACAAAAATTGAGCATATCCATGCTTTCTTGAGTCCAAATTTTTCATGTATATAAGGAGATAGTAATATACCCGCAGCACAGGCTAGCATATATACAGTAACAGCCCACTGTATATAAGCATAAGAGGCATTAATGTCATTCGAAATTGAGGATAAAATAACATTAACAATGCTGCTATCCAGTAATGGCAATATACTAGATAGCGTCATAGCAAACACTAACTTTTTTTCTGCGGCCGTGAACTCAACTGATTGTGCCATGTCAAACTCTCTCTAGATAATTAATAAATTTGAAAATAACCAATAAATTTGTATAAAAAACTATTATTTTGCTCATCTACAACTTATCTATTTATTGCTAACTTGTTATCTTCAATACAATTAAGAGGACTTCAGGATAGTCAGTAGAATAGAGTTTTACTAACCAATTTAAGCCACAAAATATCCCATCGGGGCCATATAAATGAATACTCCGCTCATTTCTCCACAGATCGCTTCTTCTGATAGCGAACCGATGATCATATCGACAGTCAGCCACTCTTCACAAAGAGTGACACAACGTCATGGTCATTCAAGAGGACAACTACTCGGCACATTACAGGGTTTAATTTCAATTGAAGCAGAAAATTGTCAATGGGTAGTGCCCGCAACTCATGGAGTCTGGATACCTCCAAATGTACAGCATAGTCTTCTTGGATCACATGGGCCATTCGAAGGATGGAGCATCTATATACAAAAAAACGCATGTACTAAACTACCTGTCAAACCATGCGTTTTAGAATTATCTGACTTACTGCGTGAAGCAATTACACGAACCATGTCATGGCATAATTCAGAACTGGAACCGGAACAGAAGCGATTAATTGCCGTAATCCTTGACGAGATTAGAACAATGCCTCAAGTTGAGCTAGCACTTCCAATGCCAAAAGATATGCGTCTGTTAAAAATCGCTTTAGCTTTGTGTGATAATCCTGGCGATGACAGAAAAATTAACGACTGGGGCATTTGGGCTGGCATTTCCCGACGTTCATTAACACGTCGGTTTACAAATGAAACCGGGTTTAACTTCACAGAATGGCGTCAGAAACTGCGCATGTTAAAAGCGTTAGAATTGCTTGCTGCCGGAAAACCAGTCACAGAAATATCTTTATATTTAGGTTATGACAATATTAGCGGGTTTATTTCTATTTTCCGACGAAATTTCGGAATAACGCCGGGAAACTACCAAAAAGCCATGAGAAACCGTCTTTCATATCGAGACTTCACTCACACTACATTGCCTGGTTAAATACAACACAACATAAACCTTATTTTTAACCATGTAGCGAGTTTTTCGCTAATATACTCGGGCTTATTATCACAGCGTAACAATTTAAGTTGCCCTCTCCATTCAACGACCTGATTTATCGATTATATGACCTGCTCTGTGGGCAAAGATAAGTTCGCTTCTATAGTTAAACCTTCTGGATTAAAATCATCAATCACATTAAATAATCAACAGAACCGGCCATCAGCTAACTCTTCTTGCATAAAATTCATCAACAAGATTCATAGATGTTTTGGAGAACAGCCAGTAAATCAGGTATCACTCGTTTAAGGCGTTTTTTGGGGCTTTATTCGTAAATTCAAAGTGTAAACTTGCTGGTACGTGAACGCCAGTGTCGTATCCCGCACCAATTTAATTCTGATGAGGCGGCAGTATTACCTATTTGCGGTGACCATACCCTGATGACTATTCTTATCCGTAATCTGCTTGATAATGCCATTCGCTATAGTCCTGAACACAGTATTATTGATTTAACCTTAGACACAAACTCTATCAGTATTACTAATCCCTGTAATAATATTGTTTTAGAAAACCTGAAACATCTGCGTGAACACTTTTCCGGCCAACAGAACAAGAAAGCAGTGGTAGCTAATTAGGACTGTTTATTATTGATGGTATCACTTGTGTTAGATAATTTACAACTAGAAATTAAAAATTTGAAAAATAAACAAAATACATTTTCTATATTTTAAATTAAATTGAAATATAAATTTTTATAAAATTAAAAATGTTTTATTGTTTAAATCCTTAAAGTAAATTAGTAGGTAATAATTGATAAGATTATTTTTAATAATTAATAAATTGAACTTATTATATAAATATTATTATTGAATACTAAACAAATAGCTACTTAATAAGATATTTAATACTTATCTTCAGTATAAAGGTATATAAATACAATAATAAATAAACAATTATTATTTATTATGCCTATAAAAACTACCATATAGGCATAACTAAACTTTATATAATATTAATATTAGTTTATTCTCAGCCCAAAATTTTATTAATTATTTTTTTAATATAATATTTACACATATATAAATATTTAATGATTTCAACTGCTAGCCTTTTCCCACAAATCATCAATATCTAGTCTACTAATTATATCTGAAATGGCTCTTGGATTACTCATTAATGTTGGGTTTAAACGTATAACCCAATCAAGTTCTTGAGTCCTTTCTGATTGAGCACCAATATCAAAAATAATAGTTGGTATTTTTAAAGCTAAAGCTATAGACAAGGTATAACAAAAAGTTTCTTCCCAAATACTTGGTAGTATAACAATATCTGGAGAAATTGCCCTCAGTTTATTAATGCATTCATTTTCATTTTGATATTTTCCAGAAATACTAATACCATGTTTCTTCATATCATGTTTAACTTCTGCATTTACATATCCAACAACAAAGTAAGTTAAATTTAAATCTCTAGTTTGTGAATCAAGAGCCAACGCTGATAGTAATTGCGACCCTTTTTCTATACTGATGGCTCCAATTGTTGCAATTTTTATTTTACCATTCTCTTTTCTTCTCTTAAGAGGCAATGTATTTTTAACTAAATTATCATGAGGAATAACATTTATATTTAAATTAGGAAAATCACTTAATATAATATCTCTAGCGCGTTTAGAAGGAGCTTCAATTATTGAACAATTATGAAAAAAATTGGTATAAGCTTCTTGCCTTTCAAATACATTTGTCATATTTAAGTTTGGTGTTGATGTTTTAAAACTATTCCAAATATTTCTTTTTTCTAAAGAAGGCTCTTTCTCATAGTTATATTCAGGACTTAGAAGTTTATAATCATTAGACATGCAAGCATAGTCATGAATAACAAATTTATACTTTAAATTAGATGATGAAAAATATGCTAATAATTTTTGATGGTAATACCAATCAAGACCGGCAAAGCTATTAATATGTACCAAATCTGGATTTATAGTTTTAAAAAAAAGATTTAGAAAGTCTAAATTTCCTCTTAAAGAAAGATTTTTTAAATTATTAAAATCTAATTGTTCAAATTTTTTCAAGCTAATAGAATATAACTCTCTATCATGAACAGTTATAACAATACAAAAAATAGATTCATTAGTATATTTATTGATTATCTGTTCAAGATATGTATCGATACCTCCTCCCCAAGCATGTGATATAAATACGATACATTTTTGATTTTTAATTATAAATTTTAATCTTGCCAAATCTAAATTAGTTCTTAATATAGAAGTAGGATCAGCTTTAATAAAATTGTGAACTAAATAATTGTAATTCGGATGTTTTAATTTTAACGCATTTGCTCCACGCTTCATATTTTCTGATTTAGTCGCAGAAAAAGAAACAGATCCAACATGAAAAACAAAGACATCACCAATAATAATATTCTTAAAGCCGGCATGTAATGCCCTCATACAAAAATCATTTTCTTCTCCATATCCAACTTTAAAATGTACATCATCTAAAGGTCCTATCTTGTCTATAACAGTTCTTCTCATATAAAAACAAAAACCAATACCTGTTGGCGTTTCTACATATAAATTTTTATTTATTTCAGAAGCAAGATTATTAAGTTGAACAGGTGTTATTTCCAAATCTTTATTATTATCATAATTAGTAAATGGATAACTGCAAATTGTAGCATTGTTTGACATTGGTGTGATTGTAGCAATAGATTCATCCTGATCAGCATAACGAATCATTTTCTCAAACCATCCAGGAAAAACAAAAGCGTCTGAGTTCAGTAAAATTACATCGAGATTATGTGATAAATTTGTAATTGCATAATTAACTGTTTTAACAAAACCTAAATTTGTTTTATTACAATAATAATCAAAAAGACCTTTCTCAGAAAGTTGCTGTAATTTATTATTAAGCTCTTCATCAGGTCCACAATCATTTATAACTAAAAGACTATATGAATCAGAAATTCGACTTTTTAATGCATGAAAAACTGAGCATAAAGTTTCATCTAATCCTTTATATACAGGTAAAACCACTACACAACGAGTTGAATGTGTATATTTGCAAGGTGACAATCTGTTCCAGTCATCATCTGATGGGATTGTAGGAACGAACCACAAACTATCGGTTTGATTTAAATTATTAGACTTTTTTTTATCTGTAATTATTTTTTTAGAGTAAATTTTTATTCCCAATAATCGAATAGTTTTATGTGTTTGATTTTTCTTGATGGTTAACAAACTTTTCAAAATATATTGTCTTTCGGAATCGGTATCTCTTTTATAAATAGTTAATCCCAACAATTTAATTTTTACAAACTTAGATGATTGTATTCTCTTTAGCATGTTTATACACCAGCTATATTGCTAATTATATTCAATAAACTTAAGATAGTATCTTATTATCTTAAGTTTGTAAATATTTTAATATAAAAAAATACTTCATATAAAATTTTAATATATAAATCATAAGATATGTAATTACCAAGCTTATAAATAATTGTACAATTAAATAAGAGTTTTAAAAATTTGAAATACTTAAATTTTACAATTAAGTGTCTATTAACAAATTGAACATAAAATTATTAATAAAAATATATTTTATTTAATGGGAACGATAATTCAAAATACTAAAATTTTATTCTATATGCTATATCTTCTATCTATAATTATTATTAATTTTCACTATTTAGTTATATATTTCTTAATCTAGATAAATTATATTAATTTATAAATGGATACTAATAACATTGTAAGTGCTAATAAAAATATAATTTGGATTTTTTTTAATTTTCTTTTTAATTTTTGTTTTTCTTTCTGTAATTTTATTATTTTACTTTCTTTATAGTTGATTTTTTCATTAGCCAAATATAATTCTTTAGAAAAATTAGTTAGTTTTTCTTTAGTAAAATATAATTCTTTAGAAAATTTGATTAGTTTTTCCTTAGTAAAATATAATTCTTTAAAAAATTTGGTTAGTTTTTCTTCTTTACTATTGAGCTCAGTATTCAATTTAACCATTTCTAACAAAAGATAACTAGTATAATGCTGTTCTTTTTTCATTAAAGAATATAATTCAGCGATTTTTTTTTCAAAAGGCACAAAAGGAAGTAATAATTGCTGTTTTTTCTTTGTAAGAATACATTTTTTATTTTGTAGAAAGAGATTGTCCATAAAGTATTCAAGTATAAAGTCACTTTTTTTGGAAAATTTATTAAAGAAGTCAACAGAGAATTGAAAATTCTCTCTAATTTCTAAAACAATTTCTTCTGCAGTTTTTTTCTCAAAACCTCTTCCTGAAAAATTATAATATTTTGCTACTTCATAATTTTCAAAATTTAAAAAACCTGGTCCGCCAAAATGGTCATAACAATATACAGGGATATTAGATAATAATCCATATTGTACTGTTTTACCAATGGTTATTATCATATCATATTGTTTTATTAGCTCAGGGGTAACTAATACAGCTTTTTTTCCACCTATAGTATTTACATTAAAATCTTTAGATAATATATTTGTAGCTGCAATCATTTCTTGTGGTAAATGATTAGATACTACCAAAATATTATTCAATTTAGTTTCTTTAATAGAATTATCCAAATATTTACTCGGGGCACAATTACTGCTAATAAAAATATTATTGGATTCTATACCCAACGAAATTAATTTATCTTTTGTTTCTTTACTATTTGCTACATATATACAATCTAATAATTTCATATATGGTAACGAGCATAACTCCATCATTTCATATGGAGATAAATGCACTGAAATTAATTTAAGATCGACATTTTTATGAATCTGATTTTGAAATAGTCTAGCAATCATACAATGTTGAGACCAAATAAAATTAATATTTTCTAAATTTATTTGTTCTAAATTTGTTATTAAATCATTCTTATCAAAATACTCAATAATAGGATCTCCCAAAATATTTGCATATACCAAAATATTATGATCTCTTTCTTTGAAATACTTATATATCTCCAAAACTTGAATTTCTGAACCGCAAAGCTCAACCAAATGATTTGTTAATATTAATACATTCATAATTTGTATTTATTAAAAGTTTAAAATTTAGTATACCTAAATTAAAATAATTTCTATATATTATATAACATTAAAACTAAATTTAATTGAAATTTCAAATTAAATAATAAAAAATAAGCATATAACTAAATAATAGATTGCAATAAAATTAAAATTGTACATTTAAGATATGTACTATTCATTTATTTAGTTACTCACCTTTCAATCTTATAAAAAATACTATTATTAATAAAAATTAAGCTGCATCAGAACCGTTATTCTGATACAGCTTGAAGAGTTTGCTGTATATTAAAATCTATCAATATTGTAGCCTGAGTGGTCAAATCAGGCTATGTTTATACTTACCTTTTCAGATAAGGTTCATTTATTGTTCACGAATTACCCGGTAAGTTGGCTGATTTTCATCGATTTCGATTTTTTTCAGCTTATCACAACTAGGCGTACCAGCGAAGTCTTTAAATGGCGACTCCTGCTCATTTTTACAATTTTGTTTCAGGCGAATTTTATCAAATTGAGAAGGTTTATATGCAAAAGCATTGCTAAATGAAAAAGATAACAGTAATGTTAAAAGAATACATGTTAAATCAGTTTTCATTTTATGAATTCCTTCTCAAAGAGAATAAAATTTAACCTATACAACTTTTATTTACTATTTAAATAGTCCCAAATATAAGACAAACTTTCTCTGACTTGAAAGTTATTAGTATCACTTCCTTGATAAATGGCACGATAATTACCATAATCAATTACTTTATTAACCATATTTCTGTTAATAAGTGCTTTACACCCATTAGCTGCAGTAACTGTAAAATAAACCATATTTTCACCTTTGTAAATAAATATATAATATTATTGGTATGTTGTTTAAACAACAAAAATATTATATCATAAAATATTTATTTATACATATATTTAACTAAACTTAACATTTGATCAATTTGTTATGAATATATCATTAATTGATTTTAATTTTTATAAAATTTATTCAAATAAATTTTATAATTTAATTTGTCTTTTTAAAAACAAAGCAAAGTAATATCAAAGTTGACAATATAATAATTCTGATAAAGAGATATTTCTTGTAATAATTAAAACTGTTAGTATTACTTTTCATACTTGTGAAAATGATATATGTTTATACAAATTGTAGTATCATATACACACTAACACATATTAATGCGCCTATCGTCTAGAGGCCGAGGACACTATCCTTTCACGGTAGAAACCGGGGTTCGAATCCCTGTAGGCGTGCCATTCGTTCTTACTATGAACCGCTTTTGTATTCACAATCCGTTTGGGTTAATAGTTTATAACTTTTCATCGTCAAATACTTCAATACTTTTTATAAATGATTATAATAAACTATTTTTTCTAAAATTCTTTATATTTGTTATAAAATTCCGCAGAGCTTTTATAGCTGAACTAATTTCAATACCAGATGGCTCCACAAAGACAGGCTCAGCAGATATTTTTCCTGTTCAATTAATAGAGCTCTTTCTGTTTCATCTTAATTTGATATTTGTTTCATAATTGAACTTACTTCATCTAAGCCGTTTTCAATTGCATTTATTAACGCATCACACTTACTCTTAACTTCGTCCAGCTCATTCTTAACTAATTTAACTCGCTCTTTTTGTTCAAAATTTTTTTAAACATAAATGTTGAACATCTCCATTTATCTATATTTAATATAAAAAATTTACTAAAACAAATTAAATTTATAATATACTTAAATAAACTACAGTTATTTAATACTTTGATTTATTTTTAGCTGTATAACCTCTATTTTGGTTCGCAAAATATTAAGGTTTTAGTTGATTAGAAATATATTGGTTTTCATTATTAACGCAATTCAATTAGACCAAACATGGATTTATAAGGTGTCAATTATGAATGAACAAACATCAGAGTATAAACCAATAGGTATTTGTCCGTGTTGTAAACATGAAGTCAGGGCAAAAATTTCAGTTAAAAATAATTTAAGAAGAGATAAGTGTGAATGTCCAAATTGTGAAGCAACCATTTATGTTTGCCGAAACTATGGATGTAGAAATTATGCAGTTGGAGGAGACAATTATGATGATGAGCTTTGTCCTACTTGTGCAAAAGAATTGATGGAATTGGTAGGAAAACTTGCAGGAAAATCCTCAGAGATTTTACTCACTACATTAACAGCAGCATTTGCTTCATTTATTGTTAATAAAATGAAAGAATAGATACAGCTAGATAAAGACAAAAAAATCTTATTATACTTATATAAAGAAGAAGGCGGAAGAGATTAAGTAGTATATAAAAACTCAAACATGAGATTACGTTAACACAACTCGGCTGACATATTGCTCATTTTAATATTCATTGAGTTTTTGACAACTCGACTTGATAATTTGTGCCGGCAATTACAATCAGATAACGCAGACAAGAATCAGTCTCAAAGATCAGCGTCTAGTAACACAAACGCTGCAATGTGTTACATCCAGATTACCTTGTATAAATCAGTTTAATCTTCACAATACCTAGCTGATTTTTTCTTTAGTATATAAAACCTACTAACTCACGGTACTTGTAGCTTCTTTGCTCACCTGCTCGCCCCCTGTCAACGTGACACCAGGTGCGGAATGCATCCGCTGTGCATTAACAATAGAAAATAAAAACTTCCCAGTTTCCGGACTGATAATGTGAATATCAAAATTTACTATAATAAAAGAGATATTCTTACAACAAATATAATGATTTTAGAAATCAGAGTTAGTTGAAATATTAATTTGCAATAACAGTTTATTTGACAATGTGTTTCAATTATTACTGTATTCATTTTTATAATAATATTCGTTACATGAAAAATTATTCTCTATGAGGATATATAAAAAAATACTAATAAAATATTTATACAATAATAACTTATATGTTTTCTATTAACATTAGATATTTTCGAGACAGCTAGTATTGAAGCTATTTTTTTTATTTTTCTTAAGTATAATGGCATATAAATATACTGTAGAATTATTTCATTTAAGTCTGTATAACTCAGAAGATATACAAAAAAACAGCGCTTTTTATGCGCTGTTTTAATTAATTAACTGTTATTTTTTTATTATTTGCCGTACCAGAATTGCCATAAATGAGATAAAGAGAAGTAAACCTAATAGTTCTCCAATTTTATCCCAGCCCTGCAAATTCAAAGCCAGCGGAGATTCGCCGCCGCCCAGAGCTATAGACCCAACAATTACCATAGCCATTACTACACCTACGATACTTTCACCGACTATTAATCCAGCAGCCAGTAATGTACCACGACGATCTGTGGCTTTAACCTCTTTCTCCTGAATAGCTGGATCAGTATGGCGCTTTTTGATATAACGCAAACATAAATAGGATAATACTGTTCCGATAAAGATTGGCATATTGACGGAAGCCGGCAGATAAATACCCATACCCACTGCCAGCGGAGGTACACTCCAACCCGGACGAAGATATTTAACCACCACATCAAGCACAATCAGGAATACACCCAAAAATACGCCTGCTCTGATGTATGCCCATTCCAGATTGTGAGAAAAAATCCCTTTGGCAATAGTGGTCATCAGAGTTGCCTGCGGTGCTGACAGTGCCTGAGCAGCATCCATTCCGGCACGTGGTAAGGCTCCGGTAAAACCATAAGCGTTATACAACAGTTCAAGTACTGGTGAGATTACTATCGCACCAACAATGCTGCCAATAATTAGTGCTACTTGCTGGCGCCACGGTGTAGCCTGAACCAGATGGCCGGTTTTTAAATCCTGCAGATTATCATTAGAAATAGTAGAAATGGCCATAACCACAGAAGCAGTAAATAATGCTAAAGCTGTCATAAACTGATTACCACCAGCTTGTGCGAAAATACCGCTAGACTGACCAATCACCATGAATACCAGCGATATAATGATGATTGAAACAATACCGATACTGGATATCGGGCTGGAAGAAGAACCAATCAGACCAGCCATATAGCCACTGGCTGCAGCCACAAGAAAACCTATAATGAAGGCCATGATGGTGGCACACGCAACCAAAGCACAGGCCAGTCCGAAAGATATCGGCGCAGTGGCAATAAAGCTGTAGAAGGTAGCAACCAGAATGATCAGAGTAGCCACTACAATCAGCATCATGGTTTTAGGCGATAAATCCTGATTTACCCGCTCCTGTGTCTTGCTGGTTTGTGAATCCGATCCAAAGGCCTGAAAAGAAAGTTTCATGCCTTCAAGCATAGGTTTGAAAAGGGTAATTAATGTCCAGATTGCAGCAACAGCGATGGCTCCGGCGCCAATATAGCGGACTTTGGTTACCCAAAGTTTAATTGCAAAATCCATCATTGAAACATTTTCAGGCATTGCAGTGGTGCTGGTGAAATACGGTACGGCTATTCCCCATGAAAAAAACATGCCTAGCAGTACAGCAATACCACCGGTAATACCTACCAGCCAACCGGCACCCAGCAAAGCCAGTGAAAAGCCCATGGGCACCTGAAATACGGCTCCGCCTACTTTAAACCAGTAACTGGCACTTTCACTGATTACGCGTAAGCCGCCGGCCAGAAAGCTGAAAATACCGGATAAAATACCACCGGTAACAATCTGCTTAACTCCGCTTTGCGGTGAATCTTCATCATTTTCCTGTGGTTGATTGTGGTCACCAGCCTTGAGTATTTCAGCGGCGGCTAAACCTTCCGGATAAGGTAAATCACTATTAACAACCAGTACATGGCGTAAAGGAATAGTGAAAATAACACCAAGAATACCGCCGGCAACGCATATCAAGGTTGTCTGCCAGAATGGAAAACCCTGCCAGTAACCAATCATTAACAAACCGGGCAGAACAAAGATAATTGAAGACAAGGTACCGGCCGCCGATGCCTGTGTTTGTACCATATTGTTTTCAAGAATATTTGAACCATGAAAGCATTTGAGTACAGCCATAGAGATTACGGCAGCGGGTATGGATGAAGCGAATGTCAGGCCAACTTTCAGCCCCAGATATACATTAGATGCAGTAAATATTACTGTAATTAATGCACCTAAGATCATACCGCGAACAGTAAGTTCGCGATACTGATCGACCGCCGATGAGGTGGTTGAGGGGTGTTGCATGTAATAACTCCATAAAAATGCGACTTGGAATAATAGCAATAATACTAAAATTTCTGGATATTTATTTATCCTTTCACAACCGCAATTTTGGACAAAAAGTTGCATTGTACAAACTCATTTGTAATTTTTCTTTATGTTTAAAGAATTTAATGTAAATTAAGTTTTTTATTTTTATTTTTAGTTTAAATAAGATTAATTTTACTCAATTTCCGGATTCTGATTTCAGCACTTATTTTCTTTTTAACTGTTGGTTGTCAAGCCTATTGTGGATGTCTATACTGAATTTTTTTTCTGGCTGTATATTTGTTATGCTTCCTGTTCTGGTTTTACAACATACGGATTTACATCTGTGTGACTTATCCCATTTAAACGCAATTATGCCGTTAAATCCGGAATATACATTTGATAATTCTGTGATGCGACTGCCGGTTAGTGTTGATTTCGAATTATCTGAATCAGCACAGACTCAGCTAATTGAGCAAAAAATTGATTTTGCTATTTTGCCTGACCAGAATTTTGCAGACTTAGGATTAATTGTTAGTGATATGGATTCCACTTTGATTACCATAGAATGTGTGGATGAAATTGCTGCCGGAATGGGATTACAGGCACAGGTTGCGGCCATCACCGAACGCTCAATGCGCGGTGAAATTGATTTTGAGCAATCGTTACGGGCGCGTGTAGCTTTATTAAAGGGTTTACCGGTTGAAGAATTAAAACAGGTTTATGAACATGTACTGAAACTTTCTCCGGGTGCAGAATGGCTGTTGCAGCAGTGTCAGAAATATGCAGTTAAATTCATGCTGATTTCCGGTGGATTTACTTATTTTACTCAACGGCTGCAGCAACAATACGGACTTGATTATACTTTTGCTAATCAGCTGGTGATACAAGATAATGTTCTGAACGGAGAGCTGGCAGGCAGAATTATTGATGCTCAGGCTAAAGCTGATTTACTGGTTCAATTCAGAGAAAAACTTGGACTAAACCCAATGCAGGTACTGGCAATGGGTGACGGTGCTAATGATATTCCGATGCTACAGGCTGCCGGTTTTGGAGTTGCCTACCACGCCAAACCGAAAACACAGGCTGCAACGTCTATTAATGTACGCTTTGGCGGTCTGGATGCCGTGCGTAAGTGGTTTCGCTGATTGATAACCGCAGACAACCGGCAGAACAGTGATAAAACCAGATACAAATTGAATTATAATTTAATAATAATCATTTAGTTAGTTTGCAGTTGCTTTCGGGAACACATTTATGTATCCAATAACTGAACCATATCAGTCTGGATTATTGCAGGTTTCTGCAATTCATCAGATTTACTGGGAAGAAAGCGGCAATCCGGCCGGTAAACCAGTTATTTTTTTACATGGCGGGCCGGGAGCCGGAGCCTCGCCTGCATGCCGCGGCTTCTTCAATCCGGAAAAATACCGTATTATTATTATTTTGACCAGCGTGGATGCGGTCGTTCCCTGCCCTATGCCTGTATTGACGACAATACTACATGGGATCTGGTTGAAGATTTAGAAAAAGTTCGCAGAATGCTGCACATTGAACGCTGGCAGGTATTTGGCGGTTCATGGGGTAGCTCACTGGCACTTGCTTATGCTAAAACTTATCCGCAAAGAGTCAGTGAGCTGATACTGCGCGGTATTTTTCTGTGCCGGCCACATGAAATTACCTGGGTTTATCAGCAAGGCGCAAATCATATTTTTCCGGAAGCATGGGAGAATTATCTCGCACCGATTGCTGAAGATAAACGGCATAATTTAGTAGATGCCTATCATGAGTTGTTATGCCATCCTTATACGGATGAAACAACTCAGCTCAATGCAGCTAAAGCATGGGCCCAATGGGAAAGTAGTATTGTACATTTAGAGCATAATCAGGCTGGTATAGACGAATATAATGATCCGCAGCGTGCCTTGGCAATTGCAAGGATTGAAAATCATTATTTTGTCCATCGCTGCTGGCTGGCAAGCGAATTTGCCTTACTGGAAAATATTCAGATACTGGCTGATACTCCGATTGTCATTGTTCAGGGGCGCTATGATATGTGCACACCGATTGAAAGCGCATGGGAATTGCAGCAGGCTTTACCGCATGCCAGACTGGTAGTCACTATGGCTGGTCATTCTGGCTTTGAACCGGCAAATCAGGCTGCTCTGGTGGCTGCTACCGATGCTTTTGCCAGTTTATAACATTTATTCCGGACATTTCTTGCAGGTCTGAATATATTCAGACCTGTTTTATTATCAGAAATATTATTTTTTAATCAGCATAAATATTTCGAATATTAATTTCTTCCCATACAAAGTATCAATATCTTTTGAAGTTAAGCTATTAGCTCAGCTTTATTAACAACTTCAGTACTTTTACGGCTTGCATTATTTTTTCATTTTCATATCCGTGAGCTTGATTCTGGCCTGTTCTCAGAAAAACCGATAATTCCGAATTTCTTAATTATTCTGTGCTTATCGTATACAAACGCTCTGATTTGATGAATGTTATTAATAATCAGGAAATATCATGCGCAAAAATTAAAACAATTTACCCGGTTCCGCTGCCAGACAGCTGGAAACATTCTGTATTTCCAGGGTTTTAACCAGTATTGATTTTAGAATTTTATGTATTTGTGATGGAATTAATTCTGACATAATTACTTGATTTATCCATGAATAAAGTTGACTAAAATTGTCGGGTATTAGATAATTCATACATTGTCAATCTGTTTCGGGTTTTGTCATGCGTTTAACCACCAAAGGGCGTTTTGCCGTCATTGCCATGCTGGATTTAGCTATGCATGCGCAATCTGGTGCAGTAAACCTGACTGCAATAAGTGAACGCCAGCGCATTTCCCTGTCTTATCTTGAGCAGCTGTTCGGAAAATTACGCCGTGCCGGGCTGGTAGAAAGTATTCGCGGGCCGGGAGGTGGCTATGTACTGAGTCATGATGCTGCTCAGATTAATATTGCAGATATTATCTCTGCAGCGGAAGACACTCTGGATGCTACCGTTTGCGGCGGTCATGCTGATTGTCAGGACGGTTCACCCTGTCTGACTCATGACTTATGGGCAAATCTGAATAAAACCATAGACAGCTATTTGCGCGGCATTACTTTGCAATGCATTCTGAATCAGCGAACTTACCATAACAACAGTAATGAAAAAAAAAGCAACCCGGAGCAGCCTGTTACCTTAATTAATCTGCATTAATACTCCGGCGCAGCCATAGATATTTAAAGAGAACACGACAATGACCGTAAAACTTCCTATCTACCTTGATTATTCAGCTACAACACCGGTTGATCCGCGTGTGGCTGAAAAAATGATTCCTTACTTGACGGAATTTTTTGGTAATCCGGCATCCAATAGCCATAGCTTTGGCTGGCAGGCAGAAGAAGCCGTAGAAAATGCACGCAATGAAATTGCTGCTTTGATTGGTGCGGATTCTAAAGAAATTATCTTCACTTCAGGAGCCACTGAATCTGACAATCTGGCATTGAAAGGTGCGGCACAGTTTTATGCCAGTAAAGGTAAGCATCTGATTACGGTCAAAACTGAACATAAAGCTATTCTGGATACCATGCGAGAGCTGGAAAGAGAAGGCTTTGAAGTTACCTATCTGGGTGTACAGGAAAATGGTTTGATTGATATGGCTGAGCTGGAAGCTGCTATCCGTCCTGATACAACCCTAGTCAGTGTGATGTGGGTAAATAATGAAATCGGCGTGATTCAGGATATTGCAGCTATTGGTGCACTTTGTGCTGAAAAAGGAGTCATTTTTCACGTCGATGCTGCTCAGGCTACCGGTAAAGTTCATATTGATGTAAAAGCCAATCAGATTGGTTTGCTGAGTATGTCTGCACACAAAACCTACGGTCCTAAAGGAATTGGTGCTTTGTATGTACGCCGCAAACCCCGTGTCCGCCTGAATGCACAGATGCATGGCGGCGGGCATGAGCGTGGTTTCCGTTCCGGCACACTGGCTACTCATCAAATTGTCGGCATGGGTGAGGCATTCCGTCTGGCTCGTCTGGAAATGGATAAAGACAATGCTCATGCTAAAGCACTACGTGACCGTTTTCTCAATGCAATTAAAGGTGTTGAAGAAGTATATATCAATGGTGATTTACAACATCGCGTTTATCAGAATCTGAATATCAGCTTTAATTTTGTTGAGGGTGAAAGTCTGATTATGGCAGTTAAAGATATCGCTGTTTCCAGCGGATCTGCCTGCACTTCCGCCAGTCTGGAGCCAAGCTATGTACTGCGCGCACTGGGTCGCAATGATGAGCTGGCACACAGCTCTCTGCGTATTACATTCGGACGTTTTACTACCGAAGCCGAGATTGATTATGCTGCTGAACTGATTAAATCCAAAATCGGTAAATTACGCGAATTGTCTCCATTATGGGAAATGCATCAGGAAGGCATTGATTTGAGTAGTGTCGAATGGGCAGCACATTAATCAGCTCAGACTGAAACGATATATTCTGCCCTGCTATATCGCAGGGCTGCACACTAAAAACAGGTTATTTGCTGCGAATATAAAAGCAATTGTAGTTATTCTGGCATCAGAAGAATTGTAAAAGGAACTTATTATGGCCTACAGTGACAAAGTCATTGATCATTATGAAAATCCGCGCAATGTCGGCTCTTTTGAAAAGGGTGACCAGAGCGTGGGTACCGGTATGGTAGGCGCACCAGCCTGCGGCGATGTAATGAAATTACAAATCAAAGTAAGTGATAACGGTATTATTGAAGATGCCAAATTCAAAACTTATGGCTGCGGTTCTGCTATTGCTTCTTCAAGTCTGATTACAGAATGGGTTAAAGGTAAGAGTCTGGATGAGGCTTTGGCTATTAAAAACAGTGCCATTGCTGAAGAACTAGCATTACCACCAGTAAAAATACATTGTTCTATTCTGGCAGAAGATGCTATTAAGGCTGCTGTAGCTGATTATCGAAAAAAACATAACGAGTAATATGATGATTTTTGGCAGTACCGCAAATAACAACGAACCCACTACTGAAAATAATGACAATCAATCGGTTAATGCAGTACGCCTAAACGATATCAGAATGTGTACCAGTCAATTTTGCCTGGAATGCGGTGAATCAATATCATCTGAACATCAGCTTGAGTTTCCTGGTACACGTTTTTGTATTAACTGTGAAGAAAATATTGCCATTAAGCGCTCATTTCTTTCATCTTACAAACGTCGTTTTAATCATAATTGTAAAAACCCTGAAGGTACTGCATAGTAAATTCAGGACAAATTTCCAACAGGTGAGAATATGATTTCTCTGACTGAAAAAGCCGCTAAGCATATTAGCAATTATCTGACCAAACGTGGTAAAGGCGAAGGTATTCGTCTCGGGGTTAAAAACAGTGGCTGTTCGGGTATGGCGTATACTCTTGAATTTGTTGATAACATCCAGCCGGAAGATCTATTGTTTGAACAACATGGTGTCAAAGTATTTGTTGATCCTAAAAGCCATGTTTATCTGGATGGTACTGAACTGGATTTTGTTAAAGAGGGATTACAAGAAGGTTTTAAATTTGCCAATCCCAATGCCAAAGATGAATGCGGTTGTGGTGAAAGCTTTCATGTTTAAATAAATAACCCTGTTGCCGGAATGTCGCAATTCTGCCGGCTGATAAGCAAAATACAGCATTACACCAAATTTTGCGAAAAGCCTGTTTTTCATGTCCGGTATCTTTAGCTTTGACCCAATTTTCACCATAAAGGTGAGCCACATGAACCAATACTTTGCTCTTTTTCAATTACCCGAACAGTTCAATATTGATGATAAGCAACTGGAGCAGAATTATCGCCTGCTGGCAGCACAGTGCCATCCGGATAAATTTGCTGCCAGAAGTGCTTTTGAACAAAAGCAGGCCATGATGATGGCTGCTACCGTTAACGAAGCTTATCGTATTCTGAGCAATCCGCTTGACCGGGCTGCATATTTATTGAAACAACAGGGAATAGATGCGGATGCACCTGAGCATACGCACTTTCCGGCTGAGTTTTTAATGCAGCAGATGCAATGGCGTGAAACACTCGAAGACGCCCGTACAGAAGCTGACTGGACAACACTGAAAGAACTTGCAGCAACTATTGAGCTCGAACAAACCGGCTTATACCAGCAACTGGATGCGACCTTTATTCAGAATCAGCCGGAAAAAGCAGCAGAATTGGTACGCCAGGGGCGTTTTTTACACAAATTACAAAGTGAAATTCAAGCTGCACTTCCCTGACATCATCAGAATCAATGTATCAGAGATATGCTTTGATAAAAAAATCGAAGTATTAAGTAATATTTAAGAAATCAGGACTAAATTCAGATTATGGCTTTATTGCAAATTGCCGAACCCGGCCTTTCCGCTGTACCACATGAACATCGTCGTGCTGTAGGTATTGATTTAGGCACAACTAATAGCTTAGTTGCAACCGTACGCAGTGGTTATGCCGAATGTCTCGCAGACGAACAGGGAAGGATTACCCTGCCCTCTGTTGTCCGCTACCAGCAGGATAGCGTACCGGAAGTAGGCACAGATGCATTAAAAGCACAGCGTATCGATCCGGCCAACACCATCAGTTCAGCTAAACGTCTGATTGGCCGTACTCTTGAAGATATCAATAATCAGTCTGAAACCCGTTATCTGCCCTATCATTTTACTAATGATGAACGCATTATCAGCATTCACACTCGTGCAGGAAATAAAACCCCGATAGATGTCTCTGCAGATATTCTCCGTGTTTTGAAAACCCGTGCAGAAAACACACTCGGTGGTGAACTTGCCGGCGCAGTGATTACCGTACCGGCCTATTTTGACGATGCACAGCGCCAGGCAACCAAAGATGCCGCCCGTCTGACCGGTCTGCATGTTTTACGCTTACTGAATGAACCCACCGCGGCTGCAATTGCTTATGGTCTGGACAATGCCGCTGAAGGAACATTTATCGTTTATGATCTTGGCGGAGGAACATTTGATGTTTCAGTTCTAACCTTAAGCCGCGGTCTGTTTGAAGTAAAAGCAACAAACGGTAACAGTGCTCTGGGTGGTGACGATTTCGACCAGCGTTTGTTTTGCTGGTTGTTGGAACAGAATAAATTATCACAGTTAAATGCTCAGGATAGCGCATTATTACAATCACTTTCACGTGCAGCCAAAGAAGCTCTGACAAGTGAAACATCAACCACCATTGCCGCCACTCTTTCTAACGGACAAAAAATTCTCACTGATATCAGCCGTGACACTTTTCATCAGCTAACTCAGCCTCTGGTAGCCAAAACACTGGAGCCGGTTAAACAGGCAATGCGCGATGCCGGCATCAGTAAAAGTGAGATAAAAGGGGTAATTATGGTAGGCGGAGCTACGCGCATGTTGCATGTACAGCAGGCTGTAGCCACTTTCTTTGGTCAGACTCCGCTGAATAATCTTAATCCGGATGAAGTCGTAGCATTGGGAGCTGCAATGCAGGCCAATGTACTGGCAGGCAATAAAAATGATGATGAATGGCTGTTACTGGATGTAACCCCGTTATCACTCGGGCTGGAAACTTATGGCGGACTGGTTGAAAAGGTTATCCCGCGCAACAGTACCTTACCTACAGCACGCGCTCAGGATTTTACAACCTTTAAAGACGGGCAAACAGCCATGATGATCCATGTTGTACAGGGTGAGCGTGAATTAGTCGCAGACTGCCGCAGTCTGGCACAATTCACACTCCGCGGTATCCCGCCGATGGCCGCCGGAGCAGCACGCATACGGGTAACATTTCAGGTTGATGCTGATGGTCTGCTTTCTGTTTCTGCTCGCGAACAAACTACAGGAGTACAGGCTCATATTGAAGTAAAACCTTCGTACGGACTTGATGATACCGTTATTACCCAAATGCTGAAAGACAGTTTTACTCATGCACAAACCGATGCCAGACAACGTGCCCGTACAGAAGCCACAGTAGAAGCAGAAAGCATTATTGTAGCGGTCACCAATGCACTGTCTATGGACGCAGACTTACTTAGCAATGATGAACAACAGGCTATTCAAACTGCATTGGAACACACCCGACAACAAATCCGGCAAGGAGATGCTCAGGATATTCGTGATGCCATTCATGCATTGAATCACGCAACTGATGAATTTGCTGCCAAACGCATGAACCGCAATATCCAACGTGCTTTACAAGGTAAAAACGTCAGAGAAATCTGATATTTCAAATGCAGACAAATTGAACTGTCTGCCGATACAATGGAGATAACATCATGTTAAAGCTATATTACATACCAAATACCTGTGCATTTATACCGCATGTGGCACTAGAATGGAGCGGACTTGAATATACCGCTGAAGAGGTAGGCCGCGACACAATCAAATCGCCGGAATATCTGGCACTGAACCCTCAGGGGCAAGTACCATTACTGACTGACGGCAACTGGGCACTGCGTCAGAATGTGGCAATCATTGATTACATCAATGATCTTGCACCGGATAAAGGTATTTATGGTGTTACAGCACAACACGATCCCAAAGCACGCGCCCTTGCCCGTCAATGGCTGGCCTTTGCCAATTCTGATTTACACATGAGCTTTAAACCTTATTTCTATGCAGCACGCATGGTAGATGATGAAAAAGCACAGGAGAATCTGAAGGCCTATGCTAGTGCTACTCTGAAAAATTTATTTTCCTTCGTTGATAATATTCTTGCTCAGCAGGATTACCTGACTGGCGATAATATCACTATTGCAGATGTTTACATTTTTATAGAAGCACATTGGACAAAAAGATGTAACATTGATCTGAGCGCATATCATAATCTGAGTAAATTCTATCAGCGCGTAAGTGCTGATGCCGGTGTATCCACCGTGCTAAAAGTACAAGGTATAATTTAATAACATTTTCGGCGTGAATGGTTTTATTTTAAAACCGGACACGCCTGCTTTATTTAGAAACACGGAATTACCATGCCCAAAATTACTGTACTGCCCCATCCTCAACTCTGTCCTGAAGGTAAAGTTTTAAGTGACATTCCCACAGGAACCAGTATTTGTGATGCATTACTTGAGCATGATATTGAAATTGAACACGCCTGCGAAAAATCCTGCGCCTGTACAACCTGTCACGTTCTTATCCGCAAAGGATATGATAGCCTGCCTGAACCGACTGAACAGGAAGAAGATTTACTTGATCAGGCATGGGGGCTGGAAGCCGATTCACGCCTGAGCTGTCAGGCACGTCTGGCTGATAGTGATGTTACCATCGAAATTCCCAGATATACCATCAATCATGCACGAGAAGAGCATTAATCATATTTGATGACAATACTCTCCAAACCGATTGAATTAATAATATTTTTTAATTATCTAATTAAGTGCAGGCTTAAACCATGAAATGGACTGATATACACCGAATCGCCGAAGAACTGGCCGACCGCTACGAAGACATCAACCCTACCAGTATCCGCTTTACCCAACTGCGTGATCTGATACTGGCTTTACCAGAATTTGATGACAATCCGGAGCACTGCGGCGAGCGCATACTCGAAGCGGTTCAGCAGGCATGGATTGATGAAATTGCCTGAATTTAGTCATCTAAACTTATCAGAATATCCGTACAAATAATGATGTTACAGATGATGTCCGGCTTATAACTGAAACAAACCGGTTGCCAACTTCTATAGGCAACCGGTTTGTTTAATATATAAATTAAATCACTAAATCTTATCAGCTTTTCTGCGTCTCAAACGCCAGCTGCAAAATTGCCAGCAACGATTAAATACATGCCGGTAAACAAAAACCGCACATAATAAGCAACCACCGGCAGAACCGGCACAAATCAGAAACATAGTAAATAGCTGAAACCTGATTGCCTGATCAGGAGATGCACCGGCCAGAATCTGCCCGGTAATCATACCCGGCAAGCTTACCAACCCCACTACACTCAATTGATTAATTGTTGGTAACATCCCTGCTACTACCGCTGCACGCGCAGTATCCCGATAAGCCTCCCAGCCTGTAGCGCCCATAGACAGCATTACTTCTACACGAGCCTGTTGCTGACGTAAATCCTGTGTTAAACGGTCCAGACACAATGCTACAGCTGTCAGACAATTACCCAATACCATCCCCAGAAGGGGAATCACATACTGCGGTGAATACCATGGGCGGATATGCAGTACCGCATATAATCCCACAGCAGCACTTAACCACGAAGCCAGCCATACAGATGATAAAGCATCACGGGTCAAGCCCCGATATACATAACTGCCCCGCGAACGCGCAGAAAAGCCGGCAATCACAGTCATAACAACAATAATCAGCAGTACCCAGTACCATTGATTAGAGGCAAATATCCATTTTAATAACAAACCTACAATGGACAGCTGCACAATAGCCCGAACTGCTGAAATCAGAATACGTTTTGTCAATCCAAGCTTCAGCCATAATGAAACACCGGCACTCACCAGAATCAGCAATGAAGCCAGAGCCAGTTCTGCAACACTAATATAATTAGTTCCCTGCATTATTGCCTCCCGCCCGTGGTGATTTTCTGGTGTGAGTAATCCGTCCGGCATCCAGATACCAGATTTCATCACCTACCTGATTAATCTGCTGCTCACTATGTGAAATCCAAATATAGGCAGCCTGAGGATTATCTTTCTGCCATTGACCGACCAGCTTTTGTACAGCCTGTGCCGAATCTTCATCCAGAGAAGCCGTTGGCTCATCCAGCAGCAAAACCGGCGGATTTAATTGCAATATACGCAACAAACACACCAGCTGAGCCTCTCCTCCGGATAAATCCGTTGCATCCCGTTCCAGGAAATTACCATCTTTACCCAGACTCTCTAACACACGCTGTACATTATCCGGCTGAAATTTTTTATGCTGATAATGATGCAAAGTAAAAGGTAAAAACAGATTATCACGCACTGTACCCGGAATCAGCACCGCCTGCTGACGTACATAAGCGATCTGGCTGCGATGCTGTGCAATACAATGTGCATTCAGACGAACCGGCTGATTATGACAATACAGCGTGCCCGAAGCTGGTAAATCCAGCAGAGAAATCGTACGTAAAAAAACCGATTTTCCTGCCCCGGATGCACCGCTGATTGCCACACGCGCACCAGCCCAGAGCTGAAAATCGATATCCTGTAATAACATCCTGCCATCATCATGGGCACGCTGACACACACCCTCACCGGATAAAATCGGCGTACTCATGATGAGCCACGCAGTTCTTTCGGTAGAACAAACATAATATTTTCCTCCACACCAGCACCTTCGGTAACTGTCGGGTATCCCCAGGAAACAATAGTTTGTACAACATCATTCACCAGTACCTCAGGAGCTGAAGCACCGGCTGTAATACCAACCTGATGCTTACCACTGAACCACTGTGTTTGCAGACAGCCGGCATTGTCAACCATATAGGCATCAACACCCAGTAATGCTGCCACTTCACGCAAACGATTACTGTTCGAACTATTAGGAGATCCCACTACAATCACCACATCACAGGTAGCAGCCAGTTTTTTCACTGCATCCTGACGATTGGTGGTTGCATAACAAATATCCTCTTTATGCGGACTTTTAATGTGAGGAAAACGCTGTTTTAAAGCGGCGATAATACCGCTGGTTTCATCAACCGAAAGCGTTGTCTGGCTCACATGTGCCAGCTTTTCTTCATTGCGGACCTGTAAACTTGCCACATCAGCAACTGTTTCCACCAGCAACATCACACCCGGCGGCAATTGCCCCATCGTTCCTTCAACTTCCGGATGGCCTTTATGACCAATCATAATAATCTGATAACCCTGTTCATCCAGCCGAGATACCTGTCGGTGAACCTTAGTTACCAGAGGACACGTAGCATCAAAAATACGAAAGCCGCGTGCAACTGCTTCCTGCTGTACAGCCTGAGATACACCATGAGCAGAATAAATCAGCGTCGCATCAGGAGGCACATCATCCAGATTTTCAATAAATACCGCACCCTTATTGCGCAAATTATCAACCACAAACTTATTGTGTACTACTTCATGCCGTACATAAATCGGAGCACCATACTCTTCCAGTGCCCGCTCTACAATACTGATAGCACGGTCTACACCGGCACAGAATCCACGCGGATTGGCCAGTAAAATCTTTTTGTCACTCATTAAACATCCCGTTACCTGGCTGAATTCATCACAGACGAATCAATCAGACCGCCTTTTTCTTCTGATGGAAAATACTTTCCAGCACCAGCAACACCGCACCGACACAAATCAGGCTATCAGCAACATTAAATGCCGGATAAAACCAATTATGGTAGTAGAACAATAGAAAATCAACCACATGCCCGTGCACCAGCCGGTCTGTTACATTACCTGCGGCCCCTCCTATAATCATGGCTGCAGCAACTTTACCCAGCTTTGCGAATTCATCACGGATAATTGCACGTAACAGATAAACACAAATCACCAGAGCCAGTCCCATAAAAAAGAATTTTTGCCAGCCTCCGGCATCTGCAAGAAAACTGAATGCCGCGCCGGGGTTATATGTCAGTGTGAGATCAAAAAAACCCGGTATTACCGTAATTCTTTCCAGATATTGAATATGGCATAAAACCAGATATTTCGTTAACTGATCAGCTATCAGCCCCGCAATAATAATTGCACCATATAAAAACAATTTTTTACTCAGCATAACCTTCCCTAAAAACCAAACAGGCGTAACCGGCCAAACCAATTACGCCTGAATCATTCAAATCATGCCAAAATAACCGGCAATATTAAAATCATTAACCCGCATCAAGCATATAACCTCTGTTCACCGGCACCATCAATATTAAGTGCACAACGACCGCAGATTGTCGGGTGTTTCGGGTCAGAACCCACATCATTTGTATAATGCCAGCAACGTTCACACTTAGTACCCTGATCAACAGTGACCGTAGCCGATAGCTCATCACCCTGCTCAACGGTAACCTTGGCAACCATCAGCACGAAGCGTAACTCATCACCAATTGCCGTAACAAAAGGCAGAATATCCGCCGGTACTCGAATAGCCACATCTGCCTGCAATGACGAACCAACATTCTTATCAGCACGCAAAGGTTCAATCGCCGCATTAACAGTATCTCTTACTGCACGGATTGCCTGCCATTTCTGTGCCAGACCGGCTAATTCCGCCTCAGCCATAGACGGGAACACATGTGCAGTATGATACAGCACACTATCCTCATCATTACCTGTTAAAACAGCCCAGGCTTCTTCAGCCGTAAAGCACAGAATCGGACTCAGCAGCAACACCAGATTACGCGTAATATGATAAAGCGCAGTTTGTGCACTCCGACGACCATGGCTGTCTGCCTGCATTGTATACAGACGGTCTTTCAGAATATCCAGATAGAAAGCACCCATATCTTCCGAACAGAAATGCACAATATCCTGTACCGCAAAATGGAATGCATAACGGGTAAAGTGATCATTGGCTACGCGCTCCTGCAACTGCTGAGCCAATACCAGAGCATAGCGGTCCAGCTCAAGCATATCTGAAATCGCCACTGCATCCGTTTCCGGATTAAAATCACTCAGATTGGCCAGCAAAAAACGCAGCGTATTGCGCAAACGACGGTAGCTTTCAGAAACCCGTTTCAGAATTTCATCAGAAATGGCCAGTTCACCGGAGTAATCCGTAGAAGCAACCCACAGGCGCAGAATATCAGCACCCAGACTGTCATTGACCTTTTGTGGTGCAACCACATTCCCAACAGATTTGGACATCTTCTGTCCATTACCGTCCACCACAAAACCATGTGTCAGCAATTGTTTATAAGGAGCACTGCCAACCGTTGCACAAGCTGTCAGCAATGAAGACTGAAACCAGCCGCGATGCTGATCCGAACCTTCCAGATACAAATCAGCCGGCCATGCCAGTTCAGGGCGCTGACGCAATACTGCATAATGCGTACTGCCCGAATCAAACCAGACATCCAGCGTATCCGGAAGCTTTTCATATTCATCTGCATCAGCCCCTAACAGCTCATGCTTATCCAATGCAAACCAGGCTTCAATTCCGTGCTGCTCAATCCGCTTAGCTACCTCTTCCAGTAACTCAGCCGAACGCGGATGCAACTGACCGGTTTCCTTATGCGCAAAAAACGCCATCGGAGTACCCCAGTAACGCTGGCGGGAAACCACCCAGTCCGGACGCCCTTCAATCATTGCCTCCAGACGCGCACGTCCCCATGCAGGGAAAAATTCAGTAACATCAACAGCATTCATAGCCTTATTGCGCAATGTTTTACCATCGGTACCTTCCTTATCCATACCGATAAACCACTGACCGGTTGCCCGGTAAATCAATGGTGTTTTATGGCGCCAGCAATGTGCATAACTATGGGTAATTTTGCCATTAGAGAGTAACTTACCTTCATCCGCAACCCAGTCGATTACCACCGGGTTACCTTCCCAGACTGTCATACCGGCTAACCGTGGCACATCACTGATATAGCGCCCTTCAGCATTTACCGGGTTATACAACTTAATTCCATAGCGCAGACAGGCAAAATAATCATCCAGACCATGTGCCGGAGCAGTATGTACCATACCAGTACCAGCCTCGGTAGTAACATGGTCACCCAGTAATACCAGAATATCTCTATCCAGAAACGGATGATTTAAATGCAGATTTTCCAGTTTCCGGCCAGCTGTTTCAGCCAGTACCGCCGTATCATCCGCACCAAAACCAAACCGGGCTAAAGCCGCCTCAGCCAGCTCTTTAGCCAGCACCAGCTTACCTTTAGGCGTATCAATCAACTGATAAACCACTTCAGGACCGACACAAATTGCCTGACTGGCCGGCAAAGTCCACGGAGTTGTTGTCCAGATAACACCATATACCTCACCCGGCAGCTCATTCAATCCGAAAGCTTTCGCCACAGCAGCATTATCTTTAAACTGATAAGCCACATCAATCGCATAAGAAACCTTATCCTTATACTCTACCTCTGCTTCTGCCAGCGAAGAGCCGCAATCCAGACAGAACTGTACCGGCTTCTCACCACGATACAAATAACCGCCCTGCTGAATTCGTCCCAGCGTACGCACAATATCTGCCTCAGTTTGATAGTCCATAGTCAGATATGGATGTTCCCAGTCACCCAGTACACCCAGACGCATAAAATCTTTTTTCTGCCGTTCAATCTGTTCCCGTGCATATTCCCGGCATAACTCGCGGAATTTTGCAGCCGGAATATTCTTGCCGTGCTTTTTCTCCACCATCAGCTCAATCGGCAAACCGTGACAATCCCAGCCCGGAACATATGGTGCATCAAAACCAGCCAGCGTCTTACTCCGGATAATAATATCCTTCAATACCTTATTTACAGCATGGCCGATATGAATATCACCATTTGCATATGGAGGACCATCATGCAGAATAAACTTAGGTCTTCCCGCTGCCAATTTACGCAGTTTCTGATAACGCTTCTGTTCATACCAAGATTTCAGCCAGCCGCCTTCACGCTTGGCCAGATTACCGCGCATTGGAAACGGCGTATCCAATAAATTTACTGTTTTACTATAGTCAGTCATGACTTTCTCTTTAAAATATATTTAACTTTTAATATTCAGAATAAATTCAGTTCAATAAATTTTACGGCCACCCGAACATAATCCTGCTATTCAGGCAGCCTGCCATATTCGGGCAGCTTCCATATCAGCAAAAATCTGCGTCTGTAACGCAGCCAGCGATTCAAACTTCAGCTCATCGCGCAGCTTATGCAAAAAATGCACCTGTAAACGCTGCCCGTATAAATCATCTTCACAATCAAAAATATGCACTTCAAGCTTTTGTAAACTGCCCGAAGACACAGTCGGGTTTTTACCAAAACTGGCTACCCCGCGCTTACGCCCGAAAGCTCCGGATACATCGACCACAAATACCCCGTTCAGAGCATAGTGCAAAGCCGGTAAATGCACATTAGCAGTAGGACAACCCAGTTCACGCCCCAGTTTAGCCCCGTGCTTCACACGACCACTCAGCGTATACTCGTGCCCCAGCAACAACTGTGCATAAGCCAGATTACCTGAAGCCAGTGCCATCCGCACCGCAGTACTGGATGCGCGCACATCTTCAACCACAATTGAAGGCGTGTGCTCAGTAACAAACTCATTCTGCGCCTGCAATAAAGTAAAATCACCGCTGCGCCGTGTACCGAAGCGGAAATCATCACCTACCAGCAAATAGCGCGTGTGCAAATGCCTGACCAACATCTGACTGATAAAATCCATCGGTTGCATAGCTGCAAACTGCTGATTAAACCGCACAACATAAACCGCATCAACACAGCCGCTTGCAGCAAGCAGATCCAGCTTATCGCGTAGCGGAGTCAGACGAAACGGCAAAGTTTTCCCTGCCTGCTGCGCAAAAAATTCCTGTGGTTGCGGCTCGAACATCATCACCACCGAACTAAGCCCGCGCTGTCCGGCTTCCTGACGCAAACGCATCAAAATATGCCGGTGCCCGCAATGAACCCCGTCAAAATTACCGATAGTCACCGCAGTACCATCCGGCCAATCCGGCTGCTGCCCGCTCCCCAACCAAACTCGCATACAATTCTTGAATAAATCAAATAATAAAACGTATCATTGTAAACATTTCAGCTAACCTTAGCCAGCGCAATTGCTCAGGATTTTCCAGCCGTTTCAACCATCAAATCCACTTTATTCTCAAGAACAAACAAATTTTAATACAGTTATCCCCCTATTTCTTGCTAAAATAGCCGCCAACCTGACGCTAAGGCTATCAATAGCCAGCAACACCTCAGAAAATTTATTAGGTAACACAATGGCCTTTCGTTTTGACATCATCTACGAATACCGTGAAATGTTTTATTACGGTGCGCTTACAACACTCGGCGTCACCCTGATTTCCACATTTATGGGCACACTTCTCGGTCTGATTTTTGCCCTTGCACGCATTATCCGCATTGAAAAAGGCGGGCTGCCCATGCGTGCTTTCGTATGGTCATTGCGCCAGATTTCCCTGCTCTATGTAACCATTTTCCGCGGCACCCCCCTGTTTGTACAGATTTTCATCTGGTATTTTGTCTGGTTTCCACTGCTTATCAACCCTGCTGACGGTCTGATTATCAGCGGCGATCTGGCTGTCGAACTGCGCCGCAGCTACGGTGCACTGATTGCCGGCGTACTTGCACTTTCAGTTAATTCAGGAGCCTACATTACCGAGATTTTCCGTGCAGGCATCCAGTCAATAGACCGCGGACAATTCGAGGCCTCCCGCTCTCTTGGTCTGAGTTATACACAAGCCATGCGCTATGTCATTCTGCCACAGGCTATCCGCCGTATGCTGCCGCCAATTGGTAACGAATTTATTACCTTACTTAAAGACAGCTCACTTTTATCCGCCATCGCCGTAGTCGAACTAGCTTTTGCTGCCCGCGCAGCAGCCGGACGTTATCTTAACTACGAGACACCGCTATACACCATTGCCATAATCTATCTGATAATGACCATCGCCTTAAGCTGGTTCTTCTCATGGCTGGAGAAAAAATACAATAAAGGTTATCAGCACTGAGCTTAGACATAAATCAACAACATGAGAACAGGACGGTTAAAAATCAACCGTCCTGTTTCATTTTATAAAATAGCAGAATTCAACCTCATAACACCAATGTACAAACTGATTTATAGCTTTACTGACACCAGAGTCAAATCAATTACATTTATTACATATGGTTTTCCGACCCAATCAATATTATTGCAAACCAGCTATTTCAAATTGCAAATCCAACACTGAAAAAATCTATTTGAATCAGCTATCAAATATTAATCATCATAAATAACACCAGTCAGTTATCGATTAGTATCAATGATGAAACTCATCAGGAGACATATATCAAAAATATCTTAATTGATACAGCTTTATTTACATTTTAAAAATTTGTACTATAGATTTAAACAAAATCCAGAATAAAAAAATCAGATAAATCAGCAGAAAAATACAAATTTAATTTAAAAATAACATAAAAAAACAGAACTATTAAAATAAACAAAATATATAATAAAAACTAGTAACTTGACACAAATTAAACAAATTGATTAACTATTAACTTATATATTTATCTTATCAACAGAAAAAGAGAAAAACATGAAAGCTGTCAGATTACATGCACAACACGATATCCGCATAGATGAAATCGAAAAACCAAAACCCAAAGCTGGTGAAATACTGATTAAAATAGGTGCAGCCGGCGTGTGCCACTCAGATATACACCTGATCGAAAGTGGTATCCCTGCTGGTGCTCCTGCATTTACCCTGGGACATGAAAATGCCGGATGGGTTGAAGAACTAGGCGAAGGAGTAACTGATTTTAAAGTAGGCGATGCAGTCATGGTATACGGACCATGGGGTTGCGGACATTGCCAGCCTTGTCAGCAATCTATGGAAAACTACTGTGAACATCAGTCGGAATCTCCGATCCTCGGCGGTGGACTGGGTACCAATGGCGGCATGGCTGAATACATGATTGTTCCTTCCAGCCGTTTACTCGTACCTTTGCATGACCTGCACCCGGAAGAAGTGGCCCCTCTCTCCGATGCAGCCTTAACTCCCTATCATGCAATTAAACGTTCTGCCGGCAAAATAACACCATCTGCTTTTGTTCTCGTAATCGGCATAGGTGGTTTAGGACATATGGCTGTACAAATCCTGAAACAGCTATATTCAGCCACCATTATTGCCGGTGATATTAATGATGAAAAACTGGAACTGGCCAAAAAATATGGTGCGGATTATGTAATACGTACCGACCGCGATACCGATAGCATTGTCGAAGAAATTACCCGTATTACCGGTGTGAAGAAATGTTCCGTCGTACTTGATTTTGTTGGTAATAAGCCAACTCTGACTTTGGGCGCACAAACAGTCGGATTAAACGGCGACTGGACAGTAGTTGGTCTGGGTGGCGGCAAACTCGACTGGCACTGCATGAATCAGCCATGGGGAGCATCGCTTTGTACACCCTATTGGGGTTCACGGGTTGAACTGATGGAAGTACTGGACATGAAAAGAAAAGGTATTATAAATATCGAATACACCACCTACCCCCTTTCACAGGCTCTGGAAGTATACGATAAACTGATTAAAGGGCAGATTAATGGCCGTGCAGTACTAATACCTTAATCTTTCCTAATAGAATCAGGCTGAGCAATATGTATAACCACAGCCTGATTCTATAAAATCCACGTGCTCTGGAGCGATAAACAATTAATTACTATCATCAATAAAAAACCATCCGGTGGCTGTTGTATCAACGCAGACCAAGCTTAAAAATAAAATTTGTTTCGCAATAACTCATTCTCATTAACAATTTTACTGACTTCATATATTTTTTACTGCATCACTACCATCAATACTTTTAGTTATCCTCCTAGTAAAAAAATTAATCCTCTGAATTTTCAAAAATTTTCCGGTATAACTAACTATTCTTCAACCAATCTTATGTTTTTAACATATACTATTTCTCGTTTTTAATATACATTCACTATATTAAAATCAGCCAACACAACACCAATGAACTAATACTTAACTTAATAAACTATGGTTTCAAATTAATACAATATAGAACATATGAATACAAAATTAATGTCAGAGAAAATTATCAAAACCAGTAAATTCCTAAGTTATATTCTAAGACATAAGCCGGAAACAATAGATATCACCTTAGATCAGCAGGGATGGGTAAATATAGAATACTTAATCAAACAGGCAAACCTGCATGGAGAACAACTCACCAGAAATATTATCGAAGTGGTTGTTAAAACAAGTGATAAAAAACGATTTACCATATCTGAAGATGGCTTAAAAATTCGTGCAGCACAAGGACATTCAACTGATCAGGTTCATATCAGTCATAATGCGCAAAAACCGCCAGAGTTTTTATATCATGGTACAGCCACAAGATTTATGGATTCAATCAAACAGCAAGGATTAATCGCAGGGAGCCGCCATTATGTACATCTGTCAGCAGATGTGAATACTGCGATAAAAGTCGGCACACGTCATGGCAGCCCTATTGTGCTGCAAATACACGCCTTAATAATGTATCAGGCAGGATATCAATTCTATCTGGCGGAAAATGGAGTATGGCTGGTTCAAACTGTACCAAAACAATATTTACAACCATATGAATGAGCAAATAAATTATAAATATTTAAAAACAATATTTTATTAAAAACGAAGAGTTTACAAAATTTGTCTTTTCAATAGAGTTAACTCCTCATCAGATAGTTTATTTACTAACTTATTACTATTGATAATCGACAAAATATACTGAATAACTTCTTTATAGTCATTATAAAATAAGATCGAGAAAAATGATGTAATAAAATCAGAATTAATTCTATTTAATTTTTCAATTAGATCTGCAATATAATCCATCAAATCTTGCTTACTAAATAAATGATTTAATAAAGTGTTCATATTATAAGGGTCAACGGAATTTCTGCATAGAATCTCCATTTTTTCCATTACTATATTTTTCAATTTATATTTTTGAGCACTATTAAAATCTCTCATCGATACAAAATAATAAGCAAAATTATCAAAAGTAACTTGGGATATTATTTTATCATCAGAAAACATATAAACTATAAATTTAAACATTTCTTCTGATGAAACATCCATATGATAATAGTGTCTTGATAAAATATATATAGCTCTTCTTAATTGTTTTTCTGGAAGATTATCTAAATATTGTTTTAAATCATATCCAAAATTATTACTTTTTTTGATTATCTCATCAATTTCAATTTCAATCTCTTCATCAAAGGCACTCATTACTTTATTACTCCTCATAAATTAACAATTACTTTTTTGTGTAATCAACATTGTATTATACTTTATTATACAAAAAACATACTTTATTAAAAATAAAGAGTTTACAAAATTTGTCTTTTCAATAGAGTTAACTCCTTATCAGATAATTTATTTACTAACTTATTACTATTGATAATCGACGAAATATACTGAATAACTTCTTTATCGTCACTATCTAACAGAATAGAAAAAAATGATCTAATAAAAGCGGAATTAATTCTATCTAATTTTGCAATTATATCTGCAATATAATTCATTAAATCTTGCTTACTAAATAATTTATATATATTGGTATATCTATTTACCAAAATTCGATATCCATCGTTAATTTACTACCTAAATCAGCTATGAAATCTAACGTATTTTTTTTCAAATATATATCTGATCGCTGTTCATTCTTATATACATGACCATAAATTGTGAATACAAAATCTATATCATTCTCTTCTTTAAATGTTAATAATATATTTAGTTTGTTTTCAATTCTATCAATTATCTGACGTACTTGATGATCCAGATCATTTAGTGAATTTATACAATGCTGTAAACACCAGGTAGTTTCTATAGCCGGGCTATATTTGCAATTTTTCATACTTCCCCTGATAGTATATTTTGTAGGCGAAATTCCAAGTAATTTGGTTACACTATCTGGATTAAAATCTGTTCCGCATATGATAAATTCTATAATCACTTCAGTTTGTAACATTTTATACTCTTATAAATAATACTTAATTTTCCAGATTAAATTTTATTTCTGAAAGAAACAGTTTTTAAAAATTTATGGAATCACTTTTTGCTGGTTTTCCTAGGCTATATTAATTTTTTCAATCTTCTTTTTAAATCAGTTTTTAAAATCCACTACAACTTTTTTAAGAATATATAATATTTAAAATTCAATTAAATAATATTTTCACTCTTCATATGTTCTTTTCTACTATCTATTATATAGTTTAGCTAAATCTAATGCAGCTTCATTATCATCTTTTTATTGCTTAACGTTAAAAGATTTTTTGAAGCTGCATATTACCATCATTTTATAGGATAAATTTTTGCCTACAGATATATGATTTCTTGACAAATATCTTTATCAATTACAAATACCTCTACTCTGAATCCTTCAGGATAATCTTTAAAACCTAAGACATTCTCCCGTTTCTTTTTTTCCTCAATTGCTCTTTCCAAGGAAGAAAAAAAACCAATTACAAATTCTTGTATACCGCTCTGTTTTGTTTCCTTAGCATGGATTAAAAGATATACTTTTTTTTCCGTCATAATAACTCCCAGTCTAATCTTTTTGTTTTGTTTATATAGTGACAAATCCTTCACGCCACTCATCCACATCTAAATAAGTCTCATCAATATCTAATCTTTTCAAATTACTTACATAATAAATTTTTGAAAAATTTTTTTTTCTTTCTAAAGCTATCTCATAAGTACTATAAATACCTAAAGTTTGAAATGCCTCACCATCAAAATCGTCAGAATTCGGTGACGCCTGTGAGATTTTCTTGTTTCCATGATATGAATAAGTAACATAACTTAAACGAAATAAAGTCTGCATTTTTTATATCCTTTGTTTATATTTTATAAGTCTAATATATAAAATATAAGTAAATATATCAACATCAATTGATAATTTTTATTTTAATTACTTTCTGTTTATTTCTTCATCGTCTAATTCTCCACCCTCTAAAGATTTTTTAATTGACTAAGCTCACTATGACATCCTCTATTTCTTTTATAAGAACAAAAATTTTATCATAATATTCCAAAAGTATACGCAAAACAATCTGCTCAAGTGCATCATATACAGATGAAGTTTTCCTCCAGGCCAACTAAGTACATCATCAGTTATGTCCTAAGTAACAATTTATCATTAATCCTTACCTCCCAATAGATTCATATTTTTTTTTATCTTCACAATATGGATTCTGAAGATTACTAGTCTCAATTAGTAAGTAAAAATTTTTGTTCAATGCTTTTATTTTTACACGCTTTCTTTTACTTTTTAGCTTACAAAAGCATCATCGGGATATGACTTTGACAAGCTTATCTATTTTTATTATAAATTTTCACCATAATCTTTTTAAGTATATTTTATAAAATAATGGTATATCTAATAATTATTCCGAATACCTTGTCATCTTTGTTAAATACAATGAATTTTAAGATTTTCCAATAATATTGTCTTTGTTTTCAGCAATAAAATTTTTTAATTCATTGTTATATTTCTCATAATAGTCTTTAAATTTATTTCTATTATATATGCGTTTATACAGATATTTTCGACCATAAAGTGCACTATGTATATCCTGATAAGAAAACGCCTGCTTCTCCCACTCTTTAAGTACAAATAACTGCTTTGTCTCTTCAGCTGATAATAAATTTAAATTTCTAATTAATATAACCTCCTGAAAACGGGAATTCCTATAGTAATACCATATGTATACAGCTACATCGTTGACCTCTTTAAAATAAGCTAAATTATTATGAAAAATACTATCAGCTAACACTTGTCTGGCATAGCGGGCTAAACAGAATCGATGTGGTTTTTTCCAGTCTTCAGGTTTTTCTAACTGAGCAATAAATTTTTCCGCAGTCTCAAACCATTGCTTCTGCCCTAAGTCAGAGAATATACTTTGAATACTAAAGGATTTATAAGATTCCCATGTATCTTTTCTATTCACCATTACATATACATTAGCATAACCTTCTACTTCTTCCAAACGGCAAATAGTGGCTGCAAAATAATTGTTCTTTGCCAGACATAATCCTATAAATTTGTTTTGTATTTTATTCATAAAATATCAACTTATTTTAAATAATATTTATCTAAATAATTCATATTCTTTTCTGAATCGCTCGAATTCTGCTTCATATCGCTTGTAATCTTTTTCAAAAATTTCTTTATCATTCAAAAATTCATACATACATCTTCGACAAAAGACTCCATAAAATACGTCCTCATAACGATACGCTTTCTTTTCCCAATCTTTTAGTATAAACAACTGTTTTTTTTCTTCATACGTTAATAAATTTAATTTTTTGATTAATGCAGTTTCCTTTAAACGTGAAATCATTGTGTAGCGATATATATATTTATCATTTATATCTTTGTTATAATTTAGATTTTCACTAAAAACATCATCCTTTAAAATCTGTTTGGCATAGCGAGCCACACAATAACGATACGGTCGTTTCCAGTCTTCAGGTTTGCCTAAATGATAAATAAAATTTTCAGCTTGCTCCGTCAATTCTTTAATTCTTATATCTGTAATAGTATTATATTCCCACTCGCTTATACCTTCACAACTTGCATAAGATTCACCTGTATCCATTCTCTCCACAAATCCGCAAATATAAACACGGAAATAATCATTTCTTGCCAAATAACCTTTTCTTAATCCGCTTTCCATATTAGTCTAATGTAAAATTAATGCGTAATTTTATTTACCCATACATTATTATCATATTTTTTTAGAATCTTCAACGTTTTTTTAATTTATAAATTGGCATTTAATAATGCCTGAAATTATAAGTCAAAATTATTTCATTAATCTTATAAAAAATAATTTCTGCTGATTTCTATCCGACATTTTCTATTTAGAAGTATAATAAGATTACCTAATATTTAAATTGAATAATTTATCTACTTTTTAACAGCTAATGCTCTTATATAATCATCAAGTGTTGAAATATCCTGTAAATTAATTGGTTTATTCAACGCTTTCATTCTTTCTATTGCAATATCTGTTATATCTTCTAGCTTAGGGTGATCTTCTGTAAAATTTATTATACCCATATTCGCCAGCTCATCTTCTGGTCTCAAATAACCTGAGGGAACGTCAAAATTATTGGCAACTTCATGCCATAGTTCCAAAATACTGGTTTCAGAGAATTCACTGTCATGATATAAATTCAAAATTTCTTCATCGTCCAAATATTTTCTAGTATTTTTTAAATTCTCTAAATATTTTTTTTATGACTTTTATCTATATAAATAGAAACCAATATAGAAAAAATAAAGAGAATAATAAAAAAAATTACCATATTATATTAAAATTTATTGAAATAAACATTAACCTGATTAATTTGCAGCTATTATAATTACAAATTACTAAACATATCAATTATTAGTTACTTAATATTTTTTCATTCAGACCTCACTACCTATGTTTATCTACTAAGTTTATCTGATTCCCCTTGCTTATCAAGCATAGTTACAATTAAAAGTAGTTGATAGAGCCAGATACCATATTAGTAATACATATCCGGAAAATCAGTATCCAGAGGATCAAACTATTTGCTTCCGGTTCGCTACTTCTAAATACATTTCTATTGATTTACCTTATATTTTTATTACATATTTTATTAATTTATTGTTATTATATTGAGCATTAACCTATCTTATCTAATTTCAAAAATCTATAGTTTTGACTTTAAATGTTCCAACACTTTAATTGAAGTGTTTAATTCTTTGAATGTACCAAATTTATCTTTTACTTGATAAAGAGTTGGTAATAAAGAAACATCTCCCAGATATGCTGTAACCTCAACCATTTCATCATATATTCTTTCCTGACTTAATTCATGAATTAGTATCTGAGTAACACGCTTATCTTGCCTCTTTGCTAAACCAATTATTGCTTCAAAACGAGCTTCAAAGTTTTTTTCATCTAATAATAATACAAAGCAATTACGAATCTCCGGTGTGTCATAGTTATTTACATTCACCGCGAATGCCGCCCAATTTTTTACTTCACTATGAGTATCTTTTAAAAGTTTAATCAGCAATGGTATTGATGCTCTATTTTTAAATACGGATAAAGCAAAAGCTGTACTTACTCTCACCATGACAGATTTATCCAGTACGGTACTTTGAGCAAGGGATAATAAAGTGTCTGCATATTTCTTTTTAGCTTTTTCGCAGCGATGACCAAAACAGCGATGACCAAAAGATGATACCGCATAAGAGCGTACGATAGCAGATTGATCATTTAAAGCTAAATCATACAATATTTTCAAAGATATTTTTTCTTCTTTAGTGTTTAACTTGATTTGTCCTAAAATAAAAGCAGCCAGGGCTCTGCGTTTATAACGATTACTAAAACTATCCATTTGAGCAAGCCGGATAATTTTACTTCCACCCCTTAACTGCAATGATGCTGCAGCTTCTAAGCTTAATTTAAAATTATCATGATCAAGCAAAGCTATTAATTTATCTTCAGGTAAATACCTGCATCGTTGCCAATACTCAAAGTGAATATCATCCTTTTTTTTATCATATGCTGATCTTACCATCATCATACCTCCACTTTTTTATGTCATTATCAGTTCTCAATTTTCTACTACCTGCATTTTTCAGAGAATTTACTCTCCGCTATTGCTCTTCAAGCTGCGCAGAATTTCTATTATATAAATTTTGTTTTGACTTTTAATTTTTCTAAATTTTCAATACACATATTTAATTTTTTGGATAAGCCAAATTTATCTTTTATCTGATAAAGCACAGGTAATAACGAATCATCTCTTAAGTAGCTTATTAGTTCTATCATTCTATCATCTATCTTATCTTCACTTAATTCTTGAATTATAAGCTGAGCAACACTTTTATTAAGCCTCTTTGCTAAACCAGTTATTGCCTCATATCGAACATCAAAATTATTTTCTTTCAATAATAAGACAAAACAATTTCGGATTTCCGGTGTATCATAGCCATTTACATTCACTGCAAATGCCGCCCAGTTTTTTACCTCACTGTGAGTATCTTTTAAAAGCTTAATCAGTAATGGAATTGATACTTCGTAATCAAACATGGATAAAGCAATGGCAGTATTCGCTCTCACCTTGAAAGATTTATCCAGAATGGTCTTTTCAGCAAGGGCTAATAAAGAATCTAAGTTTTTATTTTTAATACCCTTACATCGTTGGCCAAAAGATAATACCGCGTAAGAACGCACGATAGCAGACTGATCATTTAAAGTTAAATCATATAGTATTTTCAAAGAATTTTTTTCTTCTTTAGTGTTTAGCCTGATTTGTCCTAAAATAAAAGCAGCCAGCACTCTGCGTTTATAGCTATTATTATAACTATCTGCTTGAGCAAGTTTAATAACTTTACTTCCTCCTATTAACAGTAATGCTTTTGCAGCCTCTAAACTTAAGTTGAAATTATCATGGCTAAGTAAAGCAACTAATTCTTTTTCAGACAAATGACGACATTGCTCCCAATACTGAAATTCAAAATCTTCTTGATTTTTATCATATTTCGATATTCTATTGCTTTTCATAGCCTCAGCATTTTGTTTCTTTTTGGCTGTTGTTTCCATTTCAGAATCTGATATCACCATTACATTACTCCTGTTTTTTCATCTATATTTTTTTGTGACTCTTAAATTTCTAATTTTCTGTATTTTTCATAAAATTTAGCCGATAATTCATAATTATACCTGGGTTGATTAACATTACTGATACATTTTCCAATCTGAAATTCTATCACCTTACAATTCCGTCAAATGGTCTTTTATCGGTTTTTCCATCTCGATATCAAAAACTTGTTCTAAGACAGTTTAATAGATGTTATATAAATATCACGAGTTATTTTAAATCTTTTCCTCATTTTTTTATAAAATTTATGTATCAATAAACCCCTAAAATGCCAATGGTAAATATCCCGGTTAATTTCCTCTCTGACTTAGTATAAATTTTTTACAGCAAATTACCAGCAAAAAAAATCTCTGTTTTCACAGAGATTTTTTTCTTAATTCCTATTAGAAAATATGCCAATCTACAGGTTTACATTCAAGATTGTCAGGACCTACTTCTTTTACAAGCGAGTCAAATTTCGTTATTACATTATTGAGTGCTTCCTCTAGGCTGTTTCCGTTACCTAAATTGTTTTCAAATTTACCTGTGTCTGTAAATTTAAAAGCCAGACTTGTGCACCCCCTGAATTCACCTTCTGCATTTTCATATATCCTAATCGTCATCATATTGAAAGGATAACCGATAGCCACCCAAAAACCAAATTCACCGACCAGTTTTTCTATTTTTACATTTTTAAAATTTATTTGGCGCCACATACAATATTTCCTATCTTTATAAAATAATAATTTATTTCATTTGAATATTACATATTTATACAGTAGTCATCATATTCTATATCTTCATCAGTCAAGCTTTCCAGATTGCACTCTTTCATTCTCTCGAAAAAACCTCGAATAGTATTTTCCAATGCTTCTTCAATAGTTTCCCCGTCTTCAACTGATCCTATTGGCAATCCATTCCAAATTTCTCCATTATCAAGATCAAGATATTTTTTAATAATCAGTATATTAGTACTACCCAAATATCTTTTTAATGATTTATCAAACTGTTCCGCAAAGTCAATAATTCTAATTTTCAATTTCCCATTTGGTAATATAGGCATTGAAATCATAAACTCTGCAACTACTTTTTCTACATCGTATTGTTTAAAGCATTCTTTGTTACTTATATTTTTCCACATATATCTACACCATTATGGTTGTATTGATTAATGTAATATTATTTTTCCCAATCTCATTATTTCTGGTATTCTGCCTATAACAGAATGTATTTTATAGCTATAAAATCTCTTATATATTAAACATTTTGGCATTTGGATTTCTTATCCTGAGAGATTCACACACACTTAGCCTTGGGTATTTATACACTTTGGTAATCATATTAGATCAACCTATATCGCTCTGTTTGTCCATTTTAATTTCAGCAGTCATTTACAATAATTAAGTTTATATCATTTTATTGTCTCTGAAACTACAGATTTCTGGTATTTCAATTATGGCATTCAGTTTACTGTTTTCAAATACAACATGTTTCATAATTTTCCAGCTTTGTATTTTGTTACTGTTTAGCTTTGATGATATAGCATTTAAATTTCGATTATCGGATGTTGATAACATCCTTCTGTCTATACTCATCACTTAGCTTATAGAGCATACCTGTTCATTACAGAATCATTGCTAATCCTATTCAGATCATTACTAATGTTGTAGCTACAGCTAAGGTGTTTTAAAAGGTATTTTTAGATAAACGAGTCTTTTGCAGGATAAATCAGATGGTTTTATTTTTACTTCCCTGATGGAAAATCTGATTTATAAAGGTTGTTATATTGCAATTTCCTAACATACTACACTTTCGATTACCTTCATCAATATCAATATATAATACTTTTTATAAACTGCTTTTAGTCTGAAAGGAAGATTTGAAATTCTGTATTGTATTTTTCATAATAATCTGAAAATTTTTCCTTATCATGCAGATTATTGTAAAGATACTCGCGACCAAACAATGCATAATGTATATCCTCATAAGCCCATATATTTTTTTCCCATTCGCGCAGTATAAATAACTGTTTTTTTTCTTCTTCCGATAACAGGTTTAATTTTTTGATTAACACAGTTTCCTTTAAACGCGAAGTCATAGTATAATTGTATATATATTTACTATTTATTTCTTTGTCGAAATATAAATTTTCTCTAAAAAAATCATCTTCTAATACCTGTTTAGCATAAAGTGCTAAACAATAACGATGTGGTCTTTTCCAGTCTTCAGGCTTATCTAACTGCATCACCATTTTTTCAGCTTTTTTAAACCATTCTTTTTGATCAGCACCAGAAGCTAAGCCCTTAAAGTAAAAAGATTCATAAGATTCCCACGTATCTTTTCTATAAATAACTATGCTTAAATCAATATTTATTCCAAATACACGAGTATAGGAAATTTTTGCAGCAAAATAATCATTTTTAGCAAGACATAAGCCTCTATATAATATATTTTCTTTTTCTATCATAGGATGAAATAATATTTAGTAGTTTACCTAAATTAGCTTATTTTATTATTTTTTTCAACTTTATGGTATCTGTATTTTAATATTTTCCAGACTATATCTACCTTATCAGATTCTAATTAACGATTTTTTACCTTATTTTTAGTATTCTACAAATTTGGAAGTCAGAACCAAATTAACAAGATCAACTAGTGCACACAATAATAACTATATCTGATATTCTGAATATGGTGATTATCCTTCCCATCTAACTCAATATTTATATGCAGTTGTTTACAATTTCACTGATATATAATAACAGTCATTATCATATCGGTTTTTAAATAACTCCTAAACAACTTCAGTCAATTTTTCAGATAGGATTTTAGTGAATTTATTTTTTAGATTTTGATTTTTTCTCATTTATATATTTTTCTATATATTGTTCTATAGGATAAGCAGATACTGTATTTATGACTACTCCAGTATCTTTATCAACTATAATAGGAGCATTACCTGCTAATATATCAGAAAAATTGCCTGTATCTAAATAGTTTCTAGATTGATAACAAAAATACCAGCCTTCAGAAAATCTTTCTATATGAACAATTTCACAAGAAATATTCATTTTAGATATATGGTTTCTTGCCAATTTTAAAGCTTCGGTAAACTTAATCATTATTTAGTTCTCTTTTCAGTTTATATATAAATCTTCAATAACTACCTCAAATTATCCTTAAGATATCTCACTCAGCAATTATTACAGTTTTTATACCACTAACCTTTTTTCTTCAGAACCATTTTATCCCTTTCTTAATCTGAAGAAATCGATAAAATAAATCTTTTCTATAGGAAAATCAATCTTTAATCAATTGACTTACAAAATCAACCGCAATACATACTCTTTGCTGATAAACCTTTTCTACATAATGCAGTATTAATTCAAGTCAATATTGCCATTTAAAGTTATACCGATATAATAAGTGCTTTTATCGACACACTAACACAAAGCTTAAACAGCAAACCTTTGCAGAGTCAAACTAAGTGGATCAAATTGGATTATTATAACATCCATTTTTTGACGTGCTATTGAATAACAATAACGTATATTTTAAATTATTGATTGAGTAATTATGTTTAGATTAACTATTAAGTCATGATTTAAAACCAAAAAATTTTAGTCCATAAAAGTTAAAGCTTACACTTCAATAAGTATATTTTTATATTTATCTTTAATATCCAATATGATTTCTAAACAAATAATTCTTCCTTCAAAATCCCCAGTCTCCAAATTAATTTCATAAGCGGCTATTTTTTCTTCAGCAATATCAGTATAAATTACAGAACGTCCTGTTTTATAAGGCTCTTCTAACCAAATATTGTCTAATTTTTTAATAAACATTGATGGAATATAACGACACCCAAATCCCTCATCCTTTTCTAAATCAAAATTCGAAAAAGAAATAAACTTAACATCCTTACATATAACTTTTCCCATTTCTGCGCCTTCATGGTAGACACTTGTTAATTGTAATAATAAATCACAACCATAGTTTACAAACTCTATTGTTCCCAACCCAAAATCATCAATTTGTTGCATATCTTTTAATCCTGTATTTTCTATGAAAAATGTTTATTAAATATCACTAATTTATTATTTTACCATTTCAATTAACTTAATTTTAGAATTTTTTTAAATCATTTCCGGCAATTTTTTTTTCAATTTTTACCCACTTTACTGATGGGTTTGATACTGGTTTTGCTCCATGAATTCAGAACAAATAGATAATCCGGTTTTTAATTCTGACTGTTCGCATCACGTATTTCAATTTCTAGGTTACTTACATATTCAAATTATTAATTATCTGATGATTTAAATATAGATTCAGCTATTTTTCAGGTTTAGGTTTTAATTAACTCTGTTTTATTTACCTTAAAATCTAATGACTCTTGATAACGGAGTATCTGAATATATTTTGAGGAAATTTGAGGATATTATATTAGTAATATTCAATACTAATTTTTTAGTTAATTTTTCAACTAAAAAACTCAATTAATCGATTTTTTAATCATTAAGAAACTATTTCACGATCAATATCACCTGTTAAATAAAATTCAGTAAAAGCTCTTTTAACCAGACTAAAATCCTCGACTACCATTCTATTATTCCAAAAATTACCAAGCATATTTACCATGTTATCGGGACGTGTCGGATCATAAAAAGTTCTGATTTCATCATCTTCTCCTACATTTGAATATGCAAACATCACCATATATTTCTGATTCTGTGAGTAAAGTGTTAATTGATAAGATTCAATACCTTTCTGCTTATATTGTTCCAAATAAAGGGAGCCGGTCGCAGATACAAATAAATTTAAAGTATCATTAATGTCTGCTAATGTAGTATTATCAATATAAACTCCTTTATCAGATTGAATTTTTCTTCTTGTAATTCGGTAAAAAAATCCCTTAAAGATCTCTGCTAATGTAGATTGATTATGTAATGTAGGTAGATTAAGATCCACATCTTCACCGTACACGCTTTGAAATTCTTTTTTAAAATAGATCTCTGTTGATGGGTGATTTAATGGTTGATGAGTACCCCCGTGCAACCTTCCTTTAAATTCGAATAAGTTTTTCATTTTTACTATCTCCAACGTTTTGTATATTTCATACATACTTCCTAATATGTTCATATTATCGCATTGATTTTCAGTTTTTATTAGATTAATTTGATACTAAATTTTGAATGTCAATTTATATTAAAATATTTTACTTTTAATGTTATTATAAATGTGCCCAATCCTATTAATTTCCCTCTTTTATAAATCAGAATACTCATTTGCTTTAGTTAATCACTTTAAAAAATCCCGGCTTGAAAACCAGGATTTTTTGATTATTAATTCACTTTCTATTATAGTTTATAGAAAAATATTAGTATATCTATTTACCAAAATTCGATATCTATCGTTAATTTACTACCTAAATCAGATATGAAATCTAACGTATTTTTTCAAATATATATCTGATCGCTGTTCATTCTTATATACATGGCCATAAATTGTGAATACAAAATCTATATCATTCTCTTCTTTAAATTTTAATAATATATTTAATTTGTTTTCAATCCTATCAATTATCTGACGTACTTGATGATCCAGATCATTTAGTGAATTTATACAATGCTGTAAACACCAGGTGGTTTCTATAGCTGGGCTATATTTGCAATTTTTCATACTTCCCCTGATAGTATATTTTGTAGGCGAAATTCCTAGTAATTTTACACTATCTGGATTAAAGTTGGGGCCGCATATGATAAATTCTATAGTCACTTCAGTTTGTAACATTTTATAATCCTATCATTAATACCCATTTAGAATACCATTTTCAGTTCCACCATGCCTGAATATTCATAATTTATGTATATTTATTTACTATTTCAACTATTTCTTTCTAACTACGAATTTATGTACATAATCCTTTTATTTAAATAATTATCTTTTGCATTTTTAGATTTTCCCTAACTTTTATTTTAAACTGGTTCAAGTGATTCAGATATTGCTTTTCGGCAATAAGCATTATTTATTTCAACATTTTCTATTCCGACTATTATCAATAAGCTTTGGCACATCAAAAGTAGTTATATTTCTTTTATCTAAATTTTATTTTTTCCATATACCAGTAATATGCTTTAGCTTATTTCTACTACATAGCTTCTTATTTGCAATTCAAAATACTAAAATAGGCACAGTAATAAAATTTATATCCAAGTCTCTATAAGGAGAAAATTTCGTATGTTTAGTCATATTGGTTTATATAACCATTTTTGTGATTAGCTGAATCTGTTTATCTTATTTCGTGTAGACATCATAATTTTAGAAGATAGATTTATAAAATTATGAGTAATATATATCTAAAAAATATTGCTTTGCTCTGAAAGAAAAAAGCCTAGCTAAATAATTTTTTTAGCAAAACTGGAATTTAAATAAATTTTTGTATATCACTCATGGAAAAAAAATTCCCTGTTTAAGAACAGGGAATTTATATTAGCTTTATTAAATGCTTAATTTTTTTTAAGAATTAAGGACCACTCCATTCAAGTATTTCTTTTAATTCATCGGGAACTAATTTAAATAATTTTTTAATACATTCAATATGTATATTATAGTTTGGTGATATTCTATTATTACAATTTTCAAAATAATATTTAGCCTGATAATTTAAAAAATGCACATCAGATTCATTAAAATCTGAATTCAAAAGTTTTAATGGCAAATTATGTACCAGTTGAGCTTCTAAATAGCAGGATTTATCCATAGCTTTTCTAAGCATACTATGAGTTTGAAGATTTCTAATATAAGGTAATGCCCAATAAAGCATCTCTATATAAATTTCTCTTTTATCCATTATCTTTTCCTCTTTGGGAATCGTCCAGACATACTTAATGGGTATTCTTGCCTTGTCCAGCTACCATTTTTTAGTAGTCTATAAATATTTAAAGAATTAATGTTTTTACTGACTACCTTAGCTCATGTTTTTTTTACGATAATATTTTACTTCCTAAAAGTTTTCAGTTCCTTTAAATACTAATAATTTTTTCAGATTTTTAACTATTAAAACCCAGTATAAGCTGAGCTTTAATTAAACTATATTTTAGCTAAACATTTTGGGAAAATACTCACTAATTTTATCATTATCGAATATTCTATCTTTTGTAAAATCCACCGTATCAGATACGACGATTACCGGCCACAACTCTTTCGGTAAATCTTCGATTGAAGCATAGATTGTTGGAAGGTAAGATCTATAATAATCCCCAGTTTTAATTTTTCCTATATAATCAACTAAAAAATAATTTTCCTCATAATCAAGAAATCCATAATATACAAACACACCCTTTTTCGCAGATAGTCCCTCATCTAAAAGTACCTTCTGCTTAGATAACTTTGCTACTGACTTTTCAACATCTTTCCTCTTTTTTAAATTTGTATAATTGTTTGTATATAAATCCAATATTGTTTGTCCATGTTTGTTGTATGAATACTGACTATATTCATCCAGACCTTCATAGATATGTTCAAAAAAAGGATTTAATAATGATTTTGCATTATCATTGGATAATAGTGCTTTAGGTAAATCCCCCCAAGATTCATTCACCATTATTGCAATTTTTCCATTTTTATCCATTGCAGGCCAATCATATGTTGATAAGCCATCTGCTTTCCAGTTTATATTTAAATCTTCAATAATCATCTGAATTTATCCTTAGGAAATGTCAATCTACAACTATTACGATTTTCATACTATTAGCTTCTTTTTTTCAGAATTATATCATTTCTTTCTTAATCTGAAGAAATCGATCAATTGAATCTTTTCTATAGCAATATCAATCTTTAATCAATCAATTTGCTAAATCACTTGAGTAAATCCTTTTTGCGATCATTCCTTATCGTTATAATGCTGTATTAATCCAATTCTATATCGTTTCTTAACAAGACATATTAAAAAAAATGATATTGTTAACTGATTTACTTTTAATTATAAAGCCCCGGTTAACCGGGGCTTTTTTAGTTATTAAAGCAAATAAAACACGACAACTCCTGATAATTAAACCGCTATAAAAGCGATTCTTTTATCTTTTGAATATATTGATAAAATTTTAATAAAAAACTAGTGAAAATAAAAAGTCACAACTAGAATTGTGTTTTGAAAATTATTTAGGATAAATTATGAAAATTACATCTAAAATTAGACTTGAAAATTTAAACCTATTAGTCAAAGAAGCTGGGGGTGTAACGCAACTAGCTAAAAGAGCAGGATATAAACAGTCTAGTTACTTATATCAAATCATTAATCGCACACCTGTCCAAAATGGCAAAGCAAAAAATATCGGATCAAACATGGCTTCAAAATTAGAAGAAGCCATGAATAAACCTAAGGGATGGATGGATCAAGAACACCAAAAAAATACAAAATCAAATTCTGTATATCTCGGCGCTCTAGAAATCTGGGGCTATTCTAAACCTTCAGGTGACGTTGAAGTGGAAGTACCGTTTTATAAGGAAATTAGTTTTTCGGCAAGTAATGATTTTGCAGAATACATCAAAGATTACAATATATATAAACTTTGTTTTGCACGTTCTATTTTTGCAAAGCACGGCATTAATCCAGAATCCGTTGTGTCCGTTACAGCAAATGGCAATAGTATGTATCCTGTTATTCCAGATAGCAGTACTATCGGGATCAATACAGATGATAAAGATATTCGAGATGGCAAAATATATGCAATAAATCATAATGGATTACTGCGAATAAATATTTTAAAAAGACGCCCAGGAAACAAATTATTGATCCAAAGTTTTAATTCTTCAGAATATAAGGACGAAGAAGTCAATCGGGAAGAAATACATATAATTGGTAGGGTGTTTTGGTGGTCTGTTTTAACTTAATGCGTAGATCTATTTAAGAATAAATTATAATAAAACTTTCCATGGATATTTATTACAAATAAAATGCCAAGTACACTAAGAGATCGTTTAATAGAATTAATGGCTGAGTGTAGTCTCAGCAAACAAATCGAACTAGCCAATCTTGCTAAGGTTAGCAAAGGATTGGTTAATCAATGGTTTAATGGTGATACAGGGCTTGGTAAAAAACTTTTGGTAGAACAACAAAGAAGACACGATTTTCAGCTCAATGGCTAGCTGATGGAACAGGTCCAAAATATAAGACAAATGACACTGACTCATTAGCTCAAAAATCAAGCACATTGGAAACAGTAAATAGCAATTCTATAATCTTGAAATTATATGATAGGAGTGTTTTTTGCGGTCAAGGAACCATAATTCCAGAATTTCCAGTACTTATTAGGACAGTTGAGATTCCTAACGATTCGATTATAAAGCTATTGGATACAACAAATTTACAAGGTGTCCAGCTTATGCCTCCTGACGGGGATTTAATGGAACTTACTATACCCAAACGCTCCATAACACTCATTAAAACTGATATAGATAAATTTCAAGATAACGGAGTTTATCTTATAACATTTGATGGTTATACCTATATTAAAAGACTTGCAAGAGGGAAATCGGAGCTAATTAAAATAATATCTGATAATAAACTTTATTCATATACAGATTTTGATATTACACCAGATGAATTAGATCGATTAATAATTCACATTAAATTTTGGAAAGCATTACCTTTAGATTTTTTTGATATATAATTTAAATTAACATTTTATTTTTCAATATTTAAATGATTTCAGCCGTTTTAACGCAGTATTTTTGCATGTAAATACCGACAGCTGTTTACCGGTGTTTTTTGTTTGAAGGACATTTAAATCTCTATAGTATACATTCCAAGCAACCATAATAAACTTGGCAAAAAAACTAATTAATTCTAAATGTTACGCATCTGATCAATTTCTAGGTAAACAATAGATTTTACGATTAACTATAATTCACAATTCTAATATTAGGATTTAAAAATGGATAGACGAGATAAAATATTGTATTTAATAAATAATTCATTCAACGGAAGCCAAGTAAAATTTGCAAAGGCAATTAAAAGATCTCCAGCTCAAGTTAATCAATGGATAACTAATCGCAGGACTGTTGGCGACGCTTTGGCTTTACATATAGAACGAACTTTAAATCTACCATCAGGTTGGTTAGCTAAAGAAGAAGACAATAAAATCAAAATTAATCAATCAAATGCCTTTCATCTAGGAGCACCCAGATATATATATGACGAATCATGCCCATTGGGGAATGATGAGGTTGAAATTCCTTTTTATACGGATAATATTTTAAGCGCAGGTAACGGATTTGTATCAGATATACAAAATTTTAATAATATGAAAATGCGCTTTTCACGAACGATGTTAAATCAAAAAGGTATTGATCTAAAATGTTTAGTATGTATTGTGGCTGATAATGATAGTATGGAACCAGCTATTCCAGATGGAGCAATTGTTGGAATCAATACCAGTCATACTCAGATCAAAGATGGTAAATTATACGCAATTAATCATGGTGGTTTATTATGTATCAAAATCCTAAAAAGACGGCCTGGCAACAAAATTCTGATACAAAGTTATAACTTTAACTCATATCCTGAGGAAGAGGTTGATTCGGGGGCAATTACTGTTATTGGAAAAATATTTTGGTGGTCAGTTTTGTTATAACATAAATTTATGTTTTAAATTGCAAGCAAAGAAAAAAGATTTTATTACATAAATTGCTATTTTATTTTATCTAAATAGCCGAAAACCTAGTCATTTATAGTGTGGAGAACATCAAAGTTCGCACATATTAAATGGCAATACCTTGATAAATATTGCCGCCCCAGTTGATTTTGACGCTCAGTTCTTTAGCAGCCTGTTGCATAGCCTCGTTAATTGCTGCGAATTTCTTCGGGTCGTTATCTTTCATATTGATTGGAAATGGATAAATATCCACTGCGAGCCCTGTTGCGTGCTTACTCGCCAGCGGCTTACTTACCCAAGTCACTTTTTTCTCGTTCGGCCGCGCGTATTTCGGATCAACTCCCTTTTTCACGCATTCATTAGCTGTATGTCCTTTACCGTAATTGATGGAAAACTGTTCCTTACTTCTTTTCCCTTCAATGACGGCAAAATCCTGCTTAGTGATTTCAATAGCTCGCTTAACGACCTTAACCAGATTGACATCAACGTCACGTAAATTGTTTAGAGAACGACTGCCTAGTTTGTACATATCTAACCTTTCATAAATAAAAAAGCAGTCATAACGGCTGCTGTGTATTGACTATTTACATTTATTAATGTATTATTAAATTTATTTCCCCTTTAATACGTTTAAAGCCCTCAATTACTCCTCCGTGTTGAGGGTATTTTTTTGCCATAAAAAAAGCTGCCTACTGGCAGCTTATTCAATTCCCAAAAATTCACTTAGTCCATTTAATATCAAGCTTGCGCTTATTCTCGGCACAATCTTTTAAATACATATTCATTAAAACCTGATACGGTAATCCGGTTTCATCAGCCATATTTTTGAAATAGGTAATACTATCTTCATCAATCCGAATAGTGATTGCTTTCTTTAGCTGTCCTGAATACGGATTGCGTTTTGCTTGACTAAAGAGGCTGTAACAGCGTTAAGCCCTATGCCGGCAATAACCTCCCAGTACTGGGGATTCTGATTAGGGTTATTGGTGTTCTTATCTGCAACTGAGATAAATACCTTCGTACCATCATCAGCCAGCAATATCGCACCTTTCTGATATCCGCCAAAAGCATCGCAATAGGCTTTATCAAAATAGAACAGATTGCCTTTCTGCATATGTACAATAGTGGCGGATAAGGCGTTAAGAATGCCGTTAAAGTCCATACCCTTTGGAGGTAGGCCGCCCGATTCTATCGGCTGCATGGTTACGTTCGGAAAACCGTCGCTCCATGTTGCATCCTCCGGATCTTGTCCGGGCTGCCGGGTGTTCTGAATATTGTTTTTACTGCCGTTAGCCGCAAATGCCTGCGGGATTAATACTGGATTTTTACTCATGCGAAACTTCCTTGGTTAAATGGTTGAAAACCTGTTCCGGAAAAACCAAAAATCCCCGCGGGCGGGGATTCACGATAATCAATTAAAACGCCGGACGGGCGCGGTAATAATTGCAGGTTATAGATAATATGCCTTTCAAATTTATTGGGTATGAATTCAAAAAAATACCGCCCTTTCATGTGGCCGGTAATTAAAAAATACACGCGCTTTTCTGGAAATATCATGCGCAGGTATTTATTAATATTTGGCGCCGTTGCATGAAGAATATTAGCTGCTGCCTTAATCATAATAAGCAGGCGGAAACGCTCATCCGATAATTTATAAGCAGCAAACCGCGCTCCAGAAGCACTAAACGGCCGGTTATTAAACGGTGTAAAAGTTTGCGGAGTGGTTTTAAACCCAAAAGTATCGATATCATCAGGCGGAATACTGATATTGCGATTCACGCCCACAATCCGCCCCCAGATATCCAGCCCGAAACTCTGTGCAGTTTTCACATTGAAAGCCAGCCGGTAAAAATCATCAATTGATCTGGCAGGGTCTATGCATTCATTCATGCTTTCAATCAGATTGCAGATAACCGGACTGTTTGCATACTGTGACATTAAAGTGTCTTGAATATTTTTCATGATATTTTAATCTGATAAATTGAGGCTGTCGGGTATTCATCCACGCCGATTTCGAGCATGTCTGCCCATTTTTCACCGTCCTTACTCACCCGCAGCGACACAATACTTAAATGAGGAATAGCAGCAGCAACCGGACAGACAAATTTAGAAGCAATAACCGGCTGCCCGATTGCCGCCTTTGCGGCTCCGGTTGTAAAACCGGTAATAATGGCCGCTTTTACAGTCTCGCTATCCTGATATGACAGCAAATCAGGATCATCAACCATAACCTGAAAAAAAACCGGCACAAAAGCCGGTCGTAAAAACTTTACAGTGTATGTCGGCGGTCTGACGGGGAAATTTTCCGTATCCGCTATCACGCATTCTGTATTGCCATTAAAAGAACAGCCCGAGCCGGCTTTGTTTAAAATGGTACGGGCAATGGTTTCATCATCTCCGCCCACTACGGAAACCAGAATACTGTTACGGATAACCGGATAATTCGTGGTACCAACCTGTATAGTCTCATCTGTCGGGTTGTCGATAACATACACATCTTTAACATCGGCTAAATCAGCCACCGCGCCGTAAGTTGAGGCATTGGTATTTTTACTGTTAATCGCTACTGAAGCCCGCCGGCGTTTTTCAAAATCCAGACGACTTTCTTCTTCGACCCCGGCAACGGCAGCATATGGGTTGGTTACCCGATCTAAGCCGGTAATTGCTTTAGGGATACCGGTAATCGTATCGGGTGAGGCATTGATATTGCCGGCAGATACGCACTGCGCATGCGCGCTCACTTTACCATCCTGGGCAATGGTTGCTTCGTTAGTTAACTGCCATTTATTGCCGTTATCGTCGTTAAATACTGTACCGGCAGGAATAGTTACCCCGACCAACCCATTTAGCACCAGCATTACACTGGAATGCGTAGCCTGTTTGCGGGTCATAAAATAAATATAACCCAGCCCGTCCTGCCAGATACCCTGCGCATAACGCGGGTCGAACTGATTTAACAGGGTTATCATCTGATTGCGCTCATCGGTAATAATGGCGGCCAGAGAAGTTACTAACTGCCCTTGCGGTGTATTCATGGCTGTATTCAAGTCCTGTCCGAAAGCATTTCTGAACAGCTCCCATAAGCCACTAATTACCTCATCTGTAGACGGTGCAATAATCCCCTTATCAGTAACCTGTAATTGCGGAATGCTCATAAACCAATTACTCCCGTTTTATGATTGCTGTTGGTAAATTTAATCTGTCCGTGGATAATCCGGTCACCGTCAAGCATTAACTCTGCCTGAGCTGTGACGACTCCGGGGACGCTCAGCGCGGCATCATGAAGATGTTTGCGATATAAAGCCAGTGGATAGCGACCATTGCCAAGAATGCGCGTTAAATACGGTATTCCCTCCTGCTGGTTAAAATACATATCTTCTTTTATGGTACGGCAGGCGCTGGCAATGTCCTGTGCTTGCTGATAGGTACTTTCAGCGACAGCAATATTGCCATTAGCATCAAGCACCAGATCCCATGTATCAGGCATTAAAAATAATGTTTTCATGAATTGGGCTTCCCTGTATTGCCGTTGCCAGTAGTTACACCTTTGTGAGTGTGATTTTGCAGACTGACTGAACCGGCTTTAATATCTCCATCGGCACTGATACCGCCGCCACCGGTAAACTGTGCGGTCTGTAAAGCATTGACCGCATAGCTGCCTGTCGTAGTAGTTACCGCTGAAGCTTGCATGTTGATTGATGGTGCCTCCAGCGTGATACTGGTCGGTGAGTGAATCACTATGCCGCTGTCTGAAAAACTAATGTACTGCTGCGGTGTACCGTTTAAAAATCCGCCGATATACAGCCCGTCATTCCAGTCATGCTGGCGGCGGCTGCCGGGTGCGGATTCGGCTTTATTGCGCTTAACTGCGGATATGTCGCGTGAGGCAAAAGCACATAAGCCGATATCGCCTGCGACCGGATCGCAGATAACCGCATTGCTGCCGCCCTGTAAGCGGAAATACGGAACGCTGAATATTCTGCCTGGTGAGTAGACATTACCTGCACCGTCAAGCATCTGCACCAGCGGCTGTACGTTTACTTCACCCACCGGACTGACACCGGTACCTGAAACCGCCAGCACTTTGACAAGGGTTACGGTCTGAACCCGCGATATCAGGTTGGAAATAACCGCGTTAAATTCTGCTGCTCCGCCTAGTGAATGATTGATATTCAGGTTGTCCAGATTTTCATATTCTGCTGATTGCTGCATCTTTGCTGTCTCTCCATGTTGCGGCTATATCACAAAACCAGTTCCCGTCCGGCTGATTGGATTCAAGGCTTTTATGCATGCCGTATATGCGCCATTCGCCGTTACATACTTCAACCTGGCTATCCTGTATCTTGCAGATACCGCCGAAACGCAATAACGGGTCGTACAGGCATTTAAAAGTTACGCCGCGTATATCGGGTACCGGATAGCTGATCAATCCTGAGGCGGGCGTAATGACCGGAATTTTGATGTTGCGTGAGCCGCCTTTCGGTGTAACCGCAATCAGGTTATTCTCAATGTACATATCAAACTCAAAATCATGTTCAAGCGTTTTAAGCTTATCCAGATTAGAGCCGTTTAAGGTCAGATTTTTGGTGATTGCAGATACGCCGTTATTCTCAAGCTGATAACCCATACTGTCGCAGATATCCTTGATTGCATCGGCAATATCCACCTCACCTTCTTTTTCATATGGCGGCTGCGGTTTTTTGTACTCCAGAATGGCCGCCTGAGATTCAATAACCAGACAGACATCGGGAGCCACAGAAAAATCCATTGTCGCAAAAGTAATATTGCCCTCAAATTCAGTAATCAGCTGATCACTCTCTTCTCCGACTTCAACTTTTACCCTGTTCATCAGTGCATCAAGCGTATTCCAGTGCACACGGAACAGTTTGGCCATTTTCTCTAATGCCAGCCCGTAGATTCGTATTTGCGCTACCGGCATTACTGAGCCGTAACCGAACATGATGTTGCACATCACACGAAAGCCGGTTGCACTGATCTGGTTATAGTTGCCGGTAAAAACAATCTGCTCACCCTGTTTGTCCTTGTCCCGCAGGGTAACGGTTACTTTTATCTGTTTACGTTTCATCGGTATATACCAAAACAAACCGGCCATTCAGGCCGGTGTAAGCCGGGTTATCGCTGCCATGTGTATCTATGAATACAAGATTTCTGGTTATCGGCGTTCCGTTGAGACAGACGCGGTTTTGTACCTGTACGCCTTCTTTGTCGTTTTCTACGCTGGCAAAAAGCTGCCCGAGCCGCGTAAACAATCGGATATGCCAGCGACTGCCGTTAATCACAAAAGATATATTCTGATTAGGATTAGCATCCAGCGGTATGGTTACTGTTGTCATTTAAACCACCCTTTAATAGCGTTTACAGCCTGAGATAACAAAGATTCCCCGGGTTTTTCGGGCTGTTTTTCTCCACCATCGCTTTCTTTTGCATCATCAGGATTTTTTACCTCTTCGGTATCGTATTTCACTACCACTTCGCGCACTTCTTCTAGATGGAGATTTACTTTAATCAGTTGTGCACCGTCTGACGCTTCGCGCGCAGTGTCGTAACCTACAATACAGGCGTTGGTATAAACATATTCAGGCGTAATGATGTAAAACAGCAATGTACTGGCCGCCAGTGTTTCAATCTGTCCGAGAAACACGCCGCGCATTAAAGTGCCTCCTGAGCCTTTAGTTAGCTGTACGGTGGCTTTATACGGATTAGCGACTTTGTTGTAACAGGCGAATGAGCCTTTTTCAACCGGTGCCTGTGCTATTTTGGCTGAATTACTGTATTTGAGAGAGGTAACGTTATCAGCCAGCAGAATGGGTATTCCATACTCGTTAAATACACCCCAGTAATTACCGAATACGGCATTTATCAATGCCGCCCCGCCCAGACTGATCAGGGCATTAGTACCGGCAACATTCAAGCCTTTAAAGTTTGGTATGTTAGGAATACCTTCAATTGGTAGCATACAACCTCCAATAAAAAAGCTGCCTTATGGCAGCTTGTATAACTTTAAAATAACTACTATTTATTCCACTGAATATCTGGCTTGCGCTTATTAACAGCACAATCCTTTAAGAATAAGTTAATCAACGATTGATAAGGTAATCCTGTTTCTTCCGCCAGCGCTTTAAAATAGCTGATACATTCTTCATCTATTCGAATCGTAATTGTCTTCTTTAATTGGCTAGCATAAGGATTTGGCTTAGCATTACTAAAATCGTATTCTTTTTTCATAAATATTCCTCATACTGTTTGCGCTCGTGTTTAGTAGCAGCTCGTGCAGAAATAATGCGAATACTATCACCACGTTCACAATGAACCACTACAAGAACACGTTGGTTTTCGCTCATTCCTAATAATACAAAGCGGTCTTCACTTTCTGAGTGTTCAGGGTCGGAAATGATTAAGCCGTATTCATCCCAAAACACGGTAACAGCTTCTTCAAAAGAAATACCATGTTTTTTTAGATTGAGCTTAGCTTTTTCATTATTCCATTCAAATCCATCAATCACTTTCTCTCCGTTTGCTATTTGTAAATATATTATATTTACTTCAATAGTACTTAGCAATACTCTTTATAAAAACCAGCACATATGTGCCGGCTTTGAATCTGTTACACAATCAAATAATTAGCTTATTAATCGCACCTGTATTCAAACATATATAGCCTTTTAAACTCTTAACCTCGGCTATCTGATTATTCCTGACAACTAATAACCAGCGTCCATTTTGATTAATGTTAGGTAATACAGGCAGGTTATCGATTGGATTAACGACACCGCCTAAAAGTTCAATCGCCTCATCAAAATCTTTGGCTAAAATATCCTGATATCTATATACATTAAATCTAGTATAGAGTTTTTTATACACGGAATGAAATGTATTAGCGGTTTCGGCAACGTTATCTAGTACAGCCTGTCTAATCAAATATTGCTGCCGTTTATTCAATGTTGGATAGCGGCTGCCCGGTTTACTGTTCTGGTTGCTGGTGGCTATATATTGTTTAGCCTGAATCTTTCTGAGCTTTTCCGCGATAGCATTAAATGCATTGATGTAAGCTATTTTGATTGACATAGCATTCTTACCGGTAAAACCCATTACCAATAATATAAAACCATCTTTTGTTAGTTCGTAGAATTTGTCGCGACGTTCACCAAAGCCAACTTTTACGAGCTTCTCATTAAACTTAAAATTAAGTTTAATGAAAGAATCAGGCACTTGCGTGAAAATTTCTTCAATTTTGCGCAAAATATTCTTATGCTCTTTACCGAAAGCTTTGGCTACAAATTCACTGGTTGTTACTGGTTCGGAATGGTTAATTTGAACGAATTGCTCAAAGTCGATAGCTACTGCATTCATGATAGATTCCTTATGCTATTTGTTCTAAATCCGCCTAAAATTAGGTGGCCAAGAGGTTAGAACGTCCGCATAAGAAGACTGGAATTATTCCCTGTAAAACAGGTCTTGTATTCTTCGCCCTCTCGGCCATAAAGGAATCATATGTCAATTGGATTAGTAGACATTGATAGAATCATGGACACAAAAAAATCACGCTAACGGGGTGATTACCGCTTATGCAGAGGGTTCTAAACCTCGGATTCAATATTGCCAACCTTAATTTAGTTTGTCAATAAAAATCATTCTTTAGTGGGTGGCTCTATTGAGCGCAAATTTGAGCTTATTGAGAAAATCAAAGACTTACCATCACGCCCCGATTTCAGGAAATAGCTATGATGCCTTTGTTTTCAACCATTCGATTATCTGATAGCACTGATAATCTCAGGTAATCTCCACGCAATTATAATCATCAGAATAATTAACGCAGCCGTCCACATGGTTTTGCGCAATTCTTTGGGTGTGAAATTAATAGCTTCCATATGTACTCCTAGAAACTTAAATGTAAATCGTTTATCATTAGCCATGTTGTTCAAGCACTCTTTGAATAACAAAGCCCACAAAGAGTACGAATCTTTGCGGGCATTTTTTTGCCATAAAAAACCACTCCGAAGAGTGGTTGATTGCGTAACAGAATCAAGATTAAAGTTTATATCCCTCAAGCTCTTTGGTTTTGGCTTTTATCAGCTTTATTCTACAGTTGAACCGGTTAATTTCTGTCTGTACCTCCGTATCAGCCGGCTTTTCTGAATTGCATTCATTATCCGCACTCTTAGTCCAACTTTTAAGGTTTGAGCTTAACTGATCTCTAATTGATTCTGGTATAGCATCCCATGTTGTTTCTAGTGTTTTTAATGAATCATCTGCTTCTTGCTTTAATTTCTGTAGCTTTGCTTCTTTTACGTTGACATAAACTTGATCCTGCTGTGCTTGAAGTTCTGAAATACGGCTACGCGTCAATTCAGTCTCACAGTTTAAATACTCAATTTGATTCTGCTCCGGCGTAGGATATTGGTTTGACTGGCACTGCTTTTTCTTTTGTTGATTCCATGCAAGCTGTTGAGGCTTTAAATGGTTGCGCACATCAACGTCCATATTTGTCCATAAGGTGTTTATCTCGTCATTTGCTGCTGCATTCTCCTGTTTTGCACTTTGTAATGATGCTTGTATATTTTCCTGAGTATCCTCTTGACTATCTGTATTGGTAACAGTTTGAGCTGCTGGCTCTATTGCGGGCGTACTTGCTGCTGTCTTTTCTTCGCCATAGCATGCTTTCAGAATTACACTAATTACAACCAAGAAACCAATCGTTGCCAAGATACTTTTTAAACAGCCACCATTTTTAGCTACAGCAGTCGCGCTAGATGATGCAGCCGCAGATGCACTTTGATTAATGATAATCTGCGGCTTTGTCTCAGTTGGCTTTGTTTGAACTGGATCACCATACCCATTATGGGAAGATGTATTACGGGCTTGGTTTAGTAATAAAGCTTTGTGTTCTTCATACTCTTCCTGAGTTATTGCCCCTTTTTCCAGTAATTCATACAAGCGTGTAAGTTCATTTGTTAATGATGGTTTAGACATAAAAAATCCTTATGCAGTATCAAAGTTTTTATCTTAGCTACTACAAACAAATCAAGATGAACAAAACTTCAAATATGCTGTACCGGATAAAACAAATTTCTTCATGTTCCTCTAATTCCAAGCTGGTTAAACATATAGTTTATTTATTTCGATGCTTTTTGATTTCATTACGATAAAAATCATCAAGACATTTTGAGGTTACTTTAGTGAAAGGCTTACCATATTCAAAGATTTCTGTAATTTTGCAATCCCCGTCTTTTTGACATTTAACCTGATAAGTAACAGAACGCTCTTCTAAGTCCCATGTAGCGCCTATTGTTACTTTAACCCTGTCTGCGCTTGGTTCAGTAAATGTTAGTTTAGCAAACGGATTTAAATCCTGCCCCTGCCATAAAACATTATGGTCTATACAAGCCATATCTCCAGTTGCCTCTTGGTATTCATCATTTCTTGCGTAGATTTTTTTGATATTACTATCTAGATAATCCAAAAAGAAAGATTGATCAACATCGTTATAAATATTTAGATCGTTATCTTCTGTTATGCTTCCTTTTGCTAGAGATGCGTTTAATTCATACATCCCTTTTATGTACTGTACTTGAGGACTTTCCGCATTTGCACATGCACCAATAAATAAACCTAATAAGACAAAAAGTATTTTTTTCATTTTTTTCTTTCTGATAAAAATTTCAAAATATTTATTTAACTAAGTTATGTCATCGATACTCCAAGCTGGTTAAACGTATAGTTTTGTAGTTCTTTCATCGCTGCTACAGTATTTCCACTAACAGTATTTGATGAAGTGTTAACATTCATATTTGGTATATTAACATTAACATATTTTCTGTTGTCTGTATGTGTTGCTGTATTACCTCCAGCTAACTGATTGCTTTGGCTAACTCCTTTTGATATTCGATTTGCGTTATACACCATTTCCATATTAGCGGTCTGTTTAAAAAAAGCATCCCGTCTGTCATGCCCGCTCTTGTATTTTGGGTCATCCTGCCGCCAGATAATATAATTATCACCTAATATTTTGTGTCCTTTATCGTATGCGACATTCGGATTATCCAAAAATTCTTTTTTGGTTTTGGAGTACGCGGAGTTGTTGGATATTTCAGACAGCATATACTTAACCATTTCATCAAGTGAAGCTTTTGATCTGGTTATTTTCCCGTTTTTATATAAACCCTTTGCTGTTAATTCCGCAATTAGCTTTTTAGCCCGAATTCCCTGCCAAGAAATCAGTCCAATATTTGTTGCACCATTTTTCGGGTCTGTATGCGAACCAAAAAGAAAATCCGGATTAAATGAATTTTCCCGACCAATCTCAGCAGTCATTATTCTTGCTTGCTGTGCGGATAAACCGTGTTCACGAAGAGATGCATAGATTTGCTGAGCATAATTCATATTTCCTTTTACAGGTACACTGGTTGCCGTTTTCTTCTGGTTTGGTGTTTCTGATGATTTCATACGTGCAATAACCGGCGTAATTTTATCTGCTTTGATCGCAGCAAAATAATCATCTCCAGGAGCAGCAGTGTTCCCTCTTTTGTTAGTCTGAATGTAATCTGAAACCCAATATTCACCATTAAATATTGCAACGTGTCCATGCGGATGTCCTGCCATGCTTGGTATAGACATAACGTCTCCTTTCTGGGCAATATACTTACCATTGTAGGCAATACTTTGAAATTTTCCTGTTTTAAGTAAATTACCTGCTACATCGCGCCCATGTCCCCAGATTTTAATACCCTGTGCTCTTAATGCGTTATTAACATATTCAGCACACTTTTGCGCACTAGCCTTTAAAGCATGTCCGGTGGCGTAATCCGCTGCTTTCACTGCTGTATCAGCAGGAGCACCGTTAGAAGCACCTTTCTTTCCAATCACAATGGGCTTAGTTGGTGGTGTATAAGAGCCATTTACTTCTTCATACGTTTTGCCTCCGTGAAATAAACGGTACGCGCTTTCACCGATGAAATCTGCTATATCCTCTTTCTTTTCACCTGTCGCCTTGGCAATCATTTCGGTAGCCATATCAGAAAATGATGCGCTTAATTTTTTAAACGACTCCCCAAGTGCATCAATCATTATTTTGCTGTTTTTAATGCCATTAGCAAAGGCTGTCCAGTCAAACAGAGATTTACCGCCCTTAGCCCAAGTGTCGTAATCGTCTAATAACAACAAGAAAGCTGCACCTAAAGCGGTAATGGCAATCGTAACCGGGCTGATGGCTGCGCCCAATAGTCCAAACAGGCGGATTAACGGCGTAAACGGAGCAATAAACGCCAGCAGTGCACGTCCGGCACTAAGCAAGGTAGGAATCAGCAGCATACCAATTACGATGGCTGCGGTCTGGAATACTGCCTTAATAACTTTTTCATGCCGTTGCAGAAACTCAAAGAAGCTGTTTACTACCTTAATCAAAGTAAGCAGTATCGGTGTTAATGCATCACCCACCAACTGCTTCATGCTTTGCCAGTGTGCGCTCAATATCGCCTGCTGTTTGGTTAATTCGCGACTGCGGGCAATGGCTTCCCCATCTGAGTGATACATTCTTTTCTGAATATCCAGAATTTCCTGTAACTCTTTGCGACCAGAAATTAAGGCGTTGATTGTGCCGTCATCAAAGCCCATTTTTTTGCCGATTGTATAAGCCTGTTCCTTTGGCATTTTCTGGAATGAATCAGCCAGATCAAGCATTACATCATCCAGTTTGCGAACCTTACCGGCATCATCAACAACACTGACGCCCAAGGCATTGAAATAAGGCAGCATGCTGGCGTCACCAAACATAACCAGCCCGTTCATAGCCTGTTTAATGCCGGTTAAAGAGGCTGTTATACCTTGCGCACTGCCGCCGAAAGCACCTGCCGCATTCTGCCAGTCTGTAATACTCGCAGTAGCCATGCCTAGCTGACCGGAAAGCTTTGACACTTCCATATTGGCATGTGCAGCATCATTAGCCAGTTTAAACAGCCCTGTTGAGCCTATGATGGCACCAAAAAACTTAGTTAGTTCCTTAGTGACTTTGGCTAATTCCTGTCCCATTTTTGCAATCTGTTCAATTGAACTATGGTATTTCTTAGCCAGTTCTTCATTAGCTTTTCCGGCTTGCTTTGAGGCTTTTTCGGTTTTATCCAGAGACTTTTCTAGTGCCTGATTTTTCTTTTCCGCTTTATCTGCCTGCGCAGTGTATTTAGATGCATCAAGCCCTAGCTCGACAAGCATTTGTTCAACTATATTCGTTGTCATACTTATTCACCAACATTTTGTTATGTTCAGAAACCTGATAAACCTCAAGAATATTCAGTACATCCTCAAGCCCCAGCACACTATCAAGCTCAACGTAAGAAGCCAGTCCGGCTGTAATAACCTGACTGGCTAAAGAAGAGACATTCACTGTTTGTGCAAGCACACCCTCACGGAAAGGCAATCCCGCCGTTAGTTCATATCTAGGGGATTGCCGTTCGTTAAAAAATCGATATGCACCAGTAAAGCCTCTTTGCGTAATTCAAACAGTGTTTTTAAATCCTCAATATCACTTTCTATATCCAGACTGCGCGCCAGTCCGCCAGAGGGTACTATCTTCACGCAGGTAAGCAGTTCATCCAGCAATTCACCGCCTATCTGCGGGTCTATCTTGCCGATAACACTAATGGCCAGTTTTGCCATTTCCAACATGCCGCCGTTTGGATTGATACCCGCTGTATCAATGCCGCTTCCGGCAAGGGCAAACAGGGCACGCTGCGCCCATTTATCCGCCTGTATAATCGGCATTTCGGTGATCAGAAAAGTTTTACCTTTATCGCGACCGGTATCTATTTGAATTGTTTTTGTTTTACGTGCCATCAGTTAATCTCCTCTGCGCCATTCAGAACTAATCTGAATGTGTACTGGCTGCCTGCTAGTAATTTCTGACCGGAAGCCCCGCCGGTTAATTTAACCAATGCACCAGTGGCGCTATAGCGTTTTTTTACAGACGGAATTTCAACCACAATATCAATCGGGCGTGTTTCCATGTTGGCATTGAAGTCTTTGCGGATATTCTCCATGTGCTCGATTGACGGGCTGTTTGCTTCTAAATGCAGCGTCCATTCCACTTCGTGCGGCGTGTAGCCCATTGACTGTTTACCATCCACACCCATGCGGGTTTCTGCAATGTTTGCATCACCAAAGCCCCAGGCGTTATCCGCCTGAAAGCCTTGCATCGTAATATAATTGTCGTAAACACCTGCGCAGCGCAGCATAAGTACGGAATTGGCTGATGTAATCGTTAGCGGGTTATGTCCCATTGGCATGATTTAATCCTTTTGCAAAATTAAATCCGCGCAAACAGCGCGGAATCTCGATATAGATCAGGTTAAGTTATTGCACCGCGATAGAAGCCAGATTCACAGTATGAACACTGCCGCCGTCTGCATACCAGAGCTTTAATGGCAGTGATTCGCGCTGACCGCGTACCTGTGCTGAAGCTTGATTTATCAGCAGGCAGTAACCGGTTGTTTCAATCTGCCGGGCTGCATCAAAACCGGCCTCATAATTAATCTGCGATTTCTGCGCTTCAGAAAGGTTTACCCCGCGCTGGATACCACCAAAATTCAGCATTTCATTAATCGGGTCTTGTGCGGCTGCGCGGTGAATAGCTATACCCTCCGCGTTATAAGGAATAGCTTTATAGCTGATAAGCATATTCATAAACGCCAGTTGCAGCTGAGCGTTGAAGTACACCTGATTCAGGTAAGTATCTACCCAGGCAAAATCGCCGCTTACTCTGGTGTTTCTGAAAAAGATAAACCGTTCATTCGCTGTTGCCCATGCGCCATAATAGGCGTAGCCGTTGCTTTCCAGTGCCGTGGCATCTTTAAGGGCGGTGACAGAGGCGGCGATACCGCTTTGCCGCTTGAATTCCATAGTCGAGCGACCGTTTTTTTCACTAAAGTTGATGGAGGCGGCATAACCGCAAGCCAGCCCTGCCTGTTCCAGTGTGCCGTAAATCGCTGTTGTTCCGGATATGGCATTTTCTTTCAGCCATGAGGCAAAGCAGTTGGTATTGTTGGCAATCAGGGCAGTTGGCTCCTGCGCATAATAAACAAACCAGTAACGGCTATTCTGTTTGCTGTTCCACTTAGCCAGTGCTTTCAGAACATCCTGAGTAAATGCATCGCCAATGGTAGTAATAACAGCATAATTCAGGGTATAGCCTGATACTCGCTCCATTACAGAATCCGGACTGTCTGCCTTAGTGGCATTATCGGCAATCGCCCCGGTATTTTCAGTTAAGCAGAGGGCTTCTGCTGCTGTTCCGCTGGCAAAGGAAATGGCCGAACCTGCACCGGCAGACGGCGAGCTGATAATAAATGCCTGTAACTGCGTATCAAAGACAACATCGTTAGTTAAAGCCTCTTTGATTTTTATCGCGGCATCACTAAAGCTTTTAGCTTTGCTCAAATCGATTGTTGCAGTGATTACCGTGCCGTCTATGGTTAGGGTTAGTTCCCCTTTGATGGCTTGCAGTTCATTCAACTGCAATGATTTAACACTGGCACCAATCAGCCGTGCACCAATATCAGTCTGATTGTATCGGGCGATAAACAGGGTTGCGGGCTTGATAGTTGAACCGACATAACCATCAAAATAACACTGAGCAAACTGATACTCTTTACTGTTATAACCGTATACAGCACCCACATCGGCGGCACTGGCATACTGATTTATCGGATACACACTGCTGTCTGATAGTACGACGGTATTTAAGTCCAGCGCATCACCGCCTGTACCGATTACCGCCGGATTGACAGTAACAATATTACTTGCAGGAATTGAAGGTAACATAATATTTCCTATAGATTTTTCAAAGTTATAACCGGCATGTCCAGATAAGTCTGTTCATGCGAAAATTCAGGGTTGTATTGCAAAAGCAGCTCGACCATCCAGCGTTGCTCATAGCGTGACTGCTCATTGATAAACGTCATCTGTACAGGGTCTTTGCAGTAAAGCGGCTGGCAGGATATAAGCCGCGCTGTGGAATAGTGGCTTTTCCAGAGATTGCACAGCTTGCGCGCTTTATCGCCTGAATCAGCACCATAAAAATCAATCTGCATGGTTATCTCAACTGACTGCTGTACAAAGGTCTGATTGTCTGCCGGCTCGTAATAATGCGCGGAGACATCCAGTGCCTGCTCAAACAGAATTGACATAACAATTGCCTGATCAGGTAAAGGTGCATCATTCTGGTAACCCTGTATGACTGATTCAGGCAGGCATAAAAAAAGCCCGAGCAGATATGCGCGGACTTCTGTGTAAATCTGTTTATGCGTTACTGTCGCCATAGCAGCACCTTGCACCATGCCGGAAAGGATTCCAGCACCTGTTTAACCATCCATTCTGAGGTCTCGTTTTCGCCGTATGCGGTAAAAATTACCCGTTCCGCACCTTTGCCCTGTGAGCGGCGGATTGCAGCTATCTGACCGGTTAGATAGGCATAGATAAACTGCCCTTGCTGGTTAACCAGATTAAGGTGCTCAAGGTCGGCTGAGGAAATGCTTTGCAACTGAATAGTTATAGGCTTTTCCTCAAAGCATGGCGCAACGGTACCGGATTCATCTACTGCTGAGCCGGAATTGATTTTTAAGACCGCCTCCTGATCAGGATTAACGCCAGCAATAATGCTGTTAGCCATTCCTCTAAGATTCATCATTATCTGATACCTCTACACCGATCGATCTGGACATCTGCATAGTGTCACGCAATGGAGCATCTCTGCCTTTTCTGGCGATAGTTGCTTTTGAGTTAGGCGGGTCTGTCCATGTCATGATTGATTCAACCAGATCGCCTTTCATCGCCTCGCCAACCAGTTCCAGCCCTTTAGCCGCGCCATGCTGGTTAACCAGCCCCGGTAAAGCCTTAATCCATTCGCCCTTATGTGTCCGTACTGTTTTACGAAAGAATGAGCGCGCCGGAATGTTGATTGTGTGCGCCGGTACGGTATGAGTAGTGGCAAAATTGGCTTTAGATTGTTTAACAAAACGACCGTTAAGCCGGAAATCCCCTGTTTTCTCACTAACCAGCCGGTAAACGGTTATCTGATGTTCCGGAACCTGAATCTGTGCGCCGTATTCATTCCAGAACGCCACCTGTGCAACAGGCAACGGATCGCCATCGGTTTGTGCATAGGTGGCTTCCTCAAAAATACCTACCTGCACCTTTTTGTTTTTCCCGGCTGCGTATTTTTTCAGTGCATCCGATAAATCACCGATTTTTTTCATACTAACGCCTAACCGGCATGGGAAACTTGCCGAGCACATAAAAGAATGAGCGGTATTGTTTGATCAATGCCCAGTAACGCGCCCCGTATGGTGTCTGCTGGTACCACTTTTCCGACTGGGTAGTCTGGCCGTTATCCAGTGATACAGACACACTGCCCTCAGCAGCACTGGCAACACGACCTACTGCCTCGTTACCGCTGTCTATACGCTGCTGTAAGGTAGCAATATGCGCCACCAGCAGAAACAGCATCAATTCACGCTCATCAAGATTTTTAATAATGCTTTTATCGGTGTTATTGCACTGCATGCAGGCTTCAATAAAAAACATACTAAGTTGATCATCTGTTGCAATGATTTTTGGGTACAGTTTCCGGAACTTGGAGAGATCAAACTGAACAATACCGCTCATAGTTGCACCTTATTCCAGCTCGTTGTCTTTGGGTGGCGAAATAGGCTCTGTGCTGGATTTAGTTTTGCGTTTCTCTTTAGCTTCTGCCGTAGTGTCTTTGGTGTTGCCGTGCGCAAAAATCAGTCCGTTCTTAGTAATATCGCGATCCTTATTTTTAGCCAGCCATGCCTGCCAGAAATCCGCCGGCACATTTTCAGTAATACCATGCCCGCCAATAACATTAGATGTATTAAACCCGTTAATCTTTACGGTTTTATCATCAACCTGTAAAAGCAAGCCATTAGCTATCTTGCACCCGATAATAACTGTGTCATTCGACATATGAACTCCTAAAATAAAAACCACCCCTGAGGGTGGTCGTCTTTATATAAAAATTAAGAAGCCAGCATACTTGCAATAAACAGCGGCCGGTAAATAATAGCCCCCAGTGTTCCCTGTGACCGCTTCTGCTCATAACCTGATGACATCTGAATCAGCGGGTGTACGCGCATTTTTTCGGTAAATCCCAGTTCTACTGTCGGCTGACCTTCGTACTCGTCTACAATTAACTGAACCAATTCGCCAGCTTCGGTTTTATATTCCGGTATTGTGACTATTTTCAGATTCGGGAAATTTTTATTAACCTGATCGGTCACGTTTACATTGTAGGTATTGGTTTTCGTTAGTTGTACAGATGCATTTGGAGACAACAGCATAGTCATTGGTGTTTCAAGATCAACCAAACCGTCCGTTTGTTTTATGAGTTGAGCGAAAAGCCGCTGGATTGAATCATAAACCTCTTGTCCGTCTATGCTCTCCCATGATGAATCTACTATTGACGGCAATAGACGAGGATCATTTATCAAACCGTAATTCTGCAAGCCTTCAATTCCGCGAAGATAGCTCTTGTTCTGGAATTTATTTAAAGTCAAGGCAGCCGCAATCTGCTTACGGCTTGCCCAATCCAGTCCGGCAGCACCAGCTATTGCTAACTCCCGTTCACCAATACGAATAAATGTCTGGTAGTGATAGGGCTGACGAGACGGATAGTTAACATTCGCATCACTTAGTCCGTTATTATTGAAATCACCATAGGACGAAGTCTCACCAGTGCTTTCTAGTACCTGAAATGTCACCGTTGTTGAGGTAAAGTCACCTTTTTTACATTCAGCGAATGCTTTTGCCGTTTTCATTGGCGTTACCAATACCTCAATAACCTTTGGATCAACATAAGTTGTAAACAAAGCGGGAATACCGGCATTTGGCGAAGTTTGCAGGTTGCTGGCACTATCCATAGCCAGTGCCATTCGACTTTTCTCCGTTAGCTCCACGGGAGCTTTGCCTGTTGCAAATACAATCCCTGCGCGTTGATTTAAAGTATTAAAATTTAATTCCATTTTAAATCCTTTTAATGTTTTGAAATCTTGGCTAATGCACCGGCTTCTGCTTTGCTGGCCACAATAAAGCCTGTTTCTTCGTAATCGGCAGGTGCTGTATCGGCAGCAACAACACTGCCATTGGTTGTATTGGCAAAAACTTTCTGACCAATATTTGCGCCACCAGCAAAACGAGCCCAAAAATCGCCGCCATCATATAGTGTTACGATAAAACCTTTTGGAATGGTTAAACTGGATTCAGCCAGATATTCATTAAGGAGTGCGGTATTGTCTCGGCGCACAAACCCGATTAATCCATTGGTAACTTTGGTATTAGTAGCCAATCCTGTTTCAGGATCGAACCAGGCAAAGCTGCCAACAATTACGCCTTTTTCACCAGCTTTGATTTGCCCTTCACCTGCAAGTACAGAGTAATAGGGATTGGTAGAGGCAAAATCACCCTCAACACCAACCGGCAGATCATTATTTAAATGTGTTTGAAATCCCATTTTTAATCCTTTATTTAAAACGTTCTGTAAGCTTATCCGCAGGTGCCAACATGCTATCCATCGCTACAGCGGGTTTAGGTGCCGTTGTAATCAGCATTCCAACCATTGCCTTGTATGCGCTAGGGTGCACGCCATTAATATTTATGCCTTTTTACTGTAAAGCATATTTGTAAACCGCCTCAGCACTGTCCATAGCCACCACACCAACCAGCGGCTTGACCTGTTCGCGTGCTTCAAACAACGCAGTAACATCCTTTACCGCTGCGGCACGGATTGAATCGGCATCCATAGCCGGCTTGGATTTTTCTGCATCGTCCGGCTCTTCGTCTTCTGCCTTTTCTTCCTTATTATCAGATTCCTCATCTTCGGCGGTTTTTTCTGTTTCATCTTCGTCTTCCGCTTCTTTTGCCGGCTCTTCCGTGTCACTGGCAGCGGGTACCAGCATATTGTCTGCAACCGTTTTAATCACTCCCTCGACAACATCCGGCGTAATATCGCCATCCATGCCCATAATAGGCTTTAGCACTTCTGCTACAGCCTTAACTGCACCTTGTTTCAGCTTCATTGAATTCTCCATAAGTCCGATTGGTAAACCATCTGCAATAACTGCATCTCTTCCTATCCGTCCGCGTTCAACCATGGCGACATGATTGCCGTGGATATTCCTCATAATTCCGTCATATTTCTGTCCCTCAAATTCGCCCGAAGTCATATCTACGGTGTAGGCATATCCGGCAGACAATTCGTTCAGCTTTTCGTTTTCAATCAGTGCAATGGCTTCTTTGTCAAAAATACGCAAGCTGGCATAAACATCGTTACCCTCTAGCTGTGGGTTAATTACTGTTCCAACCGTAATATCGTTATGTGGCTCTTCTGCGCTGACTGGCGTATGCCTGAGCAGCAATTGCACCCCGTTAAAAGAAAGGAGAGCTTTTTCAAGCTCTCCCTTGTCACGTAGCAGGTAATAAATTTTGTCCGGTTGCAGTTGCAGCCTTTCGTAATCCGGTATTTCCCGCCCGAAATACGGATTAACGGCAGCCTTACTGATAATTGTTCGTTCAACCAGTAAATGTCCGTTACCATCATAAGAACGCATGGATTTATCCATAGCCAGAGTTTTTTCGGTCATTGTCCTATCCCGTCTATAATGCTTTTACTGCCGCAGCGGCAATTAATCAGCATGCCCGGCTGTACCCATTCGCCGTCCAGATACATTCCTTTGCTCACCTCAAATACTTTACCGTTTGCCTGTAAATGTGATTGCCGTGGCTTTTTGCTGCGGTGTGAATGCAACCAGATTGCTTTGGTAATACCCAGCTCCTGCCGTTTGGCGCATTCAATGACCGCATGCGCCTTTGCCCCCTGATCTCTTGCAATCAGTTCAGCACGGCGTTTACTGATGTCATAATTTTTTTCAAGTTCTGTTGCTAGCCCTGAAAGGTCATAACCGCTGGTAACACACTGCCATACCTGCTTCTGTACCCGCTCCAGATACTGTGAAGCAATGGATTTAATCTCCCCGACATTAGTTTCAATTGTCGCTTGTAACGCTTCACGCTGATATGGTGTTATCTGAAACCGGACAGTAAAACCGGCTTTACGCATTTGTGTTTTTAACAGGCTTTCGTAGTTAGTTACGGTTTTACTGACAAATGCCTCAGCAATTTCCGGTGCCAGCCTGTCCAGATTGTCTGACCATTTAGACGCCAGAAAATCAACTATGTGGGCAACCCAGTCGACTATTCCGTCCATAGCCATCTGAGCCTTTTCCTGAGCAGCACGTTTGCGAAATTCTGTCACCAGCACCTGATTCACTTCATCGGAAATCTGATTAAGCAGTTTAATAAGTGCTTTGCGGTAGCTGTTTTCTATGCCGGCATTAGGCCATAGTGCCGGCAGTGTTGTCGGCTTCTTCCTGATTATTGCCATGATTAAAATCCCACTGCGGCTGTTCCGGTACGTCTTCCACATCAATACCTGAGTAATCGCCGCTTTCATCTTTAGCCAGACGCGCGCGTACTTCTTCCTGAGAAAGCACGCCGGCGTTAATCAGTGCATTGTCTCTTTCTGCTTTAATTTTATCGGTGTTGGCTTCCTGCTCTTTATTCAACTGCTCCAGCGGTTTAAACACAAAGACAATCTGCGGGTCTATTTCCCCGAATAGATCAAGCTGAATCAGTTTGATAATGGCAGTAAGCTGTGGCAGTAAATGCGCTTCCTGCATACCGGAAATGTACTCGTGATAAACCTGAATCTCACCATCACTACTGGCGTTTAATCCGCTTGGCGTAATCCCCAGCAATTTAACCAGCGGCGTACGGCTTGGTGCGGCCATTTGTTCCTGTGATTTTTGCAGCAGGTTATCCAGCGTGGATAGCGGTGTGTTGAATTGGAAAAACTCTTCATTATCGTTATCCAGCAGCATCAGATTCTGATTACCGCGTAATTGCGAAAACAGTTTGGAGCGCAGCAGTAACTGAGTAACACCATCATCACCGCCGGCCAGAATATTGCTCATATCGGTTTTAATGCCGGTGAGTGAAAACGAATGAATCAGCTCAGACACGCTGTCGACTGTGCGTTGCCACCTTTCCACATACGGCTGCATAAGCTGCAACATGGATATACCACTAAAGTTATATGCAGGCTTAAGCATATCCGTTACCGGACGCATAACTAGTGTTAGCAAACGGTCTGCATGTACCTCTTCGCCCATAACAAACCATTTTGACGGCTTAAAGAAATCCGCAGCAGTTGCATCACTGGCGTTGTAAAAGCTTGGTGTTGTCCAGATCGGCTCAATCAGTTTAAGCCCTTTAAGGCAGCCTTTACCCAGTACCGCCTTATCAATCAGCAGCGGTATGTCTTTTTGGTTTTCATGCCCTTTGATATTAATGAATATTTGCGAACGCCCGAAAATCATTTCATTTTCAATATGGCGGCGCATCAGCTCACGAATATTCAGTGCTTCCATACGCGCTTCAATGCTTTTGATTTTGTCGCGGTAGTCTTTGTCGTTGCTGTCACTGGCGACTTTGACTTCGCCCCATGTGCGGGTCATTTCCTGCGCTGTGGCTTCATAAACGCAGCGGTAATCCGTAGACTGAGACATGCTGGCTAGTGCCTGATACCCGATAAAACATGGGTAAAAGTGAGGCGCATTAATATCAAAAGCATATGAAGATGTGAGACTGTCCTGAGCAATAGCCGGCTTTCTGCCCTTCGGTACCACACCGGCAGGAATATCAGGCATTTGGTAGCCTTGTGGTCCGGTATTCGCTGATTGCATTTCTTGCATAAAGGCAATTGCCCGCTCATTGGCCATACTTTGCTTATGCTTGGCTTCCAGCTCAAGCTTTTTAAGCCGGTTAGCCTCTTCCTGCGCAGCCAGCTCACGCTCTCTTAGTTTGTTGCGTTTCCAGAATTTCATCATAAATTATTCAGACTGTTAGGATTGATATTTAAACCAACGGATACCGGAGCAAAAGCCATGATTAAGGCATCGGCACGGTTAGGTGATGGAATGCCGCGCTTTTTCATATCCTTTTTACTTTCTACCCGTACCCGCCCGTTATCGTCATAAGCCACCTGTGGCCGGCTTAATTCAGCCTTAAGATATTCAATATCCCTGATACTTCCATCCAGACTGATCAGCTCATCCGCAGGGTAGCTATCGCCTTTCTCAACTGCGCGCCACGTCTTATAAAACCGGTCACGCACATGCCACCATGCCTGCGCTTTGATATTGGCAAACATATCTTTGTTCTTTTTAGCCGGCATATACAGCGATTCAGGTTTATAAACTTTGCCGCCGGCATTAAATCCCACTGTCTGAATGCGGCCTTTTTTACGCGCAAACTGAGCTTTGACGCCGGCACCCACACCAATACTGTCATATATAACCTTATCAATATTGGTTTCCATTGCGTCCTGATAGACTTTATCAGCGGAATAGATGACATCCTGTCCGCGCCATTCATCCATACAGAACACAATCGAGCCATGCCGCCCGACTGTTGCGTTAGCGTCTTCGCCCTCGTCTGCCACATCAAACCCTACAATACGTTTGCCTGCTGCGGTTAAATCCAGACGGGTATGCGCATTTACTGCCGCCTCAATCCATGCCGGTTTAATAATAGCCAGCTCACTGTCTGCCACCGGCTCACCTAGCCAGATATGCCGGTACAGCTCGTAATCCCGTTCCTTGCATGCTTCCATTTCTATCCGCAGCACTTCTGGGAAGTTTGGGTTATCGTAATAGTTGGCTTTAATAACAATTGCGTTATTCGGAGGACGGATTACAAATCGCTGGTGTGTATCGTCCAGCATATTTTTCGGATTGTAAGAAACCCATATCTCACTGCCCGGCGTACGGATTGTAGGGATCAGCGTATCCCACATCTCCTGAGTGATACTTTCCGCTTCTTCTATCCAGCATACGCCGGCACCCTCAAGTGATTTAATCTTCCCCGGATCATTCTTAATCCCGAAAAAGATAAAGTTTGTGCCTGTCCCTCTATGGATAATGGTTGATTTCTGTACTTCAAATTCATCATCATAACCAAGGCGGGAAATAGTATTTGAGAGTAGCTTGTGTACTGAATCAGCAATTGATAGCTGTAATTCACGTACACACGGGATAGTTGTCTTTGTACGTCTGGCTATTTCAATTGCCAACTCTGCGAACATCCACGACTTGCCCGATCCACGACCACCATAAGCAACCTTGTAACGTGCTGGTCTGGCAAATTTGGCAAAGTGTTTACTAATCATCTGCCTGCTCAAATATCGCACTAATCGGGCGCGTTTCTATTTTTAACTCACCTGATACAGAGGTCTTTTCATTAAACGCCTGTACAGTTACATGCTTGCCCAGTAATTCAAGATTCTTCACCTTGTCCGGCCATTTAATCTTTTTGAGAATACTCTGACCATCTTCTTTATCCATCATGGTAAGTACATCAAAGCCGCTTAATGTCTTTCTCCATACTTCCGGCCATTCCTTAACCGGCAAAACCGAGCCATCAGCATTAAGAATGTCCGCCACATCCATCTGGTCAATCTCAACTAGACGTTGCAGAACATAATCGGCATTAATCTGTGTACGCATACAGCGTTTTTGCTTTGCTTCGTTCAGTGCCTTTACAATGTCAGGTTTTCTGAGGTTTTCATGCCCTACTGCACTTGCCGTTCTGGCACTGTATCCTGCCCTGATTGCGGCCTGTGTGGCATTGAAATCTATTAGATACTCTTCAACAAAACGCTGCTGTTTTTCTGTTAATCCGCTCATGGCGGAGTTGTTGGTATCCACCATGGCAATCTCCAATAAAAAAGCTTACGTGTGCAAGTAGGCTTGTCTCTTTTTGCCGGTTAATATGCATACACCAACAAAAAAGCGGATTAGCTATTAGCCAACCCGCTATAAATAAATATCATATGTAATATAAGTAATTTACTACTTAACCAAACAAAAAAGCCCAGAGTCTCTGGGCTTTATTATGCGTGGACGGGAACAGGTATTTTTATGCGTCCTTTATTTGCGATTTATCAGTAACTCTATTAATTACTATCTCTTTTTAATATATTTAAAAAAGTCTCATTTCGTGCTTTTGCATCAGCAAATATACTATTTGATGAAATAAATGTGACATGAGTATTCGATCCTTGTAAGTAGCCATAATACATACATTCATTATTACTAAAGACTTTTGTAAACGCTCTATTAGTCATAACTCTTTCAACATCTCTGTCATCAGCCTTAAAATCACAAATAATATAGCAATAGAAATTATTTATTTTAACAATTTCTTTGAGTTTCTCTTTATATTCATCAACCTGATCGATCGCAGAAAGTTTTTCTTTATAATCGATATTTCCTTTTTTGAACTCAATCAAGACAACATCTTTACGTAAATCGCTATCCTCAGGGTTATTATACAAAACAAATAAATCGGGTCTTTTTTGCGATATACATTCACAATCTTCGCTTCCTATATCAGATTTAATTGTTTTTATTGTTAGATCAGATGCAACATAAGCATAAGACATAAATTTATCATCTAACAACCAAATATTGTTGAAATATAAGTGTTCTGGGTTTGCAACATCATAAGATTCAGTAGATATTTTCTGAGGGAAGAATAACTCATGCAGAATTTTTTCGTTTTCATCTGAACCCTGTAATTTAAGTCCTTTTTGAACAATTAAATTTCTATGAAAGATATATTTAGCCAGTTCGTGCTTATTCTGTTCAGATACCTTTTCTGCTATTTCATCAAGACTAGCGGTGTCATTATTAAGCAGTCTGATTAGATTATCTTCTTCGCGATCCCTTCTCTCACGGTAGCTTTTAATAATCTCTGTTTCATTGAAAGAAACATCATTGATATCGACCTTATCAAAATTTATGTAACCAAATTGTTCTTTCAATTTTTCTAATTGAGCTATATTTTTTTGCACCAATTCTGGTTCATTTGCTCGAACAATATTAAAACAGGCTCTTTTGATTAAATCATCAAAATTTTTATCAGGTGTTGAATTCAGAATATCCTGCTGTGCTAATTCTTCATTTGAGTCAAAGTCAAATTTCGTTCTTTCAGGGTTAGCTTTCCGGTCGAAATAATCAGAAGTTACAGCAAAAAGATATTTTTTGTCAAGATTACTCGAGTATGTCATTGTTTTAACAGCTAGATTATTAGCACAGTATAAAATATCAAGCTCTGATTTCTTATCTTCCAAGAAAGTATAAATATTGAATTTACAGTTATTACTTTCAAGTTCGCTTTGTTGGATACAGTGAATATCGGAACTGTTAATTTTGCCCAATAATTCGCCATTAACTAACAATCTGATATTAATAGGCTTACTTGTCTCTTTCTGTTTTAAAAACAGTACAAGATTAAATGTCTTTTTTAAAAAAGTCAGACATGCCTGAGCCTGTGTTTTTGGGTGCTTTAAATTCAGCTCGCAAAAAGTAATTGTGGTATAAGGATCTGGTTCAATTGCTTCTTGAGTGCTTACACTTTCAAGATTGGAATCATAGGAAAATTCAAACTTAATGTATTTACCTGCATCTGATACACTTTCAATATTGACAGAACGTGCTATTTTCAGAAATGAGAAACGACCAAGACCTTTCCCTCCTAGATTTATTTTATTTTCAGTACCTACTTCAAAAAATGCATTAAGATTTTTACTGTTTAACCCTTCACCGTTATCACTCACGATGATTTTATAAAGATTACCCAGATTAGAACTCTCATTATCAATACTTTGATTGTATTCATATTCTAAGTTAATACGGATATCAGTCGCATTAGCCTGAATACTGTTCATCACTGCTTCTTTTAAGACATCATTGACCGTCACATTCTTATAAAAATGAGACAACATTCTTTTGACATTTGTTTTCATAAGATCAATGTTTTTTTTAGTGGAAAGTATTGTCATATAACTTTAATATTGCATTCTACCCTAAAATCAATCATTAAGGTTATTATAAGCATTCAATTTAAAATTTCATTTAGTTTCAATAACTTTGACCATTTACCCGTATTTATTTGCCTAAAATAGCAAAATCTTATTACTTCTCTGTGTCAAACCATTAAAGAAAGCCATAATCAATTTAAACAAGCCGGTCTTAAATAACACCGATTGCTATTAACTCAGAAAGGTGCATATGTTTCTCTACATTGCTATACACAAAGATGAAAACACCGGTTACGGTGTAACAGTGCCCTCTTTACCCGGCTGCTTTTCATATGGTGATACTTTAGAAAAGGCTATTGAAGAATCTAAACAAGCCATCTTATTTCATATCGAGGGTTTACTTGAAGAAGGCATAGAACCTGAAACAAATCAGCCCGACCTTGCCACTCTCATTGATACCCCTGAGTATGCAGGTGCACAATGGTTTGGTATCGAGGTGAATATTGATCACCTAACCCTTAAACCAGAACGATTTAATGTTAGCTGGCCTAAATACCTTTTGAACAAGGTTGATACCTACGTATCACAAACCCACGATACCCGTTCTAACTTTCTTGCCAAAGCCGCACTTGAGAGAATTAATAGTGCCAATCAAAACGCCGGCATAGCTAAATGATATCCGGCATAAATCTTCAAAATGCTATTCCCAGTGAGGTAGTAAGCCTTATTTTTGATAATGGCTCTACACCAGCCCGTGCATGGCGTGAATACTTACAGCTTACTCAGGAAGAATGCGCCAGAAAGTTAAGGATATCTCAGGCAGCATACTCCCAGCTAGAAACATCAAACAACCCACGCAAAACCACAAGAAATAAGCTGGCTACTGCACTAGGGATTAATCCTGAACAACTGGACTGCTGAACATAACAAAAACCAGCCTTTTTGGCTGGTTAATATGTATATTGAATCGCGCGAATAAGGTTTATATATCTTTATCTAACGTCTTATCCGAAACATAGCATAATTATAAATTTTCACTCCCGCTTTTTCAATGCTAAAAGCTTGAATATTCCAAATTTTTACCTAATTTAACTAAAATATCACTCATTCCGACTTCCAGCTTATCTATACAGTCACAATGCAGCTTGTTAATGATGGTTTTAACATGGGATAACTTCCTGTTCAGCCTCTGCGCTCCCCAGTCGAATTTATCCTGTAGCTGTATATAGGTTTTATTCTTGGTAAAAAGGTATTCCAGCAAGGTATCGCACTCTAACGGCTGGATATATGAATCTCTGGCTATTACATAGTTTGTTAAATCAATTATGCCAGACAGGTTATAGCCGTATTCTGCATTAATCAGCGTCCATTCAATATCATTTAAAATACGTTCTACACGGGTTAATAGCATGGAGCTGTTTGCATGCATATCATGCTGGCTTAGCCCTGATTTACTTCTGTCGACTACGCCTCTGGATTTAATCCATTCCTCAATGCGTGCTGAATTACTTTTACCCATGATTAGCGTATTTTTTATGAAAAACACTTCACACAGCATGTGATCTATTGATGTATACATGTTTTCTCCATGGCCGGCTTAACTTGCATCTGCATCTTTCTCTACGAAAAACGTTACTGGCTTTTTTAATTCTTTTATTCCGCATATAGGATTAACCCATACAGGCTGCTTTGAATACTGAGCCTTTAATGCATACAGAGGTACGATCAGGCTGTTAAATATTACGATAGCAATATCCAGCAGCCATGAAAGGTAATATCTATGGTGTATTTCCGAATTTTCAAAATTTGGATTGATGTATATAGGGCAAAACAAAAACCAGCCGGTGTGTGTAAATTCAACTCTTTCAAATTCCATTTTTCTACCTCAGTTTATTTGTATCAGATTATTTGCATTCAATAGCAGTTGCGTCCTTAGTACGCCCTCTGCGTGGTACAGGTGCGCGGTTTCTACATCCAGTATTGTTGTTCTTCTATCCGCCTCATCATGGCAGGCACTGCATGCGTATGCGCCTAATAGATCACTGGGTTTAATTCCGGTACCGCAACTGCCTGCCAGCCTGTAATGAGCGAAAACCACTGTTTCAGGATTACCATTACAAATACCGGGCATGCGTACCTGACATTGCTGCCCTCGTGCTGATCGGGTGATTTTGCTCATGATTAATTCCCTAAAGATAAAAGCTGATCAATAGCCTGCTGCGCCTCATCTTCACTGGAGAAGCGGTTACATAAAATCATGTTCCAACAAACGGTGAAGCAGGCTTGATAGAAGGCGTTAAACTCGTTCTGATCCATACTGGCAAAACTGATTGATTTAGGTTCTCTCACTACGCCAGCCGGTGTTACGCGATAATTAAAATATCCGGCTTCAATAGTTAGCCAGCGACGAAATGAATCAATGTCTTTGTCTATAACGGGTAGTTTTTCGGCGCGCTTTTTAGCCAGTAAGTTAAGTGCTTCCTCTGCGGCTGTAACAATAACGCCTTTATTACCGGCGAACTTATCCAGTCTCTTAGCTATCCATATCACCACATCCCGTTCTTTAGGGCTGATAACTCCGCCTGCCGGTTGCCAGTAATCAAAAGCAAAAGGCAGTAAGCCGCCAAAGAATAAACGGTGATGGGGCAGGCTGCGGTCTTTTTGTCTTGTTACTTGTATCTTTACCGCTTGCCCTACTTTAATTCCTTTGAGCCTATCGGCATCAATTACTGAAACTGGTCGCAAGCTGTTATCAACTGCCTTAACTGCTACAAATTCCATGATTAAAATTCCTCAATGCTCCAGCCACCGCCGTTCTTCTTGGCTTGGCGTTTTACCGCAATAAATTTAAGCGGGTACATATCAGCGGCTACTTTGATTTTTACCCTTGCATCATCCTGCCAGAAGCCTTTTACTTCGTGCATTTCCATCGTGCCATCACTGCGCATCACACAATAATCCGGTGTGTAAAAGGTGTTATCTGCCAGCCTGAGTTTTACGCCTTCAAACCGGTACCAGCTTATTGATCCGTCCTGCATGGCCGGCTTTAATACTTCCAGCTCATATGCCTGTTCTGTTTTGTTTTTTTGTCCGGTTTTTAATCTTCCAAGTGCGTAAAAATTTTTTGACATCTTTTCTCCAGTATTTATTTTTCCAGTTTCTTAAGCCGCGCAGTTTTGCTTCAATGTTATCTGGGCTTATATAGATTTCTGCTAGAGCGCAGACTTCTTGAAAACCTCTACTCCTGAAATAACCCATTTCCTGCTCAACCGCCCTATCCAGATCTCTGGAATCGCCTATAGCTTCAGTAGCGTCCTACAATGCCTGAATAATGACCATTCCCCATAAGGCTCTGCATGCGTGATATTGTTCATAAGGGGATTCAACATAATCATCCGCCTGCTTATCCATGCTGCCTCCTGACATACTTACTCCGCTTATTATTTCGGGCTTCCCACTCTTCGCGCTTTATTCTCAGATCTTCGGCTATAGGCTCAAATTTATTGTTTGCACATTCTCTGCGACCGGGGAAGTAGTGCCATTTTTCATCATGAGCACAATAGCCAAATCCGCGCGCTGCCATTTCGTGTGGGACATATTCGCCTTTATTATTTTTTTCTCTCAGTATCCAGTGACGGCATGCTATACAGGTACTCATATAACCACCTGCCTTGGATTCTCTCCCTCAAGCACCGCCTCAATTTCATTTAAATACTTCTGAGTAACGGCAAATTTAATATCGACTTCGGCGAGAAAATCAGTGAGTTCGGCGATCCTTTTTTTAAATTCTTCAATATCTGTATCATTGGTAACGATACCTTTAAATTCATTAAATGCCGCCTTTATGCCTTTTAAATATGCAGCCTGCACTAATGCTATCCATTGAGCACCCTGATAATCTCCGATAGATATGAAGTGCTCGATTTTTTCAGACATTCCAAATAGATCTGCATTCATCTCTTGTTACCCTCAGTCATAGAAAGCAACCACACATGCGCGGCCTCTTTGATATATTTAATTTTCATTTTTTACCTCTACGCTTCTCAACAGCCAGAATGAATGCTTTCATAGCCTTTTTATTTTTATTTTTATTTTTATTTTTCTTCATTCCGCACCAAATAATTGGAATTGCCAAAAACGGGAAAAACAGGATAAATATCAAGATAACAGGAGCAAATACACCGTTGTCTTCTATAAATCCTTTAAAGTTTATGATTCCATCCCAGATAGGCTTAAATATTGCCTTTAGCGTGTCCACCCATATAAATACCCACGCCAAGAAAGCTATTTTTAAATTACCCACGATATGATCCCCTGTTAATTCAGCGCGCATTTTTGCGCTATCAAATTAAGCAGATTTCCCAACCGGGCTTTGCCCTCTTCTTTTTGTTTATCGGTTAGAAGATTTCCGGCTTCAATATTCATACGCTCTTCGCCTGCCGGCAGTAAAGCCAAGGCATAATCGTTTGTAATTTTTCCAGTTGCCGCAGCTTCTGTGACTAGTTGCGCTAACTGTTCTTTATCAAGCCCTGCGCTAACGTACCAGTCTGGCTGTATACTTTTTGCCTTCTTCTCACTAACGATGCGCTCATATGCGGTTTTGAACGCAAGCCCTGTACGGTATTTGTCTCCTGCGTTGAATAGTGCTGATGCGCTTTCTGCTGCATGCATAGCTGTGTGAGTTGTTAGGATAGACAGGTGTTCGTTCTCCCAGCCTGCAACCAAAGTGTTAAATGCTTCTTCTGCGGATTGCCAGCCATCATCTACGCGTTCCAGTATTGCTGCTAGTGTTAATCGCCCTTTCAGCTCACGACGGCAACGCTCGAATGCAATTAAAACTTTATCCAGTGGGTAAGCCAGCAAGTCTTCAGCCATAACTGCCGCTGCATTAGCTGATAGCTGCGTACCGGTTAATTCAGCGGTAACCGTTATCGCTTGTATGATTTTTTCAGCCGGATTGATTTCTTTATTTGTATTCATCACGCTAACCCTTTTGCTTTCAGGATTGCCATTGCACCGTTAGCAGATTCATAATTGCTTTGTGTCTGATCAGCTTGGCGTGCCTTTGTTTGCGTCATCTGTTCCCCGCGCTGCATGTCTGTCAACACCTGCTGATAGGAGTTAAGCAAGCAGCCAAAATCATGTCTGCGCTTCACAAACCAACTATCATTGTGGGATAGAAAATATTTAGCCAATGCCAGTGCAATATCTTTCCCGACATATCGAACGAATATTGCAACCTGTCCCCATGTTTTGGCATTTGGAAGAGGTTCGCATCCATAACGATTTTTATAGGCTTCCACGTAAGCTTCCCAGCAAGCGACGTTATCTGGCTTAGCCTGTGATTTTTTCTGCGCTGTTTTCTTTTGTGGCAACCCTGCCTGTGACGCGGGTGTAACCCCGTCACCAATATCTGATGGTTCTAATTGATGGTTAATTGATGGTTCTTCTTTAAAGGAATGTGCAGAATTTGCACATAACTCTGTCGTATTTTGCACATTGGTAGGTGCAGAATTTGCATGTGCAGATTCTGCATGTGCAGAATTTTCACATTGGCTTTTATAATTATTCAAATTGATTGTGTATGAGTTACTTTGTCTGCTACCGGCTTTTTGCCTGCGTTCAGACGTTAAAATACCGCAGCTTTCAAGCCGCTTAATTTGATTAATTACAGAGCGGTAACTCATGCTGCATTTGCTTGCCAGAAATGCCTGACTTGGATAGCAAACGCCATCATCATTCGCATGGTCGCACAAGGCTAATAAAACCAGCTTTTCACCTTGCGATAAATCCAGTTCCCATGCCTTGGACATTAATTTAATACTCATATTTCACCTTAATTTAAACTAACCAGTGAATAACGGGCGTATCGTTTCCCTGATATGTCATCTTTTATGATTAATGAATTAATGACATAGCCTTTCTGTCGTAAATCGTAGATACGCGCACCTAGTCTCAGGCAATTAAATTTGCGCATGGCTTCTAAGGGGGTCAAAACATTACCTGCTTGCAAGTAATTCAGAATCTGATCTGTTTGAGAATTGCAATTTTTGATCATCATTTAAACTCATCATTTATTTGGCGGTTAGGGAAAACTAACAAAACAGCTGAAATGCCTGTTATTTTTTCTATTGCTTCTGCTTTTCTGGGCGGTACATTATTTAACCCTTTAACCCAGCTATTCACTGTACCTTTGGAAACATTCAATCTTCGAGCAAGCTCAGCTTGACTTCCGAGTTTCTTAACAGCCATTTGTATATGTTTATTCATAGAACGAATCCTGTTACAAATACAATAAGTCTATTTTAAATTCACATTTAAGTCAATCTTAAATGTACGACAAAAATCTATTTTAGATATACTCTTTTACAAAATTTTGGGATGGTTTTTTATGCGATATAACATTGGTAGTTGGGTTAAAGAAGCACGATTAAAAGCGAACTTGAGTCAAGAAAAATTAGCATTTGCCTTGGATGTTGGCGGTAAAGGAACTGTTTCAGCATGGGAAAAAAACAAGAATGCACCTTCGTTTGAGATAATGATTAAGATTTCTGATTTATGTGCCTATCCATTACCGTACATTGAACCTAAACAATTATCTGATAAAGAAACAAAAGTTAAAGAGGGGTTTATTCAGCTGAAACTTCTAGATGTGAAAGCAGCTGCTGGTACAGGTGTAATCAATAGTGAATATCCTGAATCAATTAATTTGATATCAGTATCTGAAAATTGGGCAAGAAAAAATATTGGTAATAACTTAAATTCCATTTCCATAATTACGGTAATTGGAGATTCAATGTCACCAACTTTCGAAGATGGAGATTTGTTGTTTGTAGATGAAAAAGTAAATTACTATACTTCTGAAGGAATTTATGTTGTATCTTCGTTTTCGGGATTAAAAGTAAAACGGCTAGAATTATCAATTAATGGGGAGCTAAGAGTTATAAGCGACAATAAAAATTATCCTATAGATATTTTCAAAGATGAAGAAATAAATTCGCTTAATATCTGTGGGAAAGTTGTTGCTACACTTAGAATTAAAAACATCTAGATATTAAGAATAAAGAGTTGTTGCCCTTGTTATACCAAAAACGGGTTTATAAGAGAATCCACTTTAACTAATGAAGTTAAGAGATAATAAAACGGATCTAACTTAGACTACTTCAGCAATTATATAGTTAATTGCTTTTTGTTCATGAATTAGCAGAGTATTGCCATTCAATATGCGTGAAATTTGATACTCTTCTACCTCGTAGGACAAAGTTATACAACGATCACTAATAAATAAACCGCTATTGAAAGCGGTTTTTTAAACTAATTACGAAGTTTGAATATAACTTCATATGCGATATAACATTGGGCAAAGATAAAAATAACCATAATTAAGGTGGTTATTTTTTAAAAAGAAAATAGAGTGGTAATTAGCAAGCAATTTTCAGATAAGAGGAGAAAACAGGCTTGTAATCATCTGGAATCAACGTTTTTAATTGCTCGATTACTCGGTTATCTTTGGGTAGATGAATAATTAATTCATTAATCATTGCCTCAAGTATTTTTTTACGATTCCATTGTTCTTTATAATTTGATGAATTTATTTTCTGGGAAATAGACATTAATTCTTTTTTTCTATTATAGGCATATTTCATTGTAATATTAGATGTATCGTTTTCATAAGTATCTGAAAAAGTTAAAACCAAAAAAAACAAATTATCTTCTTTGTAAGTTTCAATCTTTGTGTATTCTTTTTCAAATATTGCTGTAATTAATTCTTCAGGTTGAACTCCTTTAACCATACAAAAAGCGATTATTTTATTAATTTTTTTTATTATATGAGTATAGTTGTTCATTTAATCATCCTTTCAATTTCTTTACCTAATTCCATTAGATCATCGATTGATTTTAAAAGAGTTTGATTATCACGATCTTTAACTGCTCCATATTTTCTGTACAATTTTGAATTAATAAATTTAACTAATATAGCATCATTAGTATCAGTTGTCTGTATATTGCGGATAATATGTTTAAATTGTGAATATAACTCAGAACCCTTTTCTTCTAAATTTTTACTAAAGAGTATTTCGGCAACCATATCTTGAGTACGATTTTTTAAACTCTCTCTCAATATTTTCCTTGCTTGATCTGGTCGTTTTGATAATAGCAAAGGATCAATGTTTTCTTTTGATTCCTTTTCCGTTTTTTCTTTAATAATTTGTTTTCTAATAATTTCTAATGTTTGTTCAGAATAATTTGGATGAGTTTGTTTTAATTCTTTTATTGCCTGCTCCGCTTGATTGAGAATTTCTGCTCTCTTTTCTTCAAAAAGCTTGTTAAAATCAATATCATCAAGGTATGATTCTGACTCGGTTGGATAAACATTATTGCTTTCTACAAAAGCTAGTATAGCATCTCTTTCAATATAATCTCTTTCAGTAAAATTATATTCTCTATTGCATGGGCGTCGAGCTATTTCAACCTCTTTATGATAAAAATCCCACATTTTATTAAGACCAATTTCTTCATGAAAAATTACTATGCCATTATTATCAATTTCGAAATTTTCGGATTCTGGAATAACTCGCAAAATTCTTCCAACGACTTGGGCAAACGCGTTAAGACTTCGATATGGCCTAAATATTGCTAGAATTGAGAGATATTTATGGTCATAACCTTCCATTAACATATTAACAGAAATAACAGCATCACATTTATGCTCTTCAATTTCCATAAAAGCTTTAGCAAGTTCTTGTTGTTCCATTTTACTATGTACAATAACAGAATTTATACCTTTCTCCTTATACCAATTAAGTAGATCTTTAGCATGTGCTATGCTACAACCAACTGCTAAAATTTTATGGGGAATTTGGGGAGATAATCTTTTAATTTCTTTAAGTTGTTTAATACTATGCTCTATAACATCTAACGAGCATTCTTTGGATAAAGCGATACTTTTTTCAATCCATTCTTTATCATCGAATTTGAGTACTTCTTCTTTCGTTAATTTTTTATCTGGTTGTTCAGGTATTTTGAAATATAATTCCTTGGCAGTAATAGTTTCTTTTCGAAGCCATTTAACATATTTATAACGCATAGCTTCGGATAGCAGTGTCTCATGAATTTTTTTGCCCGGAATTTCTTTACCATCACCTCTATACGGTGTCCCTGTAACATGTAAGATTTTGGCATTGGGGAATTGAGTAATGATTGTTTGCCAGCTTTGGGCTGGAGCATGATGAGCTTCATCTATGATAATTAAGTCAAAAAAATTATTTGGTACTCTATTTATTAAACTTCTATTGTTATGGGTAGAAACAATTTTTTGTATATTAGTAATAATAATATGACTACTGTATAAATGCTCGTCTGACAATTCAGCAGAATATTCATTAACAATTGGGATATCTTCTCCCTTAAAAATAACATCATAGTTAATCCAGAAATTATTATCTAAGGGGTCTTGTGTCTTTTTTATACTATTTTTTGTAACTAGACCTGGGGTAATTATTAAAACCCTTTCACGAGCCACTCCAAAAGGGGCAATTGAAATTAATCCACTTTTACCGGTACCTGTAGGTAAAACAACTAATGCCTCTTTATTTTTTCATCACTAAAAAATTCCTTTATTTTTATATAGGCTTCAATTTGTGGTGTTCTCAGTTTCTTATTACCTTCAATATTTACTACTGTATCAAAAAAATACGACATTTTATCTCCATATATATGTAAAATGTTAATAATTAAATATATTTAAAATCAATAGGTAATACATTAAAAAGCTTTTCATGAATAATTAACCAGCCTTTTGGAGAACTGTGCAGCTGATTCGTAGTTTAAAGCATTAATGCCTTTTGGATAATGATTTACAGTCGCTTATATTTGGCAGTACTCTACAAGTCATGAACAAATGCGGTAATGCGGTGTTGCCTGTAATCTTATATTTTGGAATAACAGGTGCAACTGCACTTTATTCTTAATATCTAGATGTTTTTAATTTTTAGTCTAGTAACAACTTTTCCGCATATTTTTATTGAGTCTATTTCATGACTCTTCAGCGTTTCACTAGCGTACTTTGGGTTATCGCTGATAATAAGTAACTCCCCATTTACAAGCTTTTGTAACCTTTTTACCTTTAAACCTTCTGTAGACATATAGACGTAAACCCCATCATCTTCATAGAAATTTATTGCTTGATCTACAAATAGCCAATCACCACTATTAAATGTTGGCTGCATTGAATCTCCCGAAGCAGTAATAACTGAAATTGATTCGAGATTATGGCCAAGTTTATTCTTAGCCCATTTTTCTGAAACCTCAATTAGCTTTACTGATTTAGGATAATCATTGTTATCAAAACCATTTCCAGCTTCCGCTTTAACATCGAGTAAAGTTAATTGGATATAACCTTTTTGAGGTGTTGTATGAGCAGATTCAACTGGTTGGTCAAACCACCCTCGAGGAAGTTTCAAAGCAATTTCAATTTCACGGGCTGTGTCCGATTTCATTGAACGTGCTTTACCAGTTTTTGAGTCTGCAGAACCATTAATCCACTGGCTAATTTGCGCAGGAGATTTATCAATGCGCTTACTTAATCCTGTTTGACCACCGTACTCCTTGGAAAGCATTAATAATCTCTCTCTGTACGTTTCTTCAATGGTTTTCATAATTAAACTTTCATAAATAATTATTAGCAATTTGCTAACAAAAATAAATGTGCGATACGCTTAATTTATATATAGCGAAACACTAATATTATTAATATGAATAGCTAATTAGAAATTAGATGAATGTTTAAACAATATGTGTATCAGATCGTTGCAGAAGATCAAGAATTCTAAATAAACAGCATTCTAATTTTTTTATAGAAATACTTGAGTATATTTTTTGATGTTCTCAAAATTTCTTGAAACAGCTTCACATAAAATTTAACAACAACAATACCTAAATTGAAGCCACAACTTTAGTTGTGACATTTAGTATTAAAGAGACAAAACTAAATCCAATAATTAAATTCAACGATTTATCAAATAAATATTCATTTAAATCAAATACATAAATATTAAATCGACCATAATATCAATTTTAAATTGATTTAAATGTCAATTTAAAATATACTAAACCTATCAAACAAACACAGACACCGATGACCTCAGTATGAAAAAGAACTGGGGAAAGGAAGCAAAAGGAAATACAGGCTAGGTCGCCACGCTTCATAAGTTGATAGCAAAATGTATTGTTTATTGATCTTTTAATGAGTTTAAAAATCTCAGCGCATTTATCAATGGTAAGTGCGCTTTAGTTTTTAAACTTGTAGCAGTCAATTTAAACGCCGCTATCACTTAGATATATTTGAAAGGAGTTAGTTATGTTGGAATTTGTCAGACTCTCAAACGATGGAACTACATATCCTGTAGCCCGCAAACACCGTGAAAATGGATATATTGTTTTGTTTTTTTCTGAAAGACATGGAGTAGTTGTTGATCGTTGTTTGACTATTCTAGTAAAACCAGGTGAAATTTCCTCTACTTGGACATCTTGTCATGATAGTGAACGTTGGGAACCCGTAGAGATTACAATTACAGGATAAAATAAAGCCAGCTTATTAAGGCTGGCTTATTAGGTAAAGTTTCAATTACATGTTTTTTAGATATTCAAGAAACATTTGACTTGCAATTGTGACATTTGAAAATCCGAAATCTATACACTTAGTTATAAAATACTCCCCACCATTTTCTTTTAATTTCATTAAAAGTGTTTTCTTATTTTCTTCTGTAAGATTTGAAGCATTAATAATGGATTCAAGCTGTTGGAGAGTATTGGAGTGTAATTTAACTGTAATTGAGTTGATTTCATTGCCTATAGGATCATTTGTAGCATAATTAAAACCCTTAGAAGTAAGTCGAAGATTTGGTGGAATTAGAAATGGTCCACTACAATCGCTATCACGAGCATTTGATGGAATCATTCCCTCTCCAATGAAATATGTAACAGCACTGATTAAGTTATCATAACCGTACTTTTCTCTAAGCCTTTTGTATTCATCTAATGGCAAAGCGTCTAAACGATATTTAGCTAATGTAGATAACAAATCTTTTCTTATCTCTGAGAATTCTTCATTCATAAATATTCTCCGTGCTAGATTGTTTTGGGGAATTCAATTCTAGCACTCGCACAATGGCAGTGAGTGCTTAACCACCTGCCCACTAAACCAAGCCCCAAAATCGCAACGCATTCAATTAGTAAATTGAGTGCGTTTTAGTTTTTGAGCTTATAAAAATCAAAGGAGTAAGAAAATGTTACAAGTTTACGTTTACAACCCTGATCCATCCGGATACCGGGAAATGATGCAGTATGAAGAAGATTCGCAAAGAGCAAGTGACGCAGCCGAAGAAAAGAAACAAGAAATACTGGAAAAGCTTGAAGACGATGAACTGATAGATATTGCAGCGGAAGCTTTTGGTGAATTGTATGGCACAGAATATTCTGATGAAGCGGACAAGCTTATAAATGAAATAGTTAAGGCGCTTGTATTGGGCTGCCATAAAGATATGACAGTAAGACAGCTATTAAGCCATCTTTCATTAGAAGCAGAAAAAATAGTAACTGATTATATTTTAACGCATGCTAATTAAATCAAAAGCCGGCCAAAACGCTGGCTTTAATTTTGCAACCAAGCTAATCAATCCAAGCACATTTAAACAAAGTGTGCTTGTGTGGATTAGTAGACATGTATAACATTATTTAACCTTTATTGTGTGCTGTGCTAACATTTTGATATATAAATCAAGGGAGAAAATAATGGACTTTAAAAATTTATATGCACTTTTAAATATAAAGCCGACAGCATCACAATCAGACATTGCCAAGGCAATGAAGCAAGCAGCTCAGCAACAAACAATTACTTTAGAGAATTTAAAACTATGCAAACTAAATCTTTTAGATATTGAGGCGCGCAAAAAATACAATGCGCAGCTATTTGCTGAATATCCGGAACTTTTAGCCCCTCCGCCTGAACCAAAACCGGAACCAGAACCCGAACCGGAAAAAGCAGAAGAAGCAGAGCCATTAGCACCAGCAAAGACAAAGCAGAGCAATAAAAAACTGTATCTGATTTTGGCTGCTGTAGTCGCTGCAATTGCGCTGATTGCCGGTACGGTAGCTTACTTCAAGCATTTTAAACCTATCGCGGACGCAAAAGAGGCGGTTAGAGATTCATTGATGACCCCTGATTCAGCCAAGTTTTATAAAGTTAAAAAGGTTGTAAACACCTATAATAAAAAGATATATGTTTGCGGTGAAATGAATTCTGGAGGTTATGCTGGTAAAAAAAAATTTGTATATGAATTAAAATCTAAAAAAGTCACTGTAATCCCAAATATAAGACCAGATAATCTAACTGTTGAATATTATTATAGGACTTTATATAGAGTAGGCTGTTTAAATGCTGATCCTGACGAATTGTTTTAAGGTAATGGAAACTTTAGGCGATTATGAGGACAAGGTTTCCCCTTTAATTGAGAAAAGAAATGCTTCAGAAAGTAGTTTTGAAAGAGAAGAGCTAGCTAAATCTATAGATAGCATATTTGCAAAAGCAAAAGCAGTAGAACAAAAGCTAACAATTTATACAGATAGTGATGACGATTGATTTAGTTATCGCAGCATATGAATAAGTAATAAAGTAAGCAACACAAGCCAGCTAATAGCTGGTTTTTTATTAGCTATAGAGGTGATATATGTTTGCTGTATATGGAAAATCATTACAAAAAGAAAGAACCAGAAAGTATAGATGTTGCAAATACAAAATATCAGATGAAACAGCAATGCGGGCGTTTAAGAAAGATACAGGAGCGTATCAGATATCTCCAGATTATTCATCTGAAAAACAGTGCTTAGAGTTTATTGACTTAGCAAAATCGTACCCGGAAGTTAGATGTTTATACACTGCTAAATTAGACAGAGCAAGAAACAAAAAAGGCGAAGTCATTATCAATGAAAAAATAAGCAGACCAAAAATGAAATACTTCCGATTTAAGGATATCCCTAATCAATAATTTAACCCATGTAACAGCAATAACGAGGGAGTTGTACATGATTAAAAATTCTATAACTGCATTTATTGCAGTTTTTTTAATGTCTGCTTCTCTTTCAGTGTCCCTTGCTTTGTCTGATAAGGAGCAATTAGAGATGCAGCGCAGTTATACGGCCAGACAGATGTAGCAGAAAGAATACCAGGCAGATATGGAATTAAAACGGTTAGCGGATACATATGCGCGTATGAGTGATAGCGAACGCATGAAAGGTGATGCAGAGCTTGAATGATTTTAGGTGATGATTGTTGACATTCCTGCCCTGCTAATAGCTAGCTAATCACAGAATAAATTATCAGAAATTTTAACCAGTCCTAAAGCCCATTGATTAAATGGGCTTTAATTTATGGAGCTTTAAAATGAGTACACAATTAATTGCATTAGCAAATAATTTAGCTAAATCGCTTGATTTAGCAGACGGACAAGGCTTGATTGAAACGTTGAAAAAAACAGCCTTTAAAGGTGCTGTAACTGATGAACAAATGGCTGCATTACTGATTGTTGCTAATCAATATAAATTAAATCCGTGGACTTCTGAAATCTATGCATTCCCAAGCAACGGTGGCATTACTCCGGTTGTAGGTGTTGATGGATGGGCTCGTATTATTAATGCTAACCCACAATTTGACGGGATGGATTTTGAACAAGATACAGAAAGCTGTACATGCCGCATTTACCGTAAAGATCGTACACACCCTGTTTCTGTCACAGAATTCATGGACGAGTGTAAACGCAATACACAGCCTTGGAAATCACACCCAAAAAGAATGTTACGGCATAAAGCGATGATTCAGGCTGCACGTTTGGCTTTCGGTTTTGCCGGTATTTATGATGAAGACGAAGCAGAAAGAATCAAGGATGCTAAAGAAGGAGTTAAACCTGATGAGTTAAACCCTTTCAAAGGCGATATAGATAATCCGGATCGGGATAAATTGATTAAAGAGGCAGAAATTATTGCACAAAAAGGTGATATCGATTTACTCCGTAATCACTTTAAATCATTAGATAAAGCATCACGAAATATCATAGGCAGTGATGAAATGCTTCGTCTTTCAGATATTGCAAAAGAAATTGCTGATCGAACAATTGAGGCGGATGCAATGGAGGTTAATGATGGAACAACGAACTGATGAATGGTTTGAAGCTCGCCTTGGTAAAGTAACAGCCAGTCGGATTTATGATGTTCTAAGTAAAACCAAATCCGGTTACAGTGCTACACGTAAAAACTATATGGCTCAATTAATATGTGAACGCCTAACAGGTAACAGAGAAGAGAGCTTTAAAACTGCAGCTATGCAAAGAGGTAATGACATTGAACCTAAAGCACGTGCAAGATATATGCTGGAAACTGGTGAGTTAGTTGAAGAAACAGGATTTATTAATCACCCTACTATCAATATGTCTGGTGCTTCACCTGATGGTTTAGTTGGAGAAGACAGGCTTATTGAAATCAAATGTCCTAACACTGCAACACATTTGGAATTTTTACGTACTAAAAAACCTAAACCAGAATATTTATTACAAATGCTCTGGCAAATGGCTTGTACAGGCCGGAAATGGTGTGATTTTGTTTCATATGATGACAGGGTTCCGGAACATTTATCTTTTCAGATGGTGCGCATCAATCGTGATGATGAACGAATTAAAGAGATTGAAGAAGAAGTGCAAAAATTTTTGCATAAACTTGATGAACAAATTGATGAGCTGGATATTGTTATGGAGGCATAAATGTCAGTTAACAAGGTAATTCTGGTTGGTCGCCTTGGGCGCGACCCTGAAACACGATATATGCCCAATGGCGACGCTATAACGAATTTCTCGCTAGCTACTGATGAACAGTGGCGTGACCGTAATGGAGAACGCCAGACACGTACAGAGTGGCATAACGTATCCCTGTACGGCAAACTGGGAGAAATAGCTAACCAGTACCTGAGAAAAGGTAGCCAAGTGTTTATTGAGGGAAAAATTCAGAGCCGTAAATATACCGATAAAGATGGTATCGAACGCATGGCATACAATATTATCGGCAATGAAATTAAAATGCTGGGCAATCGTAATGATGGTTCTGATTCTGGCAATAATAACGCTGCACCGCCTACATCGAACCCACCACCACCAGCATCACGCCGGCAACCACCTCAACAAACACCAATACCCGCACCAATAGATGATATTGAGGATGATATCCCGTTTTAAATAATACAGATAAGACATAGCCAGCACCTTAGCTGGCTTTTTTATATGGAGTAAAGACAAATGGATACTATCGAAACACGCAAACAAAATGAGCAGGAATTAAAATTCGATATTGTTTATTCATATTATTTTGAAAAATTCATGAATAAATTTTATTCACGGCTTGATAAGCTAATATTATTTATTCTGATGGTTTTGGCTATTATCGCAATAACCGGCACATCTAACGTTGTGTTTATTGGCTCAGTATCCGCTATCCTGATATTTGTTTTAATTGTCTCTCAAGCCGGCGCCCGTGCTCAGGCGACTAAAACCATATACCAAGAGTATTTTAACCTGTATCAGAATTTCGATAACGTTGATATGGATACCATTAAACGACGGTTTAGAGCAATTCAAGAGAAAGAAAACGAAGAAATTAACTGCCTTGCCTATCCTGCCCATGCAGCGGCCGTGCAGCTTTTAGGGATGACCCCGGATTATGGTTATAAAGAATTACACAGAGGATTAAGCACGCTTGAAAAACTGTACGTATTGTTTATTGGTGAAACAATAGAGTATGAATTTAAAAAAGAATCTAATCCGGCTGCCTAAACCAAACAGCGGCAACGTTATCGCTAATCCAAGCCAGCAATAGCTGGCTTTTCATTTAGAGAGATTAATATGATCAATACTTGCCTATTTGGTGATGCCGAGCAATGCCTAAAATCTCTTTTACCCGAGTATGCAGGCAAAATACAAATGTGCGTTACCTCACCGCCCTACTTTGGGCTGCGCGACTATGGTTTACCTGGTCAAATCGGTATAGAAGATACCGTGGAAGAGTATGTACAAAAGCTTGTTAGCGTATTTGATATTGTATGGGATTTACTAGCCGATAATGGTACCTTGTGGCTGAATTTAGGCGATAGCTATGCAGGAAGTGGCAAAGGACGATATAGCAATAATCGGGCTTATCCTACTGGAATGCAGGCTACAAATAAAGGCAATGTATCAGGAAAGCTTAAGAAAACTCAATTATCTGGAAATTTAAAGCCTAAAGATTTGATTGGTGTACCGTGGTTAGTAGCTTTCGCTTTACGGAATAGAGGCTGGTATTTGCGTCAAGATATTATCTGGAACAAGAAAAATGTTATGCCTGAACCAATAAAAGACAGATGCACCAGATCACACGAATACATTTTTCTCTTTTCCAAGAAAAGAAAATACTTTTTTAATCATGAAGCCATCAAAGAGCCAACTGTATACCTCAAGGATCAAAAACGAAACAAAAGGAGCGTGTGGACGCTACCTAATCAAACTGCACATATTAAGCATAATGCTGCATTCCCTCCAGATTTAATCATTGCACCTATTTCTGCGGGAAGTAATGAGGGGGACATCGTTTTAGATCCTTTCATGGGTAGTGGTACCACGGCAGGCGTTGCTTCTGGGTTAAAAAGGAACTGGATTGGCTGCGAGTTGAATGAAGAAAACAAAGATATTCAAACAGACAGAATCATCAAATTACAAACCAAAATACGAAATGAAAACAGCCAGCATATGCTAGCTTTATAATTTAAAGGAAATTAAATGAGTATTAAATCAGACAAATGGATACGCCGTATGAGTGAAGAACACGGCATGATTGAACCGTTTGAACCTAATCAGATTAAACAGTTAAATGGTGAAAAAATCATTTCCTATGGTACTTCCAGCTATGGCTACGATATTCGCTGCGCACGTGAATTCAAAGTTTTTACTAATATCAACAATACCATTGTTGACCCAAAAAATTTTGATACGCGTAATTTTGTAACTGTTGAAGACGACTTTTGCATTATTCCGCCTAATTCGTTTGCTTTGGCACGTACTGTGGAATATTTCCGTATCCCGCGCAATGTCCTTACTGTGTGTCTGGGTAAATCCACTTATGCACGTTGCGGTATTATCGTTAATGTCACGCCATTTGAACCAGAATGGGAAGGCTATGTAACTCTGGAGTTTTCCAACACTACACCGCTACCGGCAAAGATTTATGCTAATGAAGGCGTGGCCCAGGTACTTTTCTTTGAAAGTGATGAAGAGTGCGCTACTTCTTACAAAGATAGAGCTGGTAAATATATGGGACAAAGTGGTGTAACACCTCCAAGAACCTAAATCGTGCAAGTAATACGTAAAAGCAGTCAAGAAAATACCCTAGCCGCTTAAAGCGGCTTTTTAATTAAGCATTATTAATGAACACGTCCCAGCAATAGCTGGTTTTTTTATTTAAAGGATGAAAAATGCAACCACGATTAATGAAAATTGCTCAGGCGGCTGCTTATTGTGGCTGTAGTGTTACTCACTTTAGAAAAAATATAGCGCCTTATTTACCAGCTCAAAACTGGTTATTTGAGAACGGGGCAGTTTATGACAAGCAAGATATAGATAAATACATTGACGACAAAAAGGTTGATCACCTTGCTAATACCCAAAAAAAAATTAAAAATACCACCGGTGGCAAGCGACTAAGCAGGAAAGGAAATTACAAATGGTCGCAAAAGGACTGTCAGGACTCACTCTCCGGAACGGTATCTGGCACATCCATAAACAATACAGAGGCAGAACAATTCGCCGAAGTACTCACACAAGTCAGAAGAAAGAAGCGGAAGCTGTCCTGATCCAGATTATGGCAGAAATTGACAGAATCAAAGATTTTAAACAGCGTCCGGAATATACATGGAGGCAAGCAGCAACAAAATATCTTCTTGAGTGCGAAGATATGCCGAGCATTGATTTAATAGCCTTGCAGCTTGAATATTTAGATAAATTTATAGGAGATTTACCATTAACACAGATACACGATGGAACATTAGAACCTTTTATACAGCATCGAAAAAAAATCGGATTTAATAAACAGGCAAAGAATGGAGTAAAAAACAGGACAATTAATATTGCACTAAATTACGTGATAACCATTTTAAACCGTGCAGCTCGTTTATGGCGTGATGAAAATGGGTTAACGTGGATAGAAACCGCGCCAAAAATCACAAAACTGGAAGAAAAAAAGCAACGGCGGCCGCCTTATCCGTTATCTTGGCTTGAGCAAAATATCTTTTTTAAGGAATTAAGCGGACGTTTACACAAAATGGCACTCTTCAAAGTTAATACAGGAACACGAGAACAGGAAGTGTGCCAGCTCAATTGGCAATGGGAAGTTAAAGTCCCTGAGCTTAATACCAGCATTTTTGTTATTCCGGCTGATTTTGGTGGTCGTACTGAAAGGGGAGGTGTAAAAAATACTGATGACAGGATAGTTGTACTTAATAAAATTGCTAAGCAAGTAATTGATTCACAACGTGGCTTACACCCAGTTTTTGTGTTTCCACATGAAAACCATGCAGTAGGCAGGATGTTAAACAGTGCATGGAAAAATGCCCGGACACGGGCAGCGAAAGAGTATGAACGCATAACAGGAATGCCACCTAATAAAGGCTTTAAAAGTCTGCGCGTTCATGATTTAAAACATACTTTTGGCCATAGACTCAGGGTGGCCGGAGTAGATGAAGAGAATAGAAAGGATTTATTAGGGCACAAATCAGATACAAGTGTTACGACACATTATTCAGCGCCCGCACTTGAGTGCATGATTGAAATGGCAAATAAAGTGCTCGAAACAGACCCGCAACAGAAAAAATCTCTCACAATCGTAAGAAAAAAAGCAGCATGACCCGCGCAAAGATTTTGTAAATAAAAAAATAGACGCTGGCGGGCGTCTCATTATATTTACTAATCAATATGTTAATTGGTGGAGGTAAGCGGGATCGAACCGCTGACCTCTTGCATGCCATGCAAGCGCTCTACCAACTGAGCTATACCCCCCACTGTGTGCAGCGAGTTACTGCTGAACAGGTTGCGCATTTTACCTGAACTACCGAATTTTGCAAGCCCTGATTCAATCTTTGCTGAGAATAAGAGAAAATATGGTTTTCAACCGGTATGATTTTAAATATAACACTTATCCCATAATAAACATGGATTGATAAAGTAGTCGCATCTGATAATTAAATTTATACTTACATGCTAACCCAGATTTTTTGTTCTCAAACAGGAAAGCGTTTATGCAGCGCAAAAAAAGACAGACTATACTTTTAATATTAACAGGCTTACTGGTATTTGCGCTGGTGTGGGTAACACTTTTATTCCTGCCTAAAAGCAATACAGGCTATCGGTTAAAAGTACCGGCTGGCTACGGCATTAGCGGAGTAAGTCGTAATTTATCTGCTAATGATGTGATTTATAGCCGCTGGGTTTTTGTCGGTACTGCTTATATGCTGGGTATGGGAGATAAAATCAATCGGGGTAATTATCGCATTCCCCATTCAGCTTCCAGCTGGCAGATTTTACAAAGGCTGCGCAACGGTAAACCAGACAGTATTACGGTGCAGATTATTGAAGGCAGTACATTTGCGCAAATGCGCAGGTTAATTGATAACACACCGGATATTGAGCATATTACGAAAGACTGGCCTGACAACAAATTGCTACAGCAGCTAAATGCTGAAAGTAATTACACTCAGGCGGAGGGGCTGTTTTTTCCGGCTACTTATGATATTAGTTCAGACAGTAGTGATTTATCTCTTTATCAGCAGGCATTTAATACGATGCAGCGACATTTACAGGCTGCATGGGAAGAGCGTCGCAGTGATTTACCCTATCAGTCTGTCTATGATTTACTAATTATGGCCAGCCTGATCGAAAAAGAAACCGGCCATGCTGAAGACAGAAACAATGTGGCAGCTGTATTTGTTAACCGGCTGAATCAGCATATGAGATTACAAACAGATCCTACTGTCATTTATGGTATGGGTTCCCGTTATAAAGGCAAGATTGGAAAAGCGGATTTGCGCCGTGATACACCATACAATACTTATACTCGTTCCGGTCTGCCGCCTACTCCTATTGCGTTGCCGGGTAAAGCAGCACTCGAAGCAGCGGCACATCCGGCCAGTAACAATTATCTTTACTTTGTAGCGCGAAATGATGGTACAGGACGCAGCCAGTTCAGCCACAATCTGAATGAACACAATGCTGCTGTCCGCCAATATATTCTGAAAAAGCATTAACCGGGTTAACTATAGATGAAAGCAAAATTTATTACTCTGGATGGAATTGACGGTGCCGGTAAATCAACCAACCTCAATACCATACGTAACTGGTTTGAAAAACATCAGCTGCCGGTACTCTTTACCCGTGAACCCGGCGGTACGCCCATTGGTGAGGCATTACGCGAATTATTATTAAACCCGGCTACTCATGCTAATGCCCGTACTGAAACTCTGATGATATTTGCTGCACGCCAGCAGCATCTGGATGAGGTTATTAAACCGGCACTGGAAAAAGGCATACATGTAGTCAGTGATCGTTTTACCGATGCTACATTCGCCTATCAGGGAGGTGGTCGTGGTTTACCGCTGACAGATATCACTATTCTGGAAAACTGGGTGCAGCAAGGTTTTCAGCCCGATTTAACTTTATTACTGGATGTACCTCTTACAGTTGCACAGCAACGTCTCAGCCAGAATAGCCATCCTGACCGTTTTGAACAACTGGATGCTGTGTTTTTTGAGCATACTCGCGCTGTTTACCTGGAACGAGCTGCGGCCACACCCCAACGCTATTCCATTATTGATAGCAGTTTGAATCTTCAGGATGTGGCACAGCAAATTAACCAAGGGTTAGCACAGTTGTTTGGATTAGATTCATGATTTATCCATGGCTTGAACCAGTCTGGCAACAGATAGCCCGGCACTGGCAGCAACAACCGCATGCATGGCTGCTTTATGGTCATCCGGGAATTGGTAAACGGGAATTTGCTGAATATCTGGCACAAGCATTGTTGTGCGAGTCTCCGGGTACTAATCATCAGCCATGTGGTGAGTGTACATCCTGTCATTTATACAGTCAGCACAGCCATCCCGATTTTCTGCTGGTTACCCCCGAAGAAACAGATGGCGAAGGCGGAGAGCGTAAACAGCCACTGATTAAGGTGGAAACTATACGTAACGTTCTGGATTTTGCTCATCTGAGTGCTCATCGTGGCGGCAAGCGTGTAGCTCTGATTTATCCGGCAGAAAATATGAATCTGCAAGCAGCCAACGCTCTGCTGAAAATTCTGGAAGAACCGCCGCCAGGTATGGTATTTATTCTGGTAAGCCATCAGAAAGACCGTCTGTTACCAACAATTAAAAGCCGCTGCCGGCAAGTGGTATTAACCATACCTGCGCCAGCACAAGCACTGGCTTATGCACAGCAGCAACACGGAGATAATGCAGCTGAACTGCTAGCCTTTCACGGCGGAGCTCCCTTGTTTAATGAAAACGACAGCCATACCCGGCTGCGTAACGAATTAATCGCCTTGCTGGTTAAGCCGCGTCTGATTGCTTTATTGGATTATGCCGCTACTTTTGATAAACACAAACTGGCATTGGCTACTTTTCTCGACTGGCTGGCTAAATGGTTACTTGATCTGTCACTAGCCCAGCAAAATATGCAACCCATGTATTATCCTGTATGGAGTAAAGCATTAAATGAGATTAGCCGGCAAGCAGATACATTATCGTTGTTTGCCTTAATTGATAAAGTAAACAAACTTACCCCTTACGGTAAACATACACTCAATGTTAAAATGCAGCTGGAAGATTTATTAATTGAATATCTGAATATTTGGCAGCAAAAAAACACAAAATCTTAAAGGAAATCTATGGCTGAAGCTCCTGTTAATCTGCCGGGCAAAATGCTCAATTTAACGATACCCGACAAACCGGAACTGTATCGCAGTTACATGGCTTTTCTGCAGCATGGCGGTCTGTTTGCCCCTACCACTGATACATTTAATATGGGTGAAGAAGTATTACTGGTCGTTAACTTGCCAGAATTCAACGAAGCCAAATATTTGCGTACCACAGTAGTATGGATCAACACTGCTACCACTTCCACCGGGCAGCCACAGGGAATCGGGCTGGCATTTGGTAAAGATGAAGATAGCATTGCAGTAAAGCAGTCAATTGAAGATATTTTGCCCGGAATACTGTTAAGCGAACGCCCTACCTATACTTTGTAATCATGCTTATCGATTCACACTGCCATTTAAATATGCCTGATCTGGCTGTCAGATTACCGCAAATACTGGAAAATATGGCTCAGGCAGACATAGGTCAGGCTATTGCTATTAGCGTAGACCGTACCAGCGCTGCTGAGGTACTGGCGCTGGCCGAACAGCATACTAATCTGTTTGCCAGCGTTGGTGTTCATCCTGAAGATCAGAATTCAGCAGAAATGAGTGTGGATGAATTGGTTGCCGCTGCCCGACATCCAAAAGTAGTGGGTATCGGAGAAACCGGACTCGATTATCATTGGTGTAGCGGAGATCTGGCATGGCAGCATCAACGTTTCAGTACGCATATTCAGGCATCTAATCAGACCGGCTTGCCTCTGATTATCCATACCCGGGAAGCTGCCAGCGATACATTGCGCTTATTGCATGAAAATCAAGCACAACAAGGTGTGATTCACTGTTTTACAGAAGATACTGCATTTGCCAAAGCTGTACTGGATTTAGGTTTTTATATTTCCTTTTCCGGAATTGTAACCTTTAAAAATGCCATACAGATACAGGAAGCCTGTCGCTATGTTCCGTTAGACCGGATACTGGTGGAAACTGATGCTCCCTATCTGGCACCTGTGCCTAAACGCGGTAAACAAAATGAACCGGCTTACGTGCGTTATACTGCCGAATTTGTAGCACAACTGCGCGGAGACAGCATTACCAACATAGAAGAAGCTACAACGGCTAATACCTATCGGCTTTTTAATAAAATTCCACCAATCCGCAATTAGCCATGACACAGATTACCGTTACTGTACTTGGCTGCGGCAGCTCATCCGGTACACCGGTTATTGGGTGTGACTGTCCTACATGTACCAGCACAGATCCCAAAAACCGGCGTACCCGTTGCAGTGCACATGTACAGATTGGTGAACAATACTGGCAAATTGATACTGGTACTGATTTTTACCATCAGGTCTTACAACATGAACTGCAGCGTATCGATGGGGTGCTTTATACTCATCCGCATGCAGACCACCTCAACGGCATTGATGATTTGCGTGCATTCTGCTACAGACAACGTGCAGCAATTCCTATTTACGGACATCATGATACCTTGTCTAATATTCAGAACCGTTTCGATTATGCCTTTCTGGAACAGAATAACCATTGGAACCGGCCGGTATTACGTGCATATGAACTGCCATTGAATCAAGGTAAAAATAGCGTTCTGACTATTGAAGGTGTACCTGTATGGCACTTCGGTGTACCGCATGGTAGTTGGACAACCAGTGCCTTTCGTATCGGCAATATCGCCTGGTTTACCGATCTTAACCATATAGATGAATCTATATTTCTGTACTTAAACGGGCTAGATTATCTCTTTCTCGATTGCTTGATGGATACCCCATATCCAAGTCATCTGAGTACTGAACAAGCTTTTACTTATGCTAAGCGTATCAATGCCAGACAAACTTACTTTATTCATATGACTCATCATCAGGAATACCGGGCACTAAAACGACGCTGCCCCAAAAATTGTGCACCGGCTTATGATGGTTTAATTGTAAGCAGCTATTATTAATATACTTTTATCATAAATATCTTAACATTACTAATAATAAATTTTTACTATATTTTAATTATAAAAATCATCAATTTAAATTTTGAAAAATAAATCAAAATTACAATTCTGCTTGCTCATCATAATCATCCAATACCCCATCATTCATTCTGTCTAAATGCTTTTGTTTACTGAGTTCTTTCAGTTTACTATAAGAAATATAACTACAAATTTCAGATAAAGGGGCTTTCTCTAAAAGAGAAAAAACCGGTCTGAGTATTTCCTGAAAAACTTTTTCCTGTCGGTAATCAGGTGCAACAATATGTAATTTAATATTCATATTCGGTTGCAGTGCAAGTAAATCGGCCATTCTTAATAAACCCGAATAAACTGAAGTCGTATGCTCTACTTCGAACGCCCGAACAATTGAACGCCCTTTTAACCAAATAACATCTATTTGCTCAATCGTACTTATTGTCGCTTCATCATAATTAAGCGGTAATCTATCCAATAAAGCTTTGGTACCTTTGTTCCATTCTTTTAAGACTCTGCTGCGATCTGCCTTAGGTAACCAAATTCGATGTCCCATACAAGCTCCTATCTGAGCCAGTAATGCCTGCATTTTAATTGATTCACGAACATCATTATTTTGACTGCCTTCATTATCATCTATAGATTCATCATTTTCAGGCACAGAAACTTGAACGACCTTATCTACACGATTCACAGTATGTTTTTTTAAGTTTTTCAACTCTTTTTCATCTAAAGGATAAGGAAAAGGATTATTAGCCTGCATCGATAGCATCTCTGCCAATAACTCTCCGTCTTTATCATTAAGTTTATTTAAACTGTTTCGCAGAATACCGGTCCAGATACTACTATTTTTAGGATATGACTGAGTAAAAGAAAGATGCTGCCAGATTTTATCGTCACGAATTGGGATTGAATCAGGCAAGGATAACCATACTTTTGGTCGTACATGAAAACACAAAACATGCTGATCGTCTGTTTCTACAAAATCAGGTTTAATAGCCCTAAACGGCTCGTTATCAAGTATTTCAAGTAAACCACACCAGCGAGAGATGCGGGTAACATAACAAACTAAAATATCTCCGGCTTTAACCCGTTTCGCAACCTCTTTATGTCGTTCATAAAAACCATCAATCGTTCGATCTGATTGAGTAAAAGCCTGATATGTTTCCGGAGTAAAAATTTCGGTGTAGTAAGCCATAGACCGCATCCTGTCCACATTTAATTATGATAACTATTATGTCTATATCAGAATCATAAAAATTAATGACAGCTCTGAATAAAACTAAATAAAACGATTATTTTTAATAATTACTGATTCAGATACAGAGTTATACACAATTTACTAAAATAAATTTCTCTATTAACTATATTATCCAAAAATAAAAAATATTTATACAAAAATTATTAAAAAATTAACAATAGCATTAGTTCATTTTAATCACTATCCGGATAAATATAAGATTGTATTAACTTAAATAATGTGCTGTTTGTTCTAATATCTGCTGTAATGTTTCTGCGCTCAACCCTAATGCACGCATACATAAAGCATAATCAGCCGCCTGAGTAATCCCCCACAGATATTGATTATTTTTTAACGGCCAGTCTGGATGTAGTGCAGAATAGATTTCGTTAACCAGTTGCTGGATTTCGTTTTTGCTGGCAGCGGTATTGACATAGTAAAGACAAGCCTGATGGGTATATTGCTCCATCTGTCCCAGTACATTCAATGGCTGCTGATGCGGCTGCCAGTATATATTGTCATTAAGCAATGTCTGCTGCCGGTAATCAATATTAATGCGTGAAGACAGATAACGAAAATCCCAGCTTTCCTGATTAAGCACGCGACCGCAGGCTATGATTTCACCTAGAATGAGCTGACAGTTATCTGCCAGAGTAATGTGCATGGTTTGTGTTAAAGCTGCATCACGATGCAATACCAATGGATGAGGCAGATAGCATAACCGGCTGTGTTCATGCAAGCAGATACGGGTATGCTGCTGTGCTTCCGTAGCAGCCGGCATGGATTGCACCCGGGTAAATGCCTGGGTAAACAAATACAATTGGGTTTGTTCCGCCAGCTCTATATCAATTCCAATACTATCCCCTGCCAGTAATCCCGGTGATGAACTCATTTGTATCGCCGGCAAAGCCTGCGACCATACCGGTGATATCATTTGCGGTAAAGGCAGAATTTTAAGCGGTGGTGTATAAAAGCAACTGGCAAAGGTGGTCTGTCCGTGCCGGTTTAGCTGAGTAGATAGATGTAAACGGCTGTGCATTAACGTATCAGACCGGCTGGTTCGTCTGTGTTCTCAAGTAAGGCGTATTTTTTAATCCATTTGATTACAGTGTTAATACCTTCCTCTGCCATCAGATTGGTAAATACAAATGGCTGCCCTTTACGCATACGCTGTGCATCATGCTGCATCACTTCAAGGCTGGCACCCACATACGGCGCTAAATCAGTTTTGTTAATAACCAGCAAATCAGAACGGGTAATACCCGGTCCGCCTTTGCGCGGAATTTTTTCTCCCTGCGCCACATCAATAACAAACAGCGTAACATCAGCCAGATCAGGGCTGAAAGTAGCAGAAAGATTATCACCGCCACTTTCGATAAATACTATCTGAATATCTGGAAAGCGTGCTGTCATTTCATCTACTGCTTCCAGATTCATACTGGCATCTTCACGAATGGCAGTATGCGGACAACCACCGGTTTCTACGCCCATAATTCGTTCTGGTGGCAACAGGCTGTTTTTGGTCAGAAATTCAGCATCTTCCTGCGTATAGATATCATTGGTAATCACCGCAATACTATATTCCTGAGCCATATGACGGGTAAGTTTTTCAATCAGTGCAGTTTTACCGGAACCTACCGGACCGGCAACGCCGATTTTAATGTATTCACGCATGGTGTTCCTTCTGCATCGATTCCGTTTATTCGGATTGATACAGTATTTCACGACTAACTCAGCTGCTTCTATTCAGACAGAACAGCTTGTTTATTAAACAATCAGTTCAGAAGCCATTTCTGTCTGAACTGATTTTATCCGGGTATTGTTATCAGCCTGCAAACAGCATACCGAAACCAATCAGACCAATCACGCTGCCGGTAAAACGTAATACCCACTGATGTTTACTCATTACAGTACCCAGTGCAAATCCGATGGCATGCAAAACCGCCGTTGCAATAATAAAGCCACAGGCATAACTGAATGCACCATGTGAGCCCATTTCGGCACCATGTGCGATACCATGAAACAAAGCAAACAGACCAACCAGCAGCATAGCAGCACCTGCCGGTACTTTTTTCAGCCAGGCAGCAGCCAGCCCCAATACCAGTACAGAAGCGGCAATCCCCTGCTCCAGCATTGGTATTCGGATATCCTGCGCCCCCATCACAAATCCGGCAGTCATCACACTGACAAAAGTAACAGGAATCAGCCAGCGTGCTTTACCCTGAAAAGTTGCCGCCCATAAACCCACTGCTACCATAGCCAGCAGATGATCCCAACCACTGAGCGGATGCTGAACACCTGCCATCCAGCCTTCGGTAAGGTGTCCGGGATGAGCAAAAGCAAATGCCGGGGTTAATAATAACAAAGCAAATATTTTTTTCATGTTTTCCTCCAGTGTTGAGACATTAACTCATATACAAACGGCTATACAAACGCTCGTGCTGCATTGCCCGAATGTCCGTTGCCAGTGTTGTAGCGCCAAGTTGCTGTTGTTGCGGTTGCATACTTGCAATAACGATATGAGCTATTACTGCATGCAATTCAATTAACATTTCCTGTCCGGCCATCTGGCTCAGCGGTATCAGCTTAACCCCGTTGGTAATTAAACCTATTACGGCATTGTAATAAAATGCCTGCAATGCTGCCGCTTTATCCAGTTGCAGGGACGCAGCAAGTAATCCAAATACCAGCGGGTAAAACCCGCGTACCTGCTGTGCTGTTAACGCAGCCTGATAGGAAGCCACTATTGCTGCGCTGGTATGTGGTGCAAAAATTTTCAGCAGACGTATGCCGAGCTTATAACTGCTTTCCCGTAATTCACGTGCAATTTTTGTCGCCCCTATCTGCCTGTCCAGAGATATCAAGGCATTCAGATTATGTTCAGTAGCAGCAGTATAAGCCAGAGACATATAAGCACCATCATTATGTAACCAATTTTGCTTTAGCTGTGTTTCAGCAAATGCTTTCAGTGTAACAGCATCATAAATAATGCCCTGCTGAACAAAAGTCTCCAGCCCTCCGGAATGGTTAAAACTACCGATTGGCAGCGTCGGGTCGGCCAGTTGCAGCAATAATCCTGCACGTGTCAGTGTTTCAATATCAATTTTTCGGTCTAAGCCGGACATATAGTGCAATTCATTAATGATGGTGATGACCGGTTATATCATGGCTATGGCTATGGCTGTGTCCTGCACCGATACCCGGCGCTGAATTAGCCCGCAACTGTTCACTTAATCTTCGTTGCTGACGTGTCGGTGCAAATCCGGCAGCCTGCAGCCACTCAAATAAAGGTTTATCAAACGGCAACAGTAATTCATTACCATCCAGAAACAATGGTGTGTGTTTATTGCCGATTTCATAGCAGGCACGTGCCATTTCCGGCAAAGTTTGCGGAGCAAGTACCATGACTTCACTTGGCTCGATTTGCACTGCAATGACCAGCTGTTTATCCAGATAAACCACATCATCATGATGCAGTCGCTGCCCCTCTTTCAGCAGGCGAAAAGCAATTTCGCGCCCGCTGGCAGTTGTAGTACGGATAATGCGCCGGTCTGCTTCAAACCATTGCAGGCAGACAGTATCCAGCATCTGAGTAGTAATCTGCTTTTCCTGTTTAAGTATTTGTAGATTACCGATAATGGTTTGGATAATTAGATTCATTTGTGGTTTTATAAAAAATATTATTGCATATTAAAACAGAAAATATCGCTGTGCCAAAGCCACTTTATTTACTGGTTTACAGGTAATATGCTCGCCATTCACCCGTACTTCATAAGTTTCCGGATTTACACTGATTTCCGGCATAGCATTATTGTGAATCAGGTCTTTTTTACCGATTGCACGGCAATTATGCACTGGCAGAGTCTGTTTATATAAACCGTATTTTTTGCGAATATCATTATCCACGCCTGCCTGAGAGACAAATAACACGGCAGTATCCTGAACAGCACGCCCCAGCGCACCAAACATCGGCCGGTAAATAACTGGCTGCGGTGTCGGAATGGAGGCATTCGGATCACCCATACGTGCATAACTGATGCTGCCGCCCTTGATAATAATTTCCGGCTTAACTCCAAAAAATGCCGGTTTCCACAGAACCAAATCGGCAATTTTACCTGCTTCAATTGAGCCGACATAATCACTAATACCCTGAGCAATAGCCGGATTAATGGTGTATTTCGCCAGATACCGCTTAATACGGAAATTGTCATTCGCACCTGTTTCTTCGGCCAGACGTCCGCGCTGCTGTTTCATTTTATCGGCAGTTTGCCATGTTCGCAGAATGACTTCTGCCACTCTGCCCATAGCCTGCGAATCTGAACTCATAATCGAAAATACACCCATATCATGCAAAATATCTTCGGCAGCAATGGTTTCGGGACGAATACGTGAATCAGCAAACGCCACATCTTCAGCTACACTTTTATCCAGATGATGACACACCATCAGCATATCCAGATGTTCGTCTATGGTATTAACTGTAAACGGACGGGTAGGATTGGTGGAAGCCGGTAATACATTCGGATACATCGCAGCCCTGATAATATCCGGAGCATGTCCGCCGCCTGCGCCTTCGGTATGAAAGGTATGGATTACACGGCCATTAATTGCCCGCATGGTATCTTCAAGAAAACCGCCTTCATTCAGCGTATCAGTATGAATTGCCACCTGCACATCCATCTCATCGGCCACCCGTAATGATGCATCGATGACAGCGGCTGTAGCACCCCAGTCTTCATGGATTTTTAACCCCAGTGCTCCGGCATTTATCTGTTCACGCAGCGGCTCCAGAGTGCCACAGTTACCTTTGCCGAAAAAACCAAGGTTAACCGGCGCTTGTTCAGCAGCCTGTAACATTTTCTGAATATGCCATGCGCCCGGTGTGACTGTGGTGGCATTGGTACCATCGGCCGGACCGGTACCACCGCCAATCATAGTAGTAATACCCGATTCGATGGCATGAGTAATCTGTTGCGGAGAAATAAAGTGAATATGGGTATCAATCCCGCCTGCGGTCGCGATCAGGTTGGCGCCATTATGCACTTCGGTAGCAGCACCAATAATCATCCTGGGGTGCACTCCATCCATTGTATCCGGATTACCTGACTGACCTACAGCAACAATTTTGCCGTCACGAATACCAATATCAGCTTTTACAATGCCCCAATAGTCGATTATCAGTACATTGGTGATAACCATATCAAGCACATTTTCATTACTGCGCGTTGCTGTAGCAGACTGTGCCATTCCGTCCCGGATGGATTTACCACCACCGAATTTTCCTTCGTCACCATATGTAAGCAAATCACGCTCTACTTCTGCAAATAATTCGGTATCACCCAAACGTATTTTATCGCCTACTGTTGGTCCGTAAGTAGCAACATATTGCTGGCGGGAAATTTTCAGGCTCATAGCTGGTTTCTCTGTCTAAATAATTTGTATCGATTTTTCGGTAAGTTATTTTTGCTATTAATCAGAATATATACATCAATCTGTTATTGCTCAGTCAGATAAATTATTCACTGTTTACGCTGCCATTTATGGCATTATGAAAACCAAATATTTTTTTGTGCCCGCCAAATTCCGTCAGTTCTACCGTTTTCGATTCTCCGGGTTCAAACCGGACTGCGTTACCGGAAGGAACATTTAGACGCATGCCGCGTGTCTGCTCCCGATCAAAATCAAGTGCCGGATTGGTTTCATAAAAATGATAGTGAGAACCCACTTGTATCGGGCGGTCACCACGATTGATGACAACAATGGTCATTGTACGGCGGTTCTGATTGGCCATGATGTCATCTGCGGCCAGAATATATTCTCCCGGAATCATGCTGTTTCTCCTGAATTTGTTTTGAGCAGATATTATTTGCTGTTTAATAATAATTCGCCTGCAGCTAATCTCAGAATAACTGACGTTTATTTCAGCGGATAGGCTGGTGTACGGTAACCAGCTTTGTCCCGTCCGGAAAAGTAGCTTCAATCTGGACTTCATCTACCATATCGGCAACACCTTCCATAACATCAGCAGTAGTGAGCAGTGTTGCTCCGTACTGCATAAGTTCGGCCACGCTCATACCGTCCCGTGCAGCTTCTTGTAGCTGGCTGCTGATATAAGCTATCGCTTCCGGATAGTTTAGTTTTACTCCCCGCGCCCGGCGTTTGGCCGCAAGTTCTCCTGCCAGAAACAGCATCAGTTTTTCCTGTTCACGACTGGTTAAGTGCATAGTTTCTCTCTGTAAATTATTGGAATGATGAATTAATTTTATATGACTTTATTATATATCTTAGATAGATTTATCTATCTTTGTAATATTGATAAATTTTATAAATGATCAGACTTAGAAAAATAATTAAAAATATTCTTCCTAAGATGGAGCCAGTTTTATAGGTGGTACTATTTTCATCCACATTCGCAAAAGCATTTGTTATAGGAATAGTAAATATGGCACTTGACCATAAAAAATGTTTTATGTATTTCATAATCTGATTAAATTTGAGTTAAAAAATTAGCTTTCAAAATACTTATTTAAACTTAAATTTATTAAACAAATGTTATAAAAACATAATAAACTTAAATAAAACAGTTTGTACAGTTAAATCGTAAATCCTTATATAAAAATGCCTGTTCTGATTACTTATACCGTAACAGAAGCAGGCATTTTAAAATATTTAATTTTTAAGTCTTTTAACTTGCTTTACACTGATTAAATCACCCCCTGAGCTTTAATCCGCGGCTGACTATCCAGCTTATTCAAAGCAGACAAATAAGCTTTGGCACTGGCGACGAGAATATCGGTATCAGCTCCCTGGCCATTAACTATATAGCCTTCGCGTGATAAACGCACGGTTACTTCACCTTGACTTTCAGGGCCAGCAGTAATCGCATTTACCGAATAAAGCTGTAAATCGGCAGAACTGTTAACTTTAGACTCAATGGCTTTGAATACCGCATCTATCGGTCCTGAACCATGACCGCTGGCCCGTTTTTCGTTTCCGTCCAGATTAAAAACAATTTCTGCCACCGGCTCTTCTCCGGTTTCACTGTGAATACTCAGAGATACATATTTGTAACGATCCGGTGCGCGGCTAACCAGTTCATCTGAAACCAGCGCATGCAGGTCTTCATCGAAAATTTCACGTTTTTTATCTGCAAGCTCTTTAAAGCGGGCAAAGGCTGCATTCAGTGCTTCTTCACTATCCAGCTCGATACCCAGCTCCTGTAATTTAGTCCGGAAAGCATTACGACCGGAAAGTTTACCCAGTGTAAGCCGGTTTGTACTCCAGCCAACTGATTCAGCAGACATAATTTCATAAGTTTCGCGGCATTTCAGCACTCCATCTTGATGAATACCGGACTCATGGGCGAAAGCATTTGCGCCTACAATGGCTTTATTTGGCTGGACAGGATAACCGGTAACTGTAGAAACCATTTTTGAGGTAGGAACAATTTGTGTGGTATCAATATTGGTTTCCAGACCAAAAATGTCGTGACGGGTCTTCAGTGCCATGACTACTTCTTCCAGACTGGCATTACCTGCCCGTTCACCCAGACCATTAATAGTACACTCTACCTGTCGTGCACCACCACTTACTGCGGCCAGTGAGTTTCCTACGGCCAGCCCGAGATCATTATGACAGTGTGCCGACCAGATAACCTTATCACTGCCGGGTGTTTTCTGAATCAATTCACGGAAAAATGCTTCAGTCTGAAAAGGAATGGCATAACCCACTGTATCCGGAATATTGATGGTAGTAGCACCTGCTTCAATAACTGCCTGACAAATCTCGGCAAGAAAATTGATATCACTGCGCAATGCATCTTCGCAGGAAAATTCCACATCATCAGTATATTCACGTGCAATTTTTACTGCTTTAACTGCGGTTTCTTTAACCTGTTGCGGTTTCATGCGCAGTTTATGTTCCATATGCAACGGGCTGGTAGCAATAAAAGTATGAATGCGTTTGCGCTTTGCCGGTGCAATGGCTTCGCCGGCCTTACGTATATCTCGTTCATTAGCCCGTGACAGTGAACATACCGTGGCATTCTGAATAATTTCGGCAATACTGTGAATAGCATCGAAATCACCCGGACTGGCAGCAGCAAATCCTGCCTCAATGACATCTACACCTAACTTCTCCAACTGGCGTGCGATGCGGATTTTTTCTTCTTTGGTCATGGCTGCACCCGGCGACTGTTCTCCATCGCGCAGAGTGGTGTCAAATATAATGACTCGATTATTGGTACTGGTCATTCTTGGTCTCTCCAAGGTAGTGTTATTGTGTTGCATAAATGCATTGATATCCAGCGGCTTATTTTGTTTCTCAGCCATTAGAATAATTTTTTGTAACTGATTTAATGGTAATGAACCACGCTTACGCCATTTATAAATAGCAGCTGTAGAAGCAGCATTATCCGGATAATGTTGTTTGAGTGCTTCTGCCAAAGCATTGACGCCACCAAAATAGGCAATTAAGCGGTCTATATTCAATTGCATAACTGACCTTTTGTCCAATTTACTCATTTTATTGTGCTACAATATATTCCGTTAAGCTAATATACGTAAAATTAGACATTAAAGCAAGTTAAATTTCTATTTTTCTTAATAGAATTAATTTTATTTAGACATTTTAGACAAAAGAGAGATAATTATTTTTGAGTTTATACTTGTGATAAAAAACCGCCGGTTTATCTTTTATTCAGACAAATGGCGGTTGTATGGCAAACAGCTGTGATTTTAATTTGCCAGATCCCCTTTCAGAGCAACACCTGCAACCACTCCGCCGGCATGACATTCATATTCTTTTGTACTAGCCATACTGTTTTTCTTATAATAGCTGACAATATTGGTTACTTTACTGGCATTATGAGCAACGGCCTGTTCCTGTAGCTGTTTTACAGCAGATAGAAATGCCCAACGGCAGGCTTCTTCATCTGTTTTGCCGACACTATTGGTTTTACGGTTGCTAACCAGACCGGCACGCACTACCCGTCCGGAACTCTGAGCAAAATAAACTTTTATTTTCGGATTCAATACCTGTGCAGCTTCCGGTGCATTAATTGCATCCTGAATAGACAAAAGCAATTTATCATCACGTGCATAAGCAGCAGACACACAAGCCAGCAATGCTGCCAGCGTTATTACTTTAGAAAACTTTTTCATTCCTTACTCCTTTTAATTAATGAAGTGTACTACATGATGAATCAAGATTGTCTGATTTTGCTTGCATCATCCGAAGTCTCCGGACAATATAGTAACCTGAAACTGGATCAGGCAGACAAACAGCGTTTACAGAAAAATCCGCATTTAGCTCAGCATACCGACTGGCAAAGCAGCCGGTTTTTGAAACAGCAGCTTTCAGCTTTCTATAAACGGCTTTCTCTAACACATAAGAAAGGTTATGCCGGTTTAATCGCCTGTTCTTCAATACAGCATATTCCGGGTATTGATATGGAGTATGCACAGGAACGTGATTTTATATCACTGGCAAAGCTCTGCTGTACAGATAACGAACAGAAATGGCTATCTGAACAGCAGAATCTATCTTGCTCTTTCTACCAGTTATGGACACTTAAAGAAGCATTGATTAAAGTCAGACACGGTCAGTTATCTGATATGCACCAATATAATTTAATACCTGATGGATATGATGGAATTTATATTCCGGCATTGGATAATCCGGTTCAGGCATACAGCTGTATTGTTGATAATTGCTGGCATATCAGTGTAGTCTATCCTGCTGTCTGCTCTGCATCCCCGTTAAATTGTACTTATGGATTTGGTCGCTGGCATAACTACAAATTTAACTGGCATCAATGGCCCGTTAGCTCATCCGTTTAAATATCAGAGATGAATTTACCCCTCCGAAAGCAAAATTATTATTCATAACAAACTCTGTATCAATTTTGCGGGCTTCGTTGACAACATAATCCAGCTCACCGCACCGGCTATCAATCTGATTAAGATTCAAAGTTGGTGCAAACCAGCCTTCATTCATCATGTGAATTGAAAACCATGATTCCAGTGCACCGCAGGCGCCAAGAGTATGTCCAAGATAACTTTTTTGCGAACTGATCGGCACGTATCCGAATACATCCGCCGTAGCAAGAGTTTCCGCAATATCTCCCTGTTCAGTTGCTGTACCGTGACCATTAATATAACCAACCTCAGCAGCCGGCAGATGCGCATCTTCAAGTGCCATCTGCATACAACGGCGCATTGTCGTACGTTCCGGTCGGGTGATGTGCGAGCCATCACTAGTACAGGCAAATCCCACAACTTCAGCATAAATTCTGGCTCCGCGTGCTTTAGCCATTTCGTACTCTTCCAGCACCAGAATACCTGCACCTTCACCAATAACCAGACCATCACGATCAGCATCATAAGGACTTGGTGATAGCTCCGGAGTCTCATTACGCAAACTTGTTGCATATAACGAATCAAACACGAAAGCTTCAGAAACACATAATTCCTCACCACCTCCGGCCAGCATCATATCAATTTTGCCAGATTTAATTGCTTCATAAGCATAACCAATTGCCTGATTACCTGAAGCACAGGCACTGGATGTAGGAATCACCCTTCCGGTTAGACCAAAGAAAATTGACAGATTAGCAGCCGTAGTATGCGGCATTATACGTACGTAGGTATTGGCATTAAAATTTGCAGAGCTGCCATTAAGAACAAGTTCGCTGATGTCGCGAATATCCTGTGGACTACCTGTAGACGAACCACACGCTACGCCCATCCGCCCGTCCTTAATAGACTCATCTCCGAGCAGTCCTGCATCTGCCAGTGCATTTTCAGCAGCCTGTGTACACATCTGGGCTACTTTTCCCATACTGCGCAGTTGTTTGCGCGTCCAGTGTGCAGGAGGAGAATAGTCTGTCACCGGCGCAGCCAGTCTGGTATTTAAATCCTGATACCGATCCCAGCTTTCCATACGGACTACTTTATTTTTATAAGCCAGCAAACCGCTTTTAACTGTAGACCAGTCATTTCCCAGCGCGCTGACACCGCTCATGCCTGTAATCACAACACGTCTCAACATAAACCTCCGTTTACAGCCAGCACCTGCCGGGTAATGTAAGCAGCCTGTTCTGATACCAGAAAAGCTACTGCATGGGCTACTTCCTCTGCCCGTCCCATACGATTCATAGGTATAGCCTTCAGAATCTCAGCAACAGGTACATGTTCATCAATCATTTCTGTTTCGATCAGCCCGGGCGCTACGCAATTAACAGTAATTTTGCGTCTGGCCAGCTCAACTGCCAGTGCCTTGGCTGCCCCAATCATACCGGCTTTGGATGCACTGTAATTTACCTGCCCCCGATTACCTATTACTCCGGAAACAGAAGCAACGCAAACAATACGCCCGGCTTTCCGCCGGCGTATCATGGGCATCATCAGCGGATGCAGTACATTGAAAAAACCATCCAGATTGGTATCCAGCACCTGATCCCAGTCATCGTTACTTAGTGCCGGAAAAGCGTTATCACGAGTAATACCAGCATTCAGTACCACACCATAATAAGCACCATACTGTTCTATATCATTTAGTAAAACTTCCTGACAGGCTTGCCGGTCACTGATATCAAAAGTCAGTATGCGGCTGTGAGAGCCAAATGCCGCTATTTCAGCAGCTACTTTTTCAGCATCAGCACGCCGGCTGCGACAATGCAGTACAATATCCCAGCCAGCCTGAGCCAGCGTCAGTGCAATTGCTCTGCCGATTCCGCGTGCGGAACCGGTAACCAGAATAGTTTTATCATTATTCATCATGTATTAGATCATTTTCAGTAGGACTGTATACATTAAGTGCTGCTTCCGCCAGCAACTGATTCGGATTTCTGGCTTCATCACACAACCATAACTGGCTGTCAAAAACGCCAAAGCCGTTTGTATCCTGTAAAGAAGCATGAATTTTAATCTGCAAAATAACGGGTACTGGTAATGCTGAAAAATAAAGTTGAAGCTTTCTTGTTCCCAGTAAAAAACCCAGTCGCACCGGTTCACCGGCGTCATGAGCTAATGCTCCGGCCCATGCCGCTACGCCCTGCGCCATGATTTCCATTGCTGCCCATGAATGAAGACATTCTCCCTTTACCAGGATCTGATTTGGTTTTACGTATGCATAGGCTGTTAAGCTATGTTCATTGTAATTTACAATTTCATCCAGTAACACCATTTTGCCACTATGCGGCAGCAGGGAAGCCACATCATAAATCGGGGTTTGCATTATTGCTCCCCATAATCAGTGCGGTATTATTACCACCAAAAGCAAATGAAGTACTTAATGCTATGCGCGGACTATCAGCATTGAATGCTTCCTGAAATTGTGTCAGATGAATGAATGCTAATTCGGGATCAAGATTTGTTTTTGCCCGATGCGGGGGTAATTTACCATCAGGATTAATTTGGCGACTGATTACTGTCCATAAGAAAGCTGCTTCGAGTGCACCTGCTGCCCCAAGTGTATGACCAGTAAGTGCTTTAGTTGAAGCACAGGATACTTCCTCACCCAATTCGTTATGAATAGCCAGCGCTTCCATAGCATCATTCTGAGTAGTGCCAGTACCATGCAGATTAACCCAGCCAATAGCACTGGCCGGCAACTGTGCTTTATGTAAAGCCTGCTGAATTACTTTTCTGGCTCCTTCTGCATCAGGTCGCGGACTGGACATATGATAGGCATCACTGCTTGAACCATATCCTAATAGAGGCAGACCTCTGGACGGATTCCGGGTCATTACAAATACAGCTGCTGCTTCACCAATATTGATACCATCACGCATGGCGGTAAATGGCTGACATTGCCCGGAAGATAATACCTGTAATGCATGAAAACCATTAATAGTCAGCGCTGAAAGAGTATCTACTCCGCCACAAATTACAGCGTCGCACATACCAGTACGCAATAACCGTGCCGCACTTATGAGTGCTCGTGCTCCTGAAGTACAGGCAGTTGATATACCATAGCGGACATTACGCAGCTGATACATCTCAGCCACAAAATCTGCCGGTGAAGACATTAACTGCAAGGTCTGATTATAACCACTGTTTGCCCAGTCCTGCCGCGTAAAACCATACTCAATAGCGGCCCTGTTATCATCACTTCCAGTTGTCGATGTACCGAGTACAACTGCTACCCGATCGTTCCCATATTCAGTTATGGCAGCCTGAATGTCTTCTTCAATCTGTGAAAGTGCGTGCCAGAGCAACTGATTATTACGACTACAGAAATCCGGATTCAATCCGGCCGGAAAAGGTCTTAATGCTGTCTCGACTGATCCGAATAAATATGATTTACCGTTTACCCAGAAATCGCTACGGGTAAGATAGCTGTCTGCTTCACCCAGCAAAGCACTTATATGCTCATGCACACCATAGCCGAGAGCACTGACCATAGCAGGACGACTTAGAAAAACCGGTTTATTCATCAGTCACCTCCCGGATTTTCCAATGCTGTTTATGCCATTCTATTTCTGCAGCCATACCATCTGTACCAGAAGAAACTCTTACATCATTCAGTTCAGCAGGTACAGACCAGTGATACTGATGACCAAGATAAACATAGGCAGCAGTAAATAGCTGACGTGCTTTGGGATTAGGAGGTAAAAAACCGTCATTATGCCATTTTCCCTGTTGCAGAATCTGTCTGGATATCGGCGCACCTAAACCATCAACCTGTACAAACCGCCATTGCTGCTCCGACAACGGTTCAATTAACAGCAGACTGTTACTGCCATCTTTATCTGTAACCTGCAAAGTGAGCGTTTGCTTCAATACCGGTAACGAATCAATCACAGGTAAACTTTGACAGGCGCTCAGACAAAACAACATCATCAGCCAAATAACAAAATTCTTTAACATATTTTGGCTTGACCACAAATTTCTGCCAGAACAGCCAGACGACGTTCTGAATTGATAACATAAGGGTTGGTTTCATCCCATGCATAGCCGGCAAGAATAGAGCTTATCATGCGTCTGATTTCAGGATTAATTTTTTCAGCATATATAACATCCTGAAAAGCTGTGCTATACCAGCCATTGACATAAGTCTTAAAGGTGTTAATACCTATCTGTAATTTATCAGCAAAATCCTGCTGCCAGTTTACTGTTTCTCCGGAAAACTGCCGGTGCAACACATCTGTAGCCAGTTTGGCCGAATGCATGGCAATCGTTACGCCGGATGAAAAAACCGGATCAAGAAATTCTGAAGCATTTCCTAATAAAGCAAAGCGTTTTCCATACAGACTTTTAACGTTAGCAGAATAATTGCGTAAGGTCCGGAATGGTACATCGTTGTGCCATTGTGCATTGACCAGAATGCGTTTGAGCATTGGCACTTCACTGACAAATTTTTGTAAAATAGCCTCCGCTCCCTCTGCTCCATGATTGTTCAGACATTCCGGCAAGCCGACCACACCAATAGAGGTACGATTGTTACTGAACGGAATAAACCAGAACCACACATCACGTAAATCAGGATGGGTACATATCAGAATTTTGTTACGGTCAAATACCGGATCTGTAACATTATCATCAATATGAGTAAAATAAGCCATGCGTTCAGGCAAGAAAGACGGCTGTTCCAGATCAAGCAATTTTGCCAATACCCGTCCGTATCCGCTGGCATCCAGCACAAATTGCGTCCGAATCTGATAAGGCATTCCCTGTGTATCCGTTACTGACAGAACAGCAGCAGCATCCTCAAACTCAATCCCGTTAACACTATGCTCAAAACGAACTTCTACGCCCTGTTTCTGCGCTTCACTTATAAGAATATGATCAAAACGCCCCCGCATTACCTGAAAGGTAGTACCCGGACCCGGTGAAAATTTATCGGTAAAATCTATAGTGGTATAGCGATTACCCCAGCTAAATGCCGCACCATTTTTAAACTGGAAACCATCGTCAACACCTGCATTTACTGCTTCCAGCATTCCGGCCTCTGCAATAAATTCCATGCAATGAGGTAACAGGCTTTCACCAATCACAAACCGGGGAAAAACTTGTTTTTCAAGTACACAAACCCGATAACCTTTTTTATTTAATAAAGCACCGGCAATAGCTCCGGACGGACCTGCACCAATTATTACTACATCAAACTGACTCATTACACCTCCCCCTGTTATCGGCTCCGGGCAACAAGGCCAGAGCCAGTATCATGCTAAAAAATACCCCAAGAGCAACACTGCGACCAAAACTGGCAATAGCCGGAGTTGCGCTGAAACCAAGAATAGCAAACGAAATCATTGTTGTTGTCGCAGCCAGCAATACACCGGCCAGACGTTCGGCTACTGCCATCTGTTTGACGGAAACATAGATTGCATAATCCATACCTATTGCCGTTACCAGAAACAGACCAAAAATAGCAAATAAAGACAATGGCCAGCCTGCATAAGCAAATACAGCCAGACAGGCTAATGAAGACAGAACAGGTACAGCCAGCATTAAAAGTCCTTTACGCCAGCCAAAAGTATAAGCCAGCAATACGATGGCCACCAGATAAGAAGCTATCTTCAAAGCAATTGCCTGATTTCGCGTATGTGTAAATAACTGATTTAATGCCTGTAAATTATTAACAAAATAAATACCGTTATTTTTATCGGCCAGCTTCTGTAAAGCAGTAACCTGACTTACTCCTGACAAACTGACAATAGCCGCAACTTTTCCGTTACTCATTTTGCCCAGATACAAATCCTGCCATGCGGTTCCCAGTTCATTATCAAGACTTTGGGAAATTGTTTGCAAAGGTAGTTTTTGTAAACCAGTCAGATAATCCCGGATACTGTGATCATCTATGCCCAAATTAACTAAATCACGCCAGTTATCTGTATTGCTTGACAGACGACTTACATCCTGCTGGCGCTGCTTTTGGATGCTAAGCGGCATAACCCACTGATCAAGAGACTGAAAACCAGATAATTGTTTTTGTATAACCAAATCCTGTAATGATTTGCCCAGAGTACGACTTTTCAGTAACAATTCATCATCATTATCTGCCTGTAATACAAAATACTGTCCGGACGGCATCGTCTGAGTAAGTAAACCGATTTTTTGTGCCTGTGCCATCCATTGTGGTGACAGATTGGCCCACTGGCGGATATCATCCTGAGTGTTCAGCCGCAATAAGCCTCCGCCAATAAGCAGCAGAATCAGTAATACCGGCCATTTTTTCTGTACCATAATCTGCCTCTTGCGGACGATAAATTTACCGAAAGACAACATGGCACTCAAAGCCTGAGGATAGATATATGCCTGAGTAGTAGAAAAAAATGCAGGTAAACAAAGTAAGCTGAATAAAAATGCACTAATCAGCGCAGCAGCAGAAAATATCGCCGTCTGCTGCAATATCGGCAAAGGTGTAATCAGTAAAGCCGCATAACCCAGTAAAGTAATAATCAAACTTAATAAAAAGGCTTTAGCTGCAATATGTAAAGCCTGCCAGCGATTCCATTGCTGCTGAATCACGCCACTGGCCAGCCAGTGCAAAGGAAAATCCAGCAATACACCCATCAAACTGGTTCCCACTACCAGAGTGAGAATATGGATATGTCCGAAGAGCATTACGGTAGCTGCCAGACCAAATAAGATGCCTACTGCCAGAGGAAGTAATAAATATAAAATACGCAGACTGCGGAAAAGCAACAACAGCAGCAGAAAAGTTAAGCCCATACCCAGTATACTCATATACTGGCTTTCTTTCTCTCCGGTGGCTTTATTTTCTGCGGCAAAAATAGCACCACCAGCCATCAGTACCTGCACATCCTGAGATGCCTGAGTATCATGAATTACTTTAAGAAGACCATCTGGTACATTAATCAGTCCGGCTTTTTCCGGTAAACGCGCCCGTAGTAAAACCCATGTAGTATCACCATCATCTATATTCAGCCAGCCCGTCTGAAAATTATAATAAACAGGTCCGTCCTGACTGGCCTGATGCATAATGATGTTACCCAGTCCGAGCCAGTCCTGATCAACAGGCAATATGCTACGCTCAGCAAACGGATTAACGAGTGTTTGCGCCTGTCTGGCAAAAGCTTCTTCAGGCTGATTGATAATATTGCGCCAGCTTTGTTCTGAAACGACAGCCAGGCTCAGTCGTTGCATACTGGCCTGCAAAGCGGCAATATCTGGCTCAAGTTTACCTGTAACAGACTGGAATATATGACTATCCTGCCATTTTTGCTGAATCATCTGTGCCGCCTCAACCGCCTTGTCAGGCGATTTACTGCCCACTAAAACCACAATATCACGGTTCATGCGCTGATTCATGCGCATTTTAGCCATTTGCTGTGCCTGTGTATTCTGCCCGTCATCAGGCAACAGGCTGGTTAAATCAGTATCCAGACGATTCTGTTGCAGAAAGCTATAAAATAACGCTGCCGCCACAAAAAATATCAGCAGTAAATAAAGACCAGCCCAGACGCGTTTACGGTAAAACGGCATTTTGCTCAAACCTGTTCAGGGCTGTATTAATTTTCAAAGCGGAAAATGTAATTTCTGTACGATCGCCCTGCACTTCAGACAGTACAATTTTTTTCACCGACTCATCACCCTGAATATCAATTCTGGTGAAAATTTGTTTCATCAATACACTTTTCGGCTGTAATTGTAATTTCCAGTTTTGAGCAGTACCTTGCAACTGCATAGTAAACTGGCTTTGTATGCTATTGGTTTGCCCGGCAAGCAGATCCAGAAAAAGCTTTACCTGATTTTTTTGCGCACTGGCTGATTGTTTGCTGGCAATCCATTTATTATTGGCGTTTAGCTGATCAATACCTGATTTACGCACCCTCATGGTATCTGCAAAAGGTTTTTTCATCTGCCATAATAAGCCGGCTTTTGGTACCAGTACAAACTGTCCCTGTGCAATAATGGGTTTATTGGTACCGCGCAAAAAACGCTGCTGCGTGAAATCACCTTTTATATTTTGCGGCCGTTGCAATTGATTTTGTAGCTCAGTTAAATCAAAAGCCCATAACAATCCACTAAACAGGCAACACCAGCAAATAAATAAAATTTTTCTCAACATATTAATCTTCCCCTTTCAAACCATTTTGCATGGCATTTCGCACTGCCTGTAACCAGCTTTCAGGCGTCTGAAACTGAGTTTCCCGTGTCTGCATACACACAGCAACCTGCATACTTGATGCCTTGGTAAGCTTTTTGCCGCTGATAATGTCACTAATGACATAATCAAACTTCAAACAGCTTTCATATTCTTTTAATACAACTTCAACGCGGATTTTCTGTCCGAAAACAGCCGGTCGTACATACTTGAGATTCAGTTGCACAATCGGCCAGCCATAACCGTTGGTTTTCATGACGTTGTAATCATAACCTATAGCACTTAAAAAAGCACAGCGTGCTACTTCCAGATATTTGACATAATGTCCGTGCCAGACAATATCCATTGAGTCGACATCAAAGAAAGGTACTTCAATAATCACACTGTGCCGTAACTGCTTATATTGCTCTGTCATTCTGATTCCAAAAATCAAAAAAATTAAACCATTGTCTTGGTGCTTTACAGCAATAAGTACCTAACAATTGAGCATATTGCTGAACATATTGTTTAATACAATGCTCCCTTTTTTGCCGTTTCCAGTTCACATTTGCTGCAAAACGCTGAATATGTAAATGATACTTACCCTGCTGTTTAAAGCAGAACAAGGTATTGACTGGTACTTTTAATAATCCGGCTAATAACCATGGTCCCTGCGGCCAGTTTGCTGTCTGCCCGAGAAATGGGATGGCTACAATTTTCTCTCCTCTTACCGGTACACGGTCAGCAGCAATAGCCAGCCACTCACCACGCTGCACTCTTTCATTCAGCTCCATCATTACCTTTGTATCCAGAGATGTCACCTGAATTAAACGAATCCGTGAAGCACCGGCGTCTTTTAAAGCCTGATTAAATTTCACTGCATGGCTGCTATGAATCAGCACATTCAGTATAAGACTTTTATGTTTTTTGACTAATGCACGGCAGATTTCTGTATTTCCTAAATGTGAACAGACAAATATCTGACCCGTAGTACCTGCAACAGGTTGATCAATATACTGAGTAAGATTATCTGGATCATGAATAATCAGATCTTCATATCTGATGCGCCCCTGCCAGACCGCGAAGCGGTCGACTATAGCCTGAGCAAAAGCATAAAATTGCCAGAATACAGATCCTTTTACGGACAGAATCCGGGACAGCTCTGTATGGTTTTCTGCTAATAAATGCTGATAACAGGCAACATTTCGGCGTGCTGATGACGCGGTCAGATAAAAATATGCCACTACTATACAAACTATCGGTGACAAAAGCAGTACAGGACAATATTTAACCAGATAACGGGTCAGAAGCAAGGCAAAGCTACTTCCCCGTTCCTGCTGATTAGCCCAGTGGCGGATTGAATTAGCCATGGAGCTTCCTTTTCCGGCGATTTCGTAAAATATCCGGTAAATTCAATAACATATTGAAAAATAAACGTGCATGCATTCTGGAAATCAGAACATTATCCTTCCAGACCCGAAAATGGGAAATACCATCGGAAGCATAAGTAATCGGGGTATCAATCCAGATAAAGACACAGCCCCGCCGATGCAGGTGCACCAGAAGCTCAGCATCAAAATCCATGTAATTACCGATTTTTTTTTCTCTGATCACATCAAAGGTAGGAACCAGCGGATAAATACGGAATCCGCACATTCCATCTTGAATATCCATTGATAACGTATTTACTGCCAACCAGAAATTAGTAATTTTACGTCCATAAAGACGTGCTTTTGGTGTATCGTCATTGTAAACCGGTCGCCCGCAAATAACTGCATGAGGCTGTGCTTCAGCGGCAGTTATCAGTTTTTGCGTATCTTCCAGACAATGCTGTGCATCAGCATCTACCTGCAAAATATGTGTATAGCCATGTACGGCAGCATACTTTATGCCATCCTTAACCGCTGCACCTTTGCCACCGTTACTGGCACGATAAATTATTTCAATACCGGGTTGTAATAATTCACGTAATTGCGTACGAATTGTTTCATCAGAACCGTCATCTACAATCAGACAATCTATCCCGTAGCCCAGCATCGACTGAGCTACCTTACCTACTGTATGCAAATGGTTATAATGCGGAATCAATGCCAGCACTTTCATGATGCATCACTTTCACTATCAGGTATCACCAACCGGCCGGAAGTAATTTTTTTATCCTGCATTGTGCATTGAAAGGAAATTTTTCTGCGGACACAATCACGCTTAAATACCAGTTCAACAACATCAGCCGGCCGAAGAAAATGTTGAAATTTCAGATTTTCCATTTGTAACGGTGCCTGAACCAGCCACGAACATTGTTGTAGCAGTTCTATTATCCATTTAATCTGAATAACGCCCGGTACCAGATGAAATACATCGAAATGACCTTTGAAATACTCCAGATCCAGAGGGACCTGAATACGTAACCAGTATTCATCTGCAGAAATCATTTTTTGATCCAGAACAACAGGATTGATAACTGGCTGTAAAATGGCCTGTTGTACATCCTCCGGATTCAGTTTACTTTGTGTATTGCGCGGCAACATTGTTGTAAACCGCCAATGGCGCGGCAAGGCAATTTTTTCCTGACTTTTAGCCAGATAGTTTTTTAACTGATGAATAATAACTTTGCGTCCCTGTTTGCACCATTCCTGAATGCCGGCATCGGTCAAAGCCACCCATGCCGCAAGATGAGTACCCTCAGGATGCTTTAGAATATGAATATCAGCAACCCATTCATGCTGCATAAGCTGATTTTCCAGTTGCATAAGGGAAATACGTTTATCTGCCAGTTTGATAATCCGGTCTATCCTGCCTAACAAATCAAAACCATTCTCATGCTCCACCACTGCATCAGCCAGTAATTGCTCAGTAGTACAGCGCTGCGACTGAACAGATAAACCATTCTGACTAACGCTATAACTAATATCAGGAAAAAACTGCCAGTATGGCTGTTTGATTCGACTGGCTACTGCGCCAGTTTCAGTACTGCCATAAATTTCAATTACTTCAGAGCAGATATGCTCATGCAAAAAATCTTTATTGGTTTGTGCCAGTATTCCGCCGGCAGAAATAACAGCACTCACATGCCCTTTAGCCAGAGAGATATCATGAGTTTGCCGGAATGTATGCAGTAAAGTCGGACTGCTGATCCAGATCACTTTTTTAAAAGCCTGACTAGTTACCAGCAATAACTCCGGAAAAATAAGGCGCTGGCGATAAAGCGGCAATCCCAGATACATGCTGAGCATAATAAGAAAGCTCAGCCCATACATATGCTGTACACTGACACTGCCCAGCACAACCGGCCGGTCTTTGATAACTGAATCCGGTAATACCGCTGCCAGAATCTGTGCCTCAAGACACAGTACGTTCCAGTCTTTTTTAATCAGTTTGGCTTTACCGGTAGAACCTGATGTTTGCAAAAATACCGCGATATTATTTATCGGCTTTCTGTCAGACTCACTGTAACTCTGTGAAATCCATGCAGATGCCGGTAATGACGGAATATTTAGTTGATTATTAATTTCATCAGACAGATAAATATCTACAGTCTGCTCCAGCCACTGAGCATTTTCATCAGAAAGATTAGCCGGCAGATAAACATCTGTACCGGCCTGCACACATGCCAGTAAAGCGATAGCAAAATGAGCACTATCATCAAAATACAGACCGGCACGTTTGACAGAATGATCAGACAAATACTGGCTTAATGCCGTTATTTGTGCCATGGCCTGCTGCCAGCTCATGCTGCTCTGACCAGTAGTAAATAAAGCCTGACTTCGGGCCCGCTCTGCCCAGAATTGCTCTGACGTCATCATATTTATATTTTTAATATTAACCGCCGATACAGAAACTCTCCGCCAAACAGTATTCCCATCAGCAGATAAGAAATCAGCCCTGTATATACAGTCCATGCGTGCCAGTATTCACCGGTAATCAAACCAGCGGTAATTATGATATTCACACAAAAAAAACCGCACCATATCTGAGTAATACGTCTGGTATAGCGTACACCTGAAGCAGGCAGATCAGGACGCTGTAAGCGGGCAAGACGCTCAATTAAAGACTGCCGGCTATACAGACTTGCACCAAATACCAGCAAAAGCAGCGCACTTACCATTACCGGATACCAGTACATGGCTTTAGCTGAATGCAGCCATGCTAAAACGATAAACAGTAACATTACTGCACATGACAACAGCTTTTGTAATGGCTGACGATTAAGTAATGCCCGTAACAGCCAGATCAGCGCCATTAATACTGCAACCGGAATAACACCGGTGTATTTTTGACCAAAATACCAGATAAACGGGTAAAGGATACTGACCAGAACGAGTACAGTATTAATTACCGGATATAATTTAGGCATTCTCGGCCTGTTTGGCCTTGTTCATGACTGCCTGAATCACATCAGCTACCGTACGCACATTGCGAAAATCCTCTGCCTGTAATTTGTGTCCAGTCTGGCGCTTGATATAATCAATCAGATCAATAGCATCAATACTGTCAATTTCTAAATCTGCAAATAAATCGGCTTCCGGCTTGATTCGCTCTGGAGCAATTTCAAACAGATTTTCCAGTGCATTTGCCAGAATGGCATAAATTTCCTGTTCAGTCATACACAGGTTTCCCTTTTAAAATAAAAACAGGTTATCTTTAACGTTTGCTTTGGATGTAATTTGCTAATGTATTAACACTAAAAAAATACTCGCGCAGCTGGCTGCTGTCACTTTCCATTTGCAAACCAAATTTTTTCTGAATGGCCAGACCTAACTCCAGAGCATCTACTGAATCAAGTCCTAGACCATCATCCCCGAATAAGGCCATATCATCACCTATATCATCTGTTGTGATATCTTCCAGCCCTAAACTGTCAATAATTAATTCTTTAATCTGAATAACTAAATCGCTCATTTACTACTTTCTTCTACTGCATTCCTGCTGGAAATATTCCTGCAACTGCTGGTTAAGTTGTCTTGCCGCAATTGGCAAAGGTTTGCGTTGTAACCACTGCTGTGGATCGATATCATCACCAACATAAAAATCATAATGAATTTTCTGTTTTGGTATCTGATACCAGGGTTGGTTTTTTTTCAGTGCCGGCGGATTCATGACAATCACGACCGGAGTAATTACGCTGGCACTGCGTAATCCGATAGACACAGCACCACGATTAAAACAAATTTTATTATCCCATCCGGTACGTGTGCCTTCAGGAAAAATCAGCATACTCTGCCCGCTGCGCAGTATTGCATCCGCATCCTCAATAACCTGTAAGGATTCATCATTCGGTAAAAATCCACAGGCAAGTATCGAGTTTTTCATTACCGGATTATGCAACAAATCCTTCTTAACAATACAGTTGAGCACCGGCACCTTGGCCAGCATAAACACAACATCCAGTAATGAAGGATGATTCACCAGAATCAGTTGCCCGGGGCGACCCAAACGTTCAAAACCATGATAGCGGACAGCAATAACTCCTGTGATACTCAGATAACGGATAAATGCCGCCCAGACAGATGCAACCAGCCGTCGCGCTTTTATCTGGCTATCTGCATTTTTTCTTGCAGCAGGTAAGGTATAAGGCCACAGAATTATTTTAAACAGCAGCCCGAATACACCAAAAATTACAAAACCCATTGCTGTTGCACACCAGCGCCACAGCCAGTTACACCAATCCGTTAACCAATTTGCCACTGCCAGATACCTTGCTCCGCAGATTGATGACGCACCGGTTGCGCTGTAATCTGCTGTGTAATCCATTCCAGTGCACTACTGTAATAATTCAGTTCACCAGATAATAATTCGTTGCCAGTATCTGCTGTTGAATAAGTCAGGCTTACCTGTTCACCTCTGGTAATAATTAACCCCAGTGCCAGCGGAAACGGAGCACGTACAGCAGCTACGTTATATTCCTCAGCCAGAGGTTCTTCTACTACAACTACCAAAACCTGTGATGCCCCCTCTTCCAGCAGACCTACAGCCTCAGTAACTCCGATTTCCAAACCATTGTATCTGGCAGTCAGCGCAATACTTTCGCTCATATCACCCCGCATCAGCGACCATTGTCCGATAATGGCATTATGTACTGATAAGGCAAACGAAGTGGGTGATAACTCTTCTTGCTGTATCAGGCTTTTCCACAATTGAAAACTGCGGTTGATCTCACCATCATGAGAAACAAAAACTACCGGACAGGAAGCATCCTCTTGCAGCAGCGGCCATGACGCAGCAAACATCAAACGAGCAGCAGAGCTTAAGCGGCGTCTTTTCATTGCCGGCAAAAAAGATAAATCCACATCTTTAACCGGTAAACCACCTACATTTCTGCGCTGAGCAACCCATTTTTGCCAGTCTTCCGGCGTATGATGAAAAGGACTAACAGCATGCCAGTCAGATATTGAAAATTTCATATATCTGTTGAAAATCTTATAAACTTGACATTATATGTAAATATATAACAATAAACAATAAGATTTTTTGTTAATTGTTAATGTCATTTGAATCAATTTAATTTCAATATATTTGGTAAATTTTAAAGTATTTGATTATACAATATTAAATGCCATAAATAACTAATAGTTAATGATTAAAAATATTAAGAGTAAATGGTTAAATGTAATTTAAAATTTAAATTAAGTGTTAATTATTATTTGGATTTTAAATTAATGTATTTGCAGATATTAGTGTATACCTATCAGCACATAAAAGCCGTGCTCCTCTGTTAAAGCGCTTATTTATGTAAATTTCAATGTCATATCCACAAAGCAATGCACATCTAATCTTACTGATTACTCCGATAATAGTTTGCTAGTTAGTCTTTATTACTTATTGTTACCGTACCATAGACCATGAATATTTTCGTTGTGTCTGCCGAACCGGTATAGCAGCCTTCACCACCGCTGAGGTAACACGCAAGTGCAGCAAATCCCCATGCATCTTCCATAGAAATCTCAAGTTTGCGAGTGGTGAGTGCTTCCAGATGATATTCTGTACCAAAATCTCGTACTTTTTGTGCAGCTACACTGAGCGATTCACTGACAGACGGATGACCCCATCCCCATAACCAGGTATTGTCTTCAGTATTGTATGTACCAACTATTTGTACTGGGGCAGTTACCATCAGTTTTTTTTCATGACTGACAAAAGTAATCGTACCGGTATCAAGGTCTGCACTCCATTCAGCAGTATCAAGACCCCAAGTATCTATTGCTATCTGCGTGCGTAATTGTATCTCGTTATTTGCGCGTGCAATGGTAAGCTCTGGCTCGGAAAGCTCTGTTGTATGCTGATCAGTATTTTTTTCTTTGCTGCCAAAAAGTTTTTTTAAGAAATTACCCATGTTTTATCCCCTGTTTATAATGCTGGTTAAGAAAAAATTATTTTATATATTTATTGCTTGTTATAACTATTTGAATTATATCACGATAATTATCAACTTCTAAATCAGTTTTTTATAGTTAATTTAACAAAGTATATACCTACAACATTATTTAGCATTTATTATTAGATACTTACCACTTTATTAGCATGCATGATCAGATTAAGTTTTTCGCCGGAAGCATCAACAATTTATTTTTAAGTTGATTCTTTCCTAAAAAACATTGATGCTCTGGCTAAAAAATGAATTCGATTTGTAAACAATTTAATCCATTGCGGTTTTATTCGAGCCAGATTGCACTGAGCATACGTCCGGTTTTCCCGTCACGACGATAAGAAAAATAACGCTCACGCTGCAATACAGTACATTCCGTTCCACCATATACCTGATGCACGCCGGCATCTGCAAGAGCCAGCCGTGCCAGAGCATAAATATCAGCCAGATAGTGCTTATTACCAATATCTGTAAATGCAGTCTGTGCCTTTGGCTGTTTCAGACAAAACACCTCCCATACCTCAGCGCCTACTTCAAAAGCTTCCGGCCCGATTGCAGGACCAAGGTAAGCTAATATTTCCAGAGGGTTAACCTGCATAGCCTCTACAGTATTCTGCAATACTCCGTTTGCCAGTCCGCGCCAGCCGGCATGTGCAGCAGCAACAACAGTTCCGGCACGGTCACACAATAATACCGGCAAACAATCGGCTGTCATAATCGCACAGGCTGCCGATTCGCCGCGGTGACAAAAGCTTGCATCAGCATTGGCCGGTGTACCTGACTGCAACGCAGTTAACGCAGACACAGCATTAATAACATCTGCGCTGTGCACCTGATTCAGATAAGCCAGAGGTTTTGCTACCTGTTGTTGTACTAATGCACGATTATGCTGCACGGCATCTGCGTTATCACCGACATGTGCTCCGACATTCAATGAATTGAACGGTGGCTGGCTCACACCGCCCTGACGTGTTGTAAACAGGGTATGCACACTGGCTGGTGCCGGCCATTGTGCATTAAAAAAGACATTTTTATTCTGATTCAGACCGAGTGCCTGATTCATGTCCCATTGATTCATTCCTCTGTCCTATTCGCGTACATAAATAACATCCACATCATAATCATCGTCGTCCCAGTCATCATCTTCTGCTGCTTCCGCACTCAGCCGCTGCTGCCATTGATCTTCGGTTTTAATGGAAGAGTCCATGCCAGCCTGTAAACGCAGTACAGACAGTAAATGATAAATATCAGCCGGTAACGGAGCTTCAAATTGCATATTCTCCTGAGTTTGCGGATGAATAAAACTCAGCCGGTAGGCATGCAGTGCCTGACGTGCCAGCATTTTAATAGCGTCTCTGACTTCTGTTGTGGCGTGATGGCGCGGATTACCATAAAGAGCATCTCCGGCAAGCGGATGTCCGGCAGCTTTCATATGCACGCGAATCTGATGAGTACGGCCGGTTTCCAGCTGACATTCGATATAGCTGAAATCGGCATAACGTTCGAGTACTTTAACATGCGTAATGGCCTCTTTGCCGCCAAAAGGGACAACAGCCATACGGGTACGATTATGCGGATCACGTCCGATCAGTGTTTCAATTTTACCGTCAAACGGCACTACCCCGTCAGCAACAGCACGATAGGTACGTTTGACTGTCCGTGCCTGTAACTGACGAACCAGATGAGTTTGTGCGACTATGGTTTTGGCAACAACCATTAATCCGCTGGTATCTTTATCCAGACGGTGCACGATACCGGCTCGTGGTACTTGTGTCAGTGCCGGGCAATACGCGAGCAGACCATTGAGTAATGTGCCCTGCCAGTTTCCTGCTGCAGGATGTACAACCAGCCCGGCCGGTTTATTCAGTACCAGTACACTATCATCTTCATATATAATATCCAGTGACATAGCCTGCGGTATGAAAGCCAGCTGACTTTTATCCTGCTGGATGGCTGCCTGTATGGCTTCGCCGCCAATCAGTTTATACTTGGGCGGGACTACGCTGCCATTGACTGTGACATGTCCGTCTTTTATCCACGCAGTCAGCCGGCTGCGGGAAAATTCCGGTGCCAGTTTTGCCAGTGCGGCATCCAGACGCAGGCCGGCCAGTTCATTAGGTACTGTCCAATTTTTATAACTTTGTGTACTATCATCTGCCGTAAATGGCAAATCATCGTTATAATCGTCATCATTCTCTAACAAAGAAGTGTCTTTCATGAAAAATTTGTTTTTGGCGGTGGCCTTAGGCCTGTTACTGAGTGCCTGTGCCAGCACAAGTACGGTAGATAAAGATTCCCAGATTACCCAGGACTGGTCAGTTCAGCGTCTGTACAATGAAGCACATGATGAGCTGATGCACCGTAATTATACTCATGCAGAGAAATTATACGAAATTCTGCAGGCACGTTTTCCTTATGGTTCTTATGCCGAACAGGCTCAGCTGGATACGGCTTATGCTTATTATAAGGATGATGAGAACGATAAGGCACTGGCTGCTATTGAACAGTTCCAGCGTCTTTATCCGCAACATCCGAATATGGATTATGCGCTATATTTGAAAGCGCTGATTCAGCTCAATGAAGACAAATCATTTGTCAGCAAACTGGCAAAACAGGACTGGTCTGACCGCGATCCTAAAGCAAACCGTGAAGCTTATGCTACTTTTGCTCTGCTCGTACAGTATTTTCCACAGAGCAAATATGCTGACGACGCCCGTGCCAAAATGCAGAAACTGCTGGATGCACTGGGTGGTAATGAACTCTCCGTGGCACGCTATTATATGAAGCGCGGTGCATGGCTTGCTGCGGTAGGACGGGCACAGACTGTAATTTCTCAATTTCAGAATACGCCAAATGTTGAAGAAGCTCTGGCAATAATGGTTTCAGCATATGCAAATCTGGGCGAGCAGAAACTCAGTGATGACACCAAACGTGTACTGGCACAGAATTTCCCGAACAGCCCGTATTTACAGAAACCATGGCAGGATCACAATACCATTCCATGGTGGCGTTACTGGAAGTAATTACGGCTGATATTCCGGTACTCAGTCTCAGATAAGCTACACTTCTTAATCAGACCAATTCGCAGGTATTGGTCTGATTTTTTGTATATGTACAATTGATTATTCTGCTCTGTATAGTTTTTGCACATGGTGCACAGAAGTAATCAGGACTTACAAATAAAAGTAATCTTTATTCTTTTTTACAGCAAATATTTATTCAATATGCTCGGAATTTCTGCAGGCATCGTTTCTGAAATTGAAAAGTATGTTTTGATTATTGTTACCCTGATTTCAGTTCAGAAAAAATTTTATACTTTTGGCAAATATTCGCGTGCTAACCAGCGAATCTGCATCTGTGCATCCGGTAATAATTTTTGTAATTTTGCCACAGCAGCTTCAGTCAGTAACTGTCCGCACATAAATATATCAATGGCAGCATAGTGATATTCAGGCCATGTATGGATACTGATATGTGATTCAGCCAATAACAATACACCCGTAACACCACCGTTGCCGCCGAAAGTATGAAAATAACTGGTAAGAATATGCGCCTGTGCTGCCTGCGCAGCCTGACGCAATAATTCTTCGATGGCAACAGCATCCTGCAACCAGTTACCGTTTGTTTGATAAACATCCAGTAAACAGTGCTGCCCTACACTATGACTAAGCTGTTTTATTTGTGCCATCGCCCGCTGCTACTATAATAATGCCCGCCCGAAGAGTTTGTATCTGTTTCATGCGCGGCATAATCTATCCATGTAAATGCAATTAATAGTATTGCAGCAATATAAATATTGTATTTCCTGGTTTTATTTAATTGACGAGTTTTTAATTTGGGCACAGTCGACAGTAAACTAAAAGCAAATATAAACACTAGCACCGCATCAATTCCATAGTCATAATCAGCCGGTCCGCCGACCAATATTATAAAAATTACCGGTAAATTTAAAACAACAAATAAAGCTATCCAGAAATTAGGGTTATAAATATTAAACAGAGAATTTATAAAGGTTTGCCGGGACCATTTTCTGATATTGTCGGCATTAAAATCTTTTGCTTTAATGCCTTGATGTTCACGCACAATTTCAACAGCTTTATCCCGCTCAAGGGGTTTTGCTTTAATACTGATATTTTTATCATTTTGAAACCATGCAGCCACCAGAGAAGCAGGGATGGTGCTGACCACAGACCATGATTGTTCGTTGTCCGTGAGCGTTGTAGACAGTTTATGCGCCTTGCAACCATAATCGATATAATACATTCTGTCGCCCGGAGCAACCTGCCAGTAAAATGCACCGGCAGCATACATTACATGGGCAGCATAATCATATAAAAACGGAATATCTTCTCTTTTTAAATCGAGCGGTTGTAATGGTCCGTTTAAAATAGGCCAATCGTCCAGTGTTGAAGACATTGCCCATTGATTATTTTCCAGCTCCAGCAGCCATAAAAAGCCTTTTCTGGGTGAGTAAAGCAGATATTCAGTCCAGCCAAGACTGTCTTCTTCCTCTGTCTCTTCACGCATAACCTGAACATACAAAGGTACATCCGGAAAAGCTATCTGTACTGGCAATTCCACCAGTATCATTGCACCCAGTACCCACCAGTCTTCATTGTTGATACGTGCTTTACTGCCAATTTTAATGGTTAACTGACGCTCATACCATTCACGCTTCTCACTGATGTTTTTCTGTAATGCCGCGTCTTCACTCATATCCATCTGACCGTGGCAATACTGGCATAGTACGTAATCGGTTACCCCGCTTACCCAGAGAATTTCACCGCCGCAACTCGGGCATTTACCTCTTTTAGTACTGCCTTTTACATAACCGGCCTGGCTGCGTATCTGTTCTTTTCTGCGAGTGTTTTGCAGTTTCAGTGATTTCAGGGTCACTCCCCGACCTGCAAATACTTCAGGCTGTTGCTGACCGGATGAGTAATCCAGCGTAATAAATGACAAACCATTACGGCAATCAGCTACCAGTGCTGTTTCAGAATTTGGCAGCGATACAGGTAACTCACCTTCAGCCACATACTGACCCCGGCTGGTTTTGTGAATATCAGCTACAGCATACCAACGTGACTGATACTTAAAAAATGTTTTACCGACTTTCAGACTACTGAATTCGGGTAATTTTTCCTCACCGGCAGATGCCGGCTGCAAACGGGTAAAAGCAAAACGGTCATTAGTTTCAGACAGCCATGCACTGCTGCCATCTTCTAACAGTGCATGCCACTCATTCCATAAACCTGCTTCATAATGTACTTGTATACGCCCGATCAGAATAAATGACTTACCCTGCCACTTACCGGTAGTACCGATTTGCAGCGGAGATAAATCATTCAATACTGCAGAATGGCGCCCTGACTGAAGCAGTTTATTCTGATTAACTAATAAAACAGAATGACAATAGCCGCAAACCGCAGTGACTGCGGTGGCTGAACGGATTCCGATTTCAGCCCCGCAGCTGGGACAGCTTGTGTGCAGAAGATAAGAGGATGAACTATTCATACTGCGAATTAACCGGTGATTTTTTTGATAATCTCAGCCTTGGCAGTATCATAATCATTCTGACTAATCAGGTTTTGCTCCAGCAATGTTTTCAGTTGCGCGAGCCGGGCAGTTAAATCTGAAGTTCCGTTTTCAGTACTACCGGCCGGTGCAGTCTGTGCAGCCACCGTTCCGGTCAGACCGGAAGTCATCACAGTGGCTATATTCATACCGGCAGCCAGTCCGGCACCAATTCCGGCAATACCACCTTCATTCTCTGCTGCCAGCGGAATGGCCTGTGCAGTCTGATACTGGGTATAACGTGCTATATCCCCGACAATACCCATGCCGATACGCTCATCCAGACGCTTTTGCAGATTTTCCGGCAGAGTAATACTTTCCACAGTAAACTTTTCCAGCTCCAGTCCGAGCTCTGCAAAAGCCGGTTTCAGTAATGTGATCATTTGCTGTGACAGCATTAGCTGGTTAGCAGCCATATCCAGAAAAGGAATAGAAGAATTGCCAAAAGCAGTGGCCATCTGAGTAATGACCAGATTACGCAACTGCTCTTCCAGTGTTTCAGTTCGGTATTCTTCACAGACACCGCTTACTTCACGAAAGAAAACTGCCGGCTGGGCAATGCGAAAAGTGTACATGCCAAACGAGCGTACAGCGATGGCGCCAAAATCACTGTCGCGAATGGTAACCGGCTGTGCAGTCCCCCAGCGTCTGGATAATTGCTGACGCAGATTGAAAAAATACACATCCGATTTAAATGGAGACTGAAATAATTTACTCCAGTTTTTCAGATTGGTGAGTAAAGGCAGATTCTGGGTATTAAGGGTAAATGTTCCTGTACCAAACTGATCTGCGATCTGACCTTCATCCACAAAAAGAGCAGACTGTGCCTCACGCACCACCAGAGCGGCACCATTCTGAATTTCCTGATCTTGTAAGGGAAACCGCCACATTAACACATCCGGGTCAGGATTTTCCCACTGGATAACGTCAATAAATTGTTTCTTAATGAAGCCACCCAGACCATTACTGCCAAAAATTGAATTCATTACCATTGTTCGTATCCAGTTTAAATTAGAGTTAATTATTAACTTAATGCTGCAGCATTAAGAATACCGATAGCCACAGACAAACCAAAAAACAGAATTCCGACTGCAATATTATTATTTGCCAGTTCCTGATTAGCTTTAGGTATCAGCAGGGTAGCAATCAAATACACCAGAATCTGAATAATCATGGCTGCTATGCCCCAGATAATAAAACTGACCAGATTAACTGATTGCAGCATACTGGAAGTCAGAGTGATGCAAAAACCAATCATTGAGCCGCTCAGCGAAACAGCACAGGCAATATTCCCCTGTTTAATTAATTTCAGCTCAGCTACAGGAGTAATACGCATATATAACAAAGCAAATGCGATTAGCATGGATAGTGCCACCGCAAAGTATTTTAAATATTGGAGATATTGCAATAAAGGAATTGTCATTATTTATTATCCCGATTATTTCTGATGTTAAACATACCGTATAATAATTATTTTGTATAGTATTGAATTTACTTTAATATGCATAAATTTAACATCTGAATATAACTATTGCCTTATCAGTATATACAGTTTAGTCAGACAGGATGCCTCACAGCAGCCTGTGCCTGAAGCAGACAAAATGAATAAAAGGATAAACGGTGAATCCTGCTTTAATTGTATCGGTATTTGTGGTAGCCAGCTGCGGTCTGGCATATGAACTGATTATTGCTGCTCTGGCCAGTTATCTGCTTGGTGATTCGATACTTCAGTTTTCTTCAATTATCGGCGTGTACATGTTTGCGATGGGTATCGGTGCACATATGACACGCTATATTAAGGACAAAGATGCATTAAGCCGTTTTATTGATATCGAAATTCTGGTGGGCATCGTTGGCGGTATTTCTGCGCTGCTGCTGTTTGTTCTGTTTGGCTTCTCTGAGACACCTTTTCGTTCGATACTGTACGGAATGGTACTGACCATCGGTATTGTTACCGGAATGGAACTGCCGCTGGTCATGCGGGTACTCAATTTACGGGAAGTTGAATTTAAAGAAGTCGTTAGCCGGGTGCTGACTTTTGATTATCTGGGTGCCCTGGCTGTTTCCCTGCTCTTTCCTTTGATTCTGGCACCCAAACTCGGTATGGCCAGAAGTGCTCTGCTGTTCGGTATTCTGAATACGGTTGTTGCATTATTAACTGCGCGGTTATTTAAAAAAAACTTACGCCGCTACCGCAGCCTGTATCTGCGCGGTAATGTGGTTCTGCTTATTCTGATTCTTCTTTTCTGCTATGCCAATAAAATTACTGATAAGGCAGAACAGCATTATTTCGGCGATCCGGTCGTATACAGCACAGCCTCTCCTTATCAGCGTCTGGTCATTACAAAATGGCATAATGATACCCGTTTATTTATCAACGGCAATTTACAATTTTCTTCAATGGATGAAGCCCGTTATCACGAAGCACTGGTCTTGCCGGTAATGGAACAGAATCCTCAGACTGCCAGTGTTCTGATACTGGGCGGCGGTGACGGACTGGCTGCTCGTGAAGTACTGAAATACCCTCAGGTTAAGCAGGTTACTCTGGTCGATCTGGATGCCAGCATGACTAAAGTATTCCGTAACTCTACTCATTTGCGCCAGCTTAACCAGAATTCACTGAATAATCCGAAAATGCATATTATCAATGCGGATGCGGCACAGTGGCTGGAACACAATCAGCAGAAATTTGATGCAATCATTATTGATTTTCCCGACCCGTCTAATTTCTCTCTGGGCAAGCTGTATTCAGTTCCGATGTACCGGATGGTTGCACAGCATTTAAATCCGCAGGGCAATATCGTAGTGCAGTCCACTTCACCTTATTTCGCCCCGAATGCGTTCTGGTGTATTGTGAACACGCTGGAAACAGCCGGCTTAAAGACTCTGCCTTACCATGTTTATGTTCCGTCATTCGGTGAATGGGGTTATGTAATGGCAAATCAGAGCGGTGAATTTCTGATTCCTGATCATTATCAGGTACCAACACGCTATCTGGATGCCGATAGTACAAGAGAAATGTTTATTTTTCCGAAAGATATGCAACGCCGCTCTGTTGAACCCAATCATCTGAATACACAAAAGCTGGTAGAGTATTTTGAAGCTGACTGGCGCGCTGTCATGCGCTAAAGGAATAGCAGAAATGAAAATCAGTCGTCGCCGTTTTCTCAGCCATGTGCTCGGTGCCAGTATGGTAGGTTTAACCGGCTATGAGGCATGGCGCTATTTCAGACCCGGGCAGCCGCCAGTCAGTATAGATTTTCCCGGTAAGGCAACCGGCCATGCTATTCGTGATGCCCGTATAAATGTCCCGGCAGAGATACCCGGATTCAGCGTGAATACTGTGATTGTCGGCAGCGGGGCGGCAGCTCTGGCTGCGGCGTGGCAATTATCCAGACAAGGCATGCAGGATTATATTTTACTTGACGGGGCTGAACGCAATGGCAATAACCGCGGCGAACAGCAGTTTGGCGTAAACTATCCGACCGGAGCCCATTATCTGCCCCTGCCTTCGCCTGAATCAGAACATATTCGCGAACTACTTAGTGATTTACAGCTCTATCAGCATGGTGTCTATGATGAGCGGGCTTTACTTCAAGTACCCAATGAGCGTCTGTTTTATCAGCAGCAATGGCAGAACGATTTACTGCCGCATACAGATGCCGACAGTAAACGCTTTTTTCAGTTTATACACAGGCTCAGTAGTCAACGTGGTACAGATGGTAAGCGTTTATTCATTATTCCGCTTGATTTAGCCAGCATGGATAGACAATGGCGCCGTCTGGAAAAAATAACATTTGCTGACTGGCTTGAGCAGCAAAACTATCGTTCGCCGACATTTTTATGGTATCTGGACTATTGCTGCCGTGATGATTACGGACAAGGTATCAGACAAATTAGTGCCTGGGCAGGTTTGCACTATTTTTGTGCGCGCGGTAATCAGCAAAATGAGCATGGCACAATAATGACATGGCCTGATGGTTTGAATGAACTGTCGCAACGGATACGCACATTCTGCCGCCTGCATCCGGCAACCGGTCTGGCAGATATTAGTTTGCCACGCACTCAGCCATATAGCATCAATGCCTTTGCTGTTTCAATTGAGGAGCATAATCAGGGTGTTCGCCTGCTTATCTGTACAGAGCGGCAACAATATTACTGGCTTGAAGCTCAGCATGCTGTATGTGCCATGCCACTTTATATTGCAGCCCATGTAGTTAAAGATATTCAGCAGTACGGATTCAAACCGGATATTCATATGCCGCAATATGCACCATGGATTGTGGCAAATTTTCTGCTGCGTGGTTTTCCGGCAGAACGCAAGGGCAGCAAACTCGCCTGGGATAATATCCTCTATCAGGGGAAAGGACTGGGTTATGTGGTGGCAACCCACCAGCAAATCCGGCAGGGTCCACCGACCTATACCTCATTTACCGCCTATACTGCGCTGAATCATGATACCCCTGCTAATGTGCGCCGCTGGATGCTGTCTGCCTCAACCGATGAAATTTATCAATGTGCGGCCGCAGAACTGGAGCAAATCTATGGAGTTAAACTACGCCGGCGTATGTTGCAGGCGCGTTTAAGTTTACGTGGCCATGCCATGGCTGTACCGCAACCGGGCTATCTGTCCAATCAGGGTTTACAGTCACTGCGTACTTATACAGGTCGCTTACAGTTTGCACACAGTGATTTATCCGGTTATTCGATTTTTGAAGAAGCCTGCTACTGGGGTAAACGTGCGGCAGTTCAGATACTGGCACAACACTAATATGCGGTATCAGAACAAACAAACAGCCTGCTGCCAGAAATATGGCAGCAGGCTGTTTGATTCAGATAACAAAGTTTCTAAACTTCAAGATAATCCATAATACTTTGTGCCGCATCACGACCCTCGGCAATAGCAGTAACCACCAGATCAGAACCACGGGTAATATCACCACCGGCAAAAATTCTGGGGTTGGCTGTTTGCTGTTTATATTCACCACAGGTCTGAATCCGGCCGCGTTCATCCACAGTAACACCAACACTGTTTAACCAAGGCATACTGTGCGGAGCAAAACCAAACGCCACAATCACCGCATCGCAGGCAATAACTTCTTCACTGCCGGCAACGATTTCAGCACGCCGGCGCCCGCGTTCATCCGGCGCGCCCATTATGGTTTTTACTACCTGAATACCGCTTACTGTGCCATCAGCATCAGTCACTACAGCCTGTGGCTGCACATTGAATCTGAACTGAACACCTTCTTCACGCGCATTATTGAATTCTTTTTTTGACCCGGGCATATTGGCGGCATCGCGGCGATAGGCGCAGATAACCTCTTTTGCCTGCTGACGTAAAGCTGTACGCACACAATCCATGGCAGTATCACCACCGCCAAGAACCACTACGCGCTTATCAGCCATAGAAACATAATCTTTACTGGGAATATTCAGCAAATGTTCGGTATTGCCGATTAAATAAGGTAATGCCAGATAAACACCAGCAGCATCTTCATTTTCAATACCTGCACGCAGCCCCTGATAAGTACCTACACCCAGAAATACCGCATCATACTGCTGTTCCAGCTCTTGCAGGGTAACATCTTGACCTACTGTTACCCCCAGTCTGAACTCAATACCCATATCAGTCAGTACATGACGGCGGCGCATCATCACTTCTTTTTCAAGTTTAAAAGCCGGAATACCGAAAGTCAGTAAACCGCCGATTTCTGTCGCCCGTTCGTAGATCGTAACATCCACACCATTGCGAATCAGTACATCGGCACAGCCCAGCCCGGCCGGACCGGCACCGACTACCGCCACTTTTTTGCCTACTTTTTCCACCTTACTGATATCAGGATGCCATCCCTGTGCAAAAGCCTGTTCAGTAATGTATTTTTCAATGGCTCCAATCGTAACCGCTCCGAATTCAGCATTCAGTGTGCAATCACCTTCACACAAGCGGTCTTGCGGGCAAACCCGTCCGCAGACTTCCGGCAGACTGTTGGTAGAGTGTGCCAGTTCAACTGCTTCGATAATTCTTCCTTCATTGGCCAGTCGCAGCCAGTTGGGAATATTATTGTGTAAAGGACATTTATTCTGACAGTACGGATTACCACAGGCCAGACAGCGGTCTGCCTGCGCAATAGCCTGTGCAGTAGTAAACGGCTGATAAATTTCCGCAAACTCATGCCGACGTACAGTCAGCGGTTCTTTCGGGGGATCCACACGCGGCACATCAATAAACTGATAAACATTTTCGCGTTGACTCATCTGGTGTTCCTTGCAATATTTCTAATTATTTCTGCATTATCCGGCGGGTTTACTGGGTCACTGCACGCAGTTCTGTAACTGTACGCGGCTTATGTCCCAGTAACGCATCAACATCATTGGCTTTCGGTTTAACCAGCACAAAACGGCTGACATAATTATCCCATTCTGCCAGAATGCGCTCCCCTAACGGACTGTGGGTATTCTCTACATGCTCGGCAATTAACCCGCGCAGATTTTCCTGATGCATAGTTAATTCGCTGATATCTAGTCCTTCCACCAGCTCCGGATTAATCCGCTGTTTAAAGCAGCCGTCTACATCCAGTACATAGGCAAAGCCACCGGTCATACCGGCACCAAAATTAATTCCGGTTTTACCGAGTACGCATACCACACCACCAGTCATATATTCACAGCCATTGTCACCAATGCCTTCTACGACCACCGTAGCGCCGGAATTGCGCACGGCAAAACGCTCTCCGGCCTTACCGGAAGCAAAAAGCTTGCCACCGGTAGCACCATACAGACAAGTATTGCCGATAATTGTCGTGTCTTCAGGGCGGAAAGCTGTGCCGCCGTGCGGATGAATCACAATTTTGCCGCCGGACATACCTTTACCCACATAATCGTTGGCATCCCCGGTGAGATATAAATTCACTGTTCCGGCCAGCCATACGCCAAAACTTTGTCCGGCTGTTCCTGTCAAATAAATATCAAAACGCTGAGGCACGTGACCGCGATTACCGTAAGTTTCTGCAATCCGGCCGGATAATGAGGCACCTACTGAACGGTCGGTATTATTAATATCATAATTTAATTCAACATCCTCACCGCTTTGTATCGCATCTCCAATATCCTCCATGATGGTACGGTTAAGGCGTCCCGGATCAAACGGAGGATTGGTCTGGGTACAGTAGCGTGAGCTCCCATCCGGTACTTTCGGGGAATACAGCAGCTTGCTCAAATCCAGCGTACCTTGTTTAGGCGTAATTCCGGAAACAATTTCCAGTAACTCAGTACGGCCGATTAAATCCGTTAACTGAGTTACACCGAGCTGCGCCATAATTTCGCGGACATCCTGTGCAATGAATTTGAAATAATTCATTGCTTTTTCAGGCAGGCCGTGGAAATGTTCATGGCGCAAAGTATCATCCTGTGTCGCCACACCGGTAGCGCAGTTATTCAGATGGCAAATGCGCAGATAGCGGCAGCCCAGTGCAATCATCGGTCCGGTACCAAAACCAAAACTTTCAGCCCCCAGAATAGCTGCCTTCACAATATCCAGCCCGGTTTTCAGACCACCATCAACCTGTAAGCGCACTTTATGGCGCAGATTATTTTCTACCAGAGCCTGCTGAGTTTCAGCCAGACCCAGTTCCCACGGGCTGCCGGCATATTTCACACTGGTTATCGGACTGGCACCGGTACCGCCGTCATAGCCGGAAATAGTAATCAGATCGGCATATGCCTTAGCCACACCGGTAGCAATCGTACCCACACCCGGTAAAGACACCAGCTTAACTGAAATCAGCGCACGTGGATTAATCTGTTTCAAGTCAAAAATCAGCTGTGCCAAATCTTCAATTGAATAAATATCATGATGCGGTGGCGGCGAAATCAGCGTAGACCCGGGCACGGCAAAGCGCAGCTGAGCAATGTACGGAGTCACTTTATCCCCGGGTAACTGACCACCTTCACCCGGCTTGGCACCCTGTGCCACTTTAATCTGAATAACATCAGCACTCATCAGATAAGCCGGTGTTACACCAAAACGGCCGGAAGCCACCTGTTTAATCCGTGATACCCGTTCAGTACCATAACGGTTCGGATCTTCGCCCCCTTCTCCTGAATTGGAGAAACCACCCAGACGGTTCATCGCAGTAGCCAGCGCTTCATGCGCTTCCGGACTCAGTGCACCGATAGACATTGCCGCACTGTCAAAGCGCTTATACAGATTTTCTGCGGCTTCTACCTGTTCCAGCTTAACCGGCGTTGCATTATCAGTTTTCAGACGCAGCAAATCTCGCAACATAGCAGGCGGACGGTGGTTAACTGCATCTGCATAACGACGGTAACGGCTATAGTCTCCGGTATTTATGGCCGCCTGCAATGTATTCACCACCTCAGGATTATAGGCATGATACTCACCCTGCGGCTTGTATTTCAGATAACCGCCGATTTCCAGTCCGCGGCTTTTCTGCCATGCCCGCTTGTGAAGCCATCTGAGCTCATCATCCAGCTGGGCAAATGTTGCACCTTCAATCCGGTTAATCATATTCTTAAAGCATAACTGCATCACTTCGTGATGAAAGCCCACTGCTTCGAACAAACATGCACAACGATAGGAAGAAATCGTTGATATGCCCATTTTGGAGATGATTTTATACAGCCCCTTATTAATACCATTGCGGAAATTCAGCATTACCTGCCGTAATGGTTTGGTAATTGCACCAATGCTAACCATCCTGGCCAGACTTTCATACGCCAGATACGGATACACTGCCGTGGCACCCAGACCAATCAGTACCGCAAAATGGTGCGGATTACGTGCCGAGGCAGTTTCAACAATAATATTGGCATCACAGCGCAAATTGGTTTCGACCAGACGCTGCTGAATAGCACCGACACTGAAAACAGCAGGAATAGCAATAGCATTCCGGCTGACATTGCGGTCTGATATCACCAGCAGAACAGCACCGTTTCTGACAGCAGCCACAGCTTCATCGCATAAATGTACCAGCGCTTCCTGCAAACTGGTTTCATTCGGGTTATAGACAGCATCCAGATGATGATGCTGATAATGCTCAGCTGATAACTGCAATAACTGCTGCATATCAGAGTACAGCAATACCGGCGATTTAAAATTCACCCGATGTGACATTCCCTCAGCTTCAAAAAACACACTCATTTCGCGCCCGATACAAGTATTCAGGCTCATCACATGTTTTTCGCGCAAGGGGTCAATCGGCGGATTGGTTACCTGAGCAAAATACTGACGGAAATAGTCGTACAGTACCCGCGGTCGTTGTGACAACACCGCAAATGGCGTATCGTCACCCATTGATCCTACCGGTTCCTGTCCGTTTTCTCCCAGTATCCGCACTACATTTTCCAGCTCTTCCATGTCATAACCGAACAGTTTCTGGTAAACCAGCAACTGGTCTGCTGACAAACTGGAAGTACCGGCCTCTTCATCCGGCAGTTTTTCAAACGGAATCAGCGATAATACATTTTTATCCAGCCATTCTTTATACGGATGCCGGGTTTTCAGCTCAGTATTGATATCCGCTGAATGCATCAGCCGGCCTTCACGCGTATCAATCACCAGCAACTCACCCGGTCCGACACGGCCTTTTTCCAGTACTTCATCCGGTGCGTAATCCCAGATACCCACTTCAGAAGCAATCGTAATCAGTTTATCCTGAGTAATAACATAGCGCGCCGGCCGTAAACCATTTCTGTCCAGCGTACAGGCCGCATAGCGGCCGTCACTCAGTACAATACCGGCCGGGCCGTCCCATGGTTCCATATGCATGGAATTAAAATCGTAAAATGCACGCAAATCCTCATCCATATCCGGATTGTGCTGCCATGCCGGCGGTACCAGCAGACGCATAGCCCGGAACAAATCCATACCGCCATTCACAAACAGCTCCAGCATATTGTCCAGAGAGCTGGAATCCGAACCGGTTTCATTGACAAACGGCGCAGCAGTCTGCAAATCGGGAATCAGTGGTGTATGGTATTTATACGAGCGTGCGCGCGCCCAGGCACGATTCCCTGAAATAGTATTAATTTCACCATTGTGTGCCAGATAACGGAATGGCTGAGCCAGCTGCCAGCGTGGCAATGTATTGGTGGAAAAGCGCTGGTGAAACAGACAAATAGCACTTTGCATGCGCAAATCAGCCAGATCAGGATAAAACCGTGGTAAATCCTTGGGCATACACAGCCCTTTATAAATCATCGTCTGATTGGATAAGCTGCAAATATAAAAATCACGATGATTAATCCGTTTTTCAACACGCCGGCGAGTCATAAACAGTCGCCGTTCCAAATCACGCGGCAGCCAGCCGGCAGGCGCATTAACAAACACCTGTTGAATATAAGGCATATCCGCCAGAGCAATGGAACCAAGCATTTTCGGATTAGTGGGAACAGGCCGCCAGAATGAAATATTCAGCGTTTCACGCGTCAGTTCTTCCTCAATTATTGCTTTATATTCTTCTAGCAAAGCCTCATCACGGGGAAAGAAAATCATCCCTACGGCAAAATTTTTGGCCAGCGTAATTCCTTCTTCTTCGGCAACAGCCTGAAAGAATTTTTTCGGCATTTGCAGTAACAGGCCACAACCATCACCTGTTTTGCCATCCGATAAAATCGCACCGCGATGCTGCATGCGTGACAGCCCAAGAATTGCGGTACGCACCACCTTGTGGCTGGCTTCGCCTTCAATATTGGCAATCAATCCAAAACCGCAGTTTTCTTTTACCAGAGAGTGGTCGTATAAGCTGGACATTGGGAAACCTCATTTGCTGCACTAACTGCAAAGCACAAATTAATTAGACAAGGTAACAAACATACAAAAATTTACCTATAAGCGTCAAAACCTTTTTTCTCCAGCACCGCAAAAAAAACTCTGTGATTTCATTTAAATTTAGATTAAATCACTACGATAATCCGTTTTACTGCGTATAAAAATGGAATTGAGTACAATATCTGCTATTTTTCACCAATTTAGAGATAATTAATAATAACTGTCTAAAAGGCCAAAAAAATTGCCAAAAGCACAAATTATGCTATTGGCAAATTATTTTAATTGAGAATAATAATCAATTATTATTCTAATTCAACAATATAAAATTATCTGATTTAATTATTTCCGGCTTTAAATATAAAAAAACAGGCACATCATGTTTTATACTTTTCGGCTGTAATAAATAAAAAAGGGAGATGCCAGCATCTCCCCGATAAATATTATTCATTAACGACACCCGCATGTTCAGCCTGAACATCAGCATGATAACTGGAGCGTACCATGGCACCAATGGCACCATGCTTAAAGCCCATCTCGTAAGCACGCTTTTCAAACTCCTTAAACTGCTGCGGCGTAACATAACGCAATACCGGCAAATGGCTGTTACTTGGCTGCAAATACTGGCCGATAGTAATCATTTCCACATCATGAGCACGTAAATCCTGCATAACTTCCAGAATTTCCTCATCACTTTCTCCCAGCCCTACCATCAGACCGGATTTGGTCGCCACTTCCGGCCTTAATGCCTTGTACTGTTTCAGCAGTTTCAGTGAATGCTGATAATCGGCTCCGGGGCGAGCCTGCTTATACAGGCGCGGTGCGGTTTCCAGATTGTGATTCAGTACATCCGGCGGTGTCTGTGCCAGAATATCCAGCGCGGTATCCAGACGGCCGCGAAAATCAGGCACCAGCACTTCTATCTGTGTATGCGGGCTAGACTCGCGAATGGCAGTAATGCAGTCGGCAAAATGCTGTGCCCCGCCATCGCGTAAATCATCACGGTCAACCGAAGTAATCACCACATAACGTAAATTCATTGCTTTCACTGAAGCAGCCAGATGCTTTGGTTCCTGCGGATCAAGCGGATTAGGACGGCCATGCCCCACATCACAGAACGGACAGCGGCGGGTGCAGATATCACCCATAATCATAAAGGTTGCCGTACCCTTGCTGAAACATTCACCAATATTCGGACAGCTGGCTTCTTCACATACAGTATGCAGCTTCTGCTCACGCACAATGCTTTTAATTTCAAAAAACTTCTGGCTGCTTGGCAGTCGTGCCCGTATCCATTCCGGCTTTTTCAGTTTTTCTTCCAGCGGCACAACCTTAATCGGAATGCGCGCAGTTTTTTCCGCACCTTTATGTTTTACCCCTTGGCTGTTATCTTGATTCATAGTACAACTTTCTGTATAGATTTCCGCTCAGGCGGCGGTGCATTCAATTCTAAAGTCAGGTAGCCGGTTAAACGCTCAGCCACATCGGCCAGCTCAGGACAGGGCTTAACAAAATCCGCTATCTGGGTCATATGCAAACCGGCATAACCGCACGGATTAATATGTGTAAACGGAGTCAGATCCATATTCACATTCAGTGCCAGCCCGTGATACACCGCCCCTTGTTTAATACGCAGACCAAGCGAAGCAATTTTTTGACCGTTCACATAAACACCGGGACGTTTCGGATCATTTACCGCTGTAATTCCATAATCAGCCAGCGTAGCAATAATACTGTTTTCCAGCCGGCTGACCAGCTCGCGTACAGTAATATGCCGGCGCTTGAAATCAATCAGCGTATATACCACCAACTGCCCCGGACCGTGATAGGTAACCTGTCCGCCCCGGTCAATCTGCACTACTTCAATATCATCATGCACCAGAATATGTTCGGGTTTACCAGCCATACCCTGAGTAAATACCGGCAGATGTTCAACTACCCATAATTCATCTTCAGTATCAGCCGTACGCTGTGCAGTAAATTCCTGCATAGCCGCAAAAACCGGCTGATAGGAGCGTAAACCCAGCTGCACCACTTTCATAGTACAACTTTCACCATCGGATGGCTGCTTAAAGCACGATAAATATTATCCAGCTGTTCCTGATTTTCAGCACGAACCACCACCGTTGCACTAATATAATTACCCTTACTGCTCGGACGGGTATTAATATTTTCTGCCGCTGTATCCGGTGCATGCTGCTGCACCACCTCCAGCACTTTAGCCTCAAATTCCGGATGCTGTGCACCCATTACCTTAATCGGGAAATCCAGCGGAAATTCAATAATACTGGTTTTCAGATTATCACTCATTTCTGTACCTTTCCTGTCTGCTCACGTTTGTACCATGTAAATCCCATGCAAAACAGGCTTATTCACGTAAATTTTTTTAATCCAAAGCTAAGAACAGCTGTACAGCCAGACTAAACACCTGTTTTTTGTGCCAGATAGGCCTGTAATCCCCGTTCGCGCAACACACAGCTCGGGCATTTACCACAACCGCCCTCTATACCATCATAACAGGTATGTGTGTGTTTCCGTACATAGTCCAGATAGCCCAGCTCATCCGCCAATGCCCAGGTTTGCGCCTTATCCAGATACATCAGCGGCGTTATCAGCCTGAATTCATAATCCATAGCCAGATTCAGCATTACATTCATAGACTGGACAAACACATTACGGCAATCAGGATAGCCGGAAAAATCCGTTTCACAAACACCGGCAATAACATCATGAATACCCTGACCCTTAGCAAAAATGGCCGCATAAAGTAAAAACAGCGCATTCCGTCCGTCGACAAAAGTATTGGGCAACCCTTCAGCCGGTGCCTCAATCGTCTGCTGTTTATCCATCAGCGCATTATGGGTAATACTTTGCAACAGCGACAAATCCATCACTGTCTGTGCCACGCCCAGATCCTGTGCAATCCAGCGTGCTTTTTCCAGCTCAATCGCATGACGCTGACCATACTGAAACGTAATCGTCTGCACATTCTCACGCCCGTAAGCAGCAATAGCCTGCAACAGACAGGTAGTTGAGTCCTGACCGCCGGAAAAAATTACCAGAGCCTTAGAATATTGTTTCATTATCCAGATTCCTTAGTTTTGATTTCAGAACCAGCCGGAAAGCCCTCTTTCCGGCCGCCTGACGTGGGAGGTTTGCGAACCACGCAGTCATTTATTACAAATTATAAAACATTTGCCCTCTTATACTGACAGTTTGGTCACGAAAGCGTGTAAAACAGGTAAAATAACCGGCTTTATTGCTGATATTTCAAATACACAAACATGTTGGTACTGGGAATAGAATCTTCTTGTGATGAAACCGGCGTCGCCCTGTACGACAGCACGCTCGGTCTGCTGGCTCATCAACTGCATACACAAATTGCCATGCATGCAGAATATGGCGGTGTCGTGCCCGAACTGGCCAGCCGCGATCACATCCGCCGGCTGACACCGCTTACTCAGGCCTGTCTGCAAGAGGCAGATAAAACATACAGTGATATCGACGCTATTGCCTACACACAGGGACCGGGTCTGGGCGGTGCACTTTTGGCCGGTGCCAGCTTTGCCAATGCTCTGGCATTCGCCCTGAACAAACCGGTTATTCCGGTACATCACCTTGAAGGACACATGCTCTCACCATTACTGAGCGAAGACAAACCTGCCTTTCCCTTCGTCGCCTTACTGGTTTCCGGCGGCCATACCCAGTTTATGGCCGTAAAAGGGATTGGCGACTATACCCTTCTGGGTGAAAGCATCGATGACGCTGCCGGAGAAGCTTTTGATAAAACCGCCAAACTGCTTGGCCTGCCTTATCCCGGCGGTGCCAGACTGTCAGAACTGGCCAGACTGGGACAACCGGGCAGCCTGCATTTTCCCCGCCCCATGCTGCATTCACACGACTTAAACATGAGTTTTTCCGGTTTAAAAACCGCAGTATTGACCGCAGTAAACAAAATCCGCACAGAAACAGGCTGTAAAGAACAGCTTCCGGAGCAAATTCGCAATGATATTTGCCGCGAATTTCAGAACGCCGTAGTAGATGTACTCACCAGCAAAGCCAGACAGGCATTAAAACAAACCGGTTATCAGCAGCTGGTTGTTGCCGGCGGTGTCGGCGCAAACTGGCAGTTACGCCAGAGCCTCAGCAACTTGCCGGGAATACAAACATTCTTTCCGCCAATGGCCTACTGCACAGATAATGGCGCCATGATTGCTTTTGCCGGTGCCATGCACCTGAGCAACGCACAGCCTGCTGCCGGTTTTAATGTAAAGCCGCGCTGGCCGCTCAGCCAGATTGTTCAGTAATACCGTGCACCCTCAGCACGGTTAACCGCACAGATTAATATGATTGAAATTAAAAACCTTAGTTTACAACGTGGTAATAAACAACTTTTGAATAATGCCAGCCTGACCATCTATCCGGGTCAGCGTATCGGCCTGATTGGTAAAAACGGTACCGGCAAATCCAGTCTGTTCGCTCTGATTGAAGGTAAAATCAGCCATGACAGCGGTGATATCCGTTTACCCAAACACTGGCAACTGGCCACTGTCAAACAGGAAACACCTGCACTGGATATACCTGCGCTGGACTATGTTTTGCAGGGCGACAGCGAATTGCAGCAACTGCAACAGCTACTGCAACAGGCCGAAGATGACGACGACGGCTTCAAACAGGCAGAATATCATGCAAGGCTGGATGAAATCGGCGCATACAGTGCACCGGCACGTGCAGCCAAACTGCTCAACGGTCTTGGTTTCTCACAGCAGGAACAGCAGCAACCGGTAAAATCATTCAGTGGCGGCTGGCGTATGCGCCTGAATCTGGCTCAGGCACTGATGTGCCGTACGGATTTACTCCTGCTGGATGAACCTACCAACCACCTGGATCTGGAAACAGTATTGTGGCTGGAACAGCATCTGGCCGGTCTGGACACCACCCAGATAATCATTTCGCATGACCGTGATTTTCTGAATGCCACCACCACTCAGACAGTTGAACTGACACAACAGCAGCTTATCCTCTACGGCGGCAACTATGATTTTTATCAGCAGGAACGTGCACAGCGGCTGACTCAGCAGCAGGCTGCCTATCTTAAACAGCAGGCTCATATTCAGCACCTGCAATCCTTTATCGACCGCTTTAAAGCCAAAGCCACCAAAGCAGTACAGGCACAAAGCCGAATCAAAGCACTGGCACGGCTTGAACGCATTGCCCCGGCACATCTGGACAGTGAATTTTCGTTTCAGTTTGCGCAGCCTGACCATCTGCCCAATCCGTTGCTGAAACTGGAACACATTAACCTCGGCTATGGTGACAAAACCGTTCTGCACGATATCGACCTCTCAGTTGAATCCGGAGCACGTTACGGTCTGCTCGGGGTAAACGGCAGCGGTAAATCCACTCTTATCAAAGCCATTTCCGACAGCCTGAAACCACTAAGCGGTCAGATTATCCGTGCGGAAAAACTCAAAATCGGTTATTTCGCCCAGCATCAGCTCGAAACACTGCGTGCAGACCAAAGTCCGGTCTGGCATATCCAGCAGCTGTCACCTGCCGTACGCGAACAGGAAATCCGCAACTTCCTCGGTAGCTTTGCCTTCATCGGAGATATGGCTTTACAACCAATCGCCCCCTTTTCCGGCGGTGAAAAAGCCCGTCTGGCACTGGCAATGATAGTCTGGCAAAAACCAAACCTGCTGCTACTGGACGAACCGACAAACCATCTTGATCTGGACATGCGCCATGCATTAACTGTAGCATTACAGACGTTTAAAGGCGCACTGATCGTAGTCTCTCACGACCGCAGTCTGCTTGAATCCACTACTGATGCCTTAATTTATCTCAGTGATGGCGAACTGAAACACTTTGATGGTGACCTGAGTAATTACCGCCAGTGGCGTTTAACTCAGGATCAGCATAACGGTGAACAGCCGCAGGATTCGCGTGATAACCACAACCGCAAAGAGCAGAAACGCATTGAAGCACAACAACGTCAGCAGCGTGCCCGTCTGATTAAACCGTTATTGAAAAATATCGAAAAAGCCGAACGGGATATGGGAAACTGGCAGCAGCAACGCAAACAACATGAAGCATTTCTTGCCAGTGAAGAAGCATATCTTGACGAAAATCAGACAAAATTACAACAAACCCTTACCCAATTGGCCGAGCTCAAAGTAAAATTAGCTCAGACTGAAGAAAAATGGCTTGAATGGCAGCAAGAAGTCGAAAACATTAACCAGACTACTTGAATTATTGCAGTATAAGGCTCAATAATGACATACAAAAAAATCATTCCCATACTAATATTTACCAGTGGCCTGTTTATAGGACAGAGTGCCGTTGCAAAAGTGTATACCTGTCTTGAAAACGGCGAAGTTGTCTATACCTCAAAACTAAAGGGAAATTGTGCCGTAGCCAACTTACCGGCTATCGGTAGCTACAGCGACAGCCGCCCCAGCTACCGAAACAGTAGTGCTTCGGCCACAATACGCAGCCGCCCGCGGCCTGCAACCAAGGTAGCAACAGCCTATAGCGGCCTGCAACCCACAGTTAATATCGTTCCTAAAGGCAGCGACAATACCCGTCGTGCCATTTTGCAGCAGGAGCTGACCAATGAACGTAATGCTCTTGCTCAGGCACAGCAGGCACTGAACCGCAGCCGTACCGGAAAAGGCGGTAATATTACCGAACTGCAAAGCGCAGTACTTGACCGGCAGCAGAACATTCAGGCCATACAGCGGGAACTTGGTCGTATGTAAACCCAGATAAAGGATAAATCATGAGAAAATCCCTGATACTTGCCACATTGTGTACTCTGATAAGCACTTCTGCACTGGCACAGATATATGAATGCACCGACAGCCGGGGGAATCACAGTTACAGCGAAGTTCCGAAAGGTAAAAACTGCCATTCTGTCAGCAATCTGGGCGGGAATTTCTCAACCACTTCTGCCTACAAACCTGTCGTAGCTACTCCTGATACCAATTCCAAAGATGCAGATTCAGCCGCCAGCAACCAGCCCGATCAGGCCGCAATTTCTGCTGCCCGTAAGAACCTTGCCGATGCTAAAAAAGCACTGGAAGACGGTAAAAAAATTCGTATGGGAAATGAACGCAACTACGTGCGCTATCAGGAACGCATAAAAGGTCTGGAAGATGCCGTAAAATCCCGGCAGCAGGATTTGGATAAAGCTCTGAATGGCAAATAAAATCTGCTTAGAATTTACCGGCTTAAAATACTTTTTAGCCGGTAAATAATTTGAATGATTCATACATAAAAGTATATATCTGAGAATTAACTCTATTATTCAGGCAGGATTATCAAATATAAATCGTAGATAAAACCATATAAAAGCATTCCTGATATAAAGTAATAACATCATCCTCAACCTCAGCGCATCGATCAAATATCTGTTAAAACTACTATCAATATTGATTAAATAATAGATAAGCATCACTATCAGTACAAAAAGATTTTTCTTTTTCTGATTAATCAATTTACATCTGATGATTCTTTTCTCAAATTCTTAGTTTTTTTTCTTCAATACTTTTAATTTCTTTAGTTGGCAACTCCAAACGTAAACCTTGCTTATTAATATCATCTGACGGGATAGCTAGTAAAGTTTTGGAACCAATATTGGTAAATAAAATATCTACTGAATCTATGTTGCACAAATTTGTACAATTTATATTAACTGATTTTAATTCTTTATTCTCTATTTTTAATGTATTAATTCTGTTCTGTAAAAATTTACCATAACTAATATCAGTATATATAGTTACATTTTTATATTTAATTCCTGCCATTCTAAAAGTTAAATTATCTGATAAATATACTAACAACATTAATGACAAAGGTAAAATAACAATACAAGTTGTAATATTTAAAAATAATTTTTTGTGGTTTTCAAAATATTTTGGTACAAATACTTTTACTTTTTCGCTTGTATTTTTATTTTCTGCTAAATTAATTCTTTCATACATAGAATATTTAAAAATTAATACAAAAATCATGCCAATTTCTATCGAAACAATTATATTAATTAAGTCTCGATCCAGAAAACCAAATATAACTAAATAAATTTGCATTACAATAGCAAATACAGTATATACTTTTGAGCTCTTTGGAAAATACATTTGATTCATATTACATTTTTTCAAAATTTTATTTATAGGTTTTTTACATACCTTAATCACTAATAAACTTGCGTAATATATCATCGTAATGATACTTATATATAAAAAACCAAATATCAACAAAATCCACCAAAAAAACAAAGCATCATTTATAGTTAAACCAGTTGGATAAAATCTGATGTGAATGCAATAAATAATTACAATCATAAATCCCATAACATTGCATAAAATACCAAATGTAGCTAACCCAGTATTAATTGATTTAAGCAAATCTGAATATTTATTCATTTTTTAACACTCCCCTGAAATTAAAAAACCACTTTTTTAACAAACAAATGTTAACATAGTGGTTTAATTATATTTAATTTAAATTAATTATTCACTCCAGCTTCGGATGTAAATCAATATATTGCTGCTTACGCTTTTCCAGCTCACCTATCTGCTCCTGTAAGCGGGCAATTTCTGCATCAATATCATCCACACTCTGCTCAATATGCTGATAAGTCTGCACCAGCAGCTCTCGCGCTTCCTGCTTATTCGAAGCTGAAGGAGACACACCGCGCAGCGGGCGGTTGGCCGTTTCTTTCAGGCAGATACCAGTAACAATACCGATAATTCCCACCAGCATCAGATAATAAGCCGGAATAAACAAATCATTAGTAGCATCCACCAGCGCAGCGGCAATAGTCGGCGTTAAACCGGCAATAATAATCGCAATATTAAATGCACTGGCCAGAGCACTGTAACGGATACGGGTAGGAAACAGTGCCGGCAGCGTAGAAGCCATAACACCGGTAAAAGAATTCAGAATCAGCGCCAGAATAAACAGCCCGAGAAAAATCAGCCCTACTTTGCCACTGGTAATCAGCTGAAAACACGGAATAGCCAGAATCAGCAATGCAATTGAGCCACCAATCACAAATGGCTTACGTCCGATTTTATCGCTGACAAAACCAATAATCGGCTGCATAAACATCATACCAATCATAATCGCAATAATAATCAGCACACCGCGATCTTCACCATAATGCAGATTATGCGACAGATAGCTGGGCATATAAGTCAGCAGCATGTAGTAAGTGATATTTGTGGTTAACACCAGCCCGACACTCACCAGCAATGTCGGCCAGAAACGCTGCACAATTTTCTTAAACGAAACCTGAGGCCGGTTACCAACATCTTCCTGCTCGGCCTTTTCCATCATATCCAGATGTTGCTGAAAAGCCGGAGTTTCCTCCGCAGCATGGCGCAAATACAAGCCCAGCAGACCTAAAGGAGCAGCCAGAAAAAACGGAATGCGCCAGCCCCACGAGAGAAAATGTGCCGAACCCATAATATTTTCCAGCAATACCACCAGCCCTGCACCAAGCACAAACCCGCAGATTGAACCAAAATCCAGAAAACTGCCCAGAAAACCGCGCTGCCGGTCGGGTGAATATTCCGCGACAAAAATAGCCGCTCCGGTATATTCACCGCCCACAGAAAACCCTTGAGCCAGCTTACACAACAGCAATAGCAGAGGTGCCCACATACCAATACTGTTATACGATGGAATCAGACCAATACAAAAAGTACTGAGTGCCATAATAATAATGGTAGTCGACAATACTTTCTGCCGGCCGAAGCGATCGCCAAGTATCCCGAAAAATACACCACCAAGCGGGCGCACCAGAAATGGTACGGAGAAGGTACCCAATGCGGCGATTATCTGCACACTGGGCGAAGCAGACGGAAAAAATACCTGTCCCAGCGCATAAGCCACAAAACCATATACCCCAAAATCAAACCACTCCATGGCATTACCCAGTGCAGCGGCAGAAATGGCCTTTTTAAGCTTATTCTGGTCAACAATAGTGATATCGTGTAATTCCAGCGTTCCGTTCTGAGTAGGAATCAGTGGTGGAACATGAGAAGAAGCCTCATTTTGTTTATTAACAGCTGTCATGATAATCCTCTCATTATTAATATTTAAATGATATTTCAATTATAACATGCGTCTGAAAAACGCTTTGTAATTGAATTTTAAAGAAAACTATCTACAGCATAATCGATAAAAGAGCGCTTGTGCTACAATTATTTTATTCCACCCCGATTTTTCATAGTTTATTAATTCACTTTCACAGCCTGTTTGCCGCATTACCGAGCCGCTATCCTGCCTGCTCCGGCATCAGCCCGCAAAGCCTGCCTGTACAGTGGCAGCTGTACATGAATCTGATGCAATTGCCGCCATAATACCTTTTCAACCACATCATCATCCGGCAGCGGCCTGCTCACATTTAACTGCTCTGCCAATGCCTCCCACTTAGTTTGAAAAAGTGCAGAATGGGGTTTCTGCTCCATCAATTCTGCCAGACTGCCGGCAATCGTCATCCAGTATTGCACCTGTTCCGGCGTCAGCTGTGGACGCAGGCGATCCACCTGAGCACGAATCGCACCCAGTGCAGAAATACAGCTTAACAATACATAATTCAGTTGCAGCAAGGTTTTACCCTCAGCCAGATGTTGCCCGTAACGTTTTGGCTCCATCGACATATCAGCTACAGTATTACTCAGCGTAACCGCCAGCTCGTGTGCATTGCGTCGCGCCGCGCGATAAACAACATCGTCGCTTAGCCCGTTCTGCAACTGCTGCGCTACCTGTCGCAGATAGACACCATCACTGCTTAAGGCGCGTCCGGCAATCCGCCCCAGCGTCAGATAACGCCAGTCTGGCCACAAATACGATACCGCACACCATGCCAGCACAGAGCCAAGAATCGTATCCGTAAAGCGTGACAGCATGGCTGACTGCGTATCCATACCGATAATCGCAAAACCCACCAGCACCTGAACCGTAATAAAAAACGTGGAGAAACTGTAGCGGCGAACCCTGAATGCAAAAAACAGCACCGTACTAACCACCACAATTATCAGCCTGCCAGACAGCGCAGGCACAAAATAAGGCAATGCCGAACCCACTACTACCCCAAGCAGCGTACCCACAATTCTTTGTTTCAGCCTGGCTGTTGTTGCCGAATAATTCGGCTGACAGACAATAACCCCGGTCAGCAAAATCCAGTAACCCATTTTCAGATGGAAACTTTCAACCACCACACAGGTAACAGCAGTCAGAATGGCCAGACGCACAGCATGGCGCAACACATTCGACTGAAAAGTAAAATGTGCTTTTAACGCCGGCAGAATATCGCGTATCCGGTCAACATCCAGCCCGGCAATCTGCAAATCACCGATGTTTTGTTCTTTACTGTTATTTTTTACCTGTTCCAGCCACAACAGCTGCTCATTAATCGCCAGAATATTAGCCGTTAACTGCTGCAAACCCGGTAAATCCTCATCACTGCCATGTTCTGCACAATAACGTGCCACAGCCTGCTGTACACCTTCACCGGCACGCTGAAGCATCAGATTAAATGCATACGGCTTATCTTCCTGCAGGCATTCACCCATCTGCCGGCAAGCCTGAGCCTGCAACACAATCAAGCGCTGAATACGGTAAATTAAATCAGAATGTGCCAGCTTATGCGCCAGTGCCGCATAATCAACATGGCGCGAACTGATACGTTCATGGATATTCTGTGCAGTCAGATAATATTGCAGCAGCATACCAATACTACGCTGCCGGTGCTGCCGGCGCAGACGATAAAACAAAGCAGTACGGCACTGATTAAAACCATTAATCACCGCCGTATTTTTCATTGCCAGCTCAAGTTCCCTTTCTGCAAGCAAATCCACCTCATCCGGGTCAAAAAACTGAGCTTTTACCAGCATATAATCGGCCAGTCTGGCAAAAGAGCCAGCCAGATTGTCCTGCACCGGCCGGTTAGGAAACAGCAGATGCAGCACCAGCGTACACAGACTGAACAAACTGGTACCGCAAACCAGCATAACCGGATTGGTATACCAGGGTAAAAGCGGCGAATAAGTCAGCACCGTATACAGCATCACCAGCAGCGTACCAAAAGCAATCGTGCGGTATCGCACATCAACAGCACCCATCATCGTCATACTGAATGCCGCCCACACCATCAGCAGCGAAAACGCCAGCGGATGCCCGAATGTCCACTGCACCGCAGTAGCAGCCAGAGAAAAATGTATCAGCGTAAAAAACAGATTGCGTAAACGGCCGGTAAATCCATCATCCAGATCCACCAGCCCGCCGGCAATAATTCCCAGAAACAGTGCCGTACTTTCTGCCGTATTGCCCGTATACCATACCCACAGTGCCGCCAGCATCATACTGAGCAGCATCGGTAAATTGGCCAGATAACCTGCACGTACCGGAATTGTTCGCATCTAATCGCCTCTAATGACCAGAAAACACAACCTGCCCCATTTTAGCAAGCTGCCGGATAAACCGGACAGATTATTTACAGCATAAAAAAACCGGCTTCAAAAAGCCGGTTTTCCATATACAGACACAATTATTTCTTCTCAACCTGTGCCTGCCAGGTATCACGCAAAGTTACAGTACGGTTAAATACCGGATTTTCCGCAGTATGGTCATAGCGGTCAGTCACAAAGTAGCCCAGACGCTCAAACTGATAGCGCGTTTCCGGTGCCAGCGTATTTGCTACAGGCTCCACCAGTGCATCAATTTCTGTTACCGAGGCCGGATTCAGAAACTCAGTAAAATCACGATACTGACCATCATCACCGCGTACCGCATCCGGACGTTCCACAGTAAACAGCCGGTCATACAACCGCACCTTAGCCGGCACAGCATATTCAGTAGACAGCCAGTGAATAACACCTTTCACCTTACGTCCCTGCGGCTTAGAAGCCAGCGTGTCATGGTCTATCGAGCATTTCAGCGACACCACCCGTCCGGACGCATCCTGCACCACTTCCTCACACTTAATCACATAGCTGTAACGCAGGCGCACTTCACCGCCCAGCGTTAAACGCTGCCAGCCTTTAGGCGGCTCCAGCGCAAAATCGTCTGCTTCAATATAAATCGTTTTCGTTAGCGGTATCAGACGCTCGCCCATTTCCGGATGATGCGGATGAAACGGTGCTTCACGGCTTTGCGTTATCGCCTCATCAAAATTAATCAGCTCAACTTTAATCGGATTGAGCACCGCAATCATCCGAGGTGCCACACTTTCCAGATCTTCACGAATAGCACCTTCCAGAACACTCATATCCACCACATTTTCGCTCTTGGAAATACCTACCCGTTTGGCAAACAGACGCAGCCCTTCCGGCGTATAACCGCGGCGGCGCATACCGGAAATAGTCGGCATACGCGGGTCGTCCCAGCCGGACACATGGTCTTGCACTACCAGCTGATTCAGCTTGCGTTTGGAAGTAATCGAATACAGCAGTTCCAGCCGTGAAAACTCATACTGATGCGGCTGATGCGCAATCGTAATATTCTCCACCACCCAGTCATACAGCGGCCGGTGTGATTCAAATTCCAGCGTACACAGCGAATGGGTAATATTTTCAATCGCATCCGAAATCGCATGCGTATAATCATACATCGGATAAATAACCCATTTATCACCAGTGCGATGATGATGCACGCGGCGGATACGGTAGATTACCGGATCACGCAGATTAATATTGCCCGCAGCCATATCAATTTTCAGCCGCAGCGTTTTACTGCCATCCGGAAACTCCCCATTGCGCATACGGGCAAACAAATCCAGATTTTCTTCTATCGTACGCTCACGATACGGGCTGTTTTTACCCGGCTCCGTTAACGTACCGCGATACTGACGCATTTCCTCAGCATCCAGATCATCCACATACGCCTTACCTGCTTTAATCAGCTCCAGCGCATACTCATACAAACGTTCAAAATAATCTGAAGCAAAACGTTCCTCATGCCACTGGAAACCCAGCCACTGCACATCTTCCTTAATCGAGCGCACATACTCATCCGATTCTTTCTCAGGATTCGTATCATCAAAGCGCAGATTACACAAACCATCATAAATATAAGCCAGACCAAAATTCAGGCAAATCGATTTAGCATGGCCGATATGCAGATAACCATTAGGTTCGGGAGGGAAACGCGTAATTACCTGCCGGCATTTCCCGCTTTGCAGGTCTTCCTCAATAATAGAGCGTATAAAATGATTATCGGCAAACTGATCTTTATTAAGCATAGTTCTTCTGAATATGTGCAAATGTGTTTTGCAGAATAAAAACGTCTGAAAACACCAACTAAAAGGTAATAATTATATACCCAATTTATATAAGCAATATACAATTATACTAACCAAAAACGTATCAATTAAACAGTTTAGTAATAATTAAGCAAATACTAAACCAAATCAGATGAAATACAAACAATAATTTACCGATTAATTAAATTCAGCATCCATCACCGGAAAAACCCAAATTGCCTTTGTCTGCCATCGGGCAGACTCAACAGCGACAATACCTACCTGTCAGACGCACACTGCCCGTACCAAATAAAATATGCTTAATATTCAAAGCATAAAAATCCAGCCAGCCGTAAAGCACAGAATACAACACACAAGCTGTAATACCACATCCGTTAAAATGGCATTGCGCCTTCAACACAATTCATTCCGTAAACATATTTTCAGCAAAACATCTTCCGGAAACGAACCGCATCACATCAGCCAGTTACAAAAAGCCATAATAAATCACTGAGCCGCCATAAACCCATGCATACATTAATATCTGCATTAATTTATTTCATATAATAATCAGACTACAAAACAAAGTTTTTATGTACAATTATCAGAATTAAATTTGAAAATTCATTCAAATAAAAATACACACATCTTTACCCGCACAATCAACAACCCGAAATTTTTATCAACACATGCTTTCTTCCGGTTTAGTGCCAGACACAATCCGGCATACAGCCTGCATAGTTACCAGCCTTAGTGCAGGTCTTAATACCGGTAAATAGATATTCAGGCATTAAGAGCACGAATATCCGGCAGGAAGCAACTGATATCAAAGGATTAATCATGGTACGAGTAAACAAATTCAACCGGCAGAATAAATTTAAAAAAATAAACCGGCAACAAACAGGCAGTGATAAACAGCCCCTAAGCAAAGGCAAAATCAGCCCGGAAACACAGACATCTGCACGCACCGCAACCCCTTCCCTGCTTTTGCGCCTGTATCATTACTATTTCAACCCTGATAAAACCGTAAGAAGAAAAAACCGCATAAGCTCACTGCAAACAAGCGCCAGATTCTCCGTATTAATATGTATTGCTTTAATTATCTTTGCATCGGTCAGAAATATTATCAGATTAAAACATGCCAGCATCACCAACACACACACTTTACAGAATTCCGGTATCAAAAATACACCTGCTCCCATCAAAATCCGCAATAGCAGCACACAGTCCCGGAACAAAGAGCACAAAATCCGGCAAGAACATCATTAACCAGATAAATTTCTAATAGTCACATACCGTATTATTAGCGAGAGAATAATAACAGAGAAAATAATTTATAATATCAAATAAAACCATCAGCATATTTAACCAATCCGGCAAATTAACAGCTGAACGTTTTATCTTTATATTCAGGATTTAGCTGTTAATTTATTTTTCCACTGGTCTGTATTCCTCTTTATTTTTATTGCTTTATTAAAAATAATTAAATACATCCATCAGCATTTTATGCAAATATATTATCAATAACCAGCACGGAACTGGAGATTTGTTATTATTCAAACGATATTTGCCATATTCACTGCGGACAATAAAACGTCACTGCCCCAATAGAGGAACAGTGGCGTTATTTTAATAAAATTCCAGATTCCGGCCATGGCTAAATCAGCCGGCTTTTTTGCAAAAACAACAGTTCAGGCTTGCCGGTGCAAGCTTACTTGCATCGGTAAATTGTCAGCCGGCAACCACAGAAAGCCTGCAAAACTTACTTACTGCTAACCGGCAGCTTGCCCTGCTGCTCCAATTCCTTTATATATTCCGGCAGGATTACCTGCTGGATATTGTCACGTTCTTTTTTAATTGCATCCAGCTTAGCTTTATTGCGCCGGTAATCTGCCATGGATTTGATAGTCGGGCGCGGCGTACATAATTTTTCGCTTTTAGCAAAAAGTTTATAATGCATGGGCGTATTTCTGCCTTCTTCTATTGTTCCATAGGTAATATACAATTGATTACAGGCCAGAAAATGCACTGTGATATTTGCCACCTTGCCAAAATCATCACCGGCAGATGGTGGTGGAGGGGGTAATGGTATTACGGCTGAATGGTTTTCATCATACTGAGCTATAATAGCTGCTTCATTTTTATCAACATTTACACCGGGTAAATCTAAACCTCTAGGATTCCACCTAGGATAAGGTAAAACGCGCCAATATATACGTGCAGTCATACCCGGTTTCCATTTTGCTGGTAAATAAGCTGCACCACAGGTAGAACCGCCACCAAAGCGTTTTTTACCAACTTCATAATCATCAACACCGTTGGTTCCCGGAATACAGCCACCATTAATCGAACCGCCAGACATATTTTCATAATTGTATTCCAGTGCTTCAACCGGCGCGGCATAGGATTTGTTTTTGCCGGAAGTAACGCCGACAAAAGGTTCAAAACCGCCGCCGCAGGAGGTAATGGCGGTAGCCGACAGCAGTAGTAAGCTTAGCCGGATAAGGCGGCTAGCGGTGAATATTTTTTTACCAGACATTTAATGCTCACTCTTCTATTCTTGTTTTAAAAAGCACTACAGATAAAATTCAAAGCCTGTTATGTATCTATTTACCTGTAACCGGCAACTTACCCTGCTGCTCCAGTTCCTTTATATATTCCGGCAGGATTACCTGCTTAATATTTGCCCGCTCCTGTTTAATTGCATCCATCTTGGCTTTATTGCGCCGGTAATCTGCCATGGATTTGATTGACGGGCGTGGCGTACACAGTTTCTGGCTTTTCTTAAATAGTTCAAACTGTTTCTTTACTGCCTCACGAGCATCATCATCTTTGGTGCCATAATCAATATATATTTGGTTACAAGCTAGGAAATGGACAGTAATATTACTTGTCTTACCAAAATCATCACCCATAGATGGTGGTGGAGGTGGAAGTGGTATTACTGCTGAATGACTTTCATGATATTGTGCTATTGCATTTTTTTCATTTTGGTCAAATTCTAATCCAGGCACATTAAGAACTTTTGCATGCCAACCCGGATAAGGTAACACTGTCCAGTTAATACGCGCAGTCATACCCGGTTTCCATTTCGCCGGCAGATAGGCGGCACCGCAAGTTGAACCACCACCAAAGCGTTTTTTACCAACCTCATAATCATCTACGCCCGCTGTGTTTGGAATACAACCACCATTAATTGAACCACCATGTACATTTTCATAGTTGTATTCCAATGCCTCTACCGGCGCGGCATAGGATTTGTTTTTACCGGAAGTAACGCCGACAAAAGGTTCAAAACCTCCGCCGCAGGAGGTAATGGCGGTAGCCGACAGCAGTAATAAACATAGCCGGATAAAGCGGCTAGCGGTGAATATTTTTTTAGCAGACATTTGATTCTCACTCTTCTTGGGTTAAACACTGTGATTACTGCATTGTGTATTTAATAATTGATTTGGTAGCTGCATCTCTGATTTCCGCTTTATTCCGGTTTTTGTTATCACCCTGTTGCTGGTACTGCTTACATCTGTCAGTTTTTATGCAATGATATTACCAATATCTGGCGCAGAAACGGAAATTTTTTATTAGTCGAACCGGTATTTGTACTGCGGATAATAAAACGCCACTGTACCCGTATGGGAACAATGGCGTTATTTTCAGGAGATTCCGGCTAAGGCTGAATCAGCCGGCTTTTTTGCAAAGACAACAGTTCAGAATTGCCGGCGCAAGCTTACTTGCACCGATAAGTTGTCAGCCGGCGACCATAGCAAGCCTGCAAAACTTATTTACTGCTAACCGGCAGCTTGCCCTGCTGCTCCAGCTCCTTAATATATTCGGGCAGGATTACCTGCTGGATATTGTCACGTTCTTTTTTAATTGCATCCAGTTTAGCTTTATTGCGCCGGTAATCCGCCATAGATTTGATTGAAGGGCGTGGTGTACACAGTTTCTCACTTTTCGCATATAGTTCAAACTGTTTTTTTACCACTTCCGGTGCATTTTCCTGTCGGGTACCATAATCAATGAATATCTGGTTACAGGCTAAAAAATGAACGGTAATATTTCGCACTTTGCCAAAATCATCACCTGCAAACGCTGGAGGAGGAGGCAAAGGTATTACGGCTGAATGGTTTTCATCATACTGACTAATAATGGCTGATTCTTTTTCGTCAAAATTCACGCCGGGCAAATTTAACATTTTTGGATGCCATTTAGGATATGGTAGCACTCGCCAGTGAATTCGCGCAGTCATACCCGGTTTCCATTTCGCCGGCAGATAAGCTGCTCCACAGGTAGCACCACCTCCGTAACGTTTTTTACCTACCTCATAATCATCTACTCCCGGTGTCTTAGGAATACAACCGCCATTGATTGAACCACCAGACATATTTTCATAGTTATATTCCAGTGCCTCTACCGGCGCGGCATAGGATTTATTTTTACCTGAAGTAACGCCGACAAAGGGTTCGAAGCCTCCGCCACAGGAGGTAACAACGGTTACCGACAATAACAATAAACTCAGTCGGATAAGGCGGCTTGCCGTAAATATTTTTCTTCCTGACATTTAATGCTCACTCTATTTTTATTTTAAAAGTTACTACAGATAATATTCAAAGCCCGTGATATGTCTATTTACCAGTAACCGGCAGCTTGCCCTGCTGCTCCAGTTCCTTTATATATTCCGGCAGGATTACCTGTTTAATATTTGCCCGTTCCTGCTTGATTGCATCCATTTTGGCTTTATTACGCCGGTAATCTGCCATGGATTTAATCGACGGGCGCGGCGTACATAGTTTCTGGCTTTTCGCAAACAGCGCGAACTGTTTCTTGACTGCTTCGCGTGTATCATCATCTGTGGTGCCATAATCAATATATAACTGATTACAGGCTAGAAAATGAACAGTAATATTACTTACTTTGCCAAAATCATCTCCGGCAGACGGTGGAGGCGGCGGTAATGGTATTACTGCTGAATAGTTTTCATAATATTGTCTCATTATGCCTTTTTCATTTTCATCGAAATTAACTCCCGGCATATCTAACATACGTGCTTTCCAGCCGGGGTAAGGCAAAACCCGCCAGTTAATACGCGCCATCATACCTGGTTTCCATTTCGCCGGCAGATAAGCAGCGCCACATGTAGCACCACCGCCGTAGCGTTTTTTACCAACCTCATAATCATCTACGCCCGGTGTTTTGGGAATACAGCCACCATTAATCGAACCGCCAGACATATTTTCAAAGTTATATTCCAGTGCCTCCACCGGCGCGGCATAAGATTTATTTTTGCCGGAAGTAACGCCGACAAAAGGTTCGAAGCCTCCGCCGCAGGAGGTGATGGCGGTAGCCGACAGCAGTAATAAACTTAGCCTGATAAGGCGGTTTACGGTGAATATTTTTTTACCAGACATTTGATTCTCACTCTTTTTGGGTTAAACGCTGTGATTACTGCATTGTGTATTTAATAATTGATTTGGTAGCTGCATCTCTGATTTCCGCTTTATTCCGGTTTTTGTTATCACCCTGTTGCCGGTACTGCTTACATCTGTCAGTTTTTATGCAATGATATTACCAATATCTGGCGCAGAAACGGAAATTTTTTATTAGTCGAACCGGTATTTGTACTGCGGATAATAAAACGCCACTGCACCCGTATGGGAACAATGGCGTTATTTTCAGGAGATTCCGGCTAAGGCTGAATCAGCCGGCTTTTTTGCAAAGAGAACAGTTCAGGCTTGCCGGCGCAAACTTACTTGCACCGGTAAGTTGTCAGCCGGCGACCATAGCAAGCCTGCAAAACTTATTTACTGCTAACCGGCAGTTTGCCCTGCTGCTCCAGTTCCTTAATATATTCGGGCAGAATCACCTGCTGAATATTGTCACGTTCTTTTTTAATTGCATCCAGCTTAGCTTTATTGCGCCGGTAATCTGCCATAGATTTGATTGACGGGCGGGGGGTACACAGTTTCTGGCTTTTCGCAAATAATGCAAACTGCTTTTTGACTGCATCACGAGCATCATCATCTTTGGTGCCATAATCAATATATATTTGGTTACAGGCTAGGAAATGGACAGTAATATTACTTGTCTTACCAAAATCATCACCCATAGATGGAGGTGGGGGTGGTAATGGTATTACCGCTGAATGATTTTCATCGTACTGGCTGATAATAGCTGATTCATTACGATCTATAACTAAACCTGGTTTGTTCAATATTTTAGGTTGCCAAGCAGGATAAGGTAAAACCCGCCAGTTAATACGCGCCATCATGCCCGGCTTCCATTTCGCCGGCAGATAGGCTGCTCCACAAGTAGATCCTCCACCAAAGCGTTTTTTACCAACTTCATAATCGTCAACACCATTAGTATTCGGAATGCAGCCACCATTGATTGAGCCACCGGAAATATTTTCATAGACGTATACAAGTGCCTCTACTGGCGCCGCATAAGATTTGTTTTTACCGGAGGTAACACCGACAAATGGTTCAAAACCGCCGCCGCAGGAGGTGATGGCGGTAGCCGACAGCAGCAATAAACTTAGCCGGATAAGGCGGTTTACGGTGAATATTTTTTTACCAGACATTTGATTCTCACTCTTTTTGGGTTAAACACTGTGATTACTGCATTGTGTATTTAATAATTGATTTCATCGCTGCATCTCTGATTTCCGCTTTATTCCGGTTTTGTTATCACCCTGTTGCCGGTACTGCTTACATCTGTCAGTTTTTATGCAATGATATTACCAATATCTGGCGCAGAAACGAAAGTTTTTTATTAGTCGAACCGATATTTACACTGCGGATAATAAAACGCCACTGTACCCGTATGGGAACAATGGCGTTATTTTCAAAAGATTCCGGCTATGGCTAAATCAGCCGGCTTTTTTGCAAAGAGAACAGTTCAGGCTTGCCGGCGCAAGCTTACTTGCATCGGTAAGTTGTCAGCCGGCGACCATAGCAAGCCTGCAAAACTTATTTACTGCTAACCGGCAGCTTACCCTGCTGCTCCAGTTCCTTTATATATTCCGGCAGGATTACCTGCTGGATATTGTCACGTTCTTTTTTAATTGCATCCATTTTGGCTTTGTTACGTCGGTAATCTGCCATGGTTTTTACTATAGGGCGTGGCGTACATAATTTTTCGCTTTTAGCAAAAAGTTTATAATGCATGGGCGTATTTCTGCCTTCTTCTACTGTACCGTAAGTAATATACAATTGATTACAGGCCAGAAAATGCACTGTGATATTCCTTACCTTGCCAAAATCATCACCGGCAGATGGTGGCGGAGGTGGTAATGGTATTACGGCTGAATGATTTTCATCATACTGATCTATAATAGCTGATTCTTTACTATCTAAAACCAATCCGGGTTTATTTAATACCTTTGGCTGCCAAGTTGGGTAAGGTAAAACCCGCCAGTTAATACGTGCAGTCATTCCCGGTTTCCATTTCGCCGGCAGATAAGCAGCACCACACGTAGCACCACCCCCATAGCGCTTTTTTCCTACCTGATAATCATTTACCCCAGGTGTTTTGGGAATACAACCACCATTAATTGAACCACCAGACATATCTTCATAATTGTATTCCAATGCTTCTACTGGCGCGGCATAAGCTTTGTTTTTACCGGAAGTAACGCCGACAAACGGTTCGAAGCCTCCGCCACAGGAGGTAACAGCGGTAGCCGACAGCAGCAATAAACTTAGCCGGATAAGACGGTTTACACTGAATATTTTTTTAGCAGGCATTTGATTCTCACTCTTCTTGGGTTAAACACTGTGATTACTGCATTGTGTATTTAATAATTGATTTCATCGCTGCATCTCTGCCTTCCCTTTATTCAATTGTTAGCTATCGTATTACTTCCGGTATTTATTCCATATATCAATATATTACACAATCATACACAATAGCGCAGTATATTTGTTAACAGCTTAAGCAATTAAGCGGCGATGATAAAAATTCTGACTATGCGCTTTACTCACATACAGGCAGAGCAGCAGAATAAAACGCCATTGCCCCGGTATGGCGGCAATGGCGTTGCAACAAAGGCAGCGTGAATACAACGCTGCGTGCCGCTTACAGCTACAGCAGCCAGCTTTGCAGTACTTTTTTAATCAATTCGATTTTTTGCGGCGAAATCGCCTGCATCTGCGGCGGAATATTACCGCTTTGCAGCTGCTGCAACAGGCTGGCGATTTCCGGCTGGCTGCGGCTGGCAATATTTTCCGGCAGATACTGGTTGATTTCCAGATCGCCGAGACCAAGCCGGTTGAGCGCGGATTTACCCATCTGCTCTACCGCCTGATCGTAAATATCGCCGCCGCTGTTGTTGTAAAAAGCCTGCGCAAGGGTTTGCGGATCCTGTGCACCGCTCTCCAGCAAGGCAGTACTGTTTTGCGCGCTGATGCGGCTGTTTTGCTGGTACTGGCTGATTTGCTGGCGTAAATGCTCGGCCAGACTGTCTTTGCTGATGTCTTCCAGACCGGGCGGCTGCATCAGGCTCGCCTGCGGCAGCGCCGCTACCGGATCGGAATAAACGGTCATCCCCTGTTTAAGGGCTTCCTGCAACTGCTGCTTATCCAGTGTGCCGGCTTTAGCCTGCTGCACCGCATTTTCCAGCTGTTTCTGATTTTCGGTAACCTTATCCAGCATTTGTTTCACCTGCTCAGCCTGCTGCTTCAGCTGCGCATTGGACTCTTTCATCTTATCCAGCGCCTTTTGCTGCTCGGTAAGCAGCTCGCGGATTTCATTCAGATTCTTGATGGTTTCATCACTGTTCTGAATAACCTGACCGAGGGTTTTATCGAGAAATTCCTTATCGGTCCACGGCTTCTGCTTGTCATATTCGGCTTTAATCTGCTGGGTGGCGGTTTGCAAATCCTTGGTGAACTGACGCAGCTTTTTCAGATTGTCGGCAGTCGGCAGAATTTTACCGGTATCCGGATCAATAGCCAGTGCCTGATAGTCCTGAGTAAGCAGATTCCATGCGGCTCTGTCTGCATCGGTAACAAACAGCTCGGGATTATTCAGACCAATCAGAATATAGGCCGGATTGCCGTATTTCACGCTCATATAGGCGCTGCGGGCAATCCCGGCTATCCCGACCACGCGATTGGCCAGCAGCACCGGCGACAGCGGCTTATTCGAAAAGCCGCCGCTGAACACCAGACGGTGGGCAAAATAGCTGGTAAACGGTTCACGGCTTTGCAGCAGCGAATCATGCATAAACCAGGCACGCGAATCATGAATCTGGTCGTCGAAAATCTGCACCATCTGCGGATAATTGGCGGAATATTTTTCTGCATGGGTTTTCAGCCGGTTGATAATCGCCGTTTTCTCGCTCAAATCTGCCTTCTGCAGCCGCTGCCAGATATCCATCACCGAACTTGTAGCCAGTTCGAGGCCGTGGAGATTCTTCTGATAGCGCTGGCGCAGGACATCGAGCAGAGTACCGGTAACCAGTGCGCCTTTATCGGCATTCTTGAACATCTCGCTGATTTCCTGCGTTGAATAATCCCATGGCATTTTGGTTTTATTCTCGCCTTTCTGCCCTTTACCGTCTGCCGGTGCACTACCGCCTGCCGGCGGACCTGAGGCAACAATATTTTTCGCCAGTGGCGGCAGCGGAAGGGTATTGGTATTACCCGATGCAGGCGTTTTAAGATCAGCAACTTTCGCGCCGAAATACAGCTCATCGCCATTATCATGGATGTCTTTGTATTCGGCAGCCTCGTCGTCGTTATTCAGCATATACATGCTGCCGGCAAACAGGGTATCAAGCAGGAAACCGGCGGAAAGCATATTCTCCAGATGAAATTCATGCAGATAATCGGCTTTAAAATCCTTGGCGCCTTCAATCAAGTCCCAGCCATCGTTGCCGGGTACGTAATTTTTATTGATAATGCCGTCGAGAAATTCCTGCCGTTTCTCTTTCGGAATATCTTCCAGACCGGCCTGTTTCCACATTTCATCATTATCGGCAACCGGCTTATCGGGGAAATTGCCTTTACCGGCTTCGTTGGCTTCTTTACGCCCTTTATTGATAATATCCGTACGGCCGTTTTTGGTGTCTTTGTCTTCCTTTTCTCCGACGCTGCCATCCTTCGAAAGCTGTAAACCAAGGAAACGCGCATAACCGGCGATACCGGAGCGTACCCAGCGCAAAATCCGATAGGCAGTAAAATGATGGACTTGCTTTTGCAGTGCGGTGCTGATATTCGAGGTTTCCAGTGTTTTCAGCCACGCATTAAAGCGCTCAACCATCTCTGGCTGAGTATCATATTCAATAGTAGTATCTTCATCCATGAATTCATAGTTTTTCAGCTGAAAACGCGGATGTTTCTGCATATCTTTTTTTAAGGCAGGATGCTTTCTCAATACTTGCAAAGGCATACCATGCTGCCAGCAGCGCGCATACATATCATGCAGAGCAATCTGCGAGAGCACATGCCCCATACCATAATTACTCTTAAACTGCTCACCGGGCGGATAGCCACCGCCGATATCGGAATGCACACCGGGATAGATATATTCCTTAAAATTACCTTTCGGATAGCCGCCGTCGACACAGATACTGTCGACCGAGAAGCTTTTACGCTGCTCATGCGCCGAAACAAAGTGATAACAGTTTTTAATAAAACCGGCGCTGCCGGCACGCTGCAGCGACATGGTGCCGTGCGCCCATGAACAGTGACCGGTAACCATGGCCACCAGCGGCGACATACCGACAGTAGCAACGGTATCAAACAAGCCGCACATCTCCACATAAATCGGGATACCGAGCAGTTTCAGCTCAATGCCTTCATAGGGTTTTTCTGCTTTCTTATCATCGGCCTTAGCCGGTTTGTTGCCTTTCGGAGCACTGGCGCTCATGGTAGCAGCCTGCGCCTGCACCCGCTGCATGGCGGCTTTGGTAGCGCTGCTGTTTACCGGCGCGGCGGCGGTAGGAGCCGGCTGCTTGGCTTTATCCTTGTCCTGCTCGTCTGATTTGTCTTTGTTTTTCGCCTCGGCTTCCTCTTTGGCTTTAGCCTCTGCCGCAGCACGGTCGTCTTTACGCTGTTTGATGCGCTCTTTCTCCTGCTCCGCCATCAGCTTTTCCAGCTGCTCGCGTGCATCAGCATTTTCATCACGGTCGAGCAGGTAGTCGAGCAGCCAGTTCATAAAGGTGCGCGCCTCGGCGGCACCGCGGGAAAAGCCGACCACATACAGCTTAATTGCATCGGGTAATGGTTTGGAATCCGGGCGCTGCAAGGTATCCAGAAAGCTGTCGAGCTGGCTTTTGCGCCCGGCACGCGAATCCATGCCTTTTACCATTTTCTGTGCGGTTTCCAGTGGCAGCTCTTTTATATTAAATATTTCACTGATACCTAAGCTATCGCAGATACGGGTTAAGCCCCAGTTAATCCGCGCCTGGCCGAATTTAGCCAGGGCCTCGCCGAGCATGCCCGGATCATCATCGCCGATTTCCTCAAAGCGGGTACCGACGCCCTGAATATAATGCTTAAACCAGCCGTATTTAATCATTTCCTTATCACGGTTACTTTCTCCCGGTGTACCGCCGGCACCCATACAGGCATGAAACAGGCGCGCGGCATTGGAAGTACGCGGATAAGTATACGGCTTAATCAGCTTTGCCTGCTGAGCTGCGGCATCTTTAAGCGGATCGAGCTGCTCTGGGGTTGGTGGCGTGGCACCGGAAACTACTTTATCGGCTTTTTCATGATTATTGGTGCCATCAAAAAAGAAGTTGATTTTAAGCACTTTCTGGCACGGCTTGGCTTTAGTGCGGTCGACAAAATTATTGTCTTTGCGGTTTTCCTGGATGCTGCTGATGGAAGCCGGCAGGCGGCCACCGGCGGCAGTGGGAAACTCATCCGGTTTAAGCACGCCCGGCCACTGAAATTCAATCGGCTTAATCGTCGGCAAATACGGCTTAAGCTTATCGCCGATCTTTTTTCCGATACTCGGCGGTTTGTCCAGAGGGGGTACTCCCGGCCCGGTTTGCGGCAGAAATTTGTCGTCGGGCTTGTTACCATTCGCTGTTGTATTTGCCGGTGTTTTAGCGCCCGGTTTTTGACCTTGCTGCGAAGCTGCCGGCTTATTCGGCTGGTTTTGCCCGGACTGCGGCTTGTTCGACTGGTTTTGTCCAGACTGCGGCTTGTTCGACTGGTTTTGTCCAGACTGCGGCTTATTCTGCTGGTTTTGTCCAGACTGCGGCTTATTCTGCTGGTTTTGCCCAGACTGCGGCTTGTTCGGCTGGTTTTGCCCGGACTGCGGTTTTTTCGGGTTGGCAGGAGGCGGATGATTGGCAGCATCGGCAGCGTCACCATCCTTATAAATTCCGAAATCATTCTGCTCTGGCGAGTGGCCGGCAGTGATGCTGTCTATACTGATTCCTTTATTGTGCGGATTATTCGGCGTTGGCAGCGGCGCTTTGCCGCCACCCGGCTTGCCCGCTCCTGCGCCAGCAGCCGGTTTATCACCTGCACCCGGTTTACCGCCACCGCTCCCTCCCGGCTGCGGAGCACCGGCAGGTGCATTCGGCTGTTTTTTATTATCGTCGTTACTCGCCATAACTGGTTTCCCTCTTTAACTAAGAAATACAAATAAGCTGAGTGCCGGTGGCCGGTAGTACTTCGTATTGTGAGGCAGGCTGATTCTGTTTGCCCGGATGCCGACGCTGCTCCCTGGTCTGTGCATTTATGCCGATATAAGCGCTATCTGAATGCACCATTTCCGTAACCATTTATTTTAACATATTTAATACATTTTATGTAGTTTTGTTTACATAATTATAAATAAAAACACAATATAAAAAACGCAGCCATACCGGCAAGCTGCGGTATGGCTGCGAAAAATTAAATGATATTTTATTTACTCGGCGTAGGTAATTTACCCTGCTGCTCCAGTTCTTTAATATATTCCGGCAGGATTACCTGCTTAATATTTGCCCGTTCCTGCTTGATTGCATCCAGCTTGGCTTTATTGCGCCGGTAATCTGCCATAGATTTAATTGACGGACGTGGCGTACATAGTTTCTGGCTTTTCGCAAACAATTTGTAATGCATTGGCGTATTTCTGCCTTCCTCGACTGTACCGTAAGTAATATACAATTGATTACAAGCCAGAAAATGCACTGTGATATTTGCCACCTTGCCAAAATCATCACCGGCAGATGGTGGTGGGGGTGGTAATGGGATTACTGCTGAATAGTTTTCAGCATATTCGTCTATTATTCTACTTTCGTTCTGATCAAAGTTAACTCCAGGTAAATCTAATACTCTTGCATGCCAAGCTGGATATGGCAAAACTCGCCAGTTAATACGTGCAGTCATACCCGGTTTCCATTTCGCCGGCAGATAGGCGGCTCCACAGGTTGAACCACCTCCGTAACGCTTTTTGCCAACTTGATAATCATTTACGCCGGGTGTTTTAGGAATACAGCCTCCATTAATTGAACCACCAGAGATATTTTCATAATTGTATACAAGTGCCTCGACCGGCGCGGCATAAGCTTTGTTTTTACCGGACGTAACGCCGACAAAAGGTTCGAAGCCTCCGCCACAAGAGGTGATGGCAGTAGCCGACAGCAGCAATAAACTTAGCCGGATAAGACGGTTTGCGGTGAATATTTTTCTTCCAGTCATTTAATGCTCACTATTCTTGAATTGATACGGTATTTTTATGCAAAATTCGGTGTTAACTTTGTATTAGCAGCCGTGTCTGTTTTTTCTGCTTTATGCCGGTTTTAATTGATGGTATCGCTTCCAGCTTTTATTACATATCAATATTTTACACAATTACCACTACCGGCGCAGGATATTGTTTACATTAATATGCTGAATATAATTAATTTTCCGGACTAAGACATTATTTATGTATATATTAATTTTTTACAGCATAATATTGCGATATTCTGGTTTTTATTTGTTTTTATGGCTATGCGGGATTAATTCCGTTGTGGTGAAAGTGCCGGTTGCAGCGCCGGCGATGGCTGTCACTGTTGCCAAATCAACCGGCGCACTAAGCAGCAAAAACCGCCAGTCTATTTACCAGTAACCGGCAGCTTGCCCTGCTGCTCCAGTTCTTTAATGTACTCCGGCAGAATCACCTGCTTAATATTTGCCCGTTCCTGCTTGATTGCGTCCAGCTTAGCCTTATTGCGCCGGTAATCTGCCATGGATTTGATTGACGGGCGTGGTGTGCATAGTTTCTGGCTTTTCCTAAATAGTTCAAACTGTTTTGTTACCACTTCCGGCGCATTTTCCTGTCGGGTACCGTAATCAATAAATATCTGATTACATGCCAGAAAATGCACTGTGATATTTCTTACCTTGCCAAAATCATCACCAGCAAATGCTGGCGGTGGTGGTAATGGTATTACGGTTGAATAGTTTTCACTGTATTGCTGAATTGTTGCCCGTTCTTTTTCGTCAAAATTTAATCCAGGCAGATTTAATACTCTGGCATGCCAACCCGGATAAGGCAAAACCCGCCAGTTTATACGTGCGGTCATACCCGGTTTCCATTTTGCCGGCAGATAGGCAGCGCCACAAGAACCACCACCATAACGTTTTTTACCTACCTCATAATCATCTACACCCGGTGTTTTAGGAATACAGCCTCCATTAATTGAACCACCAGAGATATTTTCATAATTGTATACAAGCGCCTCGACCGGCGCGGCATAGGCTTTGTTTTTACCGGAAGTAACGCCGACAAAAGGTTCAAACCTGCCGCCGCAGGAGGTAATAGCGGTAGCCGACAGCAGTAATAAGCTTAGCCGGATAAGGCGGTTTGCGGTGAATATTTTTCTTCCAGTCATTTAATGCTCACTTTATAGATACAAAAGACAATATTAGTTTCTGTGGCTTACAGATTTAATCAATAATAGATAGCGGACTATCATCCGATAAATGCGCTTACTGTATTTTATCTGCACTAAATCTGTTTGTTATTGAATTAAACAAACAGTATAGCAATGGATTAATTATATTGAGCAATGCTAATTCACTCTCAACAGATTGAATATTATATTTAATTTTTGCTGATGAAGGTTTGATTTATGTTGAAAATTTGTATATGAATCAATTTATTAAGATTGATGGAATTGATATTTCTTCTTTAGGATTGGTTGTTGAAATAATTTCGATAAAGTTGATTATAAATAATTAATGAGGATCGTTGAAAGACGCGCCGGCTCTCTGTAATCATTAATATATAATTAAAATGTATCTGTTAATCATTTGATATATAAATGAAAATATTCAGGACTATAATAGTGACCTGATTGTTAAAATTTTTTCAATATGTAACAAAATGTATAACTCAGAATATTAAGCTGAATTAATGATGAATTTTATAAAAAATTTATTTTGTTCTTATCTTACTCGGATTTACTGGGTTTATTTCAGCCGCAGATAATTGGGTGGCTTCACTTTTTTACCCGATATTTCAGTGGATTTTGGCAGCCCTATTTCTCAGGCAAGTATTATTTTAACTGCATATCTCTTTCCGTATGGTGTGCTGCAACCGTTTTATGGTTTTTATAGTGATTGGTATGGCTGTAAGAAGATTTTATTACTCCTCTTCAGAAGCAGAATTAATTAAATGTTTAGAAAAAATTTTATATCAGTCAGGCTGAGTTAAATAGATCGCCGCAGAAATTTTTTAATGTATTTTCAAATTATTATGAAGAAAAAGTGTACATCGGTAATTGCAAAAAATAAACTTAAAAAATCTGATAAAGAATTTATTAAATATCGTGATTTACAGTGTGACTTTGCTTATTCGTTAGGGGGTGGAGCAATTGGTAATGCTCTAAATATGTTAAAATACACATGTTTAGCTGAACTAAATTTTCAACGAGCAAAACAACTTGATCTTTATTGGTCTGATTGTTTGTAACTGCTATAAATTTTTTTCTACTTATTGTTATTGCATCAAAATAAAGTTATGTATTGTTATTCTTAGTATGTAATAAGACATTCAATAAAAGATTGATATAGTTATGAAACTCACTTTTTTAGGAACAAGCTCAGGCTCACCAACCGCTGAGCGCAATGTCAGTAGTATTATGCTCGATCTCCGACAAGAAAGAGGGCGATTATGGCTTTTTGATTGTGGTGAGGCAACTCAAATGCAAATGCAGAAAGCAAAATTCAGCTTAGCCAAATTAGAGATGATATTTATAACACATTTGCATGGTGATCATCTGTTTGGTTTACCGGGTGTTTTAACTACACGTTCATTAACTCAAAATCAATCGGAACTAACTTTGATTGGCCCTAAAGGTATCAAACAATTTATTCAAACTGTGATTGATATTAGTTATTCCTGGATAACTTATCCTTTAAACATTATTGAACTTGATCAAGATGGTTTGGTATTTGAAGATACTAAATTGCGGGTTGAAGCCAAATTATTAGCGCATCGGGTACCTTGTTTTGGTTATCGTGTTATTGAAAAGGATTCATCACCTGTCTTAGATATCGACAAATTACAGCAAGATAATATTAATCCTGGTCCACATTATGCCTATTTAAAAGAAGGTAAAACAGTAACACTAGCTGATGGCCGTGTCATTGATGGTCGTAATTATCTTGGTGATTTTAAACAAGGGAAAAAACTGGCTATTTTAGGTGATACAGTACCTTGTGATGCTTCAATTGAATTAGCTAAAGATGTTGACGTACTTGTGCATGAAGCAACGCATGAAAGTGCATTAGGACAAAAAGCAATTGAGCATGGTCATTCTACCACTGTTCATGCAGCCACGATTGCTAAACAAGCCAATGTTAAAAGATTGATTATAACGCATATAAGCCCTCGATATTCTCTCAATGACAATGCTAAATTAGTTAATGAGGCTAAGAGCATTTTTATCCATACTGAAATCGCAACTGATTTTGCCACGTTCCAAGTATAGAAGAATATGCCGACATTATCGGCTAGTTTGCTGATGTTTCAATTAGTATTAAAGTTTCGCAAGAAAAGCTCATTGAGCCTGAAATTTACAGATTTTGTAAAAATATTCAGGAGTCTGTACCGTTTCATTTTTTATTCAGAATAAAATCATTAAATACCCATTACTTTAGAAAAATAAGAAATATGCTGTATATTTCTTATTTTTTGTCCACAGCAGATTTTATTTAGTAATAAGCTTGGATAAACTTTAATGATCTGTTTTAAATTAGCATTCCTAATTTTTTCATCCAATTCACATAATCATCTGCACTTTTATCTATATCTTTTTGTGTAATTTTATCCGGATAGTCTGGCTCATTATTTGCGCCATAAATTGCAAAAACGGGCTGATAATCAGCCTTAACGTAATTTATTGTTAATTCAAAGGGGCTGAGAATTTGCTCAAGTGTATATTTATAATGTCCTGTTTGAGAATAGTCCGCTTTCTTTATACCTGCCGAAACAGCTAAACCTACTTTTTTACTTTTTAATTTATCGCCTAAGGCACCAAATGCCCATCCGTAAGTGAAAACGTCATCTAACCATTGTTTTAATAATGGTGGACAATTAAACCAATATATCGGAAATTGAATTACCAAATTTTGATGATTTTCAATTAAGTTTTGTTCGAAACCAGAGTCTATTTTATAAGAGGGATAGTAAGAATATAAATCATGTATGGTTACTTGTTCATGATACTGATTTAATCTATTAACCCAGCATCGGTTAACACTTGAAGAGGCTAAGTGAGGATGAGCAACAATCACTAAAGTGCGTTTCATTGTTAAATATTCCTTCTATATTTTTATCAATAATTAAGTCATACTAATATTAATACGATTATTTTTGAAGTACGGTAATTACTGTTATGTACTATCTTTATGGAAAGTATCTACATGGAAAATCATCATTGTGCCGAAGATCATTTTGAGGATAGTGGATTTAATTACACTCTCTCAATGATTCGAGGTAAGTATAAAATTGTTATTCTTTATTGGTTAAACGAAAATCAACCCTCAATGCGATTCAATGAACTTAAACGAAGCATTAATCATATTTCTTTTAAGACACTGAGTAATACCCTAAAAGAGATGGAAAAAGATAAATTAATTTTTAGAAAAGAATATCCGCAAATTCCACCTAAAGTGGAATATGGGTTATTAGAACGAGGTAAATCTTTAGTTCCTATTTTAGATATGCTTTGCCAATGGGGAAATAATCATAAAAATGACTCATTATCATAATCTGAAAAAACTTTATCCGCCGACATTGTCGGCGTATTTATATGACTAAAGGCAGAATTTGGTGGCGGAGGGATTGGTAATCCTGGAAGCTTTAAATTATCAAATTCTATTTATGGTATTTCTTTGCCTGATCTTTATTCCTCTGCTGATTACAATACGCAGTAAAGATATATAAATCAATATATCAGACTATATTTAAGCTTTAGTATCAATGTGATAGCTGATGTCGATGCAGTTATACGGAATTCTTGCATAATCAGTTTGTTTGTTTATCTTGAGTTTATTGTGTTATCGATATAGCGGTATTTTTAGGTGTATGGATTTTCTATATAAGTTTTAGCGATAAGCACGGATGCGGCTATTGTTCAGAAAATAAGATTTCTGCTGTGTCTGATAGTGATACACGGAAAAAAACAGTGTCCTATATCCGCTGGATTAAGCGGTATTATTATAAACGGAATATTGCTTGAAGATGCCGGATTGACGGTGAATGCAGGCTCTGCCCTGCTATCAGGAAAAATTTTATCCGGCGGTATAAATCATACCTGTTGCGACTGGGCTGATACAAAAAAAAACGCCACCGCATTTTTGAAAAATGAAGTGGCGCTTATTACTGCACTATATAGTTATAAGTGTTAGTTATAATTATATATTTTTGTATGTCTATGTTATTTCCTTTTAACTTATACTAAATAAATTTAATCCGTACAGCAAGTGTTTTTTTTCAGTTTTATGCTTTAGTTGCGATTTTAAAATTATAGTGTTGGAAAGTAACTACAGTATAACCAGTACAGTAATAATTACGGACGAAACTATCACTGTATACCGGTACGTGTATGCTCTGAATTGCGGCAATAACACAAAAAAAAACCAAATTCAGCAAGAATTTGGTAAGGAAGTTTATGGCAATAATGGTTTTTAGTATGTGTGTGTTCAGTTGTTTATGGTTTGTTGTTGCGGAGTATGTAAGTTAAGCGATTTAATTGTCCAGTCGCGAATACGCTGTACCAGCTCGGGGTTTTGTTCCAGTTTCTGACCATAGCTCGGTATCCATTCATGCAGTTTTTGCTTCCATTCGCCGCTGACTTTATCGGCAAAGCAGTGTTCGAGTAATTCAAGCATAATGGATACGGAAGTAGAAGCACCCGGAGATGCGCCTAACAGGGCAGCCAGTGTACCATCGGTAGATTTTACCAGCTCAGTACCAAACTGTAGCACGCCACCTTTTTGCGGATCTTTTTTGATTACCTGTACGCGATTGCCGGCAACGGCCAGATGCCAGTCTTCATCGCGGGCTTCGGGATAAAAGGTACGTAATTCCTGCATGCGGTCGGTAAAGCTTAATCGTACCTGCTGTATCAGGTAATGCTCAAGGGCGAAGTTATGTACGCCGACGGTGAGCATGGGGCAAATATTGGCAAAATTCAGAGTCTGGAACAGATCTTTAAATGAACCGCATTTGAGAAATTTGGTGGTAAAGCCGGCAAAAGGACCAAAAAGCAATGCATCTTCGCCATCGATAACCCGTTTATCAAGATGCGGCACACTCATCGGCGGGGCGCCGACTGATGCTTTGCCATATACTTTGGCATTATGCTGTCTGACAATTTCGGGATTTTTACATACCAGCCACTGACCGGATACGGGAAAGCCGCCGTAGCCTTTGCTGGCTTCAATCTGGCTTTTCTGCAGCAGTCTGAGGGAACCGCCACCTGCGCCAATAAATACAAAGCGGGCAGATACTTGTTGGCAGGTTTGATTAATTAAATCTTTGATTTTCAGGTGCCAGCGGCCATCTTGCTGTTTCAAGTCGATAATTTCGTGTTGCAGATGCAGTTGACAGCCGTGACTGGTGAGGTTGTTAATCAGGATGCGGCTTAAGGCGCCGTAATTGACATCGGTACCCAGATCCGACCAGGTAACGGCTATTGGCTCACTGTTATCCCGCCCCTGCATCATGAGCGGCACCCACTGGCTAATCTGCTCTTTATCTTCGGTATAAACCATATCCTGAAACAGGCGGTATTGCTGTAAGGCGGCAAAACGTTTACGCAGAAAAGCAACATCAGTTTCACCGCGTACAAGGCTCATATGCGGCACACTGCGGATAAATTCACTGGGATTGGCAATCATGCCGGCATCGACAAGTGATGCCCAGAATTGTTTGGACAATTCAAACTGTTCGATAATTTTAATTGCTTTGGATACTTCGATTGTGCCGTCTTTCAGCTCAGGGGTGTAGTTGAGTTCGCATAGGGCTGAATGACCGGTACCGGCATTATTCCATGCATCTGAGCTTTCTGTAGCCACTCCAGCGAGACGTTCGTAGATATTAATCTGCCAGTCTGGCTGTAACCCCTTAAGAAAGGTTCCCAGTGTCGCGCTCATTATGCCGGCGCCGATTAATACTACGTCTGCTGAGCTATCGCTATTGGTGTTTTTCATAACGCAAACTCTTTTCTCTTCTCTTCAGGCTACTCTGATTAAATGTTTATCTGGAAGTTCGCACACGGAGTAATCAATATTGGTGTGATTTACTTGTTTTTGACTTAAATCATTGACAATAACAAGTGGTTAATTTAAGCACTTTTACTAACAGGCAGCAATAGCAAAATACGGTATGTACCAGACTCTATGGCTTTTTATTAACTATTTTATTGTTTATTAAGAAAATTGTTTTTTATTAGCATGACAATGCTATTTTATAGTAACAGCAAATGATTATATCTTTATTGTTTTAAATTAATTTTTATATATTTTTATACAAATTTTTACAAATCAATGACAAGGGTATTATAACTATGCCGGCTATGACCGCTGCGGTTATGGCTATTTTTTTCTGTGCCTATTGTTGCAAACGGCTTACACACAGCGCACTGATGGCGGCGGCCAGTGCATTAAACAGTATCGGTATCCAGTCCAGCGGCCAGCTAAATAGCCAGTTTTGCAGGAGTGCGACTGAAAAGGCAATAATGGCTGCGGCTGCGGCTGCGCTGAGCAGAAAGCGCGGCAGACGCCAGACAAAATAAGAGCAGAATACGGCCGCCAATAGTGAAGGGACTAACGCAAAAAGCATGCAGCCACAGATAAGTACAAGAATAAGCTTGATATCATTGAAATTAAGTAAGCTGATCTGCATCAAGGGCAGTTCACTATTGGCGCGCCAGTAAAATAATATAGTACAGAATAAAGCGGTGATGATTACACTGCTTAGCGTTTGCAGCATAATTGCGGGCAGTCTGGCCAAAGCTGATGGATGATGGGTATGGATCTGCCTGTGCTGCATGATGCTGTCCCGTTCTGACCGGCCGGCTAACAGGAGCCGGCTTGTGTTATTCAGTGTACCTGACAATGCCGTATGCAAGTATGCTGTCTGGTGTTAAGTATCTCTGACTACTCCGGCATGATACTAGATACTTTACCGCAGCCGGCGCAGAAAAAGCCAGTGATTAAGCTTCGCTGGCACCAAATAACAGATTTTCTTTAATCGCACGGATTTTGTCCCGAATCTGTGCTGCCTCTTCAAACTGTAAATCACGTGCAGCAGCCTGCATGGCTTTTTCCAGTTTGGCGATTTCTTTAACAGCATCATCTTCGTTATGGATTTCTCCGACTTTGAGTTTGCTGCGACCTCGCCCTTTGCTGCCGTTTTCATCGTGGTAAACGCCATCTATCAGGTCGCGTACCTGTTTTTTAATTTGCTGAGGCACGATACCGTGTTCTGCATTAAAAGATATCTGGCGGGCACGGCGGCGCTCGGTTTCGTCTATGGCGGCTTTCATGGAATCGGTAATTTTATCGGCATACAGTATAGCTTTACCGTTAACATTGCGTGCAGCGCGACCTATGGTCTGAATCAGGCTGCGGTGACTGCGCAGAAAACCTTCTTTATCCGCATCCAGAATTGCCACCAGTGAAACTTCGGGAATATCCAGCCCTTCACGCAGCAGGTTAATGCCTACCAGTACATCAAACAATCCCAGACGCAGGTCACGAATGATTTCTACCCGTTCGACGGTATCAATGTCACTGTGCAGATAGCGCACTTTTACACCCAGCTCGGCGTAGTAATCGGTAAGCTGTTCGGCCATGCGTTTGGTTAGCGTGGTGACCAGCACGCGCTCGCCCAGCTCGCGGCGGATATTGATTTCCGAGAGTAAGTCGTCTACCTGTGTGGCCACAGGACGGATAATGATTTCCGGATCCACCAGACCGGTGGGTCGCACCACCTGCTCGACTACCTGACCGGCATGTTCTTCTTCATATTTCGCCGGTGTAGCCGACACAAATATGGTTTGCGGCATCACCCGCTCAAATTCATTGAATTTTAACGGCCGGTTATCCCGCGCAGACGGCAGGCGAAAGCCATAATCCACCAGATTCTGCTTACGTGAAGCATCGCCCTTGTACATACCGCCAATCTGGCTGACGGTCACATGGCTCTCATCGATAAACATCAGTGCATTTTTGGGCAGATAATCCATTAATGTAGGCGGCGGCTCTCCTTCCGGTTTGCCGGAAAAGTGGCGTGAGTAGTTTTCAATACCTTTGCAAAAACCCATTTCATAGAGCATTTCCAGATCAAAGCGGGTGCGCTGTTCAATGCGCTGCGCTTCGACCAGTCGTCCTTCATGGGTAAACCATTTAATCCGGTCGCCCAGCTCCTGTTTGATGTTTTCGCATGCCCGCAATACGGTTTCGCGCGGGGTAACATAGTGGCTGGACGGGAATACGGTATAGCGCCCGACACGCTGTTGCAGGCTGCCGGATATGGGGTCGAACAGCTGCATACGGTCTACTTCGTCGTCAAACAGACTGACACGCAAAGCCAGCTCAGAGCTTTCCGCAGGGAAAATATCAATCACATCACCGCGCACGCGGAAAGAACCGCGGGCAAAGTCGATATCACCACGCTCATACTGCATAGCTACCAGACGCGCGATGATATCGCGCTGGTCGATTTTCTGCCCTTCTTTCAGGTGCAGAATCATCTGGTGATACTCATTAGGATCACCAATACCATAAATGGCCGATACAGTTGCCACAATCACTACATCCTGACGCTGCATCAGGCTTTTGGTGGCACTCAGACGCATCTGCTCGATATGCTCATTAATGGCCGAATCTTTTTCAATAAACAGGTCACGGCTGGGCACATAGGCTTCCGGCTGATAGTAATCATAATAGGAAACAAAATACTCGACTGCGTTTTCCGGAAAAAACTCACGCATTTCCGCATATAACTGGGCGGCAAGCGTTTTGTTATGCGCCATGATAATCGCCGGCCGGCCGCTTTGCGCAATCACATTGGCCATGGTGAATGTTTTACCGGAGCCGGTAACGCCGAGCAGAGTCTGGCCGGACAAACCGTCTTCCAGCCCCTCCAGCAATCCTTTGATTGCAGCCGGCTGATCACCGGCAGGGGGAAATGGCTGGTGCAGTTTAAACACACTACCCGGATACTGAATAACATCCATAAGTTTGTAACCTAAATAAAATTCAACTCAGCAAAAAATCACGGCTGAAACAGCCAAAACCGCCGGCAGCGGTTTTGGCTTATAAATAAGGCCATTACAGGTAAAAAGCAAGTTTGAACATAATGCTTTATATTACTTCTGCTTGCTGAAATACCGGCTTCTGCCAGACTTTACTTTTTATGGTGGTTTTCTAACAAATCACTTATTTAATCAGAAAGTTAATATTCCACAGCAGCCAATTATGCATATTATGCCGAGCCTGCCCTGCCGGCCGGTGGTTTTGCGTTAGCCGACAGCAGGCAATAGATGGTTGGTGTAATCATACTGCGCCCTGTCTGGCTGTGTTGTAAAACCCGCTAACGGGGATATTTTTATGCGCCTTTCCGGATTGATTTCTGTATTACAACCATTCAGAAATATTATAATGAAATCATTGATTACACCAACCAGAATAACCGGTGAGTACCGGCAGAATATTGTTATACAGGGGAAAAAGTTTTATGGGTAAACTCAGCCTGGGCAAATGCCAGCCTATCGAAATTGATGCCAATAATCCGTTTAAAAACGATGCACTGGGCAGAAAAGAGAATATCGAGAATCTAACCCAATTTATTACCAGCTTTGAACAGTCTATTGTACTATGTATTGATGGTGGCTGGGGACAAGGTAAAACCACCTTTATCAAAATGTGGCAGCAGTATCTGAAGAAACGGAATATAACTACTATTTATTTTAACGCATGGGAAAGTGATTATACTGAGGATGCCTTAATTGCGCTGATTGGGGAAATTAGTTTATCTATAGAAAAATTAAAAGTTCAGGATAAAACTAAGGCCGAAAAAATCATTGCGCCTATCTATAAATATGCAGCCAAATTTGCTAAAGCTGTTGCACCTTCTGCTGCCAATCTAAGTATTAAAGCTATTTCAGGTGGTTTAACCAATGCTGATGAACTAGCCAAAACCTTAGGTGCATTAGGTGAATCCCTAGTGAAAGAACAGATTAAAAAATACGAAGAATCTCGGAGAACTTTAAGCAAATTTAAAGAAGAATTAAGTAAGCTAGCACAATGTTATACGGGCGGCGATAAACAAAAGCCGTTGGTAATTTTTATTGATGAACTGGATCGCTGTCGCCCTGATTTTGCGATTGAGGTGCTGGAAAAAGCCAAACATTTGTTTAATGTCGATAATATTATTTTTGTACTGGCGACGGATAAAACTCAGCTCGGTCATTCTATTAGGGCTGTGTACGGTCAAGGGCTGGATGTTAACGGCTATCTGCGCCGGTTTATTGATTTTGATTATCAGCTTCCGCTATCAAATCGAAAATATATTACTCATTTAATAAATAAATTTTCACTTGGAAAGTATTTTCAAACAAAAGATACAAACGTTCCGGCTAGTGAATTTTTAGTAGATATTGTTCACAAATACACATTAAGCTTAAGAGAACAAGAAGCTCTTTGTAATATTTTTAATGTCGTTATTAGAACGAAAATTAATATTCGTTTAAAAAATTGGACACTTATTATATTTATCTTTTTAATTATATTAAAATTAAAATTTCCGGATATTTATAAAAATTTGGGTAATAAAAATTTTAGTGATTTTCTTGATGAAACAATAAAAAATATTGATTCACATTGTGCTTCAGATGATAAAAATTCTAATTATTATTTGGAATTATTAGAATTTTTATTGTTAAGAACATCACCATATATTTATGATTTATATTCATCAGAAGATGAAATTGAGCAAAATGTAAGAAAATTTAATTTTGATGAAAATAAAATAGAAAGACTAATTGACATTGAAATTGAATATGAATACGAAAAACCTAGCATAAATTTACAAATGGTGTTAAACATAAAAAAAGCCATTGAAATTTCTAATTCATTCAAATTTAATTAATTTTCCGGATAGGTACTTATCTACATTTTTTATCTTTTTTACGAATAAAGAATTAATATCTGAAATATTGAAACCTGCTGGCAAAAATAAAATTTGAATAAAAAAACCGCCATACAGGCGGTTTAAATATTTATTTTTTCGGTGTACGTTTAGAATAATCAATGGCTTTGTAATAATCTGCACCACTGCCTGCCGGCGGTTTGGCTGCCTTTTTAAGACAGGCATTAATCACTGTTTCATCATTCAGTCTGAACTGTTTACTGTCCAGTTTACCGCTTAAGGCCTGATTTTTGATTTTTTTAGCGATATTGATTAAATCCTCACGTGACATAAAACCGGTCAGATTATAAATCCGGTTCTCTGCAATTTCCTTTTCAAGACCGTTTCTTTTTATCAGATTATAATATTGCAGCATGCCATTATTCAGATATTCTTCCGGCGTGCCTTTCAGAAACGCTGCTCTGATTTCGGTGGAAACAACATTATCGGCAGCAGATAAAGATTTCTGCCCTTTATAAGCCATGTCATACTGATTGTTGGCTGTGGATACAAAAGCTTTTAATGTAATGCACTGCGGCGGTAGATCATTCACATCGCTGGTTTCATAATTGTATTCTTTGGCAGCAGCGCCTGCCGATATACAAAACAATAAGACAGAGGTAAGCAGCAGTTTGTTCATACGGTTTTCCTGGTTAATCAGATATTGCTTTAACTTTATATATCAAGTCAGATAAAGCCAAAGCTTCCATGCCAACAGCGGACAATAAAGCTTAAATTCTGTTTCTCTTAATCCATGATAACTTCACAATTAAAGATATCAATGAATGATTAATGTTTAAAGATATAGTTTATATGGTAAATAAGTTTTATATTTTTTTGTCTGCCGAAGTCATTTTCTCCGCATACTGAGTTGATTACTTACCTAAGTGATTTCAGTTGGACGGATAGCATTTTTTAGATAAATCTGAACAGCTTTGCCGGTGTATCCCAGAGTATATTGTGTGTCAGCTGTTTATCCTGCAACAGCATATTCAGCTGTGCAGACAGATAATCAGGGGTAATCTGCTGTTCAAATTGGGTATGCGGCCAGTCACTGCCCCACATCAGCCGGTGGCTGCCCAGATTTTCTACTAATAAAGGGATGGCAGAAGCAAAGAATTTGTGACCTTCTGCTGCGGCAGCACTAATCCGGTATGCTCCGGACAGTTTACACCATATCATTCCGCTACGCCCCCACTCGAGTAACTGCTGAAAACCATAATCTCGGGCAGGCAGACAATCCAAAGGCCGGCCGAAATGATCAATCACCACTTTCACATCCTGTTTGAGCAGTGTTGCAATCATGTCACTGAGTTTGTTACTGCGGCAATGTACTTCTACATGCCAGTTAAGCTTTTTTACTTTATCAAGCAGATTTTGCCATGAATCGGTTTGTAAATCCGGCTGGACACCATCAATAATATTCAGGCGTATACCGACAATACCGCCTTTATCCAGTGCTGCAAGTTCAGGCATTGTGATAGAGGGCTCAACACAGGCAACGCCTCTGAGACGGGGTTTAGTCTGTGCAATAGCCTGAAGCATAAAGCTATTGTCATAACCCAGAAAACTGGGCTGAATCAATACGCCATGTGTGCAGCCATGAGCATCCAGATGTGCCAGATAATCAGCGAGCGGCGCATTTTGTGCCGGTGTGTAGCGGCGGCCGGACACCATCGGTAAATCCAGCATAAAAACATGGGCGTGGCTGTCTATAATACCCACTGACTCCTGATTCATGTTATTTCTCTTTCTCAATCTGCTATTTGTCTGATATCTGACCGTCCTGATCAATTTCGCTTAAGTCGCGCCCTTTGGTTTCCGGTAACAGCAATACGCTAATGACCACGATTGAATAAGCCCAGCTGGCATCTATACCGATGGCTGAACCCAGCGACATTGAAGCGCTCATATGCCCGACCAGAGACGGAAATGCAGAGGAAAGAATACGGCCGAAGTTATAACAGAAGCCTACTCCTGCACCTCTGTATTTCTGCGGATACAATTCATTAAATAATGCCCCAAGACTGGAGGGGATGCCGGCAGCAAAGAATCCCAGCGGAAAACCCAGAAACAGCATCTGGGTATTGGTTAAGGGGACAAACAGATAAATACGTACAGTAATCACACAACATATAGCAAAGCAGGCAACATTAAAACGTCTGCCGATTTTATCGAGTAAAACTGAACTGGCCATACAGCCACACCAGAAGGCAACGATGATTACTGCCAGATAGGCACTGGAATTGAGCACAGAAAGGTGGCGTTCTTCTTTCAGATACGTAGGCAGCCATGACATGATTGCATGATAACCGCCATGTGCGCCCAAACCCAGTAAACCGCCTAGTAAAGTAATACGAATCAGTGAAGGAGAAAAGATACCGAACAATGCTTCTTTAATAGGCATGCTGTTTTCGTTTTTCGAAACTACGCTAGCTTGTTTTACCGGCTCCTGTACATGCCGGCGTACATAGAAAATCAGTAATGCCGGCAATAAACCAACTGCAAACATGATGCGCCAGGCGAAAGTTTCCGGAGCCAGACTGAATACAATGGAAAATAGTATAACAGCCAGTCCCCATCCCACTGCCCATGCACTTTGTACTGTTGCCATCACTTTGCCGCGATACTGGCTGGAAATGGTTTCTGCCATCAGTACAGCTCCGGCTGCCCATTCACCGCCAATACCAAATCCCTGTAAAGCTTTCAGCACCAGCAACCAGTGATATTCGGTAACAAATGCCGCCAGAAATGTAAAAATTGCAAACCATATAATCATAATTTGCAATGTTTTAACGCGTCCGTACCGGTCTGAAAGAGCTCCTGCAAACCAGCCACCCAGTGCTGAAGTGACAAGTGTGGCACTACTGAATAAGCCGGCCTCCCCTCTACTGATAGCAAAATATACAATTAGTGACGGAATCACCAAACCAAACATCTGTGTTTCCAGAGCATCGAGTGCCCAGCCACTAAAGCATGCCCAAAAGGTTTTTCTTTCATTTCCTGATACTGCTCGGTACCACGTAAACATAAAGTTTCTCTTTCTTTATCTAATTTAGAGAAGATCAATTTGTTGTGCTTGCAGCAGAGATAGAACTTAATTTTTAAAACTTTATGTCTTTAATTTACACTTAATAGCATTTAAAGCCAATAAAAAAACATAATGTTATTCAAAACAAAATAAAACAGATGAAATTTTTCATTAATAACCCTTTTTTTGATAATCAATCTATTAAACATTAAGATATACAAGATTTATCTTTCCAGATATATACACTAGTATATTAGTCTTTTTCCATTTAACTACAATTATATACAATAAAGTTTTGATTTTAAGCAAATCTTTAAGTCTTTATTGCACACAAAGGTTATTAATTAATAAATTATTTTAATTCTAATAAAATTGGTACATTTTGTGCACCTTTTTTTCTATTACATTTGTTTTAGCAACAAATTATGAAAATTTATTCTTAATAAAAAATATTATTTTAATAATAATATTTTTTTAAAAATAAATACCAATAAATATCCAATATCTATCCGTAGTTGTCCCTGACAAGCGTTAAAACATTCATTTTATTTGGCATACAATTTATGCAAATAATATTAAATGATTATTATGGTGAATGAACCATTTTATGGTCAGACAATATATATTTTTATTTTATTTTTATAAAAAATTATATATATCTTTGTCTTGATGTTTATTTATCATCCATCTTATTCTCCCTGAGTTTAAACTTTGATTAAATTAAAACAAACCCATATATCAGATTATATTTTTAAACAATATATCTAATCAAATTAATTTTTACATAAAAAATTTAATTTTAACATTAAATTTCTCTTACTTCATTCGATTTCTCTCACATAAATTTTTAATAACCACTGCTTATCTTTTTAAAATTGATTATTTCAACCTCAAAAAATACAGGTACTAATTAAAACTGATATTTTGAGGATTTTTTATTAAGTTATGTAATATTTTTCTTTACAATATAAGTTATATTAATAAAATTGTTGGTATTTTAAAAAAGAAATTATATTTAAATGGATATTAAACAAATTAAAACTGATTCAGACAAAACAACTGAATCACTTAACACTGAGGAACAACAAGTAGTAAATGAGCATTTTAAATTACTAGTGCATAATGCAATAGATTTTTTAGAAAAATCAGTCAATTATTTTGAAAATGATTTGAAGGTTTCTATTATTTGCTTGTGCTCTGCTTTTGAACTTTTTCTCAAAGCTCGAATAATTAAAATTGACTGGAAACTAATTTTTAAAAAGCAAAAAAATGCAACGATAGAAAATTTTATTAACAAAGAATTTACTTCTATTAATCCTGACGAAGCTAAAAAAATTCTTTAAAAATTTGATAAAGATAGTTTATATTTAATTAATCATAAAGTTTTTGAAGAATTAAAAGACCTTAGAAATAATATTATTCATTTTTTTTCAGAAGATACTCAAAATGAGGACAAAGATAGGATTATCATAAACCGATATAAAGCTCTTTATTGTTTAGATAAATTATTACAAAATCAATGGAAAGAATTCTTTAAGGATTTCGATAGAAAACTTAAGATTATTACAAAAATGCTATTAGAGCATAAACCATATCTGCAACTTAAATATGACAACTTACAGGATGAATTAAAAAGTTATGAGACTAAAGAAAAATGTAATGTTTGCAGCTTTAAATCATCAGTTAAAACAAATATATACCATAAATTGATTACAGAATTTACCTGTAAAGTATGTGAAACAATGCAATTTCAAATCAAATATAATTGTCATAATTGCAAAACAGATATACTCTTAAAAATTCCATTCTTAATAAAATTAGAACCCCAAAAATTAAACACACTAATTTGCACGAAATGTGATGATGAAATTGTAGCTGATGATATTCATACCTATTTAGCTAATAATCAAAAAACTATATATGCTACTGATTATGATAATTTAGACCAAAAATGGGTAACTTGTTGGTACTGTGAAAAAGAAGGTTCTTGTGTCGAATTAGAAAAAGATTATTATTTTTGTTTAAACTGCTTTGCTTTTGCATCAGGTATTTCTAAATGCCAATACTGTAATCACTCATTTACGGGTAAAGATACATTAGATGAAAAAGATAGTTATGTTTTTGGATGCCGATTTTGTGAAGGATATTTAGGGAATAATTGTCATAATTAATATTATCTTTTAAAACTGTAGTGATGAAAAAAACACCATCAATACTGGCGAAGTAATATTAACAATAAAACCAAAGCTGATTGCTACCGGTACGGCAGTAATGCCGCCGGAAGACTGTATTACCGGCAAAGTAAAATCCAGACTGGTTGCACCACCTACGCTGACGGCTGTAGTAGGATAACGACGCATCAGTACGGGAATAAAAATAAGCGCAAAGAATTCGCGTGCCAGATCATTAAACATGGCAATACTGCCCCAGACAGCCCCGTAAGCCTGACTCATGATAATGCTGGAAAGTGAATACCAGCCATAACCGCTGCTAAGTGCCAGCCCTTTACTTACAGACACATCAGGCATAATCAGGGCAAATAGCAAACCGCCAAGCAGGCTGGCCAGTGTGAATAATCCGGCACAGATAACGCCGCGGCGATTGAGAAATACCTGATGCAGGGTAATGCCGCTGCTGCGCAACTGCATGCCCACCAGTAAAAGTAAAATTATCAGCGCTTTATTAACAGCAGCCAGCGGGCTGCCCAGCCAGTCAAAAGAGAGATAATTGCCGGCGATTAGCCCGGCAAGCAGACAACCAACCTGCTTGAGACTGCCCATAATACTGGTACTGCCGGACTGGCCTGTTTGCTGCTGCCGGTTCAGCCGCCACGGATAACGGCGGTCAAACCAGATAAATATCAGTAGATTGGCTGCGATCAGGCAGATGAATAATACCGCTACAGTTAAGCTGATATTAGCCAGTTGTGCGCCCAGATCGGGCTCTTGCGCCAGTGATAATCCTATTAGAAATAAAATCAGATATACCAGCCATGCCAGCCCGTAATTCAGCCAGTTTACAACCCGTACCGGTGTGGGTATGCAAAATCCGATAAACAAGGGAATCAGGATGATTAGCAGGGAGATTAAATGTTGCATGGATAATTGTGTACGGCAAAATTGGGATAATAAACGGTTTGGCTACAGGCTGGTACAAAACAGGCAGCACATTGTGTGACAATGGCTGCCTGTGAAATATACGTTCAGGTTTTACTGGTCAACGAAAGCGCGTTCGATAACGTAGTCACCACGCTGCCCCATTTTCGGGGAAATAGTCAAACCAAAACTGTTAAGTGTTTCACAGCTGTCTCTGAGCATTTCGGGGCTGCCGCAAATCATCGCCCGGTCGTCAGCAGGATTAATCGGCGGCAAGCCAATGTCGGTAAACAGTTTACCCGATTTCATTAAATCAGTCAGGCGTCCGTGATGGATGAAATCTTCCCGGGAAACCACCGGATAGTAAATCAGTTTTTCACGTACTAATTCACCCAGATATTCATGATTGGGTAACTCTGTGGTGAAATGATCATAATAGGCCAGATCTTTTTTATAGCGCACGCCGTGAATCAGAATGATTTTTTCAAACTGTTCATAGATGTCCGGGTCTTTGGTTACGCTGAGAAATGGTGCCAGACCGGTACCGGTAGACAGCAGATACAGATGTTTGCCGGGGTTAAGGTCACCGACAATCAGGGTACCGGTAGGCTTTTTACTCACCAGTACTTCGTCACCCGGTTTCAGATGCTGCAAGCGGCTGGTTAACGGACCATCCTGTACTTTAATACTGAAAAAAGCCAGCTCTTCTTCCCAATTGGCACTGGCAATACTGTAGGCTCTCATCAGGGGTTTACCGTCTACCATCAGACCAATCATCACAAACTGACCATTCTGAAAACGTAATGATTCGTCCCGTGTGCAGGTAAATGTGAAATATGCGTCTGTCCAGTGGTGTACAGACAATACTTTTTGTGTGTTATAGGCTGCCATTAATTATCCATGGTTAAGGAAAGCGGTATTATTAGCGTAAACCGAAAACACGCCAGCTTTCTGTTGCCATTCAGGGACATTTATGCTCTGGTTGCTGACGTAAGGTGTGAATTTTAAGACAATTTGATGTGCTGTTCAATGGGTTTTAGAGTATTCACTTTAATAAAAGTACTCTGTTTCAGGCAGTTTTATCTAAACAGCAGTAAATATATCAACAGGTTGCCATAAATATAGCAACCTGTTGATGTTAAGCTGGTTTATCCGCAGTTACAGACGGCCATGGCACAGTTTGTATTTCAAACCGCTGCCACACGGGCACGGATCGTTACGACGAATAACAATACCGCGTGCTTCCAGAGCTTCGGGGCTGAAATCTTCATCTTCTGCTACATTATCAGCAGCGAATACTTCTTGCTGCTCTTCTTCAGAGGCCGGTTGAAAACGCACTGAAATCAGCAATGAAGCAACGGTATGGCGAATATTGCTCCACATGGCCTGAAACATTTCAAATGCTTCGCGTTTGTATTCCTGTTTCGGATTTTTCTGGGCATAACCGCGCAGATGAATACCCTGACGCAGGTAATCCATATCGGCCAGATGTTCACGCCAGCGGCTGTCAATGATTTGCAGCATAATGTCGCGTTCAAATTTGCGCATGGTGTCGATGCCAACCAGTTCGACTTTATGAGCATAATCTTTTTCTACTATATCCAGCAGACGTTCAGAAATGCTTTCGTTGTCGAGGCTGTTGTCTTCTTTAAGCCAGTCATTGATGGAAACTTCAATGTTGTAATCAGCAGCCAGTTTGTTTTCCAGACCGGAAATATCCCACTGCTCCTCCATGCTATCCGGCGGAATAAAGCTGTCTACAGTATCAACAATTGCATCATGGCGTATTTCCTGCATCAGACCGTCAATATCGTTGCTGGCCAGAATATCGGCACGCTGATGATAAATAACCTTACGCTGGTCGTTGGCTACATCGTCGTATTCAAGTACTTGTTTGCGCATGTCGAAGTTACGGTTTTCGACTTTGCGCTGTGCTCCTTCAATCTGGCGATTGAGCATTCCGGCTTCTATGGCTACGCCGCGTTCAGGAGCCAGACGGTTAAGAATGGCTGTTGCACGGTCAAGTGCAAACAGGCGCAACAGCGGATCTTCAAACGACAGGTAAAAGCGGCTGGAACCGGCATCACCCTGACGACCGGCACGGCCGCGCAGCTGATTATCAATACGGCGGCTTTCATGGCGTTCGGTACCGATAATGTGTAAACCGCCAGCTGCAATCACGGCATCGTGGTCAATCTGCCATTGCTGCTGTAATTTGTCGATTTCGCTCTTTTTCGCTTCTTCGGTGAGGCTGTCGTCGGCATTAATGTCATCTATTTGCGGTTTGATATTGCCGCCGAGCACAATATCCGTACCACGACCGGCCATATTGGTGGCTACGGTAATCATGCCGGGGCGGCCTGCCTGAGCAATAATATCCGCTTCACGCGCATGTTCTTTGGCGTTGAGAACATTGTGCCTGAGGTGCTCTTTATCCAGTAAGGCGGATACCAGTTCGGAATTTTCAATACTGGTGGTACCAACAAGGATTGGCTGACCTTTGGCATGGCGCTCTTTGATATCGGCAACCACAGCTTCGTATTTTTCTTCGATAGAACGATATATCTGGTCGTTCAGATCTTTACGTATCATCGGGCGGTTTGGCGGGATGATAACGGTTTCCAGACCGTAAATATTCTGAAATTCGAAGGCTTCCGTGTCGGCAGTACCGGTCATGCCGGCCAGTTTGTCATACAGACGGAAGAAATTCTGGAAAGTAATGGAAGCCAGTGTCTGGTTTTCTTTGTTGATTTCCACGCCTTCTTTGGCTTCAACAGCCTGATGCAGACCATCAGACCAGCGCCGTCCGGCCATCAGGCGGCCGGTAAATTCGTCAACAATAATTACTTCGCCATCCTGTACCACATAATGCTGGTCGCGCTGGTAGAGTGTATAAGCCCGCAGCGCAGCCATCAGATGATGCATCAGCATGATATTGGTAGTGGAATACAGGGAATCCCCTTCCTGCAGCAAACCCATTTTGGTGAGAATCTGCTCGGCATGCTCATGCCCCTGATCACTGAGCACTACCTGCCGTGCTTTTTCGTCTACCCAGTAATCGCCCTCACCGTCTTCGCTTTTCTGGGCAATCAGCTGTGGCGGAATCTGATTCATTACCTGATAAAGGGTGACGTTATCGTCAGCCTGACCGGAAATAATCAACGGTGTACGGGCTTCGTCAATCAGAATAGAGTCTACTTCATCAACTACCGCAAATGAGAGCTCACGCTGCACTTTTTCGCTTTGATCACTTACCATGTTGTCGCGTAAATAATCGAAGCCGTATTCATTGTTGGTACCGTAGGTAATATCAGCCAGATAAGCGGCTTTTTTATCGGCATGATCCATGTTGCTGATAATGATGCCGACAGACATGCCCAGAAATTCATACAGCGGACGCATGATTCCGGCATCACGTGCAGCCAGATAATCATTCACGGTAACTACATGTACGCCTTTACCGGTCAGAGCATTCAGATAGACGGCTGTCGTGGCAACCAGAGTTTTCCCTTCACCGGTACGCATTTCGGCAATTTTGCCATAATGCAGTACCATACCGCCGATAAGCTGCACATCAAAATGCCGCATACCGAGTACACGCTTACTGGCTTCACGGCATACGGCAAAAGCTTCTACCAGCAGGCTATCGAGTTTTTCCCCATCAGCCAGACGTTGTTTGAATTCAGTAGTTTTAGCCTGTAGTTCAGTATCGCTTAAAGCTTGAAGTTGTGGTTCGAGCGCATTGATTCTGGATACTTCTTTACGATATTGTTTCAAAAGCCGGTCGTTGCGGCTTCCGAGAATTTTTTTAGCTAAGTTTTTCAACATAAATCAACAGTCCGGCACCTGCTGGCGCAATAAATAGTAAGCTTGAAATAGGAGATTTTAACACAAGCGCCTACGCTGCAGTGCGGCTGTTTGCATGCCTGTGTCAATTATGTGCAATCTGAAGCTGTTCAGAAGTTACTGATTGCTGTTTATGGTGCTTAATATAATGGTAAAACCCTTTTTTCCAAGCACTGTCTGACACTATAGAAGCTGTTCATGTCTTTAACGCTGCTATGTGAAGATGAAAAAATTTATATGTAATACCGATTATTACTGTTCCGGCAACTGAATTTTATTTTAAAAATAGTTGATTGCACACCAGTATAAGAATAACGATTCACAATCAGGACAGAATAAATATTATTTATATTTATTTAATTTTGTCATACTGATTAAATTGATTTCTCATTGCTTAAAGCATCAGACAAATACACAGACTGAAATAGCTCAATTGTTTTTTTCACTTAAACGGCGCAGTGCTGCTGCCAGTTCCGGATGATGTGTTAAAGCTTCTGCCGAACGTGCCAGCGTATCGCGCGCCACAGGGCTTAAACTGGCATGCTTTACTGCTTCCGGTTTTGATTCTGCCGGCTGAACTTTAACCTTTACAGTTTCAATTGAATCATCAATCTGCCGCAGTTGCGGCAATAATGCCGGCAACACCATACGTAAACGCGAAGCAGCCATACTATTTTGCGCAATCACCACCAGACAGCCGGTGCGTACACAGGCGACATTAAACTGAGTTCGCATACTTGCCGGCAACTCCTGTTTCAGGCAGTTACTCAGACGCTGCCAGTGTGCGGATTGCTGCAATAATTGATTAAGCTGGGCGTTTTTTTTGCCGAATTGATTCAGGTTCATACTGCCATACTAACTTAATTTGCCGGTGACATCAGAATATTTGGTTTGATTTGAAAGTTATAGCTAAGTTTACACTTGTTATATCAGAAGCTGATTTTATCCGGTGATTAAAAGCCGTTCTCCATAATAATCTGTCCCGGTACTCTGTTACGGTGCATGCTATAGCCCATATCCAGTAAGGTCTGAAAAGTATCGGTAACCATAGCCGGATTACCACACAGCATAAAACGGGTTTGTTCAGGGATGAAACTCAAACCCAGACCTTCTGCCAGCGTACCATTCTGCAATAATTGCGGCAAACGCTGACCGAGTGCTCCGGCAGTCGGTTCACGGGTAACCACCGGCTGGTAAGTCAGTTGATCTGTATATTCGCCAATCAGAGGGTGATGGATTAACTCGTTTATATGCTGGCTGAAAATCAGTTCATTGGCATGTGAAACAGAATGTACCAGCCCGATATGCCGGAAACGTTCCCAGACAGCAGGCTGTTGCAGCATAGACAGAAACGGCGCAATGCCGCTGCCGGTACTGAGCATGATCAGCTGCTCGCCATCAGTAAATCGCCCCGGCAGAAAAAAGCCAAAAGCGGTTTTATCCAGCAGTATAGAATCGCCTGCCTGCAATTGTGCCAGCCGGGCGCTCATCGGTCCGCCTTCAATCAATACTACAAAGTATTCGAGTGTATCTGCATATTCGGCAGATACAACAGAATAGGCGCGCCAGATAAAACCTGCGCCGTCACGAAAGCCCAGACGCGAAAACTGACCGGCACTGAAGCGATAGGCTTCAGGCCGTGTGATGGCAAAAGTCAGCAGTTTAGGGGTATGCTGTTTAACCCAGAGTACGGTTTCTTCAGTAAATTTGGCTTCTGCGGCAGCCTGCATGCAGTTATTCCTGTGTGTGTACCACCGCCTGAGCGGTGACAGTATGATTACAGTCTGATATCGATATCCTGATATTTTCGGCTGGCTTCGGTATGACTGATTTCAATACCATCACTTACTGCCCATTTTCCATCATTAATACGCTGGTATTGCAGGCTGAAACTGCCATCACCGATTTTATGCAGGGTAAAGGTTTCGCCCGCCGGAATATAAAAGGTGCGTATAGCTGTAAATTTACCGGCGTGCAATTCGTATAATTGGGCAAATACCGGCGATTGCAAGGAGGTGGCATGTACGACAATATTGTTATTGCCGCGCTCACGCAAAACCGGATAGCCGGATACATAAGCAGCTTTAAGCGGGAAAAGCTGTCCATTGGGTGCCGCGGTAACTGGCATGCTGCTCTGCTCATTAACGTTATTAGCCGGCGGATATGCCAGCCTCCACCACACTCCGCCCATAGCAATCAGTACGGCAATCCCCACAATCCATAACCAGCCGTGACCGCGTTCGTGCAGGTCGACAACTTTATCCTGATGGTTAGGCAATAAAACCGGAGGCGCAAATGGTGTCTGCCGGCGCGCCAGCAATGCCGGTGACAACCTTGCCTGCAGGCTTTGCCGCGCAATCCACACATCATGATGATGGCGCTGCTCCGGATCAGACAATACTGCATATGCTTTATTAATCTCAGCCATACGCTGATGTGCCTGCGGATTATGCGGATTGCGGTCAGGATGGTATTTTTGTGACAAAGCCCGATAGGCCGCACGAATGACTTCGTCGGATGCCCCTTGAGCAACATTTAATACTTCATAATAATTGTGCACGGATTTTTCACTTACACAGGTTAAATCAAGGTATTGAGTGCATGATTGATATCATCCCAGATATCTTCAATATCTTCGATACCGGCTGAAATACGCAGCAGGCCTTCACGGATGCCCAGTGATTCTTTAACTTCTTTACTCATGCCGCTATGCGACTGGCTGGCACTGTGATTAATCAGGCTTTCGACGCCGCCAAGGCTGGCCGCCATCCGAATCATGCGCAGATTTTTTATCACACTATTGGCTGCTTCGCGACTGTTCTGACGTAAATAAATGGAGACCACTCCGCCAAAACCATGCTGCATCTGTTTACAGGCGATATCATGGTGTTCATGTTCCGCCAGACCCGGATAAAATACTTTTTCTACCGCAGGGTGCTGCTGCAAGCGTCTGGCCAGCTCAGCCGCATTGGATAAATGCCGGTCCATACGTACAACCAGTGTTTTGATACCGCGTAATACCAGTGCACAGTCCATCGGACCGGCCACGCCGCCGGTATTAATACTTAAGGCACGTAATAATTTTGCATGTGCAGGATCTTTTACCACAACAATACCCATCAGCACATCTGAATGTCCGCACAGGTATTTGGTTGCGGAATGAAAGACGATATCCACACCCAGATTCAGCGGATTCTGTACGTAGGGTGTCGCAAAAGTATTATCCATACCGACAATGGCACCGGCAGCTTTGGCTTTAGCAGACAGTTCGGCGATGTCTACCAGACGCAGCAGCGGATTACTCGGGGTTTCCAGCCATACCATTTTTACTTTGGTCTGTGCCAGTATCCGGTCCAGATTATCCGGATTGGTAAGATCGGCAAAAATAACGTTAACACCCCACTGGGCATATACTTCGGTTAATAAATCATAAGCTCCGCCATAAATATCGGCTACCGCAACAATGGTATCACCCGGCCGCAGAAAAGTACGCCACACAGCATCGATTCCGGCCATACCACTGCCATAGGCAAAACCGGCACAGCCATTTTCCAGCTCGGCGACTGTGTCTTCAAGTACTTGCCGTGTCGGATTGGAAATACGCGCATAACGGAACGGAATATTTTCGCCGATTTCATTCATGGCGAACATGCTGTTCTGATAAATAGGCGGCATTAGGGCACGGTTATGTTCTTCCGGCTGATAACTGGAATGGATGGTCTGTGTGGCAAATTTCATATTTTCTCCGTTTGATTACTGGTTTTGCTGTTCAGACAGCTGTTTATACGGGTAACGGCATTAGTACTGAGGCTGCTAGTTTAGCACGCACTCTGGTTATCAGGCAGCATGCTGTTTCTTTTACACTAATCCCGACTGATTTGCTCGGAATTAAGGCATACAGTATAATTTTACGCCTTATATGCCGGCGTTTTCTGTGGTTTAACTATACTGCGCCGGCTGGATTCAGATTTGTTTTGCAAGGAAAATTATCAGAATGGACACTATTGCCGACGTGCAAAGCAGTGTTGATAAACGCAATATGCCAATCAATCAGGTTGGTGTGAAAGGCTTACGCCTGCCGCTGAGTATTATTTGTGCTGCAGGTAAACAACATACTGTTGCTGATTTAACCATGACTGTGTCACTGCCGGCCGAACAGAAAGGCACACATATGTCACGCTTTATTGAGTTAATGCAGACACAGCATGAAAGTATTGATTTTGCTGTACTGCGGCAGCTGACTACCGCCATGTTAGAAAAACTTCAGGCAACAGCAGGTAAAATCAGTATGCGCTTTCCTTTTTTCCGGCAAAAGCAGGCTCCGGTAAGCGGTATTTCCAGCCTGCTGGATTATGAAGTGGTACTCAGTGGCGAAATTCAGGCTGGTATTTATCAGCAAACATTACAGGTTATTATTCCGGTTACCAGCCTGTGTCCGTGCAGTAAGGAAATTTCTGCTTACGGGGCGCATAATCAGCGTTCACATGTCACTGTTACGCTGGTATGCACTGAATCAATTGCTGTTGAAGAAATTATTGATCTGGTAGAACAACAGGGTTCATGTCAGTTATACGGTTTGCTGAAACGGCCGGATGAAAAGTATGTTACTGAATATGCTTATGATAACCCCAAATTTGTTGAAGATATGGTTCGTGATGTTGCTACCGCGCTAAAAACTGATACACGTATTCAGTCTTTTACTGTAGAAAGTGAAAATTTTGAATCTATTCATAACCATTCTGCCTATGCACTGATACAATACCCGTAAACTGATTGTTTGCAGACTTAGCTTTATCTGGTAAACGAAATCAGAAAGCACTTAAGGGGAGATAATGACTACCCTTCGGTTCTGCCGGTAGTCATTTTCTTTGTTGATTGTTCAGGTTGAAATTACACTGGTTACAGTGACCATTTTTTATGTATCACAATCCTACCCGTTCTCGTGTCTGTATGACTTCCCTGTTAAAACTGATGTTTATGCTGCTGGTATTGCTGCTGGGGCTGAATAGTGCAGTGCTGGCTGCGGACAATAAAAAATTATTACCGCCGGAACAGGCTTTTGTACCGGAACTGATTGTTCATAATCAGGATATTCGTGTACATTTTGTTATTGCCGACGGCTATTACCTGTACCGGAATAAAATTCAGATTACTACTGAACCGGCAGATATCTTTGGTGAAGGACAATTTATCCGGCAGGGACAGCAAAAGCACGATGAGTTTTTTGGCACCCAGCAGGTTTACTATAATTATGCAGACGCAGTCTGGCACTATAGATCAGATGCACAGACTGTTCCGTATCAGTTAACTTTATCTTATCAGGGCTGTGCAGATGCAGGAATCTGTTATCCGCCGGTAGAAAATACATTTACCATCAGCCGTACCGGCAAATATCGTATTACGCCACAATCAACGCATATTCAGCCAGTCCCGCCGGATACTTTTACTGATCCTCCGGTTAAAGCTCCGCCACCAGAGTGGTCAGGCAGCTCAGGCGGGGACAGTCTGTTTCAGCTTTCCCGCGCAACACTGATTACCAATTTAATGACATTTTTTATTGCCGGTATGGGATTGAGTCTGACAGCATGCATGTATCCGCTGCTGCCGATAGTATCAGCCATCGTCATGGGTACCCGCCGGAAAACCACTAAATTGCGGGCATTTATCCTATCATTTGTTTATGTACAGGGGCTCGCTTTTACCTATACTATTGTTGGTATTGTTACTGCCCGTACCGGTGCGTTTCTGACCGGATGGCTGCAACAGCCTGCGGTAGTGCTGGCTGCCGCAGCCATACTGGTGATACTGGCTTTATCAATGTTTGATTTATACAGTATTCAGTTGCCGGCACGCTGGCAGACGTTTTTTCAGCGGGTCAGCGGCCGCTTTCATGGCGGACATTTGCTCTCTGTGCTGATAATGGGGGCATTGTCAGCGCTGATTGTCGGTCCCTGTGTCGCACCACCTCTGGCTTTTGCACTGGGTTATATTGCGCAGAGCGGGGATGCTGCTCTGGGCGGCATGGCTCTGTATGTTATGGCGCTGGGTACGGGCATTCCGCTGATTCTGATTTCTGTATTCGGTGTGCATATTCTGCCCCGTGCCGGTAAGTGGATGATTGGTGTCAAATATCTGTTCGGTCTGATGCTGCTGGGTGCCGCTACCTATATTGCCACTCCGTTTCTGAATTACTATCTGGTAGTCACTATTTATACTTTGCTGATGCTGATACCGGCAATCTATTTAGGCTGGCAGTGGTATCATTCATCAGCACGTCAGCGCTGGTTTAATGCGATTATCGGTATACTGTTTCTGGCTTGCGGGATTGGTTTTGTTTCTGCCAGCATAATGAACTGTGTGACGCCTTTACATCGTTTTCTTACTTTAACACCGCCAAACGGTCAGCATTTTGGTCGTTATTTCGATAAGCCGGAACAATTGCGTCAGGCTATGCAAGAGTTGTTTGATGAAGATCCGAATAAGCCGGTACTGGTAGATTTTTATGCAGACTGGTGTATATCCTGCAAGGAAATGACCGCATTTACTTTAAGTAAAGCTTCAGTCAGACGGGTAATTGAAGAAAAGCGTTTTTTGCAGATTGATGTAACCAATAATACGCCGGCACAACGCAGAATGATGCAACGCTATGGTCTGTACGGACCTCCGGGATTATTTGTTGTACACAGAAACGGCTATCGCAGCCAGCCACTGATTGGCTATGTACCGGCATCAGAATTGTTAAGCTGGTATGACAAACAAGTACAGAAAGCACAATAAATTCACAGCCTCTTTGCTTGCAAAGAGGCTGTTGCACAGAGAATTAACAGTGCATACTTTTTCTGTTTGAGTGTGTTTCAATCCTGATAATGACGATCAGCCACTTTCAAAGCGCGCCGTGCCAGTGCCAGATTGGCTGTTTTGCGGTCGAGTACCATAAACATAAACACACCTTGAACATTCTTCATCGGCCGTAATAAATAATATTGTTTATGCAGGCTGATAAGAATATCGTCTATAGCATCTTCATTGTTGTCCTGACCATAAAGGCGCTCAATAGCTTTTATTTCTGAACGTACAATTTCGGTATTGCCGGCGGACAGAATGTCAAGATCCATACCTGACGGACTAACCCCGTCTATAAACATTCCGCTTTCATAATCCACGACAGCACACGCCATGACACCTTTAGTTGCCGCTAACTCACCAATGACGCCATCAAATCTCACTGTGATATCCTTCTTTATATTGCCAGTATTTTAATATGGCAGAGTATTTAATTACCTATTTTCCAATTTTTTCCAGCTTTTGACCAGTATTAACTAATTTTTATTAAAATTTTTTAGTTTAAATTCTGTAAATATACTTTTATGTCAACGCAATAAAAACAGCTAAAGGCACAAAATCATTTTGACTAATCGCTCAGGCAGCTCCGGTACAGCTATAATAACAACCTTAACTGGTGCCGGATGCTGTTATGCTGTATGTTTATCAATCCAATCAATTATCTGATTTAGCTGCTTTATTTGCCAGCGTATATCAGCATACCTCACCACAGTCAGCATGGGCTGCAACAGAAATCGTGGTACAGAGTCAGGGTATGCGCCGCTATCTGAATCACTATCTGGCTCAGGAGCACGGTATTGCCGCCAATCTGCATTTCAGTCTGCCGGCCAGCTACATCTGGCAATTAACCCATCAGGTATTACCGCAAACACCAGCGCTTAACCCGTTTCAGTCAGAAGTATTGCGCTGGCGCTTACTGGGATTGTTTCATAGCCCGGCGTTCAGACAACCCCAATTATGCCAAACTGCTACCGCACTACATTCTTATCTTGATAGCAGTACTCAGGCACCTTACCATCTAGCTGGAAAACTTGCTGATATGTTTGACCAATATTTAATCTATCGCAATGATTGGATAAATAATTGGCAGGAAAATAAATCTGCGAATCTGGGTGAAGATGAGCAATGGCAGGCAGAGCTATGGCGCTGGCTGAACAATGAATCAGATTTACCACACCGCGCCGGCTTAATGCAGAAATTTCTGAGCAAACTTGATTCTGAACATTTACCTGAGCGGATATTCGTATTCGGTATTGCCACACTGGCACCGGTTTATCTGCATGCACTACAGGTAATAGCACAATATACTGATGTGCATATATTTGCGGTAAACCCGTGTGCTGAGTACTGGGGCAATGTGCTCTCAGCAGATATGCTGCTCAATAGTCAGGAAACAGACCTGAGTGTGGTTGGTCATCCTTTACTGGCCAGTCTGGGCAAACAGGGGCGGGATTTTTTTGATGCACTCAATGATCTGGGTGAAGTAGTGTATATGCCTTCTGTCTATGCTCAGTGTGATGAAGTGGCAGATACTCTGTTACACCGTCTGCAAAACGATATTCAGTGCTTGCAGCATCCGAAACAGTCTGAACCACCCTACCGGCTGCAGGAATATGATAATTCCATTCAGATTGTGGCGGCGCATTCCTGCCTGCGTGAACTGCAAATTCTCAAAGAGCAGCTGATTCAGGATCTGGCCGCACATCCGCACTGGCAGCCGCAGGATATTGCGGTACTTACCCCTCATATTGGGCCTTATCTGCCTTTTATCCACGCAGTATTCGGACAAACGCAGGGCAACACGCCTGCTCTGCCTTACAATATTGCCGACGTTAAAATCAGCCTGCATGAACCCCTACTGCAATTATTCGAAAAACTGCTGCAACTGATGCAGAGCCGGTTTGATATAGAAACTGTGCTACCTTTGCTGGATGAATCTGCTCTGCGCGCACGTTTTGATTTAAACGACAGCGACGCAGAACTGATTCACCGTGTCTGGAGCGAACAAGGGGTACGCTGGGGTGTGGATGCAGATATGCGTCATGAATATGGCGGACAGGGTAAGCACTTTACCTGGCAGCAGGCGCGTGAACGTACGGTACTCGGCTGGCTGCTGCCGGAAAATAAATATACGGCACTGTGGCAGCAACAACTTCCGTGGTTCGGTGATATCGGCCAGACTGAAATTCTGGCACGCGCACAACAGTTAATAGATTGTCTGATTAAACATCATAGCTGCTGGCAAAAAGCAGCTACCATTCCCGAATGGATTGCGCGTACACGACAACTTCTGCGGGATTTAGCCGATACTGATTCTCTGTCCGGACATGCCATGCAGCAACTGGAAACCAGTCTGGCTGAATGGCAGGCGCAGGCAGCACTGGCACAATTTAATCTGACTATTGAACCGGCCATTGCAATCGAGCATTTGCAGAATTATTTATCCACTACCCGTCAGGCCGGATTTCTGCGCGGCGGGATTACCTTTTGCAGTATGGTACCGATGCGCAGCCTGCCCTTTCGCTGTATCTGTCTGCTCGGTCTGAATGACGGCGAATTTCCCCGTACTACAAAATCTGCTGCTTTCGACCTGATTGCACAGCACCCGCGCCGTGGCGATCGTGCCCGTCGCAACGATGACCGTTATCTGTTTCTTGAATCTATTTTAAGTGCGCGCGAAAAACTGTATTTGTCGTATATCGGTAAAGATATTCGTAAAAACGAAGAACTGGCCCCCTCTGCTCTGCTTTATGAGCTGACCGATGTTCTGGCCGCCATGACCGGCTGTAATCCGCTGGTATTTAATCAGCAGCATATCATCAGACACCCATTACAACCCTTTTCCTATCGCTATTTTAACGGCGATTTAGTCAGCTGCCGCAGTGATTACGCCACGGCACTGAATCAGAATACAGATAAGCCTGCGCCATTTTATGCAAAAATAACTGAACCGGAAAAACAAAATCAGGAAGTTGATATTGAATCCTTTATCCGGTTCTGGCGTAATCCGGTACGTCACTGGCTTCAGCAGCAGTTACAATGGCAGGCACCCTATCAGGAAACACCAATCAGTGCAGCAGAACCGTTTGCAATTGAAAACAGTGCATCGATTTATACTGCCTATACCCGTGCACGCCGGCAGCATCTGGATTTTGCTGAGGTAGATGCAGCACTGGCAGTAAGCGGACTGGTGCCTGAAGGCGAGCTGGGCGTGATTGTCAGCCAGGTTTTACGCAATCAGACACTGGCTCTGGACAGCAGCATACTGTTCAGTCCCGCTGTCGCCGATATTGCCTTTATTTTTGAACACGAACAGTTACAGCTAAGTGGCAACATCAGCCGTTTACATCAGTGCGGGCAGCTGATTGAACGGAATCACGCCCCGACAGCACCGGATAATATTGAGTTATATCTGCGCCATTTACTCCTCTGCGCTACTGAAAGCGAAGGTGCACAGGACACATATGAGCTTTATCCGGCCAAACCGCGCATGCTGGCAGCAATGAGCCTGATTGATGCGCAAGCACAACTGGCTTTATGGCTTGAGTATTACCGGCTAGGACAAAGCCGGCCACTGCCCTTTTTTCCGAAAACCAGCCTTACCACTGCCCTTAAGTGGTATCGTAACCGGCAAAAGAAAAACCGTGCACCTGAATATGGTGCCGAAGAACGCAGTACCGCGTTTAAAGTCTATGCAGACAGCCATAACGGAAAACCGCAGGCCGACTATCCTGAAGTAGCTCAGGTATTTGGCCGCGATGAAGAACTGCCGATTGACACCCCTCTGTTCTGGCAACTGATTGAAGAATTACTGCTGCCCATGACAGCAGCGTTGGAAACCGCTGATAAATTATAATGAGCCAAGCATTAAATCCGATTACCATGCCCTTAAACGGCAGCAGCCTGATTGAAGCTTCTGCCGGTACCGGGAAAACCTTTAACATTGCCGCCCTGTTTGCACGGCTGGTGTTACTGGAACGCATGCCGGTTGACGCTATTCTGGTGGTCACTTTTACCAAAGCAGCTACAGCGGAGCTGAAAACCCGTCTGCGTACCCGCCTTAATCAGGCTCTGACTCTGTTACAAAATAATCTGCCTGCGGAACAGAATGACCCGATACTGCAACAGCTGATTGACTGTGCCCGCAGTCAGGATGATGATGCCAGCCTGATTCTACGTCTGCAGGCAGCCATTACCCAGTTTGACCGTGCAGCCGTTTACACCATTCACGGATTCTGCCAGCGCGTACTCACTGATTATGCCTTTTTATGCCAGACCCCATTTGATACGGAAACTATTGAAACTGATCCGGAAATGCTGTGCCGGTTTGCCGAAGACTTCTGGCGGCAGCAAGTAAGCAATAACAGCAGTATGGCCACGCTGGCTGTCACTTACAAACTTACCCCTGCCCGGCTTATGCAGGAAATGGGACGGCACTGCGGCATGGTAGATTTACAGGTACGCCAGCCGCCGGTTGCGGATATAGCCGGCATAAATAACTGCTGGCAACAGGCATGGCAGAGCGTATGTACACATTTCAGCCTTATTCAGGATTCATTCTGGCAGTTACATCAGCAACTAAATGGCAATATTTACCGCCAGAAAAGTTATCAGCAGCTTTTCACCGACCTGCAGCAGGTAATGGAAAGCGAAGTAAACTGCCATTCTTTTTCTTCTTCTGTACTGGAAAAATGTGCCAAACTGGCTTCATCCCAGCTACAGGAAAACACCAAAAAAAATCAAACACTCAATAATGAGCTGATAGCTAACATTGCCCCACTGGTCGAACTGGCAGAAGCTGTTGCTGCCATGCTGATTGCAGAAGACAGCATATCACTGCAATTACAGCTGGACTGTTTTAACTACGTGCGCCAGTGTCTGAATCAGCACCGGCGCAACAGCCACCAGCGCAGCTTTGACGATTTACTGGCAGATCTGGGTCTGGCACTGTCTGCGGATAATCCCATGTCTGAAACACTGGCCGCAGCACTGGCGCAAACATGGCAGATTGCACTAGTAGACGAATGTCAGGATACTGATCCGTTGCAGTACCGAATTTTCAAAACCGCGTTTGCCGAACAAAACCGCCCGCTTATTATGGTGGGTGACCCGAAACAGGCTATTTACCGTTTCCGTGGTGCTGATATTCACGCCTATCTGCGTGCCGCTGCCGATACCCCGCCACAGCAGCGCTATACCCTAACTACTAATTACCGCAGCCATCAGGCACTGGTACAGGCCATTGGCCTCCTGTTCAGCGGCAAAAAGCTGCCTTTTATTCTTGAGGGTATCAGCTATCCTCAGGTTCAGGCACAGGCAGAAAATAACCGTCTGCATTACAGTCACGACAATACTGTTATACCGGCGGTAGTGGTGCGCTGGCTGCATGAAAAAATAGATGTCAGCGATAAGGGAGCGGAAATTATCCCGAATAAAGACAGTCTGCGGACACGTGCGGCCGAATATTGTGCCTATGAAATTGCCGGCATGATTAATCAGGGTATGCGCGGAGAACTGCTACTGAGTAACCGTCCGTTACAGGCTGGCGATATTGCCGTATTGGTGCATTCACATAATGAAGGCCGCATGATTGCCGGCGCATTGAAACGCTGCGGCATCATGAGCGTCTCTCTTGGAAACCATTCAGTTTTTTCCAGCACTGAGGCACAGGCTGTCGAGGCTCTGTTACGTTTCTGGCTGCAACCGCAGCGCACTGAAACATTACGCTTTATCCTTGGCGGTGTATTGTTCGGCTGGACAGCAGCACAGCTGGCAGAACTGAACCGGAATGAAAATACACTGAGCGAATGGATACAGCTGGCACTGCAAACCCGCGAACAATGGCAGCAGTATGGTATTTATCCTGCCATACAGTGGTTTGCCGGCCAGACCGGCATGGAAATCAGATTGCTTACACAGCGCAATGAGCGCAGCCTGACCAATCTGTGGCAACTGGCCGAATTACTGGCTGCTGCTGAACAAACCCTGCCGACGGCCAACGCCCTGCTGAACTGGCTGACCAGTGCCATCAGCAACGAACGGTCAGCAGGTGAAAGCAGTCTGCTGCGACTGGAAAGTGATGAAGCACTGGTTAAAATTGTGACCATGCATGCTTCCAAAGGGCTGGAATATCCGGTGGTATTCTGTCCGTTTGCATGGGATGGTAAAGAGACCATTAATAATCAGGAACACTGGCAACGTCTGCATCAGCAGGATAAAGTGGAATTGATTGCCAATAGTTTGCTCAGTGACAGCGACCGGGATGAGCTGGAATGCGAAAGTATGGCCGAACGTTTGCGTCTGTATTATGTAGCCTTTACCCGGGCACGCGAACAACTGATACTGTACACTGCCGCCTGCAACAATACCGCCAGTAACCCCATGGCATGGCTACTGGACGGACAGCCGGACAATACCCTGAAAGAATCACGCCAATTCTGGCAGGAAACCCATAAGCCCAATCTGCCCAGTACTTTACGTGCTGCATGGCATCAATGTCTGGCTGCCGGCAACCCTGAGCTGTTTCAATGGTGTGAAGGTAATGTAGACCCTGCCTGTATTGATATCAGTAAAAAACCCGAACAACCTTATCGTGCACTAACACCGACAGTAAGGACTTTTCAATCCATACGCTATACCAGCTTCACCAGTCTGAGCCGGCATGATTACAGTCACCGCGAATCTGCTCCGGAAGAAGAAAAAATAGCACCTGCGCTGGATCAGGCTGAAGTACAGATTCAGCCGCTGAGCCCCGATACAGAAGCGGAAACACCTGTGCTCGCATTCGAGCGCGGTATCAACGCCGGACTTTGTCTGCATGCCATACTGGAACAGACCGAATTCAGCCTGCCGGCTACTGCAACGGAACAGGAGCATATTCTCGACTGTCTGGCGCGTTATGGTTTCGACAGCCGGCACAGCACCACCATGCAGACGCTTACTGATACCGTACGCCAATGCCAGCTGTCACCACAAACCATTATTGCAAACATACCTAAAGCACAACGAGTGGCTGAAATGAATTTCATGCTGCGGGTTGCCGATTTCAGTATCGCAGATTTACAACAGTGGTTTACCCACACATCCGGATTACCGCAATGTTGTGTTCAGGCAGCACAGGAGCTGGATTTTGCTACGGTAAACGGATTTATCAACGGGGCTATCGATCTTCTAGGCGAAGACCGGCATGGTCAGGTATATGTTATTGATTACAAATCCAACCATTTGGGAAATCGTCTGTCAGACTATACTCGGGAAAACATGGACGAGGCTATTGCCAGACATCATTACTACCTTCAGGCACTCATTTACAGCATTGCCTGTGCACGATTTCTGCACAGTCGCCGGCAGCTTCCGCCCAGTATCAGCGTACGTTATCTCTTCCTGCGCGGACTTAATCCGCACAACCAGAATGGCATATGGAAATGGGATATAGACACAGCCAGTCTCAGACCATGGCTAGTAGAACATGACAAAGTATAGCAGCTGCGGTATATTAACCATTCCAGCCGTATTTTTCGCTAAGGAAGCAACAACATGCTCAACAAGCCCGAAGAATTTATCATGGCCATACTTGCCGGCATATGGGTCGTTATCACCTTTATTATCTGTCGCTATCTGCATCTGCCAACTGATACGGGTTTATTAGTTACTACCCTGACATTGATATGGGCGCTGGTATTTTTCCTGTTATGGCAGCGCGGGCGTACATGCAAAATCTGGCCGGTTTTTCTGGGGCTTCTGGTTATGTGCTGGTGGCGCGCTATTTGTTACTCATCTACCGAGATTATTCTTAACAATGATAACAGTACCTCCACACTGGTACACTGGTACGGCAGCTGGACAGCTCTGATTATTTATGCGCTGATTCCGGTCATTGCCGGTTACGGATTCAAGTGGTGGCAACATAAACGCCGTAAACCACAAGTAACGGCTTGAGGTTGCAGTTTACTGAGATAGTCTGATACATATTGTTAAAAATACAATTAATACAAAAATTCGGATTAATGAGATTATAGGTAATCAAATTAAGATTATCGCTAGGGGCTGAATAAATTGAAAAAAAATCGATTTATTGAATTTTTTAACCCACAAAACTCCCTGAAGCTTTCGTTAATTTATTTAACTATCCTTTATCTTTTCGGGACGCTTTTGCGACCACCTTTCTGGTATCCCTATTTTAACACTGACATTGAATTTCTCTTAATTTATGGCTGCTTATATCTCTTTGGTCTTTTATTAATATGGATATTCGGGTTAACAATAAAACAGATTTTTTCTGCATACTTTAATGATAAACACAGTCCGAATAAGACACCATCAACCGTTACACTATTGTGTTATTCAATCAGTAATTTTCTGATTTGTGTTTTCTTTATTTATTTACAATCAATCACATATCAAGTTTTCATTTATTTCAATAATTTCCTTGTTTTTATTTATACCTTTGTTAACAGCATTGGTGCTTTTATTATTTTAATATTTAAACTTATCTGTCAGGTTTTATCATTTAAACGTCGTAGAACAGTTTCTGCTTCCGATAATTCATTAGCCATCAAAAAAACTAACACTGACCAAAAAGCCAGTACGGGTAAATTCAGTATTAAAAAGTTGCTCATTTTTGCAGCAGTTTATTTATTTGTGCTGACTTGCAGTAACAGCTTAATTGGCAGAGGATTAATGATTCCTTACTTTGAAGGTGACATACTTAATATCCTCTCTGTAGTAATGTTTCTGTGCTTTATACTTTACTGGATTGATATATTACTGGCCTTTGCTCTCGCTATCAAAGATAGTGTTACCCCAAAAAATCAAGTTGCATGGTCTGATTTATTCAATTATTTAACTTACAGCTCGGTCTATTATTTACTGGCACTCACTATTTTATATCCACTAACAGGCGAATTATCTGGCGCAATAGCCGAAGAGCAATTCGAAAATATATGGCTGATTAACTATTCGCTCTATATAATTTTAAATTATATTGGCGTACTCATTATTTTGTCGGTAAAAGCATTCCAAAAACCATTACCCGAATAATCAGTTTCCAGTAATGATTTATACCAGCTAAAAAGCACAATGTTATATCAATGAAATATTCATGGAATATTAAATAATATGTATTATTTAATATAGGGTTCGAGTAAAAAATTTATTATACAATCAAATCCAGCTAACGATACCAACCTTTAACTACCGGCTATTTCTCCCTTATTAAGATTGATACTTTTATTCAGTTGAGTAAATTCAGGAAATCACACCGGCAACAAGACCAATTAACCAGTAAGCTTATATACTGAAAAATTTTATTCGGATATCTGAAACACACCGATATTATGAACACAGCCACTATTACCAGTCTGATACAGCGCCAGCGTCTGCGACGCATGCGAATACTGGCTACCAGTTTGCTGATTATTGCCTGTGTTTTATTTGTTTTAAGCTGCCTGCTGCAAAAACAATATCCGGCTCTGGTCTATCTTAAAGCATTTACCGAAGCCGCCATGGTAGGTGCACTGGCAGACTGGTTCGCAGTTACTGCCCTGTTTCGCCATCCCCTTGGTCTGCCTATTCCTCATACCGCAATTCTGCCTCAGAAACAGGAAAGAATTGCCAATGAATTCGGACATTTTATTGAAAATAATTTTTTACAGGATAAAGCAATTGCCGGACGCATCTATCGTATGCATCCGGCCAGAAGAACCCTGCAATGGCTATGTGCTCCGCAAAATCAGCAAAAATGGCTGCCTGTTCTGACCAGCCAGATTCCGCTGCTGTTAAATACCGCCAGTGCCCGTGAAGTAGCCGGATTTTGCAGTCAGCTGCTAAACACCCAGTACAGCGGTGCCCGTCTGGGCAAAACACTGGCAAACTTTCTTCATTTAATCCATAAACAAGGTATTGATACACTGCTGATACGATCTTTACTGCAACAAATACGCCAATGGCTGCAAAACGAACAGACACGGGCACAACTTGAAAAAAGTCTGTTATCTTGGGTAAGTAAAATTGAAAAAAGCGATCCCAGTACTTGGGATAAATTTAAGGCTTCGCTGAAAACGACACTGACTGCACGTATTGATGACTGGGTCGCCGGCAAAGCACTCGATTGGGCAGACTCCTATATAGATGCGGTATTGGCGAACCCAAAGCACTCTTTCTGGCGCGCCTGCCGAAAACAGTTTCTCGTTACCGAACGCAAATTACGTCGCAGCCGGAGCTGGCACAGATGGCTTGCGGCCGGACGGCAGCAACTGCTGCGCTCTACAGCATTGCAACAAAGCATAATGGATTTATGGGATAGTTTTGTGGCATGGAGTGAACACGACACCAGCCAGAGTAATTCATGGTGGCAGCAGCAGCTTGGCCGGTTATCTACCCATATACAGCAGCAAGCCATGCAAAACCCGCGATTTATGCAGCGTCTGGATACCCGAATTACATTGTGTGCAAAACTCATCACTCGCCAGTATAAAAATCGCGTCAGTCAGTTCATTGCCGATAAAGTCAAAAGCTGGGACAGTAAACAAATGGTTGATAAACTCGAATTGAGTGTCGGGCGTGATTTACAGTTCATTCGTATCAATGGCACGCTTGTTGGCGGTTGCATCGGTCTGCTTATTTATATTGCATCTCAATGGATAGCCGCCTGAACATACATAAAATTACATTGAGTTAAAAAATTAAATTTATTCAAAGATTCATTTATATTTTTTAAGATATAATAAATTAAATTATTTCAGCCATTCAGGCACTCCCATGCATTATCGTGACAAATCTCTTTTCTTTTTAGCCCTGTCCTGTCTTATTTCTACAGTTCGTGCCCAGCCACAATCAGAAAATACAGAACCGCATACAGCAGAATTAAGTCCGGTAGTGGTGGTCGCTTCCAAACAAAGTACCTCGGGAGTTGAAGTAATCAACCCCAAAACAGCCCTTCAGCCTTTACCGGCACAGGACGGTGCTGATTTACTTAAATCAGTTGCAGGAATGAGTGTCACGCGTAAAGGCGGTAGCTCCGGTGATCCCCTGCTACGCGGTCTGGGCGGTTCGCGCCTGCTGATCAGTGCTGACGACCAGTTTGTACTGGGCAGCTGTCCCGGACGTATGGACCCGCCCACCTCCTATCTGTTTCCGGCCAGCTACGACAGAGTCATTATTACCAAGGGACCACAAGCGGTTAATCAGGGGCCGGGAATGATTAGCGGTTCTGTACGTTTTATCCGTGATGAAAAACCACTATCTCAGCCCACTGCCAAATTAGACAGTGCCTTTACAAAAGGATCATTCGGGCGCAGTGATGCTTATATCGACGGTACACTGGGTAATCAGTACGGCTGGCTTCGGCTCAATGCCAGTCACAATGAGTCTAAAGATTACAAAGACGGTAATGGAGACACCATTCATTCTGCATTCAAACGCAATAATCAGATGGCTCAGGCAGCTCTTACCCCATTTACTGACACCCTGCTGGCTGTACAATATGAACACAGCACCGGCCATGCCCGCTATGCCGACCGCAGTATGGATGGTACCCAGTTCGACCGTCATGGCTGGTCAATGAAATTGCGCCAGCAAAATATCACCAACTGGCTGAGTCAGCTACAGTTTGAATATGGCCGCAGTAAAATCGACCATGTGATGGATAATTTCAGTCTGCGTACTCCTGCACCGATGAAAATGGTTTCCGGTATGAGCAAAATGGCATCGGATATGCCCAATATGAATGGTATGCATACCACCATGCCGGTACGCCGCATGTATTCAGTAATGAATCCTTCGCGTGAAATAAAATCAGCTAAATTGTCAGCACAGATAGAGCTGGGAAATACACACAGTGAAATCGGTGCAGACTGGCAGAATGATGAAGTCAGCACCCGACCTATGGTAATGAGTACCAATAAACAGCAGGCAGAAAATTATTACAAACTGCCCTTTATCTGGAACCAGACTTATAAACGTCACGGTGCCTATATTCAGAGTGAATGGAATATAGATGATAATAACAGCCTCTTTGGCGGTTTTCGTCATGACTGGACCAGTACCCTGTTTAACCCGCAGAAAAATGCCATTGCCTCAAAGTATTTGCGCCAGCATCAGGGACTGAATGCCGGTTTTATCCGTCTGGAACACCACAACAATAAACTAACCAGCTATCTCGGCTATGGTATTGCCGAGCGTGCTCCTGATTACTGGGAACGCAGTAAAGCCAACGGCGAAAAATTGCGTAAAGAAACCAACCATGAAATCGATGCCGGTTTAAGTTATCAAGGTAACAGCATCAGCAGTTCAATTGATATTTTTGCAGGACAAATCAATGATTTTATTCTGATTGAAAGCATTAACAGCAAAAATTCAGCCCGTCAGATAGATGCGCGCCGCTATGGCTTCGAAGCCAGAACCAACTGGCAGTTCGCACCACACTGGAATCTTGGCGGCAGCCTCGCCTATACCTATGCCAGTAACCGCAGTGATAAACGACCACTGGCACAAACCCCGCCACTGGAATGGCGTACTTACCTCAACTGGGAAAACGAGCATTTCAGCGCCGGTGCCTTGTGGCGTGTTGTTACTAGTCAGCACCGCTATGCCAAAAATCAGGGCAACATTGTTGGCATGGACTTAGGTCAGAGCAGCGGCTTTGGGACACTGGCATTAAATGCCGGCTGGAAACCCGGTAAAAATATGCTGGTACAAATCGGAATCGACAATGTCTTTAACAAAACCTATGCCGAAGCAGTAAATAAATCTGCTTATGATTTTGATACCTATTCCGTACAACAATACCGAGTTAACGAGCTAGGACGCACACTGTGGGCACGGGCACAGATTAAATTCTGATAAATATTTCTTACCAAAGAAAAATAAAAACCCCGCAATGCGGGGTTTTAAATCACAAAACCGAACTACAGTAACAATAAATTATCGCGCTTTGGAGTGCAGCAACTTCTGTTGCTGACGCAAACGCCAATATTGCTGTTGCTGTTTCGGAGTCAGAATCTGATAGATATCATGTTCGCGTTTTAACTGTAAAAAATCATAATCAGCACGTGCCTGTTGCTGTTCAGCCCAAAGACGCTGTTCCTGTGCAATCATATTTTTAGCTTTAACATCATCAAATTGCTTATTTAATACCAGATTTTTACGCTCCTGTTGCAAATTAGCCAGAATCTGACGATTTTCATTGCTCATAAGCGGACGCTGGCTGGCATACTGATGATCAATTTTCTGTACCAGTGCCCTTTGCTGATTACTTAAATTCAACTGAGGCAAAATTGAATGTGGATTTACCGGACCCAAAACCGGTTTCTGCTCATGCACAACCACTGTTTCCGTTTCAGTGACTACTGCTGTCGGCGGCTGTTCTGTTCCAGCAGCAGCAAAAGCACCCATACTCATTGAAGACAAAGCAGCAAGCGTTACTACACGGATAAAAGTTTTCATAACACAACTCCTTGTTATTTGAATTGAGAATACATTCATATTTAACAAACAGTATTTCATAGTAGTATGTAAAATCATGAATATAATTGAAATTAATTAGTAAACAATTTTATTAATTCTTTAAAAAACAGCACCCGTCCCAGGTGCTGTTTTTTAGTGCCGGTCAGATTTACTTTTTATCCGGCAACGCATAAGCAATTACATAGTCACCAACATCATTTGAATGGCTGGTACCACCGGCTGAAATAACCACATACTCCTTACCGGTTTTCGGAGAGACATAAATCAGCGGAGCAGCAACCGAACCCACTGGCAGGCGTGCTTTCCAAACTTCCTTACCGGTTTTGGCATCTATTGCACGCAGATAATAATCCTGCGTACCGGCAAAAAATACCAGACCGGAGGCAGTGGCTGTCGGACCGCCCAGCGTAGGCATACCAATCGGCATTGGCTGTTTTGTCTTAATATTCAGAGGTCCGGTATCCTGAACTGTGCCCATTGGCACCTGCCATACTAGCCGCTTGGTGTTCAAATCAATGGCACTCAGCGTACCAAATGGCGGCTGCTGACATGGTACACCGAGCGGAGATTGCAGAATGTCGATTTTCACACCGCCATAAATACCGGCAACCTGCGGCCGAATCGTACCCATAAATCCCGGTACTTCATCAGTAGAAACCTTGAACTGTTTTGCCTCCTCACGGGTAACCAACTGCATACGCAGTGCCATGCGCATATCGTTCACAAACATCAGATTCCGTGATTCATCAATTGAGATACCACCCCAGTTCATGCCGCCAAGCAGACTTGGCCATTCAATATACGGCTGTGCACCCGGTGGCGTAAACCGGCCTTTGTATACAGAATTCTTAAACAGAATACGGCAATATAACTGGTCAAACGGTGTGATACCCCACATACTGCGTTCAGTCAGAGGCTCATTACCAATATTGGGCATACCTACAGAATCAGGCTGCGTAGCAGACAAATGTTCACCTTCGGCTGCCGGAGCTGTAGGTACAGGGCTTTCCACAACTTTAGTGACAAATTCACCGTTTCGCCGGTCAATTACAAAAATCTGCCCGGTTTTAGTAGTTTGAATCAGAGCAGGAATTTTCTGGCCTTTATCATTGGTAACATCATACAGTACAGGTTGAGAAGGCAAATCATAATCCCATACATCATGGTGAACCAGCTGACGTACCCAGCGTAATTTACCGGTGCTGGCATCCAGAGCAACCACTGCTGCCCCGAATTTTTCCTTAATATGATTGCGGTCACCACCCCAGTAATCCGGCGGTCCATTGCCGGTTGGTAAATAAACCAGATTCAGTTCTTTATCATAAGTAGGAATAGTCCAGACATTAGGTGTTTCAAGTGTGTAATTCTGACCAGGCTTAGCCAGCCCCTCAGGTTTACCAATATCCCATGTCCACACCAGCTTACCGTCACGTACATCAAATGCCCGTACCGCACCAGATGGTTCACCATGAACAATATCGCGAACCCAGCCGCCTACAACAGTTAAATGTCCCATCATTACCGGCAGAGAAGTCGGATGATAGCGCTTACTGTTTTCAGTCGGCCCCATATAAGCCTTGAGATTCACATAACCATTGTCACCAAAACCCGGACATAACGTCCCTTTATCTGCATCCAGGGTAAACAGACGTGCATCCACTGTAGATACAACAATTCTGCGCCGGCATAAAGACTGAGTATAAGCGGCTTTTTCAGCATTGGTCAGGCTATCATCCTTATCCATATCATAATAGCCTACCCCGCGGCAGGTTACATGCTCCGCAGTACGTGCTTTAGGATCAAAGCGCCAGATTAGCTTACCAGTATCCGCATCAATTGCAGATACCAAATTTTCCGGTGTGCATGAATACAGCTTGTCACCAATCTGCAATGGTGTATTTTCGTCTACACCGATTGCTTTACCGGAAGTACGGCGACCAGTATGAAATGTCCATGCTACCTGCAGATTACGCACATTATCCGGATTTATCTGGGTATACGGCGCAAAGCGGGTACCGCGCTGATTTCTGCCAAAAAATGCCCAGTCAGACGGATTTTGAGCATTTTCATGTGCCGCATCAGCATTCTCACTGATATTAACCTGATTACGAATCTGACCATGCGGATAAAACGACGCAATCAGCGTGGCCAGTAAAGCCAGAAATATAACAACACCGCTAAAATTATAAAAACGGCGGCCGGAAGCTGAAACACCCTGATAGCCACTGCCCGACCACAAAGTCATCATAAGAAACAGTGCAGGTATAACCAGACGCGGCATCAGAGCCCAATAAGTTAACTCCGTTGCATCTGTTAATGCCCAGATTAGCGTTGCCACAAACACTGCCAGCGAAAACAAGGCAGTATAAGACTTACGCAAACCAACCATTATCGCAAGTACCAGATAAGCAATACCAGCCAGTAAATAATAGCCCGAACCACCCAGTATCAATAGCTTAATTCCACCATAGCCTAGCGCCAGACCGCCAGCCAGCAATATCAATACAAGCAGCCAGCGTGGCAGATTACGCCAGCAACTTCCTGAAGAACCAGACATCAACTACTCCTAACCTGAATGTGTGAATAAATATTGCCAACCAACATGCAAAGTACATAAAGCTTTACTTATCAGGCAGCAATACTTTTAAATTATTTAAAATTAGTTATTTATAAATTAACAAATACAAAAAAAATACCTTAAATAAACATAAATATATTAAAGTTTACGAAGAAATTAAATTATTAACTTTTAAATAATCCATTGTCAAAAAATTAACATTCGGTTTTTTAATACAGGATGGATGTCCGAATAATGTACTTATCTCAGCACAATCCGAGTTTTATTCACATACAACAAAATATGTTTCTGCCGGAAAGGAGGTAACTTTTTATGTCATTGAATCATCATAAAAACAACAGACATGAAAAAAGCGAAATTGCGGTATTAAGCAATTTCGCCTAAAAAAGCATCCGTAACGATGCCGATAAATAAAATTAGCAATCAGGCTCGTGCAGTCAGCGCGGCAACGGCCGGTAAAGTCTTACCTTCCAGAAACTCCAGAAATGCCCCGCCACCGGTACTGATATAACTGATATCATCAGTAATACCAAACTGAGCAATTGCAGCCAGCGTATCACCGCCACCGGCAATTGAATAAGCATTACTATCGGCAATTGCCTTTGCCAGCACCTTAGTACCATGAGCAAATGCAGCAAATTCGAATACACCTACAGGACCATTCCAGACAATCGTTTTTGCCTCTTTCATCATCTCAGCCAGTCTCTGTGCTGATTGCGGACCAATATCCAGAATCATATCGTCTTCGGCCACATCGGCTACGTTTTTAATTTCAGCTGCTGCATCAGCAGCAAAACGTTTGGCTACCACCACATCAACAGGCAAAGGAATATCACCGCCCTTAGCAGCTATCTTAGCCATAATCTGCCGTGCACTATCAACCAGATCAGCTTCAGCCAGCGATTGCCCTACAGGCAGTCCCTTTGCCAGTAAAAATGTATTGGCAATTCCGCCACCTACAATTAAATGATCCACCTTATCGGCCAGACTTTCCAGAATCGTCAGTTTAGTTGATACTTTACTTCCGCCCACAATAGCCACTACCGGAGCCTGCGGATTCTGTACTGCATGAGTTAACGCTTCCAGTTCAGCTGTCAGCAGCATACCGGCACAGGCCAGCGGTGCAAATTCTGCCACTGCGGCTGTAGATGCTTCTGCACGATGTGCAGTACCAAAAGCATCATTAACATAGATATCACCAAGCGCAGCATAAGCTGCAGCCAGAGCTTGGTCATTTTCCTTCTCGCCGATATTCAGACGAACATTAGGCAGCATGATTACATGTCCGGCCTGCAACTGTGGTTTGTGTTCACGCCAGTCTTCTGCCACACTGACATTCTGACCTAATAATTCTCCTAATCGCTGCGCCACCGGAGCAACACTATCTTCCGGTTTTGGAGCGCCGGCTTTCGGTCGTCCCAGATGTGTCAGCACCACAACAGCTGCACCCTGCTGCAAACAAAAACGAATCGAAGCTAAAGAAGCACGAATACGCGTATCATCAACAATAACACCATCTTTAATAGGCACATTCATGTCTACTCGAATCACAACGGTCTTGCCAGACACATCCTGATCAGCTAACTTTTTAAACAACATGGTTGAGTTCCCGCAATAAAAAACGCTGATAAATTTGTTATATCACTCCGTACCTCCCAAAGAATGACAACATCAGCGCATCACAAATAGATAAAATAGTTATAAATCACAAAAAGCTTGAAAAACTTTGAATTATCTTATAATTTACCCATAGGGTAAAGTCACAGACAGGATAAAACTGCCCGTACTTAACCAGCCTCATCACATAATTTATTTAATTGCAGTACACACATACTACCGAGGTACAACATTATGACTCTTGCTTACTGGTGTGTTTTAATAGCCATGCTTCTGCCATGGATTGCAGCATCTTATGCTAAAAAAAATGGTGGTTTTAAAGCTGATGATAATCATCAGCCCCGTGAATTCATGGCTAAAGTACAGGGTAAAGCTGCACGTGCTAATGCTGCACAGCAAAATGGTTATGAAATATTTGCACCTTTCGCTGCTGCGGTCATTATTGCCCATGCAACTGATAACGCTGCCCAGTTCACCATTAACTTTTGGAGCGTATTGTTTATTCTCAGTCGCCTTGGTTATTTTTATTGTTACATTAAAGATAAATCTTTTGCCCGTTCATGTATCTGGGGAGTGGGCGTTATCTGTATCATTGCGCTTTACATAGCTGCAATCTGAATACAATACTGGCAAGTAATATTGATAATTCAATCTGCATAAAGGGGTAGTTTATGAGCAAACAATCAGGTTCATGTCTTTGCGGCAAAGTTAAATTTTCTCTGGAAACAGATAACCACTCACTGAGTGCCTGCCATTGCAGTACCTGCCGTAAATGGAGTGCAGGTCCGCTGATGACAATTATGCATAATGGTAAGATTCAGTTTGAAAATACAGAATTCATCAAAAATTACAATTCATCAGAATGGGCGGAACGCGGATTTTGCTCAGAATGCGGTACTCATCTGTATTATCACTTAAAAAATAGCGACCAATACTACATAGCCGCATGGACACTTAACCAGCCTGACGCCCTGGATTTCAATCTTCAGGTTTATATTGATAACAAACCGGAATGCTATTCTTTCGCCAATCAGACACATAACCTGACCGAGGCTGATATTCAGCAAATGATAGCAGAGCAGCAGAAATAATCGCGGCCGGATTAGTCTATCCAACAGTTCTTATCCGAATAAATAGCTATATTGTTTTATTTAGTTTAATTGCGACCATTCAAGCGGTATGCATTATAGATTAATAACGCATTATAGATAGAGTTTATCTAAATAAAAATAGGAATTGGAGTTGGTATGAATGTAATTAAAAAAAGCTTTTTAATTGGTATTTGTTTGTTGAGTTTCACAGGTGTTGTCGCAGCAAAAGATCTAAAGCAAAGAAATATCGCTCAAGAAGAAGAAAATCGTACACTAGTTATCAATTTTTATAATAACTTTTTTAATAAACATCAACTTGCTGAGGCAACAAAAACACTGGCTGAAGATTATAAACAACATAATCCTTATGTCGCTAATGGTAGAACACCTGCGATTAATTATTTCGAAGATTTCTTTAAACAAAATCCGCAATCAAGTGCCATCATAATTCGTTCATCTGTGGAGGGCGATATTGTATGGTTACATGTCCATTCTAAAATCAATAAAAATGATCTTGGTAAAGCAGTAGTTGATATATTCCGAGTTAAAGATGGAAAAATAGTTGAGCATTGGGATGTGATTCAAAATGTACCAGAGCAGGCAGAAAATAATAATACGATGTTTTAATGATTGATCCGATAACTTATAAGCGCCTTAACGGCGCTTTCTTCGTTCAAGCAAAAACAGACTATATATGTTTAATATATAGTCTGTTTTCAATTGGATATTCAGTGAAATTAAACTGTATTACATACGCTCAACAATCATTGCAATACCCTGACCGCCACCGATACACAGCGTAGCCAGCCCGAACTGAACATCTTTTGCCTGCATACCATATAACAGACTTACCAGAATGCGTGTACCACTGGCTCCAATCGGATGACCAATCGCAATCGCACCACCATGGATATTGGTCTTATCCATATCAAAATGCAATTCGCGACCTACTCCGAGGAATTGTGCAGCAAAAGCTTCATTTGCCTCAACCAAATCAATATCTGTCAGTGCCAGACCTGCCTTCTGCAAAGCTTTCTGTGTCGCGGGTACAGGTCCCAGCCCCATCAGTGCAGGGCTTACACCAGCACTGGCATAACTGCGAATACGTGCCAGAGGCTGTAATCCGAGTTCTTTTGCTTTGCTTTCCGCCATCACCAACACAGCAGCAGCACCATCATTAATTCCTGATGAGTTGCCGGCAGTCACCGTTCCATCGGCACTGAATGCCGTTTTCAATTTAGCCAGTGCTTCAGCAGTTGCCTCTGCCCGCGGATATTCATCACGCGCAAATACAGTATCACCTTTACGTGACTTAATTGTTACGGGCACAATTTCTGCATCAAATACACCGGCTGCAACCGCCTGCGCAGCCAGCTGCTGAGAACGTAAAGCCAGCTCATCCTGTTCCTGCCGGCTGATCTGATATTTCTGTGCAATATTTTCAGCAGTAATCCCCATATGATAATGATTGGTAGCACAGGTCAGCCCGTCGTGTACCATAGTATCAATCACCTGCTGATTACCCATACGATAGCCCCAGCGTGCACGGCTATCCAGCAGATATGGTGCCCGCGTCATATTTTCCATACCGCCGGCTATTACTACCTCTGCATTCTGTGCGGCAATAGACTGAGCGGCCAGTGCTACCGTTTTTAATCCCGAACCGCATACTTTATTAACAGTATACGCCGGTACACTATCAGCCAATCCGGCTGCCAGGGCTGCCTGTCGTGCCGGATTCTGTCCCAGCCCGGCCTGCAGCACATTACCCATCACTACTTCATCAACCAGTCCGCTTTCAACACCGGCACGGCTTAAAGTTTCAGCAATAACCAGCTTACCCAAATCTACTGTGCCTACACTGGCTAGGGAACCATTAAAGCTGCCTACAGGTGTACGCGCTGCACTGACAATAACTGCATTTTCCATATTTAACTCCTAAATCTGACTGTTACCAGCCTATAAACCACGCTGGCTGATTGCCATTTCACGGAAATCTTCAGCCACAGTAAATTCAGCCTGAGTTTTAGCCTTAATTGTTTCCAGATCAACGCCTGGTGCATGTTCCAGTAAAACCAGTTGTCCGTCTTTAAAACCAAACACAGCCAATTCAGTAACAATCAGATTAACTTTGTTTTTTGCTGTTAGCGGTAAAGTACATTCTTTCAGAATTTTGGATTCACCATTTTTAGTACAATGCTCCATACCAATAATAACCCGGCGCGAACCGGTTACCAGATCCATTGCACCACCCATGCCCGGTACCATTTTGCCCGGCACCATCCAGTTTGCCAGATTTGCCTGCTGATCGACTTCTAGACCACCCAGTACACAAGCATCAACATGACCGCCGCGAATCAGTGCAAATGAAAATGCACTGTCAAAAGTACAACCGCCGGCAGCAATACCACATGGCTGACCACCTGCATTCACCAGATTAGGATTGGCTTTTTCAGGGTCCAGTGCAGCCAGACCGAGAAAACCATTTTCAGACTGCAAAGTAATATGAATATCTTCCGGTACATAATTGGCTACCTGAGTTGGCAGACCAATACCCAGATTCACCACATCCCCATCATTGAATTCCAATGCAATTCTGCGTGCAATTAATTCTTTTGCATTCATGGTGACTCTTCCTTTATTCCGGATAAACAATATAATCAACCAGCGCTGCCGGTGTAGTCGCCGCATCAGGTGAAATTTCACCCACTTCAACCACATTGCCTGCTTCAACAATTACCTTTTTCGCAGCCAGAGCAACCAGCGGATTAAAATTCTGAGCAGACAGTTCATACACCAGATTACCCAGCTTATCTGTCGTTTTTGCTTCCACAATGGCCAGATCAGCCTGTAAAGGCAATTCAAGCAGGTATTCCTGTCCGTTTACCGCGATTTTCTGTTTGCCTTCTTCGACAATTGTTCCCAATCCGGTAGGTGTCAGCACACCACCCAAACCTGCGCCGGCAGCACGAATCCGCTCTGCCAGCGTACCTTGCGGTACCAGTTCAACTTCAATCTCACCGGCAATCATTTTCTTACCGGTTTCCGGATTAGTACCGATATGCGAAGTAATAACTTTTTTGACACGATTATTCGTAATCAGCGGGCCGACACCGGTTTCTACAAACGCAGTATCATTTCCAATAATAGTTAAATCCTTAACCCCTGAATCCAGAATAGCCTGTACCAGTCTGGCGGGCGTACCGATTCCCATAAAACCGCCAAACATAATGGTCATTCCATCCCACAGATGATTTTTTACATCCGCTAAACTGAGCTGTTTTGTTTTCATACTCTTCTAACCTGAGATAAACCAAAGACCGGACAAATACATAACAACTGATTTTGTTATAGATCTATGACAATATTTGATTTGCCGGCGATACCCTGAAAAGCACCGCCGGCAAGTGATTAATTACTCAATGTCCATATCCAGAATTGCTGCACTCAAACCTTTACCATGCATATCATGTGCCAGCGTACGGGTAACACCGCCACCCAAAGCACCATACATAACAAAATTCAGTGCACCAATATTCGGTAATTCATAGCGCACAACATCACCAGTCACGATGTCTGCAAAAAACGCTTTAACCTTTTCCGCAGTCACTGCTGCTTTAATACGTTCATAATCTTCAGGTCGATAAGCAATTACCGAAATATTTGAAGTATTACCTTTATCACCAGTACGAGAGTGTGCAATTTCACGTAACTTCATTATCAAACCTCCAGATAGTCAATACTGGTTGTCACCAGATTACGGGGAATAAATGTTGAATCCATAGCCACAATTTCTTTTACAGATTTCATAGCACCGCCACCGCCGGCCGGACCATTGGTATATAAAGCTTCAACTTCATTACCCACAACTGCTGCCGCAGCTTTAGTTGCGAAACGTCCGGCTACACGCACACGAACTTCATACGGCTGGCTGTTCTGTGACAAAGTTGCACCGTGCAGAGAATCGATACCAATCAGATCAAAACGCACCTCTTGTGGTTCTACATGTGCAATTTCAAACCGCTCTTTTACGATGGCCAGTGCCAGACGACCGCGTTCTACCGCTCCCGGACCGGCATAGCTCATCTCACCTTCACCAATAAAACCATCTTCATAACCTACAGATACCTTCAGCGTCTCAGGACGGGCACGACCTGTACCGCCAGTAACAGCAACACGGTCTTTACCTACTTGTGTAAAGGTTACCTGCGTGAAATCTGCGGTGACATCCGGTGTTTTATATTCATCCGGGCGATGAATTTCATACAGCATCTGTTCCTTACAGGTATCAGGAGTAACCATGCCGCCAGAGCCTTCAACTTTAGTAATTACTGCATCACCATCGGCACTGATTTCGGCAATCGGAAAGCCCAGACGTGCCAGATCAGGTACATCGCGGTAATCCGGATCAGCAAAATAACCACCAGTGATCTGGCCGGCACACTCAAGCAAGTGTCCCAGAATAGTGCCCTTACCCAGATGCTCCCAATCTTCTGCACCCCATTTAAACTCATGCATCATGATTGACAGAAACAGAGACGGGTCAGAAACACGGCCGGCAATAACAATATCAGCACCATTGTCCAACGCCTGTACCATTGGTTCAGCGCCGATATAAGCATTGGCTGAAACAATTTTCTTACCGCATTGTGAAACCGGTTTTTGCAGCTCATCCAGTGGCAGATCCTGCTGCATAACCTGTTCGTAAACATCATCGCCTTCAATAATGGCAATTTTCAGATTTTTTGCGCCCAGAGAACGTGCGATTTCGGCAGTTACTTTGGCTGCTGCACGCGGATTGGCAGAACCCATATTAGTAACAATCTTGATTCCCTTTTCCAGACAGGCCGGTAATACTGCCTGCATACGCGCTGCCAGTAATTCATTAAAACCGGTTTCCGGATTATGCTTTTTCTGGCGCTGACCGATAGCAATCGTGCGTTCAGCCAGACATTCAAATACCAGATACTGAATATCCCCTTTTTCCGCCAGCTCTACAGCCGGTTCAATCCGGTCACCGCCATATCCGGCACCACAACCAATTCTGATTTTTTTCATATATCATACCCTTTTTACATTCAACAACTTAAAAACAACCTGTTTATATCGGGAATACTCCGAATAACATCGCACCTACAGCCATCACGATAGAAGCCAGCCAAAGTATCGGAATAGAGAATTTCTGATGGTCAGCCAAATCAACGCCAGACAGACTGCACAACAGGAAGGTAGCCGGAGTCAGCGGACTAACCGGGAAACCAGTAGTCATCTGTCCAAGTAAAGAAGCCTGAGCCACCTGAATAGGCGGGAAACCACCAATATTGGCCACCACCGGCATAATGCCGAAATAATAGGAATCAGGGTCAAATACCAGACTCAGCGGCATTGCTACCAGACTGACAATAAACGGAATATGAGAAGACAAACTGTCAGGTACAAAATGACCGGCTGAATTTGCCATAGCTTTGAGCATACCGGATTCACCCATAATGCCTGTGAACACACCGGCAGCAAACAAAATAGATGCCATCATCAGCGCGCCCTTAGCATGAGCATTAATCCGTGCAGATTGTTCAGCAGGCTTGCGGTAATTTAATGTCAGCGCAATACAGCAGGCCACCATAAAAATAACCACTGGTGATATTTTTGTGGCTACCATACCCGTAATTACCAGAATCACCAGAGTAATATTCGCCCAGAATAAATGCGGCCGACGCAGCTTTTGCTCTTCTTCGGTTAATTCTTTTGGCGCAAAATGTGTTGCTGTTTCTTCATTTTCACCACCGATTACTGCACCAGCACCGGCTCCGGCCAAACCTAAACGTTTTTCTTCTTTACGCCCCCAGTACCAGCCCATAAACACCATAAAGGCCAGCCCACAAATCTGCGCCGGAATCAGTGGTGTAAACAGATCATGTGTAGATACCTCCAGTGCTGCGGAAGCACGAATCATCGGTCCAGTCCATGGCAGGAAATTTACACCGGCACTCAGTGCTGTAATCCCGGCAAGAATTCGCTTATCAATACCAAGTTTGTTATATAAAGGCAGCATGGCCGGTACTGTAATCAGAAATGTCACAGCTCCATTACCATCCAGATGCGCAATCAATGCCAGAACACCAGTACCAATAATAATTCTCTTAGGATTAGTACCTACCACCTTCAGAATCTTGGCGATAATCGGATCAAACATCCCGGCATCACTTACCACACCGAAGAAAATAATGGCAAACACAAACATCGCTGCCATAGGTGCCAGTTTGGATATTCCTGTCACCACCATTTTTGGTATAACGGTGTAATGAGGTACTACATCCAGACTACCCTGAAACAACGGTACGATATATAGTGCGATTACAGCCCCTAGAATAGGAATAATAATCAAAGCGACTATCGGCGATAACCGCTTGCTCATAATGCAAAATAGCAAAGTTGCAATAGTTAATATGCCTACTAAAGCCAGCATAAGAATCCCCTTTTTGGGTTATTATTAAAAAGAATAAATGAATAAATATTTAAGAAAGCCTCTGCATTCTCGCCATAACAACACACCCTGTCTAATCGATAATAAAAATCGATTAATAAACAAATTCGATAAATCCGGCAGCATATGAAAAATTTGATAAAACTCAATATGTATTGACGCTAAATATGCTATTGTAGATAGCAATATGGATTTAAATACGGCAAATAATGCTATATGAATATATCAATTAAGCAGATAAAAGCCTTTCTGGCGCTGGTAGAAGAAGATAACTTCACTCGTGCAGCCCAGAAGATCCATTTGTCTCAGCCTGCATTCAGTAGCCTGATTGCCAATCTGGAACAGGAAATCGGCTACCGCCTGTTTGACAGGGATACCCGTAAAGTTCAGCTTAATGAAGACGGAATCCACTTCATCAAACTGGCACGTGAACTTATGTTTGCCTATGAGCGCACTACCAAAGAAATCCGCTCACATGCCAATAATCATAAGGAAAAACTGGTACTGGCAGTTATGCCGTCTATCGTCGTACAATGGGTTTCACAGCTACTGGCTATTTTTCATCATCAGCATGCCAATGTCCAAGTTGAATTACTCGATACACAATGGGATTTGTGCCTGCAAGCCCTGTTACAAGGACATGCAGAACTGGCATTAACCGCAAAATCTCCCTCTTTAACTGAAATTTCTGCTGAGTTCCTTTTTTCTGATAAGTTCCATCTCATATGTCATATCAATCATCCACTGGCCAGCAAAGCAGATATTGAATTAAAAGATTTACTAGAATATGGCATGATTGGATTTACTAAAGGCACCAGCATTCGCCATTTTGTTGATAAAATTGTAGATTTATTCGGAATAAATTATGTAGTAGAAGTTAGCCAGCTCACCACCATGATGGGACTGGTAGCGGCTAATTACGGCATTGGCATAGTACCAAGATTAACATTATTTCAATTTGAACATAAAAATCTTGTAGTCAGAGAGGTCAGAGACATGAATCTGGAACGTTCCATTTATCTGATCAAGCATAAAGAACGCAAACTGTCACCGCAGGCCGAAAATTTTTATCATCATATTAAAGCCAATATATTCAGTGATTAATTATATGTAACCTTAACTAATATTATCTGGATACAGCAGTAGCGGGTACGGCTCGACGGTATTTTGCATCCGGTATATTTGAACTAACCGTTACACCGCTGACACTAATATCATTTTGCAATTTCTCATAAGTCGCTTTACCAATACCTTTAACACGCATAATGTCTTTTGTAGAACGAAAAGGACCGTGTGCATTGCGATAATCAATTATTGCCTGTGCTTTAACTGCACCAATATGCGGTAATGATTGCAACTGCTGTGAAGAAGCAGTATTAATATTAACAGCAGCCCACACCGAAGCCATAGCAAACAACAGTACCAAAATCATACCAATCTTTTGCACTCTGTATTCTCCTTTGATTGATAAAGTTACCTGATCAAATCATACCTATGAATTGACAATAGCATAAAATATAAGATTAATTTATGCAATCATTATTTTATTTACTGAAAATACGATATTTTTAATCATTTCCAGCATATACCTCAGCTTAATTAATCAACCGTTTCAAACCATCAGAATCAGACAAAAAACAGTCTTACCTTGAAAGGTTTGTGCAGATTCAGGATAATTCGTACTGGATAACCTTTGTCTCTTGCGGCGGAGTACAGTCCATTAACTCACATCGCTATCGCAACCAGCAATTCCCTCATCAAAAGGCAACTTCATGGCTTCACATCTCGCTAATGCTATTCGCTTCCTGGCAATGGACGCAATTGAACAGGCTAACTCAGGGCATCCGGGCGCACCAATGGGCATGGCCGAAATGGCTACTGTAGTGTGGCGCGAATTCCTGCAACACAATCCAGCTAATCCTAAGTTTTACAACCGCGACCGTTTCATCCTTTCGAACGGACACGCGTCCATGCTGCTGTATAGTCTGCTGCATCTGAGCGGTTACAATCTCAGTATTGAAGATCTGAAAAATTTTCGCCAGCTGCACAGCAAAACCCCGGGACATCCGGAATACGGCTACACTGATGGTGTAGAAACCACAACCGGACCATTAGGACAAGGAATTGGTAATGCCGTTGGTATGGCACTAGCAGAGAAAATTCTGGCTGCCCGATTTAATAAACCGGGCTTGAATATTGTTGATCACCATACTTACGTATTTGTCGGCGATGGCTGTCTGATGGAAGGAATATCCCATGAAGTATGTTCACTGGCCGGCACGCTTAAACTCGGCAAACTCATTGTTCTGTACGATGACAACAACATCTCAATTGATGGCAAAGTAGACAATTGGTTCAGCGAAAACATTCCTGAACGCTTTACCTCTTACGGCTGGCACACAGTTGCCAATGTAGACGGCCATGATGAAGCTGCTATCCGTGCAGCCATTACCGCAGCAAAAGCCGAAACCGAGAAACCATCGATTATCTGCTGTAAAACCAGAATCGGCAAAGGTGCCGCTAACAAAGAAGGCAGCCATAAAACCCATGGCGCACCATTAGGTGCCGAAGAAATTGCCGCTACCCGCGCTGCCTTGAACTGGACACATGAACCATTTACCATTCCGCAGGAAATCTATGACGACTGGAGTGCGCTTAAAGCCGGTACTCAACTGGAACAGCAGTGGCAAAATCTGTTTAACCGTTATCAGCAACAATACCCTGCTGAAGCAGCTGAGTTTATCCGCCGTATGGACGGTAAACTGCCGGAAAATTTTGAAGAACACGTTCAAAATGCATTAAATGAAGTATGCAGCAAAGCTGAAAAAGTAGCCACCCGCAAAGCCAGTCAGAACAGCATCGAAATTCTGGCACAAATTCTGCCTGAATTTGTAGGCGGATCTGCAGATCTTACCCCCTCAAACCTGACCGACTGGTCTGGCAGTACTGCCGTGACAGCCACCAGTGGCGGCAATTACATCCATTATGGCGTGCGAGAATTTGGTATGGCAGCCATTATGAATGGTTTGAGCCTGCACGGTGGTATCAAACCATTCGGAGCTACTTTCCTGATGTTCAGTGAATACGCCCGTAATGCTTTGCGCATGGCTGCACTAATGAAAATCAACCCGATATTTGTATTCACACACGATTCAATCGGCTTGGGAGAAGATGGCCCGACACACCAGCCGGTTGAACAAATTGCCACCCTGCGTCTGATTCCTAACATGAGTGTATGGCGACCGTGTGACAGCGCCGAATCACTGATAGCGTGGGCAGATGCCGCCGCTGCAACCAGTCATCCCAGTTGCCTGATATTCAGCCGTCAGGGGTTACCATTTATGCCACGGGATAAGCAGCAACTAGCCAATATCCGTCGTGGCGGTTATGTACTGAAAGCACCCGATACAAAGGCTGCGCAGGCGGTACTTATTGCCACAGGATCTGAAGTGGAGCTGGCTGTCAATGCTCAGAGCAAATTAGCTGAACAAGGTATTGCCACAACAGTTGTATCTATGCCTAATACCCATATCTTTGATCAGCAGGATCAGGCCTACCGTAACAGCGTCTTACCTGCTCATCTGCCTCGTATTGCCATTGAAGCCGGTGTCAGTGATTCATGGTATAAATACGTGGGTACGAATGGTGCCATTATTGGTATTAATCGTTTTGGTGAATCCGCACCAGCTGAGAAACTCTTTCAGGAATTTGGTTTCACTATCGAACAGGTTGTTGAAGTAGTGAAAAATATCATTTAAATGAGCATATAAAAAACGCCGGCATTGTTTGCCGGCATTTTTTATATCATTATGATAGATTTAATCTTTGACATTTATATGACGTGTTTCCGGCATCATCAGAATAGCTATTACAGATAATAAACTGGTACCTGCTACATAATAAGCCGGCGATACTGCACCAAAATGCTTAATCAGCCAGGTAATCACAAATTGTGCCGTACCACCAAACAAAGTTATACTAATAGCATAAATTAGTGATACAGCGGTTGCGCGTAGTTTAAACGGTATCATTTCCGGAATAGCCACTAAACTACTGGCGCCGCTCATCCCTGTTAACAACGTTACCATCATTGTTACCAGCAACAGCATCGCCACACTTTCAGTTTTTACCAACAGATAAAACATCGGCACAATCAGCAACATTAAAGCCACCCGTGGCCATAATATAATACTTTTACGACCATATTTATCAGCCAGCATACCTGCCAGTAATGAAAACACAAACATCATTAACCCACCCGAAGTAGTGCAGATTTGCGCAATATTTGGCTTAAGTTTAAACGTATCGATAGCAAAAGTAGTCATATAATTACCTACCTGAGCGGTAATAGCCGTCGACATCAGCACCATAACTCCCAGTATCACCTCGTTCCTATAACGGGAAAATATGATTTTTATCATCTGAGTACCACTGTGATGAGTCGGTTCTTCCAGTGTTTCCGGTAAGGCTCGGCGAATATACAGAGCAATCGGAATTAATACCAGACTTATCAGAAAAGGGATGCGCCAGCCCCATGCATTCAACTGTTCCAGAGTCAGAATACTGGAAACAGTAAAACCAACCAAACCACCAACCACTACCGCAATTCCCTGACTGGCCATTTGCCAGCTGGCATAAAAAGCACGTTTATCTGGCGGAGCAGATTCAATCAGCATTGCTGAAGCCGGACCTACTTCTCCACCTAAAGCCAGCCCCTGAACCATACGTGCAATAACCACAATAATAGGAGCTGCAATCCCGATCACCTCATAGCTGGGTGTAACAGCCAGCCCCAGTGTTCCCAGCGTGATTAATGCCACAGTCAGCATCATCGCTGCCCGACGACCTTTCTTGTCTGCATAGGCACCAATAAGTAAACCACCCAACGGTCGCGTAAAAAAACCGACACCATATACAGCTACTGCAGCAAGCAAACTGGTGTATTTATCATTATTGGTTGAGGGAAAAAATGATTGCGCAATATACACTGCAAAAAATGAATAAATAATAAAATCATAAAATTCCAGTGCATTCCCTGCCACCGCCGCCGCAATCGCTTTCGCCGGTGGCTTATTATGCTCTATAGCTACTTGTCCTGTATTCATATCGTTACTCCAATTATTTTATAAAATATTCAAATCTGATTTATTTTAAAAAGCGCTCAGCCAGTGCTACCCAGTATGTCGCACCAATAGCTATATTTTTATCATTGAAATCATAATAAGGATTATGCAAATCAAAACCGGAAGCAGCATCAACTTCTTTCAGACCATTACCAATAAACAAATAACTTCCCGGACATTTTTCCAGCATAAATGCAAAATCTTCACTTCCGGCCATTGGTTCAGTCTGATCGACAATATTTTCTTCCGCTACCACTTCACGTGCTACCTGACGCGCAAACTGAGTTTCTTTACTGGTATTAAATACAGGAGCATATCCATGCTGATAATCCACTTCAGCCACAACATTAAAGCTTTGTGCCTGAGCCTGAGCGATGGCCACAATACGTTGCTGTAACAGCTTACGTACTTCAGGCTTGAAGCAACGCACAGTCAGCTTTAGTTCAGCCTGTTCAGGAATTACATTATTCGCCACACCGGCATGAAACATACCCACTGTAACCACAGCCGAATCCAGCGGACTGACATTACGTGACACAATTGTCTGTAAAGCCATTACGATAGAAGAAGCAGCCACAATCGGATCATGCGTATTGTGCGGTTTTGCGCCATGCCCGCCCACACCTTTTACTGTAATAGTGGCCACATCAGATGAAGCCATCATCCAGCCATCATAAAAATGTAACTGTCCCTGCGGATAACCCGGCATATTATGCATACCATATACGGCATCACACGGATATTTTTCAAACAGACCATCAGCAATCATCCGCATAGCACCACTACCAGATTTGCCATATTCCTCCGCCGGCTGAAAAATCAGATTCAATGTACCATTAAACGATTTTCTGCCAGCTAATACCTTAGCCGCAGCCAGTAGCATTACAGTATGTCCATCATGACCACATGCATGCATTTTGCCTGTATGCTGGCTTGTATGCGCAACACCGCTTTCTTCAGTAATCGGCAATGCATCCATATCAGCCCGGATACCAATCCGTCTGTCACCATTTCCAGCTTGAAGTTGCGCTACCAGACCAGTACCACCAATACCCCGTTCAACTTTATATCCCCACTGCTCCAGCAAACCGGCAACTTTATCGCTGGTTCGATTTTCTGCAAAAGCCAATTCAGGGTGTTGATGAATATCATGACGCAGCTGAACAAAAGTACTTAACTCAGCTTCAATCAGCTCATGAATCTCTTTCATAAACATACCTTTACATTTTTAATGAATTAAGAAGACTATAGCTTAACAAACAAAATTATTATTGACAAAACAAAATAATTTAATACATTGTCTTATAAGATTAATTTTTTAAGTATATTTAAAACAAAATATGAATAATAAAAACCAGTTATTTATATAACCCAAAAGAATAGTTTTCGATATTAATCTGTTTTGTCTCTTTTACATTAAAAAATTTAAACACCCGTCTGATGACAGAACAAAAAATGCACTTTTTGAAATTTAAAGTGCATTTTTATATTTAGAAAAGATATTTAATTAAACCGTGATTTAAAATATTTTTACTCAAGCTTTAATCATTCTTTAATTTTTACATTAAAAAACAATAAAGTTATCAATCCTATTATTGCCAGTATAGGCAAAAACCATAAATATCGCCAAGTTACCGGAAAATAACTCAGACGTAACACTCCATTAAAATCAGGCGGTACAGAAACCTGTACCAATGAACCGGAACTATCTGCAGTAACAGATAATAAATGATCATCAATCTTAGCAGAATAGCCATACCACCATAAACGCGGGAATATCAGCGTAATATTATCTTTATGCTCTGGAATCTGAACCCAATCTGTATTATTTTCGTGTTTCACAATTCTGACACCAGCTATATCAGGATATACAAAGGGAGAGTTATTTTCCCACCCTTTTGTCAGAGTAAATGGTAACGATACATACAAATCACTACGGCTATCTGCTGACTGAACTTCACTATATCCGCACTGCTTAAACTGATGACTAAAAGCAGCATAATCATCCTTATTAACGATAATAGTGCTAATCCGCATCAACACTGCCTGACAAACATTGAATCCTTTTGCACTCTGTAAAATATTCTCCAATGTCGGTTTAGATGCAAAAATACCATGTGCAGACTGATTAACCGGTAATATTTTCTCGAGTCTTTTACTACCTACAGGAGAATAACCATTTATTGATTTAATATCATAAAACCCGAACTGAGCTGAAGCAATATCATTTAATTGCCGGGTTTGTTTTAAATAAATATTTAATGGAAGAGACAAAACGTAACCTTGTAAATTAACATTATCTGGTAACTGAATACGTTCAGTTAATTCGGTCTGACGCAGATAATAACCGCCCAAAGTAGGCAATCCGTTAAGTAACAATAATAAAATTAATAAAGTTAAACCTATCATCCTGAATGAACTTTTTCTCTCTATAATTATCGGGCTCAATATAAGCAGCCAGACAGAAAAAATTTGCAATACAACATAAAACGGATGAAGATTCCAGGAATTAAAAAAAACCAGACACGATGCAAATAAAATCACTAAAAAATATTTTTTATTAAAATTAGCTAATATACTTTTTTTAAAATTAAATAAATCATGTTCAAGTAAAAACAGCATCAACACTAAACTCAGAATCAATGTTAATGTATCAAAGCCAGCATAAACTGGTAAAAATAAAAAAAATCCACCTAAGATAATATATAAAGAAATATAAATTTTTTTATTTAATATTAGCTTTTTACCTCGGATAGCATGTGCATACTGCAAAATATAGAATACAGCCAGACAAATAAAAAAAGAAATAAAGGGTAAAAATCGAAATGGCCAGCGCAAAGGACCGAATTGAGCAGGCATTTGCGATAAAAGAAAAAAAACTATAATTAATGTAGAAAAACATTTCAGATTATCATTTCGATGCCAAAGTTCTTTGATATTGCGGTAAAAAAATACCATAGGCAAAAATACAGTCGAAAAACCAAAAGGTACTAACACCAGCTTATAGCTGAAATAAGTCATATAATCATAAAAAGTAGGAAAAAAACCTAGAGTAATAGCAGACCATGAAGGAGTAAATGCTCTGAGTGAACTATCAAATCCACTTACACGATTAGTTAAATCATACGAAAAAATATATTCGGAATAAATTGGGAAAGAAAAAATAAGTGCTAGAATAGCCGGAATACTCAAATAAACAACCTTATTCAACTTACCTGATTGTTTAAATTCAAAAACCAGAGTTATTCCGACATACACAGCATAACCTATTACTCCATGTGGCCAGCCGGCAGAAAGCAAAAAAATAACTGATATAAAGTTCAGAATAATATTGGTTTTAGAGTAATTTTTTTTAAGTAATAAAAATGTGGCAATAGACATCATTGCCCAAGCCTGTCCGTTTGCCGCATTCCACCAGGCACCCAGATACTGATAAAGAAAGACAGGCTGAATAACTGTAAATGCGGCCAGTGTATAAGCATAACATTTATATAATCTGAATAATCTGGCAATAACCAAAGAAGATAGCGAAACCAATACGATATTTATAAAAGCCAGTATCCAGCCAGATAACAGAATATGATGAAAACGAGAAGTGATAAGAGAAACCAGAATATTCTGAGGTAAAAATATACCTTTACCTAAATCAATCATCTCATTACCACCGATATACATAGAGTCAACTATAAAAGGTATTCTCCCTTCTGACCAAATATGGCCAATCTGTCTGAAAAAACCAAGCAATTCATAAGAAGCATCATCAATACAAAAAAAATCACTCTGAAACAGACTACATATAATAATTATTGAAATTGCATAAAATATTGAGAATAACAATGCCTCTTTAACATTTACGTTTTCATTACTCATTATTGGGTTTTCTTTGTATTAATATAATTATCATATGCAGCACACATAGCAGTAATGTCTGAACATGAAGGTGACCAGTCTAGCAACTGATTAACTTTTGTAATATCAAGCAAAGTATTCTGATCAGCAATGGCATACTGCTCAGGATATAATAATGTCATACCTATTTTATCCAGTCCGGACAGTACCGGTTTAATCAATCTTGCAGGAGCCGGTATTAAAAAAGATTTTGAATTAGCATGTTTGATGATTGCCTCTAACAGCTCTCTGGTTGTCGGAGGATTTAATGAACCCAAATTAAAATTTTCTCTGGGAAAGTTATTTTTACAGGCCTGCAAAGCAGCAGTAACACAATCATCAACACTTACCATCTGATAACGATTAGTACCATTTCCTATCATCGGCACAGGTAAATTTAATGATATCAACCTGAATAATTTACCTAATATACCTAAACGCCCAGCTCCGGTAATCAGTCTCGGACGAAAAATAGTAGCATTTAATTTTTCATAACTTCGAATTAATTTTTCTGCTTCAACTTTACTGCTTCCATATGGTCCCAAAGGATTTTGGGGATGCTCCTCTGATACCGGACATGAATTCACTAAACCATAGGTCATATCAGTAGAAAAAAATACCATTCTGGTTGTACCTGCTGCAGACATTGCATGCAAAATATTTTGCGTACCAGCAACATTCACCTCAAAAAACCAAGCCTGACGATTTGATCTGGGTACATTATCAGCAAACTGTCGTGCAGCCAAATGATAAACAATATCATCCGGTTGAAGATCTAATTTTCTTATATCCTGAGCTGAACGTATATCACCATAAACAAACTGACTTTGTTTTTCCAGAGTGCAATCAGTATAGTTTTTTATGTCAAAATTAACTACTTCATTACCATTCTGCAATAATTTTCTTGTGAGAATCTGCCCTGTGAACCCACTACCCCCGGTAATAATATGACGCAATTTATGCACTCCTGGAAATAATTATGATTCCTATACAAATAGTAACCAAACCTATAATACGAAGTAGATTAACATTTTCATGTAAAAAGAAATACCCGATAAAAGCAGTAATGATATAACCAATCGATAAAAGCGGATAAGCCAGACTCACTTCAGTTTTGCCCAATACAGCCATCCATAAGCCAATACTAATTGCATAAAGGCACATACCAGTAATAAACCATGCATTCAATATTAGCTGATATCCAAAGTAAAAATAATCTGAAACACTTTGGGGAAATGTCCCAATAGTCTGCATAGTTTTGCGTAATGCAATTTGCGCCAGAGCATTTAGTGTAACGCTGATAACTGCAAGCATAAATGTTAATAAATTCACTCTAACTCTTCCAAATCAGAAAACTAAATATATCTGGCTAACAATATGATATATATTATTAAAGCCAGTAAAATCAGACTTTTTTTATCTTGAATAAAAAATACGATCGGGTCATCGTGCATTAAACCTCTTTTAGTCATCATCCATAAATTACCAATCAGATAGACCATCAATAATTGTGCCAACCATAATAAAGCAGGAGTTCTATAATAAACAATGGTTTCCGGAGCATTAATATAAAGACCAAAAACAATAATGGCACCAATATATGTACTTATACCTAATGGCCAGAGAATATCTAAATCAGCTTTTATATACCCTCTACCAACAATCGAATTATTCTCATCGGACTTTGAAACTAACTCAGCACACCGTTTTACAGTAGCCAAACTTAAGAATATTAAGACAGAAAATGCCAGTAAAGAGTAACTTAATTCTATATTAGCAACTACTCCACCTGCTAATATTCTGACGGTATATAAAACGGATAAAACTATTATATCTAATAATATAATCTGTTTTAACCTTAAACTATATAATGTTGTTATTAATAAATATAATAAAAATATACCAAAAAAATATCTTGATATCAAAATAGAAATTAATCCTGCACTCGTTAAAAGCAATAAACTTACCCTGAGACCCTGAGCAATCGATAAATTTCCGGAAGCAAACGGTCGATGTCTTTTATTCAAATGCTGACGGTCATTTTCCAGATCCCATAAATCATTTAAAATATATGTTGCTGATGCACCTAAAGAAAAAGCGATAAATGCAGTAGATACTATTAAAAATTTTTGAAAATCATAAAACTGAAAAGAAGTAAGGAGTGGAACAAAGAGAAGCAGATTTTTCAAACATTGATGTAAACGTATGGCTTTCAGCCATGTCATCATTTTTTTATCTTCATTGCTGAACTGTTTTAATACCGGCGTTCCGCTTTGCTTTATTATTTTTATAAGTTTATCAGTTTTATTTCCTGTAACAATAGCTCCGCTAGCCTCTTTCCAAATCGGCAAATCAGCACTATCATCCCCTGCATATATAAATTTTCGTCCGATTTTCTGTTCTATCGCATTAAGTTTATTTATTCCTTTTAAATTTTTTTGTGAATCCGTAGCAATAACATCATCAAAGCAATTCAAAAAATCCGCTACTTTATATGCAATATCTTTATAGGCAGCAGTAGCAAGTATGACTTTTCTTCCTTGTTGTCGTTGCTTTTGTATGTAGTTAACTAATTCATGACGATAAGGTATTTTATCAGCATTAAAATTACTATGTTCATAGACAAATTTTTTAAATTCTGCCTTACCTTGGAAATATATTTTTATTAATTTGAAAAACTTAAACGGATATAATTTAAGCATACTGATCAGGGTTTCATGTAATGAATCAGTCAGAATTAATGTTCCATCTAAATCCACAACTAGCGGAAGACTTGATTCTGTCACTATTTTTCCCCAGTATATCGATTAAATAAAGCACTAATTTTACCTAGATGGTAGGCTGTCATCAATAGACAACTATCAGGAGGCCATTCATCAGCATGACTGAAACTCAAACTAATGCACGAGTCTACCTGATAGAAACCTACGGCACACGCAACTACACTCAGTTCGACTACAGTGACCCCAATCAGCAAATCTACTTTCTCTTCGGTCGCGAAACCACCGGACTGCCCCAAGCATTCGCACAGGCACGCGCAGAGCAGTGTCTGCGAATTCCGCAGTCAGAGCACATCCGCTCACTGAACCTGTCCAACGCCGCCGCTATCGTCCTTTACGAAGCACTGCGTCAGCAGTCCTTCCCCTCTCTGACCTAGATACAGCAACAGCAGCCATCAGGCTGCTGCGGTATTGTTTTTCTTCTGTGGTATTTCTCAGTACTTAAAGTAAGAAACCCGGCTGACTAATCAACCGGGTTCTTCTATAGGGAGTCTGGCGGTGTCCTACTTTCACATGGGCAATCCATACTATCATCGGCGCTAGGTCGTTTCACGGTCCTGTTCGGGATGGG